>NZ_JAPVBP010000004.1:0-475612 GCF_026968025.1 Modestobacter sp. VKM Ac-2978 | reverse complement strand
CGGATCCGCCAGATCGAGTCCAAGACGATGTCCAAGCTGCGCCACCCCAGCCGCTCCCAGGTCCTGCGCGACTACCTCGACTAGCAGGACCGGCCCCGGCACGGGGTCCCGCACGGCGCAGCGGCCGGTGACCTGATCGGGTCACCGGCCGCTGCGGCGCGCGGCTTGGCGCCCGACCAGCACTGCTGCGCGGGCCGCGCGGCTCAGGTCTGCTGGAGCAGCCGGCCGAAGGCGGGGGACCGCCGGAGCGTGACCGTCCGCCCGCCGAGCGCGGCGACGTCGAGGTGGTCACGGACGAGCTCCAGGGCGGCTCCGGACAGTGCGGTCACCGACCCGGCGTCGATCACGTCCACCCGCACCGGTTCGCGGCCGTAGCGGCGCTGGAAGGCCGCCACGACGTCGGCGTCCACCGCGCCGGCCAGGCACAGGGCACGCCCGTCGGCGGTGTTCAGCAGCCGGACCAGGCCGCGCGGGCCCGTCGGGGACGACGTCACCCGGCCAGTGTGCGGCGGGATCGACGTCAGGGCTCGTCCGATGTGACGTGAGCCCACCGACTAGGTTCACCACGACGAAGTGCACGGTCGGTTCGATGAGGTGGGCGCAGTGGGCAGGTCGGTGCTGGTGACCGGTGGGAACCGCGGGATCGGGCTGGCCATCGCCCGCTCGTTCGCCGAGGCGGGTGACTCGGTGGCGGTGACCCACCGCGGCAGTGGCGCCCCGGAGGGGCTCTTCGGGGTGCAGTGCGACGTCACCGACGCCGCCGCCGTCGACCGCGCCTTCACCGAGGTCGAGGAGCACCAGGGGCCCGTCGAGGTCCTGGTCAGCAACGCCGGCATCACCCGGGACGGGCTGCTGCTGCGGATGGGCGAGGACGCGTTCACCGACGTCATCGACGCCAACCTCACCGCCGCCTACCGGGTCGCCAAGCGGGCGGCGCCGAAGATGGTGCGCGCCCGCGCCGGGCGGATGATCTTCATCTCCTCGGTCGTCGGGCTGCTCGGCTCGGCCGGGCAGGTCAACTACGCGGCGAGCAAGTCCGGCCTGGTCGGGCTCGCCCGTTCCATCGCCCGCGAGCTGGGCGGCCGCAACATCACCGCCAACGTGGTCGCGCCGGGGTTCGTGTCGACCGACATGACCGCGGAGCTGCCCGAGAAGCGGCAGCAGGAGATCCTCGGGCAGGTGCCGCTGGGGCGGCTCGCCGAGGCAGAGGAGATCGCCGGCGTCGTCCGCTTCCTGGCGGGCGAGCAGGCGGGGTACATCACCGGGGCGGTCGTCCCGGTCGACGGCGGACTGGGGATGGGACACTGATGGGCATTCTGGACGGCAAGAAGATCCTGGTCGCCGGCGTGCTGACCGAGCAGTCGATCGCGTTCTCGGTCGCGCGTCTCGCGCAGGAGCAGGGCGCCACCGTCGTCCTGTCCAACTTCGGCCGAGCCCTGTCGCTCTGCCAGCGGATCGCCAAGCGGCTGCCGCAGGAGGCGGCGGTGGTCGAGCTGGACGTGACGAACACCGAGCACCTGGCGACGCTGGCCGACCGGCTGCGCGAGCACGTCGACGGCCTGGACGGCGTGGTGCACTCCATCGGCTTCGCGCCGCAGGAGGCGATGGGCGAGGGGTTCCCCGAGGTCGCGTGGGAGCACGCGGCGACGGCGTTCCAGGTCTCGTCCTGGTCCCTGGCCTCGCTGACCCAGGCCTGCCGCCCGCTGTTCGGCGACACCGCCTCGGTGGTCGGCCTGACCTTCGACGCCACCGTCGCCTGGCCGGTCTACGGCTGGATGGGCGCGGCGAAGGCGGCCCTGGAGTCGACGTCCCGGTACCTGGCCCGGGAGCTGGGCCCTGAGGGCGTCCGGGTCAACCTGGTGGCGGCCGGCCCGCTGCGCACCATGGCGATGAAGTCGATCCCGGGCAGCGCTCAGTTCGAGGAGGCCTGGGAGGGTCGCGCCCCGCTGGGCTGGTCGGTCACCGACACCGAGCCGGCCGGCAAGGCCGTCACCGCGCTGCTGTCGGACTGGTTCCCGGCCACGACGGGTGAGATCGTGCACGTCGACGGCGGCTTCCACGCCGTGGGGGTATGACGGTCCGGTGACCGACCTCGCTCGCCCCCGGCACCCGCTCCCCGCCGGGGCCTCCATCACCCCTCCCGACCAGCAGCCCGACGAGTCCCCGTCGCTCGCGGTCCGCAACAACGGCGGCGTCGAGCCGGCACGCACGCCGGCGCCGGCCGGGCGCCGTGAGGCGCTGCTGGTGCTCGGCTTCGGTGGCCCGGAGGGCACTGACGACGTCATGCCGTTCCTGCTCAACGTCACCCGCGGCCGGGGCATCCCGCCCGAGCGGCTGGAGGCAGTCGCCGAGCACTACCACCACTTCGGCGGCGTGAGCCCGATCAACGACCAGAACAAGGCGCTGGTCGCCGCGCTCGAGGCCGAGCTCACCGGCGCCGGCATCGACCTGCCGGTCTACTGGGGCAACCGCAACTGGGCGCCCTACGTCGAGGACGCCTGGCGGCAGATGGCCGACGACGGCATCGAGCACGCCTACGTGCTCGCCACCTCGGCCTACGCCTCGTTCTCCGGGTGCCGGCAGTACCACGAGGACGTCGCCCGGGCCCGGGTCGCGCTGGAGCTCGACCCGTCCGCGCCGACCGGCCCGACGGCGGAGAAGCTGCCGCACTACTTCGACGCCCCCGGGTTCGTGCAGGCCAACGCCGAGGCGCTGGCCGCCGCGATCGCCTCGCTGCCCGAGGAGGTCCGCGGCACGGCGCGGCTGGTGGCCACCGCGCACAGCATCCCGAACGCGATGGCCGCGGTGGCCGGGCCGGGCGGGGGCGCCTACGAGGCCGAGCTGCAGCAGGCCGCCCAGCTGGTCGTCGAGGCGGCGGCGCCGGGGCGCGACGTCGACCTGGTGTGGCAGAGCCGCAGCGGGCCGCCGTCGGTGCCGTGGCTGGAGCCCGACGTCAACGACCACCTGCGGGCGCTGGCGGAGTCGGGGGAGACCGCCGTCGTCGTCTTCCCGATCGGCTTCATCTCCGACCACCTCGAGGTCATCTGGGACCTGGACAACGAGGCCGAGGAGACCGCCGGCGAACTGGGCCTGGCCTTCGCCCGGGCGGCGACCGCGGGCACGCACCCGGCGTTCGTCGCCTCGCTGCGGGACCTGCTGGTCGAGCGCCGGGCGGGCGGCGAGCCCCGGCTGGGCACCAACTGCCCGGCGTCCTGCTGCTTCGTCCAGCGCCCGGCCCGCCCAGCGGCCTGATGCCCGCTCTGCACGCTCTCCGTGCGCATCGCCCGTGCTGCGGCGCGGGCACAGCGCACGGAGAGCGTGCAAAGCGGCCCTGCGCGGCAGCGCAGGAGCCGGTGGGACGGCGCGTGAGCGCCGCGGCTCAGCCCCGCGGCACCCAGTTGTAGGCGGCGACCGTCGCCTCGCGGACGGCGGTCGCCAGCGGGCGCAGGGCCTCGTCGCGGGCCGCTGCCTGGGCGTGGGTAACCGCGGCCCCGGGCGCGTCGGCCATCGCCAGGTCCAGCACCTGGGACAACCGCTGGGCCCGGCCGAGCACCGACAGCGCCACCGGATCGTGGTCGGCCGGCAGCCCGGGTGCGTGCACGGTCCGGGCCAGCCCGGCCAGCAGCCCGGGCACCTCGGGGTTCCACCGGGCGAGGTCCAGCGCGGCGAGCGTGCGGGCGGAGTCGCCGACGGCGAGGTCCAGCGCACCGGAGACCGCCCGCAGGTTGCCCTCCACCGGCGGTGCCAGGGGCGGGGCGCCGTCGAGGGACACCGCCGTCCAGGAGACCGCCTCGGGCCCCAGCGCCTCGGGGACCAGGGCGAGCCGGGTGCCGACGGCAGCCTGCCCGGCCTCCAGGCCGAGCGCCACCAGTCCTGGTACCGCCGGCAGGCCCCGGGTGTCACCGGGCACCGGCAGCACCAGCCGCAGCCGTTCCTCGCCCAGGCCCCGTAGCGCGCTCAGCGCCCAGCCCAGCGGTACCGCCTCGTCGGTGCCGGGCAACCCGACGACCCGGTGGGCCGTCTCGCCCAGCAGGACGTCGAGTGCCTCGTCGTAGGAACTGCGGCCGGTGAGCCAGGCGGTGGCCCAGACGGCGAACCGGCCGGCGGCGATGTCGTGCACGGTGAACGAGGCTACGACGGCCGCGCCACCGGCCGCCGCCCGACCGACCGGCCATGTCCCGTGGGTGTGGTCCCGTGGGCCGTGCAGGCGTGGGACGGCGACCGGATGACGCGTTCGCGTGCCAGACTCGGGAGCGTGCCCGCCTGGTTGCTCTGGTTGATCGCCTCAGGCCTGTTCGCGGCCGGTGAGGTCGCCAGCCTGGACCTGGTCCTGCTGATGTTCGCCGGCGGCGCGCTCGGCGGCATGGGCGTGGCCCTGCTGGGTGGGGACCTGCTCCTCCAGGTGATCGCGTTCATCGTCGTCTCGGCCGGGCTGCTGGTCCTCGTCCGGCCCGTCGCCAAGCGGCACCTGGTCGACCGCACCCCCGAGCAGATCGACGGCGTCGCGACCTACGTCGGCCGCGAGGCCGTGGTCAGCCAGCGCGTCGACAACACCGCCGGCCGGATCCGGCTGGGCGACGACGAGTGGACCGCGCGCACCCAGCTCGACGACGAGGCCTACGACGTCGGCGCCGAGGTGCGGATCGTGCAGATCGAGGGACCGGTCGCCTACGTCAGCCATCTCTGAGTCGACGTCCGGGTGACCGGGAGCCCCCAGGGGTCCTCAGGTGGCGCCGGACGGGGCAAGATCAGATCGACGCACCACTCCTAGGAACGGAGCACCGCCCTCGTGGAACCCGCCCTGATCGCTCTGATCGTGATCGCCGTGCTGGTGGCCTTCGTACTGGCCAAGAGCGTGACGATCGTCCCGCAGGCGCAGGCGAAGGTGGTCGAACGCCTGGGCCGGTACAGCCGCACCCTCTCGCCCGGGCTGGCGCTGCTCGTGCCGTTCGTCGACCGGGTGCGCGCGACGATCGACCTGCGCGAGCAGGTCATCTCCTTCCCGCCGCAGCCGGTCATCACCGCCGACAACCTGCAGGTCGGCATCGACACCGTCGTCTACTTCCAGGTCACCGACCCGCGCCTGGCGGTCTACGGGATCGCCAACTACATCACCGGCATGGAGCAGCTCACGACCACGACGCTGCGCAACGTGGTCGGTGGGCTGAATCTCGAAGGTGCGCTGACCGGCCGGGACGGCATCAACTCCCAGCTGCGCACCGTGCTCGACGGCACCACCGGCCCGTGGGGCCTGCGGGTCGCCCGGGTGGAGATCAAGGCGATCGACCCGCCGCCGTCCATCCAGGACTCCATGGAGAAGCAGATGCGCGCCGACCGCGACAAGCGCGCGGTCATCCTCACCGCCGAGGGGCAGCGGCAGTCGGCGATCACCACGGCCGAGGGCCAGAAGGCCGCCTCGATCCTCTCCGCGGAGGGGAAGAAGCAGGCCGCGATCCTCGACGCCGAGGCCGAGCGGCAGAGCCGGATCCTGCGGGCCGAGGGTGAGCGCGCCGCGCTGTTCCTGCAGGCGCAGGGGCAGGCGAAGAGCATCGAGACGGTGTTCCAGGCCATCCACGACGGCAAGCCCGACCAGGGCCTGCTGGCCTACCAGTACCTGCAGACGCTGCCGAAGATCGCGCAGGGCGACGCCAACAAGATGTGGATCGTGCCCAGCGAGTTCAGCAAGGCGCTGGAGGGGCTGTCCAAGCTGGGTGGTGGCGACGACGGTGAGGGGCAGCGCAGCTGGCTGGACGTCGACGCGTCCTCCGGCGCCCAGGGCGCGAGCCAGGCGCCGGCGTCGTCCCTGGACACCAGCAACTGGTTCGACTCGAACCTGCCGCCGGCCGCCGAGCAGCCCGAGGCCAAGATCTCGCTGTCCAGCATCGCCGACGCGGCGGGGGAGACGGCGCCGCAGATCCCCAAGCCGCCGCCGCTGTCACAGGTCAAGCAGGACGTGCAGGAGAGCGGCCCGGCCGCCGACCCGCGCAACCGCTCCGCGGACGACGACCCGCTCGAGCTGCCCCCGGGCTGACCCGATGAACGCCGATGGCCCAGAACTCCTCGAGTTCTGGGCCATCGGCGTTCACGGCCCCGTCCAGAGGCTCGCCCCCGAGCTTGCGAGGGGGTGAGGAGGACGGGGTCCTTCATCAGTCCTTGAGCAGGCCCTCGCGGAGCTTGGCCAGGGTCTGGCTGAGCAGCCGGGACACGTGCATCTGGGAGATGCCGATGTCCGCAGCGATCTGCGACTGGGTCATGTTGCCGAAGAACCGCAGGATCAGGATGCGGCGCTCACGCGGCGGGATGGTGGCCAGCAGCGGCTGCAGTGACTCGCGGTACTCCACGCCCTCCAGGGCGGCGTCCTCCTCGCCGAGGGTCGCCGCGAGGGTGGGGGAGTCCTCCTCACCGGAGAGACGCTCGTCCAGCGAGCTGCTGCGGTAGGCGTTGGCCACCGCCAGGCCCTCGAGCACCTCTGCCCGGGGGATGCCGAGGTGCTCGGCCAGCTCGGACGGCGTGGGGGCGTGGCCGTTCTTCTGCGACAGCTCGCTGACCGCCGCGTTCAGCGAGAGGTGCAGCTCCTGCAGCCGCCGCGGCACGCGCACCGACCAGCCCTGGTCGCGGAAGTGCCGCTTGATCTCGCCGGTGATGGTCGGCACGGCGAAGGAGAGGAACTCCACCCCACGACCCGGGTCGAACCGGTCGATGGCGGCGATCAGGCCGAGCGTGCCCACCTGGAGCAGGTCGTCGAAGGGCTCGCCGCGGTTGCTGAACCGGCGGGCGAAGTGCCGGACCAGCGGCAGGTGCTCCTCGACCAGGATCTCCCGGAGTCGTTCCCGTCGCGGGTCGCCCTTGTCCAGGGTGGCCAGCTCGGCGAACAGCGGTGCGGTCCGCTCGGCCCGCTTGCGGTTGTCCGACATCGGCACCGGGTCAGCAGCCGGCTCCGGGGTCGTTGCGGAGGACTCCGTGGGGGCATCCTTCGGGGTGTCGGTGGGGTCGGTCATCTCGGTCTCCGAGGCGGTGTCGGCGACCGCAGGGGCGTCAGCGGCAGGGGCCGGGGACCCGAGGGGCTCACCGGAGCCGAGGACGGCGTCGTCGGCAGCCGGGGAGTCCGGAGCAGCCGACCGGGTCACCGTGCGACCGACACGTCGGGGTCGGACTGCTCGGTCAGGGCGTCGATCGCGCTGTAGCGCCGCAGCTTCTTGACCAGGCTGATGCAGGCGACGGGTGTGCTCCGGCCGTCGCCGGCCGCCACGATCGACTGGTCGCTCGGGCCGGCCTCGACCGTGTCGACCAGGGTGTGCAGCACGGCCCAACCGAAGCCGTCGCGCGGGACGTCGACCCCGGTCGCCGTCGGCACCCAGGCGTCGATCCGCAGGCCGTCGCGGGCGGCCTCGAAGACGACCGTGAGCGGTGCGTCCCCCAGGGCGACGGAGGACAGCGTGGCGCAGGCCTCGTCGACCGCGAGCCGCAGGTCCTCGACCGCGTCGAGGTCGAAGTCCATCCGCATCGCCAGGTCACCGGTCATCGCCCGCACCGCGGGCAGCTGGGTCGGCGAGGTGGGGACCCGCAGCTCCAGCCGCTCGGTGCGCCGCTCGCCGGTGGCGGCGCCCGTCGTGTCGACCATGCGTCGTTCGCTCCTTCGTCGTCCCCCGCACCCCCGGACGGGAGCGCGGTTGTCCGTCTTCGCGCGCCCGTCCCGCGGCTCCGGTCCGGAGCGCGGACGACGAGCGGCCGCTCAGCGACGGGTGTCGGGCCTGACCCGGCTCCCTTGACGGTAGACCGACCGCCTGGCTGCGTTGCCCACTGGGGCGCACGGCAAACCCCCGTTCACCCGCCGGAGGAGCTGCCACGGCACCCGGTGGGGTGACGTGGTGACCACCCGTGTTTGAGCCCACCCGGTCGTGCACATCCCTCCGGCGTGAGACTGCGGCGCAGTGACGTGCACGCCCCGGGCTGGACCCGGCGTCGCGCTGGCAAGGGGTTCTCCTACCAGGACGAGGACGGGGCGCTGATCAAGGACGACCGGCTGGACCGGTTGCGGGCCCTGGCCATCCCGCCCGCCTGGAAGGACGTCTGGATCTGCCCGTGGCCCAACGGCCACATCCAGGCCGTCGGCACCGACGCCGCCGGCCGGCGGCAGTACCGCTACCACGACGAGTGGCGGGCCAAGCGGGACGCCGCCAAGCACGAGCGGGTGCTGGAGATATCCCACCAGCTGCCCGACGTCCGGGACGAGGTGGTGGCGGCGCTGCGCACCCGCGGGCTCAACCGCGAACGGGTGCTGGCCTGCGCCGTCCGGCTGCTCGACCTCGGCGCCTTCCGGGTGGGCAGCGAGCAGTACGCCGAGGACAACGGCACCTACGGGCTGGCGACGCTGCGCCGCGACCACGTGTCGGTGCGCGGGGAGCGGGTCTTCTTCCACTACACCGCCAAGGGCGGCATCGACCGCGAGGTCGAGCTGCTGGACCGGCCCACCGCCACCGTCGTCCGGCAGCTGCTGGAACGCCCCGAGGACGAGGGGCAGGAGCTGCTGGGCTACCGGCTCGCGGACGGCAGCTGGCACGACGTGACCAGCGACGAGGTCAACGCCTTCCTCAAGGAGGTCAGCGGGGCCGAGATCACCGCCAAGGACTTCCGCACCTGGACGGCGACGGTGATGATGGCCGCCACGTTGGCCGAGACCCCCACCCCGCGCAGCCAGACGGCACGCAAGCGTGCGGTGCGGGAGGCCTACGTCAAGGTCTCCGAGCAGCTGGGCAACACCCCGACGGTGTGCAAGACCAGCTACGTCGACCCCCGGGTGGTCGACCGGTACGAGCACGGCGAGACGGTCGCCGGCGCGCTGGCCGAGGCCGCCGGAGCCCCCGACGACCGGACGGCGCAGCGCACCATCGAGGCGGCGGTCTGCTCCCTGCTCAGCGCCTGACGAAGGACCCCGTCGCCCCCACGCCTCGCAAGCTCGGCGCGGGCCCCTGCGACGGGGCCGAACGACGACGGCGCCCCACCTCCGGAGAGGTGGGGCGCTGTCGTCGTGTCGCGGCAGGCCTGGGGTCAGGCCTTCTCGGCGATCGTGAACAGGTCGATGAGGCCGGTGACCTCGAGCGGCCGGGTCACGGCGCGGGTGTTGGCCACCAGCCGCAGGCCGACGTCGCGGGAGCGCGCCGACTTCTGGGTCTCGACGAGCACGGCGAGGCCGGCGGAGCCGAGGAACTGGACACCGCACAGGTCGACGACCAGGGCGGTCGGCTGCTGCTCGAGCTGGGTGTCCAGGGACGCGCGCAGCACGGGCGCGGTGAAGGTGTCGACCTCGCCGACGACCGTCACGGTGACCGTGCCGTCGTCGTCGGTGGACGTCGACAGGGTGATCACGTCGTCGAAGGGGGCGTCGTTCGTGTCAGCCGGGGCTGACACGTCGCGCGAGCCCTCGGCGGGTGAGTCGGATGAGGTCACGGACTGCAGCTCCTCTCAGCGGCGATGCCTGGCGGGCACGCGGATGCCCGGACAATGTACTGCGGTACACCGTCCGGCCCGACACGGCCCGGGACACCGAGGTTCCGGAACGCCTCCCGAGGAACTCTCGGGCAGGCCACGGCTGGCTGCTCAACCGTGGCGCCCAACCTAGTCGTGTCATGATCGCGGCACCAACTCCGCGCGCGTCGGGCCGGCGGGGCGGCCGGCCCGACGCGCTGCGGCTGGGGTCAGGTGCCCTCGACGACGTGGACCGCGCTCTCCTCCGGCCCCTCACCGCCGACCGGGGCGTCGGCGAAGGCCTCGACGTCGTCGCCGGTGCGGTTGGTGCCCGAGTCGCTGAGCCGGTCGGTGTCCTCGTCCTGGTCGAGCTGGGCGAACGCGCGGTCGGGGTCCTCGGCCGGGCGCACGTCGGACGCGTCCTCCGGGACCTCCCGCTCCAGCCGGCCGCTCAGCGACTCGCCCTCGGCCTGCTCGCGTGCCGTCGTCCCGAAGTCCACGGCCTGGTGCTGACGGTCGCCGGGCTCGGGGGCGAACTCCGGGTCCTCGGCGCGGGCCATGGTCGGGCTGTCGTCCTGGGAGACCTCGGGGATCCCGTTGTCCTCGGGGAAGACGTCCCGGGCGGTCTGACCCTCGGGGCCGACGTCGCCACGGGGGCCGTCGGCCGTGCCGGTGAGGCCACGCTCGTCGTCGGGGAACTCGGCGTCGTTGAGGGCGGAGTCGCGGGCGGCGCGGTCCGGGTCGGTCATGGGAGCTCCTCCGTTCTGCGCGCCCCGGCGGTGGGCGCGCTCGTCCGTCCGTGGACGGGGGAGCCGGTCGGGTGACCGGCGTCGTGGTCCGGCCCTACCCGACCCTCTGCCGGGCATGCGTGATCCAGCTCCCGCCGGCCGCATGGCACCGGGTGCCGCGGGTACCGCCGCGAGCATGGCGATCACAGACGAGGTGCAGCGGCTCGGGCGACCGGTCCGCCGCTGGGCCCGTACCCAGCAGGAGGAGTACACCCAGGGAGAGGCCCGGCCGCTGGCCGCGGACCTGGGGGCGATGAGCGTCTACCTGGGCCTGGTCGGGGCGGCGGCCACCGCCATCCGGGTGTCGGGCCGCGAGCTGCCCAGCCGGATCCCCCTCGGGGACGCGGTCCTGCTGACCGTCGGCACCTTCCGGCTGGCCCGGCGGATCGCCAAGGACCCGGTCACCGCCCCGGTGCGCGCACCGTTCGTCAGCTACCAGGGGACGTCGGGCGAGGCCGAGGTCGCCGAGGAGGTGCGCGAGCACGGGGGCGTCAAGCACGCCGTGGGGGAGCTGCTGACCTGCCCGTTCTGCATGGCCCAGTGGGTCGGCACGGGCTTCGTGCTCGGGTACGTGACCGCGCCGCGGGCGACCCGGCTGGCCGCGCTGACCATGACGATGGTGGCCGGTTCCGACGTCCTGCAGTTCGCCTACGACGCCATCCAGAACGGCGGGCTGCGGTCCGACGACGGCGAGGAGGCCGGGAGCCTGACCGGTCAGGAGGTCTGACCGCGAGCTCGGCGTGACGCTGCGTGGCCGTCGGAGCCGGCGGGACCGCACACCGGCGGGCCGAAGGCTCCCTCGACCGGGTGGTGCGCTGCGGTGCGTGACCGTCTCGCGCTGCCGCGCACCCGCCGGGGCACCTATCCTCTGATCTTGTCGAGGCGGGGTCGCGGGCCCCGGGGCGAGGAGGTAGTCGTGCGGTCGATCTGGAAGGGCGCGGTCTCCTTCGGCCTGGTCAGCATCGCGGTGAAGCTGTACTCGGCCACCGAGGACCACGACATCCGCTTCCACCAGGTGCACAAGGCCGACGGTGGCCGGGTCAAGTACAAGCGGGTCTGCTCCGTGGACGGCGAAGAGGTCGAGTACGGCGACATCGGCAAGGGCTACGAGCTGCCCGACGGTCAGCTGGTCGTGCTGACCGACGAGGACTTCGACCAGCTCCCGCTCGGCACCACGCACGAGATCGAGGTGCTCCAGTTCGTCGACCAGGAGCAGATCGACCCGATCCACTTCGAGAAGACGTACTACCTGGAACCCGACGGCGTCGCGACCCGCCCCTACGTGCTGCTGCGCACCGCCCTGGAGAACGCCGGCCAGGTGGCGATCACCAAGATCGCCATCCGGCAGCGCGAGTCGCTGGCGGCACTGCGCGTACGGGAGGGCGTGCTGGTGCTGCACACCATGCGCTGGCCCGACGAGATCCGCCGGCCCGCCTTCACGTTCCTGGACGAGGAGGTGCCGGTCCGCCCGCAGGAGCTGGCGATGGCCGAGTCGCTGATCTCCACGATGGCCGGGGACTTCGACCCGACCCAGTTCACCGACGACTACCGCGAGGCGATGGCCGCCCTGCTGGAGGCCAAGCAGAGCGGCGGTGAGGTCCAGGCCGCACCGGAGGCCGCCGACGACGGCGGCGGTGCGGTGGTCGACCTGATGAGCGCCCTGCGGCGCAGCGTCGAGCGGGCCGGCGGCAGCACACCGGCCGCCGGGTCGGACGACGGCGGGGACGACGCGGCGGACGACGCCCCGGCGGAGAAGGCGACGGCTCGCAAGGCGCCGGCCAAGAAGGCGGCCGCGGGGGAGAAGACCCCGGCGAAGAAGGCCCCCGCCCGGAAGGCGGCGCCGAAGAAGGCAGCGGCCGCGGAGGACGACGCCCCGGCGAAGCCGGCCAAGCGCGCCGCCCGTCCGCGCAAGACCGCCTGACCCCGGGTGGCCGCCGCCGAACCGCTGGCCCCCCGCCGGGTCGGGCCGGGACAGACCCGCGCTGCCGAGCCGGCCGGGCGGCCGCTCCCGGTGGTCACCGCTGACGGCGTGCCCGAGGACCTGCCGCCGATGCTGGCCGCCGTCGGCGACCTGCCCGCCGAGGGTGACCTGCGCTGGGGGTACGAGTTCAAGTGGGACGGCGTCCGGGCGCTGGCGCACGTGCGTTCCGGGCGCCTCCGGCTGCGGGCGCGCAGCGGCAACGACGTCACCGCCAGGTACCCCGAGCTCGGTCCGCTGCCGGCGGCCCTGGCCGGCCGCGACGCCGTGGTCGACGGCGAGGTCGTCGCGCTGGACGCCCGGGGCCGGCCGGACTTCGGGCTGCTGCAGGGCCGGATGCACCGCACCGGGCCGGAGGTGGCGAGGCTGGCGGCGACCGCCCCGGTCAGCTACCTGGTCTTCGACCTGCTGGCACTGGACGGCGAGAGCCTGCTCGGGCTGCCCTACACCGCCCGCCGCGACCGGCTGGACGCACTCGGCCTGGGCTCGGACCGCTGGGTGACCACCCCCTGGTTCCGCGGCGACGCCGCCGGGGTGGGGCAGCAGGTGCAGGGGGCCAGCCGGGAGAACGGGCTGGAGGGCGTCGTCGCCAAGCGGCTGGACTCGGTCTACCGGCCGGGTGGTCGCGGGCCGGACTGGCGCAAGGTCAAGAACTTCCGCACCCAGTCGGTCGTCGTGGGTGGCTGGCGTCCGGGGGCCGGGCGGCGGGCCGGCGGCATCGGCTCCCTGCTGCTCGGGGTGCACGACGAGGACGGCCGCCTGGTCTTCGCCGGGCACGTGGGCACCGGCTTCACCGCGAGGGCGCTGGCCGACCTCGAGCCGCTGCTCACCCCGCGGGCGTCCGCGCCGTTCGCCGATGCGCTGCCCCGCGAGGTGACCCGGGACGCGCACTGGGTCGAGCCGACGCTGGTCGGCGAGGTGGTCTTCACCGAGTGGACCCGCGAGGGCCGGTTGCGGCACCCGTCCTGGCGCGGGCTGCGCGCGGACCAGGCGCCGGCCGACGTGGTGGTCGAGCCGTGAGGCAGCGGGTGCAGATCGAAGGCCGCCAGCTGGAGGTCTCCAACCTGGACAAGGTGCTCTTCCCCGAGGTGGCCTTCACCAAGGCCCAGGTCATCGACTACTACGTGCGGATCGCGCCGGTGCTCCTGACGCACGTGGCGCACCGGCCGGTCACCTTCACCCGGTGGCCGAACGGCGTCGACGGGCAGGCCTTCTTCGAGAAGAACAACGCCCGGCACGCCCCGGAGTGGGTGCAGACGGTGACCGTCCCCTCGCCCGGGTCCTCGCGGGGCCGGGAGACGTTGGACATGGTGCTGCTCTCCGCCGTCCCCGACCTGGTCTGGTCGGCGAACCTGGCGGCGCTGGAGGTGCACGTGCCGCAGTGGCAGGTGGACGAGGCCGGGACGGCACAGCTGCCCGACCTGCTGGTGCTCGACCTGGACCCGGGCCCGGGCACCGGGGTGGTCGAGTGCGCGCAGGTGGCGCACCGGCTGCGCGAGCGGCTGGTCGCCGACGGGCTCGACCCGGTGGTGAAGACCTCGGGGTCCAAGGGGCTGCAGGTCTACGCCCCGATCGAGTGCGCGGACAAGGAGCACCCCAGCCGGTACGCCAAGGCGCTGGCCCAGGAGCTGACCGGGCAGACGCCGGAGGAGGTCGTCTGGCGGATGGAGAAGGCGCTGCGGCCGGGCAAGGTGCTGGTCGACTGGAGCCAGAACAACACCGCGAAGACGACGGTCGCGCCGTACTCGTTGCGCGCCCGGCCGTTCGCCACCGTCTCCACCCCGCTGCGCTGGGCCGAGGTCGACGCGCTGCGCGAGGGCGGCGACCCGGAGTCGGTCCGCTTCCGCACCGACGACGTCCTGACCCGGGTGGCCGAGCACGGCGACCTGTTCGACGTCGCCGCCCGCACCCGCGCCGCCCTGCCCTGACGGACGCACCCCCACCGACCCGCCCGGCGGGTGACGCGGCGACCCCTGGGACCATTCCGGGCGTGTCTGGACCCGATCCCCGTGCTCCCTCCACCGCCGACCTGGGGCGGCTGGTGGTCCGCTGCCCCGACCGGCCGGGCATCGTCGCGGTGCTCTCCGGGCTGATGGCCGAGGCCGGCGCCAACATCACCGAGTCCCAGCAGCACTCCTCGGACCCGTCCGGCGGGACGTTCACCCTGCGGCTGGAGTTCGTCCTCGCCGACCTGGCCACCCGCCGCGCCGAGCTGGAGGCGGCGCTCGCCGGCCTGGCGGGGGAGTGGCGGTTCTCCTGGCGGCTGACCGAGGCGGCACGCACCCCGCGGCTGGCGGTCTTCGTCTCCAAGGCCGACCACGTGCTGCAGGAGCTGCTCTACCGGGTCGACGCGGGTGACCTCCGGGCCGAGATCGCCGCCGTCGTCTCCAACCACCCCGACCTGGAGCCCGTCGCCCGGGCGCACGGCGTGCCGTTCCACCACGTCCCGGTCACCGCGGACACCAAGGACGCCGCGGAGGCGCGGGCGCTGGAGCTGATCGGGGACGTCGACCTGGTCGTGCTCGCCCGGTACATGCAGATCGTCTCGGCCGACTTCTGCAGCCGTTTCCCGGAGCGGCTGATCAACATCCACCACAGCTTCCTGCCGGCCTTCGTGGGTGCGAACCCGTACCGGGCCGCTCACGACCGCGGCGTGAAGCTGATCGGGGCGACGGCGCACTACGTGACCGCGGAGCTGGACGCCGGCCCGATCATCGAGCAGGAGGTGGCCCGGGTCGACCACCGCGCCACCGTCGAGGACATGCGCCGGATCGGTCGCTACGTCGAGCGCCAGGTGCTGGCCCAGGCGGTGACCTGGCACGTGGAGGACCGCGTCGTGGTCGAGGGCGACCGCACCATCGTCTTCGCATAGTCCCCGCCGGCCCCGTGCAGGGTCCCGCCGCGAGCCTGCGAGTGGTGGGGGGCACGGGGTCCCTCTATTGACTGACTCAAGACAACGGGGTTGACTCGTTGCTGATGGAGACGACCTGGGCAGAGCAGCTGCGGACGGCGGGGCTGCGCGTCACGCGGCCACGGCTGTCCGTGCTCGGGGTGCTCGCCGAGCACCCGCACGTCGACGCCGACACCATCGCCACCGCCGCACGCACCGTCCACCCCTCGATCTCGCCCCAGGCGGTCTACGGGGTGCTCAAGGCGCTCGTCGGGAGCGGGATCGCCCGCCGCATCGAGCCGGCCGGTGGGCCGGCGCTGTACGAGCTGCGGGTCGGCGACAACCACCACCACCTGGTCTGCCGGGGGTGCGGGCTGATCGCCGACGTCGACTGCGTCGTGGGCCAGGCCCCCTGCCTGCAGCCCTCGGACGCGGCGGGTTTCGCCGTCGACGAGGCCGAGGTCGTCTTCTGGGGACTCTGCGCCGGCTGTCAGGTCGCGCGCAGGACGCACGTGCACGGCACGAACAGTGCAATCGAAGAGGGAGTGATCGCATGACCGACGTCGCATCGCAGGGACCTGCCGCCAGTGAGGCCGACCGGGCCGTCCTGACCAACCGTCAGGGACACCCGATCTACGACAACCAGAACCAGCGCACGGTGGGCTCGCGTGGCCCGGCCACGCTGGAGAACTACCAGTTCCTGGAGAAGATCAGCCACTTCGACCGGGAGCGCATCCCGGAGCGCGTCGTGCACGCCCGTGGCGCCACGGCGTTCGGCGTCTTCGTGGCCGACGGCACCGTCGGCGACGAGCCGATCAGCACGTACACCCGGGCCAAGCTCTTCCAGGAGAAGGGCAAGGAGACCGAGGTCGCGCTGCGCTTCTCCACCGTCGCCGGTGGCCGGGACTCCTCCGAGGCGGCGCGTGACCCGCGCGGCTTCGCGGTGAAGTTCTACACCGAGGACGGCAACTGGGACCTCGTCGGCAACAACCTGGGTGTCTTCTTCATCCGGGACGCCATCAAGTTCCCCGACTTCATCCACTCGCAGAAGCCCGACCCGGTGACCTTCGAGCGCCAGGTCGCCAACCGGGTCTTCGACTTCTGGTCGCAGTCGCCCGAGGCGCTGCACATGATGACGCTCGTCCTGAGCCCCCGTGGCCTGCCGGCGAGCTACCGCACCATGCAGGGCTTCGGCGTGAACACCTACAAGTGGGTCAACGCCGCCGGTGAGACCAAGCTGGTGAAGTACCACTGGCTGCCCAAGCAGGGCGTCAAGTCGTGGACCGAGGCCGACGCCGCGGTCGCGCAGGGCAACGAGCTCGGCGTGCACACGAAGGACCTCTACGAGGCCATCGAGCGCGGCGAGTTCCCCTCCTGGGACCTGCACGTCCAGCTGATGGACGACCACGACCACCCGGAGCTGGACTTCGACCCGCTGGACGACACCAAGGTGTGGCCGGAGAACGAGTTCCCGCTGCGCAAGGTCGGCACCCTGACGCTGAACCGCACGCCGCAGGACTTCTTCACCGAGAGCGAGCAGATCGCCTTCGGCACCGGTGTCCTCGTCGACGGGCTGGACTTCTCCGACGACAAGATGCTGGTCGGCCGGACGTTCTCCTACTCCGACACCCAGCGCTACCGGGTGGGCCCCAACTACCTGCAGCTGCCGGTGAACCAGCCCAAGGGCGTCAAGGTCGCCACCAACCAGCGCGACGGGGCGATGGCCTACGGCGTGGACCTGGGCCCCGGCCAGAACCCGCACGTCAACTACGAGCCGTCGATCCTGGGCGGCCTGCGTGAGGCCGAGTACCCCACGCACGACGAGCAGGGCCCGGAGATCACCGGCCGGCTGACCCGCAAGCGGATCGACCGCACCGACGACTACACCCAGGCCGGCCAGCGCTACCTGCTGTCCGAGCAGTGGGAGAAGGACGACCTCGTCGCCAACCTGATCGCCAACCTGTCGCAGTGCGACCGGCCGATCCAGGAGCGGATGATGTGGCACCTCTTCATGGCCGAGGACGAGCTGGGCCAGCGGGTCGGCGAGGGCCTGGGCATCAGCGCGGACGACGTCCGGGGGATGCAGCCGCTGCAGACCCAGACGCTCACCGAGGCGGAGCTGCAGCGCGCGGCCAACCTGGGCAAGAACGGTCCGCGCGACGTCTCGGGCCTGACGATGACGCACTGCGTGCCCAACGAGCACGTCGTCCTGGCCAAGTGAGATCGGCTCAGTGACAGACGCGGGCTGAGCCCGCACCGTCAGACCACTGCGGGCCGCGACCGGGGACTCCCCGGGCGCGGCCCGCAGTGCTGTGCCGGGTCGGTCAGGCCTGGGCGGCGACCGGGTGGGCCGCGGCGTCCGGCGTCGGCTCGGTGGCCAGGTCGGCCTGCCACAGGTCGGGGCCGAACACCTCGTACTGGATGTCCCGGCCCGGCACGCCGCGGTCGATGAGCGCGCTGCGCACCGCACGCATGAACGGCAGCGGGCCGCACAGGTAGTACGCCGCGCCGTCGGGCAGGTCGACCGCGGCCAGGTCCATCATCCCGGCGTGCACGCCGTCGGTGGGCAGCGTGCTGTCCGCGCCGTTCTCGTACCAGACGTGCAGCGAGGCGTTGGGCAGCTGCTGGACGTCGGCGCTGACCTGCCCGCGCAGCGCGAAGGAGCTCTCGTCGAGGTCCGCGTGCAGCAGGGTGATCGGCAGCCGTGACCCGGCGGCGGTGAGGTGCGAGATCATCCCGGCCATCGGGGTGATCCCGATGCCGGCGCTGGCGAAGACCACCGGGCGGCCGGAGTCGTCGAGGACGACGTCCCCGAACGGCAGCGACATCGTCAGCACGTCGCCGACCTGCACCTGGTCGCACAGCAGGTTCGAGACCTCGCCGTCGGGCTTGTCGCCGCCGAGCACCCGCTTGACCGAGAACTGGCGGTGCTCGCCGTCGTCGGCGCGGGTGAGGCTGTACTGCCGCGGCTGGTGGACGCCGTCGGGCATCTGCACCTTGACCGAGACGTACTGGCCGGGCAGCGACGTCTTGACCAGCCGGTCGTCGATCCGCTTCACCCGGAAGGTGACGACGTCGGCGGTCTCCTCGGTCTTCTCGGCGACCTCCCACTCGCGCCAGACCGTCTCCGGGCGCACCCCACGGGAGCTGTACAGGCCGCGCTCCATGTTGATCAGCGCGTAGGCCATCAGCCAGTAGACCTCGTCCCAGGCCGCGGCCACCTCGGGGGTGACGGCGTCACCGAGCACGTCGACGATCGCCCAGAACAGGTTGTCGTGGACGACGTCGTACTGCGCGGGGGTGATGCCCAGCGAGGCGTGCTTGTGCGCGATCCGGGCCAGCAGGTGCTCGGGCACCTGCTCCGGGTCCTTGACGAGTGCACTGGCGAAGACGGCGACCGAACCGGCCAGGGCGACCTGCTGGGTGCCCTCGGCCTGGTTGCCGCGGTTGAACGTGCCGTCGAGCAGCTCGGGGTGGGCGCCGAAGAGGTGCGCGTAGAAGCGTCGGGCGATCTCCTCGATGTTCTCGGCGACGACCGGGAGGGTCGCCTCGATGACCGGACGTGATCGATCGGACAGCAACATGAGCTCCTTGCGTTGACGTGTGCTCTTCCCGTCCCCGGGTTCCGGCGGGCGGAGGCACCCCCGAGTCTGGTGGGGGCCGCCCGGTTCCGCAGCAGGTCTTTGGTCATCACCGACGGTCGGGGCGGCGGCAGGGACCCGGTGTGGTCTGGATCGGTGGCCGGAGCTGATCGAGCGGGTTGCCACGACCCGCAGGGAGCGGGCATCGTCCGGCCCGGTGCCGGGTCCAGTCCCAGCACCGGGCGCATCGAGCTGGTGCCCGAGGTCCCGGACCGTGGAGAGGACGCGCATGAACGGAGAGCGACAGGACCTGTGGGGCGTGGCCCGGGAGCTGACCGCCAGCGCGGCCGGCGCGCACAGCGGCCGGGCGGCACACACTGTGCACGGCGGCCATGAGGCGACTCTGCGGCAGACCGTGATCGCGTTGCGCGCCGGTGCGGGGCTCGCCGAGCACGAGAACCCCGGCGAGGCGACCCTGCTGGTGCTCGAGGGGCGGGTCCGGTTGACCTCCACCGCCGCCCCAGAGGAGCTCGGGACGGGTGAACTGCTCGCCATCCCGGCGGAGCGGCACGCCCTGGAAGCGCTCGAGGACTCCGTCGTCCTGCTGACGGTGGCGAAGCTCCCGGCCTGAACGCGCCGTCAGGTGGAGGAACAGTCGATGGACGACCCGGACGTCGCGGTGCTGCTCGCCGCCGCCGACCACCTCGATGCACTGGCGGCGCGGACGACCGGCGGCAGCTGGACCGTCGGCGGTCTGCTGGCGTCCCGGCCGGAGGTCGTCGCCCGCTCGGCGGACGGGAGCACCGAGCACGTGGCCGAGGCCCGGGCGCGGACGGCGGAGTGGATCGTCACCCTGTCCCCGGCGGTCGCCGGCCCGCTGGTCGCCTGGCTGCGCTCGGCCGCCGATGCGACGCCGGCCGACCCACACGCGCTGGCGGTCGCCCGCGCGCTCACCGGCTG
The DNA here is from genome assembly GCF_026968025.1 of Modestobacter sp. VKM Ac-2978. Classification (NCBI taxonomy): domain Bacteria; kingdom Bacillati; phylum Actinomycetota; class Actinomycetes; order Geodermatophilales; family Geodermatophilaceae; genus Modestobacter; species Modestobacter sp. VKM Ac-2978. The sequence goes on along the minus strand of NZ_JAPVBP010000004.1, from coordinate 455,950 downwards.
AGCCGGGGCGTCAGTCGGTGGGGCGGTCGCCGTCCTGCTCGGCGAGGAAGCGCTCGATCTGCGCGCCGAGCTCGTCGCCGCTGGGCATCTCGCCACCGAACCCGAGCAGGCCGGTCTCCTCGCGGGAGGCGGCGAAGGAGTCGAACTGCTCCTCGAGGGCGCTGACCACCGCGGTGTTCTCGCTGGAGCGGGCGATCTGCTCGTCGACCTCGGTGCGGTGCGCCTCGGCCGCCTCGCGGAGCGTCTCGGTCGGCACGAGCAGGCCGGTGAGCTGGGTGAGGTGCTCGAGCAGGGTCAGCGAGGCCGCCGGGTAGGTGGCCTGGGTCAGGTAGTGCGGCACGTGGGCGGCGATTCCGAGCGCGTCGACGCCGGCCTCCCCGAGCCGCAGCTCCAGCAGCGCACCGACACTCCCGGGGATGCGCATCTCACCCCAGTACAGGGGATAGGACTCGATCAGCTGCCGCCGTGTTGCGTGCGCGGTCACGGTCACCGGGCGGGTGTGCGGCACCGGCATCGGGATGGCGTGCAACGCGACGGCCGAGGTCACGCCCAGCCGGTCGACCAGCTGCAGCACCGCGGCGACGAACCGCTCCCAGGCGTAGTCGGGCTCGGCGCCGTGCAGCAGCAGGAACGGCGTCCCGGCGTCGTCCTCCAGGGCGTACAGCCCGATCTCCGGGGAGGCGATCGAGACGTACCGGTCGCCGGAGAACGTCATCCGTGGCCGGTGGCCCCGGTAGTCGACCAGCGCATCGACGTCGAAGCGGGCGATGAGCCGGTTCGGCAGCGCGTCGAGCAGGTGGGCGCCGGTCAGTGCTCCGGCGTGCGCGGCGTCGAAGTCGCCGGCCAGGTGGTGGACGAGCACCAGGCCCCGGCGCTCCTCGGGGGTGGCCACCGCCGCCTCGCGGGCGAGGAACGGCTCGGCCTCGGGGAGCACCTCGACGAGGTCCTCCGGTCGCTGGGGCACGGGACGTCCTCCTGACGGCTGGTCGGACTGCACGTGGTCACCAGCCCCGCGGACGGCCGGTGCATTCCCATCGTCCCCCCGCCGGGGGACGTCGGTCAGCTGCCGGGCGTCGTGTCGGCCGGCTCGCGCACCAGGTGGGTGCCCGAGGCATCGCGGACCAGTTGCTCCCGCGTGCCGTCGTCGGCGATCTCGGGGTTGTTGCCGTCGAGCACGTCCCGGCCGTAGCGGTAGGCGACTGCGAGCAGCGCGGCCACCGGCACCGCCAGGAACGCCCCGATGATCCCGGCCAGGCTGGCGCCGGCGGTCACCGCCAGGATCACCACCGCCGCGTGCAGGTTGAGCCCGCGCCCCTGCAGGATCGGCTGGAGCACGTTGCCCTCGATCTGCTGCACCACGATGATCAGCCCGAGCACGATCAGCGCCGTGGTCAGGCCGCTGTCGACCAGCGCGATCAGGACGGCGAAGCCACCGGCGACGAAGGCGCCGATGATCGGGATGAAGGCGCCGAAGAAGGTGAGCACGGCCAGCGGCACCACCAGCGGCACGCCGAGCACGAGCAGCCCGATGCCGATGAACAGGGCGTCCACGAAGCCGACGATGGCCTGCTGGCGGATGAACTCCGACAGGGTGCGCCAGGTCTTCAGCGACAGGGCCGCGACGTGCGGTGCGGCCTGCGGGCCGGTCTGCGCCGCCAGCCACGGCACCCACTTCGGGCCGTCCTTGAGGAAGAAGAAGGTCAGCACCAGCGCGAGCACGAGGTTGATCAGCAGGCCGCCGATCGTGGTCGCGGTCGTGACGGCGTAGCCGGCGATGTTCTGGGCGTTGCTCTGCACCGAGTCGATGATCGAGTCGACGGCGTTGCCCACCTGCTGGTCGTCGATGTTGAACGGCGGACCGGCCAGGTAGTCCTGCACCTGCTCCAGGCCCTGGGTCACGCCGTCGGCGACCTCCTCGACCTGGCCGACCACCTGGGGGGCGATGACGGCGATGATCCCGCCGAAGGCGCCGAGGAAGAGCAGCAGCACGAGCAGCGACGCCAGTGCCGGCGGCCAGCCGTGGTGGCGGAGGAAGCGGGTGACCGGCCAGAGGACGGTGGTGAACAGCAGCCCGAGGACGACGGGGAGCAGGACCACCCACAGCTCGCCGATGACCCGCCCGAGGATGAGCAGGGCGATGACGATGAGGATCAGTTCGGCCGAGGCGACCGCCACCCGCCGGCTCGCGGCCTGCAGGCGCCGGGCCCGTTCCGGCCCGGGGATCGGCGCCCGGGTGGTGGCGATCTCGTGCTCGTCGGTCCCGGTGCCGGTGCCGGTCTCGGTGTCGGTGTCGGCCCGGCTCGCACCGGTGTCCTCGCCGCGCTCGTCGGCGGCGGGCTCAGCGGCGTTCGCGGTGCGGTGTTCGTCGGGCATGCGTTGATCCCAACACACCCGCGCGTGTCCCACCGGTCGACCGGACGTGATCTGTGCGGCGTCGGCCCCCGTCGCCGCGCGGATCGTCGGAGGCACGTCGTAGGTTCCCGGCATGCCGAAGACCGCCACCGCCGACCGGGTCGATCGCGACGGGCTGCTCGCCTTCCTGCGCCCCCGGCACAAGGCCCTCCTGCTCACCCACCGCAGCGACGGGAGCCCGCAGCTGTCCCCGGTGACGTGCGGCGTCGACGACCAGGGGCGGGTGGTGGTCTCCACGTACCCGCAGCGGGCCAAGGCGGTCAACGCCCGGCGTGACCCCCGGGTCTCGCTCTGCGTCCTCTCCGACGACTTCGACGGCGCCTGGGTGCAGGTCGACGGCCAGGCGGAGGTGCTCGACCTGCCCGACGCGCTCGACCCGCTGGTCGACTACTTCCGGTCGATCAGCGGTGAGCACCCGGACTGGGACGAGTACCGCGCCGCGATGCAGCGCCAGGGCAAGTCGCTGCTGCGGGTCACCATCGAACGCTGGGGGCCGGTGGCCACCGGTGGCTTCCCGCCGGCACCGGCCTCGTCCTGACCCGACGCGGGGGACCGACACGCCGCGACAAGGGCAGGAGCTTGCGCCGGGCTGTGCAAGCTGCTGAGCTTGCGCCATGCCCTTCGTGCTGACGATCGACCAGCGGGACAGTCGCCGCAGCCCGGACCGGGTGCCCGAAGTGCTGTCCGCGCTCAGCGGGGTACCCACCGTCCTGCGCTTCGAGCGCACCGCGGGCGACGAGGTCCAGGGCCTGCTCGACGACCCGGTGGTGGTGGTCGACGTCGTGCGCCGGCTGGTGCGCGACGGCGGGTGGAGCATCGGGATCGGGGTCGGCCCGGTGCACACGCCGCTCCCGGGGAGCACCCGGGCCGGGTCCGGTCCGGCGTTCATCGCGGCCCGCGCCGCCGTCGAGGCGGCCAAGCGCCGTCCCGTCCGGCTCGCCGTCCGGGGGGTGGCCCCGGAGCCGGCGGCGGATGCGCAGGCGGTGCTGACCGCCCTCGCCGCGCTGGTCGAGCGGCGCAGCGACCAGGCGTGGGAGGCGATCGAGCTGGTGGAGCGCGGGCGCACGCAGGCCGAGGCGGCCACCGAGCTGGGCGTCACCCGTCAGGCGGTGGGGCAGCGGCTGGGCGCAGGCCTGTGGGACGTCGAGCGGGACCTGCACCCCACGGCGGCACGCCTGCTGGCCCGGGCGGCGGGATGAGCGTCGCCGCCCTCGTGGTCCTCGGCGTCCTGGCGGTGGCCGGAGCCGCCCTGACCCCGCACACCGACCGCCGGGGCAGCCGCTTCGGCGGGGTGCTGCTGGTGCTGCTGCTGGGCGCTGCCGCCGCGCTGGCCTGGCGGGCGGGCCGGGTCGGGGACGGGGTGGAGGTCGGCGGTCAGTTGCTCGCGGTCGCCTCCGCGGCGCTGGGCGGGGGCCCGGTGGCCACCGCCGTCCTCCGGGCCGCCGACCCCGACCGGGTGCCGGGGCGCCGGCGCGCCTCGGACCCTGAGGTGCTGCGGGGCGGCGCCTGGATCGGCGTGCTGGAGCGTTCCGCCATCGCGGTCACCGTGCTCGCCGGGTTCGCCGAGGGGCTCGCCGTCCTGATCGCGGTGAAGGGGCTGGGGCGGTTCAACGAGCTGAAGGCCCCGGTGGCGTCCGAGCGGTTCATCATCGGCACGCTGGCCAGCGGCCTCTGGGCCCTCGGCTGCGTCGGCGTCGCCGTCCTCCTCCGCGACTGAGAGCGGACCACCAGAATGGCCATTCTGGTGGTCCGCTTCTAGTCGGAGAAGACCTCGATCTGGGCGCCCATCTCCACCAGTCGCTCGTAGAGCTGCTCGTAGCCGCGGGCGATGATGTCCACGTTCCGCAACACCGAGTCGCCCTTGGCCGCCAGCATCGCCAGCAGGATGCAGACCGCCGGGCGCAGCGCCGGCGGGCAGACGATCTCCGCCGCCGACCAGCGGGTCGGCCCCTCCACCAGCACCCGGTGCGGGTCGAGCAACCGCACGTCGGCGTTCAGCCGGGTCAGGTCGGAGAGGTGGATCGCCCGGTTGTCGTAGACCCAGTCGTGGATCAGCGTGCTGCCGGTGGCCGTCGCCGCGATCACCGCGAAGAACGGCAGGTTGTCGATGTTGAGCCCAGGAAAGGGCATCGGGTGCACCTTGTCGATGGGCGCTCGCAGCTGCGACGGGTGCAGGGTGATGTCGACCAGCCGGGTGCGGCCGTTGTCGGCCGGGTACTCCGGTGACAGGTCGAAGGACAGCCCCATCTCGGCGAGGATGGCCAGCTCGATCTCCAGGAACTCGATCGGGGCCCGGCGCACGGTCAGCTCCGAGCCGGTGACGATCCCGGCGGTCAGCAGGCTCATCGCCTCGACCGGGTCCTCCGACAGCGGGTAGTCGACGTCGGCGTCGAGCACGGGCTTGCCGGTGACCACCAGGGTGGTGGACCCGAAGCCCTCGATGCGCACGCCCAGCAGCTCCAGGTACAGGCAGAGGTCCTGGACCATGTAGTTCGGGCTGGCGTTGCGGATCGTCGTCGTCCCGTCGTGCCGGGCGGCGGCCAGCAGCGCGTTCTCCGTCACCGTGTCCCCGCGTTCGGTCAGCACGATCGTCCGGTCCCGCGCCACGGGCGGGGCGACGGTCGCCCGGTACTCCCCGGCGTGCGCCTCGACCTCGAGCCCGAAGGGGCGCAGCGCGATCATGTGCGGTTCGACGGTGCGGGTGCCGAGGTCGCAGCCGCCGGCGTAGGGGAGCCGGAAGTCCTCGGCCCGGTGCAGCAGCGGCCCCAGGAACATGATGATGCTGCGGGTGCGACGGGCCGCGTCGGCGTCGATCGCGGAGAGGTCGAGCTGCTCGGGGACGACGAGGGTCAGGTCCCGCCCGGCGGCGTCCCAGGAGGCGGAGACGCCGATCGAGGTGAGCACGGCGAGGATCCGGTCGACCTCGACGATGCGGGAGACGTTGCGCAGCGTCGTCCGGCCGCGGTTGAGCAACGCGGCGCACAGCAGCGCGACCGCCGCGTTCTTCGACGACTTCACCGTGACGCTGCCCGACAGCGGCGTGCCACCTCGGACGCGCAGGTGGGTGGGGCCGGAGCGGCCCACGCTGATCAGCTCACTGTCCAGCGCCGCCGACAGCCGGCCCAGCAGCTCGAGGGTCAGGTTCTGGTTGCCCTGCTCGATCCGGGCGATCGCGCTCTGGCTGGTGCCCAGCCGCTCGGCCAGCTGCAGTTGGGTGAGCCCGCGGTGCCGCCGGGCGCCCCGCACCAGGGCGCCGATCTGGCGGAGGGACTCGGTCGTCGTGTCCTCGGTCAGCGTCATCGTCGACCACGGTATGTCACAGATGAGATCCGGACGGTCGTGGTACGCAGTTCTCCGGTCGGTCAGGATGGGGCATGGTCTTCTGGATCGCCGTCGGCGCCGTGCTCACCCTGTTGCTGGCGGTGGCCTGGTGGCTGGACCACTCGGCCCGGCGGCGCGGGTCCCGGTCCCAGCACCACTCCGACGTCTGGTACGAGGTCCGGGAGGGCCGCCGGGACGCCGAGGTCCTGAGCCCGTTCGTCCGGGACAACTCCTGGACCAGCTGGAACCGGCGGAACCGCCGCTGAGTCACCCGCCGGGGGACGCCGGGTGTCGAACGTGCGGCCGCTGGACATGATGGGGGAGCCGGACCCCGGCCCCACCTGCGAGGAGAACCCGTGTCCCAGACCCCGGCGCCGTCCGGTTCCGTGTCCCACCCCGAGCTGCTGGCGGTCTACGTCAACGACCACATCGCCGCGGCCGCCGGCGGCGTCGAGCTGGTCTCCCGGATGATCGGGGTGCACCGCGGGACGGAGTACGAACGGCCCCTCCGGGAGCTGCTCGACGAGCTCCGCGATGAGAAGGCCGCCATCATCGGGGTCGCCCAGGCGCTGGGCTTCCCGGTGCGGCAGTACAAGCAGTGGGCCAGCTGGGTCGCCGAGAAGGCCAGCCGCGGGAAGCTCAACGGCCACCTGCTCAGCCGGTCCCCGTCCAGCGACCTCATCGAGTTCGAGTTCCTCGCCTCGGCCGTGCGGGGCAAGCGGAGCGGGTTCGAGACGTTGCGGATCGCCGCCGTCGCCGACAGTCGGATCGACGCGGAGCTGCTCGACCGGCTGATCCAGCAGGCCAACCGCCAGCACGACTGGGTCACCGAGGTGCGCAGGGACGTCGCGGCGAGGGTCTTCGGTGGCGACCCGAGCGCCCCTGACCTCGCTGCCGACAACGGCAACGGTGACGGTGGTGGTGGCGACAACGGCGGCACCACGGGCGGCCAGGGCTGAGCTCCCGCTGCGCGGGGCCGGGGGCGGCGGTAGACACGTCGGCATGTGCCACGACCACGACAGCCGCCCGCCTGCGCCACCCACCGTCGGGCCCGTCGCCGAACGGGGCACCCTCACGCTGACCGCCGCCGACGGCACCCGGTTCTCCGCGGCCTACGCCGCACCCGCCACCGCGCCGCGCGCCGGCGTCGTCCTGCTGCCCGACATCCGGGGCCTGCACCCGTACTACGTCGCCCTGGCGGAGCGGTTCGCCGAGGCCGGGCTGGCCGCGGTCGCCGTCGACTACTTCGGCCGCACCGCGGGGATCGCCGAGAACGGCACCCGCGAGGAGGACTTCGACTGGGGGACGCACATCCCGCAGACCACGGCGGCCGGCGTCGACGCGGACACCACCGCCGGGATCGAGTACCTGCGCAGTCGCACCCACCCGTCGCTGCCGGTGGTCACCGTCGGGTTCTGCTTCGGCGGCAGCCATGCCTGGCGGCAGTCGGCCGGCGACCTGGACCTGGCCGGCAGCGCGGGCTTCTACGGTCGGCCGAGCCTGGTGGGCGAGGCTGCGGACGGCGCCCAGAAGCCGGTCGTCATGATCATCGCCGGCGCCGACAGCGCCACCCCGGTGGCCGAGCAGCGGGAGCTGGCCGCCCGGATGCGGGCGGCCGGGGCCGACGTCGACGAGGTCGTCTACGAGGGGGCGCCGCACTCGTTCTTCGACCGGTCCTTCGACGAGTGGGCCGAGGCCTGCCAGGACGCCTGGCGGCACGTGCTCGCCCTCACCGATCGGGTGAGCGGCTCCTGAGCGGGCGGCCGGAGGACGCCACCGGGCTCCTAGGCTCGGTGGCGTGACCGACCCGCAGCCGTCCCAGCAGCCCATCGACCCCGGCGTCATCGCCCTGGCCGCGAAGGTCTTCGACCTGGCGCGGGAGGGTGACACCGAGCAGTTGGTGGCCTACCTCGACGCCGGGGTGCCGGCCAACCTCACCAACGGCAAGGGCGACACCCTGCTCATCCTGTCCGCCTACCAGGGCCGCGCGTCGACGGTGGCCGCGCTGCTGGAGCGCGGGGCGGACCACACCCGGGCCAACGACCGCGGTCAGACGGCGCTGGCCGCCGCCGTCTTCAAGCAGTCGGCGGAGACGGTGCGCAGCCTGCTCGCCGCCGGCGCCGACCCGGACAACGGCCAGCCCAGTGCCCGGGCGACGGCGCAGTTCTTCGACCTGCCGGAGATGACCGCCCTGCTGGAGGGCCCCACCGCCTGACCGGTCGCGCGGAACGGTGCGGTCAGCCCTCGTCGTCCTGGTCCCGCAGGACCCGCAGGACGCCGGAGAGACCCTCCTGCAGGGCTGCGAGCTCGGCCGGGCGCAGTGCCTGCAGGACGGCGGCGTCGGTCTCCACGTCCGACGCCATCAGCCGGCGGACCACCCGGACCCCGGTCCGGGTGGGGGTGAGCACCCGGCCACGGCCGTCCCGGCTGTCCGTGGTCCGGTCGACCATGCCCGCGCGGACGAGCCGGTCGACCAGGCCGGTGATGGTGGCCGGGCTCACCTCCAGCAGCTCGCTGAGGTGCTGCGGGGTCATCGACTCCTCGATCACCAGGAAGGTCAGCCCGCGCAGCTGCTGGAGGGTGAGCGGGGTGTCCAGCAGCGGGCCGAGACGGCGGCGCATGCTGTAGTCGCCGATCTGCGCGCCGACGCACAGCACCGCCAGCACCTCGGCGGGGAGGTCGCGCCAGCCCTCGGGCCAGTCGTCGGGCACGTCGTCGGGGTCGGGCACGGTGGTCTCGATGGTCATGCGCACCTCCTCCGGGGGAGTGTCGGCGTTCACCGGTAGTTTGCTCGAAGCTAACTACTCGGTGCAAGCTGGCCGGGTCCACTCCCGACACCGGCCCCGGCCGTGGAGGAACGCGTGTCCCGTCTCGCCGTCCTGTCCCTGCGGAACCGAGCCCTGGTGGCGCTGGCCACCATCGCGGTGCTGGTGTTCGGGCTGATCTCGGCGGGCTCGCTGAAGCAGGAGCTGATCCCCAGCCTGCAGATCCCCGCGGCCGTCGTCGTCGCCGCCCAGCCCGGCGCCTCGCCCGACGTGGTCGAGCGCCAGGTCGTGCAGCCACTGGAGCAGGCCATCGGCACCGTGGACGGCGTGGTCGCCACGACCTCCACGGCCAGCACCGGGCTGGCGACGGTCGCCGTCGAGCTGGAGTACGGCTCCGACATCGACCGGGCCACCGCCGCGCTGCAGACCGCGGTCAGCCGGGTGCAGGCCCAGCTGCCGGCCGACGTCGAGCCCGAGGTGCTGGCCGGCTCGCTGGCCGACCTGCCCGTCGTGCAGCTGGCGATCGCCGCGCCGGGCGACACCGCCGCCCTGTCCGACCGGATCGACTCCGCCGTCGTCCCGCTGTTCGAGCAGGTCGAGGGCGTCCGCGACGTGACGGTCACCGGGGCCAGCGAGCCCCGCGTGCAGATCGCTCTGGACCCGGCCGCCCTCGCGGCGGCCGAGATCCCGGCCGCCGCGGTCACCACCGTGCTCGAGGAGAACGGCGTGGTGCTGCCCGCCGGCACGGTGACCGAGGGCGAGCAGACCCTCTCGGTGCAGGCCGGTGACCGGCTCACCTCGGTCGAGGAGCTCCGCGCCCTCCCGCTGACCGGTGCCGACGGCGCGGTCACCTCGCTGGGCGCGGTCGCCACCGTGGAGCTGGGGGAGGCGCCGGCGACGTCTTACTCCCGGGTCGACGGCCAGCCGGCCCTCTCGGTCGGGCTGACCCAGACCCCGGACGGCAACACCGTCGACATCTCGCACGCCGTCGAGGACCTGCTCCCGCAGGTGCGGGAGCTGCTGGGCGAGGGCAGCACGGTGGCGGTCGTGTTCGACCAGGCGCCGTTCATCGAGGAGTCGATCGAGGGCCTGGCCACCGAGGGCGGCCTGGGGCTGCTGTTCGCGCTGATCGTGATCCTGGTCTTCCTGGCCTCGGTGCGGTCCACGCTGATCTCGGCGGTGTCGATCCCGGTGTCGCTGTGCGTCACCTTCATCGGGCTGCAGGTGGCCGGCTTCTCGCTGAACATCCTCACCCTGGGCGCGCTCACCGTGTCGATCGGCCGCGTGGTCGACGACTCGATCGTGGTCATCGAGAACATCAAGCGACACCTCTCCTACGGCGAGGCGCGCACCAAGGCGATCCTCGGCGGCGTCCGGGAGGTGGCCGGGGCGATCACCTCCTCGACCATCGCCACCGCAGCGGTGTTCCTGCCGATCGCGCTGGTCGGGGGCCTGGTGGGCGAGCTGTTCCGGCCCTTCGCGCTCACCGTGGCGATCGCCCTGATCGCCTCGCTCGTCGTCTCGCTGACCATCGTCCCCGTCCTCGCCTCGGCGTTCCTCAAGGCGCCGGAGACCGACCGGGAGGACACCGAGGAGCTGGCCCGGGAGCGGGAGGCGGCCGAGGCGGCGGAGCGGCGCACCTGGTTGCAGCGGCTGTACGTGCCGGCGCTGCGCGGCGTGCTGGCCCACCGCCGCTGGACCGTGGCCGGAGCGCTGGCCGTCTTCGTCGGCACGCTGGCGCTCACCCCGCTGCTGCAGACCAACTTCATCGGCGACGCCGGCGAGGACACCGTCACCGTCACCGCCGCCTACCCGGCCGGCACCAGCCTGGCCGCGCAGGACGAGCGGGCCCGCGTGCTGGAGAGCGCGCTCGGCGAGGTGCCCGGGGTGGCGACCGTGCAGACCACGGTCGGCTCGGCCGGCGGGTTCGCCGCGTTCAGCGGTGGCGGTGGCACGCCCACGGCGACGTTCTCGCTGACCCTGGCCGAGGACGGCGACCCCGAGGAGACCCGCGCGGAGATCCGGACGGTCGCCGAGGAGCTCCCCGACGTCGGTGCGGTCACCGTCGCCGCGGCCGGCTCCGGGTTCGGCAGCTCGACGGTCGACGTGCTGGTCCAGGCGGCGGACGCCGGCGTGCTGGCCGAGGCCGCGGACCAGGTGCAGCAGGCCGTGTCCGAGGTCCCCGGGGCCACCGACGTCACCAACGACCTGTCGGCCGGGCTGCCGGTGGTCCGGGTGGACGTCGACCCGGTGGCGGCGGCCCAGGCCGGGCTGACCGCGGCGCAGGTGACCCGCACCCTCGCCGGGCTGACCAACGCCGTCCCGCTCGGGGAGATCGACGTCGACGACGCCAGCACCCCGGTCTACCTGGACCCGGTGCAGGCCCCGGAGACCGTGGAGCAGCTCCGCGCCGTCGTCCTGCCGACGGCCGGGGGCCTGGTGCCGCTCACCCAGCTGGCGACGGTCGAGGAGGAGCAGGCCCCCAGCTCGATCAGCCGGGTCGACGGCGAGCGGAGCGCGACCGTGTCGGCGACCCCGGCCGGCACCGACCTCGGGGCGCTCACCGCCGAGCTGCAGGCAGCGATCGACGGACTGGACCTGCCGGCCGGCGCCGAGGTGTCGATCGGTGGTGTCGCCGCCGACCAGGGCGAGGCCTTCGCCGACCTCGGCCTGGCCCTGGTGATCGCCGTGGTGATCGTCTACCTGGTGATGGTGGCGACCTTCCGCAGCCTCACCCAGCCGTTCATCCTGCTCGTCTCGGTGCCGTTCGCCGCGACCGGTGCGCTGCTGATGCTGCTGGTCACCGGCACCCCGCTGGGCGTGCCGGCGCTGATCGGGGTGCTGATGCTGATCGGCATCGTGGTGACCAACGCGATCGTGCTGATCGACCTGGTCAACCAGTACCGGGAGCAGGGGCGGCCGCTGGCCGAGGCGGTCAGCGAGGGTGCCCGCAAGCGGCTGCGGCCGATCGTGATGACGGCGGCGGCCACGGTGCTGGCGCTCACCCCGATGGCGTTCGGGCTGACCGGCGGCGGGGTGTTCATCTCCCAGCCACTTGCCCTGGTGGTGATCGGCGGCCTGATCACCTCCACGGTGCTGACCCTGCTGCTGGTGCCGGTGCTCTACACCTCGCTGGAGACCCGCCGCGAGCGGCGGGCGGCCAAGCGGGCCGGCGCGGCCGAGCCGGAGCCGGTGGCGGAGGAGCTGCAGCCGGCCTGACGCCCGCTGTGCAGTTCCGGTCGCCGGCGGCGGCGTGTCCGCACGGGTCGGCGACCGGAACTGCTCACTCGCGGGCGGGGGAGGCGGACGACGGGGCGGGCGCCGGGTCCGCGGTGCGGGGGCGGCCGGGCAGGAAGGCGGTCAGCACCGCCAGCGCCAGGCACGCCCCGCAGCCGATCGCGGCCAGCGCGGTGTAGCCGCTGGACGGCGGCAGGTCCGCACCGGCCGGGGTGAGCGCCTCCAGCACCGTGGCGCTCAGTGCGCTGCCCAGCGCGAACCCGACGTAGCGCAGCACCTGGTTGAGGCTCATCGCGCTGCCGGTCTCCCCGGCCGGCACGGCACCGACGACCAGCCCGGGCAGCGCGGCGAAGGTCAGGCCCACGCCGAACCCGGCGACCGCCATCGCCACGAACAGCTGCCACAGCTCCTCGCGGACCAGGCCGAACAGCACGGTGCCCAGCAGGAGCACGAGGGCGCCGACCGGCAGCACCACCCGGGGCCCGGCGGCCCGGTCCAGCGGCCGGCCGATCCGGCTGGCCAGGAAGCTGGCGACGGAGAACGGCAGCAGGATGAGCCCGGCCACCACGATCGAGGTGCCGAAGCCGTAGCCGGAGGACTCCGGGGTCTGCGCCAGCCGGGGAACCGAGGACAGCAGCAGGTAGTTCGCCAGGCCGACGAGCAGGGCGGCGCCGTGCGCGGTCGCGGCGACCCGGCCGCGGGCCAGCCGCAGGTCGACCAGCGGGGCCTCGGCGCGCAGCTGCCACACCGCCCAGGCGACCAGCGCGAGGACGGCGACGACGGCCAGCCCGAGCACCGAGGGTGAGGTCCGGCCCCAGGTGCCGGCCTCGCCGAGGGCCAGCAGTCCGGTGGCGAGCCCGATGCCGAGCAGCACCGCCCCGGCGACGTCCAGCCGCCGGGGCGGCACGTCGGGCGAGGGCGGGTAGACCAGCGCGGCGGCGGCCAGGGCCAGCACGCTGGCACCCGCGCCGAACCAGAAGGCGGCGTGCACCCCGCCGAACTCGGCGATCGCCCCGGTCAGTGGGTACCCGAGGCCGACGCCGGCGGCGACGGTGACCGACAGCGCCGCGACCGTGGACCGGGACCGCTCACCGGTCAGCGCGGTGCGGGCGGTGGCGATCGCCAGCGGGGTCAGCCCCAACCCGAGCCCCTGCAGCCCGCGGCCGGCGATCAGCCAGCCCAGCCCCAGCGGCAGTGCGGCGAGCACGTTGCCCAGCAGCACCACGGTGAGGACGACGAGCACCACGGTGCGGCGGTGCCGGCCGTCGCCGAGCCGCCCGATCACCGGCGTGGCCACCGCACCGACCACCAGGGTGATCGTGAGCGACCACTGCGCGCTGGTGATCGAGACGTCGTTGGCCGCGGCGATCGCCGGGACCAGCGGGGCGCCGAGGCTGCTGATGACCGCGACGAGCATGGCCAGGTACAGGAGCACCGGGACCAGTGCCGGCCGGGCCGGCGACGCGGGAGGGGCGGTCACGTCGGCGACGATAGTTGCGGCCTGCACCCTGGCCGGGGTGCGTCTTCCGCCCAGCGGCGGCCCGGCGCGGCGCACTGGGTAGCGTCGGCCGAGCTGGTGCAGAGGTCGACACGAGGGAGCGGGATGCCGGACTGGGTGCAGGACGCGGTGTGGTGGCACGTCTACCCACTGGGCTTCGTGGGCGCTGAGCGCGAGGCGACCGAGGTCGTGACGCACCGACTGGACCGGCTCACCGGCTGGCTGGACTACGCCGTCGAGCTGGGGGCCAACGGACTGGCGCTGGGGCCGGTGTTCGCCTCCAGCACGCATGGCTACGACACCGTCGACCACGGTCGGATCGACCCGCGGCTCGGGAACGACGCCGACTTCGACGAGCTGGTCGCGGCCGCCCACGAACGAGGCCTGCGCGTGCTGCTCGACGGGGTGTTCAACCACGTCGGCCGCGACCACCCGGCGTTCCAGGCGGTCGTCGACCGGGGGCCCGACGCACCCTCGGCGGCCTGGTTCCGGCTGCGCTGGCCGGACGGCTGGCAGCCCGGCGTCGTCCCGGAGTACGACACCTTCGAGGGCCACGGCCAGCTGGTCGCCCTCGACCACTCCTCGCCCGCGGTCGCCGACTGGGTGACCGAGGTGATGACGCACTGGCTGGACCGCGGTGCCGACGGCTGGCGGCTGGACGCCGCCTACGCCGTCCCGACCTCGTTCTGGGCCACCGTGCTGCCCCGGGTGCGCGAGCAGCACCCCGACGCCTACGTCGTCGGCGAGGTCATCCACGGCGACTACGCGCAGGTGGTGCGGGAGTCGACGATGGACGCGGTCACCCAGTACGAGCTGTGGAAGGCGATCTGGAGCTCGCTCAACGACGGCAACCTGCACGAGCTGGCGCACGCGCTCGGCCGGCACGACGGGTTCCTGGACACGTTCGTGCCGCTGACCTTCGTCGGCAACCACGACGTCACCCGGATCGCCAGCCGCCTCGACGACGTCGCCCACCTGCCGCACGCGCTGGCGGTGCTGTTCACGGTGGGCGGCACGCCGTCGGTCTACGCCGGCGACGAGCAGGCCTTCACCGGGGTCAAGGAGGACCGGGCCGGCGGGGACGACGCCGTCCGGCCGCCCTTCCCGGAGTCCCCGGACGAGCTGGCGCCCTTCGGTGAGCCCACCCGGCGGCTGCACCAGGAGCTGATCGGGCTGCGCCGCCGGCACCGCTGGCTGCACACCGCCCGCGTCACGCCGCTGCACCGGGAGAACCAGCAGCTCAGCTACGCCGTGGCGGGGGAGGGGCAGCGGCTGGTGGTCGCGCTCAACCTGGCCGACGGCGAGGTGACCGTGCCGGCGGGCGGGGCGGGGGAGCTGCTCGCCGGGACGGGCACCGTGCGGCAGCCGGGCAGCGACCGCGCGGCCGTCTCGCTGCCGGCACACGGGTGGGCCATCCTGGCCGGGTGAGCAGGGCCCGGGTGAGGAAGTGCACAGCCCGTTCCGGGAAGGACGGGCGGCGGGACGGCGTCGTCCCTGTACGTGACTGAGCCAGCTGTCCGGACGCCGTCCCGCGCCTACGTGATCTGGCTGGTCGGCCTGGTGGCCTACGCGGTCGCGATCTTCCACCGGGCCTCCCTCGGCGTCGCCGGGATCGAGGCGCAGGAGCGGTTCTCCGCCGGGGCGTCGGCGATCTCGCTGTTCCTGGTGCTGCAGCTGGCCGTGTACGCGGGCCTGCAGGTGCCGGTCGGTGTGCTGCTGGACCGGTTCGGCTCGCGGAGGATGATCGTGGCCGGCGCGGTCACGATGGCCGTGGGGCAACTGGTCCTCGCCCTGGCCGACAGCGTGCCCACCGCGGTCGCGGCCCGGGTGCTGGTGGGCGCCGGCGACGCGATGACCTTCATCAGCGTGCTCCGGCTGGTGCCGCTGTGGTTCCCCGGGCGCACCGTCCCGGTGGTCACCCAGCTCACCGGGATCCTCGGTCAGGTCGGCCAGATCGTGGCCGCCTACCCGCTGGTCGCGCTGCTGCACACCGCCGGCTGGACGCCGACCTTCCTGGGCGCCGCTGCGGTCAGCGTGCTGGTCGGCATCCTGGTGCTGGTCGCGCTGCGCGACGCCCCGCCCGGCACGCCCGCCCCGACCGTCGCCGACATGGCCACCGTCCGGGCGAACCTGGCGGCCGCCTGGCGCGAGCCGGGCACCCGGATCGGCCTCTACACGCACCTGGTCACCCAGTTCTCCGGCACCGTCTTCGCGCTGCTGTGGGGGTACCCGTTCCTGACCGTGGGCCAGGGGCTGGCGCCCGGGACGGCGGCCGGCCTGCTGACCCTGCTGGTGCTGGTCGGGATGGCGTTCGGGCCGTTGCTGGGCCGGCTGGTCGGGCAGTGGCCGCTGCGCCGCTCCAACCTGGTCTTCGGCATCCTCACCGTCACCGCGGTGGTCTGGACCGTCGTGCTGCTGTGGCCGGGCCCCGCTCCGATGTGGCTGCTGGTCGTGCTGGTCGTGGTGCTGGGCACCAACGGCCCCGGGTCGATGATCGGCTTCGACTACGCCCGCACCGAGAACCCGGTCGAGCGGTCGGGCAGCGCCACCGGCTTCGTCAACGTCGGCGGCTTCTTCGCCTCGCTGTGCACCGTGCTGGCGATCGGCTTCGTGCTCGACGCGATGACCCCGGGCAGCTCCACGGACTACTCGCTGGACGCGTTCCGGGCGGCGTTCGCCGTGCAGTACGTCTTCTGGGCCATCGGGCTGGTGGGGGTGCTGACCCACCGGCGGCAGCTGCGCGCGCGGATGGCCCGGGACGGCGTCGTCCTGGTGCCCCTGGTCACCGCGGTCAGCGCCCGGCTGCGCGGCACGTCGGCCTACTCCCGGCCGGACGAGCGGCCGGACGGGCCCCCGGCCGACCGCTGAGCGCCCCGGCGGGCGAGCACGATCGCGTAGTCGAACCGCCGGCCGTCGCGCTCGACCGGCAGCACCAGGTGCTCCACGTCGGCCGACGCCGGCAGCGCGCCCAGCCGGTCGGCGAGCGCCGGGGCCGGGTCGGCGGACCAGATGGCCAGCACCCCACCCGGGCGCAGCGCGGCCAGCGCGGTGCCGAGCCCGGCCTCCTCGTACAGCGGTGCGTTGGCCTGGTGCACCAGGAAGCCAGGGCCGTTGTCCACGTCGAGCAGGACGGCGTCGTACCGTCCCGGCCGTTCGGCCAGCAGCACCGCGACGTCGGCGGTGTGCAGCTCCAGCCGGTCGCGGGGGAGCTCCGGCAGCCCGGGCAACAGGCCGGCGCCGGCCCAGCCGACCAGCGCGGGCTGGAGCTCGGCGACCTCCACGGCGGCGACCCGGGGCTCGGCGAGCACGGCGGCCGCCGTCCAGCCCAGGCCGAGCCCGCCGACCAGCACCCGCAGCCGGTCTCCCGCGCAGCGGCGCAGCGCCTCGACCGCCAGCGCCCGCTCGGTGCTGGTGTCCACGTCGTCCATCGCGAAGACGCCGTCGACGACCAGCTCCGTCACCGGCCCCCGCCGGCGCAGCACCACCTCGCCGTGCGGCCCGGAGGCGCGCCCGAGCTCGACGGGCTCGTCGGGGGTCACGGTCGGCCCGGGCGCAGCCGCAGCGCCTGGCCGGGGCGGAGCTGGGCGCACGCGTCGACGTCGGCGTCGGTCACGTACCCGATCACCGGGTAGCCGCCGGTCACCGGGTGGTCGGCGAGGAACAGCACCGGCAGCCCGGACGGCGGCACCTGCAGCGCCCCGCGGACCATCCCCTCGCTGGGCAGCTCCCCGGCGCGCAGCCGCTCCAGCGGTGCGCCGTCCAGCCGCAGGCCGACCCGGTTGCTCTCGCTGGTGACCGTCCAGGCCTGCCCGGTGAGGGCCGCCCAGCCGGCGTCGCCGAACCAGTCGGCGCGCGGCCCGGGCAGCACGGTGGCGGTGAGCTCGCCGGCGGTGGGTTCGGGCACCGGTGCCAGGTCGACACCCGGGGCCGGGTCGACCGGCTCGCCGACCGGGAGCACGTCACCGGTGGCGACCACCGCCGGCCCGAGCCCGGCCAGCAGGTCGGTGGCCCGGGAGCCCAGCACCGGCGGGACGGCGATGCCGCCGCGGACCGCGAGGTAGGTGCGCAGCCCACTGGCCGGCGGGCCCAGCCGCAGCTGTTGTCCCCGGCGCAGCACCGTGGGCGCGGCGTGCGGGGCGCCGGGGCAGCGCGCACCGGTGCTGACCACCAGCAGGTCGGCCTCGGCGCGGACGGTGAGCCCGCCGAAGGTCACCTCGAGCACCGCGGCGTCGGCGCGGTTCCCGACCAGCCGGTTGGCCAGCGCGGCCGACGACCGGTCGCAGGCGCCCGAGCGGCCGATGCCCAGCGCTGCCTGCCCCGGCCGGCCGAGGTCCTGCACGGTGGTGAGCGGCCCGGTCGCCAGCACGGTGAGGCTCACCGGCGTACCGCCGCGAACCGCACCGTGGTGCCGGGCCGGAGCAGCGCGGCCGGCTCGCGGGCCAGGTCGAACACGGCCACCTCGGTGCGCCCGATCAGCTGCCAGCCGCCCGGCGACTCCCGCGGGTAGACGCCGCTGAACTCCCCGGCCAGCGCGACCGATCCCGGCGGCACCGCGGTGCGCGGGGTCGGCCGGCGGGGCACCTCCCACTGCCCGCCGGGCTGGGTGAGGTAGCCGAAGCCGGGGGCGAAGCCGCAGAAGGCCACCGTCCACTCGGCCCCGGTGTGCCGCTCGACCAGCTCGTCCGGCGTGAGGCCGAGCAGCTCGGCGGCCTCGGCCAGGTCGGCGCCGTCGTAGTGCACCGGCAGCTCGACGGTGTCGCCGACGGCCCGCGTGTCCGGCCGCGGGGTCGTCGTCCGGACCGCGTCGGCGACCGCGGCCAGGGTGGTGACCGCGGGGTCGGTCATCAACAGCACGGTGCGGGCGGCCGGCACGACGTCGACCACGCCGTGCGGCGGATCGGCGCTGAGCGCGGCGTACAGCGCCAGGACGTCGTCCAGCCCGTCCAGCTCGACCAGCAGGGCGGTGCTCCCGCTGGGGAGCAGCCGCATCAACCGGCGAAGGGGGCGAGCTCGACCCCCGCCGTGGTCAGCGCGGTGCGCACCTGCCGGGCGATCTCCACCGCACCCGGGGTGTCGCCGTGCACGCAGATCGAGCCCGGCTGCAGCGTCAGCTCGCCCCCCTCGACGTCGGTGATCGGTTCGCCGGCGGCCATCGCCACGCACCGCGCGGCGATCTCGGCCGGGTCGTGCAGCACCGCCCCGGGCAGCCGGCGGGAGACCAGCGTGCCCTCCGGGGTGTAGGCGCGGTCGGCGAACGCCTCGTGCACCACGGTCAGCCCCGCCTCGGCGGCCAGCCGCAACCACGCGGAGCCCGGCAGGCCCAGCACCGGCAACGTCCGGTCGTAGGCGACGACGGCGGCGACCACCGCGGCCGCCTGCTCCTCGTGGTGCACGATCGCGTTGTAGAGCGCGCCGTGCGGCTTGACGTAGCGCACCCGGTCGCCGGCGATCCGGGCGAAGCCCTCCAGCGCACCGATCTGGTAGACGACGTCGGCGGTCAGCGCCTCGGGTTCCACGTCGATGAACCGGCGACCGAAGCCGGGCAGGTCGCGGTAGCCGACCTGGGCGCCGATCGCGACGCCGGACTCGACGGCCTTGGCGCAGACCCGCCGCATGATCGTGGCGTCACTGGCGTGGAAGCCGCAGGCGACGTTGGCGCTGGTGACCAGGCCGAGCAGGGCGTCGTCGTCGCCGAGCGTCCACTGGCCGAAGCCCTCACCGAGGTCGGAGTTCAGGTCCACACGGGTCATGTCGACAGCCTCCCTCACGCGAACAGGTCGATGACCGGGCGGATCGAGTTGATCGCCAGGTACAGGGTCAGCAGCCAGGCGATCCAGCCGATCACCAGCAGCCAGCGCGGGTAGCGGTAGCCGTTGAGCAGGTCGGTGCGGCGGGTGGCCACCCAGAGCAGGACGGCGATCCCGATCGGCAGCAGCAGCCCGTTGAAGGCCCCGGCGAACACCAGCAGCGTGGTCGGCGCGGTGCCGATCAGCACGTAGACCAGCGAGGTGAACGCGATGAACCCGACGACCAGCAGCGAGCGGGTGCGGTCCGACGTCCTCGTCCGGGAGGTCACGAAGGACACCGAGGTGTAGGAGGCGCCGATGACGCTGGTGATCGCCGCGGCCCACAGCACGATGCCGAACACCCGCAGGCCGACCTCGCCGGCGGCCTGCTCGAACGCCGACGCGGCCTGGTTGGTCGGGTCGAGCGCCGCGCCGCCGGTGACCACGCCGAGGATCGCCAGGAAGAGCACGACCCGCATGACCGCGGTGATCAGGATGCCGGTGACCGAGCCGCGGGTGATGTCCCGGACCCGGCCGGGGCCGGAGATGCCCGAGTCGAGCAGCCGGTGGGCGCCGGCGTAGACGATGTAGCCGCCGATCGTGCCGCCGACCAGCGTGGTGATCGCCAGCACGTCGATGTCCTCGGGCAGGACGACGTTGCGCAGCGCCTCGCCCACCGGCGGGCCGGAGGTGATCGCGACGTAGGTGGTCAGCACGATCATCACCAGCCCGAGGACGACGACGATCCGGTCGACCGCGACCCCGGCCCGCTTGCTCAGGAAGATGCCGATGGCGATCAGCGCCGACAGCGCCCCGCCGAGCTTCGGGTCGAGCCCGAGCATGGCGTTGGTGCCCAGGCCCGCGCCGCTGACGTTGCCGATGTTGAACACCAGCCCGCCGATCAGCAGGAAGGCGGCCATCACCCAGCCGAGGCCCGGGGCGACCAGGTTGCCCAGCTCCTGGGCGCGCCGGCCGCTGACGCCGATGACCCG
This sequence comes from Modestobacter sp. VKM Ac-2978, assembly GCF_026968025.1. Lineage (NCBI taxonomy): Bacteria > Bacillati > Actinomycetota > Actinomycetes > Geodermatophilales > Geodermatophilaceae > Modestobacter > Modestobacter sp. VKM Ac-2978. The sequence goes on along the minus strand of NZ_JAPVBP010000004.1, from coordinate 435,939 downwards.
CCAGACGTTCAGCTGCAGGGCGATGTCGATCAGGATCGAGATGACGATCGCGAAGGCGAACGCGGCGCCCAGCTGCACGGTGAAGGTGGTCGTCTGGGTGATGAACCCGGGACCGATGGCCGAGGTGGCCATCAAGAACATCGCGCCGAGCAGGGTGGAGCGGGTGCTGGAGGCGAGCCGCCCGTTGGGTGCGGTGGACGGCTCGGCGGGGGTGCGGTGCGGTTCGGCTGCCATGGCTGCTCCCGGGATGGGGTCGAGTGGGCCCGCGGTGGCGAGGGGTCGCTGTCCGAGGGGTGGTGCCGTTGGCGACCGAACCTAGGGAGTTGTTGAACAATCCTTCAAGAGGATGGCGCGACAATTTACTGCGCGGACACATCAGGAGACGGCAGGATGTCGGCATGCCCGAGCCCACCGACGCCGCCTGGCTGCGCACCGTGGCGCACGAGGTGCGCAGCTTCGACCGCTCCAGCACCGCCGAGCGGGTCGCCGAGCTGCTGCGCTCCCGGGTGATCGAGGGCGACCTGCCGCCGGGCACCCGGCTGTCGGAGGAGCAGTTGGTCGAGGTGCTGCACGTCAGCCGGAACACGCTGCGCGAGGCGTTCCGGCTGCTCACCCACGAGGGCCTGCTGGTGCACCGGCTGCACCGCGGGGTCTTCGTGCCCGAGCTGGACGAGGACGACCTGGTCGACCTGTACCGGCTGCGGCGGACGATCGAGTGCGACGTCGTCCGCCGGCTGGAGGGTCTGGACGCCGTCCGGCTGCGGCCGCTGCACGACGCCGTCGCCGCCGGTGAGGACGCCGCCCGGCGCGGCGACTGGGGCGCCGCCGGCACCGCCAACATGCGCTTCCACCAGCAGCTGGTGGCGCTGGCCGGCAGCCGGCGGATCGACGAGACGACGGCCCGCCTGCTCGCCGAGCTCCGGCTCGCCTTCCACGCCATCGCGGTGCCGCAGCGGCTGCACGAGCCGTACGTCAGCCGCAACCGGGGGCTGCTGGACCTGCTGACCGCCGGGGAGGTGGAGCAGGCGGCCAAGGAACTCGAGGCCTACCTGCACGACTCGGAGGCCGAGCTGCGCGCGGCCCACCGCGACCGACTCCGGAGGAACCCGTGACCCTCGTCCCCGCCGCCGACCCTGCCGCTGCGCGGGCGTCGTTCCGCGCCGGCCTCGCCGTCCCCTCGTCGGGCTGGGCGCCCGGGCACACCCAGGCCAACCTGGTCGTGCTGCCCCGGGACTGGGCCTGGGACATGCTGCTGTTCGGCCAGCGCAACCCGCAGCCGGTACCGCTGCTGGACGTCACCGACGCCGGGTCGTACCGCACCGTGCTCGCACCGGACGCCGACCTGCGCACCGACCTGCCGCGCTACCGGGTCTGGCGGGACGGCGAGCTGGTCGACGAGCCCACCGACGTCGCCGACCTCTGGACCGACGACCTGGTCGCCTTCCTGATCGGCTGCAGCTTCAGCTTTGAGACCGCCCTGCTGGACGCCGGGGTGCCGGTGCGCAACATCGAGCAGGGCCGCAACGTGTCGATGTACCGGACGGACCGGGAGTGCCGGCCGGCCGGGCGGCTGTCCGGGCCGCTGGTGGTGTCGATGCGCCCGGTGCCCGGGCACCTCGTGGCCACCGCGGTGCAGGTGACCGCGCGGATGCCCGCCGTGCACGGGGCGCCGGTGCACGTCGGGTCACCGGCCGCGCTCGGCATCGCCGACCTGACCCGGCCCGACTTCGGCGACCCGGTCGAGTTCGCCGTTGGCGACGTCCCGGTGTTCTGGGCGTGCGGCGTGACGCCGCAGGCCGCACTCATGGCCTCCCGGCCGCCGTTCGCGATCACCCACGCCCCGGGGCACATGTTCGTCACCGACGTCCCGGACGCGGTGTACCGGCAGCCCTGAGCTGGCTCAGCGCTCCCCGGCTCGAAAACACGCGGCGATCTCCTGCTCCCGGGCGGCCTCCTCGGCGCTGCTCAACTGCTCGGGCGCTTCCCAGCTCAAGCCGGACCCGGTCTGGACGTCGAGACCGAGCTGCTCCAGACACGGGGCGACGAGGGCCTCGTCGACCGGGCCGGTCGGGAACGTCGGCCACGACGGCAGCGGGCCGCTGAGCATCGGGGACAGCGACTGCTGCCCGACCGGGCTGGTGACCTGCACCTCCCCAGCGGTCCAGGTGACCGGGGAGATGACCACCCCCAGCGGGACCCCGTCGACCAGCGGCAGCGGGTCGAAGTCGCGCACCAGCTCACCGCCGGAGGTCCGGTCCAGACTGGGGGAGTACTCGGCCTCCAGTCCGGGCTCGCCGAGCACGACCAGCGTGCTGGTCTCCGCGGAGCCGTCCATCAGGGCCAGCGGTCCGGTCCACAGCGGCACCCCGCCGATCACCGGCGTCATCTCCGCGGGCTCCGCGCCGCGCGGCCCGGTGAACCAGGTCCAGACCCACTCCGTCCCGGCGCGGGCGACCACCACGGCCCATCGGTGGCCGCCGGGGACGTCGGCGGCGTAGACCACCCGCCCGGTGCCCGGCTCCGGCTCCGGTCCGCCCCAGTCGACGACGTCACCGTCCGGCCCGACCGGGCCGGTCCACGGGGCGGCGGCCATCGCGGCCAGGAAGTCCTCGTCGTCGGCGAGGGAGCCGCGGACGGGCGCCTCGACCAGCTCCGACTGCGGGGCAACGTAGGTGCTGGTGACCGGCGCCGGGGTCGAGGTGGCGGTCGCGGCCGGCGGCTCGGTCACCGCCGAGTGGGCGAGCGAGGCACCGGTGCCCAGGAGCACGACGGCGAGGGCGCCGGTGGCCCAGCTGCCGGCCCGTCGCCGTCGGTGCCGGTCCAGTGCGACGGCGCGGGCTGCGGTGTGGCCGTCGTCGGCGGGCCCAGCGCGCTCGGCGATCCGGTGCAGCCGGTCGGCGACGGCCTGCCCGGCGTCCGCGGTCACGTCGGCCTCCGGTAGATGGCGTTCGGGTCGTCGCTCGGCTGCGGCCGCACGGCGAGGGGAGCGGGGGTCGGCGCGGGCGCCGCCGCAGGAGCCGGCCGCTGGACCGGGAGCGGAGCCGGTGTCCCCGGTCGGCGGTAGATCGCGTACGGGTCGGCTGGGTCGGTGGTGGGGCCAGGCGTCACCGGGGGGTCCGGGACCGCCACCGGCGGGGGCTGGGGGGCGGCGACCGGTTCGACCGGCTGGTCCGGCTCGACCGGTTCGCTGGCCAGCAAGGGGGCCAGGGTGGCCAGGGCATCGGCGAGGGCGGCCCCGACCTCGGCGGGGGAGCAGCCCAGCAGCGTCGCGACGTCGTCCTCGTCCTGCGCCTCGTGCAGTCGGAGCACCGCCACGGCGCGGGTGCGCGGGTCCAGCTCGGCGAGCGCCGCCAGCCACCGGTGGTCCGGGTGCTCATCCGGCTCCGCCGCGAGCACGCTGTCCCGGCCGGTCGCGGGGAGACGGGTCCGGCCCAGCGTGGCGGAGACGAGCGCGTCGTGGGTGTCGGCCAGGGCGGTCGCCGGTGCGCCGAGCCGCCGCCAGCGGCGGTACGTCCGGGCCAGGGCCGCCACGAGCAGCTCGTCGGCCGCGGCGGCGTCGCCGGTGAGGAGCAGGGCCGTTCCGCGCAGCTCCTGCTCGTGCTCGGCCACGAACGCGGCGAAGCCGTCCCGCCGCTGGTCCACGCCCACCCCTTCCGGCCCGCCGTCGATGGCGGCACCGTATCGGTGCGGTCGTGTTCCGTCAGCGAGGCGGCACACTGGCCGCTGATGCGCCCCGCCCCCGACCCTGCTGTCGTCGCCCGGTTGCGCACGGCCGGCTGCGTGTTCGCCGAGGACGAGGCGGTGCTGCTGCTGGCGGCGGCCGCGTCGGCTGCCCAGCTCGACGGCCTGGTCGCGCGCCGGGTGGCGGGCGAGCCGTTGGAGCAGGTGCTGGGCTGGGCGGAGTTCTGCGGGCTGCGGCTGTCCGTCGAGCCGGGCGTGTTCGTGCCGCGGCAGCGCACCCGGCTGCTGGTGCGGGAGGCGGTCGCGCTGGCCTCCTCGGGCTCGGTCGTCCTGGACCTGTGCTGCGGGGTCGGCGCGGTGGGTGCGGCGGTGGCGGCCGTCGTCCCGTCGGTCGAGCTGCACGCGGCCGACCTGGACCCGGTCGCCGTCCGCTGCGCGCGGCGCAACGTGTCGGGGGCGGTGTACGCGGGCGACCTGTACGACCCGCTCCCGGAGTCACTCCGTGGCCGGGTCGACGTCCTGGTGGCGAACGCGCCCTACGTGCCCACCGAGGCGATCGCGCTGATGCCGCCGGAGGCCCGCGACCACGAGGCACGGGCCGCGCTGGACGGCGGGGTCGACGGGCTGGACGTACAGCGTCGGGTGGCGGCGGGGGCGCCGGGCTGGCTGGCGCCCGGCGGTGCACTGCTCATCGAGACGGGCCGCCAGCAGGCGCCGGCGACGCGGGCTGCATGCACCGCCGCCGGGCTGACGACCCGGGTCGTCGAGGACGACGACCTGGCGGCCACCGTGGTCGTCGCCGTCCGCGAGGCTTGACAGACGAACGGCCCCCTCCCTGGTGGGGGAGGGGGCCGCCGGCGCGGTCAGGTCAGGAGGGCTCGACGCCGAACGCGGTGGCGAGCTTCTCGATCTTGCGGGCCCGGCCGAGGCGGGGCAGGTCGCTGCCGTCGCGGATGACCTGGCCGCGGGCGTCGAAGTCGGCCAGGAAGTCCCGGGCCCAGGCGACGTCCGACGGTGCCGGGCTGATGACCTCGTTGATCACCGGGAGCTGGTCCAGCTGCAGGCACAGCTTGCCGGTGAGGCCCAGGGAGACCGTCAGCGCCGACTGCTCGCGCAGGATCGGGTGGCTGGTGCCCACCGTGGGCCCGTCGATCGGGCCGGGCAGGCCACCGACCCGGCTGGCGATGACCAGGCGGGAACGGGGGTAGGCCATCGCCAGGTCGTCGGCGCTGGTGCCGGTGTCGCGGCGGTAGTCACCGCTGCCGAAGGCCAGCCGGAAGGCGCCGCGGGCCGAGGCGATCCGCACGGCCTCCTCGATGCCCAGCGCCGACTCGACCAGCGCGAGCACCGGGGTGGAGCCGCCCAGCCGGTCGAAGGTCTCGGTGACGTGCTCGGCCGCCTCGGTCTTGGCGAGCATCACGCCGGCCAGGCCGGGCAGCCCGGCGAGCGCGGCGACGTCGTCGGCCCAGAACGGGGTTGCGTGGTCGTTGATCCGCACCCACGCCCGGTTGCCGGGGGCGGAGAGCCACTCGACGACGTCGGCCCGGGCATCGGGCTTGCGGGCCGGGTCGACCGCGTCCTCGATGTCCAGCACGATCTGGTCGGCGCGCGACTCGTGCGCCTCGTCGAACAGCTCGGTGCGGGCGCCGTTGACCAGCAGCCACGAGCGCGCGATTCCGGGGTCTACGTTCCTGCCTCTGTGCACCGGGACATTGTGGTGTCCGGACTCACGGGCGTGCCGCGCGGGGTGCCCGCCGGGCTGTCGCTCGCGGTGTCGGGCGCCGGCCGGTCAGGCTGCGCGGCGGCCGAGCAGGTCGAGCAGGCCCACCCACCAGTCGACCTCGACCCGCCGCCCGGCCCAGTCGCGCGGACGGACGAGATCGAACCGGACCAGTTCCGGCGCCCGGCCGGGCGTGCGGGCATCGGCCCACAGCAGCGCCAGGTGATCGCGCCGGCGCAGGTCGGGAGCACCGTCGATCGCCAGCTGCAGGCGCTGCTGGGCGACCGGCGCCTGCCGGTAGAAGTCGCGCAGGCCCTGGGTGTCGGCGGCGGGCAGCTCGCCGTCGTCGGAGTGCCACACCCGCAGCACCTCGGTGGGGGTGCGCAGGATCAACCCGCTCATCGGCAGCCCGAGGTTCTCGTTGCCCGGGTCGACCAGCTCCAGTTGCGTGCCGAACGGGTGGTCGTGGTGCTCGGCGTAGGGGCGCAGTCGCTCCATCGCCTCCCGGCGGACCAGCTGGTGGTCCAGGTGCCGGTCGGCGGCCGGCTGCCAGCCGTGCGCCGCGTGGATCTCGCGGCTGACGGTCAGGCCGCCGAGCAGTGCGTCGCGCACCTCGACCAGCAGCGGCTGCAGTCGCCGGAAGGCGGCCTCGGGGCTGTTCTCCACGTCGAGCAGTCTGCCGGGCGGGGGTGACAGTCTCCCGGCACCGGGCGGGGAGGATCAGCGGGTGTCCCCTCCGCAGTCGCCCTCTGGTCGTCCGGTCACCGTCGTCACCGGCGGGAGCCGGGGCATCGGCGCCGCCACCGTCGACCACCTCGCCCGGCAGGGCCACGACGTGGTCGTCGGCTACCGCTCGGGGCGGGACGCGGCGGCTGCGGTGGTCAGCGCAGCACAGGCGCACGGGGCGCGGGCGGTCGCCGTCCGGGCCGACGTCTCCGACCCCGACGACGTCGACGCGCTCTTCACCGCTGCCGCGGAACAGCTGGGGCCGGTCACCGGGCTGGTCGCCAACGCCGGGCTGACGGCGGATCTCGGCGACCTGGCCGACACCCCGGTGGACGTCGTCCGCCAGGTGATCGACGTGAACCTGCTGGGCGTCGTGTTGTGCGTCCGCCGGGCGGCGCAGGTCATGTCCCGGCGGCGGGGCGGGCCGGGCGGCGCGATCGTCACCGTCTCCTCCAGCGCGGCGACGCTGGGCTCGGCGCACGAGTACGTGCACTACGCGGCGGCGAAGGCCGGGGTGGACGCGCTGACCATGGGCCTCGCGAAGGAGCTCGCGGACGACGGCGTCCGGGTCAACGCGGTGGCGCCGGGGCTGGTGCGCACCGACATCCACGCCGGCGCCGGCGACGCCGGTCGGCTGGAGCGGGTGACCGCCCGGGTGCCGATGGGCCGTCCGGGGGAGCCGGACGAGATCGCTCCGGCGATCGCCTGGCTGCTGGGCCCGGAGGCCGGCTACGTCACCGGCGCCGTGCTGCGGGTGGCCGGCGGGCTCTGACCGCCCGGGGCCAGCGCCGTCGCGAGCACGTCGATCAGCTGGGGGACCAGGACGCCGTCCGGGTCGTGGTCGGGGTCGACCTCCGTGAGCACCAGCCCGGCGCAGGCGTCACTGCCGCAGAACACGTCGAGCGCACCGGCGAGCTCGCCGAGGGAGAGGCCCGCCGAGTGCGGGAAGTTGGCCAGCGGGACGTCGTTGGTGTCGAGCACGTCGACGTCCAGGTGCACCAGGAAGGTGCTGCAGACGGCTTCGAGGCGCTCGACCGCCTCGGCGGCCTTGCCCGCCGGGGCCGCGCGCACGACCGGTGCGGGGGTCGCCGACAGCCGGTGCTCGACGAGGCGGGTCCACTGGCCGGTGTCGAGCTCGCCGGGGTCGAAGCCGAAGAGCTCGAGGTGGTCGCCGGGCAGCAGTGGGGTGCGGGGGCCGATGTCGGCCAGCGCCGGGGCGCCGCCGCCCAGCAGGTGCGTGACGCCCATGGTGTCGAGGACGCCGGAGATGCTGCCGGCGGGGGTGTTGAGGTCCGCGTCCCCGTCCACGTAGGCCAGGCCGACGTCATCGTGTCGAGCCAGGCCGGCCAGGACGCCGAGGGTGACGGTGCAGTCGCCGCCCAGCACCACCGGACGCCGCCCGGCGGCCCGGATCGCGGCCACCCGGTCGGCGACCTCGGTGACCACCTCGACCACCCGGTCGAGAGCGCGCACCCCGTCGACCGGCGGGCTCGGCCGGTGGCGCCGGACGGCGAGGTCGCCGGTGTCCTCGACGTCCAAGCCGGCCGTGCGGAGCGCCGCGACGAGACCGGCTGCACGGAGGGCGGCCGGGGCCTTCTCCTGCCCGGCGTTGTGCGAACCGGCGCTGGTCGGGACGCCGAGGAGACCGAGTCCGAGGGCCATGGCCGCGAGCGTGGCAGCGGTCGCCCGACGTCGGCCAGGGCGCCGGCCGAGGTTGGCAGGGGTGCGTCGATCCGTGGCCGGGGTCTTGTCGTGACCGGGCAGAACTGTCGTACCCCTCGCCTAGGTTCGAGGTGTGTTCGAGGCCGGTGGGTTCGGGGTGGCGGTGACGGTGTCGCCGCGGTCCTCGTCGTCCCTGGCTGAGTTGCCGCCACCGCCGGCGGGGGTGACGCGTCGGCGTACCCGGTTGTCGGAGGTGCTGTCGCCGCGGGGCTTCTCCGATGCCGGGCTGGTCGGGGAGTTGGCTGCGCTCGCCGACGTGCGGGCGCAGCTGGCCGCCTATGAGGCGGTGGTGGTGGCCGAGTTGGCTCGGCGTCGGCCGGTGGAGTGGGACCTGTCCGAGGAGCAGCCGGGTCACGGAGTCGAGGACTGGGCCCCGGTCAGGGTGCCGGTGGGGGTGTCGGAGTTCCTGGCCGATGAGCTGGCGCTGGTGGCGGGCATCTCGCGGACGGCGGCCACGGTGCTGGCCGAGCGGTCCCTGGTGCTGGTGCGTGAGCTGCCGGCCACCTGGGCTGCGTTGGCCGACAGCCTGATCGACCCGGCGCGGGCGAACGCGATCGTGCGGGCGCTGGGCGGCCAGTCGGTCGATGCCGGGGGCCGGGTGGAGCCGGGGATCGTGGCCGAGGTGGAGGCCCAAGCGCTGGGGTGGGCGGTGGCGGGGGAGACGCCGCGGCGGTTGCAGGAGCGGACGGCGGCGGCATTGATCGCGCTGGACGAGGCGGCGGCCGATCGGCGGCGGAAGCAGGCCGAGCGGTGTGCCGATGTGACCACCCGGGCCACCGCCGATGGCATGGGTGAGCTGGTCGCGGCGATGCCGATGCCGGTGGCGGTGGCGTGCCGGGAGACGGTGGACGCCTACGCGCGGATGGCGAAGGCCGAGGGTGATGGGCGGCCGATCGGTCAGCTGCGGGCGCAGGTGATGGCCGACCTGATCCTGCGTCCGTGGGACACCAGCCGGGAGCCGGTGACCGCGCATCTGCACGTGCAGGCGCCGTTGCCGGCGCTGCACACCCGTCCCACCGATGGTCGTGCCGCGCCAGGTGGAGCGCTCAGCGCGCCGAGCGGTGGGCGCAGCGCGCCGGGCGATGGCCTCAGCGCGCCGGGCGATGGGCGCAGCGCGCCCTGCGATGACCGGGACGCCGCCACGGTGGCCGGGGCGCCGATCACCGCCGGACAACTGCGGGAACTCCTCGAACAGCTGGACGCGATCTGCCCCGGTGGGCTGCAGGCACCCACCGGCGGCACCCTGGCCATCGACCTCACCGACCCCGTCACCGGCGCGCTGCGGGCGACGGTGACCCGCCCGGAGCTGGAACGGCTGGCCCGCCGCGGCTGCCACACCCACCCCGACCGGGACTGCGGATGCGCGATGCTGGACCGGCCACCCGCGGTCGACCGCTACACGCCCACCCCCGCGCAGTTCCGCTTCGTGCGGGCCCGGGACCGCACCTGCCGGCACCCCGGCTGCCGGCGACCGGCCGCCCGCACCGACCTCGACCACGTCTGCGCTCACCGCGACGGCGGGGCCACCGACTGCACCAACCTGTGCTGCCTGTGCCGGCGACACCACCGGCTCAAGACCCATGCACCCAGATGGCGCTTCACGATGACCGACGACGGTGTCCTGAGCGTCACCACGCCCTCCGGCGTCACCCGCACCACCCGACCACCGGGCCTCCACACATCCGCCGTCCGCCACCTGGTCGGCAGCGGCGGCCCACCGTCGGACGACGAGGACCCGCCGCCCTTCTGACACCCACGGCCTGCGGTTGCTCCGGACACGGGGGAGTCGCTGACCTCTCTCACCGCTCGCGAGGGGAGGTCGGCTGGGCGAGTTGAGCCACCATGCGATCGCGGGGCGAGCGCGACCGCTGGTGCGGGTGTGACACCTGTGCCCCATGGGGCGGGACCGCAGTTCCGGGGAGCCAGTGGGCCCGGTTCGGGTCACAGCGTGGGCACAACGGGCCGATAAGCGCATCGTGATCCGTCATCACCTCGTAGCGAGCTCGGCGCGGAGCCCTCAGTGGTTCGACCCGGAGCACCAGGCCGACATCCTCGCGGCCTTCGACAGCCAGCTCACCGCCGGCCTGCACGATCGCGGGCCGAACAGCCCGCGACCGGAGCGGGTGCGCGAGCTGGGCCAGCTGGCCGCGGCCAGCGCGCTGCCGGCCCGCGCAGCGCTGCTGCGCTGGGGTGCGCTGCCCGGCTCGGTCCGCGCGCACCTGCTGACCAGCTGGTACGGCAGCCAGGTCACCAGGAGCTCAGCCGCCTGATCTCCGCGCGGTGCCCACCGGGCCCTCGGCGGGTGACGGCCCGGGCCCCCAGTGCGCGCGGCCGCTGTCGACCCGTGCCGGGTCGAACGGAGCACCGGCACCGGCCGTTCCGAGCCAGGTGGCGCGCCGCCCACACCTACCCGTACTTCGGCGGCGTCCGGCGCGGACATGGCGCTCAGTCCCAGGGCTCCCCGCAGGCGGCGCAGCGACCTGCCGCCGTCCGCTCGGTCAGCCGGCCGCAGGCCGGGCACACCTGGTCCAGCCAGCACGCCGGGTCCCCACCCTCCGGCTCGGGCCGCTCCGGCTCCTCCGGCACGACGGCCCTCAGTCCTCGTCCGACGGCGCGAAGCGGGCGAGGGCCTCGATCGACGGGCAGGTGTAGTACGCGCCGGTCAGCGGGGTCAGGTAGCCGGTGAGCCCGTCGCGGATCCCGTCGGTCGCCCCGGCCATCCGGCGGAGCATCTCGGTCAGCCGCCACTGGTCGCGGGCGAACCCGACGAACGCCGTCCCGTGGTCGGTGACCCCGCCGTAGGCGACGTTGCGCCGGAAGATCGGCTTCTCCTCGCCGTCCACCTCGACCGTGGTTCGGGCGACGTGCGCGCTGGGCAGCATCACGTCCTCGGGCAGCTCGACGCTGTCGGGCTTGGTGCGGCCCATCATCATCTCCTGGCCGTGCACACCCAGGCTCTCCCAGGTGGCGCTGTCGTGCCGCCACACCTGGTAGAGCACGATGCTCGCCCCCGCGCCCGGCTCGCCCGCCGGAACCGCCGCGACCTCGGCGGCGGTCAGCAGCGACGGGTTCTCGGTGCCGTCGACGAAACCGGTCAGGTCCCGGTCGTGCCGGTACAGCCAACCGGTGACCTCCGCGCCCACCCAGGCGACCCCGGCCAGGGCGGCGAGCACGGCGCGCGCGTTGTCGAACACCGCGGTCCGGTCGCCCCCGGCGACCCAGACCCAGGCGTCGTGCTGGGTCGCCGGCATCCGGTAGCGGCCGGCGCCGACGAGGTCCTCGGTCCAGCTCGCGGCGTCCGCCGGGGCGTCGTCCGGGGCGACCTCGGCCCACAGCTCCGGCCGGAGGCCGACCACCACGTTCACCCCACCGGTGGAGGAGAGCGGAGCGATGAGCCCGGCCACCCCGCGGACCAGGTCCGCCGCGGAGCAGCCGGGCTCGAGGTCGAGCTCCAGATAGCAGTGCTCGGGGGTGCCGAGGGCGAAGATGCCCGGCTGCGTCGTCACGCCGCCCACCCTGCCCGACCGGCACGACCCGGCGTCAGCTGGTCGGCGGCTCGTCCTTGCCGGCCTCCTCGAGGGCGTCGGCCTCCTCCTTGGTCTTGTGCACGGCCTTGTCGGCGTGCTCCGGCGGGCCGTAGACCGTGTAGAGCACCAGCGGGTTCACGCCGGTGTTCAGGAAGTTGTGCTTCTTGCCGGCGGGGACGACGACGAGGTCACCCTGGGCGACGTTCTTCTTCTGCCCGCCCACGACGGCCTGACCGGTGCCGCTGACGAAGGTGAGGATCTGGTCGATCTCCTCGTGCACCTCCTCGCCGATCTCCCCACCCGGCGGGATCGTCATGATCACCAGCTGGGTGTGCTCGCCGGTCCACAGCACCCGACGGAAGTCGGCGCTCTCCTCGGCGACGGTGGCGATGGTGAAGTGCTCCATGGCTGCCGTTCCTCCTCTGATCCAGTAGCTCCTGCCGGCGTGTGCCGGCTCATGATCAGTGAAGAGCAGCGCGGCCTCCGGCGCGATCCGAGCCCGCTGGCCGGGCGACACGGGCCGGACGGGCCCTCCGCCCCTGCCGTCCACCGGGCGGGTAGGAGAAGCTGTGTCGGTGCCGGGTACCGGCAGAGCACACGCACACGAGCACAGGAGACGGCGTTGACGCAGCAGCCAGGAGACCAGCCGGAGAACGCAGCCCTCGCGGCCGAGCGGGATGAGGCGGCCACCGAGCTCGCCGCGGTCGAGGGTGAGGTGTCGACCCGCGCCGTGGTCGCGGGGGGCGTCGTCGTCGGGCACGACGGCTCGGACTGCGCGCAGGAGGCGCTGCAGTGGGCAGCCGGGCTGGCCGAGCGCGCCTCCTGGCCGCTGCACGTCGTCCGCGGTTGGCGGATCGCCACCGCGCCGCAGCCGGCCAGCTGGGAGCCGGGCTACGTGCCGCCCATCGGCGAGTACGAGCAGGCGGTGCAGGCCGACCTGGAGGCCGACGTCCGGGCCGTGCTGGGCGCTGAGCGGGCCGGCGGGGTCACCTGCCACGTGGTGCACGCGGCCCCGGTGCGCTCACTGATCGAGGCCGCCCAGGACGCCGACCTCCTCGTCGTCGGTGCCCGCGGGCGGGGCGGCTTCGCCGGCCTGCTGCTCGGCTCGGTCAGCGACCAGGTCACCCGGCACGCCCCGTGCCCGGTCACCGTCGTGCGCAGCCAGCGCAAGGACTGACCCGCGTGGCGGTCCCGCACCCCGTCCCACCGGCCTTCCTGCGGGCGCACACCCGGCTGGACCGCCCGTCGCTCGTCCCCGAGGTGCAGTTGCACGTCGCCGACGACGTCGTCGCGCTCTGGGAGGCGATGGAGACCGAGGGCGGCGGCGCCGGCGAGGACCCGCCGTTCTGGGCCGCGGCCTGGCCCGGCGGCCAGGCGCTGGCCCGGCACGTGCTGGACCACCCGGAGCTCGTCGCCGGCCGCCGGGTGCTCGACCTGGGGGCCGGCAGCGGCCTGGTCGCCGTCGCCGCCGTGCTGGCCGGGGCGAGCGGGGTGCTGGCCAGCGACGTCGACCCGTACTCGCACGCGGCGGTCGGGCTCAACGCCGAGGTGAACGGGGTCACCGGCATCGACGTGGTCGGCGACGTGCTGGACGAGGAGCTGCCGGCGATCGACGTCGTCCTGGCCGGCGACGTCTGCTACGACCGCGAGATGACCGCCCGGGTGCTGCCCTTCCTCGGTGCGGCCTGGCTGCGCGGGGCCACCGTGCTGCTGGGCGACCCCGGGCGCGCGTATGTCCCGAAGGAGGGCCTGCTCGCGCAGGCGGAGTACGACGTGCCCGACGCCGCCGGGGGCGCGGTGCGCCGGACGACGGTGTGGCGGCTCCCCTGAACCTGCGCCGTCCCACCGGCCCCAGCTGTCACTCTGCTCCGACCGCGCCCCACCGACGGGTGCGAGCCGTGGCACATGGCGACGAAAGACGGCCCCGGGCATTGTCACGGCCGGGTCACGGCCTCTACCTTGGCCAGGTCCGGTCGGACGTCTCGTCCCCACCCGGGGAGCCCGCACCGGATGCCGCCGAGTCGCTGCCCGCAGCGAACCGGGGACCCACCGCACCACTGGGGTGAATCCCGCCCGGGCAACCGCCCGGCCGGGTAGGGCCGCTTCCCGCCCGAACCCGTCAGCTGACTCGGTAGGCGGCCACGGAAGACCCACGGAGCCCTTCTCTTCATGTCCCGTCGCACCACCGCGTCCTCGTCGGACGAGCAGCTGCCCACCACCGAGGTGCTCCCACTGCTCTCGACCGGTGACGCCCCGACCGCCCGGCAGACCCGTCGGCGCCAGCCCCCCGGTGGGCTGGGTCGACCGACGCTGTATCTGAGCGTCGCCGCCGCCGGCGCGATCCTGGTCAACGTCCTCGTCGGCGGTGAGCCGGACGCCCGGGCCGAGGCCGCCGTCGAGCCCGCCGGCGTCGCCGCCCAGCTGGACCTGAGCTCGCAGCAGACCGCGACCGCCCTCGTCGACGGGCGGCTGACCGACCGGCTCGGCCAGCTGGCCGCCAACCGCAGCCAGCGCGAGGCCGAGCAGGTCGCCGCCGCCCAGGCGCAGGCCGCCGCCGACCAGGCCGTGCTGGACGCCCAGGCCGCCGAGGCGGCGCAGCTGGCCGCCGAGGCCCAGGCCGCAGAGGAGGCCCGGATCGCCGCCGAGGCCCAGGCCGCCGCCGAGGCCGAGGCCGCGGAGGAGGCGGCCGCCGCTCAGCGGGCCGCCGCCCGCGCGCCCGCGCCGGCCGCCCCCGCTCCCGCCCGGGCGCCGGCGGCCCCGGCCGCCTCGTCCGGCTCGGGCTCGTTCCAGGACTACGCCCTCGGCAAGCTCGGCGGTGACCAGGCGGAGTTCTCCTGCCTGGAGAGCCTCTGGGGCAAGGAGAGCGGCTGGAACCCGAACGCCCAGAACCCGACCAGCACCGCCTACGGCATTCCGCAGTTCCTGGACTCCACCTGGAAGAGCACCGGGATCGCCAAGACCTCCGACGGCTACCGGCAGATCGACGCCGGGCTGATCTACATCAACAACCGCTACGGCTCGCCGTGCGGCGCGTGGTCGCACTCGAAGGCCACCGGCTGGTACTGAGCCACGGGTGTGACGCAGCGCGGCCCGGGTCCGGCTGGACCCGGGCCTCGCTGCGTCCGGGCCCCCGCGCGGGTGGCCCTCCTGTGCGCCGGCGCGGGACCATCGGGGAGGATCGAGGGGTTCGACCACCGAGACGAGGAGAGCGCTGACCCGTGGGCAAGCACCGCGCACCCGAGGGCGCCGCGACGGACTTCGACGCCGCCACCAGCGCCCTGACGGACGTCACCGGCGACTACACCATCGACGTCACGCACACCCGGATCGGCGTCCGGGCTCGGCACGCCATGGTGACCACCGTGCGGGGTGCCTTCACCGACTTCTCCGGCACCGCCCACCTGGACACCGCGACGCCGGCGGCCAGCAGCGTCCAGCTGCGGATCGCCACCGCGAGCATCGACACGGGCACCCCGGACCGGGACGCGCACCTGCGCTCGGCCGACTTCCTCGACATCGAGCAGCACCCCGAGATGGTGTTCGTCTCCACGTCGGTCGAGCAGGTCGACCGGGACGTCTACCGGGTCACCGGCGACCTCACGATCAAGGCGGTCACCCAGCCGGTCTCGATCGACTTCACGCTCACCGGCTCGGCGCTGGACCCGTTCGGCAACATGCGGGTGGGCTTCGAGGGTGCGCTGGCGATCAAGCGCAGCGAGTGGGACCTGACCTGGAACGCGGTCCTCGACACCGGCGGCGTGCTGGTCAGCGACCGGATCCAGGTGGAGTTCGACGTCTCGGCGATCAAGGACGCCTGACCGGCGCGCTGTGTCCCAGGCCACCCCCGGCCGCTAGGGTGGCACTCAGTGCCACGTGGCGCGCCGGTGGACCGGCCGGCTCCGCGACGGCAAACCCCGGCGACGACGGCGTTGCCCGGGACGAGGCGAGCAGCAGGGGGTCCGCAGGTGGCGAACGCGTGGTTCGAATCGGTGGCGGAGGCGCAGCGGCGCGCGAAGCGGCGGTTGCCCAAGGGCGTCTACGGGGCGCTGGTGGCCGGCTCCGAGCGCGGGCTCACGGCGGAGGACAACCTCGCCGCCTTCGCCGAGCTCGGGTTCGCCCCGCACACCGCCGGGTTGAGCAACGAGCGGCAGCTGGGCACCACGATCATGGGCCAGCAGGTGTCCATGCCGATCATGATCAGCCCGACCGGCGTGCAGGCGGTCGACCCCGAGGGCGAGGTCGCCGTGGCCCGTGCCGCCGCTTCCCGGGGCGTGGCGATGGGGTTGTCCTCCTTCGCCAGCAAGCCGATCGAGGAGGTCGTGGCGGCCAACCCGCAGACCTTCTTCCAGATGTACTGGGTCGGCACCCGTGAGGAGATGCTCGGCCGGATGCAGCGGGCCAGGGACGCCGGCGCGGTCGGCATGATCGCCACGCTGGACTGGTCGTTCGCCTACGGCCGCGACTGGGGGAGCCCGTTCATCCCGGAGAAGATCGACTTCGAGGCGGCCCGCAAGTACGCCCCCCAGGTGCTGCTGAGGCCGCGCTGGCTGTGGGACTTCGCCAAGACGGGCAAGATCCCGGACCTCACCGTGCCCAACATGGTCGCCACCCCAGGGGAGGAGCCCCCGACGTTCTTCGGCGCCTACGGCATGTGGAACGCCTCCCCGATGCCCAGCTGGGACGACGTCGCCTGGCTGCGTTCGCAGTGGGACGGGCCGTTCATGCTCAAGGGCGTCATGCGCGTGGACGACGCGAAGCGGGCCGTGGACTCCGGGGTCACCGCGATCTCGGTGTCCAACCACGGCGGCAACAACCTCGACGGCACCCCGGCGGCGATCCGCGCGCTGCCCGCGGTGGTCGAGGCGGTCGGCGAGCAGGTCGAGGTGCTGATGGACGGCGGCATCCGGCGGGGCGGCGACGTCGCGAAGGCCCTCGCCCTCGGCGCCCGGGCCGTGATGATCGGCCGCGCCTACCTGTGGGGCCTGGCCGCCAACGGCGAGGCCGGGGTGGGCAACGTGCTGGACCTGCTGCGCGACGGCCTCGGCTCGGCCCTGGTCGGCCTGGGCCACCGCTCGATCGACGAGCTCAGCCCGGCCGACCTCGTCGTCCCGCCGCACTTCGAGCGACACCTCGGCGAGGACGGCGCCGACGCCCCGGAGGCGCAGCGGTCCTCCGGCAAGGGCACCACCGCCTGAGGTTCCGGGCGGCCGGCGCGATGACTTCCGCCGGCCGCCGCCGTCCTCCCTGCTGAGCGCACCGTCCCTCGGACGCCGGGTGCGCCGTCCCTCGGACGCCGGAGGCCGGCATGACCCACCTGTCCCGGTTCGTCACCGTCTGGTCGGAGCTGCAGGCCGAGGTCGAGCGCGGCCGGCTGCCCGGCTACGCCGCCGCGGTGCGGTACCGCGGCGAGGTCGAGGTGCACACCGGCGGCTCCCTCGAGCTGGGGGGCACCACCCGGGTGCGTCCGGACTCGCTGTTCCGGCTGGCGTCGCTGTCCAAGCCGTTCGCCGGGGTGCTGACGCTGTCGCTGGTCGAGGACGGGTTGCTGGACCTCGACGACCCGGTCGGGCGGTGGCTCCCGGAGCTGGCCGAACCGCGGGTGCTGGTCGACCGGGCCGGCGCCCTCACGGACACGGTGCCCGCTGACCGCCCGATCACCGTCCGCCACCTGCTCACCGGCACGCCCGGCTTCGGTGGGCTGTGGGACGACTCGCCGCTGGACCAGGCCGTGTACCGGGCCGGCCTCGGACCGGGTCCGCTCCCGCCGGAGCTGACGCCGGAGGAGTACCTGGCCCGGCTGGGCGAGCTGCCGCTGGCCGCGCAACCCGGGGCCAGCTGGCTGTACCACCTCAGCACCGAGGTGCTCTCGGTGCTGCTGAGCCGGGTCTCCGGGTGCCCGCTGCACGACCTGCTGCGCGCCCGGATCACCGGTCCGCTGGGCCTGGCCGACACCGGCTTCTGGGCGACCGACCCCGTGCGGCTCGGCCCGGCGTACCTGCCGGCCGGCGACGGGTTCGAGCTCCTCGACCCCGCCGACGGGCGGTCGTCCGTGCCGCCGGTCTTCGAGGGGCTGGCGGCCGGGCTGGTCTCCAGCGCACCGGACGTGCTGGCCGTCTTCGGCGCGCTGGCCGACGGCGGCGGACCGCTGCTGAGCCCAGGATCGGTGGCCGCCATGACCACCGGAGCGCTGACCACGGCGCAGCGGGTGGAGGCCGCCGACTTCCTCGGCGCCGGCCGCTCCTGGGGCCTGCAGGTGGGTGTGCAGGTCGAGCCGGGGGAGCCGTGGGCGCAGCCGGGCCGGTTCGGCTGGGACGGCGGGACGGGCACCACCGGCTGGGCCGACCCGGCCGCCGACCTGGTCGCGGTGCTGCTCACCAACCGGGGCATGTCCGGGCCGGAGGACGGCATGGACGGGTTCTGGCGGGCGCTGTACCGCTGCCTCTGACCCACTCCTGCGGCAGCTCGACCGGCGCCTCAGCGGGGTCGGTCACCGCCCAGCGCGAGAACCGTGCGCAGCGCGGTGACCAGGGCGAGCGGCTGGTCCAGCATCGGGTGGTGGCCACTGTCGGGTAGGTCGACCACGGGCATCCCGGCCCGGGTCAGCCCGACCATCTCGGTGGCCATCTCCGGGCTGACCAGCCCGTGCTCGCAGCGCAGGAAGGTCAGCGGGACGGCGACGCCGGGCAGCAGGTCGCGCAGCCGCAGCCGGGTGCCGAAGAAGTCCGGGTCGAACTTCCACGTCCAGCCGCCCTCGACGGCCTGCAGCGAGCCGGCGGCCACGTGCTCGCGGACGAAGGGGAGCAGGACGTCCTGCGGCGGCAGGGTCCGGAAGCGGGCCCGCGCCTCGTCCGGGTCCGGATACACCCGGTGCGGCCGGCGGCGCTCCCGCAGTCGGCGCTCGTCCGGCGGCCGGTCGTTGAGCGGGGAGTCCACGACGACGACCGAGCCGATGTCGCCCGGGTGCTCGACGCCGACGGTCACCGCCACCCAGCCGCCCATGCTGTGGCCCACGACGACCGGCCGGTCGAGGCCCTCGTCGGCGGCGACGGCCACCACCTCCCGCGCCCACAGCAGCGGGTCGTAGTCCTCGCGCCGGTCGCTGTCGCCGTGCCCGGTCAGGTCGAGGGCGACCACCCGGCGGCCGGTGAGCAGGGGAGCGACGTGGTCCCACCAGCCGGAGTGGGCCGCACCGCCGTGCACCAGCACCACCCCCGGCGCCCCGGCCGGCCCCCACGCCCGGTAGTGCACCCGGGCGCCCGAGACGACGACGTCCCGGTGCTCCGGCTGCTGGGCGAGGGCCTGGGTGAACCACGTCGGCGGGGTCATCCCCGGATCCTGCCCGACGGCGGTAGCGCGACGAGAACGGGCTGGGAGCTGCCTCCGGGACGCGGAGACAGCTCCCAGCCCGATGTCGAGCTGCGGTGCGGGTCAGCGGCCCTTCAGCAGCTCCTCGAACGAGGTGGTCGGGTCGGCGAACGGGTCGGCCGGCCGGCTGGCGACCGGGCGACCGCTCACCAGCCCGGCGAGCTCACCGGCTGCCCGCTCGACCCGGCCGGCCAGCGACCGGTCGACGCCGCCGCCGGCCCAGTCCTCCGCGGCGGCGAAGACGCCGGTGGGGACGACGACCGCCCGCAGGTAGGCGAACAGCGGGCGCATCGCGTGCTCGACGACCAGCGAGTGCCGCGGCGTCCCGGCGGTGGCGCCGAGCAGCACGGGCTTGCCGGTCAGCGCGTCCTTGTCCAGGACGTCGAAGAACGTCTTGAACAGGCCGCTGTAGGAGGCGGAGAACACCGGGGTGACCGCGATCAGCGCGTCGGCGCCGACGACCGTGTCGATCGCCGTCTGCAGGGACCCGTTGGCGAAACCGCTGGTCAGGTTGTCGGCCAGGTCGCGGGCGTGCCCGCGGAGCTCCACCACCTCGACGGTGGCGTCCTCCCCGCGGGCGCGCAGCGCCTCGACCGTGGCGGCGGTGAGCCGGTCGGCCAGCAGCCGGGTCGAGCTGGGGTCGCTCAGCCCGGCGCTGACGACGGCGAGGGTGCGGGTGGTCATGCCTGCGCCGCCGTCTCCACGGTCCGGCCGGTCACGTCGTCGGCGGCGTGCACGGTGCTGTTGTGCCCGCCGCCGGCGGCGGCGACCAGGCTGGCGTGGGTGGGCGCGTCCGGCACGTGTGCCGGCTTGAGCGCGGCGAACTCGCGGCGGAGCACCGGCACGACCTCCTCGCCCAGGATGTCCAGCTGCTCGAGCACCGTCTTCAGCGGCAGCCCGGCGTGGTCGATGAGGAACAGCTGCCGCTGGTAGTCACCGACGTAGTCGCGGAAGCCGAGCGTCCGCCCGATCACCTGCTCCGGAGAGCCGACGGTCAGCGGGGTCTGCGAGGTGAACTCCTCCAGCGACGGGCCGCCGCCGTACACGGGCGCCTTGTCGAAGTAGGGGCGGAACTCGCGGACGGCGTCCTGGCTGTTCCTCCGCATGAACACCTGGCCACCCAGCCCGACGATCGCCTGGTCGGCGCTGCCGTGGCCGTAGTGCTCGAACCGGCGGCGGTAGAACTCGACCATCCGCTCGGTGTGCTCCGGCGGCCAGAAGATGTGGTTGTGGAAGAAGCCGTCGCCGTAGTACGCGGCCTGCTCGGCGATCTGCGGGCTGCGGATCGAGCCGTGCCAGACGAACGGCGGGACGCCGTCCAGCGGGCGCGGCGTGGAGGTGAAGCCCTGCAGCGGGGTGCGGAACTGGCCCTCCCAGTTCACCACGTCCTCCCGCCACAACCGGCGCAGCAGCTGGTAGTTCTCCACGGCCAGCGGGATGCCGTCCCGGATGTCCTTGCCGAACCAGGGGTAGACCGGGCCGGTGTTGCCCCGGCCCATCATCAGGTCGACCCGGCCGTCGGCGACGTGCTGCAGGGTGGCGAAGTCCTCGGCGATCTTCACCGGGTCGGTGGTGGTGATCAGCGTCGTGGACGTCGACAGGACCAGCTTCTCGGTCTTGGCGGCGATGTAGCCCAGCGTGGTGGTGGGGGAGGAGACCACGAACGGCGGGTTGTGGTGCTGGCCCTGGGCGAAGACGTCGAGCCCGACCTCCTCGGCCTTGAGCGCGATCGTGATCAGCGACTTGACCCGCTCGGCCTCGGTGGGGGCCCGGCCGGTGGTCGGGTCGGGGGTGACGTCGCCGACGGTGAAGATCCCGAACTGCATCTCGTGCTCCCTCTCGTCTGAGCCGCACTTGTTGAGAGTGCAACTACTACTCCGGGGAACCGTACGGCACCCGGGTGCATTCCCGCCCCCGGACGCGACAGCGCCCCCCGGCCGGGTGGGCCGAGGGGCGCTGTCGAGCGGGTACTGGTTACTGGAGGGCGTCGACCGTCTGGTGCTCGGCGACCGAGCCGGCCAGCCGGGCCAGGGCCCAGTCGCCGTCGCCGAGCAGGTGGTCGATCGCGGTGAGCCGGCTGGTGTAGTGGCCCACCTTGTACTCGGCGGTGACGCCGATCCCGCCGTGCAGCTGGATCGCCTCCTTGCCGATGTGCCGCGACGCCCGGCTGGCCTGCAACCGGGCCCGGTCGGCCGCGGCGACCACGTCACCGTCGGCGTCGACGACCAGGGTCGCCCACATGACGGTGCTGCGGGCCAGCTCCAGGGACACGTACATGTCCGCCGCCCGGAAGGTCAGCGCCTGGAACTTGTTCAGCGGCACCCCGAACTGCTTGCGGGCCTTGAGGTACTCCGCCGTCGTGGTCAGCGCCGTCTCCATCGCCCCCAGCGCCTCGTGCCCGTAGGCGACCCGCGCGCGGGCCTGCGCCTTCTCGATGGCGGCGCTCTGGTCGGCGGTGCCCTCACCCAGCGGCTGGGCCGGGGTGCCGGCGAACGCGACCTTCGCCGAGCGGGTGCCGTCGTGGTTGCGGTACCCGGTGCGGGTGAGCCCCTCGGCGTCGCCCGGCACCAGGAACAGCCGGGTCGCGCCGTCCACGAGTGCGCTGACCACCAGCAGGTCGGCGCGGGCACCGTGCGGCACCGGCTCCTTGACCCCGGTCAGCTGCCACGCGCCGCCGACCTCGGTCGCGGTGACCGACTGGGCCGAGGCCTGCCAGCGGGAGCCGACCTCGGTGTGCGCGAAGGCCGGGAGCAGCGTGCCCTCGGCCAGCGCCCCGAGCACCTCGGCGCGCTGAGCGTCGGTGCCCAGGTCGGACACCAGCCCACCGGCGAGGACGACGGCCTCCACGAACGGCTCGGGTGCCAGCACCCGGCCGATCTCCTCGGCCACGATGGACACCTCCACCGGACCGGCGCCCATGCCGCCGTCGGCCTCCGCGAACGGCAGCCCCAGCAGGCCCATCTCAGCCAGCTGGCCCCAGGTCTTCTCGTCGAAGCCCGGGTCGGTGCCGGCCACCCGTCGGCGCTGCTCGCTGTCGCCGTACGCCCGGGCCAGCAGTGCGCTCACTGCCTCCCGGAGACCGTTCTGCTCGTCGTCGTAGCTGAACTCCACGGTGACCTCACAACCCCAGGATCGAGCCGGCGATGATGGTGCGCTGCACTTCGTTCGAGCCTCCGTAGATGGAGACCTTGCGGTAGTTCAGGTACGACGGCGTCGCCACCTGCGCCCACTCCGGCACGTCGGACTCGTCGTCGGCGAAGGAGGCCACCGACAGCGGGCCGGCGATGTCCACCAGCAGCTCGGTGGCGGCCTGCTGCAGCTCCGAGCCGCGCAGCTTCAGCACCGAGGACGCCGGGTGCGGCCGACCGCCGGCGGAGTTGGCCACCACTCGCAGGGCGGTGAGCTCCAGCGCCAGCAGCTCGTTCTCCAGCTCGGCGATCCGGGCGGTCATGTACGGGTCCTCCGACAGCGGGGCCCCGTTGACCGTGATGCCGCGGGCGTGCTCCTTGGCCTCGATCAGCATCCGCTTGGTCGCGCCGATGCGTGCGATGCCGACCCGCTCGTTGCCGAGCAGGAACTTCGCATAGTCCCAGCCGTGGTTCTCCTCGCCCACCAGGAGGTCCCCCGGCACCCGGACGTCCTCGAAGAAGACCTCGTTGACCTCGAAGCCGCCGTCGAGCAGCTCGATCGGCCGCAGCGTCACCCCGGGGGTGTCCATCGGGAACAGCAGCAGCGAGATGCCCCGCTGCCGCTTCTCGGCGGTGGGGTCGGTGCGGACCAGGCAGAAGATCCAGTCGGCGTGCTGACCCAGCGTCGTCCAGGTCTTCTGACCGTTGACCACCCAGTCGTCGCCGTCGCGCACCGCGGTGGTGCGCAGCGACGCCAGGTCCGAGCCGGCGTCGGGCTCGGAGAAGCCCTGGCACCACCAGATGTCGAGGTTGGCGGTGGCGGGCAGGAAGCGCTCCTTCTGCTCCTGCGAGCCGAAGGTCGCGATGACCGGGCCGATCATGCTGGTGTTGAAGGCGAGCGGCTCGGGGACGCCGGCCAGCTGCATCTCCTCGCGCCAGATGTGGCGCTGCAGCGGGGTCCAGTCCCGGCCGCCCCACTCCACCGGCCAGTGCGGCACGGCGAGACCGGCGGCGTTGAGCGCGCGCTGGGCCTCGATGAACTGCTCCTTGGTCAGCTCCCGGTGGGCAGCGACCGCGTCCCGGATCGACTGCGGCACCGCGGTGGTGAAGAAGGTGCGCATCTCGTCCCGGAAGGCCCGGTCCTCCGGCGACAGGTGCAAGCGCATGGGTCCTCATTCCTGACGGCAGCCCTGCCGTCTCGACGTGGGGTGTCGAACATCCCACACCCGCTACCGGGGAGTAACCGGGGGTCGGTCGAACGCCCCGGGTCACCCGCTGTGGTCGCGGTGGCCCCGCCCCGCCCCGAAGGAGGGAAGTCCGCCCGATCGGCTGGAGTGCCGTCTCCGGCGGGACGACGCTGTGGGCAGGGGCGCACCGGCGCGCCGGGTGGACGGCGGGGGGAGGGACGGCATGTCAGCACGGACACGGGCGGTCGGCGAGCCCCAGGCGTCCCCCGAGATCGTGGCCGCGGTCTTCCACGGCGTGAGCGTCAGCGACGCCGTCGCGGTGCTCGTGATCGAGCAGGTGGGCGGCGTGCTGCGGGTCGGCTGGACCAACGAGGGGGTCGCGACCCTGCTCGGCTACGGGCCGGCGGACCTGCACGCGGTGGCCGTCGAGCAGCTGCTGCCCTCGCTGGGCGGCGGGGAGCTCAAGTTGCTCCTCCGCCGGGAGCGGACCGTGCACATGACCCTGCCGGTCCGGTGCGCCAGCGGCGCCCTGCTGGAGTGCACGGTCTCCGCCGTGCCGGTCCCGCCACCGGCCGGACGGCGCTGGACCCTCCGGGTGACCTCCACGGCCAACGAGACCGAACGGGCGCTGCGGGCGACCGCCGACGCCTCCGAGCGGCGCTTCGCCACCCTCACCGAGCGCTCACCGGTGCCCACGCTGCTGTCCGAGCAGGGCATGCGCCTGGCGCACGTCAACGACGCGTTCTGCGCCCTGATGGGCACGCAGGCCGAACAGCTGCTCGGCACCGGCTGGCTGGACGCCGTGCACCCCGACGACCTCGAGACGGTGGTCGAACAGGCCATCGCGGTGCTCGAGGGTGGCGACCGCGAGGCGCAGGCGCGGCTGGTCCGGCAGGACGGCACCGAGCGCAGCACGGTCATCCGCTTCGCGCACGTGTTCACCCCGGGGGCGGGCGCCGGCTTCATCGGCACCATCGAGGACATCACCGACCGGCTGGCCTTCGAGGCGCGGCTGGCCCACCAGGCCAACCACGACCCGCTGACCGGGCTGCCCAACCGCACGCTGCTGGCCGAGCACGTGGCCGAGCGCTTCCGCCCCGGCGTCGGCGGTCTGGCCTGCATCTTCCTGGACCTGGACAACTTCAAGGTGGTCAACGACTCGCTCGGGCACACCGTGGGCGACGCGCTGCTGGTCGAGGTGGCCCAGCGCCTGCGGTCGACGGTGCGACCGGGCGACCTGGTGGCCCGCTTCGGTGGGGACGAGTTCGTCGTCGTCTGCCAGCAGGTCTCCGAGGACGGCGCCGTGGCGCTCGCCGAGCGGATCGGGGAGGCGCTGCACCGGCCGCTCACCCTCTCCGGGGTGGAGCTGCACCCCCGGGCCAGCGTCGGGGTCACCGTGCAGACCGCCGAGCACGCCGCCGCCGAGGACCTGATCCGCGACTGCGACATCGCGATGTACCAGGCCAAGGCCGCCGGCAAGGGCCGGATCACCGTGCTGGACTCCGAGGCCCGGGCGCAGGCCCGGGACAAGCTGCGGCTGGTGGCCGACCTGCGCGAGGCGATCGGCCGCCGGGAGCTGACCCTGATGTACCAGCCGATCTTCAGCACCGCCGACGGCAGCGCGGTGACCGTGGAGTCGCTGGCCCGCTGGCAGCACCCCGAGCGCGGGGCGATCCCGCCGAGCACGTTCGTCCCGCTGGCCGAGGAGAGCGGCCTGGTGTCGGCGCTGGGGTCCCTGGTGCTGGACGAGACCTGCTGGCAGCTGACCGAGTGGGACCGCCGGCTGGGCAGCCGTGCACCGCAGCGGGCCAACGTCAACGTCTCGGCCCTCCAGCTGGACGTCAACCTGCACGGCCACGTGCAGGCGGCCCTGCAGCGCCACGGCCTGCAGGCCAACCGGCTCTCCATCGAGATCACCGAGTCGGCCCTGATGAAGGACCCGGCCTCGGCCCGCGCCGTCCTGCTGCAGCTGCGCGAGCTGGGTGTGCAGGTCTCCATCGACGACTTCGGCACCGGCTACTCCTCGCTGGCCTACCTGCGGCACCTGCCGGTCGACTGCCTGAAGGTCGACCGGTCCTTCGTCGCCGAGCTGGCCGACGGGCACCCCGAGATCACCACCGCGGTCATCGCCCTGGCCCGCAGCCTGGGGCTGGACACGGTGGCCGAGGGCGTGGAGACCGAGGAGCAGGCCGACGAGCTCGCCCGGCTGGGCGCCACCTACCTGCAGGGCTTCAGCCTGGCCGCGCCACTGTCCGGCGAGGACGCCGCCGCCTGGTTCGCCGAGACGGCGACCGCCACCCCCGGAGCGGTCCGGCACCCCGACCTGGAGCTGACGTGACCCCCTCCGCCGCACCGTCCCTGACCGTTGCGCCGCTCTTCGACCTGGAGCGGGTGCTCGGCAGCATCGACAGCATGGCCGCCCAGCGGCCGGTCGCCGCCCAGGTCGTCGCCGAGACGAACTCCGACCGGGCGAGCGCGAAGGAGCTGTCCCGCCTGCTCGGCGCGGACGTCGCGCTGGCCGGCCGGGTGATGAAGCTGGCCAACTCGGCGTTCTACGGGATGCGCGGGCGGGTGACCTCACTGCAGTTCGCGGTCACCGTCGTCGGCTTCGGCACGGTGCGCACGATGGCCACGGTCGCCCTGACCGACCTGGACGACGAGTCGCTCCTGCCCGACGACTTCTGGGAGGTCAGCACCACCCTGGCGCTGGCCGCCTCGACGCTGGC
The DNA here is from genome assembly GCF_026968025.1 of Modestobacter sp. VKM Ac-2978. Classification (NCBI taxonomy): domain Bacteria; kingdom Bacillati; phylum Actinomycetota; class Actinomycetes; order Geodermatophilales; family Geodermatophilaceae; genus Modestobacter; species Modestobacter sp. VKM Ac-2978. Next base: position 410,157 of record NZ_JAPVBP010000004.1, on the reverse strand, counting down.
ACCCCGGTTCGCCGAACGTCCCCAGGACGCGCTCTGTCTCGGTCTGCTGGCGCAGATGGGCGTGGCGCTGCTGCACCACAACGACCCCGACGGCTACGCCGAGCTGTGGAGCACCCACCGGTCCGCGGTCGCCCGCCGCACGGCGGAGGTGCACCGGTACGGCATCTCGGCGCTGCGGCTGACCTCCGTGGCGCTGGAGCAGTGGGGCTTCCCGGCGGGCATGCTCCTGCCGCTCAAGCAGGTGGACGACGACGCCTCCTTCCAGGGCGCCCTGCTCCGGTCCGCCTTCGAGGTCACCGGGCGGCTCACCGACGGCGACCACGAGGACACCCCGATCGAGCGGGTCAGCTGCGGTCAGCTGCGGGAGCGGGACGTCGCCCCGGTGCTCGCGCAGGTCCGCACCGACGCCGAGGAGCTGCGCGCCGCGCTGCTGGGCTGACGAAGGACCCCCTCTCCCCCACGCTTCGCAGGCTCAGCGCGGGCCCCTGAGAGGGGGCCGGAAGACCCGCCGCGAGCGTGCGAGTGGTGGGGAGGAGGGGGTCCTTCGTCAGGTCGCCGGCTCGGGGTTGTCCGGCTGCGGGTCCGAGCCCACCGTGGGCAGGTAGCCCGGTGCCTCGCGGGCCGCGGCCTGGTCCTCGAAGTCCGCGGCGATGTCCAGCAGCTGGGCGTCGTCCCAACGGGCCCCGAAGAAGGAGACCCCGATCGGCAGCGAGTCCCGGATACCGGCGAAGCCGGCGGGCACCGAGATGTTCGGGTAGCCGGCCACCGCGGCCGGGGTGGAGGTGGCGTAGACGAACGCGTCGGCCTCCCCGTCCAGGTACTCGTAGCGGGTCTGCCAGGCCGGGGTGTTGGTCAGGCCGACGATGGCATCGAGGTCGTCCTCGGGGCCGGCGCCCTGGGCGAGCACCTCGTCGATCGAGGCGCGGGCCAGGTCCCGGATCCGGTTGCGGGTCTCCCGGATCGCGGCGTCCTCCTCCGGCACGGTGGTCGCCTGGGCCTGCTCGAGCAGCTCCTGGCCGAAGTAGGCGAGCTCGACCGGGTCCTGCTCGTTGAACTCGATGATCCCGGCGAGGTCCTTCGGGTGGTCACCGGGGGTGGCCGCCAGGTAGGCGTTCAGGTCCCGCTTGAACTCCGCCAGCAGCGCCGGGAACTCGCCCGCGCCGATCTCCTCCTGGTAGGCCAGCTGCACCGGGACGGCGGTCGCACCGGCGGCCTCGATCTGCTTCACCGCCGCCGCGAACACCTCCTCGGTCCGGTCGTCGACCGCCGCGGCCTGCTCGGCCGTGAGCGTCCAGACGCCGATCCGGGCCCCCTCCAGCGCGTCGAGGTCCAGGTCGGCGAAGTCGGTGGCCAGGTCGGCGGGGATCTCCGCGGTGGCGGCATCGGCGTCGTCCGCGCCGGCCAGCACCTCCAGCATCAGCGCCGCGTCGACGGCGTGCCGGGCCATCGGGCCGGCGGTGTCCTGCTCGGCGGAGATGGGCACGATGCCGGTCCGGCTGACCAGGCCGAGGGTCGGCTTGAGACCGACCACCCCGTTGGCCCCGGCCGGGCAGACGATCGAGCCGTCGGTCTCCGTGCCGATCGCCACCTGGGCCAGTGAGGCGGCCACGCCGGCGCCGGAGCCGGAGGAGGAACCGCACGGGTTGCGGTCCAGCACGTAGGGGTTGGCGGTCTGCCCGCCGACGCCGCTCCAGCCGCTGGACGAGGCCTCGCCGCGGAAGTTGGCCCACTCGGAGAGGTTGGCCTTGCCCAGCACGATCGCCCCGGCGTCCCGGAGCCGCCGGGTGATCTCCGCGTCGTCCGGGCGGCTGTCCAGCAGCGCCCGCGAGCCCGCCGTGGTCGGCAGCTGCTCGGTGTCGACGTTGTCCTTCAGCAGGATCGGGATGCCCTCGAGTGGCCCGCGCGCCTGGTTGCGCTGCCGGGCCCGGTCGCTGGCGGCGGCGTCGCGCAGCGCCTCGGGGTTGATGCTGAGCACCGCACCGAGGTCGTCGTTGACCGCGGCGATCCGCGCCAGGTAGGCCGTGGTGAGCTGGACGGCGGTCAGGCTGCCGTCGTCCATCCGGGCCTGCAGCTCGGGGATGGTCAGCGCGTCCAGGTCGAGGCCGCGGATCGGCAGGGTCCCGGAGCCGGCCGCGTCCACCCCGGCGCCGGTGCCGGGCTGGCCCGGGTCCGACGGGGCGGCAGCGGTCGCGCTGGCCGGGACCAGCAGGGCGGCGGCGAGCGCGGCGGTGACCGCGGCCCTCCGGCGCAGGGGCAGGACGGGTACGCGCATGGGTTCCTCCGAGTGGGCCATGGCTGGGGTAGGTGCACGCTAGGCCGGTCGCCCGGTCCCCGCTCGGTCAACGCGGAGGTCGCCACCCGCCGCGCCGCCCGCCCACCCCCGACGGCGGGGAGAGGGCATGGTGGAGGGGTGTACGACAGCGACTTCGGCCCGGACCTCATCGCCCTGCTCAGCCGGGACGTGCTCCGTGAGCGCGCCGGCGCGCTGATCGCGGAGGCCTGCGCCTGGTCGGTCGGCCTCTCCGATCACGACCACCACCTGCGCGTCCGCGGCCGCGTGACCGCCACCGGGCTGACCCTCGGCGCCCGGGCGGTGACCGGTCAGCCGCTCAGCGGGGAGGAGGACGGCCGCCTCGAGCTGGGCGACGCCCGGCCCGGCAGCTTCCAGGACGCACTGAACGCGGTCACCGCCGACGGCACGCTCTACGCCGAGCACTTCGACCGGGAGGTCGTCGAGCCGTTCGTGCTCGACACCTGCGTCGCCGCGGTCGAGCGTGCCCGGGCGACCCGTCCCGCCGACTGGGCCGAGCTGCTCGACGAGCTCGGGGAGGACGGCGGCGACCTGGTCGAGGTGGTGCGGGTGGGGGAGTGGGAGGCACCGCTGCGGATCGACGCCGAGCACCTGGTGCTGGCGGCGCTGGGGGCGGTCCCGCTGGTGGAGGTGGAGGCGGAGGGCCTGCCGCTGTCCCTGGTGCGCGCGGCGGAGGCGGTCACCCGGGCGGCGGCGCCGGCCGAGGTCCCGGAGGTGGGGCCGGCGGCGGACGAGCTGGCGGGTGCACTGTTCCTGGCCGAGGCGGCGATCGGCACCGCGGGGCTCCCGCGGCCCGTCCCGGTGTCCGCCGCCGACCGGCTGCTGGACGTGCTGCTGGCCGAGGGCCTGCTCCCGGAGGAGCTCCCCGCGCTGCTGCCGCACCTGCCGGTGGAGCCGGGCACGGCCGCGGAGGTACGGGCGACGATCGCCGCCCTCGGGCAAGGAGCCTGACTCAGCCGGCGGTGGCCGGCGGCGGCAGCCGGACGACGTCGGCGGTCACCCCGTGCTCGTGCAGCCGCTCGGGGGCCGGGCTGTCGTAGACGACCAGCAGCTGCGGGCCGGCCGGGTCGTCGTCCAGCAGGCCGATGCCCTCGGCGTGGTCCACCCCGATGCCGAAGGGCAGGTCGAGGTCGCGGGTGAGCAGGTCGCCCCGGACCACCTGCGGCGTGTCGGTGTCCAGCGCCCCGTGCCAGCGGAACACGTGCACCGGCCCGTCCAGGTCCATCGTCGGGCCGGCGAGCACGAGCAGGTCGGCACCGTGCGGGCAGAGGTCGCGGACCCCGAGCCCGGCGAGGTCGAGCACGTGCTTGCGGTAGCGGCGCCCGTCCTCGAACGGCTCGAGCACGAGCCGGCCGGGGTCGTCCGGGTCGACGGCGGGGCGGAGCTCGAGCACCATCGCCCAGCCGCGCAGCACGGGGCCGCGCAGGCCCAGGTACACCCGCTCCCCGGCCACCGCGATGCCCTCGACGTCCAGGCCGTTGTCCTTGCCCGGGATGGCGAGGAAGGGTGCCAGGTGCTCGTCGTCGGCGAGCAGGTCGCGCAGGTCCGGGCCGGACGCGCCGAAGACGGCGGCCCGCTGGGTCCCGCCCGCCACGGTCGTCTCCTGCACCGGTGTGGGCAGGCCGTCGACGTCGGTGACCGGGATCCGCACCAGGACCTGCCGGTTGGCCTGCCCGGTCACCTGGGCGAGCCGGCGGAGCGCCTTGTCCCCGTCGTGCTTGGCCTTGATCCGCTTGCGCCGCAGGCTGTGCGACCCGACGGCCCAGAGGAAGTCGCCGGACCGGGCGATCCCCTCGATGTCGGCCTCCTCGTCGTCGTCCTCGCCCGGCAGGTCGACCAGGTCGGCGAGCCGGCAGCTGGTCTGGTCGGCGTAGCTCCCCGGGGCGTGCGGGTCGTCGGCGACCAGCCGTTCGATCGTCGCCGTCTCGTCACCGGCCACCCAGAGGACCGGGCCGTCACTCCGGACGGCGGAGAGGTTGGTGTGGGTGCCCGCCTCCCGGGCCCCGGTGGTGAAGGACAGCCGGACGGTGCGCTCGATGGTCACGATGGACACCCTGGCACGGCGCGCGCACAGGTCTTCTCAACCCCGCCCCACGGGGTGACCATGGAGGGGCACGCATCCTCCTGGAGGGACCCAGCCATGAGCGACGCAGCCATGGACAGCTCGGCCGGCCGTGCCCGCCGGCCGCACCCCGACCCGCTCACCATGACCCCGGCGGAGAAGGTGATCGCCGAGTGGGAGGCCCGCCACGACGTCGCGGCCCGGGGCTCCCGGCCCAGCTTCGGGACGGTGCAGCACTACCTCTCCGAGACCCGGTCGCGGGAGCGCTGCGACGAGGCGGCGCGCCCCCGCGCGGCCGAGCGGCGCGGCAAGCGCTGAACCGGCCGGGAACCCCCGGACGACGGGCGCCGTTGCCCGGCCATGGACCTGGTCTGCCCGAAGTGTCAGGGGACGATGCGCACCTACGAGCGCAACGGCGTCCACGTCGACCAGTGCACCGACTGCCGCGGGATCTTCCTGGACCGCGGTGAGCTGGAGCGCCTGGTCGACGCGGAGAACGCCTGGCACGCCCGTCCCGCCCCGGCTGCTGAGCCGCCCCGTCCGACGTCGTCGCAGCAGCCGTTCTCCCACCCGCAGGGCCAGTCGGCGGGGTCGTTGGGCGCCGTCGTCAGCGAGGTGCTCGGCCAGGTGCGCAGCAACAGCTCCGGGCACGGCTCCTCGCACGGGTCCTACGGCAAGCCGCGGAAGCAGAAGTCGTTGATCAGCGAGCTGTTCGGCTGACGCCTCCGCGGTTCAGCCGGTCGCGGCGGCCGTCCGGCGGGCCCGCAGCTCCCGGTGGTGCGGGTTCACCATGATGCCGAGCACGTTGCCGAAGGGGTCGACGACGGAGGCGGTGGCGAACCCCTCGCCGTCCCCGTGCTCCCGCACGGGCTCGTGCACGGTCGCGCCCAGCGCCACCAGCCGGTCGAGGGCGGCCGGCAGGTCGTCGACGTCCCAGAAGACGACGGCGTCGGCCGGGGCCGGGGTGAGGCCGCCGGGCCGGTACCGGGCGTCGATCAGGCCGAGCTCGTCCTCGCTCTCCCCGACCCGGTACTCCAGGTAGCCGCCGGCCACCCGGTAGTAGGGCTCGATGCCCAGCAGCTCGGTGTACCAGCGCTCGGCCGCGGCCAGGTCGTCGGCGTAGAAGGAGACGGTGGCCAGCTCTCGCAACATCGCGGGGTCCTCTCGTCGGGCGGCGGGCGCCGCCGGTGATGGCTACGAGGACCACGATCCGCGCTGAAGTGCTCACCTCCTGAGCACGTTGCGCGGCATCCTCCCCGGCATGCGGGCGGACCGGTTGGTGGCGGGGCTGCTGGTGCTGCAGGCGCGCGGCCGGGTGACCGCCGCCCAGCTCGCCGCCGAGCTGGAGGTGTCCGTGGCCACCGCCCGCCGCGACCTGGAGGCCCTCTCCGCGGCGGGCATCCCGGTCTACCCGCAGCCCGGCCGGGGCGGCGGCTGGTCGCTGGTCGGCGGTGCCCGCACCGACCTCACCGGGCTGACCGAGGCCGAGGCGGCGGCGCTGTTCCTGCTGCTCGGGCCGGCGGCGCAGGGTGGTCCGGCAGCCCGGACCGCGCTGCGCAAGCTGGTGCGCGCCCTGCCCGGACCGTTCCGGGAGGGCGCCCGGGCGGCGGCCGAGGCCGTGGTCGTCGACGGCGCCGGGTGGGGAGGGTCCGACCACTCGCGGCCGCCGGTCGTGGAGCTGCTGCAGCAGGCCCTCGTCCGACGCCGGCGGCTCCGGTTGGGGTACCCGGGCCGGGACGGGGTGACGGCCGTGCGAGTGGTGGACCCGTGGGGCCTCGACGCCAAGGGCGACGTCTGGTACCTGCTCGCCGGCACCCCGCGGGGCCGGCGCACCTTCCGGGCGGACCGGGTGGTGTCCGCGGAGCTGACCGACGAGCCCGCCCAGCGGCCGGCCGAGCTGGAGCTCGCGGCGGTGTGGGAGGAGGTGGTCGCGGAGATGGAGGGGCGCCGGTCCGCGGTCGCGGCTGCGGTGCTCGTGCCGGCCCGGCTGGTGCCCGTGCTGCAGGCGCTGTTCGGCCGGCACTGCACCGTCGGGGAGGAGCAGACCGACGGCCGGGTCGCGCTCCGGGTGGCGGCGCACACGGCCCGGTCGGTCGCTGAGCAGCTGGCCGGGCTCGGCGGGGCGGTCGAGGTGGTCGAGCCGGTCGAGGTGCGGACCGAGCTGACCCGGATCGGCGCGGAACTGGTCGCGCGCCACAGCCGCTGACCGGTTCGCGGTCTCCCCGGCGGGCATGCACGCCCGGGGACGACCGACGACGAGAGGTGCAGCGGGATGACGGAGCAGGGCAGCGTGCTGGTGACCGGCGCGGGTGGGGTGATCGGTGCAGCCGCCGCGGCCGAGTACGCGCGGCAGCCGGGCTGGCGGGTCCGCGGGCTCAGCCGCCGTCCCCCGCGTGGTGCGGGCTGGGGGCACCTGGCCGTCGACCTGCGCGACGTCGAGGGCGCCCGTGCCGGGTTGGCCGGGGCAGGCGACGTCTCGCACCTGGTGTTCGGCGCGTACGCCGAGCGGCCGACCGCGCGGGAGCTGTCGGAGGTCAACGTCGGCATGCTGCGGCACACCCTCGACGGGCTCGCCGCGGCAGGGGCGCCGCTGGAGCACGTGACGCTGTACCAGGGTGGCAAGGCCTACGGCGCGCACATGGGCTTCTTCAACACCCCGGCCAAGGAGAGCGACCCGCGGATCGTCCAGCCGAACTTCTACTACGACCAGGAGGACCTGCTCCGCGAGGTCGCCGCCGAACGGGGCTTCCGGTTGACCGTCCTCCGGCCGGAGGGCGTCATCGGCTACGCCGTCGGCAACCCGATGAACCTGCTGATGGTGATCGCGGTGTACGCCGCGATCAGCAGGGAGCTGGGGCAGCCGCTGCGGTTCCCCGGGAGCCTGGCCGCCTACGACGCGCTCTACCAGGTGACCGACGCCGAGCTGCTGGCCCGGGCCACGGTGTGGGCCGGGGGCGAGCCGGCCGCGGACGGCGAGGTCTACAACGTCACCAACGGCGACCAGCTGCGCTGGCGCCACCTCTTCCCGGCGTTCGCCCGGGCGTTCGGGATGGAGCACGCCGAGCCGCAGCCGGTGCCGCTCGCCGAGGCGATGGCCGACCGGCGCGACGTCTGGGAGCGGCTGGCCGCGCGGTACGACCTCGTCCCGACGCCGTACGAGGACCTGGTGGGCTGGGAGTTCGGGGAGTTCATCTTCACCTCCGGCTTCGACAACGTCAGCTCGACGATCAAGCTGCGGCAGGCGGGGTTCGCCGACTGCCTGGACACCGAGCAGCGCTTCGGCGAGCTGTTCGAGCAGCTGGCGGAGCGGAAAGTCGTCCCGCCGCTGCGCTGAGCCGACGCGGGGCGGGCAGACTGCGGGCACGCCCGAGCGCGGACGTTCGCGGCGCGATGGTCCGCGGACGCACCGGCGCGGCCGTCACCGGCCGGTCCGGTGCAGGAGCGCAGATGAAGGTCACCGCCGCCGTCGTCGAGGAGCAGCACGGGCCGTTCGTCGTCCGGGACGTCGAACTGGACGAGCCCGGCCCGGGTGAGGTGCTGGTCCGGGTCGCCGCGACCGGCTTCTGCCACACCGACGGCATCGCCCGCGACGGCGACATGCCCTTCCCGCTGCCCGGCGTGCTCGGCCACGAGGGCGCCGGCACCGTCGCCGCGGTGGGCGAGGGCGTCACCGGCCTCAGCGAGGGCCAGCCGGTGGTCATCGGCTGGCCGTGGTGCGGGCAGTGCCGCAACTGCCTGGACGGCGAACCGCGCTACTGCCTGCGGCTGGGCGAGCTGGTCATCGGCGGGCACCGGCTCGACGGGCCCTCCGCGCTGCGCACCACCGAGGGCAGCCCGCTGGCCAGCCACTTCTTCGGCCAGTCCTCCTTCGCCACCCACTCGCTCACCACCGCCAACGCCCTGGTGCCGATCCCGGCCGGGCTGCCGGTCGAGCTGATGGGCCCGCTGGCCTGCGGACTGGCCACCGGTGCCGGGGCGGTGTTCAACACCGCCCGCCCCCAGCCCGGTGCCTCGCTGGTCGTCTACGGCGCCGGCACCGTCGGGCTCGCCGCCGTCATGGCCGCCCGCAACACCCCGGCGACGACGATCATCGCCGTCGACCGACACGAGTCCCGGCTCCGGCTGGCCACCGAGCTGGGCGCCACCCACGTCGTCGACGCCTCGGACACCGATGCGGTGCAGGCGGTCACCGACATCTGCGGTGGCCCGGCGGACTTCGCCCTGGAGTGCACCGGGGTGGTCCCGGTCATCCGTCAGGCCGTCGACTCCGTCGGCATGCGCGGCACCTGCCTGCTGATCGGCGGCGCGCCGGCCGGGGCGGAGTTCAGCGTCGACCACATCAGCACGCTGTGGGGGAAGTCGATCGTCGGCACGCTGGGCGGCAGCGACCGCAGCCCGCGGCTGATCGGTGCGCTGATGGACCTCTACGCCGCCGGACGGTTCCCGTTCGACCGGCTGGTCGAGTACTTCCCGCTGGAGCGGATCAGCGACGCGATGGAGGCCTCCTACAGCGGCGCCGTCGTCAAGCCGGTGATCACCATGCCGCAGGGCTGAGGAACGCCGCCGAGATCGGGCCGGTGGCGGTCACGTGCCCAGGGAGACCGCCATCAGCCCGATCTCGACGTCGTCCGCTGTCGAGCGCGCCGCGCTACCGGTGGGCGGGGTTCGCTCGGGCGCTCTGGGTAGGGGGACCGCATGCCTGACTACGACGTGAACGAGGCCGGGGTCGCGCACGCCCGGGAGCTGATCGACGCCGGGGAGTACGACGACCAGACCGAGTGGTCCGACGCCGCACCGTCGGCCGACGAGGAGAACGAGGAGCGGGACGACGAGGGGCAGGAGGGCTACGCGCAGTGGCACCTGGCGGTCGACCCGGACAAGGGCGAGGGCACCAAGGGCCGCTACCGGTTCCCCTACGGCGACTTCACGAAGGTCAACCGGGCGGCGCTGATCCACGCCAAGCAGCGGGCCAGCCAGAACGACCACCCGGAGATCGAGAAGGCCGCCGACGACCTGCTGCAGCGCCTGGACGCCAAGCGTTCGTGAACCCAGCGGCTGAGGCGTCAGCCGGGCAGCATGCTGCCGGTCTCCAGGTAGCGGGTGTGCCAGCTGAGCGCCTCGGCGAGCAGGTGCGGGGTGTGCCGGCCGTACGCCCCGCGCTCCGCGCGCTGGTAGTAGTCGGTGAGCAGCGGCCGGTACTCCGGAGCAGCGCAGTTGTCGATGACCAGCTGCGCCCGCTTGCGCGGCGGCAGGCCCCGCAGGTCGGCCAGCCCGTGCTCGGTGACGATCACCGACACGTCGTGCTCGGTGTGGTCGACGTGGGACACCATCGGCACGATCGCGGAGATCGCCCCGCCCTTGGCCGTCGACGGGGTGAGGAAGAAGGAGACGTAGGCGTTGCGGGCGAAGTCGCCCGAGCCGCCGATCCCGTTCTGGATGCGACTGCCCATCAGGTGGGTGGAGTTCACGTTGCCGTACAGGTCGGCCTCGATCATCCCGTTCATCGCCAGCACCCCCAGCCGGCGGACGATCTCCGGGTGGTTGCTGATCTCCTGCGGCCGCAGCACGATCCGGTCCCGGAACTCGGCCACGTGGGCGTTGAAGTCGGCGATCGCGGTGGGGCTCAGGGAGAACGCCGTCGCCGACGTCGAGGCGAGCGTGCCCGAGCGCAGCAGGTCGAGCATGCCGTCCTGGATCACCTCGGTGTAGGCGGTCAGCTGCTCGAAGCGCGACTCCTGCAGACCGGACAGGACGGCGTTGGCCACGTTCCCGACGCCGGACTGCAGCGGCAGCAGCTCGGCCGGCAGCCGGCCCACCGAGACCTGGTGCTCCAGGTACTCGATCAGGTGCCCGGCGATGGCCCGGGCGGTGTCGTCGGGCTCGCTGAACGGGGTGTTCCGGTCCGGGGCGGAGGTCTCGACGACGGCGACGACCTTGTCCGGGTCGACCCGCAGGTGCGGCACACCGATCCGGTCGCCGGGCCGGGTCAGCTGCACCGGCCGCCGGTTCGGCGGCAGCGCCGTCCCGTAGTAGACGTCGTGCATGCCGTCCAGCCCAGCCGGCTGCCAGCTGTTGACCTCCAACACCACCCGCTCGGCGAGGTCCAGCCAGGTCTTGTTGTTCCCGACCGAGGAGGAGGGGATCAGCTGCCCGTCCTCGGTGATCCCGCTGACCTCGACGACGGCGACGTCCAGCGGGCCGAGGAAGCCCTCCCAGGCCAGCTGGGCGACGTGGGAGAGGTGGACGTCGACGTAGTCGATCTCGCCGGCGTTGATCTTCTGCCGGGCGATCGGGTCGGACTGGTAGGGCAACCGCAGGCCGATGCCGTCGGCGGCGGCGAGCGCGCCGTCCAGCTCGGGGGCGGTGGAGGCCCCGGTCCACAGGTCGACCTGGAACGACTCGCCCGCGGCGTGCGCCGCGGTGATCCGCTGGGCCAGCAGCTCCGGCACGGCCTTGGGGTGACCGGCGCCGGTGAACCCGCTCATCCCGAGCGTGTCCCCGGGCCGGATCAGCGCGGCGGCCTGCTCGGCCGGCACCACCTTGCGGGCCAGTGCTGCGTTCCGGATGCGACCGGTGTCCATCGTCCTCCGCCCTCGACGTCTCGGGCCGGTCCGGCCCGCGGGCCCGACGCTACGGGCGTGACCATGGTCCTGCCCGGGAAGGCCCGAGGGCCCGGCTGCGGGCCCGGGCGCACCCGGACCCGCAGCCGTGGCCGCCGAGCTCAGACCGTCCGGGGGGAGTCCGAGCGCGGCCCCAGCTCGGCCGTCGGGCCGCTGACCTTGCGCGAGCCCTTCACCGTGGCGAAGGAGGTCTCGTAGCCGACCGTCGCCTGCGGGTCCAGCCTCGGGTCGACGGCCAGGCCCTTGTCACCGTTGCTGCGGATGAACCAGAAGTCGGCCTGCACCCGCTCCGGGGTCACGTCCAGGACGACGAAGCCGTGGCCGATGCCCTCCAGGTAGCGGACCCAGGGGTTGGCGCCCTGGAAGGCGGCGGTGGTGGCGGTCGCGGCGGCCGCGGAGCCGACGGCCTCCTTGAACCCGTTGCTGGTCACCGACGGGCAGACGAACTCCACGCCCACCGAGTTGCCGTCGCCGCGGTAGCCGTCGAAGTCCCGGGGGAGGTCGTTGGCCCAGGAGGAGTGGATGTCCCCGGTCAGCACCACCGGGTCGGTGCGCTCCGCGGCGGCCATCGCCTCCAGCACCGCGCGCTGGTCGGCCTGGTAGCCGTCCCACTGGTCGGTGTTGAACACCGAGCCGGGCACCGTCCCCGGGCGGGGGACGGCGAACACCCGGGCGAACACCGTCTGGTTGCCGACCAGGTGCCAGGCGGTGCGCCCGGTGCGGATGCCCTTCGTCAGCCAGTCCAGCTGCGGCGGCTCGGGCAGGTGCCGGCGCGGGTCGGTCAGCGCCGGGTTGAGCGCGCCGTCGACGGTGCCCGGCACCTGCTCGCTGCGGTTCTGCCGGGTGTCGATCACCGACAGCTCGGCCAGGTCGCCGAAGCTGAAGCGGCGGAAGAACTGCCGGCCCTTGCTGGCGTGCGGCTGCCACATCGCGGGCTCGCGGATCGGCATCCACTCCAGGTAGGCCTGGAACGCCTTGGCCCGGCGGAACAGGAAGTCACCCTCGGGCTTGATCCCGTCCGGTTTGCCCGGCTCGGTGTAGGGGGTGGCCGGGTCGTCGTCCCGCTCGTGGTTCTCCGCGCCGAAGTCATAGGCGTCGTTGGTGATCTCGTGGTCGTCGAAGATCACGATCCACGGGTGCTGCTGGTGCGCCCGCTGCAGGTCCGGGTCGGTCTTGTAGAGCGCGTGCCGGATCCGGTAGTCCTCCAGCGTGACCATCTCGTGGACCGGCTCGTGGTCCCGGACGCCGATCAGCGCGTTGGGACCGTACCGGTCACCGGAGCCGGCGACACCTGCCACCCGCGGGGCGTTGCCGTACTCGTAGAGGTAGTCGCCCAGGTGCAGCACGAAGTCCAGGTCGTCACGGGCGGCGATCCCGCGGTAGGCGGTGAAGTACCCGCCGGTCCAGTTGCTGCAGGAGACGAACGCCATGCGCAGCGCGTGGGTCTGCCCCGGCTCGTCCGGCGCCGTCTGGGTACGGCCGACCGGGGAGGTCTCGCCGGCGCAGGTGAACCGGTAGAACCAGCGGGTGTAGGGGGTCAGCCGGTTCACGACGACCTTGACGGTGTGGTCGCGGCTGACGTCGGCGACGACGTTCCCGCTGCGCACGATGCGGGTGAACGCCTCGTCGGCGGCGACCTCCCAGCGGACCGGGACGGCCGGCCCGCGACGGCTGCCGGGCAGCGACTCGGGGGTGGGCGTCACCCGGGTCCAGAGCAGCAGCTCGGTGGCCGTGGGGTCGCCGCTGGCGACGCCGAAGCCGAAGACGCCGGAACGGGCGGTCTCGGCCACGGCCGCGCGGGCGGCCTCGCTGGTGAGCCCACCGAAGGTCAGGGCGGCGGCCGTGACGGCCCCGCCCTTCAGCACGGTGCGGCGGGACAGGGGTGCATCTAGCGGCATGGGGGCACTGTGGTTGCACTGGGCGACCAGTCGGCGGTGCCCACGTGAACTCCCGGCGTCCCACGTCCAGCCGTTTCCCTTCCGGGAGCGCCGGGCAGGTGCACGGTGCAGGCGAGCCGCGCCGGACCGCCAGAGCGCCCACGGGGAGCGCCGCCGTCCGGCACCGACCCGCGACACGGACGACGACGGGAGCCCCCATGGCCATCGCCACGATCAACCCCACCACCGGCGAGACGCTGAAGACCTACGAGCCGCTCTCCGACGAGGCGCTGGAGGACAAGATCGGTCGCGCGGCCGCGGCGTACCGCAGCTACCGGCGCACCCCGGTCGAGGACCGGGTGCGCTGGCTGCGGGCGGCGGCCGACGTACTGGACGCCGACACCGACGCCGTGGCCGAGCTGATGACCACCGAGATGGGCAAGACGCTGTCCTCGGCGAAGGCCGAGGTGGGCAAGTGCGCCAAGGCGCTGCGGTACTACGCCGAGCACGGGCCGGCGATGCTGGAGCCCCAGCGGCTGGACGCCGACGCCGTGGGTGCGCAGCAGGCCTACGTCACCCACCAGCCACTGGGCGTGGTGCTGGCGGTCATGCCGTGGAACTTCCCGCTGTGGCAGGCGATGCGGTTCGCCGCCCCGGCGCTGATGGCCGGCAACGTCGGCCTGCTCAAGCACGCCAGCAACGTGCCGCAGACCGCGCTGTACCTGGAGGAGGTCTTCCGCAAGGCCGGCTTCCCCGACGACGTCTTCCAGACCCTGCTGATCGGCTCCGGCACCATCGAGCGGGTCATCCGGGACGACCGGGTGGTCGCCGCGACGCTGACCGGCAGCGCGCCGGCCGGCCAGTCGGTCGCCTCGATCGCCGGGGACGCGCTCAAGCCCACGGTGCTGGAGCTGGGTGGCTCCGACCCGTTCATCGTGATGCCCTCGGCGGACCTGGACGCCGCGGCCGGGGTCGCGGTCACCTCCCGCAACCAGAACAACGGGCAGAGCTGCATCTCGGCCAAGCGGTTCTTCGTGCACCGCGACGTCGCCGAGGAGTTCACCCGGCTGTTCGCCGAGAAGATCGGTGCGCTGACCGTCGGCGACCCGATGGACGAGGGCACCGACGTCGGGCCGCTGGCCACCGAGTCCGGCCTGGCCGACGTCGAGGCCTACGTCGAGGACGCCCGGGCGAAGGGCGCGACCGTCGTGGTCGGCGGTGCGCGGGTGGACCGGCCCGGCTGGTTCTACGAGCCCACGCTGCTCACCGGCGTCACCCCGGGGATGGACCTCTACGCCGAGGAGGTGTTCGGGCCGGTCGCGGCGCTGTGGACCGTCGACTCCCTCGACGAGGCGATCGAGATCGCCAACAGCCACCCCTACGGGCTCGGCTCGAACCTGTGGAGCGAGGACGAGGACGAGCGGGCGCAGTTCGTCCGGGACATCGAGTCGGGGATGGCGTTCGTCAACGGGATGACCACCAGCTACCCGGAGCTGCCCTTCGGTGGGGTGAAGCAGAGCGGCTACGGCCGGGAGCTCACCGAGCTGGGCATGCGCGAGTTCATGAACGCCAAGACCGTCTGGGTCGGTGCCCCGAGCAGCGAACAGCGCGCCGGGGACTCGGCCGGCTCGGCGAACGAGTGACCAGCGGCGGGGCAGGGACGGCGTCCCTGCCCCGCCACGTCACGCCGGCCGCAGTGGCGGGCCGACCCCGGCCACCGCGGCCCGCAGGCACTCGGGCAGGTCGGTGGCCGTGCCCGCGACCCCCGGCCCGCCCGCGCTGACCCAGGCGACCAGGCCGGCGGTCCGTTCGGGGGTCTGCACCTCCGACACCCAGAGCGCCGGGCCCGGCCGGCCGGTCCCCGGGGAGCGGTGGGCCAGCCCGGCGAGGGCCGCGCGGTCGCAGCGGCCCAGGCAGTCCGCGGTCACCAGCACCGCGCCGGTGGTGTGCCGCACGGCCTCGGCCACCTGCTCCACGCCGTCCGCCGTGCCGGCCAGTCGGCGCAGTGCCGCGCAGCGGTGCCCCACGCACAGCGCGACCAGGGGCCCGCCGGCGTCCCCACCCGGGACCGGGCGGTGGCTCACAGCAGCAGGCCCCGGTCGGCGACGGCCACGCCTCAGCCCCGCTTCCGTGCCGGCCGGGCGACGGCGCCGTACCGCTGGTGGAACCGCTCGACCCGGCCGGCGGTGTCCAGCACCCGCTGGTTGCCGGTCCAGAACGGGTGCGACGCGGCGCTGATCTCCACGGTGACCACCGGCAGCGTCTCGCCGTCCAGCTCGATCGTCTGGTCGGTGCGGATCGTGGAGCGGGTCCGGTAGGTGGCGCCGCTGGCGGTGTCCCGGAAGACCACGGTGCGGTACTCGGGGTGGATGCCGGCTCTCATCAGGATCGGTCCTCTCGGTCGGCGGTGTGCAGGTCGTTGTCGCGCTGGGGGTCGTCGGCGGGGCCGGCTGCCTCGCAGGGGTCGGAGTGCCACTCGCCGAACGGGTCGTCGAACGCCGTCCAGGTCGCGGGACCGGCGGCCAGTTCGCCGTCGGTGAGCAGCGCGGCGGACAGCGCGGCGGTGATGGCCTCCGCCGGCTGCCGGTGGGTGAGGACGACGAGCTCGACGTCCCGGTCGCCGTGCAGCGGGTCCCAGCGCAGGGCCGCGGCGGCCGCCCGCTGCGGGTCCACCTGCGCCCACAGCTCCGGGTCGTCGCCGATCGTGGCCAGCCACGGCCCGGCGTCCCCGACGCGCAACCCGCCACCGGCGGACTCCAGCCAGAGCGCCCGGTCGTGCTGGCTGGCCAGCCAGAACCGGCCGCGGCTGCAGACCACGCCCTCCAGCAGGACGTCGATCGCGGCGTGCAGCCGTCCGGGGTGGAACGGGCGGCCGGCGGAGAACCGGACCAGCTGGACGCCGGCGTCCTCCTGCAGCGGTGGCTGGCCGGTCAGCAGCGGGTCGTACGGGGAGCGCGGCCGGGCCCGGCGGCCCGGGCGAGCGGCCCCGGTGAGCAGCGCCGCGGCGCGGCCGGGACGGAAGCGGGCGCGCGGCACGGCGGGCACCAGCCGGTCCAGGACGGCGGTGAGCCGGACCGCGGACCATGGGTCGGCCGCCTCGCCGACGAGCAGCACGGCGTCCGCGCCGGCGACCTGGTCCACCGCCACCTGCGCGAGGGTGCGGTCGTCGTCGGGCGTGGCCGCCAGCCCGCGGTCGGCCAGCGTCTCCTCGCCGGTGGCGGCGTCCAGCCAGCGCTCCGCGTCGACCACGGCGAGGACGTCGACGACCTCGACGTGGTCCGCGACGGTCGCCGACCGGCCGGCGGGCTCGTCGTCGAGCTCCACCTCCCGCAGGGCCCAGCACAGGTGGTCGCTCTCCAGCGCGGGGTCCAGCTGCAGCACGATCCGGGCGACGTCGTCCCGGCTGGCCAGGGTGCGCAGCAGCGGCAGCAGGTCCAGCCGCAGCGTGCAGGAGAGGCAGCCGTGGGCGAGCTCGACGGCGGTCGTGTGCTCGACCACCCGGGTGGGCCGGTGGTCGCGCGTCGTCCGCAGCACGACGCCCTCGCCGAGCCGGCGGAGGTCGTGCTGCACCAGCAGGGTGCCGACCGACGAGGTGAGCAGGTCGTGCGCCGCCAGCGCGGTGAGGCCGGGGTGCAGGCCGGTGATCAGGACGAGCGGGGTCCGGGGCGAGGTCACCCCGCCACCCTAACGTGAAGATGACAATCGTTGTCGTCTACGGTGGCGTCCGGCTCCGACGCGGAGCCCCGAACCGAGGAGGCCCCATGTCCGACTGCTGTGCATCGACCAGCTGCCCCACCGGGCCCGACCCGCTCCCGGGCGTGCCCGGCGTTGCGGCGATCGACCGGCGCAACCGGGCCGAGCGGCGCCGTGACGCCCGGAAGGCCAAGCGCTGATGGCCCGCGGCAACGAGATGGACCTGCTGCCTCACCCGGGCGCGGGTCGCTGACCACCGTGACCAGGACCGTCCCCCCACACGACCCCCGGAGAGAAGGCACTCCCATGTCCGCGTCCCGCCCCCTGGCCACCCTCGCCGCCGGGGCACTCGTGCTCGCACTGTCCGCGTGCGGCCTGTCCGACGACGGCGCCGCCGCGGGCACACCGGGGGAGCAGGTGCTCCGCATCGCGCTGGCCGACCCGGAGGCGTCGCTGTCCGTGCAGGACTACACGACCTCCTCCTTCACCGTGCTGGACCAGGTCTTCGAGCCGCTGGTGCGGTACACCGCCGACGGCGGGTTCGCCCCCGCGCTGGCCGAGTCCTTCGAGGTCAGCGACGACGGGCTGACGATGACCTTCAGCCTCCGCGAGGGCGTCACCTTCACCGACGGCACGCCGTTCGACGCCGAGGTGGCCCGCACCGACCTGCTGCGCTGGGTCGAGGACCCGGACAACAGCTTCCTCGGGCTGACCGGCGTGACCGAGTCGATCGAGGCCACCGACGCCGGCACGATCACCTGGCGGCTCAGCCAGCCCTACCACTCCGCGCTCAACGAGCTGGCCCTCACCAGGCCGGTGCGGTTCACCAGTCCGGCCGCCGCCGGCGAGCCGGTGGGCACCGGGCCGTACCAGGTCGAGTCGCTGGACGAGCAGCGGATCGTGCTGGTGCGCAACGACGACTGGTGGGGCGGCACCCCCACGCTGGACCGGGTCGAGTTCGCGGTCATCCCGGACGCCGCCGCCCGGGTGGCCGCACTGCAGGCCGGCGAGGTCGACGTGATCGGCGGGGAGTACACCGCTCCGCTCGCACTGGAGGAGGCCGCGGCGCTGGAGCAGACCGACGGGGTGGAGGTGCTCACGACCGAGTCGACGACCAACCTGCTGCTCACCGTCAACGTCGACACCGGCAACCCGGCGCTCGCCGACCCGGCGGTCCGGCGGGCGATGGACCTCGCCGTTGACCGCCCGGGCATCGCCGAGGGCCTGTTCGAGGGGCGCGCCACCGCGGCCACCACCGTCTTCCCGGCCAACGTGCCCTACGGCCCCGAGCCCGAGCCGGCCGTCGCCGCGGACCCGGCCGCCGCCGGGGAGCTGCTGGAGCAGGCCGGGTGGACCGGGGACGGGGTGCGCAGCAAGGACGGCGTCCCGCTCGAGCTGGACCTCGTCCTCGACCCCGGGTTGCTGCCGCAGGCGACGTCGCTGAGCCAGGCTGTCGCCGACCAGCTGGGCGAGGTGGGCATCGGGGTGACCATCACCCCGCTGGACAGCACCGCCTACGGCACCACCGTCTCCGCCCGGGACTTCGACCTGCGCTTCTACTCCACCTACGGGGCGCCCTACGACCCCTACAGCACGCTGACGGCCAACTTCCGCAGCGCGCAGGAAGGGCACCTGTTCGCCTCACCCGAGCTCGACGCGCAGGTCCCGGCCGCGCTGGCCGCGCCGGACGAGGAGAGCCGGCAGGCGGCCTTCGACGCGATCTGGACGACGCTGGCGGAGCAGACCGCCGCGGTGCCGCTGGTGCAGCTGCCCCGGCAGTGGGCGGTGCGCGACACCGTCGAGGGGTTCGAGCTCGGCGCGACCGAGTACGACCTGCCGCTGAGCGACGTCACCGTCTCCGGCTGACCGGTGGGGGGCTCCTGGGTCGCGGCGGCCGGCCGGGCGGCCGGCCGCCGCGCCGGGGAGGGCGTCGCCGTCCTGCTCGTCGTGTCGCTGCTGACCTTCGGGCTGCTCTCGCTGGCGGCCGGGGACGCCGCCACCGCGATCGTCTTCGCCCGCGACGGGGTGGTCACCGCCGAGGCGGTGGCCCGGGTGCGGGCCGAGCTCGGGCTGGACCTGCCCGCCCCCGTCCGGTACCTGCACGGGCTCGGCGGCCTGGTCACCGGTGAGCTGGGCGCCTCGGCGCGGACCGGCCAGGACGTCGCCGGTGAGGTGGCCGCCCGGCTCGGCCCGACGGTCACCCTGGCCACGGCGGGTGCGGTCGTCGCCGTGCTCCTCGGGCTCACCGCCGGGGGAGCGGCCGCGCTGACCCGGCGCCGGGTGGTCCGGCTGCCGATCCGACTGGGCTCGCTCGCCCTGCTGTCCGTGCCGGCCTTCGCCTTCGCCCAGCTCGGCGTGCTGCTGTTCGCGCTGCAGTGGCGGCTGCTGCCGACCCAGGGCATCGCCGGCTGGCCGTCGCTGGTGCTGCCGGCGGCGGTGATCGGCCTGCCGCTGGCCGCCGTGCTCGCCCAGGTCACCGAGGCCCGGCTGCGCAGCACGCTGCGCGAGCCGTTCGTGACCACCGCCCGCGCGCGCGGGCTGTCCCCGGCCCGGGTGCTGCTGGCCACCGCGCTGCCGAACGCGGCCGCCCCGCTGCTGGTGGTCGTCGGGGACGTGGTGGGCACCGCGCTGGCCGCCACCCTGGTCGCCGAGACCGCCTTCGGCTGGCCGGGACTGGGCGACTACCTGGTGCGGGCGCTGCAGTTCCGCGACTGGTACCCGCTGCAGGCCGCCGTGCTGCTGATCGCCGTCGGTGCGGTCTCCGTCCGCGGCCTGGCCGGGTCGCTGGCCGCGCTCGTCGACGCCCGGGCCGGGGTGCGCGCGTGACGGCGACGGCCCGGGCCGCGCTCGGGCTGCTCGGGCTGGTGGTGCTCGCCGTGCTGATCGGGCCGCTGCTCAGCCCGTGGTCCCCGACCGCCACCGACCTCACCGTCGTCCGGGTCGGCCCCTCGGCCGTGCACTGGCTGGGCACCGACCACCTCGGCCGCGACGAGCTGACCCGGTTGCTGGTCGCCGGCCGCACCTCGTTGGGCATCGTGCTGCTGACCGTGGCGATCTCGCTGCCGCTGGGCCTGGCACTGGGGCTGCTCGCCGGCTGGCGCGGCGGTTGGGTGGACTCGTTGGTGCTGCGGGCCAGCGACGTCGTCGTCGCCGTGCCGGCGCTGCTGGTCGGGGTGGTGCTCGCCGGCGTGCTCGGCGGCGGTGCCGAGGGACTGGTGCTCGCGTTGGCCGCCGGCGGCTGGGCGGCGTACGCCCGGCTGGTGCGGATGGAGGTGCTGCTGCGCCGGCACGCCCCGGTCGTCCAGGCGCTGACCCTGCTCGGTGCCCGGCCCGGCCGGGTGCTGGCGCGGCACCTGCTGCCGGCGGTCGCCGGACCGGTGCTGGTGCTGGCCGGCACGGACGTCGCCGGCCTGGTGCTCGCGGTCTCGACGCTGAGCTTCCTGGGGCTGGGTGTCCGCCCCCCGACCCCGGAGTGGGGGTCGATGATCGTCGAGGCCCGGCCCTTCCTGGCCACCGACCCGCGGCTGTTCCTGCTGCCCATGCTGATGCTCGCGCTGCTGGTCCTGCTCGTGCTGGTGCTGGCCCGGCATGCGCAGGCCTGGACCACGCACGGCCGGCCGGCCGTGCGGACCCCCGGGCACCGTGCTCGCCCCGCGCCCGCCGGCAGTCCCACCGGTGTGCTGCTGGCGGTGCGCGGGCTGACCGTGGAGCTGTCCGGGCCGGACGGGCGCCGGGTGGTCGACGGCGTGGACCTCGACGTCGGCCGGGGCGAGGTGGTGGCGCTGGTCGGCGCCAGCGGCTCGGGCAAGTCGCTGACCGCCGCGGCCCTGCTCGGCCTGCTGCCCGAGGCGGCCGGCGCGGTCGCCGGTGGCTCCGTGCGGCTGGCCGGGCGGGAGCTGGTCGGTGCCGCCGAGCGCGACCTGCGGCGGGTGCGCGGCGCCCGGGTGGCGCTGGTGCCCCAGGACGTCGGCACCGCGCTGGACCCGCTGCGCCGGATCGGGCCCCAGGTGGCCGAGGCCGCCCGGCTGCACCGCGGGCTCGACCGGCGGGCGGCCGCCGCAGTCGCCCGCGAACTGCTGGTCTGGGCCGGCCTGCCCGACGTCGACCGGGTGCTGCGCGCCCGGCCGGCCGAGCTGTCCGGCGGGATGCGCCAGCGGGTGCTGGTCGCCGCCGCGCTCGCCGGTGGGCCGGAGCTGCTCGTCGCCGACGAACCGACCAGCGCGCTGGACGCCGCCACCGCCGGACAGGTGCTGGCGCTGCTGGCCCGGGCCCGGGCCGAGCGGGGCGCCGCCGTCCTGCTCATCAGCCACGACCTCGGGCTGGTGGCCGAGCGCGCCGACGCCGTCACCGTGCTCGACGCCGGGCGGGTGGTGGAGTCCGGGCCGGTGGCCCGGGTGCTCGGCGCACCCGCGCACCCGGTCACCCGGGCGTTGCGCGCCGCCGCCGCCCCGGCCGCTGCTCCTGCTCCTGCCCGCGTGGGTGCACCGTTGCTCCGGGCCCGGGACGTCGGCGTGCGGTACCCCGCCGGGCGGTGGGGCCGGTCGGCGCCCCGGCCTGCGCTGGCCGGGGTGTCGTTCACGCTGCCGCGCGGTGGCGCGCTGGGCGTGGTGGGGGAGTCCGGCAGCGGGAAGACCACCCTCGCCCGGGTGCTCACCGGGCTGCACCAGCCGACCGCGGGCACCGTCGAGCTCGCCGGGTCGCCCCCGGTCGCGGGCACCGGCCACGCCCAGCTGGTCTTCCAGGACCCGGCCACTGCACTCGACCCGCGCCAGCCGGTCGGCGCGGCGCTGCAGGAGGCCCTGCTGCTGGCCCGTCGGCGCGGCCGCGAGGTTCCGCCCGGTGGTGCGGCGGAGCTGCTCACCCGGGTCGGGTTGGCCGCCGGGCTCGCCGGCCGGCGGCCCTGGCAGCTCTCCGGTGGCCAGCAGCAGCGGGTGGTGATCGCCCGCGCGCTCGCCGCCGCGCCCGATCTGATCGTCCTGGACGAGCCGGTCAGCTCGCTGGACGCCGTCGTCCGCGCCGGGGTGCTCGAGCTGCTCCGGTCCGTGCGGGCCGAGGGTGTCGCCCTCGTCGTCATCTCCCACGACCTGGCCGCCGTCGCCGCGCTCACCGACGAGCTGCTCGTGCTGCACCGCGGCGCGGTCGTCGACCACGGGGCCACGCCCGCCGTCCTCGCGCGGCTGCGTCGGGAACCCCCCGGACGCCCCACCCCTGACCCTGCGCGCCCCGACCGGGACGTCGCAGCACCCCCACCCCTGGAGGAGATCCACCCGTGACCGATCAGCTCACCACCACCGACTGGCGCCGGCTGCTGCACGACTGGGACCGCCAGCAGAGCGGTTACCTGCGGCACCGCGAGGAGCGGTTCACCGCCGCGCTGGACGCGCTCGCGGAACTGGTCGGCGACCGGCTCGCCGCCGGCGGGACCGTCCTCGACCTGGCCTGCGGCCCGGGCTCCTTCGGCGCCCGGGTGCTGGAGCGGTTCCCGGCCGCGCGGGTCGTCGCCGTGGACATGGACCCGGTGCTGGTCGCCGTCGGCGCGGCCGCGCTGGGCGACGCGGACGGGCGGCTGACGTGGGTCGACGCCGACCTCCGCGACCCGGCCTGGCCGCAGCGGCTGCCGGTGACCGAGGTCGACGCGGTGGTCAGCTCCACCGCGCTGCACTGGCTGTCGGCCGGGCAGCTCGCGGCCACCTACCGGCGGGTCGCCGCCCTGCTGCCGGCCGGTGGCGTGCTGGCCAACGCGGACAACATGGCCTACGAGCCGGGCCAGGCGGTGCTGACCCGGCTGTCCGAGGCGGCCGAGCGGCGCCGGGCCGAGCAGGCCTTCGGCGCCGACGGTGTGCCGGACTGGGACGCCTGGTGGGCCGCCGCGCTGGCCGCCCCCGAGCTGACCGGCGCCGTCGCCGAGCGAGAGCGGCGGAACGCCGCCGAGCGCGGCCCGGACGACCACGCGCCCGGCACCCGGCTCACCGGGCTGCGGATGCACGAGGCCGCGCTGGCCGAGGCCGGCTTCATCGAGGTGGGCACCATCTGGCAGGACCACGACGACCGGGTGCTGCTCGCCGTCCGCTGAGCTGCCGGCGGCGCCCGGCCCGGGCGCCGCCGGTCAGCGGGGGAGGGAAACCTCGCTCGGCCGGCCCACCGGTCGCACCGGGGAGGGGACGACCCCCGGCCCGTGCCGGGGGCTGCCGCGGCGGGCCAGCCGGCCGACGCTGAGCACGGCGTAGGCGGCGACCGCCATCAGCACGATGGTCCCGCCGGACGGGGTGTCGGCGTACCAGGAGACCGCGGTGCCGCTGACCGACACGGTCACCCCGATCAGCGCCGCGATCACCAGGCTGCTCCGGAAGCTGCGGGCCACCAGCTGCGCGCAGCCGGCGGGCAGCACCATCAGCCCGCTGATCAGCAGCAGGCCGAGCACCCGCATCGACAGCGTGACGGTGACCGCGGTGACCACCGCCAGCAGGAGGTTCAGCTGCAGCACGGGCAGCCCGCTGGCCCGGGCGTGCTCCTCGTCCAGCGCGACGGTGAACAGCGAGCGGCCCAACCCGACCGTCACCGCGAGCACGACGGCGGCCAGCACGGCGAAGAGGACCAGGTCACCCCGGGTCGTCGTGGTGAGCGCGCCGAACAGGTAGCCGTCGAGCGTGATCGGGGTGCCCGCCGGCGCCCGGGTGACGACGACGACGCCACCGGCCAGCCCGCCGTAGAACATGATGGCCAGCGCGACGTCGGCGCTGGCCGACCGGCGGGCGCGCAGCACCTCCACCGCCACCGCGCCGGCCACCGTGGCCAGCAGCGCGGTGAGCACCGGCGCGGACCGGGTGACCAGGCCGACCGCCACGCCCAGCAGCGCCACGTGGCCCAGGCCGTCGCCGATCAGCGACAGCCGGCGCTGCACCAGGTAGACGCCGACGGTGGGTGCGGTGAGGCCGACGAGCACGGCGGCCGCGAGGGCCAGCCGCATGAACTCGTAGCTCAGCACGGGGCGCCCGCGCCCGGCAGCGTCACCGTCCTGGTCACCACCTCCGCCAGCGGGCCCAGCTCGTGCAGCACGACGACGACGGCGGCGCCGGTCTCGGCGAGCCCGGCCAGGGTGCTGGCCACCACCCGCTGGCTGGCCGCGTCGACGCCGGCGGTCGGCTCGTCCAGCAGCAGCAGTTCCGGGTCGCCGGCCAGTGCGCGGGCCAGCAGCGCGCGGCGTTGCTGACCGCCGGACAGCTCCGCGAGCAGCCGGCGGTCGGACCCGGCCAGCCCGGCGCCCTCCAGCGCGCAGTCGACCGCGCACCGGTCGGCCTCGCCGAACCGCTGCCAGGCCCGCAGCCGGCTCAGCCGGCCGGAGGAGACCAGCTCGCGCACGGTCACCGGGACGCCGCCGGCCACGGTGTGCCGCTGGGGGACGTAGCCGACCCGGTGCCAGTCTCGGAACCGCGCCCGCGGCACGTCGAACAGCCGCACCTCGCCGGCCTGCACGTCGCACAGGCCCAGCACCCCCCGGACCAGCGTCGACTTGCCGGCCCCGTTCGGCCCGCGGACCGCGAGCACCTCCCCGGGCCGCACCGTCAGGTCGACGCCGGTGAGGACGGCGTCCCGGCCGTGACCGAAACCCCCGCCCCGCACCGTCAGTGCGCTGATCCCGGCAGTGGGGAGGGTGGTGGCGGCACCACCGGGCCGGGCGCTCAGGAGCACTGCTGCCCCGTCCGCAGGCTCGCCAGGTTGGCCCGCATGAGCTCCAGGTAGTCCGCGCCCTGCGACTGGTCGGTGAGCCCCTCGATGGGGTCCAGCTGCCGGGTATGCGCGCCGGTCTCCCGGGCCACGGTCTCGGCGACGGCGGGGCTGACCAGCGTCTCGAAGTAGATGGTGCGCACGCCGTGCTCGCGGACGAACTCGGTCGCCTCGGTCAGTGCGTCGGTGGACGGCTCCTCGTCCGGCGCCAGCCCGCTGATGCCGAACTGCTCGAGGTCGTAGGCGTCGGCGAGGTAGCCGAAGGCGCTGTGGCTGGTCACCAGCTCCCGGGTCGCGCAGTCGGCCAGGCCGTCCCGGAACTCCCCGTCCAGCTCCGCGAGCTGCGCCCGCAGGTCCGCGGCGTTGGCGGTGTACTGCTCGGCGTTGGTCTCGTCCACGGTGGCCAGGTGGTCGGCCAGTGCGTCGCCGACGTCGGCCATCCGCATCGGGTCGTGCCAGAAGTGCGGGTCGGTCACCGGCTCGTCGGCGTGCTCCTCCTCGGCGTGCTCTTCCTCGGCGTGCTCGCCGTCGGAGTGCTCGTGGTCGTGGGCCTCGTAGGTGAGGGACAGGTCGGCCGCCTCCCCGGCGTCGAAGGCCCGGTCAGCGGCCTGCTGCTCGACTGCGGCGTCCACGGCGGGCTGCAGCGTCGGGAGGAAGACGACGGCGTCGGCCTCGGCCGTGGCGGCGACGTCCCGGGGGGTGAGCTCGTACTCGTGCGGTTCGGCGCCGTCGGGGGTGAGGGAGGTGACGGTGGCCAGGTCGCCGGCGACCTGCTCGCTCAGCCAGGCCAGGGGATAGAACGCCGCCACGATCGTCAGCCCGTCGTTGCCGGCACCCGCGGCGTCGGCGTCGGCCGTGCCGGAGCAGCCGGCCAGCGCGACCGCCCCCGCGCAGGCGAGGGAGAGCGCGGAGAGCGAGCGGGCGGGACGTCGTCGGGACGGGAGCTGCATGGTCCGATGATCAACGTAATGAGAATCGTTGTCAAACAGGGGGGGGGATCGCCGCGGTCGAAGGTCACCCGACCGCGGCGGGCTGCGTCGGCGCAGCAGCCGTCGTCCCGGCAGGGGGTGCGACCGGCGCCGCCGGCCGGCGCGGCCGCCGGCTCAGCCCGGACAGCGAGACGGCGAGCACGGATGCGGTCACCAGCGCCCCGGTCGGGGCCAGCACCGCCCAGGGTGCCCGCTCGACGTAAGGCATGCCCTCGGCCAGCAGCAGCCCCCACTCCGGTGTCGGTGCGGCGGCCCCCAACCCGAGGAAGCCCAGCGCGGCCAGTGCCAGCGCGATGCCCGGCAGCCGCAGCGCGGCGTTGCGTGCGGCCGCCGGCAGCACGGCGGGCACCACGTACCGCCAGGTGACCGTGGCCGGGCCCACGCCGAGCACCGGCAGCACGGTGACGTGCCGCTGCCGCCGGACCTCCTCCGACGCCGCCGCCACGTAGGCGGCGATCGGCGCCCAGGCCACCAGGGCGACGGCCAGCGCCGCCCCGGCCTGCGACGTCCCCAGCGCTGCGGCGACCAGCACACCGACGATCACCGGGGGTGCGGCGTTGGCCACCTCCACCGGCCCGACCGAGGCGCGTGGCGCCAGCCCGACCAGGATCCCGACCACCAGCGTGACCAGCACGACCAGCGACGCCGTCCCGACCGTCTGCACCGCACCGTGCGCCACCCGGGCCAGCAGGTCACGCCCGCTGGCGTCGGCGCCGAACGGCAGTGCCGCGCTGGGCGCGGCCAGCCGGGGGTGCGCGGAGGTCAGCGGGTCACGGCCGAGCCCGGCGGCCACCACGACCACCAGGAGCGCCGCCGCCCCGGCCGGCAGCAGCCAGTCGCGCCGCCGGGAGGGGGTGGCCCGGGCCGGCACCGGGACGCTGCCGCTGCGCAGTGCCCGGCCCAGCAGCAACGCCCGGGTCAGCGCGGCCACGCCGCCGAACACCGCGGAGACGCCGAGCAGCAGCAGCATCCCGGCCTGCAGGGTCGGCAGGTCCTGGGCCTCCGCGGCACCGAGCACCGCGCGTCCCAGCCCGGGGACGGCGAAGACCTGCTCGACGGCGACGGCCCCGCCGGTGAGGCCGACGAGCACCAGGGCCACCTGCGTGGTCAGCGCGGGCAGCGTGCGGCGCACCAGGGCCCGGGAGAGCTGCCCGGCCGACGCGCCGGCCAGCTGCCAGGTGGTCACCCAGCGCTCGGTGCCGGTGACGGTGAGCCCGTCGGCGACCAGCCGGCCGATCAGCCCGCCGGCGGGCAGGCCCATGGCGAGCGCAGGCAGCAGCACCGACGACGGACCGGTCCAGCCGTAGGGCTCGAACCAGCCCAGCCACACCGCTCCGACCAGCAGCAGCACCGAGGCGAGCAGGAACTCCGGCAGCGCCGTGAGCGCGGCGCCGCCCGCACCCCCGGTCCGCCCCTGCCCGCCCCGGGCGACCCGGCGCAGCGGCGGCCAGCACAGCAGCGCCGCCGTGACCAGGGCGACCAGCAGGGCCGCCCCCATCAGCGTCACCGAGACGCCGAGGGCCCGGACCAGACCGGGGCCCACCGGGGCCCCGGAGATCCAGGAGGTCCCCAGGTCGCCGCGCACGACCCCGGAGAGCCAGTGCCCGAGCAGCCCGAGTGGCCCGGCGTCCAGGCCCAGCTCGGCCCGGACCGCGGCCAGGGCCTCGGGGGTGGCCTCCTGCTCGGCCGAGCGCGCCCGCAGGATCGACAGCTCCGGGCTGCGCCCGGACAGCCAGGGCAGCACCCCGATCATTGCCACCACGCCGAGGACGGTGACCGCCCGGGAGGCAGCGGTCACCCATCCCCGCCGTGGCATCGGGTCAGTCCTCGCCGACGGTGGTGTCGGCGCTGATCAGTGCCCGCTCCCGCGGGTCGCGGACGGCACCGGAGACCCCGGCGGCCTCGCCCTGGATGACCCGCTCGTGCAGCATCGGCACTGCCGCGCCGGTGGCCAGGACAGCCCGCTCGGCGTCGATCACCGCGCGCTGGCGCTCCGGGCCGGGGGTGGCGGCCGCGGCTTCGGCCAGGGCGGCGTCCACGGCCGGGTCGCACAGCTGGGAGATGTTGAACGAGCCCTCGCAGGCGAAGTCGCTGTACATGTAGGCGACCGGGTCACCGGAGTCCAGCACCGTGGCGCGGGACAGGATGAACGCGTCGAAGGCCCCGGCCAGGGCGTCGGCCTCGATGAAGGCGTACTCCCGGACGTCCTGCTCCACGGTGAAGCCCACCGCCTCCAGCTGCTGCTCCAGCAGGACGGCGACCTCGGGCAGCTCGGCCCGGTCGGTGAAGGTGCCCAGGGTGATCGTCGTGCCGGCCGGCACGGGGGCCGCGGACGGGTCCGCCTGGTCCTCGCGCAGCCCGGCGGCCCAGGGGACCGCCGGGCCCAGCAGGCCCTCGGCGATGTCGGCGCGGCCCTCGTAGACGGTCTCCACGATGGTGGCCCGCTCGACCGCGGCGCGGGCGGCCGCGCGCACCGCCGGGTCGGCGAACGGTCCGGACGCGGTGTTCAGGTACAGGGTGTTGGTGCGCGGCATCGGCACCTCGTGCACCAGCTCCTCGTCGACCAGCCCGGCCTGGGAGACCGGCACCGCCTCGACGACGTCCGCCGTCCCGGTGCGCAGGGCCGCGGCGCGGGCGGTGCCGTCGGGCACGAAGGCCACGTCGATGCCGGCCGCGGCTGCGGGGTCGCCCCAGTAGCCGTCGAAGCGGTCCAGCGTCGCGCCGGAGGTGCCGTCCACGGCGACCAGCTCGAACGGGCCGGTGCCGGTGCCGACCGGGTCGACCCGGCCGTTCGCGCCGTAGGCGGCCGCGGCGAGCACCGCCAGCTGCGGGCTGGACAGCCGCTGGGGGACCAGCGGGTCGGGCTCACCGGTGGTGACCACGACGTCGGAGCCGTCGGCCACCGCGGTCAGATCGACGCCGTCCAGGATCCGCGGGCGGGGGGAGGCCTCGTTGGCGGCGGTCAGCGCGGCGGCGGCCTGCTCCGCGGTCAGCTCCGTGCCGTCGTGGAACTCGACGCCCTCCCGGACGGTGAACCGCCAGGTGAGGTCGTCGGTCTGGGTCCACTCGGTGGCCAGGGAGGGCTGGGCGTCGCCGTCGGCGTCCAGCACCACCAGAGTCTCGGCGGTGCTCCAGCGGGAGAGCTTGAACGCGTCGTCGGTCAGCGGGTTGAGGCCCGAGCGCGGCGGCTGCAGCATCGCCAGGGAGATCCGGCCCTCGGCGGCCGGGTCGCTGCTGCCGCCGTCGGCCGGGCTGCTGAAGCAGCCAGAGGTGAGCAGGGCGACGGTGGCGCCGAGCACGAGCAGGCGGGGGGTGCGGGAGGAGGACATCGTTCCGTTCTCTGTGGGGTGGAGGGTGCTGCGGTCAAGCGGGGAGGGTGGGGACCGCGGCGAGCAGGTCCCGGGTGTGCGGGTGTCCGGGGCGGGTGAGGAGAGCGGAGGTCGGCCCCTCCTCCACCACGAGGCCGTCGTCGAGCACGACCGTGCGGTCGCAGAGCCGGGCGACGACGGCGAGGTCGTGGGAGACCAGGAGCAGTCCGAGGCCCTGGCGGGCGGAGAGGTCGGCCAGCACCTCGACCACCTGGTCACGCACCGGCAGGTCCAGCCCGCTGACCGGCTCGTCGGCCAGCAGCAGCGCCGGTCCGGGGGCCAGGGCCCGGGCCAGCGCGACCCGCTGGGCCTGCCCGCCGGAGAGCTCCCCGGGCCGGCGTCCGGCCAGCTCGGGGTCCAGGCCCACCCGGGTCAGCGCCGTCGCGACGGCGGCCGGGTGGTCACCGGGCACCTGCAGGTGCCGCAGCGGCACCGTGACCAGCTCGCGGACGGTCGAGCGCGGGTCCAGCGACCCGGCCGGGTCCTGCGGCACGTACTGCACCAGCCGGCGGTACCAGCGCAGCGACGCGGTCGGCCCCGGGCGGACGGCGCGACCGGCGAAGGTGACCGTGCCGCGGTCGGGGCTCTCCAGGCCGAGCAGGCAGCGCAGCAGCGTCGACTTGCCGGAGCCGGAGGTGCCGACCAGCCCGACCCGCTCGCCGGGAGCGACCTGGAGGTCGACCCCCTGCAGCGCCGGCACGACGTCGCGCGGGCCCCACGGCCGCCGCCGGGGCAGCCGATGACCGCGCACGATGCCCGTGGCGGTCAGCACCGGGCTCTCGACCGGGCGGCTCACGAGGCCGCACCCACCCGGGCCGGGAGCGCGCCGGCCCGGGCAGCGCCCACGAGCACGGCGCTCTGCTCGTGCTGCGGCGCGGCCAGCAGCCCCGTGATCGGGGCGTCCTCCACCACGGCGCCCTCGTGCAGCACCACCGCGCGGTCGCACAGCGAGGCGGCCACGGCGATGTCGTGCGTGATGAAGAGCAGCGCGGCGTCCCGGCTGGCCTCGCGCAGCACGGCGACGACCTGTGCCTGGGTGACCAGGTCGAGGGCGGTCGTCGGCTCGTCGGCGACCAGCAGCCCCGCCCGGGAGGCGAGGGCCATGGCGATGCAGACGCGCTGCCGCTGGCCACCGGACAGCTCGCCGGGGGTGCTCCGCAGCACCCGGTCGGCGTCGTCCAGACCGACCGCCGCGAGCAGCCGGGTGCGCTCGCTCGCCAGCGCGGCGCCGCGCAGTCCCCGGTGGTTGCGCAACGGCAGGGCCAGCTGGGCGCCCACCGGCACCAGCGGGTTGAGCGCGGCGGCGGGGTCCTGGCCCACCGCGGCCACCCGCGCCGTGCCGGGTCGACGGGGAGGCGGCAGCCGGGTGACGTCGGCACCGGCCACCCGCACGCTGCCCCGGACCTCGGCACCGACGGGGAGGGTGCCCAGGACCGCGGCGGCGGTGAGCGACTTCCCCGATCCCGACGCGCCGATCAGGGCGACCCGCTCGGTCGCCGCGATCTCGAGCCGGACGCCGCGCACCAGCTCCAGGCCGCCGAGGGAGATCGTGAGGTCGTCGACGACGAGGGCCGCCCCCTGCCCCTCCGGCGCCTCTGGACTGATAATCATTGTCGGGAACCTACCTGGTGGTAACCGGCGGTCGTCAGCTGCCCGTCCCGGGCCGGTCGTCTTCCTGCAAACTGGTTGCAATACGGTGCTCGGCGCGAGGACCCACTCGCAGCCCGGCCGGGCGACCCCCGCCGCCGGTACGACGCACCCCCTGGAGGAACCCCTTGGCCGCACGCACGTCCTCCGGCCGCCGGGTGGGCGCCGTCCGCCCCGAGCTGTCCGACCTGCTCCGCAGCACCGGGGTGCTGCCGCAGTCGGCGAGCACCCCCGAGGAGGCCCGGGAGCTGCTGGCCCGGGACGGGGCGGTCGTCGTCGCCGAGCCGACCCCCGGCCCCGAGGCGCTGCCGGTCGTGGCGGCCCAGCTCTACGGCGACCGGTTGCGTCAGCTGTTCGCCGTCCGCCCGCTGCGCCAGCAGTCCGGCGAGCTGCTCGGGCTGCACAGCGACGGGGCCCACGTGGTCGTCGACGTGCACGGCCGGACCGTCAACCTCCGCGACCCGGACGAGGACGGGCTGCTGCAGCGCTGCGTCCGGCCCGCACCCGAGGGCGGGGACTCCTTCCTGGTGGACGGGTACGCACTCGTCGACGCGCTGGCCACCGGGTGCCCGGAGCTGCACGCCTTCCTGACCGGCACCGACGTCGACTACTTCGGCGGATGGGCCACCGCGCCGCACGAGGTGCCCCGCACCCCGCTGGTCCGCCGGCTGGTCGAGCACACCCGGGCCGGCCGCCGGGTGGTCCGGTCCAGCGAGACCGCCGTCCCGGTGCCGCGCGAGCCCCGTGCCGCCGAGCACGACGCGCAGCTGGACCTGTGGGCCGACGTGCTGGCCACGGCCGTCGACGTCGTGCCGCACTTCCGGCTGGAGGCGGGCGAGGTGCTGGTCGTCGACAACTACCGCTGCCTGCACGGCCGCGACCCGTTCACCGGCCAGCGCGACGTCGACGTGCTGACGGTGATGACCGCGGACGCCTGGTGAGCGACGCTCCACCTCTCCTGCAGGTGCGGGACCTCACCGTCGGTTTCGGCGGGGGTCCCGTCGTGGCCGGGGTCTCCTTCGACCTCGCCGCCGGCGAGCGGGTCGCCCTCGTCGGCGCCTCCGGCTCGGGCAAGACGCTCACCACGCTGGCGCTGCTCGGGCTGCTGCCACCGGACGCCGTCGTCACCGGCAGCGTCCGGGTCGACGGCACCGAGGTGGTCGGCGCCGCGGAACGGGAGCTCCGGCCGCTGCGCGGACCGGTCACCGCCCTGGTGCCGCAGGACCCGGGCACGTCGCTCAACCCGCAGGTCCGGGTGGGCCGGCAGGTCGCCGCACCGCTGCGCCGGGCCGGGGTGCGGCGCAGCGCGGCTGCCGCGCGGGCGGCCGAGCTGCTGGCCGAGATGCGACTGCCGGCCGGCAGCGGACGGCGCTTCCCCGTCCAGCTCTCCGGCGGGCAGCGGCAGCGGGCCGCACTCGCCCTGGCGCTGGCCGCCGGTCCGCGGCTGCTGGTCGCCGACGAGCCGACCTCGGCACTGGACGCGACCGCGCAGCACGGCGTGCTCGCCGTGCTCGGCCGGGCCACCCGCGAGCGCAGCGCCGGGCTGCTGCTGGTCACCCACGACCTGGCTGCCGCGGCCACCACCTGCGACCGGGTGCTGGTCCTGGCGGAGGGGCACCTGCTCGCCGACGGGCCGCTGCGCGAGGTGCTGGCCGGGCACGCCCACCCCGCGGTGCGCGCGCTGGTCGAGGCCACCGCTGCGCTGAGCCCGCCGGCCCTCGTGGGCGCACGGTGAGCGCCGAGCTGCTGCTCGCCGCCCGCGGGCTGACCCGCCGGTACCGCGGCAGCGCCGGGCCGGCGCTCGACCGGGTGGACCTCGGCCTGACCGCGGGGCAGCGGCTGGCGGTGGTGGGGGAGTCCGGCGCCGGCAAGTCGACGCTGACCCGGCTGCTGCTGGGGCTGGAGCGGCCCGACGCCGGGGAGGTCACCTACCGCGGCCGGCCGGTGCAGCCGGGCCGGCCGAGCGCGCTGCGCTGGTTCCGCCGCGCCGTGCAGGTGGTGCCCCAGGACCCGGGCCGCTCGCTCAACCCGCGGATGCCCGTCGGCCAGGCCGTCGCCGAACCGCTGCGCTGCCTGCAGGTACCGGGCGACCACCGGGCCCGCGTCGCCGAGCTGCTGCGCGCCGTCGGGCTGGACCCCGACGCCGCCGGCCGGTTGCCGCACGAGTTCTCCGGCGGCCAGCGGCAGCGGATTGCGCTGGCCCGGGCGCTCGCGCCGCGCCCGGAGGTGCTGATCGCCGACGAGCCGGTCAGCGCGCTGGACGCCGCCGTCCGGCTGCAGGTGGTGGAGCTGCTGCGCGCGCTCAGCGACGCCGAGGGTGTCGCACTGCTGGTGGTCTCGCACGACCTGGGCGTCGTCACCGCGCTCTGCTCCGACGTCGTTGTGCTGGCCGCCGGCCGGGTCGTGGAGTCCGGGCCGGTGGCCCGCGTGCTGACCGACCCGGGCAGCCGCGAGGCGCACGCGCTGGTGGCCGCCGTCCCGCGGCTGGTGCTGGCATGACCGGGGCCGGCCGGACCGGGCGGATCACCTGGGAGCCGTTCGTGCTGTTCCGGCGGCTGCCGGCGGTGCCCCGGCTGCTGCTGCTGTCCCAGCTGGTGTTCAACATCGGCTTCTACCTGGTGGTGCCGTTCCTGGCGGTGCACCTCACCGAGGACCTGGCGCTGGCCGGTGGGCTGGTCGGCCTGGTGCTCGGCGTGCGCACCTTCAGCCAGCAGGGGCTGTTCTTCCTCGGCGGCGGGCTGGCCGACCGGTTCGGCGTCAAGCCCGTCGTGGTCATCGGCTGCCTCGTCCGGATCGCCGGGTTCGGGGTGCTCGCCGTCGCCACCTCGCTGCCCGCCGTGCTCGCCGGCACGGTGCTGGTCGGCTTCGCGGCGGCGTTGTTCTCCCCGGCCGTGGAGTCCGCACTGGCCGACCAGGGCCACCGGCTGGAGGCCGCCGGGGTGGTCACCCGGGCCGAGGTCTTCGGCCTGGACGCCATCGCCAGCAAGCTCGGTTCGGTCACCGGGCCGGCGCTCGGCGCCGTCCTGCTCACCGTGCCCTTCAGCGTCACCTGCTGGATCTCCGCCGGCGTCTTCGGCGTGGTGCTCGCCGCCCACCTGCGCTGGCTGCCGCGCGACCTGCGCACCGAGGGCAGCGGGGAGGAGAGCGTGCTCGCCGGGTGGGGGCACGTGCTGCGCAACCGCACCTTCCTCGCCTTCACCGCCTGCTACTGCACCTACCTGCTCAGCTACAACCAGCTCTACCTCGCCCTCCCCGTGGAGCTCTCCCGGGCGACCGGCGGCCAGGGCGCGCTGGGCTGGTTGTTCGTGCTGGCCGCGGTGTCGGTGCTGCTGTTCCAGCTGCGGGTCACCGCCCGCGCCCGGCGGGCCGGGGTGCAGCGGGCGCTGCCGTTCGGCTTCGCGCTGATGAGCGCGTCGTTCCTGTTGGTCGCGGTCTGTGCCCCGCTCGCCCCGCCCACCGGGATCTGGGCGCTGGCACCGGCGGTCGGGATGGTGCTGCTGCTCTACACCGGCCAGATGGTCGCCGTGCCCCTCGCCCAGGACCTGGTGCCCCGGCTGGCCGGGGAGCGGCGGCTGGGTGCCCACTTCGGCTTCCTCGCCTCCGCCGGCGGTGCCGCGGTGCTCGTCGGCAGCACCGGGGTGGGCGCCCTGCTCGACCTCGCCGACCGGCCGCAGCCGGCCGCCGCCGTCCCGTGGCTGGTGCTCGCCGCGCTGCCCGCGGCCTCGGCCGTCGGCCTGGCGCTGCTCACCCGGCGGATCGCCCGCACCCCTGCGGCGGGGGCACCGGCCCCCGCCGTCCCCGCCGAGGAACCGCTGCACCCGTGACCGGCCGACCGAGAAGAGGGACCATGCCCCGCCCCGCCGTCCGTGCCGCCGGTGTGCTGCTCGCGCTGCCCGCCCTGCTCGCCGGCTGCTTCGCCCCGGCCGCGGAGGAGTCGGCCGGCAGCGGGCAGCGGCTGGCGCTGGCGCTCGCCTTCCCCCCGGTCGCCGCGCTCTCCCCGTTCTCCGACGACGCGGTGCTGATCACCCGGATGGGCGTGGGGGAGACGCTGGTGGGGCTGGACGAGGCCGGCGAGCCCGCCCCGCTGCTGGCCGAGAGCTGGAGCCGGGTCGACGACCGCACCGTCACCCTCGACCTGCGGGAGGACGTCCGGTTCCACGACGGGACGCCGCTGGACGCCGAGGCGGTCGTCGGCGCCCTGACTGCGGCAGCCGCCGCAGCGCCGGCCCCCCGGTCGATCGACGGCCTGGGCCTCACCGCCCGTGCGGTGGACGAGGACACGGTCGAGGTCCGGGTGGCCGAGCCCGACCCGCTGCTGGTGCACCGGCTGGCGGCCCCGGGGCTGGTGGTCCTCGCCCCCTCGGCCTACGCCGACCCCGCGGCGCCGGATCCGGTGGGCGCCGGCACCGGGCCGTTCGAGCTGACCGAGCTGCGCGGCGCGTCGGGCGCGACCCTCACCGCGGACGCCGACCACTGGGCGGGCGCCCCGGAGCTGGCCGGGGTGGACGTCACCTTCCCCGCCGACGCGGCCGCGCGCACCGCCGGGCTGCGGGCCGGTGAGCTGGACGTGGCGGTCAACCTGCCCATCGCCCACCTGCCGACGCTGACCGACACCGAGGTGCTCTCCGTGCCGTTGCCGCGGCTGGTCTCCCTCTCCCTGGACACCGCGGACGGGCCGTTCGCCGACCCGGGCCTGCGCGCGGCCGCGGTCGCGGCGATCGACCCGCAGCCGGTGGTGGACGGCGTGTACGAGGGTCGGGCCGACGTCGCCGAGGGGCTGTTCGACGACGACACCGCCGCGCAGCTGGACCGGCCGGCGGTCACGCTGCCCGAGGCAGCCGACCCGGCCGGGACGAGCATCCGGCTGGCCACGTACTCCGACCGGCCCGAGCTGGCCGAGGCGGCCGCGGTGCTCGCCGGGCAGCTGCGGCAGGCCGGGTTCACGGTGGAGGTCGTGGTGGCCGAGTACGCCGCCCTCGAGACCGACCTGCTGGCCGGCACCTACGACGCGGTGCTCGCCAGCCGGCTCTACCTGGGCGACACCGGCGATCCGGTCGGCTACCTCTCCGCCGACCTGACCTGCGCGGGCAGCTACAACCTGGCCCAGCTCTGCGACCCGGCGGTGGACGCCGCCGTCGCCGACGCCGCGGCCCTGACCGACCCCGAGCAGCGCCGGGCCGCGGCGTTGCGGATCGAGGCCCGGGTGCTCTCGACCGGCGCCGTGGTGCCGGTGCTGCACGAGCGGACCCACACCGGGTACGCCCCGACGGTCAGCGGGCTGGCCGTCGACCCGTTCGACCGGCTGCTGCTGGGCACCGAGACGACGGTCGAGGAGTGACCGCCGCCGGCCGGGTGCGGCCGGTGGCACCGACCGGGCCGCGGCGCACTCCCGGACGGCTCCGGTCGGGCCTGCTCCGTCCCGCACTGACCGGGCTGGGCGCGGTCGCCGGTACCGGGCTGCTGGTCGGGGCGCTGCCCTGGCTCTCCGGGGACGACCCGGCGCGCACCGTGCTGCGGGCCCGGGAGGTGGAGCGCGAGCCGGACCCGGCCGCGCTGGACGCGCTGCGCGAGCAGCTGGACCTCCCCGCCGACCCGGTCCGCGGCACGGTCTCCTGGCTCGGCCGCGCGGTCACCGGCGACCTCGGCACCTCCTGGGTCAGCGGGCAGCCGGTCGCCGAGGTCGTCCCGCCGGCGCTGGGCGTCTCCGCGACCCTCGCCGGGACGGCGGCGACCGTGGCCGTCGTGCTCGCCGTGCTGCTCGCACTGCCCGCCGTGCGCCGGGCCGCCGACGGCCGCGCCGACGGCGGCGGTGCGGCGGGGGTGCTGGCCGCCGCACTCGCCGCGCTGCCGGAGTTCGTGCTGGCCGTCCTCGGGGTCGCGGTGGTGGCCGTGGGCTGGGGGCTGCTGCCGACGTCGGGGTTCACCGGCCCGGAGCACCTCGTGCTGCCCGTCCTGGCTCTCGCCCTGCCGGCCGGGGGACTGCTCGGCCGGGTGCTGGCCGGCGCCGTCCGGGAGACCGCGGGGGAGGCGTGGGTGCGCACCTGGCGGGCCGCCGGCGTCTCCCGGGCAGCGGTGCAGGGCGCGGTCGCCCGGCGGGCGCTGACCGTCGTCGTCCCGCAGGTCCTGCTGCTCCTCGTCGGGCTGCTCGGGGCCGGCGCCGTGATCGAGGCGGTGTTCGACGTGCCCGGGCTCGGCCGGGTCGCGCTGGCCGGTGCGCTGGCCCAGGACCTGCCGGTCGTGCAGGCCGCCGTCGCGGTGCTGGTGCTGCTCGGTCTGGCGGCCGGCGGGGCCGGGGTGCTGCTGCACCGTGCGCTGCTCGGGCCGGCGGGCACCGACGGCGGGCTGTCGCCGGAACT
This sequence comes from Modestobacter sp. VKM Ac-2978, assembly GCF_026968025.1. Classification (NCBI taxonomy): domain Bacteria; kingdom Bacillati; phylum Actinomycetota; class Actinomycetes; order Geodermatophilales; family Geodermatophilaceae; genus Modestobacter; species Modestobacter sp. VKM Ac-2978. Next base: position 373,509 of record NZ_JAPVBP010000004.1, on the reverse strand, counting down.
CCCGCCCCCGACGCCCGGCGCCGGTCGGTGGGCGGCCGGGCTGCTCGCCGTGCTGCTGCTGGTGGTCCTCGCCGGCGTGCTGCGCGATCCCGCCGCCCAGGACCTCGGCGACCGGCTGGCCGCACCGTCGTGGGCGCACCCGCTGGGCGCGGACGCGCTCGGCCGCGACGTGCTCGCCCGGTTCGGCGCCGGTGCCCTGCCCTCGGTGGGGCTGGCCCTGCTGATCAGCGCGGTGGTCCTGGTCACCGGCGTCGCTGCCGGACTCCTCGGCCGGGAGCGGGCGGGGCTGGCCGACGTGCTGAACGCGCTGCCGGCGGTGGTGGTGGGCATCGCGGTGGCCGCCGTCGCCGGGCCCAGCCTGACCGGCGCGGCCGTGGCGGTGAGCCTGGTCGCCTGGATCCCGCTGGCGGTGCACACCCGGACCCTGGCCGCCGAGGTGCGCGCCTCGGGCTTCCACCTCGCGGCCCGCACCAGCGGGGCCGGTCGCTGGCACCTGGTCCGGCACCACCTGCTCCCGGTGGTCCTGCCGCCGGTCGGGCGGCACGCGCTGCTGCGGGTGCCGCACACCGCGCTGGCGCTGGCCGGGCTGTCCTTCCTCGGCCTCGGGGCCGGCGCCGAGTCACCGGAGTGGGGGCGCAGCCTCGCCGACGGGGTGGTCTACCTGGAGCGGGCGCCCTGGCTGGTGGCGGTGCCCGCCGCGGGGCTGGTGCTGCTCGGGGTCGCCGCCGGGCTGGTCCGCACCGGCCGCTGAGCCGGCGGACCGCCCTCGGCCTCGCGGGCGGCGGCCCGCCAGGCCGAGGAGCGCAGCAGCCGCAGCCCGTTCAGCGCGACCAGCACGGTCGACCCCTCGTGCCCGGCCACGCCCAGCGCCAGCGGCAGCGTGCCGATCAGGTCCCAGGCCACCAGGACCACGATCACGGTGCCGGCGACCACCAGGTTCTGCACGACCAGCCGGCGGGCGCGGCGGGCCAGCGCGAGCACCGTGGGCAGCGCGGACAGGTCGTCGCGGACGACGATCGCGTCGGCGCTCTGCAGCGCCAGGGCCGACCCGATGCCGCCCATCGCCACGCCCACGTCGGCGGTGGCCAGGGCCGGGGCGTCGTTCACCCCGTCGCCGACCAGCGTGACCCGGTGCCCGGCCCGCTGCAGCTCGCCGACCGCGGCGGCCTTGTCCTCCGGCAGCAGCCCGGCCCGGACGTCGACGAGCCCGGCCTGGGTGGCCAGCGCGCGGGCGGCACCGGCGTTGTCGCCGGTGAGCAGCACCGGCTCGGTGCCGGTCTGCCGGCGCAGCGCGGCGACGGCACCGGCGGCCTCCGGGCGCAGCCGGTCGGCGAGCGCCAGCACCCCGGCCGGGCGGCCGTCCACGGTGACGACGACGGCGGTGCGACCGGCGGACTGCTCCTCGGCCACCAGCTCGGCGACCGCCTCCTGCCCCGGCGCCGGCGCGGCGACGGTGACCGCGCGGCCCCCGACCGTGGCGGCGACCCCCGACCCGACCGCGGCCCGGAAGCCGGTGGCCGGGGCCACGGAGAGCCCGGCGACGCGGGCGGCGGTGACGACCGCGCGGCCGATCGGGTGTTCGCTGGGCCCCTCGGCCGCGGCGGCCAGGGCGAGCAGCTCGTCGCCGGTCGTCCCCGGCAGCGGGCGGACGCCGACCACCGCGGGCGTGCCGTCGGTGAGGGTGCCGGTCTTGTCCAGCGCCACCACCGTGGTGGCGCCCAGCTGCTCGAGCACGACGGCGGAGCGGATCAGCACCCCGTGCCGGCTGGCGTTGGCGATCGCCGACAGCAGCGGCGGCATGGTGGACAGCACCACCGCGCACGGCGAGGCGACGATCATGAAGGTCATCGCGCGCAGCAGCGCCTCCTGCAGCGACTCCCCGAACAGCTGGGGGACGCCGAACACGGCCAGCGTGCTGACCACGACGCCCATCGAGTACCGCTGCTCCACCTTCTCGATGAACAGCTGCGTGCGGGCCTTGGTGGCGCTTGCCTCCTCGACCAGGGTCGCGATCCGGGCGATGACCGCCTCGGCCGCCGGCCGGTCGACCCGGACGGTCAGCACCCCGGTGCCGTTCGACGTCCCGGCCCAGACCTCGTCGCCGGGCGCCTTGTCCACCGGCAACGGTTCGCCGGTGATGGACGCCTGGTCGACGTCCGAGCCGCCGTCCAGCACGATCCCGTCGGCCGGCACCCGCTCACCCGGCCGGACCACCACCACGTCGCCGGCGGTCAGGTCGGCGGCGGGCACCGCCCGCTCCTGCCCGCCGGCCAGCACGGTGGCCTGCTCGGGGGCGAGGTCGGTGAGCCCGCGGACGGCGTCGGCGGTGCGGCGGGTGGCCACCGTCTCCAGCGCGCCGGAGGTGGCGAAGATGACGATGAGCAGCGCGCCGTCGAAGACCTGGCCCAGCGCCAGGGCGCCGATCGCGGCCAGCACCATGAGCAGGTCGACGTCCAGGGTGCGCTCGCGCAGGGCGGTGATCCCGGCCCAGGCAGGCTCCCACCCGCCGGTGCCGTAGCAGCAGAGGTAGAGCGCCCAGGCGAGCGGCTGCGGACCGTCCAGCAGCTGCAGCAGGCCCCCGGCGAGGAAGAACGCCAGGGCCGCGGCGGCCCAGCGCACCTCCGGCACCGCTCCCCAGCCAGGCAGTCGGGGTCGCCGAGCGGGACTCGAGGCGGCCTGCTCCGGGGCCTGCGTCAGGGTCACCGCGTCACCCTATCTGCGCAGATGCGCAAACACGCAAGTCGACGTCCGGCCTAAGGTGCAGGGATGGCACACACCGGCATCGACGGCTTCTCCATGCCGTCCGGCGACGCGGTGCGGCGGGCCGCGGAGGCGTTGCGCATGCTGGGTGACCCCACCCGGCTCAACGTGCTGTGGGCGTTGATGCAGGGCGAGACGTCGGTCGCCTGCCTGGCCGAGCTGGCCGGCACCTCGCCCACCGCGGTCAGCCAGCACCTGTCCAAGCTGCGGCTGGCCGGCCTGGTCACCAACCGGCGCGAGGGCACCTTCGTCTACTACCAGCTGGCCGATCCGCACGTGGGTGCGCTGCTGCGCCAGGCGCTCTCGCACGCCGGGCACCCGGTCGACGACCGGGTGCCCGAGCCCCGCTGACCTGACCGCGGTCAGCCGCCGGCAGGCTGCCCGTCGCCGTCCGGCCGGCTGCCGCGGTGCCGGACCAGCCGGGCGGAGTTGACCGCCACCGCCACCGACGAGGCGTTGTGCAGCACCGCGGCCAGCACGGGGGAGAGGGCGCCGCCTCCGGCGACGACCAGCCCCACGCCGTTCACCGCGATCGACATCCCGTAGTTCTGCCGCACCACCGCCAGCGTCCGCCCGCCCAGCTCGCGCAGGTCGAGCAGGTGCCGCAGGTCGTCACCGACCAGGGCCACGTCGGCGGTCTCCACTGCGACGTCGGTGCCGGAGACCCCCATCGCGATCCCGATGTCGGCCGCGGCGAGCGCGGGGGCGTCGTTGGTGCCGTCGCCGACCATCGCCACGGTGTGTCCCTCGGCCTGCAGCGCCGCGACGACGTCCTGCTTGTGCTCGGGGAGCACCTCGGACCGCCACTCGGTGACCCCGAGCTCGGCGGCGACGGCAGCAGCCGTGCTCTCGTGGTCGCCGGTGAGCATCACGATCCGCCGCACCCCGGTGGCCCGCAGCGTCTCCAGCACCTCCCGGGACTCCGGGCGCACCTCGTCGCGCAGGCTCACCAGCCCGATCAGCTCGCCGTCGACCGCGAGCAGCAGCGGGGTCTCCGCCGCGGTGCGCAGCCGGTCCAGCCAGTCGCGGGCGTCGTCGCCGACGGCCACGCCCTCGGTGGCCATCAGCGGCTCGCTGCCCAGCAGCAGCACCCGCCCGTCGGCCTGGGTGCGCATGCCCAGGCCGAGGAGCACCTCGCACTCCTCGTGCGGGGGGATGAACACGTGCCGCTCCTCGGTGGAGCGGATCACCGCCTGGGCCAGCGGGTGGCGGGAGTGCACCTCGGAGCTGGCGGCGTAGCCGAGCACCTGCTCCGGGGTCCAGTCGTCGGAGAAGGAGACGACGTTGGTGACCACCGGGCGGCCGATGGTCAGGGTGCCGGTCTTGTCGAAGACGACGGCGTCCACCCGGCCGGCGGCCTCCAGGTGCGCGCCGCCCTTGATCAGCAGGCCGCGGGAGGCGCCGTTGCCGATCGCGGCGCTGACCGCCGTGGGCGTGGCCAGCCCGACCGCGCACGGGCAGGCGATGAGCAGCATGGTCATCGCCCGGCGGACGTCCCGGGTGACCAGCCAGGTGAGCGCGGCGAGGGCGAAGGAGGCGGGCACGAAGCGGCGGGAGAAGTTCTCCCCGACGGTCTGGATCGGCGCTCGGTCGTCGGTGGCCTGCTCGACCCGGGCGATGATCCGCCCGATCGCGGTGTCCGAGCCGGTCGCCGAGGCGCGCACCACGAGCCGGCCGCGCAGGTTCACCGACCCGGCGTGCACCGTCGAGCCGGCGGTGACCGAGGCCGGCAGCGGCTCCCCGGTGATCGCGGCCTGGTCGACCACGCCGGTGCCCTCGACGACGACGCCGTCCACCGGCAGCGTCGTCTGGTCGTGCACGACCACCAGGTCACCGACGCGCAGCTGGGCCAGGTCGACCTGCCGCTCGACGTCGGGCTCGCCGCCCTCGCCGGGCACGATCACCCAGGCGGTGGTCTCGGTGCCGGCCAGCAGCGCGGAGATCGCCCGCCGGGTGCGCCGCAGGGTCACCGACTGCAGCCACTCGCCGATGTTCAGCAGCCAGAGCACGGTCAGCGCGACCACGTTCTCCCGCAGCAGCAGGCTGGCGATGGTGGCGGCGGTGACCAGCGCGTCGGTGCCGGTGGACCGCTTGCCGGCGAGGGCACCCGCGGCGCCCTTCACGAACGGGTAGCCGGTGAAGATCGTGAGCGCGGTGGCGACCAGCCGGCTGCGGCCGGAGAGCACCGGCGGCCGGCCGAACCCGTACCGGCGCACCCCCAGCAGGGCCAGGGCGGCACCGCCGACGGCGATCCGCACCAGCTCGCCGTTGGCGACGTCGGCCGAGCGCGGCGCGCGGGCGACCTCGGCGGCCGCCGGGAGGGCGACCGCCGAGGCGGCCACCCGGAGGACCTCCGCCCGCGGGTCGGCGTCGGGGTGCAGCCAGACCAGCACCTGACCGGTGACCGGGTAGGCGTGCGCGGTGCGGACGCCGGGCACCGCGTCCAGCAGGTCCTCCAGCGCCACCGCGCGTGCGGGTGCGCCGGTCAGCGAGGGGACGGCGAGCCGCAGCCGGCCGCCGGCGTCGCTGACCAGCCGGGCGGTGCCGGTCGCCGTCTCCACGGTCAGTGCTGGTGGTCGTGGCCGCCGGAGCGGTCGGCCGGCGGGGGCACCTGCTCGCCGAGGTCGGCGTAGGCCTGGGCCCGCACGTCGCCGGCGGCGAGCCGGGCCTTCTCCACGCCCACCTCGGCGCGGCGGGCGCCGCGGATGCCCCACTTCGTCGCCCCGACCGCCAGCCGGCGGGGCAGGCTGCCGGTCTCACCGCGCTCGGCGGCGCGGACGACGACGACGCCGACGACCCCGGTCGCCACCGTCCCGGCCGCCTTGCGCAGCACCCGGCCGGCGGTCGCGCCGCGGTTCTTCTTCGACTCGCTCATCGACGTGCTCCTCGTTGGGTCGGCCTGGGGGTCCTGCATGAGAGCGTGGGTCCGCCCACGGTAACGGGAACCGTGTTCGATGTTCGGAGGGGAGTCGGTCATCGCCGAGGTGCGGGTCGACGACAGCAGGGTGGGGGAGGGGCGAGCGCCCGACCGGGCCGGCCTGCGCAGCACCGACCTGCTCGGTGGGCTGGTCGCCGTCCTGGTGCTGCTGCACTTCCTCGCCCCCGCGGCCCTGCAGCAGCCGGTGGTGCTGGCCTGGAGCACCGTCTTCGTGGCCGTCTGCCTGCAGGCGCTGCCCTTCCTGGTGCTCGGGGTGGCGTTGTCGGCCGCGATCGGCACGCTGGTGCCGCCGTCCTTCTTCGCCCGGGTGCTGCCCCGCCGTCCCGGGCTGGCCGTGCCGGTGGCCGGGATGGCCGGCGTCGTCCTGCCCGGCTGTGAGTGCGCCTCGGTGCCGGTCGCCGGCAGCCTGGTGCGCCGCGGGGTGACCCCTGCCGCGGCGCTGGCCTTCCTGTTGGCGGCGCCGGCGGTCAACCCGGTGGTCCTCGTCGCCACCGCGGTGGCCTTTCCGGGCCAGCCGGAGATGGTGGCCGCCCGGTTCGTGGCCTCGCTCGGCGTCGCGGTCGTGATGGGCTGGCTGTGGACGCTGCTGGGCCGCAGCGAGTGGCTGCAGTTGGCGCGACTGCCTGTCCCGGCTCCCGGGGGCACCCGCTTCACCGACTACCGCGAGGCGATGCAGCACGACCTGGTGCACGCCGGCGGCTTCCTGGTGGTGGGCGGCGCGGCCGCGGCGACGCTGGGGGTGCTCGTGCCCCGGAGCTGGCTGGACGCGGTCGCGGACTCCCCGGTGCTGGCGGTGCTGGTGCTGGCCGGGCTCGCGGTCGTGCTGGCGATCTGCTCGGAGGCCGATGCCTTCGTCGCGGCCAGCCTGACCTCCTTCTCGCTCACCGCCCGGCTGACCTTCCTCGTCGTCGGCCCGGCCGTCGACGTGAAGCTGATCGCCCTCCAGGCGGGGACCTTCGGCCGGGGGTTCGCCGCCCGGTTCGCGCCGGTCACGCTCGTCGTCGCCGTGCTGATCGCCTCGGCCGTGGGGGCGGTGCTGCTGTGAACGGCCGCCCGGACCGGACCACCCAGCAGGTGCTCCTGCTGCTGCTCGGCGTCGTCGTGCTCGTGGTGGCCGGGAGCGACCGGTACCTGGACTACGTGCGGGCCGGGTTCCGGCCGCTGCTGCTCGGGGCCGGGGTGGTCGTGGTGCTGCTGGCGCTCAGCGGTCTGCGCCGGAGCCGAGGTGCGGCCGGGCACGACCACCCGGGCCCGGCGGTCGGGTGGCTGCTGGCCGCGCCGGTGGCGGTGGTCCTGGTCGTCGCCCCGCCGGCGCTCGGCTCGTACACCGCCAGCCGGCAGTCGGCGGCCCCCGTCGCGGTGCCCGACCAGCCGTCGTCGCCGGGCATCGGGGCGGACGACCCGGGGACCGGCCACCGGACGATGACGCTGTTCGACTACTACGTCTGGTCGCAGGCGCAGGACACCAGCGCCCTGGAGGGGCGCCGGGTGCGGCTCGTCGGCTTCGTCTCGCCCCGGGCGGCCGGCGGCTGGTACGTCACCCGCTTCGACATCAACTGCTGCGCCGCCGACGCCACGGCGATCCGGGTGGCCGTGCCGGACGGGCCCGCGGAGTTCGAGCCCGACGACTGGGTGGAGGTCGTCGGCACCCACGTCCCGCCGCAGGTCGACCCGGCGGTCGGGTACCCGGAGCCGACGATCGACGCGGCGTCGGTGGTGCCGGTGGAGGCCCCGGCCGAGCCCTACGAGTGAGCCGGCGGCAGGACCCGCAGTCGACAACAGTTCTCACATGCTCCTATCCTCATGCGAAGCACGCCGGGCTCCATCCGCAGGGCGCGGGCCGCCTCGACGAGGAGACGACCAGATGATCCGCAACACCCGCCAGCGCACCGCCGTCAACGCCGTCTTCGACGAGCTCGAGGGCTTCCACAGCGCTCAGGAGGTGCACGCCCGGATGCGGGCGGCGGGGGACTCGATCGGGCTGTCGACGGTGTACCGGGCCGTCCAGGCGCTGGTCGAGGACGGCGAGCTCGACTCGATCCGCACCGACGCCGGTGAGGCCATCTACCGGCGGTGCAGCACCCGGCACCACCACCATCTCGTCTGCCGCGCCTGCGGCCGCACCGAGGAGGTCGAGGGCCCCACGGTCGAGCGCTGGGCCGACCGCGTCGCCGCCGAGCACGGCTTCGTCGACGTCACGCACACGCTGGAGATCTTCGGCACGTGTGCGGCCTGCCACGGCGCCGGGGCGCCCTCGGCCGACCGGCCGGGCTGAAAGGCCCGGCCGGTCGCGCCTCGGCGGGCGTCACATCGCACCCTCCCGGGCGGCCTGCCACAGGTCGATGCCGGCGTCGACGGCGTGCTGGTCGATGGCGGTCAGCTCCTCGGCGGAGAACTCCAGGTTCTCCAGGGCGGCGACGTTCTGCTCCAACTGCCGCACGCTGCTCGCCCCGATCAGCACCGAGGTGACCCGCGGGTCGCGCAGTGCCCAGGCCAGCGCCAGCTGCGGCAGGCTCTGGCCGCGGGCCTGCGCGAGCTCGTTCAGCGCCCGCACGTGCGTGACGTACTCGGGGGTGATCATCCCGGGGTCCAGCGACTTGGACTGACCGGCCCGCGAGCCCTCCGGCACGCCGTCGAGGTACTTGTCGGTGAGCATCCCCTGGGCCAGCGGGGAGAAGGCGATGCAACCGGCGCCCACGTCGGCGAGGGTGTCCAGCAGCCCCTCGGTCTCGATCCAGCGGTTGAGCATCGAGTACGAGGGCTGGTGGATCAGCAGCGGCGTCCCCAGGTCGGCCAGGATCTCCGCTGCCTGTGCCGTCATCTCCGGCGAGTAGGAGGAGATGCCCGCGTAGAGCGCCTTGCCCGACTGGACGGCCGTGTGCAGCGCGCCCATCGTCTCCACCAGCGGCGTCGTCGGGTCGGGTCGGTGGCTGTAGAAGACGTCGACGTACTCGACGCCCATTCGTTGCAGTGACTGGTCCAAGCTGGACAGCACGTACTTGCGGGAACCGCCGCCCTGCCCGTACGGGCCGGGCCACATGTCATAGCCGGCCTTGGTGGAGAGGACCAGCTCGTCGCGGTATGGGCGGAAGTCGTCGGCCAGGTGCCGGCCGAAGTTGGTCTCCGCGCTGCCGTAGGGCGGGCCGTAGTTGTTGGCCAGGTCGAAGTGGGTGATCCCCAGGTCGAAGGCGCGCCGCAGGATGTCCCGCTGCCGGTCGAAGGGGACGTCGTCCCCGAAGTTGTGCCAGAGACCGAGGCTGACCGCCGGCAGGTCCAGGCCACTGGCGCCGGTGCGCCGGTAGGTCATCGAGTCGTAGCGGGTGCTCTCCGCGGAGTAGGCCATGGGCTGATCGTGCCCGGCGGGCAGCGGGTCAGCGACGACGGGGGCGGCGGCCGCGGCGGCCGGCACCGGCCGCCGGCCCGGTCGAGGTGGCCCAGTGCGCCGGCCGCGTCAGCGACCCGGGCAGCGACGTGCCCGCGTCCCCGGTGGCGGCGGTCAGCTGTGGCTGGGTGAGGAAGAGGGCGCCGGTGAGGTCGGCGCCCCGCAGGTCGGCGGCGCGCAGGTCCGCCCCCAGCAGGTCGGCGCGGCGCAGGTCCGCACCTCGCAGGTCGGCCCCGATCAGGTAGGCGCCGCGCAGGCTCGCCCCGTGCAGGTCCGCCCCGCGCAGTGCGGAGCCCATCAGGTCGGCGCCGCGGCGGTCCCGGGCCCGGCCGGGCACGTCGGCCCGGGCGGCGTCGCTGACCCGGCCGAGCAGCTCGCCGACCTCGCGTCGCAGCGCTGCGGCGTCCAGGCCGGCCAGTTCGTCGGCGGCCGCCCGGGTGAGCTCCTCGGTGCGGGCGTGCGCGGTCGCGACCTCGGTGGCCAGTGACCCGGCCGGCAGCAGGGTCCGCGCCTCGGTGAGGTGCCACAGCAGCTCGGTGAGCTGCCGCATCACCGGGAAGACGGTGAACACCGCCGCTGCCGTCGCTGCATCGGTGCGCCAGTCCCGGCCGGGGAAGGTGTCCTCGGTGACCCGCTGGCCGGCGCCGAAGCAGTCGAAGACGACGCAGCCGGGGAAGCCGCGGTCGCGCAGCTCGCTGTGCACGCCGCAGCGGGCGTCGGGCTGCAGGTTCGGGCACGGGGTGCCGGCCGGCTTGTCGATCGCGAAGTCCGCGGAGGCGGCGAAGGCCGGCGCCACGCAGCACAGCCCGCTACAGCGACTGCAGTCAGCGGTCAGGTCCCGCCGCGCGCCGGCGAGCTCCCTCGAGGTGTCGAGGACGAGGTCCACCGGGATGCCGGGACGATCGGGCACGGTGCGGTCCTCCGGACGTCGTCGTCCCCGCCGTCCGGCCGGGCGTCCCAGGCTAGGCCGGTCACCGGCTCAGCCGCGCGGCGCCAGCCCCGTCTCGTAGGCGACGATCACCGCCTGCACCCGGTCCCGCAGCTGCAGCTTGTGCAGCAGCCGGCTCACGTGGGTCTTCACGGTCGTCTCCGAGAGCACCAGGCGGGCGGCGATCTCCGCGTTGCTCAGCCCGCCGGCCAGCTCGCCCAGCACCTCCCGCTCCCGATCCGTGAGCCTGGCCAGGGCGGGATGGTCCAGCCCTCGCCGCGGCAGCTGGACCGGTCCGGTGGGGAGCCGGTGTGCGTAGGCGTCCAGCAGCCGCCGGGTCAGGGTGGGCGCCATCACCGCATCGCCCCGGGCGACCGCCCGGACGGCGCCCGCCAGCTCGGCCGGTGGCACGTCCTTCAGCAGGAAGCCGCTGGCCCCGGCGCGCAGCCCGGCGAAGGCGTGCTCGTCCAGGTCGAAGGTGGTCAGGATGAGCACCCGCACCTCCGGGACGAGCGCGGCCAGCCGGCGCGTCGCCTCGATGCCGTCCATGCCGGGCATCCGCACGTCCATCAGCACGACATCGGGCCGCAGCCGCACCGCCTGCTCCACCGCCCCCGCACCGTCGGACGCCTCGCCGACCACCGTCAGGTCGTCCTCGCCCTCCAGCACCAGGGTCATCCCGTGGCGCAACAACGCCTGGTCGTCGACGAGCAGCAGCCGGATCACGCGACCGCCTCCGCCCGGGCGGTCAGCGGGAGCCGCAGGGCGACCCGCCAGCCTCCGCCGTCGACCGGGCCGGCCTCCAGGTCGGCACCGTGCAGCGCGGCCCGCTGGTGCATCCCCAGCAGGCCGCGCCCCGGCGCCCCCGGCCCGCCCCGGCCGGCACCCGCTGCCACCCCGTCGTCCAGCACCTCGAGCTGCACCGCGGTGGCTCCGACATCGAGCCGTACCTCGGCTCGGGTGGGGGAGGTCGCGTGCCGCAGCACGTTGGTGAGCGCCTCCTGGACCACGCGGTAGACGGTCAGCTGGGACATCGGGTCCAGCCCGTCGGCGGTGCCCTCGACCTGCAGCGAGACGTCCAGCCCGGCCACGCGCACCCGCTCGACGAGGTCGCCGATCCCGCCGATCCCCGGCTGCGGCGCCGGGCCAGGGCCGGTGCCGTCGTCCGGGGCGAGCACGCCGAGCAGGCCGCGCAGTTCCCGCAGCGCCTCGCGGCCGGTCGCGGACACCTGGGCCATCGCCTGGTGTGCGCGCTCCGGGGAGTGCCGGGCCACCACCTGAGCGCCGTCGGCCAGCGACACCATCACGGTCACCTCGTGCGCCACGACGTCGTGCAGCTCACGGGCGATCCGTGCCCGCTCGGCCGCCAGCGCCTGCGCCGTCCGCTCGGCCGCGGCCCGGTTGCGGCCGGCCTCCCGCTCCGCCTCCTGCTCGGCCAGCACGAGCCGGCGCTCCCGGGCCAACCGCCCCGCGGCGCCCACGGCGACCGCGGCGACCAGGGCGGCGACGCCGGCCACCAGCCGGTCGGCGGTCACCGCCGTGTCGCTCACGCCGGCCAGACCGGCCAGCCCGAGCACCGCGACGACCACGGGCAGCGCGGTCCGCGGCCAGCTGGACGCCCCGGTGACCGCGGTGCCCAGCGCGACGAGCGCGGCCGCCTCGCCACCCATCGGGCCGATCAGCCCCACGGTGACGACCGCGGTGGCGAGCACGGCGACCAGCGTGGCCAGCGGAGCCAGGCGCCGCCAGACGAGCGGGGCGACCAGCACGAGGTTCGTCAGCGCGCCGAGCCACCGGCCGCCCGGGTGGGTGACCTCGGCGGTGGTGGTGACCGCTGCGGTGAGGACGACGTGGACCAGGGCGGCCACCGACGCGTCCACCAGCAGCGGGTGTGCGCGGGCCCAGCGGAGCAATCGGCCGGCGAACACCTCGAGCGGCACGGTCAGACGTCCCGGCGGCGCAGCACGACGGCCGCGACGAGCACGGCCACGACGGCCTCCCCGACGAGCACCGCGACCGCGGCCATCGGCGGCAACAGGTGGGCGGCCGGCGGCCGGTCGGCGAACACCAGGGCCTCGACCGCGCGGCCGGGCAGGAACGCGGTCACCCGGGGCGCAGTCACCACCACGGCCGGCAGCACGAGCAGGGCCAGGGTCACGCCCACGCCGCCGGCCGGCGAGCGGGTCAGCATCCCCGCTGCGATGCCGAGCGCGACCACGCAGACCAGGGCGAGTGCCGTGCCGGCCGCGGCGCGCAGCACCAGCGGGTCCAGCGGGCTGCCTGCGACCTCCGGCGCGGTCAGCGTCGCCAGCACCGTGCCGGCCGCGGCGCCGAGCACCAGCAGGACGAGCACCGCACCGCCGTGCACGGCGAGCTTGGCGGTGAGCACCAGGGTCCGGCGGGGGACGGCGATGAACGTCGAGCGGGCCGTCGCCGCGCTGAACTCACCTGCGGCGGCGAGCACGGCCGTCGCGGCGACGAGGAGCTCGGCCAGCAGCAGTGCGGTGAACACCGCGCCGGCGCCGTCGCCGTCCGGCAGGGTGAGCCAGGTGCCGCCGAGCACGGCGAGGACGGCGACGATCGCCGCGTAGCTCGCCACGGTCGACCGCACGCTGCGCAGCTTCACCCACTCCGCACGGACGGCGCCGGACCATGCGCCGGCAGCGGTGCCCGCCCTGGCGACGGGGGTCGCGGCGGTCATCGGGACACCCGGCCCGCGTCGAACTCGACGGCGTCCTCGGTCAGCGCCGCGAAGGCGTCCTCCAGCGACGGCTGCTCGGGGACCAGCTCGTGCACGGGCACACCGTGCTCCCGGGCCAGCTCGCTGATCTGCTCGGCCGTGGCGCCCTCCACCCGGAGGACGTCGTCGGCCGGGGCGCTCAGCAGCACGCCCGGTGCGACGAGCAGCCCGCGCAGTCGGCGGGCGTCCGGGGTGCGGACCCGTACGGCCGGCCGGGACACCGACGCCAGCAGCTCGCCCAGCGGGGCATCGGCCAGCAGGCGGCCCCGGCCGAGGACGACCAGGTGATCGGCGGTCGTCGCCATCTCGGCGAGCAGGTGGCTGGAGACCAGCACCGTGCGCCCCTGGTCGGCGAGCTGACGGAGCAGGGCACGCAGCCAGCGGACGCCGTCGGGGTCCAGGCCGTTCACCGGCTCGTCGAGCAGCACCACGGCAGGGTCGCCGAGCAGCGCCGCGGCGATGCCCAGGCGCTGGCTCATGCCCAGGGAGAAGCCGCCGGACCGGCGGTGCGCGACGTCGGTCAGGCCGACCAGGTCCAGCACCTCGTCCACCCGGCGCCGGGGCAGCCGATGGGTGGCCGCCAGCACGTGGAGATGGGCGCGGGCCGTGCGTCCGGGGTGCACCCCACGCGCGTCCAGGAGCGCACCGACCCGGGTCAGCGGCCAGGGGTGGTCGGCGTACCGCCGGCCGTCCACCAGCACCCGGCCGCTCGTCGGCGCGTCCAGCCCGACCGCCATCCGCAGGGTGGAGGACTTGCCGGACCCGTTCGGTCCGAGGAGGCCGGTGACCCGCCCCGGGTGCACGGTGACGGTCAGGTCGCGGACGGCCCACCGGTCCCCGTGGCGCTTGCTCACACAGTCGACGTCGATCACGCGGTCGACGCTAGGGACGCGCGGCCCCCCGCGGCGTCCTCCCTGCGGACGATCTCCGGCAGCGGCCGGTACGGCGTGCGGAGGAGGCGCCGCGCGTGGGTCAGCCGAGGCGGCAGACGCAGCCGCGGTCCAGGGCTGCGGCTGCGGTGGCCCGGCAGAAGCGCACGCCGATCGGGTCGTGGGCGTCCATCGAGTGGGCGCAGGCGGGGCAGCCGAGCTCGTCGCCGGTGCGGTCGGCGGGGGCCGCCAGCGCGGGCGCGGACGAGGGGGCGTACGTGGATGCGGTCATGGCGAGGGCCTGACTCCGCCGACGGCGCGACGAGGGTGCCCCGGGAGGGGATCGCCGTCCCGGACGGTTGTCCAGGACCGGCGAGGTGACCGTGACCCCGACGCTACGCCGCACGCGGTCCTGCTGCGTCGGACTCTCCGTCGGCACCCGGCGGAACTGCGCCTCGCCGGCCCCGGAGAGGCGTACCGTCCGGCCCCTGGAGCCGACCGGTTCCCGATGAGGGAGTGGTCATGGTCGACAAGAACGCGTCCAAGAAGTCCGGCTCGAGCATCAAGGAGAAGCGGGCGGCCAAGAAGGCGTCCGCGGAGACCAGCTCCGGCATGGAGAAGCTCACGCACGGCAAGAACTGAGCCCTCGCCCGGTTCCCCGGTCGGGGGACCGGGTGGTCAGGCGGGTCAGGCCGACTGCCGGGTGACCAGCTCGCGCAGCGCGGCGACGACCATCGCGTGGTCCTCCACCTGCGGCAGCCCGGAGACCACCACCACGCCCACCGGACCCACGTCGCGCACCAGCAACGGGAAGCCCCCGCCGTGGGCCACGTACTGCTGCGGGTCCAGCCCGAACTGCTCCTCGAACGTCGTCCCGGCCTCGCGGGAGCGCTGGCCGACGTAGAGCGAGCTGTGCCCGAACCGGTGCACGGTGGCGGCCTTGCGGGCGATCCAGGCGTCGTTGTCCGGGGTCGCGCCGGTCATCGCTGCGTGGAAGAGCTGGTGGGAGTGCCGCGAGATCTCGATCGCCACCGGCAGCCGGCCGTCCTGGGCACGGGCCACCAGCGCGGCGCCCAGTGCCCAGGCGTCGTCGTTGGTGAAGCTGCGCAGCTGCAGCTCCTCCTCCTGCGCGGCGAGCTCGGTCAGGGCGGGGAAGTCGCTCATGGTCAGACCTCGGTCACGTCGAAGGTGCGGGTGGGGTTGACGTACTCGTCCTGGGCGGCGACCAGCAGGATCTCGCGCGAGCCGGCGTCGGCGGTGCGCTGCAGCAGGCCGAAGACCGACGCCGCGGCCCGGGCCAGCGCCTCGCCGGCCGACCGGGTGCTCAGCCAGTGCGCCAGGAAGAGTGCGGCGATCGCGTCGCCGGCACCGTTGACCGACAGGTCCAGGCGCGGCGTGCGGACCAGGAAGTGCCGGCCGCCCTCCGATGCCAGCAGGTCCACGGCGTCGTCCGGGGTGTCCTCGGCGACCAGCGAGGTGGTCAGCACCACGCGCGGGCCGAGCGCCTGGACGGCGGCCACCGCGTCCTTGACCGAGCCCAGCGACCGGGTCTCGGTCTGGGAGAGCAGGTCCAGCTCGTAGTGGTTCGGCGTGACGATGTCGGCGGCCGGGACGGCGACCTCGCGCATGAACTCCGGGATCCCGGGCCGGACGAACACCCCGCGCCCGACGTCGCCGATCACCGGGTCGCAGCACCAGACGGCCGCCGGGTTGGCCGCCCGCACCTTGGCCACCGAGCCGAGCACGGCGTGCCCGATGTCGGCCGATCCCAGGTACCCCGAGAGCACGGCGTCGCAGCTGCCGAGCACGCCGCGGTCCTCGATGCCCTGCACGACCTCGTCGACGGCCTGGCCGTCGAACACCCGGCCGGTCCACGCGCCGTAGCCGGTGTGGTTGGAGAACTGGACGGTGTGCACCGGCCAGACCTCCACGCCCAGCCGCTGCAGCGGGAACACCGCCGAGGCGTTGCCGGCGTGCCCGTAGGCGACGTGGGACTGGATCGACAGGACGTTCACCATGCGGCAGAAGATCGCACACCGGCCGCCCGGGCCGGTCAGCCGCGGGGCTGGACCTCGCCCATCGGGCCCCAGCCGGCCAGGTCGGGGGAGTCGACGTACATGATCGACGGCGTCGCCGACACCCAGTCGGGCATCTCCGAGATCGCCTTGGTGAAGTGGTCGGAGGCGGTGTGCACCGCACCGGCCTCGGCGTCGCGGAAGCCCTCCACGAGCACCCAGGTGTGCGGCTCCTCGACGCTGCGGGACCACTCGAAGAAGACGTTGCCCGGCTCCGCGCGGACCGCCTCGGTGAACTCCCGGACCAGCTCGGGCCAGCGCTCGTCGAACTCCGGACGGACGGGCCACTTCACGACGATGAGGATCACCCGGCCAGCGTAGGGCGCGTTCGGGGGGTGCACCCGACCGGCGGCGTCCCAGTCCGCGGGACGCCGTTGACCGGTCCGACTGTGGTGGGGTTCACTCTCTCGGGCCAGTACCGGTAATTATCGGAACTGGTCAGGTCACGCAGCAGCGCTGCTTGCGCACCGACCCGAGGAGAACGGGACACATGGGACGACGACGTCTGGGAGCCGGGGCAGCGATGCTCGGCATGGTCGCCACGGCGGGGGTGGTCGCGGCGCCCGCAGCCGGTGCCGCGCCGGCGACCGTGCACACGGCCGACTTCGAGCAGGACACCGGCGGCTGGTACGGGCGTGGCGGTGCGCAGGTCGCCCCGAGCACCGTCGCCGCCCGCAGCGGCGCGCAGAGCCTGGCGGTCACCGGCCGCACGCAGGCCTGGGAGGGGCCGGGGCTGGACGGCAGCGCCCTGCTGCCGGCGGGCACCTGGGAGGTCGAGGCCTGGGTGCGGCTCGCCGACACCACGCCCGAGCCGGAGACCGACCTCGTGACGATGAGCGCCGCGCGCACGCCCACCGGGGGCTCGACCACCTACGACACCGTGGCCTGGCAGGTCGCCGTCTCCGACAGCGCCTGGACCAGGGTCAGCGGCACCTACGAGTTCGGCACCAGCAACAGCGGCCTCGAGCTCTACCTGGAGAGCCCCGACGCGACCCAGGCCTTCTTCGTCGACGACGTGACGATCACCGGCGAGGCCGCCGGTCCGGTCGAGCCGGGCACCCGGGCCGACCTGGTCACCGACTTCGAGGACGGGCTCGGCGGCTGGGTCCCCCGCGGCGAAGCGCAGCTGGCCGCCACCACCACCGACGCCCACGGCGGCAACACCAGCCTGCTGACCACCGGTCGGACGCAGGGGTGGCACGGCCCGGCCGTCGACGTCACCGACGGTCTGGCGCTGGGGGAGACCGTCCAGGTCTCGGTGTGGGCGAAGCTCGCCCCGGGTCAGGCGCCGGCCTCGCTCAACGTCTCGATCCAGCGCGACCGGGGGACGACGACGAACTACGACAACGTCGCCGGCGCCAGCGCGGTCGTCACCGCCGACGAGTGGACCGAGCTGCGCGGCACCTACACCCTCGGTGCGGCGATCGACCGGGCACAGCTCTACGTCGAGGGCGACGCCGGGGTGAGCTTCCTGATCGACGACTTCGCCCTCGCCGGCTTCGCCGAGACGCCGATCCAGGACGTCCCCGGCCTGAAGGACGTGCTCGGTGCGGACGGCTTCGAGCACGTCGGCGTGGCGGTCGACCAGCGGGAGACCGTGGGCCGCCCCGCGCAGCTGGTGCAGCGGCACTACGACGCGATCACCCCGGAGAACGACGGCAAGCCGGCCGAGATCCAGCCGGTGGAGGGCACCTTCACTTTCGGTGACCTGGACGCGCTGCTCGACTTCGCTGACGCCACCGGCACCGACGTCTACGGGCACGTGCTGGTCTGGCACAGCCAGACCCCGGACTGGTTCTTCCGCGACGGCGACCGCCCGCTGACGAACAGCCCGGCCGACCAGGCCCTGCTGCGCGCCCGGATGGAGGCGCACATCAAGGCGATCGCCGACCACGTCGACGCCCGGTACCCGGACGGCGACAGCCCGATCTGGGCCATGGACGTCGTCAACGAGGTCATCGCCGACGGCGACACCGCCAACCCGCACGACATGCGGGACAGCCGCTGGTTCCAGGTCCTCGGCGAGGGCTTCGTCGACGAGGCGTTCCGGCTGGCCGACCGGTACTTCCCGGACACCGCGCTGTTCATCAACGACTACAACACCGAGATGCCGACCAAGCGGGTCGACTACCTCGACCTGGTCTCCGCCCTGGTCGAGCGCGGCGTGCCGATCGACGGGGTGGGCCACCAGGCGCACGTCGACTTCGCCCGTCCGGTCGAGTGGCTGGACGACTCGCTGACCGCCGTGGAGGAGCTCAGCGCCCGCACCGGGACGCCGCTGCTGCAGGCGATCACCGAGCTGGACGTCAGCGACTCCAAGGAGAACAACGGCGCCGACGTCAGCAACGGCACCGTGCCGCAGCACTCGCCGGCGATGGCCGACCAGGACGCCGCCGAGACCGAGCTCGGGTACTACTACCGGGACCTGTTCGACATGCTGCGGGGCCACTCCGACTCCATCGAGTCGGTCACCTTCTGGGGGATCAGCAACGGCCGCAGCTGGCTGCGCACCTGGCCGGCGGCCCGGCCGTGGGAGTCGCCGCTGCCCTTCGACGACGACCTGCAGGTCATGCCCGCCTACTGGGGCATCGTCGACCCGACGCAGCTGGCGCCGCGTCCGGCCGACCAGCTCCCGCCGCGGATCGCCGGCACCGACGACGTGGCCGCCGACTCCACCAGCCCCGCCGGCGCCCGGGTGCAGTACCCGCTGCCGGAGGCCGGGGACACCCGGGACGGCACCGTGACGGCCACCTGCGCGCCCGCACCGGGGTCGCTCTTCCCGATCGGCACGACCGAGGTGACCTGCACGGCCACCGACGCGGCGGGCAACACGTCGAACCCGAGCACCTTCGACGTGGTCGTCACCCCGCCCGCCACGGAGACCGAGCTGTACCAGCAGATCAACAACGGGCCGGTCGTGCGGGCGAACGCCAAGCAGACCGTCCAGCTGGTCGTGCAGTTCGGCAACCGGGGCGCGGGCGTGCTGCTGGGGGACTCGTTCGAGTACGCCTGCATCCAGACGGCAGGCCCGGCCCTGGCGCTGGACCTGGCGCCGGGGTCGGCCCGGCAGGTGAGCAATCGGGACTACCCGGCCGGCCAGAACGGCAACTTCACGCTGCGGGCACGCCCCACGCAGGTCGGGCAGGCGACCTTCGACTGCACGATGGAGATGACCGACAGCCGGGGTGCCCCGGTGAGCAGCACGACGACGGTCACGATCGACGTCCGACGCTGACCACCGGCTGACCGCACGCACAGAGCCCCCGCTCACCATCTGGTGAGCGGGGGCTCTCTGCGTCCCGGCCTCAGCGGCGCGCGGCCGCCAGCTCGGCGAGGGTCGGCGGGTCCGCCCCGGCGCGGGTGCACGCGAGGGCGGCGACCAGCGCCGCGTCGTCCAGCAGGGCGGTCAGCTCGGGCTCGGGCAGGTCGCGCAGTTGGGCGGAGGTGAGCACGCCGGTACGGGCCAGCCCGGCGAACAGCCCGGCGGCCAGGCTGTCGCCGGCGCCCACGGTGTCGACCACGGTCACCGACGGGGGCTGCACCCGCAGCACCGCGCCGCCGGGGCGGGCCGCCCGCAGGGTGTCACCGCCGTCGGTGACGACCACCAGGGCGGGGCCCTCGGTGGCCCACCGGGCGGCGGCCTCGTCCAGGTCCGCGCCGGGCTCCAGCCACGCCAGGTCCTCGGCGCTCACCTTCACCACGTCGGCGACCCGGCGCAGCTCGGTCACCTGGGCGCGCACCGCCTCGTCGTCGTCGATGAGGGTGGGGCGCACGTTCGGGTCGAAGCTGACCAGCGCGGTGCCCTCGGCGCGCACCCGGCGCACCAGGTCGGCGATGGCCAGCGAGCCCGGCGGGGTCCAGCTGGAGATCGACCCGATGTGCACGATCCGGGTGTCGGCCGGCCAGGCCGACGACAGCTCCGCCGCCGTCCACTGCCAGTCGGCGGCGCCCACGGTGTGGAAGGAGTAGCTCGCCGATCCCTGCTCGGCCAGCTCGACCACGGCCAGGCTGACCGGTTCGGGTGCGGTGAGCATCGCGTCGGTGGCCACGCCGTTGCGGGCCGCGTGGTCGCGCAGCAGCGCACCGAACGGGCCCGGGCCGACCCGGGACATCAGGTGCGTCGTCGCGCCGAGCCGGGCGGCCGCCACCGCGACGTTGAGCGCGTTGCCGCCGGGGAAGGCGGTGTACTGCGGCGGTGCGCCCGGAGTCGGGTCCCCGGAGGGGATCAGGTCGATGACGAGCTCGCCGCAGACGGTGATCACCGCCACACGGTAGCGGGACGAGCAGGAGCATCCGCCCGGTCACGGAACACCTGACGACCTCCCGGGGACTCGCCGCCGCTGTTGGCCCTCCGACGAACTCGTGGTCTGCTCACCCTGGGCCGAGCAGCGCACGAACCCTCATCAGGAGGACCGCATGCGGGTCGTCCGCATCCTGACCAACCTCAGCGTGCCCGACCTCGAGGAGGCCACGGGCTTCTACACCGGCTTCCTCGGACTGAGCACCGAGGAGTTCTCCCTCGGCTGGGTCGCCCGGTACACCTCGCCCGACACGGGGGAGAGCGTCCAGCTGGTGACCCGGGACGCCACGGCACCGGAGGACTCCGCGATCTCGGTGCAGACCGACGACGTCGAGGCCGCGTACGCGGAGGCGCAGCGCCTCGGCTACGACATCGTGCACCCGCTGACCACCGAACCCTGGGGCGTGCGGCGGTTCTTCGTCCGCGCGCCGGACGGCACCGTGGTCAACGTCGCCCGCCACGTGACCTGACGGTCAGCGCTCGTCGTTCGGGTAGACCACCCCGAGCTGCTCGCGGGCCCCGTCGAGCAGCCGCATGGTGGCCAGCGAGTGCTCCAGCGGCATCACCGGGCTCTCGGTCAGGCCCTGCTGGAGACAGCGGGTGACCTCCCGCAGCTCGTGCACGTAGCCCGAGCCGATCAGCGGGAACTCCTCGGTGCGGACGGCGGCGTCGCTGACCTGCACGTCCAGCCGGGTGGGCCGGTAGACCGCGTCGGCGCCGTCGGTGCGGATCCAGCCGTCGCTGCCGCAGATCAGCGCGGTGTGCGGTGAGCGGGCCAGCAGGGACGTCGTCAGCTGAGCCTGGGCGCCGGAATCCCAGCCGAGGGTGAGGGCGTTCTGCGCGTCGACCCCCTCGGGGGTGCGCGCGCCGGTGGCCCGCACCGAGTCGGGCAGCCCGAGGGTGCCCCAGGCCCACAGCAGCGGGTAGACGGCGAGGTCGAGCAGCGCGCCGCCGCCGTCGGCCAGGGCCCAGATCCGGGCCGTGAGGTCCAGCGGCGCGGGGAAGCCCACCTCCGCGGCGACCCAGTGCACCGTGCCGATCTCCCCGGACGCGGCGATCTGCAGGGCGCGCTGGTACGCCGGCAGGAAGCGGGTCCAGACCGCCTCCATCAGGAACAGCCCCCGCTCCCGGGCCAGGTCGACGAGCTCCTGGGCCTCCCGGGCGTTGATCGTGACCGGCTTCTCGCAGAGCACCGACTTGCCGGCGGTGAGCGCCGCGCGGACCACGGCGGCGTGCTGGGCGTGCGGGGTGGCGACGTAGACGACCTCGACGGCCGGGTCGGCGAGCAGGGCGTCCAGCCCCGACCGCGCCTCGTCGTCGGCGTACCAGGACGCGAAGCCGAGCTGCTCGGCGAAGGCCTGGGCCCGCGCCGGCTGCCGGGAGCTGACCGCCTGCAGGACGGCGTCGGGCAGCAGCGCCAGGTCAGCGGTGACGGTGGCGGCGATCGCGCCGGTGGCCACCACGCCCCACCCGACCGGCCGCCCGGTCGGGGCCAGCGGGTCGGCGTCGAGGAGCTCCGGCCGGGCGATGAACGGCGAGGTGGGAGGCGCGAGGGTCATGCGGTCACGCTAGGGGAGGAGCAGATCGGCCATCTCCCCGGCGCCCACGACCCGGGCGAGCAGCGCCTCGGCGTCCGCCGGCTCCGCGCCGCGCCAGGCGACGTGCTGGTCCGGGCGCACCAGCAGCAGGTCGGCTCCGTAGCGCTCCCGCAGCCCGGGTACGTGCTCGAGGTCCACCACCCGGAACGGCACGTTGCGCCGCGCGGCGGCCGCGGCCAGCCCCTCGGTGGCCGCCGCGCGGTCCAGCCGCAGCAGGGTGAACTCCGCGCCGAGCAGGTCGTACAGCGAACGGCCGTCCGGCAGCCAGGTGTGCGGCAGCCGTGCGCCCGGGTGGGCCGACGGCCGGTACGTGACCAGCTCCGGCTCGGGCACGGGCAGGCCGTCGGGGACGACGACCGGTGAGCCGGGGTAGTCGTAGCCGAGCACCAGCCCGAGGCTGTGGAACTCCGGGTCCTTGACCTGCAGCGCGCGGGCGACCGCGGCGCGCAGGGCGACGCCGTCGGCGGACTCGGCGTCCAGGTCGCCGGTGGCGAAGGACGGCGCGAGGAAGGCCTCCTGCGCACCGGCCGCGGCGATGGTCCGCTCGGCCACCGGCCGGCGCTCGGCCTGGTAGCTGTCCAGCAGGCACTCCGGGGCCCAGCCGCGCAGCACCGCGGCGAGCTTCCAGCCCAGGTTCACCGCGTCGCCGACGCAGGTGTTGAAGCCGTGCCCGCCCCACGGGGGGTTCAGGTGGGCGGCGTCCCCGACCAGGAACACCCGCTCGCCCCGGTAGCGGTCGACCAGCAGCATCCGGGCCGACCAGGGGTCGGTGGCCAGCACCTCCACGTCGACGTCCGCGCCGACCAGCGCCTGCACCAGCCGGACCGGGTCCACCTGCTCGGTCTCCGCGTCGACGCCCTGGACGATCGCCCACCAGGTGCCGTCGAGGTCCAGCCGGCCCATCAGGCCGCCGAGCTCCGCGCCGATCACCCAGTAGTGGACGCCGACCGCGCACAGCTCCCGCTGCTCCAGCTGCGAGGAGCGGAAGGCGATGCTCACGTTGGGCAGGGTCCCCGAGGAGCCGGCGTACCGGGCACCGATCGCCCGCCGGGTGACCCCGCTGCTGCCGTCGCAGCCCAGCAGCCAGTCGGCGGTGACCTGGTGCCGCTCGCCGTCCGCGCCCTCCAGGACGGCCGAGGCCGCGGTGGGGCCGTCGGTGACCTCGACGACGCGCGAGCCGATGAGGACGGTGACCGACGGCAGCTCGGCGACGGCATCCCGGAGGAGCTGCTCGACCAGCGGCTGCGGGGCCTGCTGGCCCGGCTCGGCGTAGTCGTCCCGGCGCTCCGTGGTGAGCCCGAAGGCCTCGGGGAACCGGGTGATCTCGTGCCCGAACAGGCCGGTGCAGAAGACGACGTCCTGCGCGTGGTCCACCGGCAACGGGGCCAGCGCGCGCAGCCGGTCGGCCAGGCCCCAGCGGCGCAGGTGCTCCATCGTGCGCACGCTGGTGGTCTTGGCGCGCGGGCGGAGCGGGTCGAGGGTGGTGCGCGGTTCGACGACGAGCACCTCGATGCCGCGCCGGCCGAGCTCGAGCGCGGCAGCCAGGCCACTGGGCCCCCCGCCGGCGATCAACACCGGGACGCGGGCTGGCACGGCGGTCATGGGTTCTCCTGTCGTGGGCTGCGGTGCCCGGAGGCTGAGCGGTGCAGGGACGTGGCGGCGTCCGGCCAGGTCAGCGGCGCGGGACGCACGTCCAGCATCGTGGCGGCCGTCACGTCGTCGTACCCCGATGTCATTGAGCGGCAGAGGGAGACGGGACCGTCGTCAGGACCCGTGCGCGGCCTGCCACTGCTGGACCCAGGCCCGGCCGTAGTCGTTGCCGTGCGGGGTGCGCAGCACGGTGTGCACGTGGAAGGGCTGCGGCGTCCGGTAGTCCAGGAACACGCCGCAGTGGTGGTCGAGCTCGGTGATCAGCACCGGCGACTGGACGCGGTAGTAGAAGACGTCGCCGGGCTCGCAGCCGCCGATCCAGCTGAACCAGGTCTCGTCCAGGTGCGCGGTCACCTCGCGCACCCGGGCCCGGCGGGGGCCCTCGGGCAGCAGGCCGAGGAACTGCTCGACGATCGCCAGCACCAGGCGCTGCGCCGCTGGTGGCATCTCCGCGACCGGGATGCCCTCGACCGGGATCACCCGGTTGTCCTGGAAGGCGCCGGCCAGGTGCCGCTCGTCGCCGGGGTGCACCCGACCCGGCGGCATGGCCGGGTCGACCATCTGCGCGTAGACGGTCGCCGCCTGCCGTTGCTCCGGCGGCAGGGCGGCCATCACGGCCAGGCCGGCGGCGATCCGTTCGGTGAAGGACTCGGTGCCGGCGTGCGGGCCCGCGTCGATCTCGTTGGGCTCGGCGCCGAGGAAGACCGGGGACAGCTGCATCCGGCCCTCGACGACCAGGCAGTTCAGCGCGCAGTGGTGGCCGAACAGCTGCCACCCCCAGGGGCTGCGCAGGTCGGGGGTGCCGTAGACGGCGATGTTGTAGCTGAACTCGTTGAGCACGTTCGCCAGCCCCACGACCTCACCGAGGAAGCCGTTGATCAGCATCATCGCGTGGGTCAGCTCGAAGCCCTCCGGGGACAGCGAGGCGCGGACCAGCGCCAGCGCCTTCTCCCGCACCTCCGGCGGCTGGAACTCCAGCCGCAGACCGGTGTCGAACTGCATGAACTCCGGGTTGGCCCAGGTCTGCCACTCGGGTGCGTCCACCGGGAAGGCGATCCGGCCCCGGCCGTCGTCGTCCAGGGCGGCGAGCAGGTCCTGCGCCGCGGCCACCATGGCCGCGACCGGCGCCTCCTCGCCCGGCTCGGCCGGGGTGAGCGGGTACAGCCCCTCGCGGAGGGTGCCGTCGGAGGTGACCCCGCGGAACTCCTCCAGGTACAGCGGCGTCCAGCCCTCGACCAGCCCGCCGGTGAAGGTGCCCGGGGTCCGGGCGTGCTCCCGGTAGGCGTAGGGGTCCAGGCCGCGGACCTCGGCCAGCCGGGGGTGGTCGTGCGGGAAGAGGTACTGCCGGAACTCACCGGCCACGGCGCACCTCGTTGCCCACGACCGTGTTGGTCAGCACGCCGAGCTTCTCGACCTCGACCTCGACGACGTCCCCGGGCTCCAGCAGCCACGGGGGCGTCCGGGCGTAGCCGACACCGGACGGGGTGCCGGTGGCGAGCAGGTCGCCGGGCCGCAGGGTGAACGTCCGGGAGATCAGGGAGAGGGTGTCGCCGACGGTGTAGACCATCTCGTCGGTGCGCCCGTCCTGGACGGTCTCGCCGTTGACCCGGGTCTGCACCCGCAGCCCGTCGCGCAGGTCGCCGACCTCGGCGGCACCGACCAGCGGCCCCAGTGGGCCGGAGTTGTCGCCGTTCTTGCCGAGGATCCACTGGCTGGTGAGCTTCTGCGCCCGGCGGGAGGTCAGGTCGTTGAAGGTCGAGTAGCCGACGACGGCGGCCAGCGCCTCCTCGGGGGTGGCGTCGACCAGCGTGCTGCCGACGTAGGCCACCACCTCGCCCTCCCAGTCCAGCCCGTCCTCGTCGGCCGGCACCGGCACCTCCGCGCCGCCCACGGTCAGCGACTGGGTCCAGCGGGCGAACAACGTCGGGTACGGCGGCACCTCCTGGTCGCGGAAGCTGCCCTCGGCCACGTGCTTCAGGTAGTTCAGCCCGATGCAGATGACCCGGGCGCCGGGCAGCACCGGCGGCACGAACTCGACGTCGGCGGCGGCGAGCGTCTCCCCGCGGGGCTCGCGGGACAGGTGCCCGGCGGCGTCTGTCCAGAAGTCGTCCAGCCCGGCGACCACGGTGACCGAGGTGCCGTCGTCGGACAGTGCGGCGACCTGCACCTCTCCGCCGTCCCGGCGGATGCCGACTGTCCTCATGCCCGGTCTCCTTCGTCGATCAGGTGGCGCCGCAGGAAGGTGATCGTGCGGTCGAGTGCGTCGGTGGCGGCGTCGGGCGCCCCCAGCCACATGTGGTCGGCGCCGTCGTAGGTGTGCAGCTCCACGTCCGTCCCCGCGGCGGTCAGGGCGTCGTGCAGCCGCTGGCTCTGCACGGTCGCGACGAACCGGTCGGCCCGGCCGTGCAGCAGCAGGGCCGGCGGTGCAGCGGGGGAGACGTACGTGATCGGGCTGGCCTGCGCCGCCAGGCCGGCGGCCGCGGACGCCGGGGCGCCGATCAGCTGCGCCTCCCGGCTGGCCGGGTCCGCCGGGTCGTTGCCGATGTCGGTCGCCACCGCCGCGACGTCGCTCGGCGCGTACCAGGCGACGACGGCGGAGACCGCTGACGGCGGACCGGTGACGCCCACCTCGCCCTCCAGCGCGGCGTCGGTGGTGAGACCGAGCAGCTCGGCCAGGTGGCCACCGGCCGACTCGCCCCAGGCGGCGATCCGGTCGGCGTCGACGCCCAGCTCACCGGCGCGTGAGCGCAGCCAGCGGACGGCGGCCTTCGCGTCGTGCAGCTGCGCCGGCCACACCGCCTCACCCGACAGCCGGTAGTCGAGGCTGGCCACCGCGATGCCGGCGGCGGCCACCTGCTCGAACGGGGTGGGGTCGGCGTCCCGGTACATCGGGCCGGCAGTGTGCCGGCTGCCCAGCCGCCACCCGCCACCGTGCAGGAACAGCGCGACCGGATGTGGTCCGTCCCCGGCCGGCAGGTACAGGTCCAGCTCCAGCGGCCGGGCGCCGGGCAGCGCCGCGTACGGCACGCCGCAGAGCACCCGGACGCCGGCGGCGCCGGTACGAGCAGGCGGCAGCGGTGCCTCGTGGGCGGGCGGGGGGAGCGGGAGGGTGGGCGCGGGCACGGGTCTCCTCAGGACACACCTCCGGCGCCGGGAGTGCAGCCACTCTCGGCGCCGGAGGGGACGGCGGTGGGTGAGCGCAGGTCAGGCGGTGGGCTCAGGCCACTCGAAGTCGGGCTTGAACTGCATGTTGTGCTGCTGCGCGGCTGCCTGCATGCGCGGGAAGTCCGGGATGAACGGCGGCTGGTCGGGGCGGGTGGAGTCGGTCGGGGTGCCCATGTGCTGGAAGAACCGCTCGAAGCCGCCGGAGAGCGTGCCCATCATCCGGGCGTGCTCGACGACCTGGTAGGCGTGCGCGAAGCCGGCCGGCACGTAGCCGAAGTCGCCCGGGGTGAGCAGCTGGGACTGCTTGGCGCCCTCGCCGTCCTCGAAGAAGAGCCGGACCTTGCCCTCGAGCACGTAGAAGGTCTCGTGGGTCTCGTTGTGCGAGTGGGTCGGGATGACGTCGCCGGCCGGGGAGTCGGCGGTGACGATGCCGAACTGGCCCTGCGTCTCGTCGCCGGAGAGCAGCACGGTGAACACGTCGCCGAAGAGCTTGGCGTGCTCGCCCTCGCCCTTGCGGAGCACGTAGGGCTGCGGCTTGCCGGGCAGCAGTCCCTGCCACTGCGGGCCCTTGGCGGGGTCGATCAGGTACTCGAAGCTCATGGGTGCTCCCGGTTCAGGTCGGCGTTGACTGGTCGAGCATCGGTGACCGCCGTCACCTTCGTCCCCGGCCGTTCCATTGGCCGGCACGGGGATCGGGGTCAGGCCAGGCCGTTGCGCTTCGCGACCTCGCCCAGCCAGGCCAGGCTGGGCTTCGGCGTACGGGCGAACGTCTCCCGGTCGACGGCGACCAGGCCGAAGGTGGGGGCGAAGCCGAGCATCCACTCGAAGTTGTCCAGCAGGCTCCAGTGCACGTAGCCGCGGACGTCGGCACCGTCGGCGATCGCCGCGGCCAGACCGGTCAGCGCGTCGGCGGTGAAGGCGATCCGGTCGGCGTCGTCGGCGGTGGCGATGCCGTTCTCGGTGACCAGCAGCGGGGTCTCCGGCAGCACGGAGGACGCGTACCGGATCGCGGCGCCGAGGGCCTCCGGCCGGCGCTCCATGCCGTGGGCCAGCGTCTGCCGGTCGGCCGGCGCGGCGATCAGCCCGTCGGCGCCGAACCGCTGGGCGGTGTAGACCTGCAGCCCCACGACGTCGTCGCCGGCCGCGGCCCGGAGGAACTGGTCCATCATCGCCGCGCGGGCGGCCTGCAGGTGTTCCTGCCCGCCGCCCTCGTCGATGTACTCCAGGCCGACCAGCGACATGCCGGACGGGGGAGCACCGGCACCCCGCAGCACCTCCGTGCTGCGGCCGTGCAGCCCGATCAGCGCCTCGGCGACACCCTGGTCGGGTACGGGCAGGCCGTGGATCGGCTCGCCGCGCCGGGCCATCGCGCCGATCACCGGCTGGACCGCCATCAGGTTCGGCTCGTTGAGGGTGAGCACGTACTCGGCGTGCTCGACCGCCGGCAGGGCAAGCTCGGTGAACCGGGCGACCCGGTCGCCGGCCTTCGGCCCGGTCCAGCCGCCGTCGTGCATCATCCAGCGCGGCATCGTGAAGTGGACCAGCGTGACGATCGGGGTCAGCCCGCGGTCGCGGCAGCCGTCGGTGATGCGCCGGTAGTGGTCCAGGGCCGAGCGGGAGAGCTCGCCCTCGGCCGGTTCGATCCGGCTCCACTCCAGGCTGAACCGGTAGGTGTCCAGCCCGGCCCCGGCCACCAGGTCGAGGTCGGCCTCCCACCGGTTCCAGGAGTCGCAGGCGTCGCCGCTGGACTCGGCGAAGGGGGAGTGCTCGGCGTGCTCCATCTCCCAGTGGTCGTTGTTGACGTTGCCGCCCTCTACCTGGTGCGCGGCGGTGGCCGTGCCCCACAGGAAGCCGTCGGGGAACTGGGTCATGCGGGAGCCTCCGGGTGATCGACGTGGCCGCGAGCATGCGTGACGCCGCTCACCGTGCTCAGCACCGCTGCCGGCCAATGGCAGACGAGTCGGATCAGGGTGTGCCGGGTGACCGCCAGGCGCCGAGTCCACGCGAGATGCCGCGCGCGGCCGTGCGCACCGCGGGGCCGAGCAGCCGCGGCTCGGCGTTCTCCGCGGGCACCAGCACCGACAGTGCGGCGACGACGGTGCCCTGCGCGTCGTGCACCGGTGCGGCGACCGAGACGATCGGCCGGGGCGCGCCTCGCCGGAACGTGGCCAGCCCGTCCCGCCGGATCTCGGCCAACGTCCGCCGCAGAGCGGCGGAGGAGACCGGCACCTGCTCCGGCTGGTGCACCAGCGGCTGGGCGAGCACCTCCTCCTGGAACCCGGACTCGGCGAACGCGAGCAGCACCAGTCCGACCCCGGTGGAGTGCAGCGGCATCCGCCCGCCCGGCCGGTAGAGGGCGGCGACGGCCCCGTGCGAGGAGAGCCGCTCCACCATCAGCGCTTCCTCGCCCTCCCGGACGGCGAGCAGCACGTGCTGCCGGGTCACCTCCTCCAGGTCGCCCATGAACGGCAGCGCCACCTGCCGCAGCTCGTGGCTGCGCGGGGTCAGGGAGGCCACCTCCCACAGCCGGAGACCGATGGAGAAGCGGCCGTCGGCGCCGCGCTCCAGCGCTCCCCACTCCAGCAACCGGCCGGCCAGTCGCAGCGCCGAGCTGGCCGGGATGCCGGTGCGCCGGCTGAGCTCGCTGAGGCTCAGGTACGGCCGGCTGCTGTCGAAGGCACCGAGCAGCGCGAGCGCCCGGTCGACGACGGGATCGCCCTGCGGCGGGCGCCGGCCGCGGATCCGCGCGGGGGAGGAGTCGTCGTCCGTCATGCACGAGCCTCCGGGGTCGTCGCGGTGAGGCGCAGGCCACAGTTGTCTTCCATTGGTCGGCATTGTGCCTGACGTCACGGTGAGGCCCGCCGCATGGTTGCCGCCAAGCCGGTTCCCCGGCGCGGCCGATCCCCGGCCGACATGACCCCTCCGTAACGAAGCGAAGGAGCCAGACCGGCGATGAACCGATCCAGGACCCGCAACCCCTTGGCGCTGCGCCGCCCCACCCTGATGCGGGCCGGCGTCGCCGTCCTGGCCACCGGCGCGCTCACCTCGCTCGCCGCGTGCGGTGGTGGTGGCGAGGGCGGCGGAGGCACGAGCAGCCAGAGGCCCAGCGACACGCTGACCTTCGCCTACGACGCGGACGCCGCGCCGACCGGCTACGACCCGCTGGAGTACTCGCAGGGTCAGTTCACCTTCTTCAGCACCCTCTACGACTCGCTGTTCGTGACCCAGCCGGACGGCACCGTGGCACCCAGCCTGGTCACCGAGTTCAGCAACAACGAGGACGACACGCAGACGACGCTGACCCTGCGCGACGGCGTCACCTTCGCCGACGGCTCGGAGCTGACCGCCGAGGTCGTCAAGGCCAACCTGGACCGGCGCAACGACGCCGACCTGGAGGCATACGGCGCGCTCGCCACCGGCGGTGCCAGCGAGATCGTCGACGTGGCGGCGCCCGACCCGCAGACCGTCGTGATCACCTGGGCACAGCCGCAGGCCAGCCCGGAGAACAACCTCACCGACACCGCAGGGGTCGTCGTCGGGCCCGACGGGCTCGCCGACCCCGCCTCCCTGGAGACCACCCCGGACGGCTCCGGGGCTTACACGCTCAACGCGGGGGAGACCACGCGGGCGAGCACGTACACGCTGGACAAGAACGACGAGGCGTGGAACGCCGACGAGTGGGCCTACGACAGCGTGGTGTTCAACGTGATCACCGACTCCCAGGCGCTGGCCAACGCGGTCATCTCCGGGCAGGCCGACATCGCCACCATCCTCAAGCCGACCACCATCGACATGGTCGAGCAGCGGTCGAGCCTGGCGAAGGTCGGCGGCACGATCGTCGGCTTCCCGGTCATCGACAAGACCGGTGCCACCAATCCCGCCTTCGCCGACGAGCGGGTCCGGCAGGCGATCAGCCACGCCATCGACCGCGAGGCGATCGTCGAGCAGCTGCACCCCGGCGCCCAGCCGACGGCCCAGCTCTTCCCCGCCGAGGCCGAGGGCTTCGACCCCGCGCTCAACGAGGAGTTCGGGTACGACCCAGAGCGCGCCCGCGAGCTGCTCGCCGAGGCCGGCCTGCCCGACGGGTTCGCCTTCGACATCACGGTGCTCGGCCAGCCGTCGGAGGACCAGGTGGTCATCCAGCAGCAGCTGGCCGAGGTCGGCATCACGATGAACTTCGTGACGGCCACCTCGACCGACCAGGTGTTCGCCGCGGTCCGCACCGACCCGCTGATCTTCGGGCCGATGGCGATCGGTGGTCAGCCGGCCGGCTGGGTCGCCGGGGTGCTCTACGGCGGCTTCATGAACATGCAGGGCGCGACCGAGCCGGAGATCCAGAGCGCGCTGGGCGCTGCCCTCGGCGCGACCGGCGACGCCAGGGAGCAGGCGCTCGGCGACCTGAACCGGGCCATCGCGGAGAACGGCTGGTACATCCCGGTCTACGAGGACTACGCCTACACCGGCTACAACGCCGAGAAGGTCGCCGAGCCCTCCTACGCGGGGACGAACAACTACCTGGTCCTCTCCGAGGTCGAGCCGGCGGCCTGAGCCGCCCGGCACCGGCCGGTGGCCGCGGGACGTCCCGCGGCCACCGGCCCCTCCTGCACCGTTCCCTGGCCCGTGCACCCGTACGCCGAAGGACCCCGTGATGCTCGCTTTCCTCGCCCGGCGGATGGCCATGGCCATCGGCACGGTGCTCGCCGCGGTGGTGATCAGCTTCCTGCTGGTACACGCCACCGACACCTCCCCGGGCGCGGTCCGGCTGGGCACGAACGCGACCCCGGAGCGGATCGTCGCGGAGAACGAGGCGCTGGGCTGGAACCGCCCGCTGCCCACCCAGTTCCTCGACTACCTCGGTGACCTGGTGCGCGGCGACCTGGGCACCTCGCTCATCGACGGCCGGTCGATCGCCGCCGACCTGGCCGACCGGGTCCCGGTGACGGCGTCGATCGCGCTGTTCGCCACCGTCCTGTCCGGCGTCCTCGGCATCGTCCTGGGCGTCACTGCGGCGGTGCGCGGGGGCCGGCTCGCCCGGCTCATCACCACCGGCAGCGGGGTGGCACTGTCCCTGCCGGTCTTCTGGGTCGGCATCCTGCTGGTCTACGTGCTCGCGCTCCAGCTGGGGTGGCTGCCGGCCACCGGGTACGTGCCGTTCACCGCCGACCCGGCCGGGTGGTTGACCAGTCTGCTCATCCCGGTGATCACGCTGACCATCGGCGGGGCGGCGATCGTCGCCCGGACGGCGAACGCCGGACTGCGGCAGGCGCTGGCCCAGGAGCACGTCCGGACGCTGCGCGCGATGGGCACGCCGGAGTGGCGGATCCGCTACGTGCACGCGCTGCGCTTCGCCAGCCTCCCCGTGGTCTCGGTGCTCGGCATCCAGTTCATCGCGCTGTTCGGCGGCTCGGTGATCATCGAGAACCTCTTCGCGCTGCCCGGACTGGGGCAGGCCGGCCAGGCCGCCGCGGCCTCCAGTGACTTCCCGGCCCTGGTCGGCGTCGTCGTGGTGGCCACCCTGGTCGTCGTCGTCATCAACCTGCTGCTCGACCTGGTCGTGGCGGCACTCGACCCGAAGGTGCGTGCCGCATGAGCGTGCTCCCGCTGGACGCCGCCGACGACGTCGCTGCCGAGCCGGGGCCGCCGGCCCGCAGGCAGGGCCTGTCCGAGGTGCTCCGCCGGCCCGGTGGCCTGCTGGCCGCCGGCTGGCTGCTCTTCATCGTCGTGGCGTCGCTGACCGCACCGTGGTGGCGGCCCTACGGCGTCGCCGAGCAGGACCTCGCCAACCGGCTGGCGCTGCCGTCGGCCGACCACTGGCTGGGCACCGACCCGCTCGGCCGCGACCTGCTCAGCCGGATCTTCACCGCCGGCACCGAGCCGCTGCTCTCCTCCGCGGTGACCGTGCTGGTCGCCTTCGGGATCGGCCTGCCGCTGGCGCTGATCGCCGCCGAGCGCGGACCCCGCGTGGAGCGGGTGATCAGCCGGGTGACCGAGGTGTTCCTGGCCCTTCCCTCGACGATCCTGCTGCTCGCCGTCATCGGCGTGATCGGGGTCCGGACCTTCATCATCATGGCCGTCCTCGGCGTGCTCATCTCCGCCGCGGTCTACCGGGTGATGCTCGGCGTGGCCCAGTCGGTCCGCACCCGGCTCTACGTCGACGCCGCGCGGGTGAACGGCCTGGGCTCGCTGCGGGTGAACGTGGTGCACGTGCTGCCGTCGATGGCCACCGTCATCGCCGTCCAGGCCGCCCAGCTGTACGGCATCGGCCTGCTGATCGTCGCGGGCCTGGCCTTCCTCGGCTTCGGTCCGGCCGAACCCGACCCCAGCTGGGGGTTCATGATCCAGGACGCGTCGTCCTACGTGTTCAACGCGCCGTGGCTGATGGTGCCGACCGGGCTGGTCCTCGCGCTCACCGTGATCGCTGCCAACGAGCTGGCCGACGCCATCGCCGGCAAGGCCGCGGGGGAGGCCGCCCCGGTCCGCCGGCGTCGCCGGTCACCCGCGCGGACCGCCCCGCTCGACGGCGCGGCGGAGCTCGCCCCGGCCGACCCGGACGCCGTCCTGGAGGTCCGGGACCTGACGATCGCCGTCGACGACGGCGCCGACCTGGTCACCGGTGTCTCGTTCGCGTTGCGACCGGGCCGGGTGCTCGGTCTGGTCGGTGAGTCCGGGTGCGGCAAGACGATGACCGCGCGGTCTCTGCTCGGTCTGCTGCCCGACGGGGTGTCGGTGCGCGGCGGGGCGATCCACTGGCGGGGCCAGGACCTGGTCGGCCGCACCGAGAAGGAGCTGACCGCCGTCCGGGGGCGGGAGATCGCGCTGATCTCCCAGGAGCCGATGGTGGCGCTGGACCCGATGTTCTCCGTCGCCTACCAGCTCACCCAGCCGATCCGCCGGTTCCGCGGCGTCGGCCGGGGCGAGGCGCGGCGGATCGCCGTGGAGCTGCTGCGCAACGTGGGCATCGTCGACGCCGAGCGGGTGCTGCGGAGCTACCCGCACCAGCTCTCCGGCGGCATGGCCCAGCGCGTGTGCATCGCGCTGGCGCTGACCGGTGAACCGGAGCTGCTGATCGCCGACGAGCCGACGACCGCGCTGGACGTCACCGTGCAGGCGGAGATCCTCACCCTGCTGCGGGCGCTGGTCCGGGACACCGGGCTGTCGGTGGTGGTCGTCAGCCACGACCTCGGGGTCGTCGCCGACATCTGCGACGACGTGGCCGTGATGTACGCCGGCACGGTGGTCGAGTCCGGCACCGCGGCCGCCGTCCTCGACGCGCCGGAACACCCGTACACGCAGGCGCTGCTGGCGGCCAACCCGCACGTGCCCGACGGCGTCCGGGTGCCGGTGCGGCTGGCGTCGATCCCCGGGACGGTGCCGCCGCCCGGCTCGTGGCCGGCCGGCTGCCGGTTCGCCTCCCGCTGCCAGTTCGCCCAGGACCAGTGCCGGTCACCGTTCCCGGCCCGGCCCGCCCACGCCACCGGCTCGGTGCTGTGCGTCCGGGCCGACGAGCTCGCCGACGCCCACGTCAGCTGGGACGCCGACCCCGTCGGCGCGGCGCACGCCCCCGCCACCACCCCGACCGCAGGAGCGTCCCGATGACCGCCCTCGCCGACCCCGCCCGCGAGGTCCACCCGGAGGAGCAGGCACCCGCACTCCGGGTGCGCGACCTGGTCGTCCGCTACGGCTCGGGTCGCCGGGCGCGCAGCACCCCGCCGGCGGTGGACGGCGTCAGCTTCGACATCGCGCCCGGGGAGACGCTGGGCCTGGTCGGCGAGTCCGGGTCGGGCAAGTCGACGATCGGCAAGGCGGTCCTGGGCCTGCAGCGGCCCACCGCCGGCACGGTCGAGGTGGCCGGGCAGGACGTCACCGGGATGTCGCTCAAGCAGCGCAGCCGCCAGGTGGCCGACCTGCGGGTGGTCTTCCAGGACCCGTACTCGTCGCTGAACCCCGCCCGCACCATCGGCCAGACGTTGGTGGAGCCGCTGCGGCTGATGGGCGTGACCGGCGCCGAGGCGCTGGCGCGGGCCCGGTCGGGGCTGGAGTCCGTGGGCCTCCCGGCCGACGCCGTCGACCGCCGCCCGGCGCAGTTCTCCGGCGGCCAGCGGCAGCGCATCGCCATCGCCCGGGCGCTGGTCTGCGACCCCAAGGTGGTCGTGCTGGACGAGCCGGTGTCCGCCCTGGACCTGTCCACCCAGGCGCAGGTGCTCAACCTGCTGGCCGACCTGCGGGACCAGCGCGGGCTGTCCTTCCTCTTCATCGCCCACGACCTGGGTGTGGTGCGCTTCCTGTCCCAGCGCACCGTCGTGCTCTACCGCGGCCAGGTCATGGAGACCGGCCCGGCCGAGCAGGTGGCCCAGCGGCCCCGGCACCCGTACACCCTGGCGCTGACCGCTGCGGCCCCGGTGCCGCGCCCCGCCGAGCAGGCCGCGCGCCGCGCGGCCCGGGAGGCCGCCGGCTTCGGCACCGCGGGCGCCGCCTCGCCGTCGGCCACCGGCTGCCCCTTCGTGCCGCGCTGCCCGTTCTCCACCGACGTCTGCGTGGAGCAGCGGCCGCCGCTCCGGCTGCTCGACGGCTCGCTCACCGCCTGCCACCACGCCGAGCGGGTCCCGGGACCGTGATGGAGGACCCCGCTGCGCCGCACCACCTGCGGGTCGAGCACCTCGACGGACCACTCGGCATCTGCACCACCGCCCCGCGGCTGTCCTGGCGGCTGCCGGCCGGCGCCCGTGCGCAGCTGGCCTCCCGGCTCACCGCGGACAACGGCTGGGACACCGGCTGGGTGGACGGCGACCGGAACCTGTTGGTGCCCTATGCCGGACCGCCGCTGGCGTCGTCGCAGCGGGTGCAGTGGTGGGTGCAGGTGCGCACCGACCTCGGGGAGAGCGGACCGTCCGCGGCTGGCTGGTTCGAGGCCGGGCTGCTGTGGGCCGAGGACTGGCAGGCCTCCTGGGTCGAGCCGGGGGAGATGCCCGCCGGGCCGCCGGGGGAGCGGCCGGCCGCCCTGCTGCGGTACGAGTTCGACGTCGACCGGCCGGTGGTCGCCGCCCGGCTGCACGCCACCGCGCAGGGCGTCTACGAGGCCTCCCTCAACGGCGCGCGCGCCGGGGACGCCGAGCTGACCCCCGGCTTCACCCAGTACGACGTCCGGCTGCAGGTGCAGACCCTCGACGTCACCGCCGCGGTCCGGCCCGGCCGCAACGCGCTGTCCGTCGTGCTGGCCGACGGCTGGTTCCGCGGCCAGATCGGCATCCTGCGCGCCGCCGACCAGTGGGGCGACCGGCTCGCACTGCTCGCCCAGCTGCACCTGGTGCACGCCGACGGCAGTGTCACCGTCGTCGGCACCGGGCCGGGCTGGCGCAGTGCCGAGGGGCATGTGGTGGCCGCCGACCTGATCGCCGGCGAGCGGGTGGACCTGCGGCGGCTGCCGCGCGGCTGGGACGTCCCGGGCTTCGACGACGCCGCCTGGGCGCCGGTGGCCGTCGTCCAGCACGGCTACGCCGGCCTCGTCGACTCACCGGCCCCGCCGGTCCGCCGGGTGGAGGAGCTCACCCCGGTCTCGGTCATCCGGCTGCCGGGCGGGGCGCACGTCGTCGACCTCGGCCAGAACGTCAACGGCTGGCTGCGGCTCACCGACCTGGGCCCGGCGAACACCACCCTCACGCTGACGCACGGCGAGTGGCTGGGCCCCGACGGCGACGTCACCACCGACCACCTCCGCCCGGCCGTGCCGTTCCTGCCGGAGCCGCTGCCGGCCGGGCAGGTGGACCAGGTGGTGTCCGCCGGCGTGCCGGGGGAGGTGTTCGAACCGCGGCGGACGACGCACGGCTTCCGGTACGTGCGGATCGAGGGCCATCCCGGCGAGCTGACCGCCGACGACGTCCGTGGCGTCGTCGTGCACACCGACCTGCGCCGCACCGGCTGGTTCTCCTGCAGCGACGAGCGCCTCGACCGGCTGCACGATGCGGCTGTGTGGAGCCTGCGCGGCAACGCCTGCGACGTCCCCACCGACTGCCCGCACCGGGAGCGCGCCGGCTGGACCGGCGACTGGCAGCTCTACGTGCCCACGGCTGCGTTCCTCTACGACGTCGCCGGGTTCTCCACCAAGTGGCTGCGCGACGTCGCCGCCGACCAGTGGCCCGACGGCACGATCGCCAACATCAGCCCGTCCTCCCGCGGCGAGGGTCGGGAGGGCCCGGTCGCCGCGATGAACGGCTCGGCCGGCTGGGGCGACGCCGCGGTCGTCGTGCCCTGGGAGCTCTACCGCGCCTACGGCGACGAGCAGGTGCTGGCCGAGCTCTGGCCGACGATGGTCGGCTGGCTCGACCGGGTCGAGCGGATGGCCCGGGACCAGCGACACCCTGCTCGGGTCGCCCGCCGGCCGGAGCCTGCGCCGCACGAGCGGTTCCTCTGGGACACCGGCTTCCACTGGGGCGAGTGGCTGGTGCCCGGGGAGGACGTCGGCGACTTCGCCGCCTTCGCAGCGGCGGACAAGGGCGAGGTGGCGACGGCGTACTACGCGCACAGCGCCGGACTGATGAGCCGGATCGCCGCGGTGCTGGGGAGGGACGACGACGCCGACCGGTACGCGGGGCTGGCCGCCGAGGTCCGGGCCGCCTGGCAGGCGGAGTACCTGGACGCCGAGGGGCGGCTGACCTGCGACACCCAGGCCGACCACGTGCGCGCGCTCGCCTTCGACCTCGTGCCGGCCGACCTGCGACCGGCCGTCGCCGAGCGGCTGGTCGAGCTGGTCCGCAAGGCCGACACCCACCTGGGCACCGGGTTCCTGGCCACGCCGTACCTGCTGCCGGTGCTCGCCGACACCGGGCACCTCGACGTCGCCTACGAGCTGTTGTTCACCGACACCGAGCCGTCCTGGCTGACCATGATCGACCGCGGGGCGACCACGGTGTGGGAGCGGTGGGACGGCGTGGACGCCGACGGCGTGCCGCACGAGTCGCTGAACCACTACAGCAAGGGCGCGGTCGTCTCCTTCCTGCACCGGTACACCGCGGGCATCGAGCCGCTGGAGCCCGCGTACCGGCGGTTCCGCGTCCAGCCCCGGCCCGGTGGCGGCCTGACCTCCGCCGAGGCCGCGCACCAGTCGCCGTACGGCCGGATCTCCTCCGCCTGGGCCATCACCGACGGCGTGCTCTCGCTGCGCGTCGTCGTCCCGGCCGGCACCGAGGCGACGGTCGTCCTGCCCGAGGGCACCACGTCATCCGCCGGACCCGGCGAGCACACGTTCACGACCGCCCTGGAGCTGCCCGCATGAGCGACCTGACCGTCCTGCCCGTGACCGTCGAGCACCACCGCGAGCCGCTGGGCATCGGCGACACCCGGCCGCGGCTGTCCTGGGTGTCCCGGACCGACCTCGACGGCTGGCGGCAGGTCGCGTACGAGCTGGAGATCGCGCCCGAGGACGGCCCGGTCTGGTCGTCGGGCCGGGTGGAGTCCGACGAGTCGGTGCTCGCGCCCTGGGGAGCGCCGCCGTTGACCAGCCGTGACCGTCGCACGGTCCGCGTGCGGGTGTGGGGTGAGGGGGCCGTCGAGCCGTCGGCGTGGAGCGAGGACACCGTCGTCGAGGCCGGCCTGCTGGCGCCGGCCGACTGGACCGCGACGCTGGTCCAGCCGGTGCTGCCCGCCGACTCCGGCGACGAGCCGGCCGCGTTGCTGCGCCGGGAGTTCACCCTCGACCAGCCGGTGGTCCGGGCCCGGCTGTACGCCACCGCGCAGGGGGTCTACGAGGCCGAGCTGAACGGGTCGGTCGTCGGCGACCACGTGCTGGCGCCGGGCTGGACCAGCTACACCCACCGGCTGCGCTACCAGACCCACGACGTCACGGCACTGCTGACCGAGGGCGCCAACGCGCTCGGCGTGCACCTCGCGCAGGGGTGGTTCGCCGGCCCGCTGGGCTTCACCGGCAAGCGGGCCTTCTACGGCGACCGGACCGGCGCCTTCGTCCAGCTCGAGGTCGAGCACCCCGACGGCAGCCGCACCGTGGTCACCACCGACGGCTCCTGGCGCTCGGCGCCCAGCCCGCTCACCCGGGCCGGGCTCTACGCCGGCGAGACCTTCGACGCCCGCCGCGAGCTCCCCGGCTGGTCGCAGCCGGCGTTCGACGACAGCGCCTGGACGCCGGTGGAGACCGGGACGCTGGACGTCGGCACCCTCGTCGCCCCGACCGGCCCGCCGGTGCGCCGCACCCAGACCCTGCCGGTCCAGGAGATCAGCACGTCACCGTCGGGGAGGACGCTGGTCGACTTCGGCCAGAACCTGGTCGGCCGGCTCCGGCTGTCGCTGCCGGACGCGCCGGCCGGCACCGAGGTCACCGTCCGGCACGCGGAGGTGCTCGAGGACGGCGAGCTGGGCACCCGCCCGCTGCGCGGTGCCGACGCCACCGACGTCGTCGTGCTGGACGGGCAGGGCCCACGCACCTGGGAGCCGCGCTTCACCTTCCACGGCTTCCGGTACGCCGAGGTCAGCGGCTGGCCGGGGGAGCTGACCGCCGATGACCTCGAGGCCGTCGTCGTGCACACCGACCTGCGCCGCACCGGCACCTTCACGTGCTCCGACCCCGACGTGAGCCGGCTGCACGAGAACGTCGTCTGGGGGATGCGCGGCAACTTCCTCGACGTCCCCACCGACTGCCCGCAGCGCGACGAGCGGCTGGGCTGGACCGGCGACCTCCAGGTCTTCGCGCCGTCCGCGTCGTTCCTCTACGACACCACCGGGATGCTCCGCTCCTGGCTGGCCGACCTCGCGGTCGAGCAGCTGGTCGACCACGACGGCATCGTGCCGATGTACGTGCCGTTCCTGCCGCTGCTGCCCTTCCCGCAGCAGGCGGAGGTGGGCTGGGGCGACGCCGCCGTCGTCGTCCCGTGGGTGCTCTACCAGCGCACCGGGGACGCCGGGCTGCTCGCCGACCAGTGGCCGTCCATGACCGCCTGGATCGACGCCTTCGCCGCGCGGGCGGGGGAGGCCCTGGACTTCCCCGAGGGCGGGTTCTCCTTCGGCGACTGGCTGGACACCGCGGCGCCGCCGGACAACCCCGCCGCGGCGCGCACCCCGTGGCAGTGCGTCGCCACCGCCTACCTCGCCCGCTCGGCCCGCACGGTCGCGCAGGCCGCCGAGGTGCTCGGCCGGGACGGCGCCCGGTTCGCCGACCTCGCCGAGCGCGCGGCCGAGCGGTTCCGCGCCGAGTACGTCTCACCGAACGGCCGGGTGGCCTACCCGTCGCAGACGGCGTACGCCCTGGCCCTGGAGTTCGACCTGCTCACCCCCGAGCAGCGGGCGCACGCCGGCCGGCAGCTCGCCGACCAGGTGCTGAAGGACGGCTTCCACATCGCCAGCGGCTTCCTCGGCACCCCGCTGGTCACCGATGCGCTCACGAACGCCGGGGAGCTGGCCACCGCCTACGAGCTGCTGCTGCAGCGAGAGAACCCGTCGTGGCTGTACCCGGTGACGATGGGCGCGACGACGATCTGGGAACGCTGGGACTCGATGCTCCCCGACGGGTCGATCAACCCCGGGGACATGACCTCGTTCAACCACTACGCCCTCGGGGCGGTGGCCGACTGGCTGCACCGCGCCGTCGCGGGCCTCGCCCCGGCCGAGCCCGGCTACCGGCGGCTTCGGGTCGCCCCCCGCCCCGGCCCCGGCCTCACCTCCGCTGCCGCGACCCACGAGACGCCGTACGGGACGGCGGCGGTCTCCTGGATCCTCGACGGCGCCGAGCTGACGCTGGAGCTGACCGTGCCGCCGAACACGACCGCCGAGGTGTCCCTGCCCGACGGCAGCGCACCGGTCCAGGTGGCGGCCGGGCGGCACTCGTTCACCCGCACGGTCACCGTCCCGCCGCCGGTGGAGAAGCCTGCGCTGTTCTTCGACCCGGACGCCCACCAGTGACGTCAGCGCCCGTGACCCCGGCGCCTGTCGTCCCCGGCTTCCACCCGGACCCCAGCGTCTGCCGGGTCGGCGACACGTACTGGCTGGTGCACTCGAGCTTCGAGTACGCCCCGGGCGTGCCGCTGTTCCGCTCGACCGACCTGGTGTCCTGGGAGCAGGTCGGGCACGTGCTGGCCCGCCCGTCGCAGCTGGACGTCTCGGCAGCCCCCGGCTCGGGCGGCATCACCGCCTGCACGATCCGCCACCACGACGGCCGGTTCTGGATGATCACCACCAACCTGGCCGACGGTGGCTGGCAGACGCTGGTCACCGCCGAGGACCCGCTGGGCGAGTGGTCGGAGCCGGTCCGGATGGACGAGGTCCGCGGGATCGACCCGGACCTGGCCTGGGACGCCGACGGCACGCTGCTGGTCACCTACGCGGGCTTCGGCGCCGGCGGGCCGGCCGGGGTCGTGCAGCAGGCCGTCGACCCGGTCACCGGGTGGGCGCTGACCGAGCGGCGGCACGTGTGGCAGGGCACCGGAGGCCGGTTTCCGGAGGGCCCGCACCTGTACCGGGTCGGCGGGTTCAGGTACCTGCTGATCGCCGAGGGCGGCACCGAGCGCGGCCACGCGGTCACCATCGCCCGCGGCCCGTCGCCGTCCGGGCCGTGGGAGGCGTGCCCGGACAACCCGCTGCTCACCCACCGGGGCGTCGAGCACCCGGTACAGAACACCGGGCACGCCGACCTGGTGCAGCGCCCCGACGGCAGCTGGGCGATCGTCTTCCACGGCGTCCGGCCGCGCGGCGCCAGCCCGCAGTTCCACGTCCTGGGTCGGGAGACCTTCGCCGCCGAGGTGGTGTGGACCGACGGCTGGCCCCGGCTGGGGGAGTGGCTGACCCCGGCCGCCGGGCCGGTCGAGGTCGAGGAGCTGGCCGGCGCCGGGCTGCCGGTCTCCTGGGTGTCGCCGCGCCGGTTCCCCGGCGACGTGCTCACCCGGGGCGAGGGCGGCTGGCGGCTCACCGCCGCGGCTGCCGACCCGGCCTCGGACGACGCGACCTTCGCCGGCCGCCGGCAGGAGCACCTGTACTGCCGGGCCCGTGCGGTCGTCGCGGCGGACGGCGACGGAGTCGGTGGCCTGTCCGTGCGGATGGACCCCCGCCATCGCCTCGACCTCCAGGTGGCCGGGGACGTCGTGCGCGCGGTCGCGCAGGTCGGACCGCTGCGGTCGCTGCTGGGTGAGGTCGCCGTCCCGGCCGGGGACGTCGTGCTGGAGGTGCGGGCCGTCCCGTCGGAGGGGCACTTCTCCTCGACCGCGCTCGGCCCGGACCAACTGGTCGCCGGGGTCGTCGACGCCGACGGCGGGTTCGCCGAGCTCGGCCGGATCGACGGCCGGTACCTCTCCACCGAGGTGGCCGGCGGGATGACCGGCCGGATGCTCGGCGTCTGGTGCTCCTCCGGGTCGGTCGTCGTCCGCTCGTTCCGCTACGCCGGTGCCGACGACCCGGCCGCCGTCCCCGCCGTCTGACTCCTGGAGGAGAACGTGTCCCTGCGCATCACCGAACGCTGCCGCGTCGTCCTCGACAACGACTGGAACGGTGACCCCGACGGCCTCGTCGCCCTGGCCCACCACCTGCTCAGCGCCGCCAACCGGGTCGTCGCGGTGACCAGCTCGCACCTCAGCCCGGTGTTCGGCCCGCCCGAGGGGACTGCCGCGGCCGGCGCCCGGCGCGCGCAGGAGCTGGTCGACCTGGTCGGCACCCAGCGGCCGGTGGTGGCCGCCGGGTGCGACGTGCCGATCGGCGGCGGTGACACCTCGTCGGCGGCCGCGGACGCCATCGTCGCCGAGGCGCGGCGGGACGACCCGCTGCCGCTCTTCCTGGTCTGCGCCGGCCCGCTGACCAACGTCGCCCAGGCGCTGCGCCAGGCCCCGGACATCGCCACCCGGTTGACCCTGGTCTGGGTCGGTGGGGCGCTGGACGCCGACGCGTTCGAGTACAACCGGGACACCGACGCCGAGGCCGCCCGCGAGGTGCTCGGCCGCACAGAGCTGCCCGTATGGCAGTTCCCGCTGGAGACCTACCGGTGCTGCACGTACTCGGTGGCGGAGCTGGAGCAGGACGTGGGCGGCGCCGGGCGGCTGGGTGCCTGGCTGTGGCGGCAGTACGTCGAGCTGCCGGTCCCCGACTTCGTGGAGCAAGGGGAGACCTGGCCGCTCGGCGACAGCCCGCCGGTTCTGGTCACCGCCCTCGACGACGTGGCCTGCACGTGGACGGAGTCCCCGGACCAGCCGGGACGCCGGGTGTGCACCGACGTCGACCTCCGCCTGCTGGTCGCCGACCTGCTCGCCCGGCTCCGGC
The DNA here is from genome assembly GCF_026968025.1 of Modestobacter sp. VKM Ac-2978. NCBI lineage: Bacteria > Bacillati > Actinomycetota > Actinomycetes > Geodermatophilales > Geodermatophilaceae > Modestobacter > Modestobacter sp. VKM Ac-2978. The sequence goes on along the minus strand of NZ_JAPVBP010000004.1, from coordinate 330,862 downwards.
TGCACGAGCGCCGGAGCCGGGAGGCCTGAGCACGGCTCAGAGGGTGGTCATGCCACCGTCGACGGCGAACGTGGCACCGGTCGCGAACGCCGACTCGTCGCTGGCGAGGAACACCATCACACCCTCGAGGTCGCCGGTCGTGCCGGCGCGGCCCATCGGGATGCGCCCGACGATCGCGGCCCGGGCCTCGGGGTCGGCGGTCAGGGTGCTGACCAGCCCGGTCTCGGTGTACGGCGGGACGACGGTGTTCACCCGGATGCCCCGGCGGGCGTAGGCGGCGGCGACCGTGCGAGCCAGCCCGTGCATGCCTGCCTTGGACGAGGCGTAGGCGGTGAACTCCGCACCCTCGCCGCGGACGGCGGTGGGGCTGCCGGTGAACACGATCGAGCCGCCGCCGGCGCCCAGCATCCCGCGGACGGCGTGCTTCACGGTCAGGAACGCCCCGGTCAGGTTCACCTCGTGGGTGCGGCGCCAGACGTCGAGGTCCAGGTCGGCCACCTCGGCGTCCTGCCCGAACAGCTGCACCCCGGCGTTGACGACGACGACGTCGGGCACCCAGCCGTCCGCGGCCAGTGCGGCGAAGCCACCGGCGACGCTGCCCTCGGCGGTGACGTCCATCGGCACCGCCCGCCCACCTGATGCCGCGGCGGCCGCCTCGACGCCCGCCACGTCCCGGTCGGCGTAGGCGACCCGCGCCCCCTCGGCGGCGAACCGGTCGGCCACCGCCCGCCCGATGCCCGCCGCAGCCCCGGTCACCAACGCCGTCTTCCCTGCCAGTCGCCCGCTCACGGCACCAGTCTGCCCAGCGCCGGCACCGCAGGCGCCCACCGTGCCGACCACCGGCAGCCCGGTTCCACCGGCTGCCCGACCGTGCGGACGACGGCTCGCCTGCTGCCCAATGGCAAGGACGTCGCGGCGGCGACGGCGGTCACCGACGATCGACGGTGCGCGAGTGCCCGCGGCGATCCAGCAGACGGCCGATCGCCGGGAACACCGGCCCCGCGCGGGCATGGGGCGCTCCAGCCAGGACGCCATCCGTCGCGTGCTGCCTCGTTCCCCACTCGAGAGGGCAGCCATGCGCCGCACCCCGTTCACCACCGGCTGGCACGTCCGGCCGCACGCCAACTCCTTCGCCGAGATGGTCGGGGCCGCCGCACCCTGGCAGCCGGTCACGCTGCCGCACGACGCGACGCTGGCCCAGCCGCGCGACGCCGCTCACGGTGCCGGGTCGGGGTACTTCCCGGGTGGCGTGTACGAGTACCGGCGGACGTTCGACGTCCCCGCGGACGCCGCGGAGCAGCGCTGGCTGCTGGAGTTCGAGGGCGTCTACCGCCGGGCGATGGTCTACGTGAACGGCAGCCTCGCCGGGCACTGGGCGTCGGGGTACACCGGCTTCACCGTGCCGCTGGACGACCATCTCCGGTACGGCGCGGAGAACGAGGTGCGCGTGGTCTGCCGCGCCGGCGCCGACTCCCGCTGGTACGCCGGCGCCGGCATCCACCGCCCGGTGCACCTGCTGTCCGGCCCGCTGCTGCGCGTCGCCCCGGACGGCGTCCGGGTGACCACGCTGGACGCCGACCGCGACCTGGCGGTCGTCGAGGTGGCCACCACCGTCGTCAACGACCGGCTGCGGTTGGCCACCGTCGAGGCGGTCACCGAGCTGCGCGACGCCGAGGGCACCGTCGTCGCCGCCGACCGGGTGCCGGTCAGCGTGCGCCCCGGGGAGCCGGCGGTGGTGCGGCAGCGGCTCGCCGTCCGCGACCCGGCGCTGTGGGGGCCGGACTCCCCGGCGCTGCACACTGCGACGGTCGCCCTGGTCGAGGAGGACGCCGTGCTGGACACCGAGACGGTGACCACCGGCATCCGCACCCTCTCCGTCGACCCGGTCCGCGGCCTGCGGGTCAACGGCGAGCCCGTGCTGCTGCGTGGGGCGTGCGTCCACTCCGACAACGGGGTGCTCGGCGCGGCGGCGATCGACCGGGCCGACGAGCGCCGGGTGGAGCTGCTGCGCGCCGCCGGGTTCAACGCCCTGCGCAGCGCGCACAACCCGATGAGCCGGGCTGTGCTCGAGGCCTGCGACCGGCTCGGCGTCCTGGTGATGGACGAGCTGACCGACATGTGGACGGAGAGCAAGTCCGACTTCGACGCCGCGCTGGACTTCCCCGAGTGGTGGGAGCGCGACGTCGCCGCGATGGTGGCCAAGGACGTCAACCACCCCAGCGTGGTCATGTACTCGATCGGCAACGAGATCCCCGAGCTCGGCACCCCGCACGGCGCGCTGTGGTCCCGCCGCCTGGCCGAGGAGGTCCGGCGCCTCGACCCGACCAGGCCGGTGACCAACGGGGTCAACGGCATGCTGGCGGTGATCGGTGAGGCGACGGCCGACCTGGCGGACGCTGAGGGCGGCATCAACACGATGCTCGCCGACATGGGTGGCTTCATGCGCGAGCTGTCGCGGTCCGAGCTCGTCGGACGGCGGACCGCGGAGGCGTTCGGCGTGCTCGACGTCGCCGGGCTGAACTACATGGACGCCCGGTACGAGAGCGACCGCGACGTCTTCCCGAACCGGGTGGTCGTCGGGAGCGAGACCTTCGCGACCGACATCGACCGGCTCTGGCGGCTGGTGCAGGACCACCCGCACGTCATCGGTGACTTCACCTGGACCGGCTGGGACTACCTGGGCGAGGTGGGCATCGGACGCACCGCCGACGCCGAGGAGCCGGGAGCCCGCGGGCTCAACGGACCCTTCCCGTGGCTGCTCGCCTGGTGCGGTGACATCGACGTGACCGGGCACCGCCGGCCGGCGTCGTACTACCGGGAGATCGTCTTCGGGCTCCGCGCCGACCCCTACCTCGCCGTCCAGCGGCCGGAACGGTCCGGCCGGGAGACGGTGTCCCCGCCGTGGGCGTGGACCGACTCGGTGGGCAGCTGGAGCTTCACCGGCGCCGAGGGCACCCCGCTCACCGTCGAGGTCTACAGCGACGCCGACACCGTCGAGCTGCTGCTGGACGGCCGCTCGCTGGGCACCGCGGCGGCGGGGGAGGCCCACCGGTTCTGCGCCGAGTTCACCGTGCCCTGGGCCCCGGGCGAGCTGACCGCGGTCGCCCGCACCGGCGGGGCGGAGACCGGCCGGTGCGCGCTGCGCTCGGCGGACGGGCCGGTGCAGCTGTCCGCCGCCGTCGACCGGCCAGTGGTCCGGGCCGCGGACACCGACCTGGCGTTCGTCGACCTGGCGCTGACCGACGCCGCCGGCACGGTCGCGCTGGGCGTCGACCGCGAGGTGACCGTGACGGTGGCGGGTCCGGGCGTGCTCGCCGGGTTCGGCAGCGCCGCGCCGGTGACCGAGGAGTCCTACTGCGACGACGTGCACACCACCTTCGACGGCCGGGCGCTCGCCGTCGTCCGCCCGACCGGCGCGGGGACCATCACCGTGACCGCGACGGCCGACGGCTGCGACCCGGTCACCGTGACCGTCGAGGCCCGCTGACGCGACGGGACCTGCCTCGACGGGCGGCTACCGTGCCGGCATGACGGACGACGGCAGCCGGGTCCAGCCCTGGGGCGCGGGCACGTGGACGACGCCACCGGTCGCGGCCACCGAGGACGGCACCGACCTGCTGGTCACCGCCGCGGAGGGCAGCGACGCCTGGCGGCACACCTCCTACGGCTTCGTCCACGACGACGCCCACGCGCTGCTGGTGCCGCTGGACGGCGCGGTCGAGGTGACCATCGACGTCGACTTCGACCAGCAGTTCGACCAGGCCGGGCTGATGCTGCGGGCCGGCGCGGAGACCTGGCTCAAGGCCGGCGTCGAGTTCTCCGACGGGTCGCCGCAGCTCGGTGCCGTCGTCACCCTCGGGCACTCGGACTGGTCGGTGGCGCCGGTGCCGGACTGGGCCGGCCGCCGGGTCACCGTCCGGGCCAGTCGGGCCGGCGACGCGGTCACGGTGCGGGCGCGGGTGGACGACGAGCCGTTCCGGCTGGTCCGGGTCGCCTGGTTCCCGCCGGACGCCGAGGTGCAGGCCGGGCCGTACTGCTGTGCCCCCACCCGGGCCGGCCTCGTCGTCCGCTTCCGACGCTGGACGACCGGGCCGGCGGACGCCGCTCTGCACTGATCCCCTCCCGCTGGATGGCATGTGCGGCGACGCGGGCGGCCGGCGGTCGGCAGGATCGGGGAGTGACTGCCACCATCCCGTCCGACCCGACCGCGCTGCCGCTGGAGCAGAAGGCGGCCCTCCTCTCCGGCCAGGACTTCTGGTCCACCCCGCCGGTGGAGGCGGCCGGGCTGCCGTCGGTGGTGCTGACCGACGGGCCGCACGGGGTGCGCCGGCAGGTGGGTGACCTGGACCAGATCGGCCTCATCGAGAGCGTGCCGGCCACCTGCTTCCCGCCGGCCGTCGCCGTGGGGTCCAGCTGGGACCCGGAGACCGCCGAGCGGATCGGGGCGGCGATCGGGGTGGAGGCGCGCGCGATCGGCGTCCCCGTCGTCCTCGGGCCGGGGGTGAACATCAAGCGGTCGCCGCTGTGCGGTCGCAACTTCGAGTACTACTCAGAGGACCCGCTGCTGGCCGGGGTGCTGGGGGCCGCGCACGTCCGCGGCCAGCAGGGGGCGGGCGTGGGTGCGTCGGTGAAGCACTTCGCGGCCAACAACCAGGAGACCCAGCGCATGCAGGTCAGCGCCGACGTCGACGAGCGCACGCTGCGCGAGATCTACCTGCCGGCCTTCGAGCGGGTGGTCACCGAGGCCCAGCCGGCCACGGTGATGTGCGCCTACAACAAGGTGAACGGGGTCTACGCCTCCCAGCACCACTGGCTGCTCACCGAGGTGCTGCGCGAGGAGTGGGGCTTCACCGGGGCCGTCGTCTCCGACTGGGGCGCGGTCGACGACCGGGTGGCCGCCCTGGAGGCAGGCCTGGACCTGCAGATGCCCGGTGACCACGGCGCCGGCAACGCCCTGGTGGTGGAGGCCGTCCGCAGCGGGCGGCTGGACGAGGCCGTCGTCGACCGCAGCGTCCGCCGGGTGGCGGCGCTGGCCGGGTACGTCGGCGAGCCGACCGACGGCTTCGATGCCGACGCCCACCACGCGCTCGCCCGCGAGCTCGCGACCGGCTGCGCGGTGCTGCTGAAGAACGACGGCGGCGCACTGCCGCTGGCCGCCGGGCAGCGGGTCGCCGTGGTCGGCGAGTTCGCCCGCACGCCGCGCTTCCAGGGCGGCGGCAGCTCGCACGTCAACGCCACCCGGGTCGACGATGCGCTCACTGCGCTGCAGGTGACGCACAGCGTGGACTTCGCCCCCGGCTTCACCCTCGACGGCTCCGGGGACGCCGCCGCGCTGCGGGACGAGGCCGTCGGCCTGGCCCGGGACGCCGACGTCACCGTGGTCTTCGCCGGGCTGGCCGAGGGCGACGAGTCCGAGGGCTTCGACCGCACGCACCTCGACCTGCCCGTGGCCCAGGTGGAGCTGATCCGCGCGGTGGCCGCGGTCAGCGCCCGCACGGTCGTCGTCCTCTCCTCCGGCAGCGTGGTGTCCCTGGAGGGCTGGCACGACGACGTCGACGCCGTGCTCGCCGGCTTCCTGCTCGGCCAGGGCGGCGGCAGTGCGCTGGCCGACCTGCTCACCGGCGCCGCCGACCCGTCGGGCCGGCTGGCCGAGACGATCCCGCTGCGGCTGGCGGACACCCCCAGCTTCCTCGACTTCCCCGGGGAGCAGGGCCACGTCCGCTACGCCGAGGGCGTGATGGTCGGCTACCGCCAGTTCGTCACTGTCGACCGCCCGGTGCGGTACCCGTTCGGCCACGGGCTGAGCTACACGACGTTCACCACCAGCGACCTGGAGGTGCGGACCGTCGGCGACGACGCGGCCACGGTGACCCTGACGGTGACCAACACCGGCGCGCGGGCCGGCCGGCACGTCGTGCAGGTCTACGTCGCGACCACCGCCGGACCGGTGCGGCGGCCGGCCCGCGAGCTGCGTGCCTTCACGAAGGTCTCGCTGGCGGCGGGGGAGTCGACGACGGTGGCGTTCGAGCTGGACCGCCGGGCGTTCGCCTACTGGGACGTCCGGGAGCACGCCTGGGTCGTCGCGCCGGGGGAGCACGCCGTGCAGATCGGCCGCAGCGCCACCGACGTCGTCGACGAGCGGACGATCGACCTCACCGGGGACGTCGTCGTGCGGGAGCTGACCCTGCAGTCGTCGGTCGCCGAGTGGTTCGAGCACCCGGTCGCCGGCCCGCAGCTGCTGGAGGGCTTCCTGGCGACGATGCCCGAGGGCGCCGGTGAGATGCACGCCGGGATGCTGCAGATGATCGGGTCCATGCCGATGCGCCGGTTCGCCGCGGACTTCGGTGGTGCGATCCCCGCCGAGGAGCTCGAGCGGCTCATGGCGGCGGCCCGGGTCGCCCGGTGACCCGCTACGTCGCCCTGGGCAGCTCCTTCGCCGCCGGCCCCGGCATCGAACCGATCCTGCACCCCGGGTGCGCACGGTCCGGTCGGAACTACGCGCAGCTGACCGCCGAGCGGCTCGGGTACGACCTGGTCGACGTCACCTCCGGCGGGGCCACGATCGACGACGTCCTCACCCGGCCGCAGGCGCTGCTGATCGGCGGGACGGTGCCGCCGCAGATCGACGCCGTCGGCCCGGACACCGACCTGGTGACCGTCACCGTCGGCGGCAACGACGTCGAGTACCTGCTCACCCTGCTGCGCTGCTCCTTCCAGGCCGACCCGGAGGGCACGCCGCTGCCGGCCCGGGCGTTCTTCGGCACCCCGGTCGACCCCGGGGCGGTGAGCACGGCCCTGGCCGCGCTGCCGGACCGGCTGGCCCGGCTGGTCGAGGAGGTCCGCCGGCGGGCGCCCCGGGCGAGGGTGGTGCTCGTCGACTACCTGACCGTGGTGCCGGCCGAGGACACGCCCGCCTTCCCGATGAGCGAGGAGCACCGCCGGCTCTGCGCCGACGTCGGCCGGCGGCTGGAGGTGGCCACCGCGGCGGCCACGCGCGACAGCGGGGCCGAGCTCGTGGCGGCCTCGGCGATCTCCCGCGACCACGCCGTCGGCTCGGCTGAGCCGTGGGTCACCGGCTGGGTGTTCGGTGACCTGCTGGGCGGCGGGGTCGCGCCGTACCACCCGAACGCGGCCGGCATGCGGGCCGTCGCCGACCTGCTGGTCGAACAGCTGTCGCCCGACCGCGCGGGCTGACCGGCGGTTCGTCCCGGCGGGGGCGGGCAAGGAGGACGGGTCCGACCCGAACCCCGAGAGGAACACCGCCCCCATGCGCGGAGCAGTCCTGCACGCCCCCGGCGACGTCCGCGTCGAGCAGCTCGAGGACCCGCGGGTCGTGGAGCCCACCGACGCCGTGGTCCGGGCCTCCGCCACCTGCGTGTGCGGCTCGGACCTGTGGCCCTACCGCGGCATCAACGAGGTGACCGAGCCGTCCCCGATCGGCCACGAGTACTGCGGGATCGTCGAGCAGGTCGGCAGCGACGTCACGACGGTCCGGCCGGGTCAGTTCGTCATCGTGCCGTTCATCGCCTCGGACGGGACCTGCGCGCACTGCCGGGCCGGCTACCAGAGCGCCTGCGTGAACCGGGTGGGGATCACCGGCGCCCAGGCCGAGCTGCTGCGGGTGCCGCACGCCGACGGCACCCTGGTCGCCACGCCCGAGGTCCCCGCCCCCGAGCTGCTGCCGAGCCTGCTCACCCTGTCCGACGTCATGGCCACCGGCTGGTTCGCCGCCGTCGCCGCCGGGGTGCAGCCGGGGATGACCGTGGCGGTGGTGGGGGACGGCGCCGTCGGCCTGCTCGGCGTCCTCTCGGCCGCCCAGCTGGGGGCCGAGCGGATCATCGCCATGAGCCGGCACGAACCGCGGCAGCGGCTGGCCACCGGGTTCGGTGCCACCGACATCGTGACCGAGCGCGGCGACGAGGGGGTGGCGCGGATCCGGGACCTCACCGACGGGGTGGGGGCCGACGCCGTCCTGGAGTGCGTGGGCACCGCTGAGTCGATGGACCAGGCGATCCGCTCCACCCGCCCCGGTGGCGGCGTCGGGTTCGTCGGCGTCCCGCACGGCGTGGAGATCACCGGGCGGCAGTTGTTCTCCACGATGGTGCGGCTGCACGGCGGCCCCGCCCCGGTGCGCCGCTTCCTGCCCGACCTGATCGACCGGGTCTGGTCCGGGGCGATCGACCCGGGACGGGTGTTCGACCTGACCCTGCCCCTGGACCAGGCCGCCGAGGGCTACCGGGCGATGGACGAGCGCCGCGCGGTCAAGGCCCTGCTGACGCCCTGACCGGTCAGGAGCTCCCCTCGGCTCGGGCGTGCAGCTGCACCTTGGCGAACAGGTCCTCGATCATCAGCCGGCAGTCGAGGTGGGTGTAGACGCGCATCGGCCGCGCACCGGGAACGTCGGTGTACTGCCCGTCCGCAGAGATCCCCGGTGTGTCCCGGACGACGTGCCGACTCGAGGAGGGGTCCGGCTCGAACGCCGACTGCAGCGCGGTGAGCAGCACCAGCGGGCTGTCGCCGAGGATGTAGGTCTCGCCGAGGTTGAAGCCGTGCTGGATGGCCTCCGTACGGAGGCCGTCCAGCGCGTCGAACAGCCGCGCACCCAGCGGCCCCTGCTCGGCCATCCGCAGCTGCAGCTCGGCGAAGGTGGCCAGCGTCTGCCGGTAGGCGTCGCGCGGCACCTGCCAGATCGGGACGGCGGAGTCGCCGAACACGACCGATCCGGCCAGCACGTCGATGAGCAGGTTGTACTCGATCGGCATCGCGCCCGCTGGCGGCTCGGCCAGGCCGGGGTGTTCGGGCCCGCCGATCCAGACCAGCGTGAGCCGCTCGGCGATCCGAGGCTCGATCAGCCAGGCACTGGCGACCTCGGTGAGTCCGGCACCTGCGCAGACGTACAGCGGGCTGTCGACGTCGGTGCGCATGGCCTCGGCGACCAGCGCCTTGGCGGCGGCGGACCGGATCGGCGTCACCCGGTCGGTCAGACCGACGTTGGACCCGGCGAGGACGGGGACGTCGGGGCGACCGGCCAGCGCGAGCACCTCGCGGGCGAGCTCGGCGGCGTTGTCGGCGGTGGTGTCCGAGGGGTCGAAGTGGTCACCGGGCCGCAGGTGCGAACCGATGACCAGCCGCAGGTCGACCGACGGTGAGAGCGCGTGGTGTGCGAGCTGGACGAGGCCGTCGGGGTCGCCGCTGAAGTCGTTGTCGACGACGACGCGGATGCGGGGGTGGTTCATCGGTCAGGCCTCCACGTGAGAAGCGCCCTGGGCGCGGCGTGACGCGTCGTCGTCCTGGCTGCCGCCCTGCTCGACCACCAGGACGGGCTCGGCGGTCCCGGGGTCGGTGCGCAGGGCGGCCAGCTCCTCCTCCGACGACACCGCCTCGCCGCGGGCGACCATCCCGGCGACGTCGGACAGCGGCACCTCGCGCAGCGCCAGGGCCAGCAGCAGCGCGAGGACGAGGATCGGCACCAGGTACCAGAACACCGGCGCCAGGGCGTCGGCGTAGGCGTCCACGATCGCGGTGCGCAGCGGCTCACCCGCGGCCTCGACCGCCGTCGGCACCAGCGTGTCCGGGGAGGTGATCCCCGCCTGCACCGCCTGCTCGGGGTTGCCGGCCAGGGCCTCGCCGAGCCGGTCGCCCAGCCGGCTGGTGAACAGCGTGCCGAAGACGGCGACGCCCAGCACCGCGCCCACCTCGCGGAAGTAGTTGTTCGTCGAGGTGGCGGTGCCGATCTGCGCCGCCGGGACCGCGTTCTGCGCGGCCAGGACGACGTTCTGCATGATCAGCCCGAGCCCGGCGCCGAGCAGGAAGAACATCGCGCCGACGGTCCACAGCGCGGTGTCCCCGGCCAGCGTGGTCATCCAGAGCATCGCGGCCAGGATCAGCGCGACCCCGGCGACCGTGAACACCTTGTAGCGGCCGGTGCGCATGATGACCGCGGCCGAGCTCTGGATGGTCAGGATGATCCCGGCGGTCATCGGCAGCATGAGCAGGCCGGAGTTCGCCGCCGACAGGCCCGAGCTCATCTGCAGGTAGGTGGGCATGAAAGCGATCGCGGAGAACATGCCCAGGCCCACCGCCATGCCCAGCGCGGTGGCCACCACGAACGTGGGGTTGCCGAACAGCGTCAACGGGACGATCGGCTCGACCGCCCGCCGCTCCACCAGCACGAACGCCGCGATCGAGCAGGCGAGCACGCCCAGCAGCGCCAGCACCTGCCAGGAGCCCCAGCCCTCGCTGCCGCCGATGTCGGTGGCGAGCACCAGCGACGTGGTGGCGATCGACAGGGTGAGGATGCCGGCGAGGTCCAACGGTGTGGTGTTCCGCTTGCGCGGCAGGGTGAGGGCGGCCCAGCCGACGGCGAAGGCCGCCAGCCCGATCGGGACGTTGACCCAGAAGCACCAGCGCCAGCCCAGTGCCGCCGAGTCGGTGAAGAACCCGCCGACCAGCGGCCCAGCCACGGCGGAGAGCCCGAACAGCGCACCGATCGGGCCCATGTACTTCGCCCGCTCCCGGGCCGGCACGATGTCGGCGATGATCGCCTGCGACAGGATCATCAGCCCACCGCCGCCGAGGCCCTGCACGCCGCGCCAGAACACCAGCCAGCCGAAGTCCGGGGCCAGCGCGGCCCCCAGGCTCGCGGCGGTGAACAGCCCGATGGCGACCAGGAACAGCGTGCGGCGGCCGAACAGGTCGCCGAACTTGCCGTAGACCGGCATGACCAGGGTGGTCGCCAGCAGGTAGGCGGTGGTCATCCAGGCCATGTGCGAGACGCCGCCGAGCTCGCCGACGATCGTCGGCATCGCGGTCGAGATGATCGTCTGGTCCAGCGCGGCCATCAGCATGCCGGCCAGCAGCGCGCCGAAGATGGTGTTGATCCGCCGGCGGGTCAGGACGATGGGCGGCGCGGCGGTGGGCGCGCTGGACATGGAGCTCCTCAGGGGTGGTGCGGGGGGAGGGTCGGTCGGGTCAGTGGCGCGGGGCGGGGAAGCCGGCCTCGACCTGGTCCCAGCCCTCGGCGACGAGGGCGGGCAGCGAGGCGGTGTAGTCACCGGCCCGCCAGCGGTGCAGCGCGCTGCGCATCACCGAGCCCTGGACGGCGGCGAGCAGGCTGGGCTGGACGTCGAGCTCGGCCCGGGTGCCGGTGCGGGCGGCCAGCCACTCGGCCAGCACCTGCTCGCTCCGGGCGAAGGAGGCGGTGAGCCGGGCGGCCAGCGCCGGGTGCGCGTCGACGACCTGCAGCCGCAGTGGCCACAGCTCGGTCTCCGCGGCCATCCGCGCGGCCTCGGCCGCCTGCACTGCGCGCAGCGCCTGGACGGGCGTCTCGCTCGCCGGCCGGGCGGACAGTGCCTCGGCCAGGCGGAGTGGGTGCTCCGGGTCCAGGCCGATGACCGCGTCGTCCTTGGAGGGGAAGTAGTTGAAGAAGGTGCGGGGAGAGACGTCGGCGTCGGCGGCGATGTCGTCGACCGACACCCGGTCCAGCCCGCGCTCGGCGACCAGCCGCAGCGCCGACTCGTGCAGCGCCGCGCGGGTGGCCTGCTTCTTGCGCTCGCGCAGGCCCGTGGTCACGTCGAGAGCATGACAGGAAAAGTGCAGAGGCTGCAAACATGCGCTCCCTGCACGGCGAGTCCCGGGCCGATGGTCGTCGGGTGGGCGGCACCGGCGGCCATCGGCGAGGATCGGCCGGTGACCGACTCGGAGCTCCCGCCCCTCGCCGTGACCGGGTCGACCGGGCGGCTCGGTGGCCGGGTTGCCCGGCTGCTCGCCGACGCCGGGGTGCGCCAGCGGCTGCTGGTCCGCGACCCGGCGCGCGCCCCGCAGCTGCCCGGCACCACCGTGGCGGTCGCGCCCTACGCCGACCGGCCGGCCGTGCGCGAGGCGCTGACCGGTGTCGACACGGTGCTGATGGTGTCGGGGAGTGAGTCCGCCGACCGCGTCGAGCAGCACCGCAGCTTCCTCGACGCGGCGGCCGACGCCGGCGTCGGGCACCTGGTCTACGTGTCCTTCCTCGGCGCCGCACCGGACGCGACGTTTCTCCTGGCCCGCGACCACTGGGCGACCGAGCAGCACGCCCGGGCCCTGGGCGTGACCACGACGTTCCTCCGCGACGGGCTCTACGCCGACGACATGCCGGAGATGGTCGGCGAGGACGGCGTGCTCCGCGGACCCGCCGGTGAGGGCCGGGCGTCGGTCGTGGCGATCGACGACATCGCCGCCGTCGCCGCGCTCGTGCTGCAGGACCCGGCGCCGCACGCCGGGGCGAGCTACGACCTGACCGGCCCGGCAGCGCTGACCCTCACCGAGGTCGCCGAGACGATCGCCGCCGTCACCGGCCGGCCGGCGCGGTACCAGGAGGAGACGGTCGAGGAGGCGTACGCCTCGCGGGCCTCCTACGAGGCGCCCCGCTGGCTGGTCGACGCCTGGGTCTCCACGTACACAGCGATCGCCGCGGGGGAGATGGCCGCCATCAGCACCGCCGTCCCGGACCTGCTGGGGCGCCCGGCCACCCCGCTCGCCGAGGTGCTGCGGCGGATGGCGACCACAACAGGATGAGCACGGCAGGATGAGCCGGTGACCTCCGCGCCGTACCTCGCCTCCCGGCTGCAGGGCTTCGGGACGACGGTCTTCGCCGAGATGAGCGCGCTGGCCGTCGCCACTGGTGCGATCAACCTGGGCCAGGGCTTCCCCGACGAGCCGGGCCCGGCGGAGGTGCTCGACGTCGCCCGGGCGGCGATCGGCACCGGGCACGACCAGTACCCGCCGGGCCCCGGGCAGCCCGACCTGCGGGCCGCGATCGCCGAGCACCAGCAGCGGTTCCGCGACCTGACCTACGACCCGGCCAACGAGGTGCTGGTCACCGCCGGGGCGACCGAGGCGCTGACCGCCGCGTTGCTCGGGCTGCTCGAGCCCGGCGACGAGGTGGTGCTCTTCGAGCCGATGTACGACAGCTACGCGGCCGCGGTCGCCATGGCCGGCGGGGTGCTCCGCCCGGTGCCGCTCCGCCCGCCGCCGGCCTCCTCCGGCGAGGTCGCCACCGGCTCGTGGACCTTCGACGAGGCCGAGCTGCGCGCGGCGGTCACCCCGCGGTCCCGGCTGCTGCTGCTCAACACCCCGCACAACCCAACCGGGAAGGTGTTCACCCGGGCCGAACTGGCGGTGCTGGTCGAGGTGGCCGACGCCGCCGACCTGCTGGTGCTCACCGACGAGGTCTACGAGCACCTGGTGTTCGCCGGCGCCGAGCACGTCTCGATCGCCACCCTGCCCGGCATGCGCGAGCGCACGCTGGTGGTCAGCAGCGGCGGCAAGACGTTCAACACCACCGGCTGGAAGACCGGCTGGGTCTGCGGCCCGGCGGCCCTGGTGTCCGCGGTCCGCACCGCGAAGCAGTACCTCACCTTCGTCAACGGCGGGCCGTTCCAGCCGGCGATCGCCGCCGGGCTCCGGTTGCCCGACGCCTACTTCACCGGGGCGGCTGCCGAGCTCCAGCGCCGCCGGGACCTGCTGGTGGCCGGGCTGGCCGACGCTGGGCTGCCGGTGGTGCGCCCCGAGGCCACCTACTTCGCCACCGTCGACGTCCGCCCGCGGCAGCCCGACGGCGACGGCATCGCCTTCTGCCGGGCACTGCCCGGGCGCGCCGGTGTGGTCGCCGTCCCGACCGTGGTCTTCTACGCACCGGAACACGCGGAGCTCGGACGGCACCTGGTGCGGTTCGCGTTCTGCAAGCGGGACGAGGTGCTGGCCGAGGCGGCGCAGCGGTTGAGGGGGCTCACATGAGGATCGCGGCGGTGCAGCACGACATCGTCTGGGAGGACCGGGACGCGAACTTCGCGCGGCTGGCCCCGCAGGTGGCCCGCGCGGTCGGTGCCGGGGCGGAGCTGGTGCTGCTCACCGAGACGTTCTCCACCGGCTTCTCTATGACCCCGGGGATCGGCGAGCCGGAAGGTGGGCCGTCGTCGGAGTTCCTCGCCGCGCAGGCCGCCGAGCACGGCGTCTGGGTGGCCGGCACCTGCCCGGAGACCGACGTCGAGGGCGAGCTGCCCTACAACACGTTCGTGCTCGCCGGCCCGGACGGCACCACCCACCGCTACCGCAAGCTGCACCCCTTCGCCGACGAGCGGACCCGGTTCCGGTCCGGCACCGGCCCGGTCACCGTCGAGGTCGGCGGCCTGCGGATCACCCCGTTTATCTGCTACGACCTGCGCTTCGCCGACGTGTTCTGGGCCGCCGCCCCGGAGACCGACGTCTACCTGGTGCCGGCGAACTGGCCCAGCCCGCGCCGGCACCACTGGTCGGCCCTGCTGCAGGCCCGGGCGATCGAGAACCAGGCGTACGTGGTCGGCTGCAACCGGGTCGGCACGGCCGGCGACGGCACCGAGCACGCCGGGGACAGCCGGGTCATCAGCCCGATGGGCGAGTTGCTGGCCACCGCCTCCGGGGTGGAGACGATCGTGCTGGCCGACGTCGACGCCGCCGAGGTCGCCGCCACCCGCGACCGGTTCCGGTTCATCGCCGACCGCCGGAGCTGAGTCGGTGGTGCCCGGGCTGATCCCGGGTACCTGCGTGCCGTGCCCACCCGTCGAGCGTTCCTCGCCGCCTGCGGCCAGCTGACCGGGGCTGCCCTGCTGGCGGCCTGCGGCGGGCCCGACCCAGGCGGCGGTGGGGCCGCGCCGGAGGGCGGGGAGGGGGGACCGGACCCCGCCGTCCTGACCGTGCGTCCGGGCAGCGTCTCGCCGACCGGGCCTCCGCCGGCCCCCGGCACCCACCCGCTGGGCCTGGCCGACGACCGGGACGCTCTGCTGTACGTGCCCCCGACCCTGCCCGCGGAGGGGCCGGCACCGCTCCTGGTCACGCTGCACGGCGCGGGTGGGGACGCCGAGGGCGGGCTGGCCCTGCTCCGCGGCCTCGCCGACGAGCACGGTCTGCTCCTGCTGTCCCCGGCCTCCCGCGGGAGCACGTGGGACGCGATCAGGAGCGACTGGGGCCCCGACGTCGAGCTGATCGACCGCGCGCTGCGCGAGGTGTTCGGGCTGCTGCCGGTCGACCCCGGGCGGATCGCGGTCGCCGGGTTCTCCGACGGTGCCTCCTACGCACTCGGCCTGGGGCTGGCCAACGGCGACCTGTTCAGCTCCGTGGTCGCCTTCTCGCCGGGCTTCGTCCCGCCGGCACCTCGTACCGGCCGGCCCGCGATCTTCGTCTCCCACGGAGTGGCGGACGAGGTGCTGCCGGTGGAGCGGACCAGCCGGCGGATCGTGCCGGCGCTGCAGGAGGACGGCTACACGGTGACCTACCGTGAGTTCGACGGGCCGCACACCGTGCCGCCGGAGATCGCCGGCGAGGCCGTCGAGAGGCTCGGCCGGGCCGGCGGCTGACCGCCCGGCGAAGCCGCTCGGCACCCCGGTGAGGAGGTCGGGTCGTCAGAGCAGGCAGGCTGGAGGACCCTGGTACAGGTAGGTACCAGGTGGGACGTCGAGATGTGCAGGAGCTAGAGGATGCCGCAGGGCACGGTCAAGTGGTTCAACGCCGAGAAGGGCTTCGGGTTCATCGAGCCCGACGACGGTGGGCAGGACGTGTTCGCGCACTTCTCCGCGATCGCCGACGACGGCGGCTTCCGCAGCCTCGACGAGGGTCAGCGGGTCGAGTACACCGCCAGCTCCGGCGACCGGGGCATGCAGGCCGACTCGATCCAGCCGCTGGGCGGCGGCGGTGGCCGGCCCGCCCGTGAGGAGCGCGGGCACCGCGACGACCCCCGGCAGGTCCGCGCACCGCGGGCCCCCGGCAGTGGCGGGGGCGGGTCCGAGGGCACCGTGCGCTGGTTCAACGCCGAGAAGGGCTTCGGGTTCATCGAGCCCGACGAGGGCGGGGACGACGTGTTCGTGCACTTCTCCGCCATCGCCGACGACGGTGGCTACCGCAGCTTGGACGAGGGCCAGCGGGTCGAATACACCGCCAGCCCCGGCCAGCGCGGCATGCAGGCCGACTCCGTGCAGCCGCTCGGCGGTGGCCGGCCGCCCCAGCGCGAGGAGCGCGGCCGCCGGGACGCACCCGCCCCGCGCGGCGGGCGTGGCGGCTCCGAGGGCACGGTGCGCTTCTTCAACGCCGAGAAGGGCTTCGGGTTCATCGAGCCCGACGAGGGCGGGGACGACGTGTTCGTGCACTTCTCCGCCATCGAGGACGACGGCGGTTACCGCAGCCTGGACGAGGGTCAGCGGGTCGAGTACACCGCCAGCCCCGGCCAGCGCGGCATGCAGGCCGACTCGGTCCGCCCGTCGGGCGGCGGGCGTCCGCCGGCCCGGTACGACGACCGACGCGACGACCGGCCCCGCCGGGACGACCGCAGTGCGCGCGCTCCGCGGGCTCCCCGCGGCGGCGGTGCCGGCGGCCAGGGCACCGTGCGGTTCTTCAACGCCGAGAAGGGCTTCGGGTTCATCGAGCCCGACGAGGGCGGGGACGACGTGTTCGTGCACTTCTCCGCGATCGCCGACGACGGCGGCTACCGCAGCCTGAACGAGGGCCAGCGGGTCGAGTACACCGCCAGCGCCGGCGACCGCGGCATGCAGGCCGACTCCGTCCAGCCGCTCTGACACCCTCCCGCTGACCGCCGGGCACCCGCGGCGGTCAGCGGGACGGACGGCCCGCCGCCGACCCCGGGTGCGCCGTCGCGAACGAGGAGCACATGGTCACCGAGCCGGACCGCGGGACGCCGGAGGCACCGGCCTGGACCCGGAGCTACGCCGAGGGCGTGCCGGCCGAGGTCGACATCCCCCGGGAGACCGTGCCGGACCTGCTGACCGCGGCGGCGCAGCGGTTCCCCGACCGGCCGGCGCTGGAGTTCTTCGGCGCCACGACCAGCTACGCCGAGCTCCGGGACGCCGTCGCCCGGGCCGCGACGGTGCTGCACGACCTGGGGGTGCGGCCGGGTGACCGGGTGGCCCTGGTGCTGCCCAACTGCCCGCAGCACGTGGTCGCGTTCAACGCCGTCCTGCGGCTGGGTGCGATGGTCGTCGAGCACAACCCGCTGTACACGCCGGAGGAGCTCGGCTCCCAGTTCCGCGACCACGGGGCCGCCATCGCGGTGGTCTGGAACGTCGTCGCCCCCGTCGTCCAGCAGCTGGACGCCCCGGAGCTGCGCGAGGTGCTCGCGGTCGACCTGAGCCGGGCGCTGCCGCTGGTCAAGCGGCTGGCGCTGCGGCTGCCGGTGCCCAAGGCCCGGGCCACCCGGGCGGCGATGACCAAGCCGGCCCCCGGGACGACGTCCTGGGACGCCGTGGTGGCCGAGGCGCCCCTGCTGGACGACGCCCACCCCGGTCCGGCGCACGAGAACGTGGCGCTGCTGCAGTACACCGGCGGTACCACCGGCAGCCCGAAGGCCGCTGTCCTCACCCACCGGAACCTGGTCGCCAACGTCACCCAGTCCCTCGCCTGGGTGCCCCAGTTGCGGGCGGGTGAGGAGGTCCTCTACGGCGTCCTCCCGATGTTCCACGCCTACGGCGTGCTGCTCTGCCTGGCCGCGGCCGTGCGGCTGGGGGCGGTGCTGGTGCTGTTCCCGCGCTTCGACGTCGACCAGGTGCTGGCCGCGGCGAAGAAGCGGCCGCCGACGTTCTTCCCCGGCGTGCCGCCGATGTACCAGCGGCTGGCCGCCGCGGCCGAGGAACGGGGCGTCGACCTGTCCGGCACCCGGGTGGCGATCTCCGGGGCGATGCCACTGCCGCTGGAGACCGCCGAGCTGTGGGAGCGGGTGACCGGTGGGTTGGTCGTGGAGGGCTACGGGATGACCGAGGCCTCGCCCATCGTGATCGGCAACCCGGTGGGGCCCACCCGGCGCCCCGGCACCGTCGGGCTGCCGTTCCCGTCGACCCGGATGCGGGTGGTCGACCCGGAGGACCCGACCGTCGACCGGGCGCCGGGGGAGCGCGGCGAGCTGCTGGTGCAGGGCCCGCAGGTGTTCTCCGGCTACTGGAACCGGCCGGAGGAGACCGCCGCCGTGCTGCTGCCCGGCGGCTGGCTGCGCACCGGCGACGTGGTCGAGGTGGACGACGACGGGTTCGTCCGGATCGTCGACCGGATCAAGGAACTGATCATCACCGGTGGCTTCAATGTCTACCCCTCCGAGGTCGAGGACGTGCTGAAGGCAGTCGACGGCATCACCGACGCCGCCGTCGTCGGCCTGCCCGGCAAGAACGGGGAGGACGTCGTCGCCGCGGTGGTGCTGGAGCGTGAACTGGACCTGGACGCCGTCCGGGAGTCCACCCGTGCGTCCCTGGCCGGCTACAAGGTGCCGCGACGGATCGTGGCGGTCGAGGACCTGCCCCGCTCGCAGATCGGCAAGGTCCTCCGCCGCGAGGTCCGCGACCAACTGCTCGCCGACTGATCCCCGGCCCCCGCACGGGCGGGCCCGCTTGACTGTGCCTGCCGGCGGTCAACCCGACCCGGCGGCGTCACGTCCCCGCACGAGACTCCTAGCGCGTCGCCCGGAGCGCCGCGCTCCCTGACCGGTCACGGCGGGACAGGCATCCAGCCAGTCGCCAACCGCTACAGGCTGCCAAGATCACCTCATGGACGTCCTGGACACGGTCACCGCGGGGCTGGCGGGCGCATGTGTGGATGAGCGGGGACGCCTCGTCGATCACTTCCTGCTCGACTACGCCAGTCGCGCAGCCCGGATCGTCGATCTCGTCCGGTTGGGAAGGCTCCACAACGACAGTGACGCGATCCATGTAGACGCGGATCCGGTCGGCTGGGCGCCGCTGGACGACGCTGCCCGGGCCCTGACCGAGCGATCGCTGACCCTGGACGCGTGGATCGTCACTGGGTCCTCGGGGCAGCTTGTAGTGGTCGAGGACTTGGTGAGAACTGGTGCGTGGAGCCGGAGCGTGACCCCACTACGTCGACGACGCAGGTATGAGACTGGTCGGCCGCGCGACAGCTGGGGTCGAACCACCGAACGCCGACTGATCCGTCCATTGGCGACGGCGCCGGCCTCGGAGCGGAATGCGGCGGTGTCGCTCCTGGCTGGAGCGGCTGGCCTCAGCGACGGTGACTACGACGCGGATGCACTTCTCGGGCGCACCGGAGGAGCTCAATGGGTCTGTGAGTTGGTATGGCAGCTGATCAGCCAAGAGCGGGCCAAGAACTTGGACGCCTTCGGCGCCATGCGCGCTGGAAGGATCACAGGATGACTCCCCTCCACACCTGGTGAATCGAGACGGCGCTGACCTCCCGCCGATGAGTCCCGTTCGTTGGGTCAGCTCAAGTGGTGAGGCTCTACGGCGTCATACGTCGAGGCGGTCGGCTCCAGGGGTCGCGTCATCGGGGATGTCGTTCGTGTCCATGGCTTCCATCAGGTGGATTGTGGCGTACTCGGGTGGGGCTTGGCGGCCGAGCTCGTCGAACAGGGGGACAATCCGGCGGAGCCGTCGGCCGGGACTGGCCCACTATGGGACAGGCGTCCAACTACCTCCCGGCCGTCGCCCGGCGGGATGATCTTCGGCAGCGGGAGGGGCCGGTACGGTCCGGCCGGCACTACCTTCGGCCGCATGGATCAGCGTGACCAGCAGGGCCCCAGGCCGACGTACGCCAGGCAGCCCTTCATGCCGATCTTCTGGTTCCGTTGGCGCTGGGACATCCCCTCGTTCGTCCTGTTCCTGGGCCTGGCCGGCTTCACGTTTGGGCGAGGTTCGTCATTCTCGGGCGTCATGGCCGTGCTGCTGGCCGGGTCCGTACTGCTGCAAGGGCACTACGCCGCTGGCCGGGTTCGTAGAGGCGAGTCGCCCTGGAAGTAGGCACTTCCAAGCACAACGGGCGAACCGGGTAGGCGGAGGAGCACCTGGTGGATCCCAGGCCGTCGTCGGCGCGAGCCCGGCGTCGCTGTCCCTGAGCGGCCCACTATGGGCGTGAGGAGGGTTCGCCAGCCGGACGCAGGCTCCACTCCGGCATGCCCGGAGTTGACGGCCCTGAAAGCCTGGCACAGAGACGCCGACCCGTGGTCGCACAGACGACCGGGGGCGCTATCGTCCGCGACACGCGGGGGAGGTGGCAGGTGCGACGGTACACGTTCCTGTCGATCTTGAGAATCGCAGTTTGTGGTTCCCTGTCCGTGGTCTCCATGGCCGTCTTGGCGGTGGCGTTATACGCGGAAGAAGTCTTTCCCTCGGGTGATACCCGAAGCAGCCTGATTGCCCTTACCTCGGTCTTGGTCGCAGTTTTCCTCGCTATCGCCATCCTTCCACCAAGGAGGCTCACCGCCATCCGAGGGGCGTCTGAGGTAAACACCCACACTAGATTATGGGAAACAGGCGGTCTAGTCACCGGTGGCTCCGCTCATGACATAACGTCACTGACGGCTGCTCTGTCTGAGCGACCATCTATTCTGTGGCTAGCCTCCGCGAATGGGCAGTATGCTGTTGATTGCGCCTCCACGGTGACCAATCGCTTAGGAATACCTACTATCGTGATTTGCGCCTGGGGCGGTGGCACAGCCGCCACCGAAATCGAGAAATCTTGGCTCGCCATCCACCAACTTCCTCGAAGCAGATCTACCCCTCTGGCATTCGACGGCGTGGCCATCATTCGCTCCGAAGGGCACTTAGCTTGCGAAAGTCTTGCGAGCATCGATCGGTGGCTCATGGGCTCCAGGGAGCGGACCGCCATCGTCATCAACGCTGGCGGATGCGCCGATCAGTCCTCGCTTGACTCAGCGACGGACGCACTAAGGGCTTCATCCCTGGAGCTTCGTCACGCGCCCGACGAACCCGGCGGCCCGGAGCACGGGCTGGCACTAAAGACGATTATGGAGTCGTCGGTCGACTCGGATGCCTCGAATCGCTCGGTGGCCATGGTTAAGGCAGTGACGGCAATGCGCGAGCGCGCGGTGGAGCCGACTCACATGTTTGCGGCACCCATAATATGCTCCCGCTTTCGGGATATGGTGGGCCTGGTTGCCCGACTCATCAGGAACCGCTGGCCGTTCTTCTCATCGATACTTGCCCTCTTGGCGTTGCCAGTATTACTGGCAATTCTGTCAGGCTCAGCGGACGGGATGAGTGGTTATGTCGTCCAAGCCCTTTCGCTCGTAGTCGGCACCCCAGTCCTCCTCTTCTTGCTGTGTCACGGAACGTATGCCATAACCGGCCGACGGCCCGGTGTGGGTGTTTCCCTCGCTCTAGCCGCGTCCTATGCGACTGGCAGCTTTCTGATATGGGGCCCCGAAGCCACCCCAGCAATCCTATTTGGAGCCGTGATCTTCGGCGCCCTGTGTCGCCTGGGCGGCTCTGCGGAGTTGGGGCGCACGCTCATCAGGCACCAGGGCCGCTTGGCGGTCGCTGGTTGCGTTACGTGGCTATGGTTGCTAGTCGTCGACACAAGCTTTTGGGCGGCCCTTGCAGGAGCAGTGGCATTCATGGCCGCGCGTAGGCCGGCCTTCGTGGCAGTGTCTCCTTTGATCTTCTCCGCAATGGTTGGAGTTGATCTGGCGATGGAGGTCTACGACTCTAGCATTCTGGGTCTCCCGTTGGATCCCGCTTTCACGGCTGCGCAATTGATGCCTGGGTTCGCGCCACCCACACCTGTGCAGAATGCCGCTAAGTACATCGCTATGTGCGCCCTGCTCGTTGGCGCGGTGCTGAGCGCCGTTATCTGTGTGGCATGCCGCCTTATGGATGCTCATGCTGATGTCACAGCGCGGTCTGCGGCAGCGGTCCAAGTTCTTGGCATGGTGGCTGCCAGTCTGGCACTCTACGTTGATATCGGGCGCGGGCGGACGCGCTTTGAACTTTATTTGTCGGGACTGTCCGGCATAGGTGCATGCTTATTCGCTCTGGGGCTATGTGTTTGCATGTTTGGCCCCTTCAATCTTCTGCGACTGAGATCCCTGGAGGAATCATCTGTAACAGTGGTCCTCATTGGTATCTCCGTTGTTGCTTCTGGTGGCGCAGGGACGTGGATGCCGAGCGTCGTATGTGTGTGGTTGGCGCTCGGAATCGGTCTCGCCTTGCTGGCCCGCCAGAACTTCCACCTCGGAGCCCAAGTCGGATGGCGCTCACTCCTCTGGTTACGGGCGCCGGCACGACTGGCGGCAGCGTGCCTGATCTGCATTATGCTCATCGACGGTGTGGCTTACGCAATCTTCAACCTGCAGTATGGTGCTTTCCAGGCTATCGACGCCCAAGCGACGGCTTATCTGCTGCTCCCTGCTGTGAGTGTGGCCGTCGCTATCCCTGCGGTTCTCGCCGTCCTACGGTTCGTGCCAAGCGTCCGTTTCGGTCTAGTCCCTGAAACTCCAGTCAGGGTCGGTCGGCACATACTGGCATGGGGACTCTTGGCGGTCCTATTCGTGTTTCTCACGGGCAGTGCCCGGAGACACTTCTTTGAAGACCACCTCTACGGGGCAGCACTGCTCGCCCTTGTCGCGGCACCCCTGGTTCCGAGCCTGGCTAGGCGATACGGGCCGAGCCTCCGCGATAGCGGAGTATTCGTCGCCTGCCTGTTATTGATAACGCAGGCAGGAGTCTTCGGCTTCAGCGTCGCGCTGGGCGCGCTAGCCATCGGACCTCCCCAAAGCTACTTTGAGAGACGGTTCAAGATGGTGGACCGCGAGGCTTTCGTTCAAGCCGCACTCGTCATGCTGGTGTTGTTGGCCCTCAGCGTGGCGTCGAATGCTTTCGGCCCATGGTCCTTGGGCACCCTTGCATCTCTAGTTCCTGGGGCTCTCCTATTAAGTCCCATTGCACTTCTTGTCGCGACGGCTGGCGCGGCGACTATTCCAACATCAATCTCAGTTGGCCTGGTTCTGTCGATGCGCCTGCGTCGCCTGTACAGGATGGTGGTCTGTGTCGGGGGCGTTCCCTTGGCGGTGGGTGCGGTTATCGCCTCCGTCTTCGGGACTTCAGAGTGGGGGGTAGTCCTGGGCACTACGTCAGCGTTGATCGCTCTCCAAGTTGTCTTGTTGTGGTACGACTTAGCGCCGATGGCGTTAGCGCACCAACTTCGTTGCGAGCCCGTACGAGACGTGCACGCGAACCTAGCGGCATCGACGAGAGTGCTTCGCAATCTAGAAGTGGGTCAGCACGTCACCTTCACAGGACCAGCTGACGTTCTAGGGGCGAATACTTCGTCCTACATCGGTCGCTGAAACAACACCGAAACTGTCTTAAATCGGTCGCTGGAGCAACGCGGAAATCTTGGTAAGCTGCGAAGGACCTCGCTTCGGGTGGGGATATGTACCCAGGAAAGCAATCTAAAGACCGCCTGTCGGTGGCAGCTCAGGAGCTGCCACGGTTCAAGAAGGATGGTGGCGGCCGTCCACCCCGGTAGACCGTGGCTTACGCCGCGCGGACGCAGGATGGCGACGCGCTGTGTCCCATAGGCCGCCCTAAGGGCGTACTTGCCGGGCGCGGCACCAAGGCACCAAGTCATCACGAGGCCCTTCTCACCTCACCGATGGGGTGCCGGCTCAGTGCAGGGGCAGCCCCGTGGCGGTGAGCACGGCGCCGTCGGCGACGAGCTGGACGGCGACCTCGATCTCCGGGGCCAGGTGCCGGTCGGGGCCGGGGCCGGGCACGCCGGCGGCTCGGACGGCGTCCCGGACCGCGCCGGTGGCCGTTGCCGGCTGCAGCGGGGCCCGCAGGTCCAGCGCCCGGGCGGCGGTGAGCACCTCGATGGCCAGCACCCGGGTCAGTCCGTCGAGCGCCCGGCGCAGCTTGCGCGCCGCGGCCCAGCCCATCGAGACGTGGTCCTCCTGCATCGCCGAGGAGGGGATCGAGTCGACGCTGGCCGGCACCGCGAGCCGCTTCAGCTCGCTGACGATCCCGGCGGCGGTGTACTGGGCGATCATGTGGCCGGAGTCGACCCCGGCGTCGGCGGCCAGGAACGGCGGGAGCCCGTTGCTCCGGG
Organism: Modestobacter sp. VKM Ac-2978; assembly: GCF_026968025.1. NCBI lineage: Bacteria > Bacillati > Actinomycetota > Actinomycetes > Geodermatophilales > Geodermatophilaceae > Modestobacter > Modestobacter sp. VKM Ac-2978. Next base: position 306,973 of record NZ_JAPVBP010000004.1, on the reverse strand, counting down.
CGGCGTCCAGCATCCGGTCGGTGCGCCGCTCGCTCATGCTGGCCACGTCGGCGACCGCGATCGCCAGGAAGTCGAGCACGTAGCCGACCGGGGCGCCGTGGAAGTTGCCGTTGGACTCCACCCGCCCGTCGACCGTCACCACCGGGTTGTCGATGGCCGCGGCGAGCTCCCGCTCGGCCACCGTGGCGGCGTGCGCAGCGGTGTCCCGCGCTGCGCCGTGCACCTGGGGCGCACAGCGCAGCGAGTAGGCGTCCTGCACCCGGGTGCACTCCGGCCCGCGGTGGCTGGCCATCACGCCACTGCCGGCCAGCAGCGCCCGCAGGTTGGCCGCCGAGTCGGCCTGGCCGGGGTGCGGGCGCAGCCCCTGCAGGTCGGCGGCGAACACCGCGTCGCTGCCCAGCAGCGCCTCCACGCTCATCGCCGCGGAGACGTCGGCGGTGCTCAGCAGCCGGCGCAGGTCGGCCAGCGCGAGCAGCAGCATGCCGAGCATCCCGTCGGTGCCGTTGACCAGCGCCAGGCCCTCCTTCTCCGCCAGCTGCACCGGGGTCAGCCCCGCGGCGGCCAGCGCCTCCGCGGCGGGGCGCAGCTCCCCGGCGGCGTCCCGGACGGTGCCCTCGCCCATCAGCGCCAGCGCGATCGACGACAGCGGCGCCAGGTCGCCGGAGCAGCCCAGCGAGCCGTACTCGTGCACGGTCGGGGTGATCCCGGCGTCCAGCATCGCCGCGTAGCCGCGGGCGGTCTCGGGCCGGACGCCGGTGCGCCCGGTCGCCAGCGTCGACAACCGCAGCAGCATCAGCGCCCGCACCACCTCGCGCTCCACCTCCGGGCCGGAGCCGGCGGCGTGCGAGCGGATCAGGCTGCGCTGCAGCTGGGCCCGCTGGTCGACCGGGATGTGCCGGGTGGCCAGCGCGCCGAACCCGGTGGAGACGCCGTAGTGCGGGCGGTCGTCGTCGGCCAGCCGCTCGACGACCGCCCGGGTGGCGGCGATCCCGGCCAGCGCCTCCTCCGACAGCCGCACACCGCAGCCGTCCCGGGCCACCCGGACGACGTCCTCCGGGGTGACCGGTCCGCTGCCGACGACGACCTGCTGGGTGTCCACCGCTGTGCTCATGGGTCCATCCGACCTGGCCCGCGGTCGGCGATCCAGGCTCGCCAGCCGAGTGCTGTCCGGGATCCCAGACGTTTCAGTCGGGGCGCCGGCCGTTGATCCGGCGGGTGAGCTCGACGGCCGCCCGGGCCACCCGCTGCGCCAGCTCCGTCCGCCCCGCGGCGTCGACGTCCTCGGTGGGGAAGGTGACCGCCACCGCCGCCGCCGGCCGGCCGGCGTGGTCGTGCACCGCCGCGGCGACCGAGGCGAAGCCCGGGGTGACCTCGCCGTCCTCGTCGGCGTACCCGGCGCGGCGCACCTCGCCCAGCAGCCGGCGCAGCTCCGAGAGCCGGCGGGGACCCAGGTCGTGCCGGTCGACGAACGCGGTCGCGTCGGGGAACAGCGCCCGCACCTGGGCCGGCGGCAGACCGGACAGCAGCGCCCGGCCACTGGCGGTCAGCTGGGCCGGCAGCCGGACGCCGACGTCGGTCACCAGCGGCGGCCGACCCGGCGCCCGCTGCTCGACGACGTAGAGCACCTCCCGGCCGTGCAGCACCGCCAGGTGCGCGGAGTGGCCGACCGCGTCGACCAGCCGGGCCAGCACCGGGCGGGCCAGCCGGGCCAGCGGCTCCTGCCGGGAGTAGGCGCTGCCGATCTCGAAGGCGCTCACCCCGAGCCCGTACCGGCGTTCCTCGGGCAGGTGGACGACGAAGCCGGCGTCGACCAGTTCGGCGAGCAGGTGGTAGGTCGTCGACCGCGGCAGGCCCAGGTCGCGGGCGAGCGCAGCGGCCGGGACGGCGCCGGGGGAGCGGGCCAGCGCCTGGAGCAGCGCCAGGGCCTGCCGGGCGGCGGGCACCCCGCCCCGCGGCGTCCGGGGTGAGGGGACCGGCTCCGGCACCGGGGGAGCCTACGGCGCGATCGACCCCGCGCTGCCCGCGGTCAGCGGGCCCGTTCGTGCCGCAACAGGACGACGCCGTTGCCGAAGGTGCGGGTCTCGACCAGGCGCAGGTCCATGGGCTTCTCGCCGGGACCGAAGAGCAGGCGCCCGGCCCCCAGCAGGACCGGGTTCACGTAGAGCCGGTACTCGTCGATGAGGTCGTGCCGCCGGAAGGCCGCGCCCAGCCGCGCCCCGCCCAGCACCATGTCGCCCCCGGGCTGCGCCTGGAGCGCCCGCACCTCGTCGGGCACGACCTTGCGCACCAGGGTGGCGTTCTCACCCGGGGCGGCGAGGCTGCTCGAGTAGACCACCTTGGGCATCTCCCGCCAGATGCCGGCGAACTCCGCCTCGGTGGGCGAGCTGTCGGGGTCCTGGTCAGCCGCCGGCCAGTACTCCTCCATCAGCTGGTAGGTCACCCGGCCGAAGAGGAAGGCGCTCATCGTCGCGAGCTGCCGGTTGAAGTGGTCGTGCAGCTCCTCGTCGACGTGGTGCCAGCCGATGTCGCCGTCCGGGCCCTCGAAGTACCCGTCGAGCGACACCGCCATCTGGGCCACGACTCTGCGCATGGTGTTCTCCGTCCCGGTCGCCTGCTCTACCGGAGACAGGACCGCCGAGCAGCGCTCAACTCATCGGTCCCGGGCAGGGCGCTGCTCAGCCGCCCGAGCCGATCTCCACCCAGTCGTCGCGCAGCCGCACCGGGTGGACCGGCAGCCGCAGCGCCAGGTCCTCGGGGGCGTCCAGGCAGACCCCGGTGCGCAGGTCGAACACCTGCTTGTACATCGGGGAGGCGACCGTCGGCGCGTCGCCGCGGGTGCCGACGAGGCCCCGGGCGATCACGTACGCACCGCTCACCGGGTCGCGGTGCCCGACGGCGTGCAGCGATCCGTCGAAGAGCCGGAACACCGCGATCTGCTGGCCATCGACCAGCGCGGCCACCCCGCGCTCGGGTTGCAGCTGGTCGTACCGGCAGACCGCCGTCCAGCCGGTCGGGGCCGGCACGGCGGTGTCCGGCGGCAGGGTCGCGGTCATCGGGAGAACACCTCCAGTCGGGGGCCGGCCACCAGCACGGCGCCGGTGGCCTCGCCGGCCGTCCGTTCCGCCGCGGTGCTCGGCCGGGGCTGACCCCGCTCCACGACGTAGGACAGCGACGGGTCGGGGGAGTCGGGGGCGTTGACGAAGGAGGCGAACCGGCGCAGCTTCTCCGGGTCCTCCAGGGTGGCGCGCCACTCGTCGGTGTAGCCCTCGACGTGGTCGGCCATCGCCGCGTCCAGGTCGGCGGCGATGCCCAGGCTGTCGTCCAGGACGACGGCGCGCACGTGGTCCAGCCCGCCCTCGATCTCCTCCAGCCACGGCGCGGTGCGCTGCAGCCGGTCGGCGGTGCGCACGTAGTAGACGAGGAAGCGGTCGATGGTGCGCACCAGCGTCTCGGTGTCCAGGTCCTCGGCCAGCAGCTTCGCGTGCCGCGGGGTGAAGCCGCCGTTGCCGCCGACGTAGAGGTTCCACCCGTTGTCGGTGGCGATGACCCCGACGTCCTTGCCGCGGGCCTCGGCGCACTCCCGCGCGCAGCCGGACACCCCGAGCTTGATCTTGTGCGGTGAGCGGAGCCCGCGGTAGCGCAGCTCCAGCGCGATGGCCAGGGCGACCGAGTCCTGCACGCCGTATCGGCACCAGGTCGAGCCCACGCAGGACTTCACCGTGCGCAGCGACTTGCCGTACGCGTGCCCGGACTCGAAGCCGGCGGCCACCAGCCGCTCCCAGATCGCTGGCAGCAGCTCCATCCGAGCGCCGAACAGGTCGATCCGCTGACCACCGGTGATCTTGGTGTAGAGCCCGAAGTCGCGGGCCACCTCGCCGATCGCGATCAGCCCCTCCGGCGTCACCTCCCCGCCGGGGATGCGCGGCACCACCGAGTAGGTGCCGTCCTTCTGGATGTTGGCCATCACGTGGTCGTTGGTGTCCTGCAGCGTGGCCCGCTCGCCGTCGAGCACGTGCCCGGAGCCGAGGCTGGCCAGGATGGAGGCGACGACCGGCTTGCAGATGTCACAGCCCCGGCCGCGACCGTGCCGGTCGACCAGCTCGCTGAAGCTGGTGATCCCGGTGACCCGGACGACGTCGAACAGCTGCGCCCGGCTGACGTCGAAGTGCTCGCACAGCGCCGAGCTGACCGTCACCCCGGCGGCGGCCAGCTCGGTGGTCACCAGCTTCTTCACCAGCGGCAGGCAGGAACCGCAGCTCGTGCCGGCCTTGGTGCAGGCCTTCACCGCGCCCAGGTCGGTGCAGCCGTCGCAGCGGACGGCGTCCCGGATGGACCCGGCGGTGACGTTGTTGCACGAGCAGACCGCGGCGTCGTCGGGCAGCTCGGCCGAGGCCGGCCCGCCCTCGGCGCCCTCGGGCAGCAGCCAGGCGGCCGGGTCGCCGCCCAGCTCGCGGCCGACCAGCGGCCGCAGCCCGGCGTAGGCGCCGGCGTCGCCGACCAGGATGCCGCCGAGCAGCGTGCGCGCGTCGTCGGAGAGCACCAGCTTCTTGTAGACCCCGGCCACCGGGTCGCCGTAGACCACCGACAGCGCACCGGGGGAGGTGCCGAACGCGTCGCCGAAGCTGGCGACGTCCACCCCGAGCAGCTTCAGTTTGGTCGACAGGTCCGCGCCGGGGAACTCGGCGGCGCCGCCCAGCAGCTGGTCGGCGACGATCTCGGCCATCGTGTAGCCGGGGGCGACCAGGCCCCAGGTGCGCCCGTCCAGGCAGGCCACCTCACCGATCGCCCACACGGCCGGGTCCTCGGTGCGGCAGGTCGGGTCGACCACCACGCCACCGCGCGGGCCCACCGGGAGCTCGCACGCCCGGGCCAGCTCGTCGCGCGGACGGACGCCCGCGGCGAACACGACGACGTCGACGTCCAGGTGGGTCAGCCCCGCCGCGGAGCCCTCGGCGGCGTGCATCCGGGCGACCCGGCCGTCGCGGCCGGCGGTGAGCTTGGCCGTCGCGGTGCCGGCGTGCACGTGCACGCCGAGCGCGCCGACCAGCCGCTGCAGCGCCTCGCCGCCGCCCTCGTCGACCTGCAGCGGCATCAGCCGGGGGGCGAACTCGACGACGTGGGTCTGCACGCCCAGGGCGGTCAGCGCGCCGGCGGCCTCCAGCCCGAGCAGCCCACCGCCGACGACGGCGCCGGTGACCGGGCGGGGGCTGCCGTCCTCCTGCCGCCGGGTGTCGACCTCGGTCACGTACTGCCGGAGCGCGGCGACGTCGTCGATCGTGCGGTAGACGAAGCAGCCGGGGAGGTCCTTGCCCTCGACCGGGGGGACGAACGGCGCGGACCCGGTGGCCAGCACCAGCGCGTCGTAGCCGTGCTCCCGGCCGCCCGCCGTCCGCACCACGCGGGCCGCGCGGTCGACCTCGGTCACCTGCTCACCGCGGCGCAGCTGCACACCGGGGGTGTCCCAGAGGGCCGGGTCGCCGAGCGCCAGGTCCTGCGGGTCCCGGCCGGAGAAGTAGGAGGTGAGGGCCACCCGGTCGTAGGGGGCGCGCGGCTCCTCGGCCAGCACGGTCACCTGCCAGCCGCCGTCGGCGACCCCGCCCCGGTCGACGAGCGCCTCGACCAGCCGGTGGGCGACCATCCCGCCGCCGACGACGACGAGCTGACGAGGTGCGGGGGTGCTCATGCGCAGGGTGCTCCTTCGACGGCGGCGGTGCGGCGGGACGGCGGCCCACTGCCGAGCGAAGTTATGTACGCGGTGTTTCCGTCGCCGTCGCGACGCGTTACGGAGCGGGAAGGTCGAGCGCACACCGCCGTCGGTGCCGGCGTGAGCCGCTCAGCCCTGCGGCCCGGACCCGAAGTCGCCGAACGGCTCACCGGCCATCGGCGCCACCGGGACCTGCCTCAGCGGCTGGCCTGCGGCGTCCAGGGTCCGCACGTCCCGGGTGCCCGCGGGGAGGGGGACGACCGTGCCGCCCCCGGCCAGCGGCAGCCGGGCCAGCGTCCGGCCGGTGGCGCCGAGCACCTCGATGGCGGTCGCGTCCGGTGGTGCGGTGACGACCAGCCAGCTGCCGTCCCCGGACTGCCCGAGCCCCGGCAGGTCGACCGTGCACGTCCGGGCCACCGTCAGGGACGCCACCGGGGTGTTGCCGGCCGGCGTGACGGTGCCGCAGGCGATGGCCCCCCCGCCGCCCCCGGCCCAGGTGGTGACCACCAGCGCACCGCCGGGGCTGCGGCCGACGACGACGGCGACGGTGCCCGGGCCCCGGCTCAGCGGCAGGGTGCCCGACCACAGCAGCTCCGGGTGCAGCCCGGCGGGCTCGACCCCCAGCGGCACCGCCAGCCCGACCAGCGCGGCGGCGACCACCCGCTCGTCGGGCTCCTGGAGGACCGGGCGCACCGCGTCGAGCACGGGGAGCGGGGTGGTGCGGCCCGGCCGGTCACCGGGCCAGTCGACGGCCGACCGGTGCACCGGCCGCCCCTCCCGGGTGACCCGGACGCTCAGCGCCGGGCCGTCCTCGGTCGTGGTGGCCGGGACGACGGCCACGCCGTCGGTTGCGTCCACCGCCGTGTAGCTGCGGGCGACGGTGCCGCGGGGGCCGACCATCAGCCGGTCGGAGACCTCGATCGTGTCGCCCCGTCCGGCGACCACCACCAGCGACGCCGGGCCCGGTCCGCCCAGCAGCAGGGTGACCGGCCGACTGCGGGCCAGCCCCGGTGGCAGGTGCGGCACGAGCGTCTCCGCCGGGGCCCCGGCCGGCCCGACCAGCCAGGTGCCGCGGAAGTCCTCGTCGACCGTGCCGACGACCAGCGCCGCACGCCCGGAGGGGGTGTCCCCGGCGAAGACCACGGTCCGGTCGGCAGCCGGCGGCGCCACCAGCCCACCCCAGTCGGCCTGCTGGACGGCGGCGAGGAACGCGGGGTCGTCGGCGAGGGAGCCGCGGGCCGGACCGGTGAGCACGGGGGCGGCGCGGACCGACGGCCCGGCGTCGACGGCGGGGGCGGCCGGGGGCGCCGCCGCGAGGGGCTCCGGCGCCGGCCGGGTCAGCGTCAGGACCGCACCGGTGAGGACCAGGGCGGCGACCGCCGCTGCGGCGAGCACCCGCCGCCGCAGCCCCGTCCGGCGGTGCCCGACGTCGGCGACGGCCTGGGCAGCGTCCAGCCGCCACCGGACCGGGGTCCCGGCCAGCCGGGCCAGCCCGTCGCGCAGCCGCTCGTCGTCCGTCGCGGGCTGTGCGCGCCGGTAGGGGTCCGGCCGCGCCGCCGGTCGCAGCCGTCCGGCGCCCGCCGCAGCAGCCGCCTCTGCCTCCGCCACCGGGCGGCCGAGCACGGCGGCGAGAGCGGCCGCGTCCAGCTGGTCGGCGTGGCGCAGCACCGTGGCGGCCCGGACGCGCGGGGAGAGGGCGCGCAGCGCGCGGGACAGCTCGTCGTCCACCGCCGGGGCGAGCGGATCGGGCAGCTCCTCGATGACCTGTTCACCGCGCAGCCCTCGGCGGCCGGCGCCGGCCACCATCGCCCGGCGGGCGGTGGCAAGCGGGTCGGCCGTCGGCCAGGAGCGCCGGGTGCGGGTGAGCGCCCGCTGCACCAGCTCCTCGGCGGTGGCCCGGTCGCCGGTCAGCAGCAGTGCGGTGCGCAGCATGCCCGGACGCCGGTCGGCGACGAACCGCGCGAAGTCCGCGTCGTCCGCTGCTCCGTCGTCCGCCACCCCGTGCTCCTCCCGGTCTCAGGCCGCGGCGTACGCCTGGGCCAGCCGGGCGAAGCCCTCGTCCAGCGACACCTGCGGGGTCCAGCGCAGCGCCTCGCGGGTGCGGCGCTGGTCGAACCAGTGCGCGGTCGCCAGCTGCTCGGCCAGGAACCGGGTCAGCGGGGGAGTGTCCCGGCGCTGGGTCACCGCCCAGACTCCCTCGACGAGGCCCCCGGCGGCCCAGGCCGCCCCGAACGGCACCCGGCGGCGCGGCCCGGGCACGCCGGCGGCGCGGCACAACCGGTCGATGACCTCGGCGACCGGACGGGGCTCGCCGTTGGAGACCACCAGCGCCTCCCCGTGCACCGGCCCGCAGGCGTCCACCGCGGCGAGCAGCGCGTCGGCGGCGTTGTCCACGTAGGTGGTGTCGATCAGCGCAGCCCCGGAGCCGATCAGGGGCAACCGCCCCGTTCGGGCCCGCTCGACGATCCGCGCGACCAGCTGGGTGTCCCCGGGCCCCCAGACCAGGTGCGGGCGGACCACCAGCACGGCGAGTGCGGCGTCGTCCGCGGCCAGTGCCTCCTGCTCGGCGACGGCCTTGGAACGGGAGTAGTGCCCGCGGGTGCGCGCCGGGTCGGCCGGCTGCGCGCCGACCCCGACCAGCGCCGAGCCGCCGTGCGCGACCGACGGCGAGGAGACGTGCACCAGCCGGCCCACCCCGGCGCGGCGGCAGCCGGCAACCACCGCGCGGGTGCCGTCGATGTTGGCCCGGGCGTACTCCGCCCACCGTCCGGTGACGTCGACCTTGGCGGCCAGGTGCACCACGGCGTCCTGCCCAGTCACCGCGCGGGCCACCACCGCCGGGTCGGCGACGTCCCCGCGCACCTCCCGGCAGGGCAGCCCGGCCGGGCGGCGCTGCAGCACGGTCACCTCGTCGCCCCGGTCGAGCAGGCCCTGCACCGTGGCCCGGCCGAGCATGCCGCTGGCCCCGGTGACCAGCACCCTCATCGGCTGTGTGCCCGCGCTCCGGCGAGCGTGCGGGTCGCGCGCCGAGCCACCTCCCGCCGGTCGACCTTCGACTGGTGCCGGATGTCGACCGGCAGCCGGCCGGTGACCAGGACGGCGGCGACCTCGGTGCCGGCGGCCCCGCGGACGGCGTCGGCCAGCGCAGGACCAGCGAGCTCGAACCCGGCGCGACGGCGTGAACCGTCGGCGGGGACGACGACGACCACCAGGACCTGGGCGCCGACCGGCCCCACGCCGACGACCGCGGCGGCGCTGACGTCGTCCAGCAGCTGGACCCGCTGCTCGACGCCGACCGGGGTGACGATCCCGGCGGCGGTGGTCACCACGTGCGGCAGCCGGCCCTCGATCCACAGCCGGCCCTCGGCGTCCAGGTGCCCGACGTCGCCGGTCCGGTGCCAGCCCGGGTCGCGGGACGACGCGCGCTCGGTGGCCCACAGGGCGTCGTAGCGGTCCTTGACGTGCGCGGCCCGCACGGCGACCTCCCCGGTCGTCCCGGGGCCGTTGGTGAGGTCACCGTCGGCCGAGCCGGTCGGGGACAGTGGGCTGACCCGGACCTCGACCCCGGGCAGCGGCCGGCCGACGCACACGCCGTCCCCGGGGCCGGCGGCCTCGATCTCGGTCGCGGAGACGTCGGTGACCGGCAGCACCTCGGTCATCCCGTACGGGGTGTGCGCAGCTGCCGCGGGCAGCACCTGGCGCAGTTCCCGCAGCAATGGCAGCGGCACCGGCGCCCCGGCGGACATGAGCAGGCGTACCCGGCTCAGCGCGCTCCGCTGGGGCTCGGTCAGCTCGCCGGCGGTGGCGACGACCCGGCGCAGCGCGGCCGGCGAGGCGAACACGACCGTGCCGTCGATCGCCGCCGTGGCGTCGGCCAGGGCGGCCGCGGTCAGCGAGCCCGGCGCGGTCACGTCGACGTCGGGCACCGCGGAGCCGATGCCGAGCGCCGGGCCGAACAGGGCGAACGGCGCGAAGCCGGCGACCAGGCGGTCGTCGGGGGACAACCCGTAGGTGGCACCGACCAGGTCCAGCTGGGCCAGCGCCTGGCGTCGGGTGTAGACGACGCCCTTGGCCGGGCCGGTGGCGCCGGAGGTGAACAGGACGGCGCAGTCGGTGTCCAGACCGGCCTCGGGGGGCAGCGGCGCGGTGCTGCCCGCACGCTCCAGCTCCTCGAGCGTGTGGGCCACCCCGAGGGCGCGCGCCGCGGCTGCCGGCAGCGGGGTGGCGGCGATCCGGGTGCCCGACAGGCGCATGGCCCGCGCGGCTGCGAGCCCGGGGGCACCGCCGATCACCGCGTCGACCCGGGCGCTGCGCAGCGCGCGGCGCATGCCGCGCAGGCCCAGGCCCTTGTCGGCGACCACGATGGCCGCGCCGGCCCGCCAGACGGCGTAGACCGCGGCCGTGAGGTCGGCGGAGGGCTCGACCAGCAGGCCGACCCGCTGCCCCGGGCGGATGCCGGCGTCGGCCAGCCCGGCGGCCAGGTGCTCGACCCGGCGGTGCAGCTGCGCCCAGCTGACCGTGGTGCCACCGACCTCGACCACGGCGGGGGAGTCGTCGGCGGCCCGGTCGGCCAGCGCCGTCCCGAGGCCCCGTGGCTGGGGATGCGCGCTGCGCGGGCGGTCGGCGGTGTCGGCGGTGTACCGGCCGGTGGACAGGTCGGTGACCCACTGGGCGACCGCATCGGCGTACTGCGGCGCGTCCTCGGGGAGCAGGTGCGAGGCGCCCTCGTAGCGGTGCAGCTGGGCCTGGGGGAGCCGCTCGCGCAGGTCGGCCAGGTAGCGCTCGCCGAAGACCGGGTCGCGCGGGCCCCACAGCAGCAGCGCCGGCACGTCGAGGGAGCGGATGCCCTCGGCGATCGCCTCCTGCGCGGCCCGGGAGGGGTGGCCGGGGGAGAAGGGGATGTCGGCCACGAAGTCCCCGACCGACCGCCGGCGGGCCGCCGTCCGGTAGGGCGCGGCGAAGGCGTTGCGGACGTCGGCCGGCAGCGGGGGGCGGGACAGCGCCGTCGTCGCCCGGACGAACACCGGGGTGCCGACGGTGACCGCCGACCGGACCCCCGGGGCGTGCGCCATCCGGATCAGCGCCGGGCCGAGGTCTCCCTCGGGCATCGAGACGGCGGTGTTGCCCAGGACTAGGCCGCGCAGCTGGTCGCGGTGCGCCAGCGCCCAGCCCAGCGAGAGGACCCCGCCCCAGTCGTGCCCGACGGTGATCACCGGGCCGGTGACGCCCAGCGCGGCCGTCAGGTCACCGAGGTCGGCGACCCGCTGCTCCAGTGGCCGGGGCCCGGGGAGCCGCGCCGAGAAGCCCATGCCCAGCTGGTCGGGGGCGATCACCCGCCACCCGGGCGGGGCGGCGGCGAGGAGCCGGCGCCAGAGGTAGGACCAGGTGGGGTTGCCGTGCACGCAGAGCAACGTGCCCACCGGGTCGGGAACGCCGTTGTCCAGCAGGTGCCACTCGTGCTTGGTGCCGGTGGCGTCGGCCACGGTGACCCGGCGGGACCAGGACGGGTCGAGCCCGGGGAGCCCGGCCGGGAGGTCGGTCGGCGCCGTCACCAGGCGATCTCGAGGCAGGAGGCGTTGAGGCCCGAGCCGATGCCCATCAGCAGCACCCGGTCGCCGTCGACCAGCTCGTGCTGGGCGTGGGCCAGCGTGAAGGGCACCGAGGCCGGGCCCAGGTTGCCGCGGGTGGGGAAGGTCTTGGGCACCCGGGACTCGTCGATGCCGAACCGCTCGCACATGGCGGCGGTGTGCACCTTGGAGACCTGGTGGATCACGTAGCGGTCCATGCCGCGCTGCCAGTCGAAGTCCGCGGCGGCCTCCTCCCACATGTCCATCGACAGGTCCAGGCCGGCCTCCAGCAGGCCCTTGAGGTCGGTGCGCATCTCGTTGTTGTCGCCGATGCACAGCTCGTGGTGCTCGGTGCCGGCCCGGCTGACCGAGCCGACCAGCCGGTGGCCCTCGGGGTGCTGGTCGGATCGGCCGAGCACCATGGCGACGGCTCCCGAGCCCAGGGTCAGCGTCGCGAACTGGGCGATCACGTCGCGAGCGGTGGTGTCGGGCTGGTTCAGCCGGTCGATGGTGCGGTCCTGGACCGTCTGGGCGTCCTCGCCGTTGACGATCACGGCGTGCTCGATCATCCCGGAGTCGATCATCGCCGCGGCGAGCTCCATGCCGTTGACGAAGCCGAGGCAGGCGTTGGTCACGTCGAAGTTCTGCGCCGAGCGGGGCAGCCCGAGCGCGTGGTGGACGGCGACGGCCGTCGAGGGCTCCAGGTACCGGCGGCTGACCGAGGTGTTGACCATCAGGCCGATGCCGGCCGGGTCGACGCCGCTCTCGCTGATCGCCTTGGCGCCGGCCATGGCCGCGCCGTCGACGAACGTCACGCCGTCCTCCCACCACCGGCGCTCGCGGATGCCGGCCAACCGTTCGAGCAGGCCGGGGCGCAGCCCGACCCGCTTGTAGGTGTCGGCGAGCCGCTCGTCGATGGCGTCGGAGGTGACGACGCGGGAGGCATCGGCCGTCTGCACCGTCAGGATGCTGGTGTTGCTGAAGCGGTGCGTGGCGTTTCCACTCATGGGCGGGGTCCAGTCCTCGAGAAGGGCCGACTCTCCCACGGATGTCGCCGGCGTTCCGTTGGGCACTACCCGACGAGGACGGCGGTATGCCGCCCGGTGGCCACCCGCGGTGCAGCTCACAGCCGCCTGGTGGCCGTCTCTCAGAAGCGGACGGGCAACTCGTCCAGGCCGTAGACGAAGGACAGCTCGCGGAAGGACAGCTCCCGCTGCGGGACGGCCAGCGCCAGGTCGGGGAAGCGGCGGAACAACGCGGGCAGCACGACCCGCAGCTCCATCCGGGCCAGCTCCGCGCCGATGCACCGGTGGATGCCGTGGCCGAAGGCCAGGTGGCCGGAGGTCGGTCGCCGCAGGGGGTCGAAGACCTCCGGCTGGTCCCCGGCGGACCGGGGGTCGCGGTTCGCGCCGCTGAGCGAGGCCAGCACGACGTCCCCGGCCTGCAGGGGCACGCCGAACAGGTCCAGGTCGTGCTTGGCGAACCGGGGGAAGGCCATCTGCACGACCGACAGGTGCCGCAGCAGCTCTTCGACCACCCGGTCGACGTCCGCGCGCGAGCCGTCGCGCACCAGGGCGGCGTGCGCCGGGTCGCGCAGCAGCACCATGGTGCTCAGCGAGATCATCCCGGCGGTGGTCTCGTAGCCGCCGGTGAAGACGCCGTCGGCCAGGCCGGCGAGGTCGACGTCGGAGATCTGGTCGCCCTCGTCCCGGATGATCTGGCCGATCAACCCGGGGCCGGGCTCCGCGCGCTGCCGGGCGACGGCGTCGAAGAGGAACTCTCGCTGCGCCGAGACCGCACCGAAGGCCGCGGCGGCGCCGGCGGTCGCGTCGAAGCGTTGCACGCCGAGTCGGGCGAACGCGTCCCGGTCCTCCAGCTCCAGGCCCAGCAGCGCGCAGATGGTCTGGAACGGCACCGGGAAGGAGACCAGCTTCGCCAGGTCGGCCGGAGGGCCTGCGGCGGCCAGCGCGTCGAGCCGCTGCGCCACGATCGTCTCGATCATCGGCTCGAGCCGGGCCAGCCGGCGCATCGTGAACTCCGGCGTGATGATCTTGCGCAGCCGGGTGTGCAGCGGCGGGTCGGTGAAGCCCAGGCCGCCGACCTCGTCGGCGCTGCTCGGGCCGGGGCCCGGCAGCAGGTGCCGGATGTCGTTGCTCCAGCTGTCCCGGTCGGCCAGCACCGCCTTGACGTGCTCCGCGCCGGTGACCAGGTACACCGAGAAGGCGAACGGCAGCTTCAGCCGGTGCACCGGGTCGTGCTCCCGCAGCTGTGCCAGCCGGGGGACGGGGTCGATGCCGTCCCGCTGCAACGGCACCTTCGTCCGTTCGGGGATGAACGTCAGGCTGGAGAGGTCGATGCCGCGCTTCTGGATGCGGCGCGCCAGCAGCTTGCCGGTCCAGGCGCGCGCCCGGGCCCGCACCCCCGTACCTGCCCGCCCGCCGACGGGTGGCCGCGGCGTGGGGACGGGGTACTTCGGCAGAGCTGCGATCCGGGACGCGGGGACACGGGGTGCGGGGTCGGTGACCCCTCCCGCTGGCTGGTGGTCGATGTCGTCTTCGTACTGCAGGACGGCGTTGTCGATCAAGGCCGCCACGCGCCGTCGGTGCACCGTTCACCTGGCCGCCCACTCCACCCGGCGCGCGGGCCGGTGGGTTTGCCGGGCCGGGACGGCCGGGCACCAGCGGCCCCATGGACGCCGAGATCACCCTGCGGGTCGACGGCGAGGCCCACCGCCTCACCGTCGACACCCGCACCTCCCTGCTGGACGCGCTGCGCGAGCGGCTGGGGAACACCAGCCCGAAGAAGGGCTGCGACCACGGCCAGTGCGGCGCCTGCACCGTGCTGCTGGACGGCGATCGCGCGCTGACTTGCCTGGCGCTGGCGGTGGCGCACGACGGGGCGGAGATCACCACGGCCGACGGCCTGGCCCCGGCCGGAGAGCTGCATCCCGTGCAGCAGGCGTTCCTGGACTTCGACGCGTTCCAGTGCGGCTACTGCACCCCCGGGCAGGTCTGCTCGGCGGTCGGGGTGCTCGACGAGTTCGAGCGCGGCTGGCCCAGCCACGTCACCGAGGACCTCACCGGCCGGCCGGAGTTGACCTCCGACGAGGTGGCCGAGCGGATGAGCGGCAACCTCTGCCGCTGCGCCGCCTACGTGAACATCACCCCCGCGGTGCAGCAGGCCGGCGGTGCCCGGTGAAGCCGTTCGCCTACGCCCGGCCGGGCGACGTGGCCGAGGCTGTGCGGGACGTCGTCGCCGAGCCGAACGCGGTCTTCCTGGCCGGCGGGACGAACCTGGTCGACCACCTCCGGCTCGGCGTCGCCCGGCCCGACCTGGTGGTCGACGTCCGCACCCTCACCTCCCGCGAGGTGACCGACGTCCCCGATGGCGGGCTGCGGCTGGGGGCGGCCTCGACCAACAGCCAGGTCGCCGCGGACCCGCGCGTCCGGGAGCGCTGGCCGGTGCTGGCCCAGGCGCTGCTCGCCGGGGCGACCGGGCAGCTGCGCAACATGGCGACCACCGGCGGCAACCCGCTGCAGCGCACCCGCTGCGTGTACTTCCAGGACGTGACCACCCCCTGCAACAAGCGCGAGCCGGGCAGCGGCTGCAGCGCGGTCGGGGGCTACACCCGTTATCACGCTGTCCTCGGGACGCCGGCCGCGCTGCCGGACCCGGCCGCGCCGGAGACCTGCATCGCCACCCACCCCTCGGACATGGCAGTCGCGCTGGCCGTGCTCGACGCTCGGGTGCAGGTGCTCGGCCCGAACGGTGAACGGACGATCCCGTTCACCGAGCTGCACCGGCTGCCCGGGGACGACCCGTCCCGGGACACCGTGCTCGAGCACGGTGAGCTGATCACCGCCATCGACCTGCCCGCGCTGCCGGCCGGCACCCGGTCGGCCTACCGCAAGGTCCGCGACCGGGCCTCCTACGCCTTCGCCCTGGTCTCGGTGGCCGCCGTCGTCCCCCCGGACGGCGAGCTGCGGTTGGCCCTGGGCGGCGTCGCGCACAAGCCGTGGCGGGCCACCCGGGCCGAGGAGGTGCTCCGCGGGCAGCAGCTGACCGAGGACGCCGTCCGGGCCGCCATCGCCGCCGAGCTGGCGGACGCCCAGCCGCAGCCGGGGATCGACAGCGGCAACGGCTTCAAGATCCCGCTCGTGGCCCGCACCGTGCTCGCCACCGTGCGGGGCCTCCTCCCGGAGGAGCAGTCATGACCGACCTGCTGGAGCCGCGCGCCATCGGCCAGGACCTGGTGCGCCGGGACGGCGAGCTCAAGGTCCGCGGCACCGCCACCTACGCCTACGAGACGCCGGTCGAGCACCCGGCGTACGCCCACCCCGTGCAGGCCACGATCGCCCGGGGGCGGGTCACCGCGATGGACACCGCCGCGGCCGAGGCCCTGGACGGCGTGCTGGCCGTGCTCACCCCGTTCAACGCCGAACGGCTGGCTGATGCCTCCGACGCCGAGTACGCCGTCCTGCAGGGTCAGGACGTCGGTTTCCGCGGCCAGCTGATCGGGGTGGTGGTCGCCGAGACCTCCGAGCTGGCCCGGGAGGTGGCCGACGGCATCGCGGTCCGCTACGACGAGCAGCCGCACGACGCGGAGCTGTCCGCCGACCGGCCGGACCTCTACGCGCCGGAGCAGGTGAACGCCGGGCACGAGACCGACACCGCCGAGGGCGACGTCGCCGCTGCCATGGCCGCCGCCGAGGTGACGCTCGAGCGCACCTACTCGACTGCGATGTACCACAACAACCCGCTCGAACCGCACGCCACGACGGCGCTGTGGGAGTCGGCCGGCGACGGGTTCCTGACCTTGTGGGACTCCACCCAGGGCGTGCACCCCGACCGGGCTGCGGTGTGCCAGGTGTTCGGGCTGGACCAGGAACAGGTGCGCGTCGTCTGCCCCTACGTCGGCGGCGGGTTCGGCTCCAAGGGGCTGCCGCACGCGAACGTGATGCTCACCGCGCTGGCCGCTCGGGCACTGCCCGGCCGGCCGGTGAAACTCGCGCTCACCCGCCAGCAGATGTTCTTCCTGGCCGGGTACCGCACGCCGACCATCCAGCGGATGCAGCTGGCCGCCGACTCCCGCGGGCGGCTGTCCGCGATCGCCATCGACGTGGTCGAGCAGACCTCGAAGGTCAAGGAGTTCGCCGAGCAGACCGGCGTGCCCACCCGGATGATGTACGCCTCGCCGAGCCGGCGCTCGACCCACCGGCTGGCCGCCCTGGACGTGCCGATCCCGTCGTGGATGCGGGCGCCGGGGGAGTGTCCGGGCATGTTCGGCCCCGAGGTCGCGATGGATGAGCTGGCCGAGGAGCTCGGCATCGACCCGATCGAGCTGCGCGTCCGCAACGAGCCGGAGGTCGACCCGGAGACCGGGAAGCCGTGGTCCAGCCGGAACCTGGTGCGGTGCCTGCGCGAGGGCGCCGAGCGGTTCGGCTGGTCCGGGCCGCTGGCGCGCCGGGACGGCGACTGGCTGGTGGGCGCCGGTGTCGCGTCCTCGGTCTACCCGACGATGCGGCAGGCCACCTCGACGGCGAACGTGCGGTACGAGGACGGGCGGTACGTCGCCGAGATCGGGGCCGCGGACCTCGGCACCGGGGCCTGGACGATCCTGCCGCAGATCACCGCCGACGCCCTGGGCGTGGACGTCGCCGAAGTCGACGTGCGGATCGGCGACACCCGCTACCCGGTCGCCTCGGTGGCCGGCGGCTCCTCGGGGACCAACACCTGGGGTTCCGCGCTGGTCGTCGCGGCCCGCGAGTTCCGCACCAAGTTCGGCGCCGACCCGCGGGACGGCGACGAGGCCAGCGGGGACGTCGACCAGGCCGGGCAGGACGACACCCACTCTCCGTACGCGTTCGGCGCCCAGTTCGTCGAGGCCCGGGTCAACGCCGACACCGGGGAGATCCGGGTGCCGCGGCTGCTCGGCGTCTTCGGCGTCGGCCGGGTGGTCAACCCCCGCACCGCCCGGTCCCAGCTCATCGGCGGGATGACCATGGGGCTGTCGATGGCGCTGCACGAGAACAGCGCCTGGGACCCGCGGATCGGGCAGGTGGCCAACCACGACCTGGCCGAGTACCACATCACGGTCAACGCCGACGTCGGTGAGATCGAGGCCCACTGGATCGACGAGCACGACCCCTACGTGAACGCCATGGGGTCCAAGGGGATCGGCGAGATCGGCATCGTCGGCACGGCGGCGGCGGTGGTCAACGCCGTCCACTCCGCCACCGGGGTGCGGGTGCGCGACCTGCCGGTGACCCTGGACAAGTTGCTGCCCGGGCTGCCCTAGCCGCGGGCGGCGGGCCGATGGCCGGGACGCCCTGATGGGCACGTGCTGCCACCGGCAGCGGTCTGGACAGTGCAACAGGCGAGTGAGGAGAGGGACATGAGCGGGCAGTTCGTCGTCACGTGCGCGCGTGCAGGGACCGGGCGGGCCACCGTGGCGGCCGGCCTCGGCAGCGCACCCGTGCGGGGCCGGCGGTGAGCGCCCACCGCCGGCGCCGGGCCCTGACCCGGGCGCTCGCCGCCCCGCTGGCCGTGGGGGGCGCCGTGCTGCTGGTGCGTCCCGAGCAGGTCGCCCGGGCGGTCAGCGGTGGGGGGCGCGAGCCGAGCGCCTGGGTGGTCCGGGTGCTCGGTGGCCGGGTGCTCGTCCAGCAGGCCGCCGTCCTCCTCCACCCGAGCCGGGGTCTGGTGCTGGCGGGTGTGGCCGCCGATGCGCTCCACGCGGCCAGCATGGTGCCCACCGCGCTGGCCTGGACGGCCTACCGCCGCCCCGCCTGGGTCAGCGGTGCCGTCGCGGCGGGTGCTGCCATCGCCGCAGCCCTGGCCGCCCCCCGGCCCGAGGACTGACCCGCACCGGGGTGCCTTTCGGCAGGGTCCGTCCTCCCGGCCCCCCAGTAGCCGTGTCCAGCGCCTACTGACCCTCGATGTGTGCCAGGCCACATCGGACGCGGTCCAGCTCGCGCCCGCGGTCGCGCACCGTGTGCGCCGCGCCGGATCGAGGCAGCGAGGCGGTCGGCGACGTGGACGCAGCCGACGGGCCGCCCCTGGGATGAGCCCGACGCCGTCCCCCTGCCTTGGAGTCCCGTTGCCCGGAGTCGTCGTGCCCTCCTCGTCCCGGTGGGTGCGTCGGCACCCGGTCGGCCACCGGCCGGCCACGCGCCGTCCCGCCGGCGTGCGCTGCGCGGCCGTGCTCGTCCTGGTCGGCGCCTGTGGGGCGCTCGTCCCTGCGACGGCACTGGCGTCCGGACCCGGCGACCCGACCGCGCCCGTCGCTGCGCCGCCGGTGGTCGAGCAGCCCGCCCCCTACGTCGGGCAGACGGTCTGCGACCCCGCGGCGAAACCGGGCACGGCGGACCTGGCCGCCCTGGTGCTCGCCGCGTACGCCGCCGGGAGCAACGGGGGGATCAGCCGTGACTGCGCGGCCGGCGGCACCAGCGAGCACAAGGAGGGGCGCGCCTGGGACTGGCTGGTGCGGGCGGACGTCCCGGAGGAGCGCGCCGCCGCCGACCGCTTCCTCGGCTGGCTGACCGCGGACGGCCCCGGTGGGGAGTCGGCCTACCAGGCCCGGCGACTCGGGGTCATGTACGTCATCTGGGACGGCCGGACGTGGTCGGCCGACCGCGCCTCCGCCGGCTGGCTGCCCTACACCGGAGCCGACCCGCACACCGGGCACGTGCACCTCTCGCAGTCCTGGAGCGGCGCCCTGGGCCAGACCTCGTGGTGGACCGGGGTGGCCTCCCGGGTGGACCACCGGACCTGCGCCGAGGTGGTCGACGGGCTGGCCGACCCCGGGGCGCTGGCGACCGTCTGCGCGCCGACCCCCATGCCGGAGCCAACCCCGTCACCTGCCCCGGAGCCGGTGACGGGGGCGACGTACACGGTCGTCGCGGGGGACACGCTGGGGCAGATCGCGCTGGACCACGGGACGACGGTGGCCGAGCTGGTGGCGGTCAACGGGCTGAGCAGCACCGTGATCATGGTCGGGCAGGTGCTTGCCGTGCCCGGCCCGCCGGCCCCGGCCCCGGCCCCGGCGCCGACGCCGGTCCCTGACCCGGAGCCGGTGACGGAGGCGACGTACACGGTCGTCGCGGGGGACACGCTGGGGCAGATCGCGCTGGACCACGGGACGACGGTGGCCGAGCTGGTGGCCGTCAACGGGCTGACCAGCACCGTGATCATGGTCGGGCAGGTGCTCCTCCTCCCGCCGGCCTGAGACCGGACCCGTGTTCAGCCGAGGGTGCCGTCCCCGACCAGTGCGGTCACCAGGCCGGCACCCAGCCCGACCGCCAGCACGCCCAGCGCCCCGGCCACGGCCGCCGCGTGCGCCCAGCCGGCGGTGGGAGCGGGCTCGCCGGGCCGGAACGCCTCGACCAGCCACCGCAGGTAGTAGAAGAGGCTGACCAGGGTGTTCAGCGCGGCGACCACCACCAGCCAGGCCAGGCCGCCGTCCCACGCGGCGGTGAAGACGGTCAGCTTGCCCAGGAAGACCGCCGTCGGCGGGGTGCCGACCAGGCTCAGCAGGCTGATCACCAGCGCGGCCGCCAGCCCCGGCCGCTGCCGGGCCAGGCCGCGGAAGTCGGTCAGCGACCGGGCCCCGGGGACGGCGGCGAGCACGGCGAAGGCGGTCAGGTTGGTGACCGCGTAGCCGGCCAGGTAGACCAGCAGCGCCGGCACCGCGGCGGAGGTGCCGGCCACCACGGCCACCGGCATGAGCAGGTAGCCGACCTGGCTGACCGTCGACCAGCCGAGCAGCCGGCGGGCGTCGGTCTGGGCGAGTGCGGCCAGGTTGGCCAGCGTCATGGTGGCGGCGGCGAGCAGCCCGACCAGCAGCGGCCAGGGCAGCGAGCCCGGCAGCACGTCGACCAGCCGCGCGGCGGCGACCAGCGCGCCGATCTTCGGCACGGTGGTGAGGAACGCCGCCGCGGCGGTGCCGGCGCCCTGGGTCGCGTCGGGCACCCACTGGTGCAGTGGCACCCCGCCGGCCTCGAACAGCAACCCGGCCAGCACGGCCAGCGCACCGACCGCCACCGCGGCGGCGGGCGCCACCGCCAGCCCGGTGGCCAGGTCGACGTACGCGGTGCCACCGGCGATGCCGGACAGCACCGTGGCGCCGAGCAGCAGCAGGATCCCGGACAGCGCGCCGAGCAGGTACGTCTTCAGTGCGGCCTCGGCTGCGCCGGGAGTGCGGACCATCCCGACCAGCGCGTACACCGGGATGCTGGCCAGCAGGAAGCCGACGGCGAGCACCAGCAGGTCGTCGGTGGCGGCCAGCACGATCGCGCCCAGCCCGCCGAGCAGCAGCAGCGTGTAGGTCTCGCTCTCCCGCGCCGTCCCGGCCAGCTCGTCAACGCCCAGGCCGATCACCAGCAGCACCGCCGCGACCACCACCAGCCGGGTGACCCCGGTCGCGGTGTCCAGCACGAACGCCCCGAACACCGTCTCCGCGTCCCCACCACCAAAATGGCCATTTTGGCGGCTTGGAAAGGCGAGGGCGGCGGAGACGGCGGCGGCGAGGAGGGCGGCGACCGCGATCAGCCGGGCGACCCACTGCCGCTGCCGGGGGAGGAAGGAGCCGGCCAGCAGGGTGGCCACCGCACCCGCGAGGAGGCAGAGCTCGGGGAGCAGCGCCAGCGGCGACTGGTCCATCACCATCGGCGACTGCTCCATCACCTGCCCACCAGGTCGACGAGGACGGCGGACGCCGGGGTGATCAGGTCCAGCAGCAGCCAGGGCAGGACGCCGATCGCCAGGGACAGCAGCAGCAGCCCGGTGACCGGCAGCGCCTCGACCGCCCGGACGTCGGTGAAGCCGATCGACCGGCCGCCGGGCAGCCCGGTGACCAGCAGCTGCAGCGCGCGGAGGAACAGCGCGGCGGTGATCAGGATCCCGGGCAGCGCGATCGCCGCCCACGCGGTGGTGCCGATGCTCCCGGCGAACACCTGGAACTCGGCGATGAACCCGCTGAACGCCGGGATGCCCAGCGAGGCGAACGCGCCGACCGCGAACAGGCCCGACCAGACCGGTGCGCTGCGGGCCAGGCCGCCGTAGTCACGCATCGCGTAGCTGCCGGTGCGGTCGTGCAGCACCCCGGCCAGCAGGAACAGTGCCCCGGTGATCAAGCCGTGGCTGACCATCTGGGTGACGGCGCCGGTCACGGCCAGCTCGCGGGCCGCCGTCCCCCCGCCGAGCAGGCCCGCCGCACCGACCGCGAGCACCACGTAGCCCATGTGGTTGATCGAGGTGTAGGCGATCATCCGCTTGACGTCGGTCTGGGCCAGGGCGACCAGCGCGCCGTAGAGCACCGAGGCGATCCCGACCCCGAGCACCACCCAGGCCGCCCCGCGCCAGGCGTCCGGCATCGCCGGCATGGCGATCCGGACGAAGCCGTAGGTGCCCATCTTCAGCAGCACCGCGGCCAGCACGGCCGAGCCGATCGCCGAGGCGTCGGTGTGCGCCGGGGGGAGCCAGGTGTGGAACGGGATCGTCGGCGTCTTCACCGCCAGCCCCAGCAGCAGCGCGGCGAGCACGAACCCGCCGGCGACCGGGTGGTCCTGCAGCGGCGCGGCGGCGATCAGCTCGGGGATGTCGAAGGTGTGCGGGTCGGCGGCCAGGTAGAGGCCGATGAAGCCCAGCAGCAGCGCCAGGCTGCCCAGGAACGTGTAGAGGAAGAACTGCAGCGCCGAGCGGCCGGCGTCCCGGCCGTGCCCCCAGCCGGCGATCGCGGCGTACATGCCGACGATCGACAGGTCGAAGAAGACGAAGAAGACGATCAGGTCCTGGGCGGCGAACAGCCCCATGCAGGTGGCCTGCAGCGCGAGGAAGAGGGCGGCGTGCTGGCGTGGGCGCCGGTCCTCGCGCAGCCCGTAGACCGCGCAGGCGCAGAACACCACCGCGGTCAGCGCCAGCAGCGGCACCGAGAGCCCGTCGACACCGACGTGCCAGCTGCTGTTGACCGACGGGATCCAGCGGGCGCGCTCCTCGAAGGCGAGACCGCCGTCGGCGGGCGTCTCGTACCGGGCGATGAGCACCCCGACCAGCACGACCTCGGCGGCGGTGACCGCGATCCCGGTCCAGCGGGCGACCTGGTCGGGCACCCGGGGCACGGCCAGCACGGCTGCCGCCACCAGGGGCAGGAAGATGATCGAACTGAGCACGGAGCTACCTCACTGCCAGGAGGAGGGCCAGCGCGGCGGCGAGCACCACGGCGGCCGAGACGTAGTACTGGTGCAGCTGGCCGGTCTGGGTGCGCCGGGCCCAGCCCCCCAGCCAGCGGGTGCCGGCGGCCAGCGACCGCACGGCGGCGTCCGGTCCGGCGAGGTCGGCCCGGCCCGTGGCGTCGGCCAGTCGCACGCCGGCGGTCGCCGAGCCGGCCACCGCCCGGTCGAGCACCCCGTCGTCGAACCGGGCCGCGGCGCGTGCGGTCCGCAGCGCTCCCCGGCCGGCGCCGGTCACCGCGCGGGCGAGCACCCGGTCGTCGAACCGGGCCAGCGCCTCGGCCGTGCGCAGCACCGGCCGGACGACGACCACGTCGGTCGCCCGGGCCAGCCCCAGCCAGCCCTCGAGCCAGCCGGGCAGCGGCTGCAGCGGCCGGATCCGCACGACCAGGAGCACCACCACGGCGACGAGCGCGGAGACGGCCAGCTCCACCAGGCCCGGGGTGGGAGCGCTGCCAGAGCCGAGGGCACGGCGCAGGGTGTCGGCGACCGGGGGGAGGGCCAGCAGGCCGAGGACGGCGGCGCCGACGGCCAGCACGACCAGCGGCGCCTGCTGCAGCACCCGCACCCGACGGGTGCCCTCCTCCTCGGTGTCGTAGTGCGCGTCGGCGTCCGCGGGGAGCCGCTGCCAGACCAGCCACAGCACCTTGCCGGCGTAGCCCGCCGACAGCGCCGCGGCGGCCAGCCCGACCAGGTACAGCGCCAGGGACTCCTCGTGGGCCCCGGCCAGCACGGCGTCCTTGGTCGCCCACAGCGACAGCGGCGCCACCCCGGCCAGCGCCAGCGCCCCGACCCCCGCGCAGACCCCGACCAGCGGCCAGCGCCGGGCGGCGCCGCGCAGCGCCGGCAGCTGCTTGGTGCCCAGCGCGGTCAGCCACGCCCCGGCGGCCAGGAACAGCAGCGCCTTGGTGGCCGCGTGAGCGACCAGGTGCGCGGTGCCGCCGGCCACCGCCGCGACCCCGGCACCCAGCACCACGAACCCCAGCTGCGCCGCGGTGGAGGCGGCGAGCAGCTGCTTGAGGTCCCGCTGGGCGAGCGCCACGGCGCCGAGCAGCAGCGCGGTCAGCGCCCCCACCCAGGCCGCCGTCGGCCCGGCCCAGCTCGTCGCGCCGAGCAGCGGCGCCACCCGCAGCAGCAGGTAGCCGCCCATCGCGACCATGGCCGCGGAGTGCAGCAGCGCGCTGACTGGGCTGGGACCCTGCATCGCCGCGGAGAGCCAGGCGGTGAACGGCAGCTGGGCGGCCTTGCCGAGCGCGGCGACCAGCAGCCCGGCCGCGGCGACGTCCCGCCACGGCGCCGGCAGCTCGGGCAGGTCGGTGAGCGCCAGGCCCGACCCCCCCGCGGCCAGCGCCGCCCCGGCGGCCAGGTAGAGCCCGAGGTCGGCGGTGCGGGTGGTGAGGAAGGCGGTCAGCCCGGCGCCGACCCGGTGCCGCTCCTGCCAGCGGAAGCCGATCAGCGCGTACGACGTCGCGCCCATCACCTCCCAGGCGAACAGCAGCGTCGGCAGCGTGGTGGCGCAGACGGTGACCACCACGGCCGCGGCGAACAGCAGCATCAGACCCGTGAACCGGGCCCGGGCACCGGTGACGTCGGCGGCGGCGAACAGCAGCACCAGCAGGGTGACCGCGGCGACCGCGGGCAGCACGACGGCCCCCAGGGCGTCGACCGCGAGCCCGAACACCGCGCCCGGCAGGAAGGGCGCCGAGGTGGCGGGCCGGCCCAGCGCCACCGCGACCGACAGCGCCAGGACGACGCCCGCCGTGACGATCCCGACCGCCGGCGCGACCCGGTCCGCGCGCCGTCCGGTGACACACAGCCCGGCGCCGACGACCGCGGGCACCACGGCGCAGGCCCAGAGCAGCCCGGTCACCGGGACAGGTCCGTGGCCATGTCGGTCATGTCCGACTGCCGGGACCGGTGCAGCAGCGTGGCCACCGCGAAGCCCATCGCCATCTCCACCGTCATCGCGGTGATCACCACGAGCAGCAGCACCTGGCCGTCCGGGGTGGGGGAGAGGAACCACCAGAAGGCCGCGGCGGCGAGGATGACGCCGTTGAGCATCAGCTCCAGGCCCATCATCACCATGACCACGACCTGCTGGGAGATGGCGCCGTAGAGGCCCACGCTGAACAGCGCGGCCGCCACCAGCAACATCGTCTGCAGCGTCATCGCGGGGCCTTCCCGCGCAGGTCCGTACCGCGCAGGTCGTCGCCGAGCCGGTCGTACCGGCCCTTCGGCAACGCCAGCACCAGCGCGGCGACGATCGTGGCGAAGAGGACCGGCGAGACGGTCATCATCACCAGCATCTTCGACTCCATGACCGCCTCGCCCAGCGAGGTCACCAGGTCGGCGGCGGGCGCCCCGCGGCGGGTGGGCCACGGGATCAGCAGCGCCCCGGCGGCCAGCACGACGAACGTGCCGATCGCGACCGCCAGCGCCGGGCGCTTGCCGTGCACCATGTCCATCGGCATCAGCGCGGGGTTCATCCCCATGAACATGATCATGTAGATGCCCATCACGGCCATCTCCATGGTCATCATCAGCACGGTGATGACGCCGAGGAACTCCAGGTCGACCAGCAGCAGCACCAGGCCGACGGCGATGAAGGACGCGGCCAGCGCGTAGGTCGCCCGGGCCATCGAGTCGACCCGGAAGACGGCGACGCCGGTGGCCACCGCGATCACGGCGAGCACCCAGAACACGATCCCGGTCAGCACGTCCACCCTCCTCAGGCCTGGACCACGACGACGACGGACACGACCAGCAGTTGCAGCAGCACCAACGGGAGTGCGACCAGCCAGGCGGGGCCCGCGAACCGCTCCGGAGCGACCACCGGGAGCCGGCGCCGCAGCGCGACGAGCACCACGAGCAGCCCGGCGGTCTTGACCAGCAGCCACAGCCAGGCCGGCAACAGCGGCCCGTGCCCACCGCCGAGGAAGGCGGTGGCCCCGAAGGCGGACCCGGCGGTCAGCAGCGCGTACCGCCCGGTCGAGAGCAGCCAGCGGTCCACCCCGGACGCTTCGGTGAACACCCCACCGGCGGGTGCGCCGAGCGGCCCCCAGACGGAGAAGCCGGCGACCGCGACGCAGAAGACCGCGAACGCCACCGGCATCCAGACGACGAACCACAGTCCGGACTGCGCGGCCACCACGTCACCGAGCCGGAGGCTGCCCGCGGCGACCGCCGGCGCGGTCAGCGCGAACATCAGCGGCAGCTCGTAGGACAGCGCCTGGGCCAGGAACCGGTACCCGCCGACCAGGGCGTGGGCGCTGTTCGGGCCCCAGCCGGCCAGCCAGACCGCCGCCCACACCAGCACGTCCATCGCGTTGAACCAGACGATGCCCACCGTCAGGTCGGCGACGGTCCACCGGCCGAACGGGACGACGGCGACCATCAGCAGCGCCGCGGTGAGCAGCCCGGCGCAGCCGATCCGCTGCAACGGGAGGTCCGCGGCCACGGTGGTCCGGCGGCGCTGGCCGAACAGTCGCGCCGTCTCCGCGACCGGGGTGAGCAGGCCCCCACCCAGCGGCTGCCCGGCGGACCGCGCGGCCAGCGCACCGTCCAGGCTCGCCGCGGCGGCCGCGACGACGAGCAGCAGCGCGGCCGCCACCGGCACCCAGCCGGCCGAGACCTCGGTGACGGTCACGAGCCCGCCTCCGCCGGCACGGTCACCCGGTCGGCGGTGTCCAGGTCGAGCGAGGCGACCACCAGGCGGGCGGTGGCCAGGTCCAGCCCGGTGACCAGCTCGGCCACCGCGGTCAGCTCGGTGGACCGGCGCTGCTCGGTGCCCGCCAGCCAGTGCCGCAGCCGGTCGTGCGCGTCGCCCTCGGGGAGCCGGCCCAGACCGCGCAGCGACCAGCGGAGCAGCCGCGACCGGATGATCCGGTGGGCCAGCCGCTCGGCCTCGGGTGGCTGCCCACCGGCGAGCAGGGCGTCGCGGACCCGCGCGGCCCGGGTGGCGGCGTCGTCCCAGCCGGCCAGGCCCAGCAGGGTGGCCACCGCGTCCCACCGGCCGGCCGGGGTGCCGTGCACCGGCGCGTCGGTGGGTGCCTCCTCCGCCGGCAGCAGGACCTCCGCGCGGGCGGAGACCACCAGCTCGCCCTGCAGCGTGGTGTGCAGCAGCAGGCCGGCCGGCCAGTGCGGCAGCACCGGTCCGAGGGGCACGTGCAGCACGTCGAGGTCGAGGGCGTCGGGGTCGGTCAGCTGGTCGTCGTCCCCGCCGCCGGCCAGGCCGATCCCGGCGGGCATCGGCATGTCCATGTCGCCGTGGTCCATGCCGCCCATGTCGTGGTCGCCCATGTCGTCGTCGTCCATGTCCATGTCGCCCATGTCGTCGTCGCCCATGTCGTCGTCGCCCGTGGCGGTGGTGCCGGGTTCGGGGTCGGCCGGTCGGGCGGCGGCGTCGCGGCGCTGGGCTGCGCCGTCGGCGAGCTCGGCCGCGGCACGGTCCAGGACGGCCGGGACGTCGGCGGCGGTCGTCACCTCCGTCCGGGCGCGGGGGCCGGGCAGCTGGCTCCAGACGTGGTCGACCGCGGCGGTCAGCCGGGCCCCGGGGCGCCCGCACACGACCAGCAGGTCCGCGTCGGCGGGGGAGCCGGCCAGCCGCCAGCCCCGGTCCCGGACGTGCTCCTCGAGCGCGCAGCGGGTGCGGCTCCAGCCGGGCACCTCGACGGCGAGCACCGCGGTGCGGCGGGCGGCCAGCCGGCTCAGGTCCACCGCAGCGCACCCTCGCGCCAGGCCCAGAGCACGCCGGTCATCAGCACCCCGAGGAGCACGAACATCTCGATGATCGCCGAGGTCCCGATCGAGGCGACCACGGTCGCCCACGGGTACATGTAGAGCATCTCCACGTCGAAGGCGAGGAACAGCAGGGTCATCGGGTAGTACCGCGCCTCGAACCGGGACAGTGCGTGCTCGGCGGGCCGCCAGCCGGAGAGGAACGGCAGGCTCGCGACCGCGCCCGGCGCCACCGCGGTCCGCCGGTGCAGCAGGTACGCCAGCAGCACACCGCCGACGGCGAGGCCCAGCATCGCGGCGAGGCTCAGGTAGGCCGACACCAGTTCGTCCTCCGTCCGCGTCGTCCTCGGGCCGTGGCTGACCGACGGCGCGCATACCCGTGCGCCCATGCGGGTAACCGCACCGATCGTGACGGACCATCCCCATCCGGTCGACCCCGTGCGTGTGGCTGCGGCGAGGGCGCGGGTGCCCAGCCGCGAGGACGCCGCGAGCCTGTCGGCGATGCTGAGCCTGCTGGCCGACCCCACCCGGTCCCGGGTGCTCTACGCCCTCGACGTGGTCGAGGAGCTGTGCGTGGGCGACCTGGCGATGGCGCTGGAGGCGACGGAGGACGCGGTCGGCTACGCGCTGCGGCTGCTGCGCACCGCCGGCTTCGTCACCAGCCGCAAGGACGGGCGGGTCGTGTTCTACCGCCTGGCCGACGGCTTCCCGGGGCCGCTGCGGGAGCACTGCCTGCGGCAGCTCGTCGAGCTCTCCCGCCAGGTGGCCGACGGGGAGGACTGACCCCGGCTCAGCTCCGGTGCGCGAGCGTCTCCAGGTGCTCGGCGTACGTCTGCCTGCCGTGGACGTACGGCTCGGCCGGGACGAGCGCACCACCGGCCATCGCCGCGCCCGCCCGGCCGGGCAGCCGCACCGGGACGACGACCCGGCGCTGCCCGGTGGCGCGCAGCAGCCGCCGGACCAGGTCGCCCATGTCGTGGTCCTCCGGCCCGGCGATCGGCTGGGCGACCCCCTGCGGGGCGTCGTGCGCGAGCCGCACGAGGTGGGCGGCGACCTCGGCGGCGGCGACCGGCCGGGTGGCCATCCGGGGGACGACGACGAACGGGCGGGGGGAGCGCTCGACCAGCTGGCCGGCGAACTCGTGGAACTGGGTGGCGCGCAGCAGCGTCCAGGACACCGGACCGGCGGCCAGCAGCTCCTCCTGCCGCCGCTTGCCCAGGTAGTAGCCGAAGTCGACGGTGTCGGCGCCGACGATCGACGCGGTGACCACGTGCCCGGCACCGGCCCGGGCGGCCGCGGCGAGCAGCTGGGTGGTGGCCGCGGTGAAGAAGGCCACCGATCGGCGCCGGCTGGTCGTGGTCACGTTCGCGACGTCGACCACCGCCTCGACGCCGTCCAGGGCGCTGTCCAGGCCGGTGCCGTCGGTCAGGTCCACCCCGTGCGAGCGGGCGAGCACGACCGGGTCGTCGCCGTGCCGCGTCAGCTCCGCGACCACCAGTGCACCCAGCAGGCCGGTGCCACCGGCCACCGCGATCCGCATGCCCCCATCCTCGGGGACGGCGGAGGATCAGGACGCGGGGGGCTGCGGGCCGAGCGCGATGGTCAGTTGGAGCACCGTCTGCGGGTCCTCGAGGCGGTCGCCGTACAGGTCGCGCAGCTGCCCCATCCGGTACCGCACGGTCTGCGGGTGCACGAACAGCTCGGCGGCGACCTGGTCGCGCCGGCCGTGGTGCAGCAGCCAGGAGCGGAGGGTCGCGGCCAGCTTCTCCCGGGTGGCCGGGGTCAGCCCGTCCAGCGGGGCGAGCGCCGCGGCCCGCAGGTCGGCCAGGGCGTCCTCGTCGGCCCGCAGCACCAGCTCCGGCAGTCGCTGCTCGGTGTCCAGCGGCGCCGCGCCGGTGGAGTGCAGCCCGAGCCGCAGGGCGCGCAGCGCGCGGGCGTAGGAGCCGGCGACCGCGGACCACGGCCGGGCCGGGCCGACCACCGCCGTCCGCCCATCGAGGGCGCGCAGCAGGGCGGCCCGGGCGCCCTCCCCGGCGTCCGGCACCAGGAGCACGCTGAGCTCCAGGGCCGGGTCCAGCCCCGGGATGTCGTCGTCCAGCTGGAGCGTGCGCTGGCCGAGCAGCGCGACGGCGCCGCGGGCCCGCACCTCGGGGAGCAGCACGGCGGTCAGCGTCCGGGGCGGGAGCCAGCCGGCCCGCTCGGCCGCGGGGGTGAGGTCGTGCAGCGGCCGCCCGGCCAGCAGCAGCGCGCCCAGTCGTTCGCGGTGGTGCCGGCGCACCCGGCCGGTGGTCTCCAGCTCGTCGGTGTGCCCGGCCACGCTGGCGGCCGACAGCTGGTCGATGTAGGCGAACACCAGCTCGGCGAAGCGGGCCAGCGACCCCACCGAGAGGCCGGCGTCGACCGCGGTGTCGCTCATGTGCCGCCAGGACACCCGGGCGCCGACCCGGTAGGCGGCCAGCAGGGCGTCCATCGACCGTCCGCTGCGCGCCTCGCCCCGGCCGAGGGAGTAGGCGCCCTCCAGCGCCGGGCCGATCGGCCGGCTGGCGTCGACGCCCCCAGCGGTGGTGGCCAGCTCCAGGAAGCCGCCCAGGGCGAGCTGGACGGCGTTGGAGATCGCCCGGCCCATCTCCCCGGAGAAGGCGTCGGCGTAGCTGGGCACCTCGACGACGATGCTGGCCACCGTCTGCTGGGCCACGGCGGGGAGCTGGGCCTGCATCGCGGCGACGACCGGCGGCGGGAACGTGACCTGGTCGCTCGTGGTGTTCACCCTCTCGTTGTTCGCAGGGAACAGAAGATACCGCCCGATTCACGTCCGAGGCACAGTTGTTCGCCCTCGGAGCGGGTAAGGATCAGTACATGACCGCCACCGTCCCGCGTCCGTCGCCGGCCCGTCCTGTGCTGACCACGCTGCGTGACCGGGTGCTCAAGGTGGCCGAGCTGGTCACCACGCCGCTGCTGCCCGCCGACTACTTGGACCTGGTCGACCCGCTGCGCTCCGGCGCCGCGCTGCGCGGCCGGATCGAGGCGGTGCACCACGAGACCCGGGACGCCGCCAGCATCGTGATCCGGCCGGGCCGTGACTGGCTCCCGCACACCCCCGGCCAGTACGTCCGGATCGGCATCGACATCGACGGCGTGCGGCTGTGGCGCGCGTACTCGATCACCTCGGTGCTCGGCCGCGCCGA
Source organism: Modestobacter sp. VKM Ac-2978 (assembly GCF_026968025.1). Taxonomy (NCBI): domain Bacteria; kingdom Bacillati; phylum Actinomycetota; class Actinomycetes; order Geodermatophilales; family Geodermatophilaceae; genus Modestobacter; species Modestobacter sp. VKM Ac-2978. The sequence continues at coordinate 276,555 of NZ_JAPVBP010000004.1, read as the reverse complement.
CGGCTGCTTCTCCATCACCGTGAAGGCCATCCCCGACGGCAAGGTCAGCAACCACCTGGTGCACCGCGCCCAGCCGGGCACCATCGTGCAGCTGGACCAGGCGACCGGTGAGTTCGTCCTCCCCGAGGCGCGGCCGGCGAAGGCGCTGTTCGTGACGGCGGGCTCCGGCATCACTCCGGTCATGGGCATCCTGCGGAACCTGGGCGAGGACGCCGGGTGCGACGTCGTCCTGGTGCACTCCGCGCCCACCGTCGAGGACGTCATCTTCGGTGCCGAGCTGCGCGAGCTGGCGGGGGCCGGCCGGATCCGGTTGGTCGAGCACCACACCCAGGACGCCGGCTTCCTGGACGCCCCGGCGATCGCCGACCTGGTGCCCGACCTGGCCGAGCGGGCCACCTGGGCCTGCGGTCCGGTCGGCCTGCTCGAGGCGCTGGAGGCGCACTGGGCCGACCAGGGCATCGCCGACCGGCTGTACACCGAGCGCTTCCGCCCCCGGGTGCTGGTCACCGGCGAGGGCGGCACCGTCACCTTCGCCAAGTCCGAGCGCACGCTCGAGGTCGACGGCGCGACCCCGATCCTGGACGCCGCCGAGGAGGCCGGGCTGCTCATGCCCAGCGGCTGCCGGATGGGCATCTGCTACGGCTGCGTGCTGCCGCTGCGCGAGGGCGCCGTCCGTGACCTGCGCAACGGGGAGCTGACCACCGCCGCCCCCGGTGACGGCGTCCTGATCCAGACCTGCGTCAGCGCCGCCGTTGACGCCTGCGACATCGACCACTGATCCAGAACTGCTGTCCCACCAGCTGAGGAGCTGCACATGACCGTCCTGCAGAAGAAGTCCGACAACCCGATCGCCCACCTCTCCGAGGCCGACATCGAGGCCATCGGCCGCGAGCTCGACGCCATCCGAAAGACCGTCGTGGACAGCCGTGGCGAGGACGACGCGGCCTACATCCGCCGGGTCATCGACGTGCAGCGCAAGATGGAGCTGGCCAGCCGGGCCGTGCTGCTGTTCTCCAGGTTCCCGCCGGCCTGGGTCCTCGGCACCGCCGGGCTCTCGGTCGCCAAGATCCTGGAGAACATGGAGATCGGGCACAACATCCTGCACGGGCAGTGGGACTGGATGCGTGACCCGAAGATCCACTCCACGACGTGGGAGTGGGACATGGCCAGTCCGTCGGAGCAGTGGAAGCACTCGCACAACGTGCTGCACCACACCTACACGAACGTGATCGGCAAGGACAACGACCTCGGCTACGGCATCATGCGCGTCGACGAGGACCAGAAGTGGGTGCCGCTGTACCTGCTCCAGCCGGTGTGGAACTTCGTCAACGCCTGCTTCTTCGAGTACGGGATCGCCGCCTACGACCTGGAGCTGGGCAAGAACCTGGCCACCAAGGAGCGGCGTGCCGACCCGGGCTTCCGGGCCCGCGGCAAGCAGGTGCTGAAGAAGATCGGCAAGCAGATGACCAAGGACTACGTCGTCCACCCGGCGCTGTCGGGTCCGTCGTTCCTGCCCACCCTGGCGGCCAACTTCACCGCCAACGTGGTGCGCAACGTGTGGTCGCACTCGGTGATCATGTGCGGGCACTTCCCGGAGGGCGTGGAGACCTTCGAGAAGAAGTCGATCGACGGGGAGACCCGCGGTGAGTGGTACCTGCGGCAGATGCTCGGCTCGGCCAACATCTCCGGCAGCAAGGCCATGCACATCATGACCGGGAACCTGTCCCACCAGGTCGAGCACCACCTGTTCCCGGACCTGCCGAGCAACCGGTACGCCGAGATCGCCCCGCAGATCCGCGACCTCTTCGCCCGCTACGGGCTGCGCTACCACTCCGCCTCGCTGCCGCGGCAGGTCGGGTCGGCCTGGCACAAGGTCATCCGGCTCTCGCTGCCCAACGGCTGGCTGGCCCAGACCACCCCGGCCAACGCCCCGGCCCAGGTCGTCAAGCTCTACAAGATGACCACCGGTGGCCCGAAGGTGCGGCGCGCGCTCCAGGCCGCCGCCTGACAGACCGGCCCCACACAGCACGAGGCCCGCCAGGAGATCTCCTGGCGGGCCTCGTGCTGTCCCGGGTGGGTCAGCCGGCGGTGGGGTGCGGCTTGACCGCGAGGACCGGCCGGTCGGCGTCCAGCAGGATCCGCTGGGCGCTGCTGCCCATCAGCAACTTGCCGACGGGGGAGCGGCGGCGGAGGCCGATCACGATCACCGAGGCGTCCACGGACTCGGCCACCCGGAGCAGCTCGTCGGCCAGGTCGCCGGTGTGCGGGGTCTGCCGCAGCTCCAGGGCGACGCCGTCGGCCTCGGCGCGGGAGGTCAGCGACCGGACCAGCTCCGGTGGTGCGACGTCGGCGCTGACCGGTGCTCCACCCCGCGGGGTGTTGAGCACCAGCAGCCCCTCCTGCCGGCGGCGAGCCTCGGCGAGACCGGCCGTGAAGGCCGCCTCGCCCTCGGGCGTGGGGACGAAACCGACGAGGACGGTCACACGAGCTCCTTGGTGTTCGGGTCGGAGGTGTCCTGGGCCGGCTCCTGCCGCCGGCGGCTCCGCAGGCTCGCCACGAAGGGGTACACCGCCACGATCAGGAACACGACGAGCAGGGTGCCGGAGATGGGACGGGTGAAGAAGCCGGTCGCGTCGCCGTCGAAGATCAGCAGCGAACGACGCAAGCCGTCCTCCAGCAGAGCACCCAGCACGAAGGCCAGCAACAGCGGGCCGGGGTCGAAGCCGGCCTTCTTCATCAGGTAGCCGAGCACGCCGAAGACGATGACCAGCACGATGTCGAAGACGCTGTTGTTGACCGTGTAGACGCCGATCAACGTGATGAGCACGGTGATCGGCGCCAGGATGGCCGGCCGCACCCGGAGGATCTTCACGAACAGCCCGACCAGCGGGATGCTCATGATCAGCAACAGGATGTTGCCGATGTACATCGAGTTGACGACGCCCCAGAACAGCTCCGGCTCCTCGGTGACCAGCTGCGGGCCGGGGGTGACCCCCACCACGAGCAGGGCGCCGAAGATCACCGCCATGGTCGCGTTGGCGGGGATGCCCAGCGTGAGCAGCGGGATGAAGGACGACGTCGCGGCGGCGTTGTTCGCCGTCTCGGGCCCGGCCACGCCCTCGACCGCCCCCTTGCCGAAGCGTTCCGGCGTCTTGGAGCGCCGCTTCTCCACCGCGTAGGCGGCGAGCGAGGAGAGGGTCGCACCACCCCCGGGGAGGATGCCGAGGAAGAAGCCGATCACCGACCCGCGGCCGATCGCGCCCGAGGACTGGCGCAGGTCCTGGCGGGAGGGCCAGACGTTGGCGACCTTGGTCGGCGCCTGGGTGGCGTTGTGCCGCTGCTCCAGGTTGTAGAGGATCTCGCCGAGACCGAAGAGGCCCATCGCGATCGGCACGAAGTCCAGGCCGTCGGCCAGGTTCAGGTTGCCGAAGGTGAACCGCTCGGTGGCGGTGAAGCCGTCGCGGCCGACCGTGGCGAGCAGCAGGCCGACGCAGGCCGCGACGACCGCCTTGAGCCGGCTGCCACTGCTGACGGTGGCGACCAGCAGGATGCCGAGCAGCGCCAGGGCGGTGTACTCCGGCGGCCCGAAGTCCAGCGCGAAGCTGGCCACGAGGGGGGCGAGGAAGGACAGGGCGACGATCGAGATCGTGCCGCCGGCGAACGAGCCGATCGCCGCGATCCCGAGCGCGGTCCCCGCCTTGCCCTGGCGGGCCATGGCGTAGCCGTCGAAGACGGTGACCACCGACGACGCCTCGCCGGGCAGCTTGAGCAGGACGGAGGTGATCGTGCCGCCGTACTGGGCGCCGTAGAAGATGCCGGCCAGCATGATGATCGCGGTCACCGGCTCGATGCCGATGGTGATCGGCAGCAGGATCGCGATGGTGGCGGCGGGGCCGAGGCCCGGCAGCACGCCGACCAGCATGCCGACGACGACGCCGATCAGGCAGTAGAGCAGATTGGTCGGTTCCAGGACGACGGCGAAGCCGTCGAGCACCGGGGCGAGGTCCAACGGACTCTCCTCAGAAGAGGTGCGGGATGGGGACCGAGAGGGCCGCGACGAAGACGAGGTAGAAGGCGACCACCACGCCGATGCTGACGATCGCGGACGTCCGCCAGCTCTCGCCGCCCAGGAAGCGGAGCCAGACGAAGGCCAGCAGCACGGCAGGGATCTCGAAGCCGATGGTGCCGATGGCAGCGACGAAGACGAGCATCGTGGCCAGCCCGGCGAGGACCAGCCAGGACGACCTGGAGAACTGCTCGGTGTCGGTGGTCCGGCGGGCGGTGGCCGCCAGGCCCACGCCCAGTACGACCAGCAGCACGCCGAGGATCAAGGGCCAGATGCCCGGTCCCGGCGTGCGTGCGGTGCCGGCGCCGAGCGCCAGGGCGCCGACGGTGGCGGCCGCCCCCAGTGCGACCACGAGTGCCGCGATCACCAGGTTCGTGGCCGGGCCGGCCGGTGGCGGGCGGTGCTCGGCCTCCTCCTCGACCTCCTGCGCGAGGTCCTCGAGGTCGTGCAGCGTCGAGGGGGTGTCGGTGGTCGCCGGGGCGGTGTCGGTCGGGTGGGGGGGCACGTTCCCCTGGGGGGTGGCCCCGGCGGCCGTGCGGCCGCCGGGGCTCCCCGGGGTGTGCGCCCCGTCGTGCGCAGAGCTCACGAGTTCTCCTCGCTCCTGCTCGGGGTCATCGGGACGCAGGTCGCGTCCCGGACCATCGGGGACCCGAGGGTCACGCATCTCCACCGAGGTCGATGCCGTACTCCTCGACCACGGCACGGTAGTTGTCCAGGTTCTCGGTCCACCGCTCCCGGATCTCCTCACCGTCGACCTCGAGGGGGGTGAGCAGGTTGTCCTCGTTGAGCTGCTGGTAGGCCTCCGTCTCGAACGCGGCCTCGAAACCGTCGCGCAGCGTCTGCATGACGTCGTCCGGCACACCCTGGGGGGCGAAGACGGCGCGCGACTGCTGCACCGGCACGTCGTAGCCGGCCTCGACCGCGGTCGGGGTGTCGGGCAGGTAGCTCGGACGCTCCTCGGCGAAGGTCACGATCGGGGTGAGGCCGCCGGATTCGATCTGCTCGATGGCCTCACCGAGCTGGACGGAGCCGACGTCCACCTGCCCGCCGAGCACGGCGGTCAGCGTGGGCGAACCGCCGTCGAACGGGACGGCGGTGGCGTCGATGTCGGCCTGCGCGAACAGCAGCTCCTGGGACAGCTGGCTGCCGGTGCCCACCCCGGTGGTGCCGAAGGTGATCGGGCGACCGGCCGCGGCCAGGTCCTCGACCGTGCTGAAGCCGGAGCCCGGCGCGGTCACCAGGACGTAGTCGTCCAGGGAGAGGCCCGTGACGATGTCGAAGTCGGCGATGTCGGGGGCCTCGCCCTCGCCCACCGCAAGCGGGGTGATGTAGGCCAGGCTGCCGTTGTAGACCATGAGGGTGTGGCCGTCCGGGTCCTCGCCGGCCAGCTGCTGGGCGGCCAGTGCACCGTTGGCGCCGGGCCGGTTCTCCACGGTCACCGGGACGCCGAGCTCGTCGGAGAGGCCGTCGGCCGCCGCGCGGGCGATCAGGTCGGTGCTGCCGCCGGGGTCCTGCCCGACCAGCATCGTGATCGGGTCGCCGCCCGGGAACTCCTCCTCGGAGTCCGACCCGCCGCCGACGTTCCCCCCGCAGGCGGTGAGGGAGAGGGCCAGGGTGAGTCCGGCGCCGGACAGTGCCCAGCGACGGGCGCGGTGGTTCGTGGTCATGGTGGTTCTCCTCTTCGAGAAGCCGTCGGTCCGGCCTGGGGATGCTGTGAGTGCCGTCACGAACGCGGGGACGACCGAAGAGTAGGAACGGCCGCTCATGCCTGTCCAAATCCATTGGAGCATTGATTGATACCTTGGGTGCATGGCGTTCACCTTGGAGCAGCTCCGCGGTTTCGTCGCCGTCGCCGAGGAGCTGCACTTCGGCCGCGCGGCGGAGCGGCTCCAGATGACCCAGCCACCGCTCAGTCGGCAGATCCAGAAGCTGGAGCGGGTGGTCGGCGCCCAGCTGCTCGAGCGGGACAACCGGCGGGTGGACCTCACCGCCGCCGGTGAGGTCTTCCTGGTCGAGGCCCGCCGGCTGCTCACCCTGGCCGACGGCGCACCAGAGCTGGCGCGCCGGGTCTCCTCCGGGTCCAGTGGTGTGCTGCGGATCGGCTTCACCGCGGCGTCCGCCTACGGCGTGCTCGGCCGGCTGCTCGACGACCTGGGTGCCGCCCTGCCCGACGTGGACGTCGACCTCGCCGAGATGGTGACCAGGGAGCAGGTGGCCGGCCTGCTGGCCGAGGAGATCGACCTCGGGCTGGCCCGGCCGCCGTTCGACGCCGAGCGGTTCGGCTCCCGGCTGCTGCACCGCGAGTCCCTGCTGGTCGCCGCCCCGCTGGGGCACCGACTGCTCGCACTGGACCGGCCGGTCACCGCGGCCGACCTGGCCGGTGAGCCGGTGGTGATGCACTCGCCGACCCAGGCGCGGTACTTCTACGACCTGGTGGTCGGGTTCGTGCCGGCGACCTCGGAGAACGCGGTGCACACCGTCAGTCAGGTGCTCACCATGCTCTGGCTCGTCGCCGCCGGCCGGGGGGTCGCGTTCGTCCCGGAGTCGGCAGCCGGGCTCACCATCGCGGGGGTCGGGCTGGTGCGCCTGGAGACCCCGGTGCCCGAGCCGGTCGAGCTGCACCTGCTCTGGGCCCGGGAGTCGAAGAACCCGGCGCTGTGGCGTGCGCTGGACGTCCTGGCGGACGGGCAAGCGCTTTCATGATGCCCTGTGCGCATCGAACGATGCGGAACTGCTCTTGGACAGGCATCGCAGGCCGTTCTTAGGGTGACGTCGACCACCGCCCGCGACCTCCGGTCGACCAGTGCGCGGACCCGTCGAACCCAAGGACACGACCCGTGACGTTGCTGCCCCCGGATGCTCTCGCTGACCGGCTGAAGTCCGGTCTGCTGTCGTTCCCGGTCACCCACTTTGACGCCGAGCTGCAGTTCGACGAACCCCGCTACCGCGAGCACCTGGCCTGGCAGTCGAGCTTCGACGTGGCCGGCCTGTTCGCCGCGGGCGGCACGGGGGAGGGCTTCTCGCTCACCCCCGCCGAGATCGACCGGGTGGTCCGGGTGGCCGTCGACGAGGTGGCCGGCCGGGTGCCCGTCATCGCCCCGGCCACCGGCGGCACCGCCGTCTCGGTCGCCCAGGCCCAGGCCGCCCAGGCCGCCGGTGCCGATGGCCTGCTGCTCTTCCCGCCCTACCTCACCGAGGCCAGCCAGGCCGGTCTGGTCGAGCACGTCAGCGCCGTCTGCCGGGCCACCGACCTCGGCGTGGTCGTCTACAGCCGGGCCAACGCCGTGCTCGGCGACGGCGCCGTCGCCGAGCTCGCCGACCGGAACCCCAACCTCATCGGGCTCAAGGACGGCGTCGGCGACATCGAGCAGATGACCCGCACCTACGCCAAGGTCGGCGACCGGCTCATCTACGTCGGCGGCCTGCCCACCGCCGAGACGTTCGCCCTCCCGCTGCTCCAGCTGGGGGTGAGCACGTACTCCTCGGCGCTGTACAACTTCGTCCCCGAGTTCGCGCTCCGGTTCTACGCCGCCGTCCGCGCCCAGGACCGCGTGGCGGTGTACGGGATGCTCAACGACTTCGTCCTCCCGTACCTCGACATCCGCGACCGGGCCCGCGGCTACGCGGTCTCGATCGTGAAGGCCGGTCTCACCGCGGTGGGCCGGGACGGTGGCCGGGTGCGCCCGCCGCTCACCGACCTGACCGAGGCCGAGCTCGGCGAGCTGACCACGCTGGTCTCCAAGCTCTCCTGAACCCCGGGTCCCCGGACCCGCTGCCCGCCGTCTGCTGAGAGGAACCCAATGACCGGCACCACGCCGACCGTCGCCCGCGTCGAGGTGGTGCCCGTCGCCGGGCACGACAGCATGCTGCTCAACCTCAGCGGCGCGCACGGCCCCTTCTTCACCCGCAACATCGTGATCGTCACCGACAGCGAGGGCCGCGAGGGCGTGGGGGAGGTGCCCGGCGGCGAGGACATCCGGCGGACGGTGGCCGACGCCGGCCCGCTGCTCGTCGGGCAGCCGGTGGCCGCCTTCGGCCGGCTGCTGCGCGCGGTCGCGGACACCTTCGCCGACCGGGACGCCGGCGGCCGCGGTCTGCAGACCTTCGACCTCCGGACGACCGTCCACGCGGTGACCGGGCTGGAGTCCGCGCTGCTGGACCTGCTCGGGCAGCACCTGGGGGTCCCGGTCGCCGAGCTGCTGGGCGACGGGCAGCAGCGCGACGCGGTGCCGATGCTGGGCTACCTCTTCTACATCGGGGACCGGACGGCGACCGACCTGCCCTACGTCGCCGAGCCGATCCCGGCCGACGACTGGGAGCGGCTCCGTCGGGAGCCCGCACTCACCCCCGAGGCAGTCGTCGCCCTGGCCGAGGCGGCCCAGGCCCGCTACGGCTTCACCGACTTCAAGCTCAAGGGCGGCGTGCTCGCCGGCGAGCAGGAGGTCGCCGCCGTCCGCGCACTGGCGCAGCGGTTCCCCGACGCCCGGATCACGCTGGACCCCAACGGGGGCTGGCTGCTCGCCGACGCCGTCCGGCTGCTCGGCGACCTGCACGGGGTGCTCGCCTACGCCGAGGACCCGGTCGGGGCCGAGGGCGGCTTCTCCGGGCGGGAGGTCATGGCGGAGTTCCGGCAGGTCACCGGGTTGCCGACGGCCACCAACATGATCGCCACCGACTGGCGGCAGATGGCACACGCCGTCCGGTCGCACGCCGTGGACATCCCGCTGGCCGACCCGCACTTCTGGACCATGCGCGGTTCGGTGCGGGTGGCCCAGCTGTGCGCCGACTTCGGCCTGACCTGGGGATCGCACTCCAACAACCACTTCGACATCTCGCTGGCGATGTTCACCCAGGTCGGGGCCGCCGCGCCGGGGGAGATCACCGCGCTGGACACCCACTGGATCTGGCAGGACGGCCAGGCGCTCACCCGGTCGCCGTTGCAGATCCGGGACGGGGCGATCGCCGTCCCCACCGCGCCGGGGCTCGGCGTCGAGCTGGACCGGGACGCCCTGGCCGCGGCCCACGCGCTCTACCGCGAGCACGGACTCGGCGCCCGGGACGACGCGGTCGCCATGCAGTACCTCGTGCCCGACTGGGGCTTCGACCCCAAGCGTCCCTGCCTGGTGCGCTGACCCTGATGCCTGGAGCTGCCATGACGACGACGTCCGCCCCGACCCCGACCACCTCCGCCCCGGCCGTCCTGGACCGGATCGAGTCGATCTCCCTCTCCTCGGTCACGCTGCCGCTGCCCAACCCGATCAGCGACGCGAAGGTGTTCACCGGCCGGCAGCGGCCGATGACCGAGGTCGCGTTCCTGTTCGCCGAGATCCGGACCGAGGCCGGCCACGAGGGCGTGGGGTTCAGCTACTCCAAGCGGGCCGGTGGGCCCGCGCAGTTCGCCCACGCCCGGGAGGTCGCCCCCGGCCTGATCGGCGAGGACCCCAACGACATCGCCCGGCTGTGGACCAAGCTGGTCTGGGCGGGGGCGTCGGTCGGCCGCAGCGGGGCCTCGACGCAGGCGATCGCCGCGATCGACGTGGCGCTGTGGGACCTCAAGGCCAAGCGCGCCGGGCTGCCGTTGGCCAAGCTGCTGGGTGCGCACCGCGACTCGGTGCGTTGCTACAACACCTCCGGCGGCTTCCTGCACGAGACGGTCGAGCAGGTCAAGGACAACGCCACGCGGACGCTGGAGAGCGGCGTCGGCGGCATCAAGATCAAGGTCGGGCTGCCGGACTCGGCGGAGGACCTGCGCCGGGTGCGCGCCGTCCGCGAGCACCTGGGTGACGGCGTGCCGTTCATGGTCGACGCCAACCAGCAGTGGGACCGGCCCACGGCCATGCGGGTCAGCCGCCGGCTGGAGGAGTTCGACCTGGTGTGGATCGAGGAGCCGCTGGACGCCTACGACGCCGAGGGGCACGCCCAGCTCGCCCGCTCGCTGGACACCGCGATCGCCACCGGGGAGATGCTCACCAGCGTCGCCGAGCACCGCGAGCTCATCCGGGCCGGCTCGGTCGACATCCTGCAGCCCGACGCCCCCCGGATCGGCGGCATCACGCAGTTCCTGAAGCTGGCCGCGCTCGCCGACGACGCGAACCTGCAGATCGCGCCGCACTTCGCGATGGAGATCCACGTGCACCTGGCCGCGGCCTACCCGCACGAGCCGTGGGTCGAGCACTTCGACTGGCTGCACCCGCTGTTCAACGAGCGGCTGGAGACCCGCGACGGCCGGATGCACCTGTCCGACCGCCCCGGTCTCGGTGTCACCCTGACCGAGCAGGCGCGCGCCTGGACCGTGGACCGCGTCCACGTCGACGCGCCCCACTGACCTGCCCCACTGACCCGCCCCCAGAACCGACAGGAGCACCCATGACCGACGTCGTGAGCATCGACCCGCGCAACGGACAGGCGGCCGAGGTGGTCGCGCAGGAGACCACCCCCGAGGAGGTGGCCCGGCTGTGCGAGGCGGCCCTGGCCGCTGCCCCGGCTCTGGAGGAGATGGGACGGGCGGGTCGGGCCGGCCTGCTGCGGGCCCTCGCGGACGCGCTGGAGGCCCGGCGGGAGGACGTCGTCGCCGTCGCCGACCGGGAGACCGCCCTGGGCACCGGCCGGCTGAACGGCGAGCTGACCCGTACCGCCTACCAGCTGCGGCTCTTCGCCGAGGTGCTCGGAGAGGGCAGTTACCTCGAGGCCACCATCGACCACGCCGGTGACACCCCCATGGGCCCGCGCCCGGACCTGCGCCGGATGCTGCTCCCGATCGGCCCGGTCGCCGTCTTCGGCGCCAGCAACTTCCCGCTCGCCTTCTCCGTGCCCGGCGGCGACACCGCCTCGGCCCTGGCGGCCGGCTGCCCGGTGGTGGTGAAGGCGCACGGCTCGCACCCGGCCACCTCCCAGCTGGTCTTCGAGGTGTTCGTGGCCGCGGCCCGCGAGGCCGGCGCCCCCGAGGGGACGCTCGGCCTGGTGCACGGCCTGCAGGCCGGCGCGACCCTGGTCGCCCACCCGGCCATCCGCGCGGTCGGCTTCACCGGCTCGGTGAACGGCGGCCGGGCGCTGCTGCAGATCATCGAGCAGCGCCCGGACCCGATCCCGTTCTTCGGTGAGCTGAGCAGCCTGAACCCGGTGGTGGTCACCACGCAGGCCGCCGCCGAGCGCGGCAGCCAGCTCGGGCAGGAGCTCGTCGGGTCCTTCACCCTCGGCGCCGGTCAGTTCTGCACCAAGCCCGGCCTGGTGCTCGTGCCCACCGGTCCGGAGGGGGACCAGGTCGTCGACGCGATGGCCGAGGCGGTGCGCGGCAGCAGCCCGCAGGTGCTGCTCAACGAGGGCATCGCGGCGTCGTTCGGGAAGCTGTCCGCCGCCATCGCCGAGGCGCCGGGGGTCACCGCTGTCGCCCGCGGCACCGAGGGCGACGGCACCGGTTTCGCCGCGACGCCGCTGCTGCTGAGCACCTCGGCCGCCGGGCTGCCCGAGCAGGTCACCGAGGAGGTCTTCGGCCCGGTCGCGGTCGTGGCCCGGTACGACGGCGAGCCGGACCTCTTCGCCGCGCTGGCGAAGATGCCCTCCTCACTCACCGCCACGGTGCTGCGGGGCGCAGGGGAGACCCAGCTGCCGCTGGCGGTCTCCCAGGAGCTCCGCACCCGGGCCGGCCGCATCGTCTACGACGCCTACCCGACCGGTGTCGCGGTGTCCTGGGCGCAGCACCACGGCGGGCCGTGGCCGTCGACGAACTCCCAGCACACCTCGGTCGGCACCTCGGCGATCCGCCGGTTCCTCCGCCCGGTCACCTGGCAGGGCGCCCCGGCCGACGTGCTCCCGGCCGAGCTCACCGACGACCACACGAGCATCCCGCGGCGGATCGACGGCGTCCTCCAGCTGCCGGCGTGAGCGCGCGGGTCGCGCTGGTCAGCAGCGAGCGGGGGCTGCGGGTCGACCCCGACCTGCCGATCGCGGCGCCTGCGCTGCGGTCGGCGGGGCTGGCCGTCGACCTGGTGCGCTGGGACGACCCGGAGGTCGACTGGGCGGGCTACGACCTGGCCGTCGTCCGCTCGTGCTGGGACTACGCCTGGCGGCGGGCGGAGTTCCTGGCCTGGGCCGCCGCCGTCCCGCGGCTGCGCAACCCGGTCGAGGTGCTGGCCTGGAACACCGACAAGGCCCACCTGCGGGACCTCGTCGCCGCCGGGCTGCCCGTCGTCCCGACCGTCTGGGACCCCACCGACGTCGCCGCGCTGCCGGAGGCGGGGGAGTGGGTGGTCAAGCCGTCGATCTCGGCCGGCTCCCGGGACACCGCCCGGTGGACCGAGCCGGCGGCGGTGCTCGGGCACGTCGCCGAGCTGACCGCGGCCGGCCGGACGGCGATGGTCCAGCCCTACCTGGCCAGCGTGGACGACGCCGGGGAGACCGCGATGCTCTTCCTCGGCGGCCGCTTCTCCCACGCGGTGCGCAAGGGCGCGCTGCTGCAGCGCGGCGAAGGGGTGCGCCAGGACCGCGACAGCCGCGGCGACCTGCGCGCGGTCGAGCCGACCCCGGAGCAGCGGGCGGTCGCCCAGGCGGTGTTCGACGCGGTGCCGTCGCTCGTGCCCGGTGCCGCCCCGGTGCTGTACGCCCGGATCGACCTGGTCGCCGATGTGGGCGGCTCCCCGGTGGTGCTCGAGCTGGAGCTGGCCGAGCCGAGCCTCTTCCTCCCGCAGGCCCCGGACGGCGCCCTGGCCCAGCTGGTGTCCGCGGTGGAGGACGCGATCCGGTGACCGCCACGGTGCGGCCTGCGGCCACGTGACCGCGGTCCTGAGCGGGTTCGCCGCCCTGGCCGCGGTCATCGCCGTCGGCTGGCTCACCGGCCGCACCGGGGCACTGGGCCCCGACGCCGCCGGGGTGCTGTCCCGGCTGTCCTACTTCGTCGCGACGCCGGCGTTGCTGCTGCTGACGTTGGCCGAGGCCGACCCGGCCGGGCTGTTCACCGCCGCTCTGGTGGCCACCGGCGGCAGTGCGCTGATCGCTGCCGCGCTGTACACCGGGCTCGCCCGCTGGTGGTGGCGGCTGCGCCCGGCCTCGCTGACCACCGGCGCGCTCGCGTCCTCCTACGTCAACGCCGGGAACCTCGGCCTCCCGATCGCCGTCTACGTGCTCGGCGACGCCACCTACGTGGCACCGGTGCTGCTCTTCCAGGTGCTGGTCATGGCCCCGGTGGGGCTCGCGGTGCTGGCCGGCTCGCGCGGGCCGGAAGAGGGCGCGCCGTCCCGCTGGCAGGTGCTCACCCAGCCGGTGCGCACGCCGGTGGTGCTCGGCTGCCTGGTCGGCCTGCTGCTGGCCGAGACCGGGTGGCGGCTGCCCGCGGTCGTGCTCCAGCCGGTCGAGCTGCTCGCCGCCCTCGCCGTCCCCGCGGCGCTGCTCGCCTTCGGGTCGAGTCTGCACGGGGCGCCGCGGCCGGCGTCCGGGGACGGCGGAGGCCAGGTCTGGCTGGCCGTCACGCTCAAGACGGCGGTGCAACCGGCGCTGGCCTACGCGCTGGGCCGCTGGGGGGTCGGGCTGGCGGGGGTGCCGTTGCTGGCGGTCACGCTCACCTCCGCCCTGCCCACCGCGCAGAACGTGTTCGTCTACGCCACGACCTACGACCGGGGCAGTGCGGTGGCTCGCGACGTCGTGCTGCTGACCACCGTGCTGTCGGTGCCGGTGCTGCTCGGTGTGGCGGTGTTGCTGAGATGAGAGGGAGAGCGATGACCGACGCTGGACCAGAGGACCGGGACGTCGTCCTGGTTGGTGGCGGGGTGATGAGCGCGACGCTGGGCGTGCTGCTCAGCGAGCTGGAGCCGGACTGGACGATCACCGTGGTCGAGCGGCTGGACGCCGCGGGGCTGGAGAGCTCGAGCGCCTGGAACAACGCCGGCACGGGGCACGCCGGGCTCTGCGAGTTCAACTACACGCCCCGTCGTCCCGACGGGACCGTCGACGTGTCGGCCGCGGTGCAGATCGGCGCACAGTTCCTCACCTCGCTGACCCTGTGGGCCCACCTGGTCGAGCGCGGGCTCCTCGGCGCACCGGAGGACTTCATCCGCTCGGTGCCGCACCTGGGGCTGGGGCGGGGCGACGAGGGGGTGGCGTACCTGCGGGCCCGCTGGGAGGCCCTGCGCGACCACCCGCTGTTCGCCGGCCAGGAGTTCTCCGACGACCCGGCGGTGCTCGCCGGGTGGCTGCCGCTGGTGTTCGACCAGCGGCCCCCGGGTCAGCCGATCGCGGCGACCCGCTCGGTCCAGGGCACCGACGTCGACTTCGGCGTGCTCACCCGCCGGCTGCTGTCCGCGCTGGCCGCACGGGGCGCGGACGTCCGGTTCGGCCAGCAGACGCAGGGGCTGCGGCGGAGCGGGGACCGGTGGCACCTGGACGTGCGCGACCGGCGCACCGGAGCACGGCGGCAGCTGCGCGCCCCGTACGTCTTCGTGGGTGCCGGCGGCGGGACCCTCCCGCTGCTGCAGGCGGCTCGGGTGCCCGAGGTGCGCCGGTACGGCGTCTTCCCGATCAGCGGCCAGTTCCTGCGCACCGACCGGCCCGAGCTGGTCGCCGCCCACCGGGCCAAGCTGTACGGCCACGCGGCGCCGGGTGCGCCGCCGATCTCGGTGCCCCACCTGGACCGGCGGGTCGTGGAGGGGCGCGACCACCTGCTCTTCGGGCCGTTCGCCGCCTTCTCCCCGCGGTTCCTCACCCAGGGTCGGCTCACCGACCTGGTGCGCTCCGTGCGGCGGGGCAACCTGCCGACCCTGCTGGCCGCCGCCCGGGACAACCGCAGCCTGATGGCCTACCTGGTGCGACAGCTGCGCCAGACCCCGCAGGACAGGATCGCGGCGCTCGCGGAGTTCGTCCCGTCGGTCCGTGCCGAGGACTGGGAGCTGATCACCGCCGGGCAGCGGGTGCAGGTGCTCAAGACCACGGAGGGTCGCGGCAGCATGGTCGGCTTCGGGACCGAGCTGGTGACCTCGGCCGGCGGCTCCCTGGCGGCGCTGCTCGGCGCCTCGCCCGGGGCCTCGACCGCCGCGGCGACCATGGTGGACGTGCTGGCGGCGAGCTTCCCGGGGCGGACGGCGGCGTGGGGGCCCCGGCTCAGCGAGCTGGCCCCGTCGGCGGACACCGTGCACGGCTGGGACGCCGCCCAGCTCGCGGCGAACGTGGACCACGCCCGCGCCGTCCTGCAGCTGACCCCGGTCCGGTCCGGAGGGGACACCGCATGACCACCCCCGATGCCCTCCCGGCCCTGCTCGCGGCGCTGCTCGACGCCGTCGGCCCGGCCGGGCTGGTCACCGACCCCGACCAGGTGCGCAGCCACCTGACCGACTGGCGCGGCGCGTACTCCGGTGAGGCCGCAGCGGTGGTCCGACCGGCCAGCACCGACGAGGTCGCCGCGGTGGTCCTGCTGTGCCGGGACGCCGGGGTCGGCGTGGTCCCGCAGGGCGGCAACACCGGCCTGTGCGGGGGCGCCGTGCCGGACTCCTCGGGTCGGCAGGTGGTGCTGTCGCTGACCCGGATGCGCCGGATCCGGGAGCTCGACCCGGCCAACCAGACGATCACCGTGGAGGCCGGCGTGGTGCTGCAGTCGGTGCAGGAGGCCGCTGCGGCCGCCGACCGGCTGTTCCCGCTGTCGCTGGGCGCGGAGGGCAGCTGCACGATCGGCGGCAACCTGGCCACCAACGCCGGCGGCACGGCGGTGCTCCGCTACGGCACCATGCGCGACCTGGTGCTGGGTCTGGAGGTGGTCCTCCCCGACGGGCGGATCTGGCACGGGCTCCGAGGCCTGCGCAAGGACAACACCGGCTACGACCTCAAGCACCTGTTCGTCGGAGCCGAGGGCACGCTCGGCATCATCACCGCCGCGGTGCTCAAGCTGTTCCCCGCCGTCCGCAGCCGGGCCACCGCCTGGGTGGCGCTGCCCGGGCCGGCGGCGGCGGTCGAGCTGATCGAGGTGGTGCGCGCGTTGGCCGGCGACCGGCTGACCGGCTTCGAGGTGATGAGCCGGCAGAGCGTGGAGTTCGTGCTCGCGCACGCGGCCGGTGCCCGCGACCCGTTCGCCGAGGTGCACCCCTGGTACGCGCTGGTCGAGCTCAGCGACACCCTGCCCGACGCCGGGCTGGGCGCGGTGGTGGAGACCGCGCTGGGCGAGGCGTTCGAGCGGGACCTCGCGCTGGACGCCGTCATCGCCTCGGGATCGGCGCAGGTGGCCGCGCTGTGGGCGCTGCGCGAGGGGATCTCCGAGGCGCAGAACCGGGAGGGCCCCAGCCTCAAGCACGACGTCACCGTGCCGGTCAGCCGCATCCCGGCGTTCGTCGAGCAGACCGACCGCGCGCTGGCCGCCGCCGTCCCCGGCATCCGGGTGGTCGCCTACGGGCACGTGGGCGACGGCAACCTGCACTACAACCTGAGCAAGCCGGAGGGCAGCGACGACGCGGCGTTCCGCGCCCGGGCCGACGAGCTGGCCCGGGTCGTCTACGACTCGACCGCCTCCTTCGCCGGCAGCATCAGCGCCGAGCACGGCGTCGGGGTGGCCAAGCGGGACCTGCTCACCGACTACGAGGACCCGCTGGAACTGGAGTTGATGCGCGGGGTCAAGGCGCTGCTCGACCCGGTGGGGCTGATGAACCCGGGGAAGGTGCTGCCGGCGGGTTGAGCGGACGCGGTCGTGGACAGGGACCACCGGTGACGACGCGACTGCGGTTCGACGGCTGGATCCTCGGGACCGGCACCACGTCGGGCACCCGGATCGTGCTCGGGCACTGGCCGTCCTCGCCGCTGGGGGCGTTCTCCGACGCCATGGTGCAGCGGCCGGACGGGCACCGGGTGTTGCTCGCGCCTGGTTCGGAGGTCGCCGAGTTCGTCGGTTCGACGTACGTCTTCGACGAGGTCCGGCTGGTGGACGTGGCGGTGACCCGGCACGGCGCGACCTGGACGGTGCGCGCCGGCCCGCTGGCGATGTCGGTCCGGGTCGGCCGCCGTCCCGGGCTGGGCCGGTTGCTGCGTGCGGTGCCCGCGCCGCTGGCCCGGCGACCCGGCTGGGTCGCGCTGCTCGACCGGCCGGCCCGGCTGCTGACCGGGCTGCGCACCACCGGCTCGGCCGGCAACGGGCGCACCGAGTGGTACGGCGTGCAGGACCTGCACACCCTGGCCTCGGTGGACGCGACGTGGGACGGCGAGCCGCTGGGCGCGGTGTCGCCGGTGCGGCCACCGGTCACCTTCGGGTTCGGCTCGGTGCCGCCCCGTCCCTCGGTGGTGCGGGTGACGACGACGGTGGAACTGCCCGGACCGCAGGTCAGCCGATGACCACGTTCCAGGGCCTGATGGTCCACCCGGTCACCAGCCCGTGCACGACGTAGGGGTCGGCCTCGACGAACCGCTCGACGACCTCGCGGGACGCGGTCCACACCAGCAGCGCCCGGTCGAAGGGGTCCGGCAGCGCGCCGCCCAGCAGCAGCTCACCCCGCTCGTGGGCAGCCCGGGCCAGGCCCAGGTGGTCGTCCCGCAGGGCCGCCCGGCGCTCCAGGTAGTCCTCGGCCAGCGTGTACTCCAGCAGCAGGTGCATGCCCGCCACCCTCACACACCCGGTGGCGGTTGCCGGAGCCGCGCACGGGGCACCCCGGGCGGACGAGCCGTACCTGGAGGCACCATGCGCGCGATGACCTACCGAGGCCCCTACAAACTGCGGGTCGAGGAGAAGGACCGGCCCCGGATCGAGCACCCGAACGACGCGATCGTCCGGGTGACACTGGCCGCGATCTGCGGTTCCGACCTGCACCTCTACCACGGGTTGATGCCGGACACCCGGGTCGGCCACACCTTCGGCCACGAGTTCATCGGCATCGTCGACGAGGTGGGCCCGTCGGTGCAGCACCTGCAGGTCGGCGACCGGGTGATGGTGCCGTTCAACGTCTTCTGCGGCTCGTGCTGGTTCTGCGCCCGCGGCCTCTACTCCAACTGCCACAACGTGAACCCGAACGCGACCGCGGTCGGGGGCATCTACGGCTACTCGCACACCACCGGCGGCTACGACGGCGGCCAGGCGGAGTACGTGCGGGTGCCCTTCGCCGACGTCGGGCCGGTCCTGATCCCGGACTGGATGCACGACGAGGACGCGGTCCTGCTCACCGACGCCGCCGCCACCGGGTACTTCGGGGCGCAGCTGGGCGAGATCGTCGAGGGCGACACCGTGGTGGTCCTGGGCGCCGGGCCGGTGGGCCTGATCGCCGCCCAGTCCTCGTGGCTGATGGGCGCCGGCCGGGTCATCGTCGTCGACCACCTCACCGAGCGGCTGGCGAAGGCCCGGGAGATGGCCCACGCCGAGACGCTGGACTACGACGAGCTGGACGACGTCGTGGTCGAGCTGAAGCAGCAGACCGACTTCCTCGGCGCCGACGTCGTCATCGACGCGGTGGGGGCGGAGGCCGACGGCAACGCCCTCCAGCAGTTCACCGGACCGAAGTTCAAGATGCAGGGCGGGTCGGCCACCGCGCTGAACTGGGCGATCGATGCCGCACGCAAGGGCGGCACCATCGCGGTGGTGGGCGCCTACGGCCCGATCCCGAACGCGGTCAAGTTCGGCGACGCGATGAACAAGGGCCTCACGCTGCGGATGAACCAGACCCCGGTGAAGCGGCAGTGGCCCCGGATGTTCGAGCACGTGCGCAACGGACACCTGACCCCGCGGCAGATGGTCACCCACCGGTTCCCGCTGGAGGACATCGCCGAGGCCTACCACGTCTTCTCCGCCAAGCTCGACGGCTGCATCAAGCCGCTCGTCGTGCCGAACGCGACCTGAGGGAGCGACCACGATGACCGAGCCCGACATCCCCAGCGCCTACGTCCGCGACAAGCGCACCGCGCCCCCCAGCCGGGAGGAGCTGCGGGCCCGCATCCCCGGCTGGGGCGTCGACCTCGACCCCGCCGACCGGCCGTCGTCCCCGAAGCTGCAGTACCCCGCCGAGACCGGCGCCCACTGGGACTTCCCGGACCGGCAGCCGGGGTCGGCGGGCCGGGAGCGTTCCATCGAGCACGCCTTCGTGACCCCGGT
The DNA here is from genome assembly GCF_026968025.1 of Modestobacter sp. VKM Ac-2978. Taxonomy (NCBI): domain Bacteria; kingdom Bacillati; phylum Actinomycetota; class Actinomycetes; order Geodermatophilales; family Geodermatophilaceae; genus Modestobacter; species Modestobacter sp. VKM Ac-2978. Next base: position 257,452 of record NZ_JAPVBP010000004.1, on the reverse strand, counting down.
GTTCGGTACCGCACAACCGCTGCACGGCCCGTCCGGGGCGATCCGGCGGCTGGCCTACGAGCGGTTCAGCGAGGCGCGGCTGGCGCACTGGCTGCTGCTCGTCGCCGGTGACCGGGTCGACGCCTGGGGCAGCCACCTGCAGTCCTTCGGCTCCACCCGGCCCGACGTGCCGGCGACCGGGGTGCGCACCGAGGTCACCCACGGCGGCGTCGGCTCCCGGAGGGGCCGGTCCGACGCCCGCCACCACGTGCTGGACCCGCTGGTGGTCGCCGGCCCGTGGGTGGCCGGCGCCGGGCTCGGCGCAGTGGCCGTCCGGCGGCTGGCCCGGTCGCTGCGCGGCTGACCCGCGCGACGGGCGCGGCCAGGGAGGTCGCGCGGGCCGGGTGGTCGACGAGTCAGATCGAGCGGGTGGTCCCGGCGCGGTCGCGATAGGCGTCGTCGACCTGCCCGGCCAGGGCCAGCGACACCCGTCGGGCCATGTCCCGGACCGCCTCCTGGTCGGCGTCCAGCAGCCGGTCGGACGTCTCCGCCACGACGAGGTCGACCTGGTCGGCGACGGCCCGACGCTGGTCGTCGTCCCGGACCTGGACGGCGACGTCTCGCAGCAGGCGGAGGACCGCGGTGAGCACGGTGGGCTCGTCCCGGCCGAACCGGCGGACCTGCGCACAGGACAGGTCCAGGTAGTAGTGCAGGTCGCGGTCGGGGAGCACGGCGCGCACGACGCCGTCCTGGTCGCGCTGCACCTGCGGGCCCAGCCGCCGGCCGGTCAGCCGGACCAGCAGGTCAGCGCAGTAGCCCAGCGCCTCGGCCGCGGTCGTCGGGTCGTTCACCCCGGGCGAGATCGCCCTGAGGGCGATGTCGACCAGCTGCCGCAGCCCGAAGGCGACGTCCTGCTCCTCGGTCCGCTCGAAGCCCAGGTTCACCGCCTCGCGCAGGGCAGCCACGAGCGCGTCGACCGGGACCTCGTCGTCCTCGTCGGCGAAGGCGGTGGCGATCGGCGACCCCAGCACCACCGAGTCACCTGGTCGGATGCCCAGCCGCAGCAGCACACCGTGCTCCCGTGCGGCCTCGACGAGCGGCCCGGGAGCCACCGTCCGGACGAACCCGCTGCGCCAGGCCGGGATCAGCACGCCGCCGCCCGGCCCCGGTAGGCCGGGCCCGGGCCACTCGGGCCCCTGGTCGTAGGGGGCGTAGGCCTCCTCCATGCTGGCGACCGAGTCCTGGTGCACCGCGGCCATCATGTTGTCGACCCGCAGCCGGGCGACCATGTGGGCGATGAAGCCGATCAGCATGCCGCCCGACACCAGCCCCAGGGCGAAGCTGAGCAGCAGGGCCAGCACCGGCAGTGGTCGCTCGGGGTCGATGCCGCGCAGCGTCACCAGGGAGACGAAGAACGCCGAGATGAGCACCCCTACGGTGGCCTGGACGACGCCGTCGCGGGCGAACGAGCGCAGCAGCCTGGGGGAGAACTGCTGGGACGCCAGCTGGAGGGCCACCACGGTGAGCGACAGGGTCAGCGTCAACGCGGTGATCGAGGCGGTGGCGACCGTCTGCAGCAGCGAGGCGGCGCTGGACGCATCGCCGGGCCAGGCCCGCTCGGCGAAGGTGCTCGCGGTGGCCGGCCGGATGAACAGCAGGCCGAAGGCGACCACGAGCGACCCGATGGCCGCGACCGTGGGCCAGAACCAGAGCGACGCTCGGACCTGCTGACCGGTGGGAGTCCGGACCGCTCTCATGGCCGCTCCGTCGTGTTGACGCGCATCCGCCGCTGCCTCGACGTCTGCCCGGAGCATGTCAGCGCGTCCACCGTGCCGGGCCAGGGGCCCCGGGCGCCCCAACGGTTGCAGGTGTGCAACCACCCTGTGAGGGTGGGCGGAGTTGCCTGGCCGCCAATGGCGCCGCGGTGGGCAGGACGCGCTGAGCAGCGGCGCGCGCGGGACGTCGGCCCGGTTGGATCTCGACGCCGAGGCGGTACCAGGGGCCGGGCACGGCCCGGTGGGCCGTTGCGGCCGGGGGACGAGCACCGCAGACAGCCGGACTTCTCTCAGGAGGCATGGCATGCAGATCGACCGCATCGCAGAACCGTGGGGCACCCGGACGCCCTACGGACCGGGGGAGGAGTGGCCCACCCGGGTCGACACCCACCTGGCCGACGGGGTCGCCCCCGACGACGTGGACCGCTGGGTCCAGTCGGCGACGATCCTGCACTCCAACGGAGACGGCCTGGACATCGCGGTCAAGGACGGCGAGATCGTCGGGGTCCGTGGTCGGGAGGTCGACCGGGTCAACCACGGCCGGCTCGGGCCCAAGGACCTCTTCGGCTGGCAGGCCAACAAGTCACCGGACCGGCTGACCACGCCGCTGATCCGGCGCAACGGGAAGCTGGTGGAGACCGACTGGGACACCGCGATGGACGCGGTGGTCAACCGGGCGAAGGAGCTGCTGGACGAGCAGGGCCCCAGCGCGATCAGCTTCTACACCACCGGGCAGCTGTTCCTGGAGGAGTACTACACGCTCGGCCTCATCGCGCACGGCGGTATCGGCACCAACCACGTCGACGGCAACACCCGGCTCTGCACCGCGACCGCGGCCGCCGCGCTCAAGGAGTCCTTCGGCTGCGACGGGCAGCCCGGCTCCTACACCGACATCGACCACGCCGACGTCATCGCGCTCTTCGGGCACAACATGGCCGAGACCCAGACCGTGCTCTGGACCCGGGTCCTCGACCGGCTGGCCGGCCCGAACCCGCCGCAGGTGATCTGCGTCGACCCGCGGGAGACCCCGGTCGCCCGGGCGGCGACGGTGCACCTGGCGCCGCGCCCGGGCACCAACGTGATGCTGATGAACGCGCTGCTGCACGAGGTGATCGCCAACGGGTGGGTCGACGAGGAGTACGTGCAGGCCCACGCCGTCGGGTTCGCCGAGCTGGAGAAGCGCGTCGCGGACTACCCGCCGGAGCTCGCCGCCGAGATCTGCGACGTGCCCGTCGAGCAGATCCGGGAGGCGGCCCGCGTCCTCGGCACCGCCGAACGGCTGATGTCCAGCGTCCTGCAGGGCTTCTACCAGTCCCACCAGGCGTCCGCGGCGGCCACGCAGGTCAACAACCTGCACATCATCCGGGGCATGCTCGGCAAGCCGGGCTCGGGTCTGCTGCAGATGAACGGCCAGCCCACCGCGCAGAACACCCGGGAGTGCGGAGCCGACGGCGACCTGCCGGCCTTCCGCAACTGGTCGAACGAGGAGCACGTGAAGGACCTCGCGAAGGTCTGGAACCTCGACCCGATGCAGATCCCGCACTACTCGCCGCCCACCCACGCCATGCAGATGTTCCGGTACGCGGAGGAGGGCTCCATCCGGTTCATGTGGGTGCAGGCCACGAACCCGGCGGTCTCCCTGCCGGAGCTCGGCCGGATCCGGGAGGTCCTCGCCCAGGAACGGCTCTTCCTGGTCGTGCAGGACATCTTCCTGTCCGAGACGGCGCAGCTCGCCGACGTGGTGCTGCCGGCGGCCACCTGGGGGGAGAAGACCGGCACCTTCACCAACGTCGACCGCACGGTGCACCTGTCGGACAAGGCGGTCGAGCCGCCCGGCGATGCGCGGCCCGACCTGGACATCTTCATCGACTTCTCCCGGCGGATGGACCTGCAGGACAAGGACGGCCAGCCGCTGGTGAAGTGGGACGACCCGGAGGGGGCGTTCGAGGGCTGGAAGGACTGCACCCGCGGGCGGCCGTGCGACTACACCGGCCTGAGCTACGAGAAGCTCCGCGGCGGCAGCGGCATCCAGTGGCCGTGCAACGAGGAGAACCCCGACGGCACCGAACGCATCTACGTCGACGGCCAGTTCTGGGCAGCACCCGACTACTGCGAGAGCTACGGCCGGGACCTGGTCACCGGCGCGCCGCTGTCACCGGTCGAGTACAAGGCGCTGAACCCCACCGGCAAGGCGGTCCTGAAGGCGGTCGAGTACCTGCCGCCGCACGAGATCGTGAGCCAGGACTTCCCCTTCCAGCTGATCACCGGTCGCACGCTGTACCACTTCCACACCCGGACGAAGACCGCCCGGGCACCGCAGCTGCAGAAGGCGGCACCGGAGGTGTGGGTCGAGCTGTCGGCCAGTGACGCCGCCGACCGCGGCTTCGCCGAGGGCGACCTGCTGGAGATCAGCACCCCTCGGGGCCGGGTCGACGCCCGGCTGCGGATCAGCGGCATCCGGCCCGGGGTGGCCTTCCTGCCGTTCCACTACGGCTACTGGGACTCACCGTCGGGCCACGAGCCGGGCGGCAAGCGGGGTCGGGCGGCCAACGAGCTGACCCTCACCGACTGGGATCCCGTGTCCAAGCAGCCGATCTTCAAGACCGCTGCGGCGTCGGTCCGCCGGTTGTCGAAGGGCAAGGGGACGCCGTCCTCGGCACCCACGACCACGGGATCGCGGCCGGTGACGGCCGACGTGCCGCCCACCACCGGCGGGCCCGCCGCCGCCGTCACCGAGCGGATGGCCACGACCGGAGGTGCGCTGTGAAGCTGGGACTCGCGATCGAGGAGCTGCACCGTTCGGAGAACCACCTCGCCGGCGCGCTGCTGGCGATGTCGGACCGGCACAAGGCCGACCACGAGGTCTTCTACGTGGCGCGCGACATCGCCCGCTGGTCGCAGGACCACGTGCGGGCGCTGGCCGAGATCGGTCGGGACCACGACATCGAGCTGGACGGGGAGCCGGAGGGCGACCCGAGCCTGCTGGCCAGCCTGCGGCAGAAGGCGTCGGACGCCGTGGGCCGCCGGCCCGAGCCGGGTCTGCTGTTGCTGGCCGACCTCCGGCACGTCTATCGGGAGGCATCCGGGGTGTCGCTGGACTGGGAGCTGCTGGCCCAGGCCGCCCAGGGAGCCAGGAAGAAGGAGCTCCTGGCGCTCGCCCAGCGCTGTCATCCCGAGACGCTGCGCCAGGTGCGGTGGGCCAACGCCATGCTCAAGGTGCAGGCGACCCAGGTGCTGGTCAGCTGATGGCGCAGGAGGCACCGGCGGCTCGGGTCGTGCTCCGTCCCCTGGCAACGCCCCTGCCGCTGGGCTTCCTCGCACTGGCGTTGGCCACGACGGTCTTCAGTGCCGTGCAGCTGGGCTGGGTGGAGCCGGACCAGGGGCGGATCGCGGCGATCACCGCCCTGGCGGCCACCGTCCCGCTGCAACTGCTCGCCTCGGTCATGGGCTTCCTCACCCGTGACCCGGTGGCCGCCACCGGCATGGGCGTGCTCAGCGGCACCTGGGCGGTGGCCGGGTTCGCCACGTACACCCTCGCGCCGGGCACCACCAGCTCCGGGCTCGGTGTGCTGCTGGTGGTCGCCGGGATCTCGATGCTGGTGCCGGCGGCAGCGGCGGTCGGCAGCAAGGTTATGCCGGCCCTGGTGATGACCGTCGCCGCGACCCGGTTCGCCACCACGGGGGTCTACGAGATGACCGGCTCTGCCGACTGGGAGGCCGTGGCCGGTTGGGTCGGCATCCTGCTGGCCGCGGTGGCGTTCTACACCGCGCTGGCCCTCGAGCTGGAGGGGGCGCAGGAGAGCACGGTGCTCCCGGTCGGGCGGCGGGGTCCCGGTCGGGCCGCGATGGACGGCGACGGACCACTGGAGCCGGCGTCCCTGGCCGAGGAGGCCGGTGTCCGGCCACAGCTGTGACGCCGGCACGGCCGTCAGGACGTCGGTGAGGCCGTCGGGGTGAGCAGCGGCTCGTAGTCGGTGGCGGAGAGGGGGCGGGAGGTCAGCTCGCCCGAGGGCAGGGGCGCCTCGACCGGCTCCCCGGCCTGGGTCAGCAACACTGCCTCGACCTCCGGCAGGCTGGTGGCGGTCAGGACGATCTGGGCCACCGCCCGGCGGCTCTCCTGCCCTGCCGGCGCCTGGGCGTCCCCGCCCAGCTCGATCGTCACGGTCCCGTCGGACAGCTCCTCGACCGTCAGCGACGTCTCCGGCCGCAGCGCGGTGGACAGCCGGTCGGTCAGCTCGCTGGCCGACGGCCCGGTCGCCAGGTCGTCGAGCAGCTGGTCGAGCCGGTCCTCCAGCGGTCCGGAGTCGAGCGACCGGCCCCGGGCGACGAGGACGCCGTCCTCGGCCACCAGGTAGACGCGCGGCTCGTCGATCCGCGCGTCGGCGGAGGGGGCGCCGGTGGCGGTCGGGCTGGGGGACGCGAGGTCGTAGGGCACCTGCGAAGTGGGGATCGGTTCGGGCGCGCCGCCGGTCGGGACGCCGCAGCCGGCCAGCGCGCCGGCCAGCAGCAGCGCGCCGGACCAGCGCCTCTCGGATCCGCGCGTCGTGCGGAGGCGGCTCACTGCGGTGCGCCGGGGAGGGAGAGGGTGAAGCGCGCGCCGCCGAACGGGCTCTCGGAGCACCAGGCGCCGCCGCCGTGACCGGTCGCGGTCTCCTCCACGATCGCCAGCCCCAGACCGGCGCCGGGGAGCGACCCGCGGGCCGCCCGCGGGCCCCGGGCGAATCGCTCGAACACCCGCTCCCGCTCGACGAGGGGCACGCCGGGGCCGGCGTCGTCGACCATCACGACCACCGAGCCCTCCCGGCGTTCCACCAGCACGGCCGCTGCCCCGCCGGCGTGCCGGTCGGCGTTGTCCAGCAGGTTGGTCACCGCCCGCTCCAGCCGGTTCTTGTCACCCTGCACGACCGTCTCCTCGTCCGGGTCCGCGGACAGCACGACCTCCGGCCCGCCGCGGTGCGCCAGGACCTCGCGGACGAGGGCGGCCAGCGAGACCGGCTCGTCCGACGCCGTCACGGGGTCCCCGTCCACCCGGGCCAGCTCCAGCAGGTCGTCCAGCATCCGGCGGAACCGGCCGAGCTCCCCCTGGATGAGGGTCAGCGCCTGCTGTCCGCGTGGGGAGAGCTCCTCACGGCGGGCGCCCAGCACCTCGACGCTGGTGACCAGGCTGGTCAGCGGGCTGCGCAGCTCGTGGCTGACGTCGCCGACGAACCGGGTGTCCCGGTCGATCCGGGAGGCCAGCGCATCGACCATGCTGTTGAAGCTGGCGACGATGGCCAGCAGGTCGGGGTCCTCCGTGGGCGGCAACCGGATGTCCAGCTCACCCCCGGCGATCCGCGTCGCCGCCCCGGCCACCTGCTCCAGTGGCTGGACGACGCGCCGACTGGCCCAGGCCCCGAACAGCGCCCCGGCCAGGGTGGCGGTCGCCGCGCCGGCGCCCAGCACCGCGGCCAGCGTGCGCAGCGCGGTCTGCAACTCGACCAGCGGAGCGACCTCGTAGAACTCGACACCCGCCGCGGCGATCGGGATGCCGATCACCAGCTGCGGGCCGGTCGGGCTGTTGACCCGGGTGGTGCTGGCCGTCCCCGAGGCCACCAGCTCCTGCAAGGCGCCCGGGACGTCGCGGGCGCCGACGTCCAGCCGCGAGGAGTACCAGGCGCCGCCGCTGCGCACCACGACGTCAGCGCCACCGGAGGGGACGAGGTCGTCGAGCTCGTCCCCGACCTCGCTGCCCGCCGTGGACAGGCGGCTGGCCAGCACGTTGGCGTCGGTGAACGCCTGCCGGGTGGCGGCGGTCTCCCGCTGGTCCAGCAGGTAGCTGCGGGCGAGCGCGAAGGTGGTGGTCACCAGGACGGCGGAGACCAGCAGCGCGCCGACGGCGAAGGCGAGCACGATCCGCGCCCGCAGCCGTCTCGGCGCGAGCGCCAGCCTCACTGCGGGTCCAGCCGGTAGCCCAGGCCCCGCACGGTCACCACGAGCGTCGGGGCGCCCGGGTCCCGCTCCACCTTGGTCCGCAGCCGGCGCACGTGCACGTCCACCAGGCGCTCGTCGCCGAAGAACCCGTGCTCCCACACCCGCTCCAGCAGCGCCTGCCGGCTGAGCACCCGCCCGGGGGAGGCGGCCAGCTCGCACAGCAGCCGGAACTCGGTCAGCGTGAGGTGCAGCTGCTCGGTGCCGCGGTGCACCGTGCCCCGGTCCGGCCGGAGCACCAGCGGTGCCGCCGGGTCGTTGTCGAGGACCAGTTCCTGCGGGCGCTCGTCGGCACCCGAGCTCGCGCCGATCCGGCGACGCAGGGCGCGCAGCCGGGCGGTGATCTCCTTGACCTGGAACGGCTTGGTCACGTAGTCGTCGGCGCCGGCCTCGAGTGCGGCCACGATGTCGTGCGTGTCGGCCCGGGCGCTGACCACCACGATCGGCAGGTCGTTGGCGCGGCGGACCTCGCGGATGACGGCGTAGCCGTCCATGGCGCCGAGCATCAGGTCCACGATCATCAGGTCGGGCGCGGCGATCGCCACCTGCCGGCAGGCGTCCTCCCCGCTGGCCGCCTCGGCCACCTCGTAGCCCTCGTCCTCGAGGGCCCAGCGCAGGGGCATGCGGATGTGGTCGTCGTCCTCGACCAGCAGCAGACGCGGCGACACGCGGCCCATGCTGCCATCGCCGCGGTGCGCGCCCCGAGCCGGTCGGGGAGCCGTCACACGATCGCAAACCAACGAGCGGGGGATCGCAAGGTGCGGCACCCATCCTCGGAGGGGTCCACCCGACCACGCAGAGCCGCGGGGAGCACTGCCGATGACCGCCACCGCCGTCCACCGTCCACCGACGGGCACGGACGCCGCACCCGCGCGTCCCGGCCGGGACGGGCAGGTGGTCGTGCGGCTGTCCGACGACCTGTTGGCCGACGGTCTCGCGGACCTGCGGTGGCTGCTGCACGACGCGCTGCTGTCCGGAGCGCGCCGGCTGGTCGTGGACCTCACCGACGTCCGGCAGCTGTCCAGCACCGCGGTGGCCAGCTTCCTGTGGGCGCACCGGACCTGCCGGGCCCGCGGCGGCGCCGTCGTCCTGCGCGGGGTGAACCGGCGCACCGAGGACCTGCTGCACCGCACCGGGCTGTGGCGGGTCATGCAGCTGGAGGACGCGGCTCACACGCCCGAGGGCTGACCCGCCCGCCGTGCCCCTGCCGGACCGGGGCGTGGGCGAGACTCCGGACATGAGCAGTTCACGAACACACCGGGGTGGGCTGCTGAGCCGGCTGGTCGGCAAGCTGCGGGGCGCGCTGTGGCCGATCCCGGCACTGGGCGTCCTGCTGGCCATCGTCCTGGGGACCACGCTCCCGGAGCTCGACCAGCACTGGGCGACCCGGGAGCACCCACTGACCTTCGCCTTCGGCGGCGGTGCCTCGGCCGCGCGGGACCTGCTGGCCGCGATCGCCGGCTCGCTGATCTCGGTGACCGGCGTGACCTTCTCGCTCACCGTCGTCGCACTGCAGCTGAGCAGCAGCCAGTACACGCCGCGGCTGCTGCAGACCTTCGTCACCGACCGGGTGGTGCAGCTGACCCTGGCCCAGTTGGTGCTGACCTTCGTCTACGCCCTCACCGTGCTGCGGACCGTGCGGGCCGAGAGCGCCACCGAGGACGACAGTGCCTTCGTACCGCGGCTGTCGATCACGGTGGGCTACCTGCTGACGCTGGGCAGCGTGCTGGGGCTCGTCCTCTTCCTGGGACACCTGTCCCGGCTGCTGCGGGTCGAGACGATGTTGCGCGACGTGCACGACGAGGCCACCCAGACCGTCGCGCGGGAGCTCGACGAGCCGGGCGGTGCTGCCCGCGACACGGGAGGGCACCGCGGTGGCGGTCCGCCGGTCCCGCTGGTGGCGCGGTCCAGCGGGTTCCTCGTCGGCGTCGACGAGGGAGCGGCGGTCCGCGCTGCCCGCGAGGCCGGCGTGGTCGTCGAACTGGCCGTCCGGATCGGTGACTCCGTCGTCGAGGGGACGCCGGTGGCCCACGCCCGGTCGCTGTCGCCGGGCGGCGAGCCGGACACCGAGACGCTGGAGAAGGCGCTGGACCGCAGTTTCCAGCTGCACTACGAGCGCACGCCCGACCGGGACCTGTCCTACGGCCTGCGCAAGGTCGTCGACATCTGCGTCCGGGCGCTCTCCCCGGGCACCAACGACCCGACGACCGCGGTGCACGCCCTCTCGCATGCCTCGGCGCTGCTCGGGCGCTTCGCGGAGTGTCCCGTGGAGCCTCGCACCTGCCGGGACGAGGAGCAGCGGGTGCGGCTGGTCGTGCCGCCGTGGGAGCTGCCGGAGCTCCTGCAGCTGGCGATCGAGGAGCCGCTGCAGTTCGCCGAGGGGCAGCCCACGGTGCTCCGCCGGCTGGCCGGGCTGCTGCGGGAGTTCGCCTGGCGGGCCCAGGGCCGCGGCGTCGACGACCTGGTGTGCGGGTACGTCGACTCGGTCGCCGAACGGGCGCTGACCTCCACCGAGGTCACCGAGGCCGAGACCCGGGCGTGGCGGCAGAAGGTCCGGCAGGCGCTGGCCGGGAGCTGGCCGGCGGACGTCGGCTGACCGTCCCGGGCGTCAGCCGACGGCGGTCTCGCGCGGTGCGTTCCGGAGGAGCAGCTCGTCACCGGAGGCCCGCATCGTGGTGCGCAGGTCGGAGAGGACGTGCAGACCGACGGCGTCGGCGGCCTGCACGTCGGCCAGGTCCAGGACCACGGTCGAGTGCCCGAGCCGGCGGAGCCCCTCGACGGTGCCCCGGAGCAGGTCGGCGCCCTGGGGGGTGAGGTGCCCGCTGACCCGGACCCGGCCGGTGTGGCCGTCGACCACCTCGGTGAGCGAGGGGCCGGGGAGCGGGTGCGGTGAGCGCTGAGCGGTCACGTCGTCCTCCGGGGTGTCGGCATCGGGCTGGTCTGTGACGGGTCGCTGGGGCGGATGGCCGGCGACACGGGTGGCGGTTGCTCCGGACCCGGTTCGCCGGGACCTGAGACTGGCACCCGACCGGCGCGGCCGACAGGTCTGCGGGCGGACCGTCACGTACCTGTCACATCGCCGCCGTCGACCCCAGCGCCGCCGCCGACCGGCACCGGCCGGTGTGTTTCCGGCCGGGGCGGGCTGGCTACGGGGGGCGGGATCAGCCGGGCGCAACTGCTGCGTCCCTGCGAACCCCATGGCAGGAGGGGAGCGGGCCGGGCGGGCGAACAGGACGGGGAGAGCGGCATGTGGTGGGACTCGTGGGCGGATCTGGGCCGGATCCTGGCGGTGGGGGCGGCGGCCTACGTCACCCTGGTCGTGGTGCTGCGCTTCTCCGGCAAGCGGACGCTGGCGAAGCTGAACGCCTACGACCTGGTCGTCACCGTCGCGCTCGGCTCGGTCCTGGCCACGATCCTGCTGAGCTCCGACGTCTCCTGGACCGAGGGCCTCACCGCACTGGCCCTGCTGGCCGCGCTGCAGTGGCTGGTCGCCTGGGCCTCGGCCCGTTGGGGCGGGGTGCGCAACGTCCTGACGGCGCGACCGACGCTGCTGTTCCGCGAGGGCCGGCCGCTGCCGGGGCCCATGCAGGAGCAGCGGGTGACGCTCGACGAGATCCGGCAGGCCGTCCGGGCCACCGGCTCCGGCGACCTGTCCGACGTCGCCGCCGTGGTGCTGGAGACCGACGGCTCCTTCAGCGTCGTCCCGCGCAGCAAGATCGGGAACTGGTCGGCCTTCGAGGGGGTCGCCGGCGCCGAGGTCGGCGCGACCGGAGACCAGGCGGCCTGACCGCCGCGGTCCGGGCGGCTCGACCGCCGGGGTCCGGCCGGGCCGGTTTGCGATCCTGTGACGGTTCCCCGGACACGCTGGCGCCGACCTACCGCGGGTGCAACCAGTCACTCAGGGTGTGCGCATGGTCTCCGTCTGGATCCTCTCCCTGCACAACCTCCACTGCCCGGAGTGCGACACCCGGCTCATCGAGCGCGCCGGCCGGTTCGAGGTGCCCGGCCGCCCGCGCCCGGTCCTGGTGGGGGAGGTCGGCACGTTGTGCTGCCGGGGTGGCCACCCGCTGCCCAGCCGGCACGAGCTGTACGCGCACCGGGAACAGCGTGGCCACGCCCGGACGGCGACCGTCCGGGAGGTCGCGCCCCCGACCTCCACCGACGTCCAGCTGGTCGCGGCGGGCGCGCCGCTGGCCGACGCGTGAGCCGGCGATGACCCTCTCGATCGCACCGGCGGACACGACCACCACCGACGGTGGGCGGCGGAGCGGGGGACGGCTGGGCGGCGCGCTCGCCGCCCTGCTGCGGTGTCCCGGCTGCACCTCCCGCGACCTGGTGGACGCCACGCAGCCGACCGAGGACCACAGTTGGTGGGCGACCATGCTGTGTCGCGCCTGCGGGCACGAGTGGATCGCCCGCTCCTGACCGTCCCCGGCCGGCCGCGTGCCCGGCCGGTCAGCCCAGCGAGCTGATCAGGTCGCGGCAGGCCTGCTCGCAGCGGCGGCAGGACTCGGCGCAGACCCGGCAGTGCTCGTGCATCTCGGCGTGGCCGCCGCACTCGTCCCCGCACGCCTTGCAGGCGGCCGCGCAGGCCTCCAGGACGGCCCGGGTGAGGTTGGCGTCGTACCCGGTGTGCCGGGACAGCACCCGCCCGGTGGCCTCGCAGACGTCGGCGCAGTCCAGGTTGGTCCGGATGCACGTCCGCAGGTCGGCCACCATGTCCTCGGCCAGGCAGGCGTCCGCGCACGCGGTGCACGCCTGCGCACACTCCAGGCACGCCTCGATGCAGGCGATGAGCTTCTCCCGGTCGATGCCCCCGAGGTCCTGCGGGTACGTCTCCAGCATCTGTGCTGCTGCGGTCATGTCGAGTCCTCCCGGTCGTCCGGGCGGCCGGTTGCCGCCACGCGTCCGCCGCCTACCCACCGCGGACGACGTGGTCACGTGCGTCATGGAGTCGTCATCCGGCACCGCCTAGATTCGCTGCCGGAGGCGTGCGTCGAGCGCGCCGGCAACGACGACCCAGCCGCGTCGCCACGGCCCGGCGGAGAGCACGAGGTACCGCGTGACCACGGACGCTGCGTCCGGCCCCATCCGGGTGTTCCTGCTCGACGACCACGAGATCGTCCGGCGCGGTGTCGCCGACGTGCTGGAGACCGACCCGGGCATCACCGTGGTGGGCGAGGCGAAGAACGCCGCGGAGGCGCTGGCCCGGGTGCCGGCGCTGCGTCCGGACGTCGCCGTCCTGGACGTGCGGCTGCCCGACGGTGACGGCGTCTCGGTCTGCCGGGAGCTGCGGTCCCGGATGCCCGACCTCAAGGCGGTGATGCTCACCAGCTACAGCGACGACGAGGCGCTGTTCGAGGCGATCATGGCCGGGGCCTCGGGCTACCTGCTCAAGCAGATCCTGGGGCAGGACCTGGTGAGCGCGGTGCGCACGGTGGCCGGTGGCGGGTCGCTGCTGGACCCGGCCGCGGCGGCCGCGGTCATGCAGCGGATGCGCCGGGCGGCCGAGCCCAGCGGCCCGCTGGCCAAGCTCAGCGACCAGGAGCGGACGGTGCTCGAGCTGATCGGGGAGGGGCTGACCAACCGGCAGATCGGGGAGCGGATGTTCCTGGCCGAGAAGACGGTGAAGAACTACGTCTCGCACCTGCTCGCCAAGCTGGGGCTGGAGCGGCGGACCCAGGCCGCGATCCTGGCGACCGAGCTCCGGGGCTCGGGCCCCGCCTCGTCCCGGGGCTGACCCCGGCCGCCGTCAGCCGGAGCCGCGCACCGGCAGCGGGGCGTGCCAGCGCACCAGCGTGCCGCCCTCGGGCAGCGGCTGGACGACGGACTCCCCGCCCCGCCGCCGCGCCCGCTCGGCGAGGTTGCGCAGACCGCTGCAGGCCACGGTCGGGTCGATGCCGCGGCCGTCGTCCCGGACCTCGACGACGACGGCGTCGGCGACGTCCAGGGTGACCGTCACGTGCCGGGCGCCGGCGTGCCGGGCGGCGTTGCTGACCCCCTCGCGGACCACCGCGACCACGTCGACGGCCAGGTCGCCGGTCACCAGGCTGTCGACCGCCCCGGACATCCGCACGGTCGACTGCAGGTGGTCGCCGGCGGTCTCGGTCACGATGTCGAGGACCTGCCGGCGCAGGCTCTCGGCGTGCTCGGTGCCATCGGTCGTGTGCAGGTCGAAGATCGTGGTGCGGATGTCGCGGACGGTCTCGTCGAGCTGGTCGACCACCTGGTGCAGCCGCTGCCCGACGACGTCGTCGGAGACCCGGGTGGCCGCGGCCTGCAGGCTGAGGCCGGCGGCGAACAGCCGCTGGATGACGTGGTCGTGCAGGTCGCGGGCGATCCGGTCCCGGTCCTCGTACACGTCCAGCCGCCGGGCGACCTGCTGACGGGCCGCCATGTCGAGCGCGAGCGCCACCTGGTCGGCGAACTCGCCGATCAACGGCCCGATGGTGGGGTCGAAGCCGGGGCGGCCGCCGCGGCGGGCGGCGATCACCACCGCGGCCTGGGCGTCCGTGCTCGGCAACGGCACGCCGATCCCGGGGCCCCAGGGGGCAGCATCGGGACCACCGAGCGGGAAGCCGGACAGGTCCACGGGGGTGAGGGCGCGTGGGCCGGCGGCCGGCTGGCGGGTGGGCGCCTCCGCGAGGAGCAGGCGGTGGCCGATGACGTCGGGGAGCTCCGCGCCGGACTGCGCCTGCACCTCGTAGCTGCCGCTCACCGGGTCGGGGCCGGACACCAGCCAGGCGCCGTCGGCTGCGGTCAGGTCGGCGACCCGGTCGACGACCAGCTGCAGCGCCTGCTCCGGCGGCAGCCCGCTCAGCAGCGTGGAGCGGATGTCGGCGACCGCGGTCAGCCAGCGCCGGCGGACCTCACCCTCCGCGTAGAGCCGGGCGTTGTCGACCGCGATGCCGGCGGCTCCCGCCAGGGCCACCAGCACCGCCTGGTCCTCGTGGGTGAAGTGGCCGCCGCCGTGTTTCTCGGTCATGTAGAGGTTGCCGAACACCGTGCCGCGGACCAGCACGGGCACGCCGAGGAAGGTGCGCATCGGGGGGTGCCCGGGTGGGAGGCCGACCGAGGACGGGTGGTCGCCGAGGTCGGCGATGCGCAGCGGGTGCGGGTCGGTGATCAGCTGGCCCAGCACGCCCTTCCCCTCGGGCAGGTGGCCCATCCGGGCGCGCGTCTCCTCGTCGATGCCGACGGTGATGAACTGGCCCAGGCCGCCCTCCGGGCGCAGCACGCCGAGCGCGCCGTACTCGGCGTCGACCAGCCGGGCCGCGGCCTCGACGATCTGGCGGAGGGTGGTGTCCAGGTCCAGGCCGGCGGAGACGCTGAGAAAGGCGTCCAGGAGGTCCTGCACCCGGGCCTGGGTGCGGGCCACCGTGGAGAGCCGGTCCTGCACCTCCTCGAGCAGCTCGGTCAGCCGCATCGCCGCCAGCGGGGAGGTGTCGTCGGTGCCGTGCGGTGCGTCCGGGGACCGCGGTGTCGTTCCGTCCTGGCTCATCGCACTCAGCTTGGCAGCCCTGCCCCGGCCGAGGACAGGCCCGGTGCGCCCGCCGTCGTCGCCGGGCGGGGTCCGATCCGCCGGCCGCGCACCAGCCGGACCTGCACCCCGACGTAGCAGTGCGCACCCGAGGGGACCCACGGGCCGATCCCGAGGCCGTCGAGACGGCAGACCTCGGCCGGGTCGGTGATCAGCCGGGACGGGCCGACGACGGTGACGTTCCACCCGGTGCGGGTGTCGACGTCGACCTGGTCGACCTCGAAGGCGACCACGGCGCCCCGGCTGGCCGCGGCGACCGCGCTGCCCCGGTGGGTGGGGACGTAGATCTCCCGGCCGTCCCGGACGAAGGTGACCGGCTGGACGGCGGGCAGCGCACCCTCGGTGAAGGCGATCCTGCCGATGGCGGCGGTGTCCAGCAGGCGCAGGCACTCGGCCTCGTCCAGTGCCAGTGCGTCGCGTTCGTCGTCCAGGGTGTCCACCGGGGCCTCCTCGGGGTCTGTGCTGAGACGGGCCCGCGGGGCGGCCGTCCCGCCCATCGTCCAGAGCCGGGTCGATCGGTGCCGGTGTCCTTGGTCCTCTCCTGGTGTCCTTGGTCCTCTCCTGGTGTCCTTGGTCCTCTCCCGGGGTCCGCGGTCCTCGTCTGGGGGCGCGGGTGCCGGCGCCACGGTCCTTGTGATCGGGACCACATGGTGGCTAGCCTGTGGCGGACTTCGAACGAAGCGCTCGATCATCGAGCTGCGGTCAAAGGAGACCTCATGGGACGAAGGACCGCGACGACGCGCACCGCCGCACTGCTGGCGGCGATGACCCTCAGCCTGGCGGCCTGCGCCGAGTCCGACGACGGCGGTGGGGGCGGCGGCGGCGGGGGCAGCGCCGACGAGACGGGCCCGATCAAGATCGGTGCGGTCCTCGACATCACCGGCGCCGGGGCGTCCCTCGGGGTGCCCGAGCGCCAGGCCCTCGAGCTGCTCGCCGGGCAGTTGGAGGAGGAGGGCGGCATCGACGGCCGCGAGGTCGAGCTGATCATCGAGGACAACCAGTCGACCGAGGACGGCGCCGCCAAGGCGATGAACAAGCTGGTGAACGAGGACGAGGTCGACATCGTCCTGGGCGCCAGCCGCACCGGTCCGAGCCTGGCGATGCGGCCGATCGCGGAGTCCACCGAGACGCCGATGATCTCGCTGGCCGCGAACCAGGCGATCGTCGAGGGCTCGGAGTGGGTCTTCAAGACCGCCCAGAACGACCGGGTCGTGATCGAGCGCATGATCGACTACATGGCCGAGCAGGGCTGGAGCACCATCGGCCTGGCCCGCGACGCCTCGGGCTTCGGTGAGGGCGTCGCCGAGATGTTCGACGAGATCGGCGCGGAACAGGGCATCTCGGTCGTCGCGACGGAGAAGTTCGCCCCGGACGCCACCGACTTCACCGCGCAGATGGTGAACCTGCGCAACGCCGGTGCCGACGTCAACGTGATCTGGGGGATCCCCCCGGCCGCCGGTCTGGCGCAGCGGGCCTACGACCAGCTGGGCATCGAGACGCCGGTGATGCAGAGCCACGGCATCGGCAACCAGGTCTTCCTGGACACCGCCGGGGACGCCGCCGAGGGCATGGTCGCGCCGCTGGGCCGGCTCGTCGTGGCCGAGCAGCTGCCCGACGACGACCCGCAGAAGGAGATCATCACCACCTTCATCGACGACTACACCGCTGAGTTCGGGGCCGGTCCGTCCACGTTTTCCGGGCACGCCTACGACGCCTGGCAGCTGGCCGTCGACGCCCTGAGCGAGGAGGGCACCGACCCCCAGGCGATCCGGGACCACCTGGAGAGCGTCACCGACTTCACCGGCATCAGCGGGGTCTTCACGATGACCCCGGAGGACCACGCGGGGTTGTCGAAGGAGGCCCTCGCGCTGGTCACCGTGGAGAACGGTCAGTGGCAGCTGGTCCCGGACCAGGGCGACTGACGCCCGCCGTGAGCGTCGTCGCCAGGTCCTGCAGGGGGTCCGTGCCCCCGGTCCCGCCGGCGGACGGGTGCGAGGTGGGTCGGTGACCGACCTGCTGCAGCTGTTGTTCGCCGGGCTCAGCCAGGGTGCGGTCTACGCACTCGTCGCCATCGGCTTCGTGGCGATCTTCACCGTCAGCGGGGTCATCAACCTGGCCCAGGGCGAGTTCGCCGCCCTGGCCGGGTTGGTGGCCATCTCCGCGGTGAGCAGCGGGCTCCCGCTGCTCGCCGCGGTGGTGCTCGCCGTGCTGTCGGTCGCCCTGGTGGCCGTGATCATGGAGCGGCTGGTCATCTTCCCGGTCAAGCGGATGACGACCCTGGTGTCGTTGATCCTCACGCTGGGCGTCTCGACCGGGCTCAAGGCCCTGATGCTGCTGGTCTACGGCCCGAACGCGGAGGGGCTGACCCCGCTGACCCCGGGCGGCTTCTCCGTCGCCGGCGTGAGCATCCGGTACCAGGAGCTGTGGATCCTGCTGATCGCCGGGATCGTCTCGCTGGCCGTCTACTGGTTCTACGAGCGCACCCTGGCCGGCAAGTCGCTGCGCGCCTGCGCGGAGCAGCCGGTGGCCGCCCGGCTGGTCGGCATCTCGCTGACCAAGGCCTCGCTGATCAGCTTCCTGATCGCCGGGACCGTGGGCGCGATCGCCGGGGTGCTCGCCAGCCCGATCTTCTTCACCTCCTGGGAGTCCGGGCTCACGCTCGGGCTCAAGGGCTTCGTCGCGGCCACCCTGGGCGGGCTGATCTCGGTGCGCGGTGCCGTGCTCGGCGGGCTCCTGCTGGGCGTGCTGGAGACGCTCACCGCCGGTTACATCAGCACCGGCCTGCGGGACGCGGTGGCGTTCCTGCTCCTGATCATCGTGCTCGTCGCCCGGCCCGCCGGGATCTTCGGGCGTTCTGCGGAAGCGAGGGTCTGACCCATGGTCGGTCGACCGGTCCGTCGACTGCCCCGGATCGGGGCCCGCAGCCGCCGCAGCCGCCGCGGCGACGTCATCGGCATCGCCGTCGTGGCGCTGCTGATGCTGGCGCTGCCCCTGGTCGCCTCCTCCAGCGTCATCAACGTCGGGGTGTACGCGCTCATCTACGCCCTCGCCGCGCTCGGGCTGTCGCTGCTGATGGGCCTGGCCGGCCAGGTCAGCCTGGGGCAGGCCGGCTTCTTCGCGATCGGGGCCTACACCCAGGCGGTGCTGGTCACCCGGTACGAGTGGAGCGGGCTGCCGGCGTCGGTCCTCGCGGTCGGGGTGACGATGCTGGCGGCGCTGCTGGTCGGGCTCCCGCTGCTGCGGCTGCGCGGCCACTACCTCGCCCTGGCCACCCTCGGTTTCGGCGTCATCGTCACCGTGCTGGCCACCGAGTCCGACTTCCTGGGCGCCACGTCGGGCATCTACGGCATCACCAAGCCGGAGATGAACGGCCGCACCTACAACTCGCCGACCGAGTACTACCTGCTGCTGGTCCCGGTCGTGCTGCTGGGCCTGTGGCTGGCCCGCAACATCGTGGAGAGCCGCATCGGGCGCGCGCTGGGCGCGGTCAACGACTCGGAGGTGGCCGCGGAGTCCCTCGGCGTGGACACCTTCCGGCTGCGGGTGCAGGTCTTCGTGCTCTCCGCCGCCTACGCCAGCGTCGCCGGGACGGCGTTCGCCCACTGGCTCGGGGTGATCAACCCGAACGCGGCCAACTTCCCGCTGTCGGTGAAGTTCCTGCTGATGGCGGTGCTCGGCGGCGTGGGCAGCGTCTACGGCGCGGTCGTCGGGGCCTTCGCCGTGGAGGGGCTGGACGACGGGCTGCGCCGGCTGATCCCGGAGCTGCTGCCCGGCGCGGTCGGCGAGGTGCAGCTGATCGGGTTCGGCATCCTGCTCACCACGATCATGATCTTCCTGCCCGGTGGTCTGCACCAGCTGTGGACCGGGGCGCGCCGACGGATGGCCGGCAGCGAGCCCGAGCCCGGCGGCGACGAGGAGGAGATCCACCTGGAGCAGGTGGCCGACGACGTGCCGCTGCTCGCGCGCGAGGGCCGGCCGGCCCCGGGCACGCCGCTGCTGGAGGTGCGCGGGCTGACCAAGCGCTTCGGTGGCGTCACCGCCGTCGACGACTTCGACCTCACCGTCTCGGCGGGGGAGATCGTGGCGCTGATCGGGCCCAACGGTGCCGGCAAGACCACCGCGTTCAACATGATCAGCGGTGCGGTCACCCCGACCGCTGGCGAGGTCACCATGGCCGGCACCCGGGTCGAGGGGCGCAAGCCGCACGTGTTCGCCCGGGCCGGGGCGACCCGCACGTTCCAGAACCTGCAGATCTTCACCTCGGCCACCGTGCTGGGGAACGTGATGGTCGGCCGCCACCTGCGCAGCCGTTCCGGGATGCTCGGGGCCGCGCTGGTGCTGCCGGCCCGGCGGGAGGAGCGCGCCGTCGAGGAGTCGGCGCGCGAGCTGCTGGAGCTGCTCGGCCTGGGGGAGGACGCCGACCGGCTCGCCGCCGACCTGCCCTTCGGCCGGCAGCGGCTGGTCGAGATCGCCCGGGCACTGGCCCTGGACCCCGACCTGCTGCTGCTCGACGAGCCGATGGCCGGCCTGTCCGGCACGGAGCGGCGCGAGCTGGCCCGGTTGCTGCGTCGGCTCCGCGCCGGCGGCATGGCGATCGTGCTGGTCGAGCACGACGTCGAGGCGGTGCTCGCCCTCGCCGACCGGGTCGCCGTGCTGGAGGACGGCGTCCGCATCGCGCTGGGCACGCCCGACGAGGTGCGGCACGACCCGGCGGTGATCGCGGCCTACCTGGGCGTCGAGCCGGAGGACGGTGCCGCGGCCGCGGTCGCCGAGGCGGGCGCACCGTGAGCCGGTCGAGCGTGGGCAGACCGGTGCGTGCCGGGTCCGGGGAGGGACGGCCATGAGCCTGGAGGTCCGTGGACTGCACGCCGGCTACGGCCGGCTGGCGGTGCTGCACGGCATCGACCTGAGCGCGGGGGACGGCGAGCTGGTCGCCGTCATCGGCGCGAACGGTGCGGGCAAGACGACCCTGCTGCGGGCGCTGTCCGGGCTGCTGCCGGTCACCGCCGGCACGGTGCACGTGACCGGCACCGACGTCACCGGGTACGGGCCGGAGAAGCTGGCCCGCACCGGGCTGGCGCACGTGCCGGAGAACCGGCTGGTGTTCCCGTCGCTGAGCGTGGCCGACAACCTGGTGCTGGGTGGCTACACCCGGCGGCGGGGGCCGGCGTCGGCCCGGACGGAGGCCCGCGACCGGGCGATGGCGCTGTTCCCGCGGCTGGAGCCGCGGCTGGAGCAGGCGGCCGGGACGCTGTCCGGCGGTGAGCAGCAGATGCTGGCGATCGCCCGGGGGCTGATGGCCCAGCCCCGGGTCCTGGTGCTGGACGAGCCCAGCGTCGGGCTGGCGCCGCGGCTGGTGGGGGAGATCTTCTCCGCCCTCGGCCAGCTCCGCGACGACGGGCTGACCCTGGTCGTCGTGGAGCAGAACGCCCGGGCCGCCTTCGCCGTCGCCGACCGGGTCTCGGTGATGGACCGCGGGCGGGTGGTGCTCGAGGGCGACCCCGCGGCGCTGTCGACCGACCCGCGGGTCTCCGGCGGCTTCCTCGGCGGTGGCTTCGCGGCCGACGCCGACGCCGATGTCGCCCCTGCTGCCGAGGCTCCCGGTGGGACCCCGGTGGTCCCCGGGTCGGGAAGCGGTGCGACCCGGGCCACCGAGCGGACGTGACGCCGGCGGAGATGGTCGCGCTGCTGCGGGTGCAGCGGCCGGAGCTGGACGGCGACCGGCGCCGGCTGGCCCGCTGCCACACGGTCGCGGACCTGCGGGCCACGGCCCGCCGGCGGCTGCCGCGCGCGGTCTTCGACTACGTCGACGGCGCCGCCGAGGACGAGGTCTCGATGCGCCGCAACCGCAGCGCCTTCGACGAGCTGGAGCTGGTGCCTTCGGTGCTCTGCGACGTCGGGGAGGTCGAGCTCGGCACCGAGGTGCTCGGTGCCCGCACGGCGCTGCCGCTGGTGCTGGGGCCCACCGGGTTCACCCGGATGGTCCACCCGGACGGCGAGCTGGCCGTGGCCCGGGCGGCTGCGGCCTGCGGCATCCCGTACACCGCGGCCACCCTGGGCACGACGTCGCTGGAGGACATCGCCGCCGCGGGCAGCCCGCCGCAGTGGTTCCAGCTCTACGTCTGGCGCGACCGGGGGTTGTGCAAGGAGCTGATCAACCGGGCCCGGGAGGCCGGCTACCGGGCCCTGGTGCTGACCGTGGACACCCCGGTGCCCGGGGCCCGGGAGCGGGACCTGCGCAACGGCCTGACCATCCCGCCGGAGCTCGGGCTGCGCACGCTGGCCGACGGCGCCCGGCGGCCGCACTGGTGGTGGGGCCTGCTCCGCTCCGAGGCGGTCACCTTCGCCAACGTGCGGCACGTGGCCGGTGGGCCGCAGGCGGTGATGGAGTTCGTGGGCCGGCAGTTCGACCCGACCGTCACCTGGGACGACATCGCGTGGATGGTCGAGGCGTGGGGCGGGCCGTTCGTGGTGAAGGGCGTGCTGACCGCGGCCGACGCCCGGCGGGCAGCGGCGGCCGGGGTGGACGCCGTCGTGGTCTCCAACCACGGCGGCCGCCAGCTGGACCACGTCGGGGCGACGGTGACCGCGCTGACGGAGGTCGTGGACGCCGTCGGCGACGAGCTCGAGGTGCTGGTCGACTCCGGTTTCCGGCGGGGCACCGACGTCGCCAAGGCCCTCGCCCTGGGCGCCCGTGCGGTGCTGCTGGGCCGGCCGCAGCTGTACGGGCTGGCCGTCGGTGGTCAGGCCGGGGTCGAGCGGGCGGTCGACCTGTTCGCCGCCGAGCTGCGCCGGGCGCTGCAGCTGCTCGGGGTCACCGACGTGGCGCAGCTCGACCGCTCGGTGTTGCGCCGCCGCTGAGCCCGCGCCCGGGGGCAGCTCAGCGGGGCTGGGCCGCTCCGTCCCGTCGTGCCCGCGCGGCCGGGCCGATCCGTGCCTCCAGCAGCTCCTCGGGAAGGACCACCTGCACCGTCGTCCCGCGGCCGAGCTCCCGGCCCTCGGCGTCGGTGGCCGTGCACGCGCAGGTCAGCCGGTTGCCCGAGACCTCCGTGCAGCGGGCCACCACCGTGACGGTGTCCCCGACCCAGCTGGGCCCCAGGTGCTCGACCGCCACCGACCGGCCGATCCCCGCCGAGCCCGGCGCGAGGTACTGCAGCAGCAGCTTGCGGCCGGCCTCCTCGAAGTGCTTGGCCATGCTGTACGTCGCGTAGACCGGGTGCACCGGGCCCAGTTCGTCGAAGTGCACGGTGAGCTCGGGGGTGACGACGAGCTCCAGCGTCGCGGTCGCCCCCACGGGGATGTCGAGCGCAGGTACGTCGGGCATGGGTCTCCTCAGGCAGCGGGGCCGGCGGGGACCACGGGGGTCCCCGCCGGGCGGGCGGGCAGCGGCCGGCCGGTCACAGCCGGGGGATGGCCGACGCCGGGTCCTCGATCGCGTCGGCCACCGCCCGGATGAACCCCGACGCCGTCCCGCCGTCGCACACCCGGTGGTCGAAGACGAACGACATCTGGGTGATCTTCCGGACCACGATCTCGCCGTCCACCACCCACGGCCGGTCGAGGATGCGGCCGAAGCCGAGGATCGCCACCTGCGGGTGGTTGATGATCGCCGCGCTGCCGTCGACCCGGAACCCGCCGTAGTTGTTCAGCGTGAAGGTGCCGGCGCTGAGCTCCTCGGCGCTGGCGCGGCCCTCGCGCGCCCGGGCGGTGAGCGCCCGGATCTCCCGGTCGAGCTGCTCGGTGGTCATCGTCTCCGCGCCCAGCACCGCCGGGACGACGAGCCCGCGGTCGCTCTGCACCGCCAGCCCCAGGTTGACCCGGTCGTGCTCGACGATCTCCTGGCGCTCGGTGTCCAGCCGGGAGTTGAGCACCGGGTACTGGCGCAGGCCGGCGACGACGAAGCGGGCCAGGTAGGCCAGCAGCCCTGGCCCGGGGTCGCTCACGGTGCGCGCGCTCTCCCGCAGCTCCACCAGCGGCGTGGCGTCCACGTCGACCCAGACGGTCGCCTCGGGGATCTCCGCCCGGCTGCGGGACAGCGCGGCCGACACCGCCCGGCGGAACCCGTTCAGCGGGATCCGGCGCTCGCCGTCCACCGGGGTGGCGGACGGCGCCGGGGGCGCGGCCTCGGCGGCGGCCGGTGCGGTGTCGGCGGCCGGTGCGGTGGAGGCCAGCTCCACGTGGGCCCGGGTGATCACCCCACCGCCGTTCGCCGCGGCCAGCCCGTGCAGGTCCACGCCCTTCTCCCGCGCCAGCCGGCGGACCAGCGGGGAGACGACCTTCGGCACCCCGCGAGGGGCACCGGGCTCCTCGTCGGCAGCGCCGGCCGGAGCCGGTGAGGGATCGGGAGCCGGCGCCGGATCGGGAGCCGGCTCGGGAGCGGCGGTGGCCGGTGCGGGGTCCGGCTGCCCGGAGGGACGGGGACGGCGCCGCCGTCCCGAGCCGGTGCTGGCCTGCGTGCCGTAGCCGATCAGCACGTTGCCGGAGCCGGCCTGCTCCTCCTCCCGGTAGGCCTCCGCCTCGGGGGAGTCGGCGGCGTCGGGCTGGACCGGCGCGGCGGCCGGCTCGGGCGCCGACTCCGCGGCGGTCACCGTGATCAGCGGTTTGCCGGTCAGCACGGTCTCGCCCTCGGCGGCGTGCAGCGTGGCCACCCGCCCGGCGAACGGGGTGGGGACGTCGACGACCGACTTCGCCGTCTCGACCTCCACCACGATCTGGTCGACGGCCACGACGTCGCCCTCGGCCACCAGCCAGCGGACCACCTCGACGTCGGTGAGGCCCTCGCCCAGGTCGGGCAGCAGGAAGGTCTCCGCGCTCACGACAGGTCCCACTGCAGGTCGTCGACGGCGTCGAGCACCCGGTCGACCCCGGGCAGCTGGACGTGTTCGAGCTTGGGCGAGGGGAAGGGGATGTCGAAGCCGACGGCCCGGCGGACCGGTGCAGCCAGGGAGTGGAAGCAGCGCTCGGTGACCCGCGCGACGATCTCGGAGGCGACGCTGGCGAAGCCGGGGGCCTCGGCGACCACCACGGCGCGCCCGGTGGAGCGGACCGCGGCGCAGACCGTCTCGTCGTCGAACGGCACGATCGAGCGGAGGTCGACGACCTGCAGGCTGCGTCCCTCCTGCGCGGCGACCTCCGCGGCCTCCAGGGCGACCGGGACGGAGGGGCCGTAGGCGATCAGCGTGGCGTCGGTGCCCTCGCGGCGGACCATCGCCCGCCCGATGCCGGGCAGCTCGGCGCCGAGGTCGACCTCCTCCTTGGTCCAGTAGAGCTTCTTGGGCTCCATGAACACCACCGGGTCCGGCGAGGCGATGGCCGCGCGGAGCAGCCGGTGGGCGTCCGCGGCGTTGGCCGGGGTGACGACGTGCAGGCCGGGGGTGTGCGCGTAGTAGGCCTCGGAGGAGTCGCAGTGGTGCTCGACCCCGCCGATCCCGCCGGCGTAGGGGATGCGGATGACCATCGGCAGCGAGACCTTGCTGCGGGTGCGGTTGCGCATCTTGGCCACGTGGCTGGTGATCTGCTCGAACGCCGGATAGGCGAAGGCGTCGAACTGCATCTCCACCACCGGCCGCATGCCGTTCATCGCCATCCCGACGGCCATGCCGACGATGCCGGACTCGGCCAGCGGCGTGTCGAAGCAGCGGGTGTCGCCGAACTCGGCGGTGAGCCCGTCGGTGATCCGGAAGACCCCGCCCAGGGCGCCGACGTCCTCGCCGAAGACGACCACCGAGTCGTCCTCGGCCATCGACTCCCGCAGGGCGCGGTTCAGCGCCTGCGCCATGGTGAGCTTCTCGTGCCCGACGGTCCCCGTCGTCGCAGTGCTGGTCATCAGTGCTCGTCCTCTCGGCTCAGCTCGTCGGCCACGACGGCGGCCTGCTCGACCAGCTGCGGTGTCGGGGTGGCGTAGACGTGCGCGAACAGCTCGGCCGGCTCGGGCGTCGAGTCCTGGGCCAGCTCCGTGCGCATCCGGGCGGCGAGCTGGTCGGCGTCGGCGGTGACGGCGGCCAGCTGGGCGTCGTCGAGCAGGTCGTGCTGGCGCAGCCAGGTCTCCAGCCGGGCCACCGGGTCGCGCTGCACCCAGCCGGCCACCTCGTCGTCCTGCCGGTAGCGCCGGGAGTCGTCGGCGTTGGTGTGCGGCTGCATCCGGTAGGTGTGCGCCTCGACGAGCTGCGGGCCCTCCCCGGCCCGGGCCCGCGCCATGGCGGTGCCGAGCACGGTGAGCAGGGCCGCGACGTCGTTGCCGTCCACCCGCTCGCCGGGCACCCCGTAGCCGATGCCCTTGTGCGCCAGTGAGGGGGCGACCGACTGGCGGGCCAGCGGCACCGAGATCGCGTACTGGTTGTTCTGCACCAGGAACACCACCGGCGCCCGGAAGACGGCGGCGAAGTTCAGCGCCTCGTGGAAGTCGCCCTCGCTGGTCGCGCCGTCACCGCACAGCGCGAGCGCGACGGTCGGCTCGCCGCGCAGCCGGGCGGCGTGCGCGACGCCGACCGCGTGCAGCAGCTGGGTGGCCAGCGGGGTCGCCTGGGGCGCGACCTTGTACCGGTGGGGGTCGTAGCCGGAGTGCCAGGCACCCTGCAGCGGCAGGAACGCCTCGGCCACGTCGACGCCCCGGATCACCACGGCGGCGGTGTCCCGGTAGGTGGGGAAGAGCCAGTCGTCGTCGGTGAGGACCTGGGCGGCGGCCACCTGGCACGCCTCCTGCCCGTGCGAGGAGGGGTAGACGGCGAGCCGGCCCTGGCGGGCGAGCGCGCCGGCCTGGTCGTTGATCCGACGGGCGGTGGTCAACCCGGCGAAGGCGCGCAGCAGGGTGGCGTCGTCCGGCAGCTCGTGCGCGGCCTCGGCCACGGTCTGGCCGGTGGGGTCGATCAGCTCGACCGGGTGAGGTGACGGCAGGAGGAGATCCAGGTCACGTGTCATGGTGGGATCGTGGATGAGGCGTCATCTGCGCGCCAGGGGCTGGCCAGATGCGAGAGGACGTCGCGTCGAACCGCCCCGGATCGAGCCAGATGTCCAGCGCCCGACCGCGAAACACCCGGAGGAGAAGACACGTGGCCAGTGCCCTGGACGACATCGACCGCCGCATCCTGGACGAGCTGACCGCCGACGGCCGGATGCCCATGCGGGCCCTGGCCGAGAAGCTGCACATCTCCCGGGCCAACGCCTACGCCCGCGTCGAGCGGCTGCGGGCCTCCGGGGTGATCCGGGGGTTCTGCGTCGACATCGACCCGGTCGCGGCCGGGCTGGGCACCTCGGCATACGTCACGCTCAACACCCGCCAGGCCGACTGGCGGCACGTCCGGGAGCGGCTGCGCGCTCTGCCGGGGATCGCGCACATCGGCCTGGTCGGTGGCGAGTTCGACGTCATCCTGCTCGTCCGCGCCCGGGACAACGCCGACCTGCGGCGGCTGGTGCTCGACGAGATCCAGGGCATGCCCGGCGTGCTGAGCTCGCGCACGCTGCTGGTGTTCGAGGAGCCGCCGCCGCTGGCCTGCGCCCGGGCCTGACGGACTGGCAGCCCTCCTGCGGTCGGTGGCGTTCCTGCCGCTGGCACCCCGGCACCGGCGGGGTCATCGTGGAGGCACGGCACCCCACCCGGGGCGCCGACCTGCTGGACGGGGGAGCCCGGTGGAGCTGTTCCTGTTCCTGGCCCTCTGCGTGCTGTTGTTCCGAGCCCTGGGGCGGAGCTCCCGGCCGGAGTCCCCGCCGGCCCGGCCGCGCACCGACACCTGGCTCGACGGGGTGGTCGACGCCGTGGTGCAGCTGGCCGGCGACGTCGTCCGCGGGGTGCGGACCCTCACCCGGCTGGACGCCGCCAACCGGGAACGGCGCGGCCGGTCGCCCTGGAGCTGACCGGCCGGCCGTCGCCGGCGTGCCCTAGGCCAGCACCCCGAGCAGCAGCGTCACCGTGCCGAACACCAGGCCCGAGGCGATCAGCGTGACCGTCGTGTACCCGAGGATGTCGCGCATCTTGAGCCCGGCGATGGCCAGCACCGGGAGCGCCCAGAACGGCTGGATCATGTTCGTCCACTGGTCGCCGTAGGCGATCGCCATGATCGCGACAGCCGGGTCGACACCCAGGCTCTGCGCGGCGTCGATCATGACCGGCCCCTGGACGGCGAACTGACCGCCGCCGGAGGGGACGAAGAAGTTGACGACGCCGGCGGACAGGAAGGCGAGCAGGCCGAACGTCGCCGGGGAGGCGATGTCGACGACGGCGTCGGAGAACACGGCGATCAGGCCGGTCGTCGACATGATCCCCATGATCCCGGCGTACAGCGGGAACTGGAGCAGGATCTCCCCGACGTTGGCGGCCGCGTTCTTCACCAGCGCGATCAGCTCGAACGGGTTGCGGACGAGCAGGAAGATCAGCGCCAGGAACGTCCAGTTGACGATGTCCAGGGTGGCGGTGCCGCCGTCGACGTAGTGGTGCACCAGGTAGGCGACCAGCGCCAGGCCGACCAGGGTGGTGACCAGCCGGCTGCCGTCGACCCGGTCGGCCGGGGTGACCACCTCGTCGTCCAGCGCCACCCCCTCGGTGTCGCGCACGTCGGCCGGCAGCTCGATCACCCGGTCACCACCACGGGGTGCGACCGCGGCCAGCGCGAGGCCGACGACCAGGATCGTGACCACGGCCGCGGTGATGTTCCACCAGGTGAAGATGGTCTCGCTGATCGGGATGGTGCCGCCGAGGGTCTCGGCGAGGAAGGAGTCCTCGGTCGCGGCGGTGAGCGGGCCCGAGCCGGAGTAGCCCATGTGCCAGATGACGTAGCCGGAGTACCCGGCGGCCACCAGCAGCGGGAAGTGCAGGCGCTGGCCGCGCTCCCGCCCCTGGACGGCCAGTTCCCGGGCCAGCAGCGCGCCGACGACCAGGCCCAGGCCCCAGGTGATCAGCGAGGCCAGCGCCGCGATCACGAAGACGTAGAGGTAGGCCTGCAGCGCCGTCCTGGGCACGGCGGCCAGCCGGGTGAGCAGCCGCCGCACCGGCGCGGTGTTGGCCAGGGTGTGCCCGAGCAGCAGGATCAGGGCCATCTGGGTCATGAAGGCCAGCAGCCCCGACAACCCGTCGCCCCAGCCGTCCAGGACGTCGATGGGGCCGGCGTCGGTGAGCAGCAGCGCGAGTGCGGCCACGACGAACGTCAGCACCACGGCGAACACGAGCGCGCTGGGGATGTACCGCTCGACGACGGCGTTGACCGGCCGCATCAGCGAGGACAGGCCGCTCGACCGACCCGGTGAGCTGGAGTCGGCATCGGTCCCGGTGCGTGGGGTCCTGGTCATCACTGCTCGCTCTCGGGAGGCCGGGTGGCCGGGGCCACGCCGGGAAGGCTGTCCGGGCGCCGGCCGCACGGCGGGGAGTCCCGACGACGGCAGCCGCGATCCAGGGATCTTGGCACCCGCACCGCCGCCGCGCGCAACAGGTCGGGCGGCACACTGGGGGCGTGCTGGTCGAGGAGCGGGACACGGGGCGGGACGCGTGAACGTGGAGCCGGGCGGAGGCCGCACCCTCCGCGAGCGATGGGCGGCGGGGGAGGCCTGCCACGGGCTCTGGAGCCAGCTGCCTGGCGCGATGACCGCGGAGCTGCTGGCCCGCGCCGGCGCCGACTTCGTCGTGCTGGACCTGCAGCACGGCGCGCTCGCCGAGGCGGAGCTGCCGGGGGTGACCGCGGCGGTGACGGCGGCCGGCTCGGTGCCGCTGGTCCGCACCCGGAGCGCGCAGTTCGCCGACGTCGGCCGGCCGCTGGACCTCGGTGCCCACGGCGTCCTGGTCCCGAACGTGCTCGGTGCCGACCACGTGCGGGAGGTCGTCGCCGCCTGCTGCTACGCGCCGCGGGGCAACCGGTCCGCCGGGCGGCTGTCCGGCGGGGTGGACGAACCGCTGGTGCTGGTCGTGCTGGAGACCGCGCAGGCGCTGGCCGAGCTCGACGCAGTGCTGGCCGTCGACGGCCTCGACGGGGTCTACGTCGGCCCGGTCGACCTGGCCTCGTCCCTCGGGCTGGCCGGCGACCCGGCGCAGCTGCAGGAGGTCCTCTCCTCGGTCATCACGCGGGCCCGGGCCGCGGGCGTGCCCGTCGGCGTGCACGCCTTCGACGGGGCCGGGGCGGCGTCCCACGCGGCGCAGGGGGCCACGATCGTCACCGCGGCCATGGACACCACCGCGCTCGCCTCCGCCCTGGCCGAGCAGCTGCGGCTGGCCCGCGGGGCCTGACGGAGCGGGCGTGTCCCCGCCCGCTGCCGGAGGGCGCGGGTTGAGCGGGCAGACCTGGGGCAGTGGTGTGGTGCACGCCACATCGAGGACAGGAGCAGGTCATGGACACCGACGTGTCGGCGGTCGTCGAGCAGATCTACCAGGACGTCCTGCAGCGGAACCCCGGGGAGACCGAGTTCCACCAGGCGGTCCGGGAGGTGCTGGACTCGCTGGTCCCCGTCCTGGCCCGGCACCGCGAGTACGCCGAGATGAAGACGATCGAGCGGATCTGCGAGCCGGAGCGGCAGGTCATCTTCCGGGTGCCGTGGCAGGACGACCGGGGCGAGGTGTGGATCAACCGTGGCTTCCGGGTGGAGTTCAACTCGGCGCTGGGGCCCTACAAGGGCGGGTTGCGGTTCCACCCGTCGGTGAACCTGGGCATCGTGAAGTTCCTGGGCTTCGAGCAGATCTTCAAGAACGCGCTCACCGGCATGCCGATCGGCGGCGGCAAGGGCGGCTCGGACTTCGACCCCAAGGGCCGGTCGGACGCCGAGGTGATGCGGTTCTGCCAGTCGTTCATGACCGAGCTCTACCGGCACCTGGGCGAGTACACCGACGTCCCGGCCGGGGACATCGGGGTCGGCGGGCGGGAGATCGGCTTCCTGTTCGGCCAGTACAAGCGGATCACCAACCGGTACGAGTCCGGCGTGCTCACCGGCAAGGGGCTGGGCTGGGGCGGCGCGCAGGTGCGCACCGAGGCGACCGGCTACGGCGCGGCCTTCTTCGCCGCGGCGATGATGGAGGTGCGCGGTGACTCCTTCGACGGCAAGCGGGTGACCGTCTCCGGCTCGGGCAACGTGGCGGTCTACGCGATCGAGAAGGTGCACCAGCTCGGCGGCACGGTGGTGGCCTGCTCGGACTCGGCCGGCTACGTGGTCGACGAGAAGGGCATCGACCTCGAGGTGCTCAAGCAGGTCAAGGAGGTCGAGCGGGCCCGGATCAGCGGCTACGCCGACCGGGTGGCCTCAGCCCGCTTCGTCGAGGGCGGCAGCATCTGGGACGTCCCGTGCGATGTCGCCATCCCCAGCGCCACGCAGAACGAGCTGGACGCCGACGCAGCCCGCGCGCTGATCGGCAACGGGTGCCGCTACGTGGTCGAGGGCGCCAACATGCCGACCACGCCGGACGCCGTGCGAGAGCTCCGCGGCGGCGAGGTGGCGTTCGCCCCGGGGAAGGCGGCCAACGCCGGCGGGGTGGCCACCTCGGCGCTGGAGATGCAGCAGAACGCCTCCCGGGACCGCTGGACCTTCGAGCACAGCGAGCAGCGGCTGGAGGAGATCATGCGGGCCATCCACGCCCGCTGCCATGAGACGTCCGAGGAGTACGGCGCCCCCGGCGACCTGGTGCTCGGCGCGAACGTGGCCGGCTTCCTGCAGGTCGCCGGGGCCGTCCACGCGCACGGCCTCGTCTGACCGGAGCTCTGGCGTGATCGGCGCCCCGCGGCCGAGCCAGGCCGCGGGGCGCCGCTCGGCTCAGGCGGAGGAGCGGGACGCCGGGACGGCCCCGGCGGGTTCGGGGGTGTCGCCGGGTTCGCCGGTCGCGTTGGCGGCGAAGGCCACGTCCGGCCGGCCGCGCTCGAGCTGCTGGGGCCGGGTCCCGCGCGGCGGCGTGGGCAGCGCGCCCGGGTGCGCCCGTCCCCACTCCGTCTCCACGTCGCTGAGCAGCGCCTCCAGGTAGGAGCGCAGCTGCACCCGGCAGGCCTGGCTGAAGGCCTTGAGGTAGGCGACCTGCTCCTGCAGCTCCTCGGACTCCGGCTGGCGCGCGCCACCCATCGGGACGCCGTTGCCGCGCATCGCCGCAGCGGCCTCCTGCGCTGCCTCGATGATCGCGCCGGCCTTCTCCCGCGCCGCGGTGAGCTGCTCCTCGTACTGGGCGCGCGCCTCGCTGGTCATCTGCCGGCTGAAGTCCTCCGCCTCGGCCACGTAGTCGTCGGCGGTCAGCTGCGCGGTGGCCAGGATGCCGACGGCCTGGTCGCTGGGGGAGGGCCGGGACGCCGCGGCGTCCACCTGCTCCTGCAGCGACTGCAGGTGCGCGCGCAGCTGGGCGTTCTCCTCGGCGAGCTGGACGTTCTCCCGCGCGAGCCGGCCGTTCTCGTCGGTGAGCTGGGCGAGCCCGTCGGCCGCCCGGGTCACGAAGGCGTCGACCTCGCGATTGGTGTAGCCGGGGTGCAGCATGCTCGCCGGGGTGAAGTGGACGGCGCGGAGGTCATCGGCCGTGGGCGGCCCCGCCTCGTAGCCGGACCCGTTGTGGCTGGTGGTCATTCGGTCACCTTCCCGTCGAGAGTCGGGCTCGGTCGGCTGGGGGCGAACACCTCGGTGCGGATGCGCGCCATGGGCACCCCCGAGTGGATGAGGCGGGTCACGGTGTCCTCGATCATGGCCGGGTTGCCGGCGATGTACACGTCCCGGCTGTTCCAGGGGCCGTGCCGGAGGACGACGTCGCCGATGTCCCCGTGCTCGGAGGGCGACCCCTTCTCCTGGGAGACCGCCGGCGTCACCGTCAGCCACGGGTGCTCCTGCTCCAGGCGGCGCAGGTCGGCCCGGTCGTAGAACGCGTCCTCGGTCCGCGCACCGACGAAGAGGTCGACCCGCCGGGCCGGTCCGTGCCGGGCGACCTGGTCGACGACCGCCTTCAGCGGCGCCAGCCCGGTGCCGCCGGCGACCAGCAGCAGGTCGCGGTCGGACTCGGTGTCCAGGCTGAGGTGCCCGACCGGGGGCCCGAGCCGCATCACGTCGCCCACCTGGGTCAGCCGGACCAGCGCGGAGCTGACCGGGCCGCCGTCCCGGGCCTTGACGTGCAGCTCCAGCACGCCGTCGGACCGGGGGGCGTTGGCGGGGGAGTACCACCGCCACAGCCGCGGGCGCTGGTCGATCTCCAGCGAGATCGCCTGTCCGGGCAGGTACTCCAGTGGCGTCCGCGGGCGCACGTGCACGACGGCGACGTCCAGGGTGCGCCGTTCGTGCGCGACCACCTCGGCCTCCCACCAGGCCGGCTGCTCGGCCACCTCGTCGGCCGCACCGATCATGACCTCGGCGATCAGGCCGTAGGCCTCGGTCCAGGAGGCGGCCACTTCGTCGTCCCAGTCCTCGTCGAAGTGCTCGAGGGTGGCCAGCAGGCTGGCCCCGACGGCGGGGTAGTGGGCGGCGAGCGCGCCGAACTTGCGGTGGTCCCGCCCGAGCTGCTGCAGGATCGGCACCAGGGCCTCGAGGTCGTCGACCCGGGCCATGACCTCACCCAGGGCGGCGAACAGCCGGTCGCGCTGGGTCGCCATGGACACCGGGAACATGTCCCGCGTCTCCGGGTGGGTCAGGAACAGGTGGGAGTAGAACCACAGCGGGACCTGGTCTCCGTGGGCGGCCGCCTTGCTGAAGCTCGCCCGCATCGCGGGGATGTCCACTCGCTCGGTCCTCCTCCTGGTCGGCGTTCGGTGCGCCCCTCAGCGCCGGCGCTGCCTGCCGTGCTCACCGCCGGTAGCCGAAGGGCCACGGACACGACGGCGAGTCTGGTCGCTCCGCACGGGCGATGCCACTCGTGGATCACCAGGTGGACCGGGCGGTGGACCACTCGGTGGACCCCCACCGACCGGCGCCGGAGCTCCGGCGGTGGGCCGTGGTCAGCGTTCCCCGGGCGGCCCGGCGGAGCCGGCGGGGTGCTCCAGCAGCGGCGGCTCGCCGGCGGCCCAGGCCCGCAGCACCGGGTCGACGAACCGCCAGGCCTCCTCGGCCTCCGCGGCGCTGACCGCGGTGCGGCTGCTGCCGGACAGCACGTCGGTGAGCACCGCGCTGTAGGCGCTGCGCTCGCCCGGTGCGTGCACCGCCACCCCGGCGCCGGCCTGCTGGGCGCCGTCCAGCGGGACCTGCAGCCGGTCCTCGGCGACCCGCTCGACCCCCGGCGGGCACTCCGCGGGCGCCGGCGTCCGGAGGTGCAGCGCCACGTGCTTGCGGTCCGCGGCCAGGGCCTTGCCGGTGCGCAGCACGAACCGGGTGCCGGCCCACCGGGGCGTGTCCACCGTGAACTCCAGCTCGGCGAAGGTCTCGGTGCACCGGGCCGGGTCGACGCCGTCCTCGTCGACGTAGGCCCGGGTGGACGGGCCGGCCGTGTAGCGCGCCCGGCGGGTGGCCCCCACCTCGGGCACCCGCACCGCCCGGAGCAGGTCCAGCCGTACCCGGTGCAGGTCGGCCTCGGCGGACGTCGCGGGCGGCTCCATCGCCAGCACGGTCAGCACCTGGACCAGGTGGTTCTGCAGCACGTCGCGCAGCGCGCCGGTCCGGTCGTAGAAGCCGGCCCGGCCGCCGACGTCCAGCGTCTCCTCCCAGACGACGTCGACCCGGGCGAGGTGCTCGGCGCTCCACCGCCCGGCCAGGACGCCGCCGGGCTGCCGGAGCTCCTGCAGGGCGGCCACCGCCGGCATGCCCAGGAAGTGGTCGACCCGGAAGGCCGCCTGCTCGACGTCGCCGGTCGCCGCCGCCAGCAGCGCGTTCAGCGCCTGTGCGTCGGGCAGGTCCCGGCCGAACGGCTTCTCCACCGCGATCCGGCTGCCCGGCGGGAGCCCGGCAGCCCCCAGGGCCCGGACGGCCGCGGGGAACAGCACGGGCGGCAGCGCCAGGTACCCGGCGACCGGCCCGGTCCCGGTGAAGGCGGTCACCGCGGCCGCGACGGTGTCCGGCTCGGCCAGGTCGACCCGGCGGTAGCGGGCGGCGTCCACCAGCGCCTGCCGGGCGGTCGCCGGCAGGTCACCGGCGTGCTCCCGCAGCCGGGTGGCGACGTGCTCGGCGAACCGGGCGTCGTCCCAGTCCTGCTCGGCGGCCCCCAGCAGCTGCAGGTCTCCCGGCAGCCGGCCCGCCGCGAGCGACTCGGCGAGTGCGGGCAGCAGGAAGCGGCCGGCGAGGTCGCCGGTGGCGCCGAGCAGGAGCAGCCGGGAGATCACTGGCCGACGGTGTCCCGCCAGGAGTGCTCGGGCGCGAAGCCGAGCACCCGGCGGGCCTTGTCGATCGACAGCAGCGTCTCGTGCTCGCCGACCTCCCGGCGGCGCGGGACCCCGGGGAACTGCGCGTCCAGCAGCTCGTCGTTCGGCCGGGCGGAGACCGTGTCGGCGTTGGCCACGATGAACACGTCGGCCCCGGGCTCGCGGTGCTCCAGCCCGCGGCGCACCGCCTGGGCGCCGTCGCGGGCGTCGATGTAGCCCCACAGGTTCCAACGCCGCACGGCCGGGTCGGCGTCGTAGCCGGGGAAGGCGGCGTAGTCCTCGGGGTACATGACGTTGCTGAACCGCAGCCCGGTCATCGACAGGTCCGGGTGCCAGCGGCACAGCTGCCGGGCCAGCTCCTCCTCCAGCGTCTTGACCAGCGAGTACGTGGTCGTCGGCCGGGGCGCGTACTCCTCGTCGACCGGGACGTAGGGCGGGGCCTCGTCGAAGGGCAGGCCCAGCACCGTCTCGCTGGAGGCCCAGACGATCTTCCGGACGCCGGCCCGCAGCGCGGCGCTGTAAACGTTGTAGGAGGCGGTCACGTTGTTGGCGAAGGTGGCCGCGTTCGGCAGCAGGCCGGGCGCCGGGACGGCGGCCAGGTGCACCAGGGCGTCGATCGGCGCGCGGTGCTCGTCGAAGCCGGCCAGCGCCTCGACCGCCTGGCCGGAGTCGGTGAGGTCGACGACCGCGGACTCGACGTCGGCCCGCGGGCTGGGCACCCGGTCCAGGGCGAGGACGTCCCAGCCCTGCTCGACCAGGTGGGTGACCACCGCCCGGCCGAGCTTCCCGCTGCTGCCGGTGACCGCTGCCCGCGCCATGGTTCTCCTCTGTCCGTCGACTGGTCTCGCAGGCGATGTGCCCGGGACAGCCTCGCCCGTGCCGGGCCCGGCCGCACACCGGGGCGGGAGACTGGCCGCCATGACAGCGCACGGAGGGTCGAAACCGGTGCCCGACCTGATCGCCCCGGGCCTGGACGTGCTGTTCTGCGGGATCAACCCGTCGCTGCGGTCGGCGGAGACCGGTCAGCACTTCGCCCGGCCGGGCAACCGGTTCTGGCCCGCGCTGCACCTGGCCGGCCTCACCCCGCGCCAGCTGACCCCGGCGGAGGGCCCGGAGCTGCTGCGCCACGGGCTCGGGGTGACCAACGTCGTCGACCGGCCGACCCGGACGGCGGCCGAGCTGGACCCCGCCGAGCTGCGCGCCGGCGCGCAGGCGCTCGAGGCGCTGGTGGCCCGGTACCGGCCGCGGGTGCTCGCCGTCCTCGGGGTCACCGCCTGGCGACAGGCGTTCGACCGGCCGAGGGCCTCGCTGGGGCGCCAGCCCGAGCGGGTCGGCGGGGTGACCACCTGGGTCGCGCCGAACCCCAGCGGGCTCAACGCCCACCACCAGCTGCCCGACCTGGCCCGGCTGTACCGGGAGCTGCGCGACGCCCCCGAGGTCAGCGGCTGAGCTCGCGGAGCACCCGGCGGGCCTGCCGGTCCAGCACGACCTCCTCGTCGGCCGGGACGACGAGGGTGCGCACCGCCGCTCCCGCGGCGGACAGGTCCCCGGGGGCGGACGCCGCGGGGTCCAGGACGACGCCGAGGTGGGCCAGCCGGTCGGCGACGGCGGCGCGCACGGTCGCCGAGTGCTCGCCCACGCCGCCGGTGAACACCAGGGTGTCCAGGCCGCCGAGCACCGCGGTGTACCCGGCGACGGCGACCGCCACCGATCGGCTGAGGACGTCGAGGGCCAGCCGGCTGTCGGCGTCCCCGGCGTCCGCCCGCTCGGTGATCTCCCGGACGTCGGTGGAGCCGGCGATCCCGGCCAGCCCCGAGCGGTGGTCGACCAGGTCGCGCAGCTCCTCGACCGACCAGCCGCGGTCGGCCAGGAACAGCAGCGCGTCGGGGTCCAGGTCGCCGCTGCGGCTCGCCGACAGGACGCCGCCGGTGGGGGAGAAGCTCATCGAGGTCGCCACCGACCGGCCCTCGGCCACCGCGGTGACGCTGCAGCCGCCGCCCAGGTGGGCGATCACCGCCCGGCCGAGCTCGGGGACGGTGTCGACCACGTGCTCGAGGTTGAGCCCGTGGAAGCCGTAGCGCCGCACCCCGAGGGCGTCGACCTCGGCCGGCAGCGGCAGCCGCCGGGCCTCCGCGGGCAGGTCGGCGTGGAACGCGGTGTCGAAGCAGGCGACCTGCGGCAGGTCCGGCCACTGCGCCCGGGCGGCCTCCATCTCCGCGACGTCCCCGGGCAGGTGCAGCGGGGCGAAGGGCGCCAGCGCCCGCAGCGACGCGAGCAGCTCGTCGTCCACCAGCGCCGGGCGGACGTGCTCCGGCCCGCCGTGCACCACCCGGTGGGCGACGGCGACGAGCTGGATGCCCTCGGCGGCCACCCGGTCGGCCAGCTCGGCGACCGCGGTGCGGGCGTCGTCGACCGGCCGGGTGACGTGCACGTCGAGCAGCCGCTGCCCGGCCGCGTCGTGCACGGCGGCCTTCAGGGAGCGGGAGCCGGGGTTGACGGCCAGGACGGCGCCGTCGGTCATCCCCGTGCCGCCCCCGCGCCCCAGGTCCAGTCCCGGACCTCCGGCATGTCCTCCAGGTGCTCGCGGACGTACCCGTGGTGCCGGTCGAGCTGCGCGCGGCAGAACCGGACCAGCTCCGCGCCCCGCTCCGGTGCCCGCCGGGAACGGCGCAGCGCCTCGATCACCAGGTGGTACCGGCTCATCCGGTTGAGCACCACCATGTCGAAGGGGGTGGTCGTCGTCCCCTGCTCCTCGAAGCCGCGCACGTGGAAGCGGGCCGGGTCGGGGCGGCCGTGCAGCAGCTGGTGCACCGCGCGGGGGTAGCCGTGGAAGGCGAAGACGACGTCGGTGTCGGCGGTGAACAGCTGGTCGAAGTGCTTGTCGGAGAACCCGTGCGGGTGGTCGTCCGGGGGGAGCAGGCCCATCAGGTCGATCACGTTCACCATCCGGACCCGCAGCGCGGGCACCCACTCCCGCAGCAGCTCGGCGGCCGCCAGGGTCTCCATCGTCGGGACGTCGCCGGCCGCGGCGAGGACGACGTCCGGTTCCCCCTGCCCGTCGTCCTCGGTGCCGGCCCAGTCCCACACCGACGCCCCGGCCGCCGCGTGCGCGTGCGCCTGCTCCAGGGTCAGGTACTGCAGGTGCGGCTGCTTGTCGGCGATGAGCAGGTTGACGTGGTCGGTGCTCTGCAGGCAGTGCTCGGCGACCGACAGCAGGGTGTTCGCGTCCGGCGGCAGCCACACCCGCACCACCTGCGGGGAGAGCGGGATGACGGTGTCCAGCAGGCCGGGGCCCTGGTGGCTGAAGCCGTTGTGGTCGTTGCGCCAGCAGGTGCTGGTCAGCAGGATCGTCAGCGAGGAGACCGGCGCCCGCCAGGGCAGCGTCGCGGCGTGCTGCAGCCACTTCACGTGCTGGACCACCATCGAGGCGCTCACCATGGCGAAGGCCTCGTAGGTGGCGAAGAGGCCGTGCCGGCCGGACAGCAGGTAGCCCTCCAGCCAGCCCTGGCAGAGGTGCTCCGACAGCACCTCCATGACCCGGCCGTGCGGGGAGAGGTGGTCGTCGGTGGGCAGCACCTCGGCCTGCAGGCAGCGGTCGGTCACCTCGAACACCGACTGGAGCCGGTTGCTGGCCGTCTCGTCGGGACAGAACAGCCGGAACGTCCCGCCACCGTCGTCGGTGGTGGTGCGGGCGTAGACGTCGCGCAGCAGCTCACCGAGCGGGTGGGTGGTCTGGGCGTAGGTGGTCCCCGGCGCGGGGACGTCGACGGCGTAGGGCTCCAGCGGGGGCAGGTCCAGCGGGGTGCGCCGGCGCCCGCCGTTCGCGTACGGCGTCGCGCCCATCCGCAGGTCGCCCTCGGGGGCCAGCGCGGCCAGCTCGGGCACCAGCGCGCCCTCGGCGGTGAAGAGGGTCTCGGGGGAGTAGGAGCGCAGCCAGTCCTCCAGCAGGGCCAGGTGCGCGCCGTCGGTCTGCACCCCCGACAGCGGCACCTGGTGCGCGCGGAAGGTGCCCTCGATCTGCACGCCGTCGACCTGCGCGGGGCCGGTCCAGCCCTTGGGCGTGCGCAGCACGATCGCCGGCCAGCCCGGGCGCACGTCCTCGGCCCCGCCGCGGGCGGCGGCCTGGATCTCCCGGATCCGGTCGTGCGAGGTGCGCACGGCGGCCTCCAGGTCCCGGAACACCGCGCGCGGGTCGTCGCCGGAGACGAACACCGGCGCCCAGCCCTGGCTGCTCAGGTAGTCGGCGATCTCCCCGTCCGACGACCGACCCCACACCGTCGGGCTGTTGATCTTGTACCCGTTCAGGTGCAGCACCGGCAGGACGGCGCCGTCCCGGCGGGCGTCCAGGAAGGCGGGGATCTTCCAGGAGCCGGACAGCGGGCCGGTCTCCGCCTCGCCGTCCCCGACCACACAGGCCACCAGCAGGTCGGGGGAGTCGAAGGCCGCCCCGGCGGCGTGCACCAGCGCGTAGCCGAGCTCGCCGCCCTCGTGGATGCTGCCCGGGGTCTGCACGCTCACGTGGCTGGGGACGCCGCCGGGGGTGGAGAACTGCCGGAACAGCCGGTGCACCCCCTCCGCATCCCGGCTCACCTGCGGGTAGACCTCGCTGTAGGTGCCCTCCAGGTAGGTGGCGGCGACCAGCGCCGGGCCGCCGTGCCCCGGCCCGGCGACGTAGAGGCACGGGGTGCCGGTGCGCCGGATCAGCCGGTTGAGCTGCACGTACAGCGCCGACAGCCCCGGGCTGGTGCCCCAGTGGCCGAGCAGCCGCGGCTTGACGTCGGGGTGCGCGAGCGGCCGGGCGAGCAGCGCGTTGTCCCGCAGGTAGATCTGGCCGACGGTGAGGTAGTTGGCTGCGGCCCACCAGCGCAGGTCCAGGTCGAGTTCGTCGTCGGGGTAGTGCACCGTCGCGGTCGCCTGCTCGGTCATGCGCTCCACACTGTCGGTCGCGGGTGAACGCCGGGGGTCGGCGCGGTCCGATCGTGCGCGGACCGGGCCGTCGGGCGCCCGGGTCGAAGGTCCCGTCACCCCAGCAGGTCGGTGAGCTCCAGGACGCCGCCGTCCGCCTCGAACTCCGCCCTCGCCGCGGCCAGCACGGCCGGGTCGACCAGCGCGTCCAGCGCGGTGAGCGCCAGGCCCACCGCCCCGTCCAGCACCGCCCGGTCACCGGCCGGGGAGGCGGCGGCCTCCGCGAAGCCGGTGGTGTGCATGGAGGTGTCCGGCCCGGCGATGGCGATCATCGGGTGGATCGAGGGCACCCGGACGCTCACGTTGCCCAGGTCGGTCGACCCGGCCAGCGACGCCGGGGTCACGCCGGGCGGGAGTGCGGTGCGGCCGCGGCGGGCCTGGTGCCTGGTCCACCGGGCGGCGAGCTCGAGGTTGGCCCGGATCGGCAGGTAGGCCGGCAGCTCGTCCCAGAACAGCTCGTAGCCGCAGCCGGTCATCTCCGCTGCGGCGGCCATGACCGCCTCCACCCGGCGGCTGAGGTCGGCCAGCGTCTCCGGCGTCGCGGAGCGCACGTAGTACAGCGCCTCGGCGGTCTCCGGGACGACGTTGGGCCGCTGCCCGCCGTCGGTGATGACGCCGTGCACCCGGTCGGTGTCCGGGACGTGCTGGCGCAGCATCGCCACGCCGTTGTAGCCGGCGACCACGGCGTCCAGCGCGTTGCGGCCCATGAACGGCTGGGCCGAGGCGTGCGCGGCGATGCCGGTGTAGACGGCGCGCAGCTGGCGGCGGCCGAGGAAGGGCTGCACCGCGGCGTCGTAGGAGAACGGGTGCAGCATCACCACGGCGTCGACGCCGTCGAACGCGCCGGCGCGGGCCATCACCTCCTTGCCGCCGCCGCCCTCCTCGGCGGGGGTGCCCAGCAGCAGCGCCGTCCCGGCGACCCCGCCGTCGGCCAGCACGGCGGCCAGACCGAGGAAGGCGCCCACGGCGGATGCGCAGATGACGTTGTGGCCGCAGCCGTGGCCGATGCCGGGCAGCGCGTCGTACTCCGCCAGCACCGCCACCGTCGGCCCGCCGCTGCCGACGCGGGCCCGCAGCGCCGTCTCCAGGCCGAAGACGCCGACCTCTGCCTCGATCCCGGAGCGGGCCAGCAGGTCGGCCACCGCCCGGGCGGACCGGTGCTCTTCGTACCCCTCCTCGGGATGGGCGTGCAGGTCGTGGCTGAGCGCCAGCAGGTCCGCCGACGCCGACTCGATCGCCTGCTCGGCCCGGGCCAGCAGCTCCTCGGGGGCGCCGTCGTGGGCCGAGGCGAGCGGCTCGGCGGTGGCGGCCGCACGGTCGGTGGCCGCGCGCAGCTGGTCCAGGTGGGCGGGGTCCGCCGGGCGGGGGAGCCGGGCGTCGGCGTGGTCGGTCATGTGCCGTGTCTACCCGGTGCCGGGCCACCCGGGCGGTCCGGTGGGGAACGATCCAGGAGGACGGGTGGTTGAGCGCTTGATGGACGCCGACCCACGTCGTCCGCGAACCCTCAGGAGGACCCCATGCACCTCGGCGTCGACAGCTTCGTCTCAGCGGTGACCGACCCGACCACGGAGCGCCTCGTCGGCCCCGAGGAGCGGATGGCGGACCTGCTGGAGGAGATCGAGCTCGCCGACCGCGTGGGGCTGTACTCCTTCGGGATCGGCGAGCACCACCGCAGCGAGTACTACGACTCGGCGCCGGCGGTCATCTTGGCGGCCGCCGCGGCGCGGACCTCCCGGATCCGGCTCGGCAGCGCGGTGACCGTGCTCAGCGCCGCCGACCCGGTGCGGGTCTTCCAGCAGTTCGCCACCCTCGACCTGATCGCCAAGGGCCGGATCGACCTGGTGGTCGGGCGCGGTTCGTTCACCGAGGCCTTCCCGCTGTTCGGCCTCTCGCTGGGCGACTACGACACCCTCTTCAGCGAGAAGCTCGACCTGCTGCTGCAGATCCGCGACTCCGAGCAGGTCACCTGGTCCGGCCGGCACCGCCCGGCGCTGACCGGCCAGGGCGTGTACCCGCGGCCGCTGCAGGACCCGCTGCCGATCTGGGTGGGCGTCGGGGGCAGCCCGGAGTCCTTCGCCCGGGCCGGCCTGCTCGGGCTGCCGCTGATGGTCGCGATCATCGGCGGCGAGCCGCGCCAGTTCGCGCCGCTCATCGACCTCTACCGCCGCGCCGGTGCCCAGGCCGGGCACGCCCCGGAGAAGCTGCAGGTGGGGCTGCACGTGTTCGGGTACGTCGCCGACAGCAACCAGGCTGCCGCGGACACCATCTACCCGGGGTGGCACGAGATGTTCGCGAAGATCTCCCGCGAGCGCGGCTTCTCCCAGCCGTCCCGGGCGCAGTTCGACGCCACCAGCGGGCCGAACGGGGCCTTCTTCATGGGCGACCCGGACACCGTGGCCGAGAAGCTGGTGCGGATCTCCGGGCAGCTCGGCGGGGTCGACCGGATCTCGCTGCAGATGACCAACCCCCGGCTGGCGCACGCCGACCTGCTGCGCGGCATCGAACTGCTCGGCACCGAGGTGTTGCCGAAGGTCGCCGACGCCTGACCCGGTCAACCGTGGGGGCGGCCGGAACGGGTGTGTACCGGCTGCCACCACCGCGGCACGCGGTGTCGTCCGCACGCACATGCAGCGGTGCGGTGACGGACGACGAACCCTGCGCGACGACGTTCCGCGCAGATCTCGAAGACGCCGCCGACCGGTCCAGCGATCTCGGTGCACAGCCTGAGACTGACCGCCCTGGTCGCTGCGGATGAGTGGCCTCGATGGAGGGACTCCTCGTGCGCATTCGACGCCTGTTCTCCGCCGTCCTGGTGGGCGCCGGTCTCAGCGTTGCGCTGGCCACACCCGCCCAGGCCGATCACGTCCTGCAGATCGTCACGATCGAGGGCGAGGACACGTGCAAGCTCGGCGGCACCATTCTGGGGAGCGGTGTCGACGTCTACGGCAGGTTGGTGCAGCGCAAGGTCGATGACGGCGTGACGACCAGCTACCGGTGCCAGTTCCGCGGGGTCTCGCAGTACGTGTCTGCGGACGGCGGTGTCGGCGATGGGTCCGACCTGCCGCGGAACGGTCTCCGTCTCACGGTGGCGTGCTGGCTGATGCCCGATTCCGAGGAGGAGTCGAGTTTCGGGAGTCTGCGAGTGACCCCGAGCGGGAACGCGACCGTCGATTGCCGGTGACTGCCGGTTGAGGGTGTGGGGGAGACGCCGGGCGCAGTGATGGCAGCGGGCAAAGACCGCTGCAATCACTGACGTGAACTCGGCATGGAGCCGGCCGTGTAGACCTGCCGGTAAGAGTCGGAACTGTCGTACCCCGTCCGTAGCTTCGGGGTGTGTTCGAGGCCGGTGGGTTCGGGGTGGCGGTGACGGTGTCGCCGCGGTCCTCGGTGTCGGCGTCGCTGGCTGAGTTGCCGCCACCGCCGGCGGGGGTGACGCGTCGGCGTACCCGGTTGTCGGAGGTGCTGTCGCCGAGCGGGTTCACTGACGCGGGCCTGGTGGGGGAGTTGGCTGCGCTCGCCGACGTGCGGGCGCAGCTGGCTGCCTATGAGGCGGTGGTGGTGGCGGAGTTGGCTCGGCGTCGGCCGGTGGAGTGGGACCTGTCCGAGGAGCAGCCGGGTCACGGGTCCGAGGACTGGGCCCCGGTCAGGGTGCCGGTGGGGGTGTCGGAGTTCCTGGCCGATGAGCTGGCGCTGGTGGCGGGCATCTCGCGGACGGCGGCCACGGTGCTGGCCGAGCGGTCCCTGGTGCTGGTGCGTGAGCTGCCGGCCACCTGGGCTGCGTTGGCCGACAGCCTGATCGACCCGGCGCGGGCGAACGCGATCGTGCGGGCGCTGGGCGGCCAGTCGGTCGATGTCGGGGGTCGGGTGGAGCCGGGGATCGT
Organism: Modestobacter sp. VKM Ac-2978; assembly: GCF_026968025.1. Lineage (NCBI taxonomy): Bacteria > Bacillati > Actinomycetota > Actinomycetes > Geodermatophilales > Geodermatophilaceae > Modestobacter > Modestobacter sp. VKM Ac-2978. The sequence continues at coordinate 214,134 of NZ_JAPVBP010000004.1, read as the reverse complement.
GGCCGAGGTGGAGGCCCAAGCGCTGGGGTGGGCGGTGGCGGGGGAGACGCCGCGGCGGTTGCAGGAGCGGACGGCGGCGTTGATCGCGCTGGATGAGGCGGCGGCTGATCGGCGGCGGAAGCAGGCCGAGCGGTGTGCGGATGTGACCACCCGGGCCACCGCCGATGGCATGGGTGAGCTGGTCGCGGCGATGCCGGTGGCGGTGGCGTGCCGGGAGACGGTGGACGCCTACGCGCGGATGGCGAAGGCCGCGGGTGATGGGCGGCCGATCGGTCAGCTGCGGGCGCAGGTGATGGCCGACCTGATCTTGCGTCCGTGGGACACCAGCCGGGAGTCGGTGACCGCGCATCTGCACGTGCAGGCGCCGCTGCCGGCGCTGCGCACCCGTCCCACCGATGGTCGTGCCGCGCCAGGTGGAGCGCTCAGCGCGCCGAGCGGTGGGCGCAGCGCGCCGGGCGATGGCCTCAGCGCGCCGGGCGATGGGCGCAGCGCGCCCTGCGATGACCGGGATGCCGCCACGGTGGCCGGGGCGCCGATCACTGCCGGGCAGCTGCGGGAACTGCTGGTGCAGTTGGATGCGATCTGCCCCGGTGGGCTGCAGGCACCCACCGGCGGCAGCCTGGCCATCGACCTCACCGACCCGGTCACCGGGGCGCTGCGGGCGACGGTGACCCGCCCGGAGCTGGAGCGGCTGGCCCGCCGCGGCTGCCACACCCACCCCGACCGGGACTGCGGATGCGCGGTGCTGGACCGGCCACCGGCCGTCGACCGGTACACGCCGACCCCTGCGCAGTTCCGCTTCGTGCGGGCGCGGGACCGCACCTGCCGGCACCCCGGCTGCCGGCGACCGGCCGCCCGCACCGACCTCGACCACGTCTGCGCTCACCGCGACGGCGGGGCCACCGACTGCACCAACCTGTGCTGCCTGTGCCGGCGACACCACCGGCTCAAGACCCACGCACCCAGATGGCGCTTCACGATGACCGACAACGGCGTCCTGACCGTCACCACACCCTCCGGCGTCACCCGCACCACCCGACCACCCGGCCTCCGGCTGTCCCACCCCCCTGTGCTGACCGGCAGCGGGGCATCACCCGATCCGGACGATCCGCCCCCGTTCTGACACCCATGGCCTTCGGTTGCCTCGACGCGTGGACGTCGCGGACTCCTCCGGCAGACCACGTGACCTGCGGCTGCCTGGGGCCGGGGTGCGTCGCCGACCTCCTCCGCCGCGCACAGAGGTCGGCGGGACGGTCTGTGGGCTCCCGGTCCGGGCCCGGTTCGGTTGTGTGCGACCGGGCTTCGACCCCTGATGTGTGCCCGATGTGCGTCGACGGGGACCATGTGTGGGTGGGCGAGAGAGGAGAGTCGGGAGCGCCAGAGGCGCCCGACCCTGCCTCCGGTGCCTCACCGGCGGGCCTGCGGAGTCGTCGCCGGAAGGTGGTCGGCGCCCTGCTCAGGGTCGTCCTGCTGGTCGCGGTCGGTGCGGCGGTCGTCGTCTTCCGGGACCGGCTCGCCGAGTGGTGGGACGGCCTGGTGGGCGTCGCCTGGTCCTGGGTCGCCCTCGCCGCGCTGACCCAGTTGCTGTCCCTGCACTGCTTGGCGCTGCAGCAGCGCGTGCTCGTACGCGCGGGCGGCGGCGACGTCCCGCTGCGTCACGCCTCGACCACCATCTACGCCGGCAACACCATCGCCTCCACGGTCCCGGTGGCCGGGGCCGCGGCGAGCGCGGCGTACACCTACCGCCGGCTGCACGCGCTGGGCAACAGCCCCGCCCTCGTGGGCTGGGCGCTCGCGGTCTCCGGGATCGCGGCCACGGCCACGCTGGCCGTGGTCCTGGCCGTCGGGTCCGCGGCCACCGGCTCGCTCTGGGGGTCCCTCGGTGCCTTCCTCGCCACGGCGGCCGGCGTCCTGCCGGTGGTGGGGCTGGTGCTCGTCCTCCGGCACGAGCGGTCGCGCACCGTGGTCGTCCGGCTGGCCACCGGCGTCGTCACGACGCTGTCCCGCTGGGTGCGCTCGCTGCGGGGCAGGCAGGTGGAGCGGCGGATCGAGGAGCTGCTGACCTCCCTGGGTGCCTTCCGGTTGTCCTTCGGTGCCGCGTCCGCCGCAGGCCTGCTCGCGCTGGCCAACTGGGTGCTGGACGTCGCCGCCCTGGCGCTGGCGCTGGTGGCCGTCGGCGCGCCCGTCCCGTGGCAGGGGCTGCTGCTCGCCTGGGGCGCCGGTGCGCTGGTCTCCTCGGCGCGGCTCACCCCGGGCGGCATCGGGGTCGTGGAGGCGGCGCTGGCCTCGGCGCTGGTCGCCGTCGGCCTCCCGGCCAGCCAGGCGGTGCCGGCCGTGCTCGTCTACCGGCTGGTCAGCCTCTGGCTGCTCGTCGGGATCGGGGCGTTGCTCCTCCTGGCCGACCCGGGCTCCACGGCACGCGGGGGTCGCCGCCGGCACGCCGACACCCCCGCGAGCTGACCCGCGCGACCGCCCCGGGACGGCGCCGTCCCGTTTCGTGCGGTCTCCGGCGGGCACACCGGCTGGCGTGCGTGACCTCCCCGAACACTCCCCGTCCGGCCCGGCCACCGCACGCAGCGGCCGGGCGCCCGGCGTCCCACCCACCTTCGTCGACGGCACCCGGCTGTGGGTCGACGCCCGCCTGCGCGCGCTGGTCCAGGCCCGCATCGAGGCCCGGCTGCTGCGCCGGCTCGGCGGCCCGGTGCTCGACGGCCGGGTGCTGGAGCTGGGCACCGGCCGGCGCGGCACCGGCCTGCGGTCGGCGCTGGACACCTTCGGCGCCGCGCACGCCGACGGGGTCGAGATCTTCCCGGCCAGCGTTGCGGACTGTCGCGCGGCGGTGCGCGATCTCGGCGACCGGGTGCAGGTCAGCCAGGGCGACGCGACTCGGCTGAGCGCGGACGACGCCGCCTACGACGCGGTGTTCGGCTGGCACGTGCTGCACCACACCGAGGACTGGCGGGCGGTGGTCGCCGAGGCCGCGCGGGTGCTGCGCCCCGGCGGCCGCTTCTACTCCTGCGAGATGACCGCCCGGTTCATCGACAGCCGGTTGCTCCGCGCGGTCTCCGCCCACCCTGCCGACGGCGACCGCCCCACCCCCGCGACCCTGGCGGAGGCGTGCCGGGCCGCCGGGCTGACCGTCACCGCGCAGGAGACTCGGCTGGCCGGCTGCTGGACGGCGCTCGTCGCCACCCGGTCGTGACCGCGCCGGGGGACGGCTCCGGGCACTCCACGACCGGCACGCTCGCCGCCGCCCTCCGGCTGTTCCGCCGGCACGCCCCGGCCGCCTTCCTCGCCTCCGTCGTCGCCACCGCCGTCAACACCGTCCCCGACGTGCTGCGGCAGGTGCTGGTCTGGGACGACCCCCGCCTGTGGGCTGCTCTCGCCGTCGACGTCGTCGGTTTCCTGACCGCGCTGGTCGCGCAGCTGTGGGTGACCGGTGCGCTCGCCGGCCTGCTCGACGGCGGGCGGCTCACCCCGGCCGGTGCCCTGCGTCGGGGGGCCGCACTGGCGGTCCGGGCGGTGGGGAGTGCGCCCGGGACGGTGCTGGCCGGGGTGGTCACCGGCGGGGCGGTGTCGGCGCTGTTGACCCTGCCCGTGTCGATCGCCGCACTGGGCGCCGGCCGGGTGCTCGGGCCGCTGGACTCACCCGAAGTCGGTGCCTTCGCGGTGGCCACCGTCAGCGACGTCGTGGCCAGCGCGGCCACGCTGCCGTACCTGGCGTTCGTCCTGGTGTTGGTGGCCACCGGTTTCCGAGCCGGGCGGCCGGGCACCAGCCGGGCATGACGCTGAACTGGGACGTGACCCGGAAGAGCATCGGCACGCTGTCGATCTGGCTGGGGACCGGCGCCCTGTTCGCGCCGCGGGCGATGACCCGGGCGCTGGGGGTCGACGAGCGTGCCACCGGCAACGACATCGCGCTGCCGCTGTTGGTGCGGCTGATCGCCGCCCGGAACATCGCGATGGGCGCGGCCCTGCTGGTCACCCCCGTGCCCCAGGCCCGGCGCACCACGGAGGTCACCCTGCTGCTCACCGCGCTGGACGGCGCGGCCGTGCTGGTCGGTCGGCGCGGCGGCGACGTGGCCGACCGGAGCGTGGGGCTGTCGATGACCGTCCTCGGGCTGGCCGCGGCCGGCGCCGCGCACTGGCACCGCCGCTGACCGGCCCCGGTCAGTCGGCCGTCGGGCCACCGGCGAGCAGGGCACGCACCGCGTCGATCGTGTCGGCCTCGGCCGGGGTCTTGTCCGGGCGGTAGCGCAGCACCCGGGCGAACCGCAGCGCGACGCCGCCGGGATAGCGGGTGCTGCGCTGGGCGCCGTCCACCGCGATCTCGACCACGAGCTCGGGGCGCAGCAGCACGCCCCAGTCGGGGCGCTCGGCGGCGTGCTCGGGGAACGTCCGGGTCTGCCAGGCCAGCAGCTCGTCGGTCATCCCCTTGAACGTCTTGCCCACCATCACCGGCTCGCCGCCATCGGGGTCGCGGGCCCCGAGGTGGATGTTGGAGAGGGAACCGGCGCGCCTGCCGTACCCCCACTCGGCACCGAGCACGACCAGATCGAGGGTGTGCACCGGCTTGACCTTCTGCCACGCCTTGCCGCGGCGACCGGCGGCGTAGGGCGCGTCCAGCGCCTTGACCACCACGCCCTCGTGCCCGGCGGTCAGCGCGTCGTCGAGGACGCCGGCCGCCTCCTCCGGGGTGGGCCGGCGCACCCCGGGCATCCGCAGCGCCGCGTGGGCGTCGTCGGCCAGCAGCCCGGCCAGCGCGTCCAGCCGCACCGCCAGCGGCTCGTCGAGCAGGTCCCGGCCGTCCAGGTGCAGGACGTCGAAGAGGAACGGGCTCAGCAGGACGCCCGCGTCGGCCGACTCGCTGCCGAAGCGGCTCATCGTGTCCTGGAAGGCGCGCGGCCGGCCGTCGTCGTCCAGCGCGAGGGTCTCCCCGTCGAGCACGGCGGTGTCGCACGGCAGCGCCCGGACCCGTTCGACCAGCTCCGGCACGCCGTCGGTCACCTCCCGCAGCGACCGGGTCCACACCCGGACGACATCGCCGTCCCGGTGCACCTGGATCCGGGCGCCGTCGAGCTTGAACTCGACGGTGACGTCGGCACCGAGGTCGTCGAGCGCGGCGTCCAGCGACGACCCGGGGCTGGCCAGCATCGGCCGCACCGGGCGGCCCACCTCCAGCCGCACGCCCGCCAGCGCCGCGGCCCCGTCGGCCATCGCCAGCGCGGCGGTCTCCGGCAGCCGGCCGGAGAGCATGAAGGCCCGGCGGACGACGGGGGCCGGCACCTCGGCGGCGGCGGCGACCGCATCCAGCACGACGCCCTCCAGCGCACCCTGCCGGAGCTCGCCGGTGAGCAGCCGGACCAGGAACTGCTGCTCCTCCGGGGTCGCCGCGTCGAGCAGTCCGCCCAGGACGGCGTCACGCCGCGCCGCGGACCCGGCCCCGAATGTCCCGCCCAGGTCGGTCAGCGCCGAGTCGACCGCCGCGACGGTCAGCGACGGCGCGGCCGCGGTGCCCCCGCCCAGCCGGGACAGGGTGCGCCAGCCGACGCCGAGCCGGCCCTGGCGGGGCTCGCCGGCCAGCCACCCGGTGACCGGCACGACCTCGTCGGGGGCGGCGGCCCGCAGCAGTGCGGCGATGGCCGCGGCCTTGGCGGTCCGGGACCGGGTGGCCGTGACCGCGGTGGACGCGGCGAGGACGTCGGCGAGCAGCACCCGGTCATGTTCCCAGTCCGATGGGCTGGAGGACTCCCGTTCCGGGCCTCCGCAGGCCAGGATGCGCCCATGGACGTCGACGCACGGCTCCGCGACCTGGGCCTGGAGCTGCCCACCCCGATGGGGCCGGGCGGCAACTACCTGCCGGCCATGGCCGCCGGGGACCTGGTCTTCCTCTCCGGGATGGGCCCGGTCCGGCCCGACGGCACCCTGGTCACCGGCAAGGTCGGCGACGGTGGCCTGGACCTGGAGACCGCGCGGGAGGCCGCCCGGCTCACCGCGCTGCAGCTGCTCGCCGCGCTGCGCGCCGAGCTCGGTGACCTCGGCCGGGTCCGCCAGGTGGTGAAGCTCTTCGGGATGGTCAACTGCCGACCCGGGTTCAACCGCACGCCCGCCGTGATCGACGGCTGCTCGGACCTCTTCGTCGACGTGCTCGGCGACGCCGGCCGTGGTGCCCGGTCGGCGGTCGGCATGGCCGAGCTGCCGTTCGACATCGCCGTGGAGATCGAGGCCGTCGTCCGCATCACCGCGTGAACCCGTTCCCCGCCGAGAACCTCCAGGAGACGACGTGCTGCTCGAGACGATGACCTCAGCCGAGGTGCAGGCCGCGCTCGCGGACGGACGGTGCGACGTCATCGTGCCGTGCGGCGCGGTGGAACAGCACGGCCCGCACCTGCCGCTGGACGTGGACGCGGTGCACGCCGACCGGCTCGCGCTGGAGCTGGCACAGCGGCTCGGGACGGCGCTGGTCGCCCCCACGATCCGGGTCGGCGTCTCACCGCACCACATGGGCTTCGCCGGGACGATCAGCCTGCGCCCGGAGACCTTCGAGGCGGTCTACACCGACTACTGCCAGAGCCTGGCCGCGCACGGCTTCCGGTCCATCCTCTGCTTCTCCGCCCACGGCGGGAACTTCGCACCGCTGGCGGAGATGGCGGAGCGGCTGGACGCCGCCGTGGGACCGGACTGCCGGGTGGTCGTCTACTCCGACCTCCTCGGCCTGGTCGACCTCTGGCGGTCCGCCGTCGCCGACGCCGGGGGAGACCCCGACCGGGTCGGTGGGCACGCCGACGTCGCGGAGTCGTCCGTCTACGCCGTCCTCCGGCCCGGGCAGGTGCGCACCGAGCGGCTGGTCCGCGGGTACACCGGGCCGGTCGACGACGCCCTGCTGCAGCGGATGTTCACCGGCGGCATCGGGGCGATCTCCGACACCGGGGTCATGGGCGACGCGCACGGGCTCTCCACCGCCATCGGCGAGCTGTGCCTGGAGCGGGTCGCCGACGCGCTCGCGGCCCACTTCACGCAGCGACTGGAGGCCGTGCGGACGGAGCCCTGAGCGGGGGAGGATGCCGGGATGCCGCGCCTGCTGGTCGTCCACCACACGCCCTCGCCGGCCCTGCAGGCGGTGCTGACCGCCGTCCGCGAGGGCGTCGCGCTGGTCGAGGAGGTCGAGCTGACCGTGCGGCCCGCGCTGTCGGCGGGGGCGGCGGACGTGCTCGCCGCCGACGGCGTCCTGCTCGGGACGCCGGCCAACATCGGGTACATGTCCGGTGCGCTCAAGCACTTCTTCGACACGGTCTTCTACCCGTGCCTGGACGCCACGGCCGGTCTGCCGTACGGGGTCTACGTGCACGGCAACGACGACACGGCGGGCGCCCTGACCAGCGTGCAGCGGATCACCGGTGCGCTGGGCTGGCAGCAGGTGGCGGCACCGCTGAGCCTGACCGGGGCGCCGGGGGCCGAGGACCTCGAGGCGTGCCGGGAGCTGGCGGCGACGGTCGCGGTCGGTCTGTGACAGCGCGCGCACGATGACCGCCGCCGGGTCACCGCCGCGCGTGCCACCATGACGGCGTGGCTTCCACCTCCGCCTCGGCCAGCGCGCTGCTGCACCACGTGCGCACCGGACGGGCGCGGAGCCGCGCCGAGCTGGTCGCGCTGACCGGTTCGTCCCGGAACACGGTGAGCGCGCGGGTCGACCAGCTGATCGCGGCGAACCTGCTCGAGGAGGGCGGCCGCGGCTGGAGCACCGGTGGGCGGCCGCCGACGTTGCTGCGCTTCAACAGCCAGGCCGGGTGCGTGCTCGCCGTCGACCTGGGCGTGACCAGTGTGGACGTCGCGGTCACCGACCTGTCGGCGGAGATCCTGGCGACGGTGGGCCACCCCATCGACATCGCGGAGGGGCCCGGCCCGGTGCTGGCGGAGGTCGACCGGCTGGCCCAGGGGGTGCTGGCCGAGGCGGGCCTGACCCCGGCCGACGTGTGCGCCGTCGGCGTCGGCGTCCCCGGTCCGGTGGAGTTCTCCACCGGCCGCCCGGTGCACCCGCCGATCATGCCGGGCTGGCACGACCACCCGATCCCCAGCGCGTTCGGCCGGTACGACTGCCCGGTCTTCGCCGACAACGACGTGAACGTGATGGCGCTGGGCGAGATGGGCATCGCCGGGTCGACCGAGGACGTGCTGGTGATCAAGGTCGGCACCGGGATCGGCTGCGGCATCGTCGTCGACGGGCAGGTCTACCGCGGCGCGCAGGGCAGCGCCGGCGACATCGGGCACATCTCCGTCCCGCCGCCGCACGGGGAGCCCGTGCTCTGCCGGTGCGGCAACGAGAACTGCCTCGAGGCGATCGCCGGTGGCGGCGCCCTGCTCCGCGACGCGCTGGCGGCCGGCCTGCCGGTGACGACGACGCGCGAGCTGGTGCAGCTGGCCGCCCACGGTGACGGGCCGGCCCTGGAGCTGGTCCGCAACGCCGGCCGGACGATCGGCACCGTGCTGGCCAGCCTGGTGAACTTCTTCAACCCGCACCGGATCGTGATGACCGGTGGGGTGGCGCAGGCCGGGCCGCCGCTGCTGGCCGGCATCCGGGAGGCCGTCTACGGCCGCTCGCTGCCGCTGGCCGCCCGGACGCTGGACATCTCGGTGAGTGCGGCGCCGGACCTGTCCGGGCGGCTCGGTGCCGCGCTGATGGCGATCGAGGGCTTCCTGGACGAGGACTCCGCCTACCAGGTGGCGCGCGCCGACGCAGCCTCCGCTGAGGCCCCGACCGCCCGCTGACCTCGGGGTTCGTCCCCTCGGGCAGTCGCTTCCCAGGCCCACGGGCCGGGCTCGCGGCTGCCCGGCTGCGGTTGCGGTTCGGTAACGCCGCCGCGGTCTCTTGACCCCTGTGTGACGCCGGACATAGTGTCCCGCCTGACGTACTTCTGTTCAGTGCTGAGCATAAGTCTGGAGTGGTGGCATGACCGGCGTCCTGTTCGCCCGGCACGGGGTCTCTGCGTGAGCGCTCCGTCGGCGACGCCGCTGCTGGAGATGCACGGCATCGTCAAGCAGTTCCCCGGCGTCCGCGCCCTCGACGGCGTCGACCTCGACGTCCGGGCCGGTGAGGTGCACTGCCTGCTCGGCCAGAACGGCGCGGGCAAGTCCACCTTGATCAAGGTGCTCGCCGGCGCGCACCAGCCCGACGAGGGCCGGATCACCTGGGACGGAGCCGAGATCACCCTCGGCGACCCGCAGGCGGCGATGTCCCGGGGCATCGCCACGATCTACCAGGAGCTCGACCTGGTCGCCGGGCTGACCGTGGCGGACAACGTGTTCCTGGGCCGCGAGCGGTCCCACCTCGGCATCACCCGGCCGGCCCAGGGGAACCGGGCCGCCGGTGAGCTGCTGGCCCGGTTGGGGCACCCGGAGATCCGGCCCACCGCCGAGGTCGGCTCGCTGTCCGCGGCGTCCCAGCAGATGGTGAGCATGGCCCGGGCGTTGTCCCAGGACGCCCGGCTGATCGTGATGGACGAGCCCTCCGCGGTGCTCGACAGCGAGGAGGTCCAGCACCTCTTCCAGGTCATCCGCGACCTCACCGCCGAGGGCGTCGCCGTCGTCTACATCTCCCACCGGCTGGAGGAGATCCGGGACGTCGGTGACCGGATCACCGTGCTCAAGGACGGCCGGACGGTCGCCACCGGGCTTCCGGCGGCCGACACCTCCACCGGGGAGGTCATCACGCTGATGACCGGCCGGACCATCGAGTACGTCTTCCCGGAGCGCCGCGAGTTCCCCGGCCAGGCCGAGGAGCCGGTGCTGCAGGTGCAGGACCTCTCGCTGGCCGGCACGTTCAGCGACGTCTCCTTCGCCGTCCGACCGGGGGAGGTGCTCGGCCTGGCCGGGCTCGTCGGCTCGGGCCGGTCGGAGATCCTGGAGACCGTCTACGGGGCCCGGCGGGCCACCACCGGCACGGTGCAGGTCGCCGGGCGCCGGCTGCGGTCCGGCAACGTGGCCGCCGCCGTCGACGCGGGGGTCGGGCTGGCGCCGGAGGAGCGCAAGAGCCAGGGCCTGCTGCTGGGCGAGCCCATCTACCGCAACATCACGCTGGCCAGCCTGGCCCGCTTCGCCAACGGGGGCTTCCTGTCCGGAGGGGCGGAGAAGCAGGCCGCCCGGGACCAGGCCGAGGCGCTCGACCTGCGGCCGGTCGACGTCGACCGCGAGGTCCGCACGCTGTCCGGCGGCAACCAGCAGAAGGTCGTGCTGGCCCGCTGGCTGTTGCGCGACTGCAAGGTGCTGCTGCTCGACGAGCCCACCCGGGGCGTCGACGTCGGCGCGCGCTCGGAGATCTACGCGCTGATCCGGGCGCTGGCCGACCGCGGTGTCGCGGTGGTCGTCGTCTCCAGCGAGATCCCGGAGGTGCTCGGCATGGCCGATCAGGTGCTGGTGATCGCCGACGGCGCCATCGTCGCCCGCGGCCCGGCCGACGAGCTCGACGAGCACCGGGTGCTCGACATGGTCATGGAAGGAGCGGCCCCGACCTCGGGCGCCGCACGCGAAGGGGACGTGGCGTGATGAGTGAGACCACCACTGCGACTCCGCCGGCGGGCAGTGCTGCCGGCGCATCGGACGGCGGCGGCAAGGCGCCCAGCCTGCTGGGCGGTCCGCTGGGCCGCAACCTCGGGCTGGTCGTGGCCTTGCTGGTGCTCTGCGTGGTCGGCGCCATCACCGCGCCCGATCGCTTCGTCGACGTGGACAACGTGCTGACGATCCTGCGGGCGGCGGCTGTCATCGGCGTGGTGAGCGTCGGGATGACCTTCGTGATCATCGGCGGCGGGATCGACCTGTCGGTGGGCGCGCTGGTCGCGCTCTCCTCGGTCTGGGCGACGACGCTGGCCACCCAGGCGATGGCGGAGGACTTCCACTGGATCGTCATGGTCTTCACGGCGATCGCCGTCGGCGCCGGCGCCGGGCTGGTCAACGGGATCGTCATCGCCTACGGCAAGCTCGTCGCCTTCATCGCCACCCTGGCGATGCTCGCGGCCGCCCGTGGCCTGGCGGAGATCATCGCCAACCGGCGCACCCAGATCGTCCAGGACCGCGGCTTCATCGACTTCTTCGCCGGCGACGTGTTCGGCATCCCCTCGCTGGTGATCGTCTTCGCGCTGGTCGCCGCGGCCGGCTGGGTGCTGCTCAACCGCACTACGTTCGGCCGCCGCACCTTCGCCGTCGGCGGCAACGCCGAGGCCGCGCGGCTGGCCGGCATCCGGGTGCAGCGGCACACCGTGTGGCTGTACGTGCTGTCCGGGGTCACCTGCGGCATCGCCGCGGTCTTGCTGATGGCCCGGACGACGACCGGCAGCTCCACCCACGGCACCCTGCTGGAGCTCGACGCCATCGCCGCCGTGGTCATCGGCGGGACCCTGCTGGTCGGCGGCCGCGGCACCATCGTCGGCACCGTGCTGGGCGTGCTGATCTTCACCACGCTGGCCAACGTCTTCACGCTGAACAACCTCTCCAGCTCGGCGCAGGAGGTGGCCCGCGGCGTGATCATCGTGATCGCCGTCCTGCTGCAGCAGCGGCTGGCCCTCGGCGGTGCCCGGCCGCGGAAGAAGGCCCGCGGCGGCCCCAGCGGCGCCGCTGCCCCCGGCAGCCCGACCGGTGCCCAGCCCGGCGGGTCGGCCGCCGACGGCGGGCCGGCCGGTGCCCGCCCCGGCGACTCCGGCGGTCGCCCCCCGCACTGAGCCCGCTGCGGCGGGATCAGCACCGACGGCCGGCCCGCCCGGCCTCCGGCGCACCACCCGAACCACCCTGAACCCCCGACTCCTGGCTGCGCGGCCAGGGCGGCGATCTGCGAGGAGAGAACATGTCTGCAACGAGGCAGCGTCCGTACGGTCGCCTGCTGTCCACCGCCGTCTGCGTGGTGGGGGCCGGTGCCCTGGTGGCCGGCTGTACCAGCAACACGCCGGAGAGCTCCGGCTCCGACGAGGGCGGCGGCGACGTCGTCGCCAGCTCCAACGACGAGACCGGTGAGACGGTGCGGATCGGCTTCTCCGCGCCGGCCGCCGACCACGGCTGGATGGCCGGCATCAGCAACGCCGCCCAGGCTGAGGCCGACCGCCACGAGGACATCGACCTGGTCGTCGCCGAGGGCACCAACGAGGTCGGCGCCCAGATCGCGCAGGTCGAGACGTTCATCAACGAGGGCGTCGACGCGATCGTGCTGCTGCCCTTCGACGGCGCCGCGCTCACCCCGGTGGCGCTGCGGGCGATGGAGGCCGGTATCCCGGTGATCAACGTCGACCGCGAGTTCTCCAGCCCGTTCGCCGCCCGCGCCACCATCCTCGGCGACAACTACGGGATGGGCGTCTCCGCCGGCACGTACATCTGCTCCCGGCTGGGTGACCAGCCCGACGCCGTCGTGGCCGAGATCGCCGGCATCGACTCGCTGCCGCTGACCCAGGAGCGCAGCCAGGGCTTCGCCGACGCACTGGCCGACTGCGGCCTGGACGTGGACAACCGGGTGGCTGCGGAGTTCACCGTCGAGTCCGGTGAGGAGGTGGCGGCCAACCTGCTGCAGGCCGCACCGCAAATCGACGCGCTGTGGAACCACGACGACGACCAGGGCGTCGGCGTGCTGGCCGCGATCAACAACGCCGGCCGCGACGAGTTCTTCATGGTCGGCGGGGCCGGCTCGGCCAACGCCATGCGGGACATCCAGTCCGGTGACTCGGTGCTGGAGGCGACCGTCATCTACCCGGCGACCCAGGCCGCCGACGGCATCGCGCTGGCCCGCCTGATCGCCCAGGGCAAGAGCATGTCCGACCTGGTGTCCCAGGAGGTGCCGCGGGAGATCGTGCTGAACGCGCCGGTGGTCACGGCTGAGAACGTCGACCAGTACATCGACGACGCGTTCGAGTCCTGACCTCCCCGACCGGTGCCGTCGGTGACCCCCTCCGGTCACCGGCGGCGCCGGTCCCACCCCTGGAGCCTGCGATGACCCTCCCTGCCCGGCCGGCGCTGCGCGTCGGACTGATCGGCCACGCCTTCATGGGCGCGGCGCACTCCCACGCCTGGCGCACCGCGCCGCGCTTCTTCGACCTGCCCCTGACCCCGGAACTGACCGTGTTGGCCGGCCGGGACCCCGAGGGGGTCGCCGCCGCGGCCGCCCGGTACGGCTGGGCCGACACCGAGACCGACTGGCGCCGCGTGCTCGAGCGGGACGACGTCGACCTCGTCGACATCTGCACCCCCGGCCACACCCACGCCGAGATGGCGATCGCCGCGCTGGCGGCCGGCAAGCACGTGCTCTGCGAGAAGCCGCTGGCCAACTCCGTAGCCGAGGCCGAGGCGATGGCCGAGGCCGCCGAACGGGCCGCCGGCTCCGGGGTGCGTGCGATGGTCGGCTTCACCTACCGGCGGGTGCCGGCCATCACCCTGGCCCGGCAGTTGATCGCCGAGGGGCGGTTGGGACAGATCCGGCACGTCCGGGCCCAGTACCTGCAGGACTGGCTCACCGACCCCGCATCGCCGATGTCCTGGCGGCTGGAGAAGGACAAGGCCGGGTCCGGCGCGCTGGGTGACATCGGGGCGCACATCGTCGACCTCACCCAGTTCATCACCGGGCAGACGCTCACCGGCGTCAGCGCGATGCTGGAGACCTTCGTGAACAAGCGGCCGCTACCGGCCAGCAGCGGCCGGCTCGGCGGGGTCGGCGGCGAGGGGATGGGGGAGGTGACGGTCGACGACGCCGCCGTCTTCCTGGGCCGGTTCACCGGGGGAGCGCTCGGCACCTTCGAGGCCACCCGCTTCGCCCTCGGCCGGAAGAACGCCATCCGGATCGAGGTGAACGGCTCGGCCGGCAGCCTGGCCTTCGACTTCGAGGACATGAACGTCCTGCACTTCTTCGACGGCGGCGAGCCGGCCACGACGGCCGGCTTCCGGCGGATCGTCGTCACCGAAGCCGAGCACCCCTACGTCGGGGCCTGGTGGCCGGCCGGCCACGGACTGGGCTACGAGCACGGCTTCACCCACCAGGTGGTCGACCTGGTCACCGCGCTGGCCGCCGGCGAGCAGCCGACGCCGTCGTTCGCCGACGGCCTGCAGGTGCAGCGGGTGCTGGCCGCCGTGGAGCGCAGCGCCGCCGACAACTCCGCCTTCACCGAGATCGAAGGAGGGCACTGATGCCCCGCCCCGTCACCCTGTTCACCGGCCAGTGGGCCGACCTGCCGTTCGAGGAGGTGTGCCGGCTGGCCTCCGGGTGGGGCTACGACGGCCTGGAGATCGCCTGCTGGGGCGACCACCTCGACGTCGTCCGGTCCGCCGAGGACCCGGCTTACGTCAAGGAGCGGCTGGACCTGCTCGAGCGGCACGGCCTTCAGGTGTTCGCCATCTCCAACCACCTCAACGGCCAGGCGGTCTGCGACGACCCGATCGACGAGCGGCACCGCGGCATGGTGCACCCCCGGGTGTGGGGGGACGGCGACCCCGAGGGGGTGCGGCAGCGCGCGGCAGAGGAGATGAAGGCGACCGCGCGGGCGGCCCGGGCGCTGGGCGTCGACGTCGTCGTCGGGTTCACCGGGTCGAAGATCTGGAAGACCGTGGCGATGTTCCCGCCGGTGCCCGAGTCGATGATCGACGAGGGCTACGCCGACTTCGCCGCCCGCTGGAACCCGATCCTGGACGTGTTCGACGAGGTCGGGGTGAAGTTCGCGCACGAGGTGCACCCCTCGGAGATCGCCTACGACTACTGGACGACGGTGCGCACCCTGGAGGCGATCGGCCACCGCGAGGCGTTCGGGCTGAACTGGGACCCCAGCCACTTCGTCTGGCAGGACCTGGACCCGGTCGGCTTCCTCTGGGACTTCAAGGACCGGATCTACCACGTCGACTGCAAGGACGCGAAGAAGCAGGTCGGCAACGGGCGCAACGGCCGGATGGGGTCGCACCTGCCCTGGGCCGACCCGCGGCGCGGCTGGGACTTCGTCTCCACCGGGCACGGCGACGTCCCGTGGGAGGCCTGCTTCCGGATGCTCAACACCATCGGCTACGCCGGCCCCATCTCGGTGGAGTGGGAGGACGCCGGGATGGACCGACTGGTCGGAGCGCCCGAGGCGCTGGAGTTCGTCCGCCGGCTGGCGTTCGACCCGCCGGCCGCCGCCTTCGACGCCGCCTTCTCCAGCGGCGCCTGACCCGCCGGGCTGCGGGGCCACGGGGTCCCGCAGCCCGACGGCACACCGCTTGCCGCCGGACGGTCAGCGCATGATGCTCGTCACATGGTCAGCGCACCGGGTCCGACGTCGTCGGTCGAGGAGACCCCAGAGTCCACCGGCAAGGTGGACACGAAGTTCTACGAGAAGGAACTGTCCCGGCTGCAGACGGAGCTGGTGAAGCAGCAGGAGCACATCCGCGCGCGGGGCCTGCGGGTCGTCGTCCTCTTCGAAGGCCGCGATGCCGCTGGCAAGGGCGGCGCGATCCAGCGGATCACCGAGAGCCTCAACCCGCGGCACGCAAATGTCGTCGCGCTCCCGGCTCCGACCGAGCGGGAGAAAGGGCAGTGGTACTTCCAGCGGTACGTGGCGCACCTGCCCGGCCCGGGGGAGATGGTCTTGTTCGACCGGTCCTGGTACAACCGCGCGGGCGTCGAGCGGGTCATGGGCTTCTGCACCGACGAGGAGTACGAGGAGTTCCTCCGGTCGTGCCCGGAGTTCGAGCGGATGCTGGTGCGCAGCGGGATCACGGTCGTGAAGTACTGGTTCTCCGTCAGCGACACGGAGCAGGAGAAGCGCTTCCAGAAGCGGCTGAAGGACCCGACCAAGCGCTGGAAGCTCAGCCCGATGGACCTCGAGGCCCGGAACCGCTGGGTCGACTTCTCCCGGGCCAAGGACGCGATGTTCGCGGCCACCGACATCCCCGAGGCGCCCTGGTGGGTCGTCGAGGCCGAGGTGAAGAAGCGGGCCCGGCTCAACGTGATGGCCCATCTGCTGACCCAGGTGCCGTACGAGGACCTCACCCCGCCCGCGCCGGAGCTGCCGCCCCGACCGCCGGTGGAGGAGGACTACCTCCGGCCGCCCAAGGAGAGCCAGCACATCGTGCCCGACATCGTCCCCTGAGCGTGACTGCGGAGCTCGCCCTCCGCGCCGCAGCCGCGCCGGGTCGGCGTCCCTAGCGGGACGGGTCACCCTCCGGCACCTCGGTGGCGACCACCTCGGCCACCTCCGCGTCGTCGCCGGACAACCCCTCGGCCTGCTCGTGCTCGTCGTGGAAGGCCAGCCACTGCATCCCCAGGGCCTCGCGCTGCTCGTCGTCGACGGCCTCCTTGAAGGGCGGGAAGAAGTCCGTCTCCTCCTCGGCCATGTGGTCGGCGTTGACCTGGCGGGCGTTCCGGACTGCCTCCCACCACGCCTCGCTGCCGACCTGCTGCTCCCCGACGGCGGCCGCGGCGTGCCGGATCTCGTTGTGGTCGTGCACGCCCTCCGCCGTCTCCTGCTCGGCGTCCGCCTCCTGGGCGAGCAGCGGGTAGAACAGCTGCTCCTCGGCGACGGCGTGCACCTCGAGCTTGGCGTGCAGCGCCTCCCAGGCGGCGGCGAGCTCCTCGGCGGGCAGGTCGTCGAGCGCGGTGAACTCCCGCCGGAAGACCTCGTGCTCGGCCAGGACAAGGGCGGTGATCTCGAACTGCGACATGCCACTCGCTACCCGTTCCCCTGCACGGCATACGCGAGGGGCAGGGGGCCGCCGCGTCCGACACCGTTCCACCCGTCGCCCAGTGGTCCGGCGACTCCCTCGGCCCCGGAATCTGTGTTCAAGGGTGGGCTCGCTGTACACGGAGCTCATCCACAGTTCGTCGGCCGCGCCCGCCTGATCTGGTCGCACGGGCATTTCGCTTGAGGTGTGCGGACGAGCTGACTCTCTTCGTGAGGCGCGCCAGCTGATCGATCGATCAGCGTAGGGCGAGGACGGCGTCGTCAGTAGTGGGCCGCGCGGGCAGGCAGGCGTGCGGTCGGGACCGGCTAGCGTTCTTGACCGTGAGCCTGTTCCGACGAGGAATGAAGCCGAGCGCACCCGTCGAGTCGTCACTGCACGCGTGGCCGCAGGTGGAGCGGGCGCCGGTCAAGTACGAGGGAGTGGCACGAAGCAGTCTGGATCACCCGGACTTCAGGCCCTACGAGTTCCAGACCGAGGGTGGCATCTGGGTTCGCCTGCACGAGATGCAGTTCGCTGGCTTTGACTACCGAGTCCAACAACCGACGCTGACCATGCGCTTCGTCTACGACGATCCCGAGTGGACTCCAGTCGAGGCTCGCGCCACTCCCGTCGCCGTCTTTCGGTTCACCGACGTACAGGTGTGGCAGTGGGAGGACGACTACGACCTGGTCGAGACACCCGCGGACGTCCGCGGACAAGTCCGTCAACTCGACTACCACCCGCCCACCAACGTCTTCTCGCTCTTGACGGTGAACACCAGTCTGCTGTTCTCGGCCGCCCAGCTCACCGTCGAGCTACAGCAGCGGACGGGCATGTGAGGTGCGAGCCTCTCCACGCCCCCGGAGTCCCTGAATTGGTCGCTCACGGGCACGAGCGCCGGCTCGCCCAGAGGGCGGCTTCGGAAGCGTCCCTCACGCTCGGGGGAACTCGCGCGCTCAGCAGTCCTCGTGCACGACCAAGAGGTGCCGACCCTCGCTCTTGAACTCCGAACATGTGAACTGCGAGTACGGAGACTGGCGCGAAAGCTCCCGCGCCGACTGACAGAACGTCTCGCGCCCGTCGGCCGGCACCTCCGTCGTCTCACCCAGATGGTCATGCAGCACTCGCACCGAAGGATCGTGCAGCAACTTCCGCAGACGCTTCTCGGTGATGAGTCCTCCCCGCCGGATCCACGTGACTCCGCTGCGGTCGGTGAACTCGGGCTGCAGAGCGAGGTTGGGGATTGGCGCTGACTGATCTGCGCCCGGCTGCGCCGGGTCCAACTGGTCCACGACCTGCGCGAAGGACTGCCTGCGCGTTGGACGTCGGCGCACCATGCGGTCAATCTATGGGTGCACACCGGTCTTGCATGGGAAGCGGGCGGTGTCCCTTGGTGGGCCGCTGAGAGGCGCCACCGCCGGCTCGCCCAGAGGGTGGCTCGAGCGCCAACACGCAGAGATCGCCCTGAGTGACAGATCCGCGCAGAAGACTCACGCTGTCGCCGTGGATGCCGAGGCTGAGGGCGTGCTGCGTCGCTTCGCAGACATGCTCGGGAGTGAGGTGGAGGTGACCTACTCCGTCGATGCGGGCGCAAGCGAGACGGTGCGGGAAGTCCACGAGGTGCTGAGCAGCTTCGTTCCTGAGCAGGGCGTCGTCGAACTCGAACGTCATGGGGAGCCGATCCGACTGCGCTTCGAGCAGGACCAGCTCCTCCGACTCCTGCGGGATGCGGGCGCCGAAAGAGGCGGTGCCTGCGGTGACCGTCTCTCTGACGAGGAGGCGTCAGCCAGCTGGCTGACGGTCTACCTGGAGGAGTCCATCGAGACACAGGAAGCCGACCCAACCGGTTGGTGGGTGTACGAGGACCACGGGTTCACGCCGATGCACGCCTGGGAGGTAGCCGCCCAGCGACTCGAACGGCGCCTCGCAGAGGCTCGGCGTAGGGCAGCCCTCCGGGTGGAGTGAGTCAACCGAAGTGGTTCGCGCAGGGACACGGGCCGCAGGCATCCGGGACGACGGTTCCGCCGGGGCTACGGTCGGTGGCATGCCTCCCAGGCCCTTCGAACGGGTGGCCGCCAACAAGTCCAGGGCCGCAGCCTTCTTTCGCCACGTGGTCGAGCAGGGTGTCTGCTTCAGCTGGGGGACCGACGAAGGAGTCACGCCGTGGGAGGACCGCAACGGGGACACACTGCTTCCGTTGTGGCCTGACGAGGCATCTGCGTCCTCGGAGAACCAGGACGACGGCGAGCCGGGTGAGCGGGTCCTCGAACGACCGCTGGACGAGCTCGTGAGCAGCCTGCGTCGCTGGGCGGATGCCGACGTGGGGATCGCCGTCCACCCAGTTGACGGCCACATCGCTGGTACGTACTCGGTCCGCGACTTCGCGACCCGACTGCTGGACGAGGTCCCGCAGGACCAACGCGAGTCGGCTGCCTGGATGAACGATCCCGCCGGACTGGCTCGGGTCTTGCCGTAGCCAGGACCACGACGGTCAGGTCGTCCCTGAGTGGCCCGCTACGAGACGAGTGAGCCGGCCGGCTGGAGAGACGCGATCGCGCAGCCGATCATGAGTGCGTGAACGCGCCTGACGCGGCTGGCCGCCTGTCCGTCTGGCACTGGCACGGTCGCGACCGGGTGTCAGTGGAGGACCTCGAGTACCTCGTCGCGGCCACTTCGCGGCATGAGTGGCGACAGACCGTCATCCGGCTGCGGCTGCCGGACTGGAAGTGCGCCGGCACGATCAAGGTGAGCGACCCACGGTTCGCCGTGGCCGCTGCCGCCCCCGGGCTCGTCCTCTGGCGAGAGTTGGGTGCGAGGACCGAGTGGCTGGACGAGGCGGCCCTCGAAGAACTGCGGCGGACGTCAACACTCAGAGAACTGGGCGCCGGCCGCTTCTCCGAGCCGGTGGACCGCCCGCGGGACTGAGCACCAGCGCGACTGCGGTGTCCCGTAGGGACCGTTGAGGGCGACGGGGCGGGTTCTCCGGAGCCAACGACGCGACTCCCGCTGACCCGTCATCGCCGAGGTGCCCCGGTGGGTGGTCGAGGCCGAGGTGAAGAAGCGGGCCCGGCTCAACGTGATGGCCCACGCGCTGAGCCAGGTGCCGTATGAGGCCTCACCCCGCCCGCGCCGGAGCTGCCGCCCCGATCGCCGGTGGAGGAGGACTGCCTCCGGCCGCCCAAGGAGAGCCAGCACATCGTCCCCTGAGCCGGCCGCGGCGGCCGCCTCTCGTGCTGCAGGCTCAGCCGGGTCGACGGTGCCGCACCCGGCCATGTCGACCCCGAAGGTGGCCTCAGCGACATCCGCCAGACGTGCTCTCGACGGACTCAGCGTGGGTCATGCTCTTCGATTGCGCGCTGCAGGGCTTCGGCGCGCGCGCCTCGCCCGAGGTACATGGTGCGGAAGTTCCAGGCCGTGATGGCGACGATGCCCACGGTCCATGCGACGAGGAAGCCCACGCCCCCGGCGGCAGATCCGGCGTCCATGTGGGTCCACCCGAACCAGATCAGGAGCGCCGCCACGGGCAGGCTGGCGAGCCACGTGGCCCGGCTGAATCGACCACCGGGGCGTGTCCATCTCGGTCCCGCCCACACCCACATCGAATCGGCCTCCCGCCCGTCACCGCTCCAGATCACTCCTGGTCCCGGGCAGTCCAGCAGGACGCCGTCCACCTGCGCCAGGCACAAGAGAGGTGAGGTGACCCGCCCGGGGTCCCTGAGTGGGCCGCTCAGGGCGCTGAGCCGGCTGTCTGCGTCGCAGCCGCAGGGCGGAGGCCGCCGACCTAGGCGTCGCCGAGGACGTGCCGCTGGAGCCAGTCGTTGCGGAAGGCGCCGCGCGGGTCGAGCCGGTCGACCAGGGCCAGGAAGTCGGCGTGGCGCGGGTACCGGGGGGCGAGGGTGGCCGCGTCGGCGAGGAAGAGCTTGCCCCAGTGCGGGCGGGCGCCGAGCGGCAGCAGCTGGGCC
The DNA here is from genome assembly GCF_026968025.1 of Modestobacter sp. VKM Ac-2978. Classification (NCBI taxonomy): domain Bacteria; kingdom Bacillati; phylum Actinomycetota; class Actinomycetes; order Geodermatophilales; family Geodermatophilaceae; genus Modestobacter; species Modestobacter sp. VKM Ac-2978. The sequence continues at coordinate 193,525 of NZ_JAPVBP010000004.1, read as the reverse complement.
TCCAGTTCGACCAGCAGCTCCTCGACGTCGGCCTGGGCGGGCAGCCAGGTGAAGTGCAGGCCGAGGGTGGGCTCGCCGTACGCGGTGCTCATCCACAGCTCGTCGGCGGCGATCGTGCGGACCTCGCAGATCTGCAGCAGCGGCCGGATCCGGTGCGCCAGCGAGCGCAGCACCTCCAGCGCCTCCACCCCTGCGGTGCGGGGCAGCAGGTACTCGGACTGGATCTCGTTGCCGTTGCTCGGGGTGAAGCCCATCCGGAAGTGCGGCAGCCGGTCCGACCAGAGGCCGGCGCTGCCCAGCTGCGCGGTGGTGGGCGCCGGGTCGATGCCGGGCAGCGGGTGCAGCTCGGTGGCGGCCTCGACCGCGCCGAACAGGTCACCGGCGGGAGAGTCGGCGGCGTCCGTGCGGGACTTCACCCAGACCATGTCCACGCTCGGTCCCAGCCCCGTGAACAGGCTGACGCTGTAGCCGGCCGACAGGACCTCGTCCAGGTTGCCGTACAGCGCGTCCCAGGGCAGCTGCTCGAACACCCGCTGCTGCACCTCGAAGGTCGGCTCGACGTCGAGGGTCATCCGGGTGACCGCCCCGAGCGCGCCCAGCCCGACGACCATGCCGTCGAAGTCGGCGTCGCCGCGCGCGCACCGGACCAGTTCCCCGCTGGAGGTCACCAGCTCCAGGCCGGCGACCGCCGTCGCCAGGTTGCCGTTGCCGACACCGGATCCGTGCGTGGCCGTGGCCACCGCGCCGGCGATCGAGATGTGCGGGAGCGAGGCCAGGTTGTGCAGTGCCAGGCCCTCGCGGTGCAGGGCGGCAGCCAGCTCGCCGTACCGGAGGCCCGCATCGACGGTGACCGTGCGCCGGTCGCTGCTCACGTCGACCCGGTCGGAGGTCATCGCCTCCAGCGACACCAGCTCGGCGCTGTCGCCGATGGCGGTGAAGGAGTGCCGAGAGCCCAGCACCCGCACCTGCCGGGCGTTCGCGATCGTCTGCTGCAGCTGGGCCAGCGACTCCGGCCGGTGCAGCTGCGTCGCGCGATAGGTGTGGTTGCCTGCCCAGTTCGTGGTCGCCAGTGCCACGGGTGCCTCGGTCACACCCCAGTCTCCCGCAGGTGCGTCGTCCGCGTCGGGCGGGACGTCGGTCAGAGCAGCCGGTCGAGGTCGTCCGGCCCCGGCCCGGTGCCCCCGGAGTCGCGGACGGGGGACGACTCGGGCACGTCGTCGTCGGGTGGCTCGTCGGCGACCGGCCCCTCGGCGTAGAGGGTGCTGGGGTCCTTGGGGTCCATCTCACGCACGACGGGTGCGTGCCCGGGGAAGTCGGGCTGAAACGCAGCGCCGGGTCACCAAGGGCCCTCCCCGCCGCCGAAGTACACGGTGACGAACAGCCAGCCGAAGACGACCAGCAGTGCGACGAACTCCAGGGCGTACAGCTGCCAGCCGCCGTTGGCGATCTGCTGGCGCAGTCCGGGCTCGTCCGAGTGACCGGAGTCGGGGGTGTCGGCCATGGGTCTCTCCTCCCAGGACGGGAGCCCCACCGCGGCGCACTCGTGGACCGAGGGCCACGCCGGGCCGCCGGAGGGGCTCGGGTCCCCGGGCTCGGCTCGCCCGGGTCGACCACCTCCATGCCCAGCCCGGGCGCGATCCAGACGTGGAAGCCGACTCCGGGTGGTCCCGGGCCACGCGCGCAGCCCCAGGCGTCCCATTGACACCATTCCGCTGACCTCCCTACGGTCGGGCGCGTTCCACCGGACTGACCGAGGGCACGACCCCGTTCGCCGTTCCTGGTGCTGCGGGGCACGGCCCCCGCCACCGCGCGATGACGCCGGTGGACCACCACGGACACCGGAGTCCCGCATGCCTGGACGCGCCACCCTGCCCTCCTCCCGTCAGCCGGCCGCCGCGGCGACCCGACGGCACCGACGGCGCCACTGGCCCCTGGTGGCCACCCTCAGCACCGGCCTCCTCGTCGGCAGCGCGGCCGCACCGGCCGCCGCGGGCGAGGGTCACCCGGGACGCGGCGGCGGCTCCGACCGCGGCTCCGCGAGCACGACCGTCGAGCCCTTCGGCACCGCGCCCGACGGCACCCCGGTCGAGCGCTGGACGCTGAGCAACGGCGACATGACGGTCCGGGTGCTCACCTACGGCGGTGTCATCCAGACCCTGGAGGTGCCCGACGAGGACGGGGACGTGGAGAACGTCGTCCTGGGCTTCCCCGACGTGGCCGGCTACGCCTCGGACGCCGACCCGTACTTCGGCTCGCTCATCGGCCGCTACGGCAACCGCATCGCCGGCGGCACCTTCGACATCGAGGACGAGACCTACCAGCTGCCGCTCAACGACGGCCCGAACACCCTGCACGGCGGGCCCGACGGGTTCGACGACCGGGTGTGGACGGCGACCCCCGTCGGCAACGACCGCGTGGCCGCGCTGCGGCTGGAGCTGGTCAGCCCGGCCGGGGACCAGGGCTTCCCCGGCACCCTCACCACCGCGGTCACCTACGCCATGGACGCGAACAACCGGCTGGCCGTCCGCTACGAGGCCACCACCGACGCACCGACCGTCGTGAACCTCACCCAGCACACCTACTGGAACCTCGGCGGCGAGGGGTCCGGCACCATCTACGACCACGAGCTCAAGATCGACGCCGACGCCTACACCCCGGTCGACGAGACGCTCATCCCCACCGGGGAGATCGCGCCGGTCGAGGGCACGCCGTTCGACTTCCGTGAGCCCACCGCGATCGGGGAGCGCATCCGGGTGGCCGACCAGCAGATCCTGTACGGCCAGGGCTACGACCACAACTGGGTGCTCGACCGCGAGGACAACGGCGCGCGCGAGGGCTCGGACAGCGAGGACGCCCTGGAGAAGGCCGCCGTACTGCACGACCCGGACAGCGGCCGGACTCTGACGATCGCCACCACCGAGCCGGGCCTGCAGTTCTACTCGGGCAACTTCCTCGACGGCACGATCGTGGGCACCGGCGGGAGCGTCTACCGGCAGGGTGACGGGCTGGCGCTGGAGACCCAGCACTTCCCGGACTCCCCGAACCAGCCCGAGTTCCCCTCGACGGAGCTCCAGCCGGGCGAGGAGTACCAGAGCACCACGGTGTTCATCCTGGACAACTGACGGCCGGGTCGCCGGCTGCGGGTGGGGCTCCCCACTCGCAGCCGGCGACGTCAGGCGTCGTAGTCGACGGTGACCTCGTCGGTCAGCGGCAGCGACTGGCAGGTCAGCACGTACCCGGCGTCCACTTCGCCGGGGTCCAGCGCGTAGTTGCGGCGCATCTCCACCTCGCCGTCGGTGACCCGGGCCCGGCAGGTGCCGCACACCCCGCCCTTGCAGGCGAACGGCAGGTCGCCGCGCACCTGCTGCGCCGAGTCGAGCACTGGCACCCCGCGCGGCAGGGTCAGCGTCGTGGTGCGGCCGTCCAGCACGATCGTCACCGAGCTGCTCGGACCCTCGACGGTCTGGTCGTCGCCGCGGACCGGCTCCGGCGGCAGGTCGTCGACGTAGAACAGCTCCTGGTGCACCCGCTCGGTCGGCACGCCCAGCTCGGTGAGCAGCTCGCGGGCGTCGGTGACCATCCCGTGTGGGCCGCACAGCCACCAGTGGTCCACCTGCGGTGCGTCGGTGAAGGCGTCGACCAGGGTGCGCAACCGGTCGCCGTCCAGCCGGCCACTGGTCAGCTCGGCGTCCCGCGGCTCGCGGGACAGCACGTGCACCAGCTGCAGTCGGGTGCCGTAGCGGTCCTTCAGGTCGGCGAGCTCGTCTGCGAACATGACCGTGTTGGTGCGGCGGTTGCCGTAGAAGACGGTCACGGTCGACTCGCCGTCCCGCAGCACGGTGGCGGCCAGCGAGAGCACCGGCGTGACCCCGGACCCGGCGACGACGAACACGTGGTCGCCGGGCACCGACAGGTCGGCGGTGAAGGTGCCCGACGGGGGGAGCACCTCGATCTCGTCGCCCGGCCGCACCTCGTTGACCAGGTAGGCGGAGAAGAAGCCGCCGGGCACCTCGCGGACCCCGACCCGGGGTGCGGCGCCGACCGGCGCGCAGATGGAGTAGGAGCGCCGCTCGTCCCGGTCGCCGTCCACCCGGCGCAGGGTCAGCGCCTGGCCGGGGCGGAACCGGTAGTCCTCGGCCAGCTCGGGCGGGACGTCGAAGGTCACCGCCACGGCGTCGTCGGTGAGCCGCTCGACCTGGGCGACCTTCAGCGGGTGGAACTGCGGACGCCGGCGGGCGGGGGCCGTCATCAGATCTCCTTGAGGTGCTCGAAGGGCTCCAGGCAGACCCGGCAGCGGCGCATCGCCTTGCACGCGGTCCCGCTGAACTCGCTGATCTCCTCTGTGTCGGCCGACCCGCACTGCGGGCAGCTCGCCGTCCGCCGGGACGGGCCGAGCTGCAGCGGCACGGGGCCCGTGTGGCGTACCGGCGCGTCGCCAGGCGGTGCGATGCCGCCGTCGGCCAGCTTGCGGCGGCCGGCCAGGCTGATCCAGTCGGTGCTCCAGGCGGGGGAGAGGACGGTGCGGACGTCGACGTCGGCGAACCCGGCCCGGTGCAGCGCGTGCACCAGGTCCGCGCGCATGACGCCCATCGCCGGGCAGCCGGAGTAGGTGGGGGTGATCTCCACGACGACCGTGCCGTCCTCGTCCCGGACGTCGCGCAGCACGCCGAGGTCGGCCAGTGTCAGCATGGGCAGCTCGGGGTCGGTGACCGTCTCCGCCACCGCCCGCGCGTCAGAGGGGCCAAAATCGCGACTTTGGCCCCTCGGGGTCGACGACATCGCGGTCACCAGGTCGCGGCCGGGTGTTCGCGGGCGGTGGACTGCAGCTCGGTCAACAGCGTGGTGAAGTCCGCGCTGTGCTCACCGGCGCGGCCGCGGCTGGGCTGCGGGGTGGGCCACTCGGGCGCGGTGAGGGTCGCCCGCTCCAGCACGAGGGTGAGCACGTCGCGCACCTCGTCGGTGAGCTCTGCCGGGTCGACGGCCACCCCGGCGGCGGTCAGCCGGGTCTCGACGTCGGTGGCGGTGAACAGGTCGGCGAGCAGCGGCCAGACGGCGTCGACGCCGGCCTGGGTGCGGCGGTGTGACTCCGGTGTCCCGTCGCCGAGCCGGAGCACCCAGCGGGCGGCGTGGTCGCGGTGGTAGGTCAGCTCGGGGACGCCCTTGGCGGCGATCGCGGCGAGCACCGGGTCGCGGGACTCGCGCAGCCGGGCGAACAGTGCCAGCCGCCAGGCGGAGGCGGCCAGCAGTCGGACGACGGTCTGCCCGAAGTCGCCGTTGGGCGCCTCGACGAGTCCGGAGTGGCGGAACTCGTCGGGATCGCGGAAGTAGGCCAGCGCGTCCTCGTCGGGGATGCTCGCCGTCGCCCGTTCGCGGCTGCGGCCGAGCACGCCGACCGACCCCGCGCGGGCCAGCAGCAGCCGGGCCTGGCCGAGCAGGTCCAGCCCGCAGTTGGCCAGCGCGACCTCTTCTTCGAGCTCGGGGGCGTTGGTCACCCACTGGGTGAGCCGCTGGCAGAGCACCAGCGCGTCGTCGCCGAGCATCAGGCAGTAGGCGCCCAGGTCAGCCGGGTCGATGCCCTCGGGCACGGTGGTGTCGACCCCGGCCAGCGGCTCGTCGAAGCCGGTGCCGAAGGCCCACTGCCCCTCGCCCCCGTGCGCATGGTCCAACGCCTCGTACACGGTCTCTTCATGCGCCATGCGAAACCTCTCTTCCGGGCACGGAGTGCACGGCCATCGGCCTTCTCTCAGGGGCCCGCCCGCCGAGGAACGAGGCGGGTGGGGGGAGAGGAGGTCCTTCACATGTGGGGGACGTTCTCCGGGATCTCGTAGAACGTCGGGTGCCGGTAGACCTTGTCGCCGCTGGGGGCGAACAGCGGGTCCTTCTCGTCGGGGCTGGAGGCGGTGATGGCGCCGGCCTGGACCACCCAGATGCTCACGCCCTCGTTGCGCCGGGTGTAGAGGTCGCGGGCGGCGTGCACGGCCATCTCGTCGTCGGGGGCGTGCAGCGAGCCGACGTGCACGTGGTTCAGCCCGCGCTTGCCGCGGACGAACACCTCGTACAGCGGCCAGTCGCGCTTGCTCACCGCCGGCTGGTCGGCCACCGGCACGCCCGGCCCGGTGGGGACGGCGCCGTGCCCACCCTCGGCGGTGACGTCGCCCATCGGCCCGCCGGCGTCCTGGTCGCTCATCAGGCGCTCACGGCCGCGTGCTTGTCGGCGTAGGCGGTCGCCGCCTCGGTGACCCACGCGTTGTCGTCGCGGGCGGCCCGGCGGCGGGCGATCCGCTCGTCGTTGCACGGGCCGTTGCCGGCCAGCACCTGCTTGAACTCCGACCAGTCGATGGCGCCGAAGCGGTAGCGGCCGGTCTCGGGGTCCAGGGCGAGCTCGGGGTCGGGCAGCGTCACGCCGAGCACCTCGGCCTGCGGCACGGTCATGTCGACGAAGCGCTGGCGCAGCTCGTCGTTGCTGTGCCGCTTGACGCCCCAGGCCATCGACTGGGCCGAGTTGGGGCTGTCGTCGTCCGGCGGGCCGAACATCATCAGCGACGGCCACCACCAGCGGTCGACGGAGTCCTGCACCATCGCCCGCTGGGCGTCGGTGCCGCGCATCATCGTCATCAGCAGCTCGTAGCCCTGCCGCTGGTGGAAGGACTCCTCCTTGCAGACCCGGATCATCGCCCGGGCATAGGGCCCGTAAGAGCTGCGGCACAGCGGCACCTGGTTGCAGATCGCCGCGCCGTCGACCAGCCAGCCGATGACGCCGACGTCGGCGTAGGTGAGCGTCGGGTAGTTGAAGATCGAGCTGTACTTCTGCTTGCGCTCGATGAGCTTGTCGGTGAGGTCGGCCCGGTCGGCGCCGAGGGTCTCGGCGGCCGAGTAGAGGTACAACCCGTGGCCGGCCTCGTCCTGCACCTTGGCCAGCAGGATCGCCTTGCGCCGCAGGCTGGGGGCGGCGAGCAGCCAGTCGCCCTCGGGCTGCATGCCGATGATCTCCGAGTGGGCGTGCTGGGCGATCTGCCGGATCAGGCCCTTGCGGTAGCCCTCGGGCATCCAGTCGCGCGGCTCGATGCGGTGGTCGGCCGCGATCGTGGCGTCGAACTGCTGCTGCAGCACGGTCTCGTCCGGAGTCGGGCGGTCCAGCGTCGGCGCAGACATGACGTCCCCTCGTTGGGCGATCAATTACTGACCATGCGGTCGGTATTCAGTGTCCACCCTCGCGCGGCGCGGCACAACCCGTCCCGGCCGGGCGGCGCGACGCGGGTTGACAGCCGTCCCGGCGAGGAGTTGGTTACTGACCACCTGGACGGTATTTGGGTGCCGCGTGCGCCCGGCCGGCCGGCCGGCAACGACGCTCGGCGACCGCGGAGGACACAGCGCATGACCACAGCGACCGGGACCACGGGCACCGACGAGAGCGCCCGCCGGCTGGGCTCGGCGCCCGACCCGGCGCTGCTCGACCCGGCCGAGCGGATGGGCGTCGACGAGCTGCGCGCCCTGCAGCTGGAGCGCCTGCAGTGGACCCTGCGGCACGTCTACGCGAACGTCCCGCACTACCGGACGGCGTTCGACGCCGCCGGCGTGCACCCCGACGACTGCCGCGAGCTGGCCGACCTGGCGCGCTTCCCGACCACCGGCAAGGCCGACCTGCGGGAGAACTACCCGTTCGGGATGTTCGCCGTCCCGCAGGACCAGGTCCGCCGGGTGCACGCCTCCTCGGGCACCACCGGGCGGCCGACCGTCGTCGGCTACACCGAGGACGACATCGACACCTGGGCCACCGTCATGGCCCGCTCCATCCGCGCGGCCGGCGGCCGCGCCGGGGACAAGCTGCACAACGCCTACGGCTACGGGCTGTTCACCGGCGGGCTGGGCGCGCACTACGGCGCGGAGAAGCTGGGCTGCACGGTCATCCCGGTCTCCGGTGGCATGACCCCGCGCCAGGTGCAGCTGATCCAGGACTTCCAGCCGCGGGTGATCATGGTGACGCCGTCGTACCTGCTCACGATCATCGACGAGTTCGAGAAGCAGGGCCTGGACCCGCGTGCCTGCTCGCTGGAGATCGGCATCTTCGGCGCCGAGCCGTGGACCGAGGAGATGCGCCGGGAGATGGAGGAGCGCCTGGACATCGAGGCGATCGACATCTACGGGCTGTCGGAGGTCATGGGCCCGGGCATCGCGCAGGAGTGCGTCGAGACCAAGGACGGTCTGCACATCTGGGAGGACCACTTCTACCCGGAGGTCATCGACCCGGACACCGGCGAGGTGCTGCCCGAGGGGGAACAGGGCGAGTTGGTGTTCACCTCGCTGACCAAGCAGGCGATGCCGGTCATCCGCTACCGCACCCGTGACCTGACCCGGCTGCTGCCGGGCACCGCCCGGCCGGGCATGCGCCGGATGGAGAAGGTGACCGGCCGGACCGACGACATGATCATCCTGCGCGGGGTCAACGTCTTCCCGACCCAGATCGAGGAGGTCGTGCTCCGGACCCCGGGGCTGTCCCCGCACTTCTCCCTCGAGCTGACCACCCGGGGGCGGATGGACCACCTGACCGTGCACGTGGAGGCCCGGCCGGACTGCCCGGCCGACCGGCGCGCCGCTGCGGCCCAGGAGGTCGGCACGGCCGTCAAGGACACCATCGGGATCACCGTCGAGGTGTCCGTCGTCGACCCGGAGACGCTGGCCCGCTCGGTGGGCAAGCTGCAGCGGCTCACCGACCGCCGCGACCGGCCATGACCGCGACCTCTCCGGCGATCCCGGCGCGGCGGGGGAGGCCCGGGCACTCGCTGGACTCGCTGCTGGACACCGCGGTGGCCGTGTTCATCGAGCGCGGGTACGAGGCCACCAGCATGGACGAGCTGGCGGCCCGGCTCGGCGTCACCAAGTCGGCGATCTACCACCACGTGCCGAGCAAGGTGGAGCTGCTGCGGCTGGCCCTGGACCGGGCGCTGAACGCGCTCTTCGCCGTCCTGGACGAGCCGGGAGCGCTCAACGGCCCGGCCATCGACCGGCTGGAGCACGTCGTCCGCGGGTCGGTGCGCGTGCTGACCACCCACCTGCCGTTCGTCACCCTGCTGCTCCGGGTGCGCGGCAACTCCGCCGTCGAGTCCGAGGCGCTGGACCGGCGCCGCGAGTTCGACCGGATCGTCACCGACCTGGTCCGCGCGGCCGAGGAGGAGGGCGACGTGCGGCCCGACGTCGACCCCGCGGTGACCAGCCGGCTGCTGTTCGGCACCGTCAACTCCCTCACCGAGTGGTACCGCCCCGGTCGCGGCCTGGACGCCGAGGCGCTGGCCGACGCGCTGGTCACGACCACCTTCAGCGGCCTGCGCACCGCAGCCGCACCCGTCCCTCCGGAGGCGCTCCGATGACCGCACCGCTGCTGCCGAGCTACGTCGCCGGCCGCTGGTACACCGCCCCCGACGAGGGGACGCCGATCGCCGACGCCGTCACCGGCGAGACCGTCGTCCGGGTGTCCAGCACCGGGCTGGACGTGCCGGCGATGCTGGACCACGCCCGCTCGGTCGGCGGCCCGGCGCTGCGTGAGCTGACCTTCCACCAGCGCGCGGCGCTGCTCAAGCAGCTGGGCCTGCGGCTGATGGCGGAGAAGGACGCGGTCTACGCACTCTCCCGGCGCACCGGGTGCACCGACCGGGACACCGCGGTGGACGTCGACGGCGGCTTCGGCACGCTGCTGTCCTACGCCAGCAAGGCGCGCCGGGAGCTGCCCGACGACACCGTGGTGCTCGACGGGGCCCCCGAGCCGCTGGGCCGGGGCGGCACCTTCCTCGGCCAGCACCTGTACACGCCGCTGCGCGGGGTCGCCGTGCAGATCAACGCGTTCAACTTCCCGGTCTGGGGCTTCCTGGAGAAGTTCGCCCCCGCCTTCATCGCCGGCGTGCCGACCGTGGTGAAGCCGGGCAGCCAGACCGCCTACCTGACCGAGGCCGTCGTCCGCTCGATCGTCGACAGCGGCCTGCTGCCGGAGGGCAGCGTGCAGCTGCTGGCCGGCAGCGCCGCCGGCGTCCTCGACGGGCTCGCCGGGCAGGACCTGGTGTTCTTCACCGGCTCGGCGTCCACCGCCCGCAAGCTGCGCAATCACCCCGCGGTGGTGGCGAACTCGGTGCGGTTCAACGCCGAGGCCGACTCGCTCAACTGCGCGGTGCTCGGCCCCGACGCCACCCCGGACACCCCCGAGTTCGGCCTGTTCGTCGACCAGCTGGTCACCGAGATGACCGTCAAGGCGGGGCAGAAGTGCACCGCCATCCGCCGGGCGCTGGTGCCGCGCGAGCTGGCCGACGACGTCGTGGAGGCCACCCGGGCGAAGCTCGCCGAGGTCGTCGTCGGTGCCCCGGGCGCCGAGGGCGTCACCATGGGCGCGCTGGCAAGCCTGGACCAGCGGCAGGAGGTGCTCCGGGCGGTGAAGGCGCTGCGCGGGGTGGCCGACCTGGTCGCCGGGGACCCGGACGACTTCTCCGTGGTCGGCGCCGACCGGGACCGGGGCGCCTTCCTGCCGCCGATGCTGCTGCGCTGCGACAACCTCTCCGCCGCCGAGCCGCACGACGTCGAGGCGTTCGGGCCGGTCAGCACGGTGCTGCCCTACGACGGCGTGGCGCACGCGGTCGAGCTCGCTGCGCGCGGGCAGGGCAGCCTGGTGGGCTCGATCGTCACCCACGACCCGGCGGTCGCCCGGGAGTTCGTGCTCGGTGCCGCGCACGCGCACGGCCGGGTGCTGGTGCTGGACCGGGACGACGCCGGGGAGAACACCGGCCACGGCTCCCCGCTGCCGGTGCTGGTGCACGGCGGCCCCGGGCGGGCCGGTGGCGGCGAGGAGCTCGGCGGGATCCGCGGGGTGCTGCACCACATGCAGCGCACCGCCGTGCAGGGCTCACCCGACATGCTGACCGCGATCGGTCGCCGGTGGGTGACCGGCGCCGCGCGCACCGACGACGGCGTGCACCCGTTCCGCAAGTCGCTGGCCGACCTGCGGATCGGGGACTCGGTGACCGCCGGGCCGCGGGCGGTCACCCTCGCCGACATCGAGCACTTCGCCGAGTTCACCGGCGACACCTTCTACGCCCACATGGACGAGGCGGCCGCCGCGGCCAACCCGCTGTTCGGCGGGCGGGTCGCGCACGGCTACCTGATCGTCTCCTGGGCCGCCGGGCTGTTCGTCGACCCGGACCCGGGCCCGGTGCTGGCCAACTACGGGGTGGACAACCTGCGGTTCCTCACCCCGGTCAAGCCCGGTGCGGAGCTGACGGTCACCCTCACCGCCAAGCAGATCACCCCGCGGGGCGGCGCCGACCACGGCGAGGTGCGCTGGGACGCGGTCGTGGTGGACGGCGACGGGCAGCCGGTGGCCACCTACGACGTGCTCACCATGGTCGCGAAGACCTGGCCCCCGGCGGCCGACCCGAGCTGATCGGCGGCAGGGAGGCGCTCAGCCGGCGGCCGTCGAGCCGTCCGGCCGGCGGGTGACCTCGACGTGCGGCCGGGTCTGCCACAGCGCCCACTCGGCGCTGATGTCGCCGGCGGTGCGCAACAGCCGGGGGAGGTGCTCGGTGAGCAGCCGGTCGGTCGAGGTCTCGGCGGCGTGCACCGTCACGTTCATCGCGGCGCGCACGGCGCCGGCGCCGTCCCGGACCGGCACCGCGACCGAGCGGACGCCGGGGGCCAGCTCCTCGTCGGCCAGTGCCCAGCCACGGGCGCGGACCTCGGTCAGCTCGGTCTGCAGCTGGTCGGCGGAGCGGCCGATGTAGGTCGGCAGCCCGGCCCGGCTCGGCTGGGCCAGGGTGGCCTCCAGCTCCGCGGGGGAGAGGCCGGCGAGCAGCACCTTGCCCTGCGAGGTCTGCACGGCGGGGAAGCGCGTGCCGATCTCCACCCGCAGCGTGATCAGCTTCGGGACGGCGACCCGCGCGACGTAGACGATGTCCGAGCCGTCGAGCTGGGCCATCGAGGAGGACTCACCGGTCTGCGCGACCAGCCCCTCCAGGTGCGGGCGGGCGATCTCCCACAGCCCCAGCGCCCCGACGTAGGCCATGCCGAGGGTGAGCACCTTCGGGGTGAGCCGGAAGGCGCCGGCGGAAGACCGGACGAAGCCCAGCTCCTCCAGGGTGAGCAGCAGCCGTCGCGCGGTCGGCCGGGCCAGCCCGGCGGACGTCGCGACGTCGCTCAGCGACATGACCGGGTGGTCGGCGTCGAAGCAGGCCAGCACGTCCAGTCCGCGCGCCAGCGCCTCCACGAAGTCCGGCCCCGTGCCCCGTCCTGCCACTGTGTGCCACCTCCCCGTCCCGTTGCTGCTGGTGCGTCGCACCGCGCCGGGCCGGCGCGGTGCGACGGGTGTTCAGTGCGAGCTGTGCTGGTCCAGCGAGGGCTCGCCGAAGACGTTGCCCCGCGCTCCGTGGGTGGAGTGGGACTTGTACTCGGTGTAGGTGTACGGGTTGTCCAGCACGTCGTCGTCCGGCAGTGCCGGGTTCATGCCGGCCGCCCACGCCTCGGGGCCGAGGGTCGACTGCAGGTGCTCGACCGTCGCGTCGACGGTCCGCCGCACCGCGGCCAGGTCGGCGCCGACCAGCTGGTGCTCGTGCTTCACCACCCGGCCGCCGACGAGCACGGTGTGCACGTCGCCGCGCTGGGCCTGGAAGGCCACGTGCCCGTAGGGGTTCAGCAGCGGGAAGGAGACCGGCGACCGGTCGTTCTTGATCAGCACGACGTCGCCCTGCTTGCCCGGCTCCAGGCTGCCCAGGTCGTCCCGGCCCAGCGCCAGCGCGCCGCCACGGGTGGCCCAGTCGACGACCTGCTCGGCCCGCAGGTGCACCTGGGTGACCGTCTGCCCCTGGGCGTGGGCCTCCAGGTGCTCCCGCGACCGGTCGGCGCCCAGCGTGCTGCGCATCGCGGAGAACAGGTCGCTGCTCCACCACACGCTGGTGTCCATCGACAGCGAGACCGGGATGCCGTGCCGGCGCACCTGCCAGGTGGGCGGGTAGCCCTGCCCTGCGCTCTGCTCGGACTCCGTGGACACCGAGATCGAGCCGCCGGTCGCGGCGATCCGGTGGTAGGAGTCGGTGGTCAGCGTGGCGGCGTGCACGTAGACCGTCTCGGGGGTCATGAAGCCGTTCTCGTGCATCAGCCGGATGCCCTCGTCGCCGGTGGCCCCCCAGACGCCGGCGTGCGTGGTGACCGGCAGGCCGAGCTCGCGCGCCACCTCGAACGCCGGCTTCTCCGGGAACGCCGGGTCACCGGTGACGTCGAAGGCCAGCTGCAGGCCGAGCTTGCCCTCGTCCTGGCGACGCTTCAGGAACGCCTGCACGGCCGGGTCGGTGGCCCACTCCCAGGGACCGGCCTGGATGTTGCCGTAGGCCAGCAGGAACCGGCCGGGCACCGCGAGCAGGGCGTCGGCGGCGGCCTCGGCGTGGTCGACGGTCTGCAGCCCGTGCGACCAGTCGACGGTGGTGGTCACCCCGGCCTCGACGGCGTCCCAGGCCGACAGCAGGTTGCCGGCGTACACGTCCTCGGGACGGAAGGCCTTGCCGTGCTCGAGGTAGTACCAGACGAAGTACTGGGTGAGCGTCCAGTCGGCGCCGTAGCCGCGCATCGCGGTCTGCCACATGTGCCGGTGGGTGTCGATCATGCCGGGCATCACGACGCCGCCCTGCGCGTCGATCTCCAGCGTCCCGGCCGGGACGTCGAGCTGCTGACCGACGGCGGCGATCTTCCCGTCCACGACCAGCACGTCGGCGTCGGGCAGCACGGTGTGCGCGTCGTCCATGGTCAGCACGGTGCCGTTGCGCAGCGCGACCGGGCGGTCGGTCGCCTGCCCCGCGACGTCGGTGTCGGGCTGGGACATCGTCTACCTCCAGGCCGTCACCGGACTGTCGCGGACGAGTGTCCGCACAACGGTCAGCCTGGCGACCGGGCCCACTCTCAGGGTGACTGCGACCACATGTCAAGGCGAACCGGGCTCTGGCGACTTCCGGTTGACAGCGGCTGTCGGACGTGTCGAGACTCTGCGTCACTCCGGACGCCCGTCCGCTTGACGGCGCTGCACCGCTCGAGGGGCCACACCCGATGACCGAACACCCACTGCCGCCCGGCAGCTCGCCGGGCCGGGGGCCGCTCTCCGGCCTGCTGGTGGCCGACTTCTCCCGGGTCCTGGCCGGGCCCTACGCCACCATGCTGCTGGCCGACATGGGGGCCGAGGTGGTCAAGGTGGAGAGCCCTGGCGGCGACGACACCCGCAGCTGGGCGCCGCCGGTGCGCGAGGGGGTGTCGACCTACTACCTGGGCGTGAACCGCAACAAGCGCTCCATCGCCCTGGACCTCAAGGACCCCGCCGACGCCGCCGCCGCGCAGGAGCTGGCCCGCCGCGCCGACATCGTGATCGAGAACTTCAAGACCGGCGGGCTGGGGCGCTTCGGCCTGGACTACGCGAGCGTCAGCGCGACCAACCCCGGCGTCGTCTACGCCTCGATCACCGGCTTCGGCAGCGGCCCGGCCGGTGCGCCGCTGCCCGGGTACGACCTGATCGTGCAGGCGATCTCCGGCCTGATGAGCCTCACCGGCGACCCCGAGGGCGAGCCGTTCCGGGCCGGCATCTCCGTCTTCGACGTGATGGCCGGGCTGCACGCCACCATCGGCGTGCTCTCGGCGCTGAACGTCCGGCACGAGACCGGCCGCGGCCAGCACGTCGAGGTCAACCTGCTGTCCTCGGCGCTGTCCGGGCTGGTCAACCACGCCAGCGCCGTCGTCGCCGGTGGCGTCGTCCCGTTCCGGATGGGCAACAGCCACCCGAGCCTGTTCCCCTACGAGCCGCTCCCGTGCGCCGACGGCGACCTGATCATCACCGCCGGCAACAACGGCCAGTTCCGCCGGCTGGTCGAGGTGCTCGGCGTGCCCGAGCTCGCCGACGACCCGCGTTTCGCCCGCAACGAGGACCGCACGGCCAACCGGGACGAGCTGCGCCCGCTGCTGGTCGAGCGGCTGAGCACCCGGTCCAAGCGGGACTGGTTCGACGACATCATCGCCGCGGGCGTGCCCTGCGGGCCGATCAACACCGTCGACCAGGGGGTCGCCTTCGCCGAGTCGATCGGCCTGGACCCCGTGGTGACCGTGGGGGAGGGCGAGGCGGCAGTGCCGTCGGTCCGCCACCCGATCACCTTCTCCGAGACGCCGGCCGACTACCGGCTGCCACCGCCGGGCCTGGACGAGCACGGCGCCGAGCTGCGACGGTGGCTGGCCACCGAGGAGGACGCGTGACCACGCCCGAGTACCCGACCGCGCTGGGTGCCTCCAGCCGCGAGTCGATCACGCTGCTGGGCACCGACCTGGCCCGCGACGTCATGGGCACCGTCGGCTTCGGTGAGCTGGCCTTCTGGCTGGCCACCCAGCGGCGGCCCACACCGGGGGAGACCCGGGTCTTCGAGGCGGTGCTGGCCGCGCTCGCCGACCACGGCTTCACCCCGACCGCCATCGTCACCCGGCTCACCTACCTGTCGGCGCCGGACTCGGTGCAGGGGGCGCTCGCCGCCGGCCTGCTCGGCGGTGGCTCCCGGTTCCTCGGCGTCACCGAGGACTCCGGCCGGTTCCTGGACGACGTGCTGAAGGGCGTGGACGGTGAGCTGCCGACCGACGACGCCGGCTGGGACGCCCTGGCCCTGGAGACGGTGACCGCCCAGCGGGCGGCGCGACGCTTCGTCCCCGGGCTCGGCCACCACGTGCACAAGGACGGCGACCCGCGCACCCCCCGGCTGTTCGAGATCGCGACCGAGGAGGGGCTGTTCGGCCCGCACCTGTCGCTGTTCGCCGCGATCGGCCGGGTCCACCCCCAGGTGCTCGGCAAGACCCTGCCGCTCAACGGGGCCGGGGTGTGCGGTGCGGCGCTGGCCGACCTGGGCCTGCCGCTGGAGCTGCTCCGCGGGTTCGCCCTGCTCGCCCGCACGGCCGGGCTGATCGGGCAGCTGGCCGAGGAACTGCGGCACCCGGTCGCCAACGACGTCTTCCTGTCCGTGGACCTCAACAACCGGTCCGTCGCCCCCGACCCGTACCTCCCTGACCTCAACGGAGACAGTCATGGCTGAACTGGCCGCGGTGATCGCGTCCACCCACCACCCCTTCTACTACCGGGCCAGCACCGCCACCGGCGCCGACCGGCCGCCGTTCGCCGACGAGTGGGTGGCGAAGATCGAGGCGTTCCGCGAGACGCTCACCCGCGCGGAGCCCGACGTCCTGGTGATGGTCGGCAGCGACCACTTCCACCAGCTCTGGCTGGACAACATGCCGCAGTTCCTGGTGGGCAAGGCGCCGTTCTTCGACGCCAACTTCCACAACGAGGAGCGCGAGTTCGGGCTGCCGAAGATGACGCTGCGCGGCGAGGAGGACCTGGCGGCGCACCTGCTGCGGGACGGGCTGGACCGGGACTTCGACCTGGCCTTCAGCAACGAGCTGCGGATCGACCACAGCATCACCTGCCCGATCATCACGCTGCGCCCGCAGGCCGACCTGCCGATCGTGCCGGTCTACACGAACATCTTCGCCCCGCCGCTGCCGCAGCCGAAGCGCTTCGTCCAGCTGGGCCGGGCGATCCGGGAGATGGTCGAGTCCTGGGAGTCGGACAAGCGGGTGGCGGTGATCGGCACCGGGCACCTGTCCCTGGAGCTGGGCGGGCCGCGGCAGTTCGGCGAGCACGGGCCGGACCCGGAGTTCGACCGCAAGGCCGTCGAGTGGATCGCCAGCGGGGACATCGAGGGGTGCCTGGCCGAGGTCTCCCTGGAGTCCCTGCACCACCCGGGCAACGCCACCCACGGGTTCATGGACTTCATGCTGATGATGGGCGTGGCCGGCGAGGGCGCGAAGGCCGACCACGTCGACACCCTGGACCTGTTCCACACCATGGAGGCGTACTTCACCTGGTACCCCAACGGGGTCCCGAGCGCGGGGGTGTCGGCATGAGCAAGTACCTGCTGGACAAGTTCCTGTTCACCGTCGACCGCGACCCCGAGCTGACCGAGCGCTACCGGGAGGACCCGGCCGGCACGGTCACCTGGTGGGAGGCCGAGATGGCCAACACCGTCCTCAACTGCATCCCCGCCGAGAAGACCACCTGGCTGGCCTTCACCGACGAGGAGCGGCGGGCGCTGGCCGAGCACGACCACGTCGCGCTGTTCCAGATGGGCGCGCACCCGTTCCTGACGCTCACCTTGTTCATCGCGCTGTTCGAACGCGACCACGGGCCGATGGAGTACCAGCGCGCCTACGGGAAGGCGATGGAGCACATCTCCATGCCCTATCCCGACATCGCGACCTGAGCCGGTGCGCGCCGCCGTCCTGACCTCGCCGGGCGAGCCGCCCGCCCTGGCCGACCACCCGGACCCGGTGCCCGGCGAGGGCCGGACCCTGGTCCGGGTGACCGCCGCCCCGGTCGTGCCGCTGGACCTGCTCTGCGCCTCCGGGACGTCGTACTTCGGCCGCCCGGCCGTGCCCTACGTGCCCGGCGTGCAGGGGGTGGGGGTCGTGGAGTCGTCGGCGGCGCTGACACCCGGCACCCGGGTCTGGTTCGCCACCTCGGCGGGGATGAGCCCGGGCGACGGCAGCCTGGGTGAGCTCTGCGCCGTGCCGGACGCCGACGTCGTCCCGCTCGCCGGCGACCTGCCCGACCCGGTCGTGGCGGCGCTGGGCCTGTCGGCGGTCGCCGGCTGGATGGCCCTGACCTGGCGCGGCCGGTTGCAGCCGGGGGAGCGGGTGCTGGTGCTCGGCGCCGGGGGCGCGGTCGGCCAGGCCGCGCTGGGGGCCGCCCGCGCGCTGGGGGCCGGGCGGGTGGTCGGGGTGTGCCGGTCGCCGTCCGCGGCCGAGCGTGCCCGCCGGGCCGGCGCCGAGGACGTCGTCCTCACCGGGGACGGCGGCGACCTGGCTGCGCGGATCCGGCAGACGGTCGGCTCGGACGTCGACCTCGTCGTCGACCCGGTGTTCGGCGCCGTGGCGGCGGCCGCGTGCTCGGTGCTGGCGCCCGGCGGGCGGCTGGTCAACCTGGGTGGCGCGGCCGGGGACGCCGCCGAGTTCTCCTCCGCCGTGCTGCGCAGTCGGAGCATCGACGTGCTCGGGTACACCAACAACGCGCTCACCGGCGAGCAGCGGGCCGCCGCGCTGACCGCGGTGCTGCGGCACGCCGCGGCCGGGCAGCTCCGGGTGGAGCACGCCGTCCTCCCGCTGGCGCGGGTCGAGGAGGCCTGGGCGGCCACCGCCGCCGGGGGCGGGAGCCGGTCCGTCGTCGAGCTGTCGGCGCGCTGACCGGACACCGCCGGTGGTGACGGATGGGACGCGCGTGTCCGGAGAGTGACGCGACCACCGTCACCCGATGAAATGCCAGCAACCGATTGTCACGACTACATAACGCCGTTAGGTTGGCCGGGTCCAGTCGGTCGCCACGTCCCCACCCGGGGAGCCCGACCGGACGCCGCCGAGTCGCCCTCCGGGGCGAGCCGGGGACCCACCGCACCACTGGGGTGAATCCCGCGCCCGGACCACCGTCCGGGCCGGGTAGGGCTGCTTCCCGCCCGAACCCGTCAGCTGACCTGGTAGGCGGCACTCGGAAGACACCTGTACGGAGCACTCCTGCCCATGCGCGCCCGCACCACCACCTCTGCCGCCACCGGCCGACGCCGTCCGCCGGCCGGCATCCGCCGCCCCGGGCTCTACCTGGGCATCGCGGCGGCCGGGGCCGTCCTGGTCAACGTCGTCATCGGCGTCGGCCCAGCGGCCCAGGCCGACCCCGTGGCGTCCCAGCCGGTGAGCGTCGCCGAGCAGCTGGGGCTGGCCGCCGAGTCCGGCGCCGTCGACGGGACCGAGGACCTCCGGCCGCTCGAGGAGCTGGCAGCCAGCCGGGCCACCCGGGAGGCCGAGCAGACCGCCGCCCAGCAGGCCCAGGCCGCGGCCGACCAGGCCGTGCTCGACCAGCAGGCAGCGGAGGCGGAGGCAGCACGCCTCGCCGCCGAGGCCGCGGCCGCCGCGGAGGCCGAGGCCGCTCGGGTCGCCGCCGAGGCCGCCGCTGCAGCCGAGGTCGAGGCCGAGGCGCAGGCAGCCGCCGCTGCTCCGGCACGGGCCGGGACCGCGGCCAAGCCCGCCGCCGCGGCGGCCGCGAGCCCCGGCACCGCGGTGACCGCGATCGCCAAGATCAACAATTCCGCCGGACCGATCAAGCCGCAGGCGCAGGCTGCCGCGAACGCCGTGGTCAGCAACGTGCCCGGCGCCGGCTCGATCACCCTGGGCGGCACCCGGCCCAGCGCTGCCGACCCGCACGGTCACCCGTCGGGGCTGGCGGTGGACTACATGGTCATGTCCAACGCCGCCCTCGGCGACGCGATCGTCGCCTACCACGTCGCCAACTGGGCCGAGCTCGGCGTGGACTACATCATCTGGGAGCAGCGGATGCTCTCCTCGCCCGGTGGCTCCTGGAAGCAGATGGAGGACCGGGGCAGCGTGACGGCGAACCACTTCGACCACCCGCACGTCAACTACCGCTAGGGAGCCGGTCGGCAACGGCCGCCCCGAGGGCGGCTTACGGGACACGGCGGTGGCTGGCCGCTCGGGTTCGTTCACTGATGGGTGACGATCAGTGCCGATGGCAAACGCCGCTGCCAGGCTGGCCGTCGTGACCAGCCGGGATGTCGTCGTAGAGCTACGCCCCCTCCCGCTCGCGCGTGCAGTGAGTGGCATTGCTCTGGTGGCGGCCATCCTCCTCATACCTCTCGCCCTCACCGCCGATCTTCCGGTGTGGTTCGCGGCCGCGTTGATCGCCGTGGCGGTGGGGGGCGGCGCGTACGCCGCAGTCGGAACTCTGAGCCACGCCTCCGCGCTGGCTGACGGTCGGCTGGAGGTCCGGAACCGGCTGAGCACCCGCCGATTGCAGCGCGCGGACATCGAGCGAGTGTCCTTGGCTTGGACGATGGGGGTTGGGTCGAACCGCCGACTCGTAGTGCACCTGAAGGACGGAGCCACCGTGCCGCTTGCAGCGACCGAGACTCTGCCGCTACCCGGGCAGCGTCGGGCGCTGGAGGAACAGTCGGCGGAACTGCTGCACTGGCTGCGCGACCACCGCTCCCAGTAGACGCTGGGCCGCCGTGTCCATCGGTGTCCCTCGTGGGCCGCTCAGGGACATCCAGTCGGCTAGCCGTGAGGGCGGCCTTAGGGCGACCCTCGGGTCATGCCGTACCACGAGTCGCCAGGCGCCGCCGTACGCCGGCGCCGCATGCCAAGAGCCTCGGAGACTCGTCGGTGCCTGAGAACGTCCGCCCCGACCAGGTCGGCCAAGGATTACAGCCGGTCACGCTTCCCTACGCTCGATCTGCACGCCGGATGGATGAATGGTGCGCGTGACGGCCGGTCCTCCCGCCTGGCCGTCATGTAGCGGGATTACCTTCGTCCCGCCAGTGGCCATTCAGCGCCCACAATACGACGACCCTCTGAGTCAGGTCCTGGCTCGGAGGGTCGTCGCACGCCAGGAGAATTCCTTACCAAGCACCAGTTCGCAGGGCTACTTCTGGCGAGCCTGCACCGCTTGAACTCCGAGGCCCACGCTGCCGCTGAAAAGTTGGATGGTAACTAGCAGCACGATAATCCACCTGACGGCCGAAGTGTCGGGCCAAATCTCAGCCAGGACTAATAGGGATGCCAGGACGACAGCAGTTCCGGGCAGGATAAAGGGGCCGCACAGTACGTAGAAGCGCGCCATCGGGAGGTGTGTTGCTTGACTGACCACATATAGTCCGCCAGCTAGGAAGACCAGCGCGACGGTGGTGGCGACGGAGTAGAAGTCGGGATGTTGCATCAGACCGGGCTGATCACGACAGCACGGCCCACAACTGCCGTTCGGTGTTGCATGCTTTCTGTAGTGGTGACCGTCGAGCTGACAGGAATCACTCTCGGGTCGGCCGCAACCCGCGAGTCAACAAGTGCAATGACGGCATCTCGAACCTCCGCTATCGCGCGCACTTCTTCGGCGCGATTGGAGATCGGCTGGATCCACTTCTCGATGCGCGACACATACGACTCGTGCAGGAAGATGGGGGCTGGATCCTCCCTGTCGATGGTTCCCCAGTGCTCCGGCGGCATCAACCGGAACTTGCCTGAAGGTCCCGGAAACTCGCTCGCGGCGTTCGGCTCAATCCATCCCTGTTGCAGGACGGTCGGGTCGACATCGCCTTGGTATCCGCAAATTTCGCGCGAAGCACCCACCCACATGAACCGGACAGTGTGAAGGTCCTCGTCAGACAGGCTCTTACGCCGTCGCAGTTCGTCATCAATTTTGGCCCGCTCGGCCGCCAAGGACTGCCACTGACGACTCAGAGACAAGGCAGGTTCGTCATTCGCTGCGTCGGGTGGCAGTGCGCGAAGTCCACTTGTGACGACAGCAAGGCGACTCTCCAGGTCGCTAATCGCGGTGGTCACCCGAGAGGTGCGTTCATTCTCGGAGGAGTTCCGCTCATTGATCTCGGACGCGCTTTTCCGAGTCGCCGGGTTGTCACCGCGGAAACTTCGAATGTTTACACGATTATGCGTTGGCGGCAACGCTGGCGTATTTCCTCTAACTGGCGGTAGCTGGAATCTCGGCCTGCCATAGATGCGACGGAGCAGGTCGTCCAATCCTTCTTCGTCAAAGGAATCAATCCGCACCCGCGTCAACCGACCACGAAGTCGGTTCGGGATGTCAGCCGCGTCAATGCCAGGCAGTAGTACCAGGATGACCTTCCGGTCGAAGGCATCCCGGTCCGTCTCGAACAAGCCCAGCAATTCGTCGGCCTCAGCGGTCGCTCCCGCGCCACGAGTAGGCGCTTCGGTGCCGCTGAAGCGCCTAATCCATGCCTTGTTCACCGCCACCAGCACGAAGTCGCTGGTGCGCACCTTCTCGGGTCCCCAGCGGGACCAGTCCACCGGCTCTGCACCGTGAACGAAGTCGATGTCCGCGTCAACGCCCCCGATGGTTCGCAGATGCGTCACGAGGTCCAACACCGTGCCTAGCCACTGCTCATCGGCCTCCCGCCTCGCTGCGCCCTTCGGTAGCGAGGCCCCAGCGTCAGAGTCGTGTGCCCAACTGATGAGGGCGGTCGGTGCTTTCACGGTCACCCGAGCACCGTATGCAGTCTCACAGACCCGTGCCGACCGAAGCAGTCTCGGTGCCTCAGGCCGCGTCCGGTGGCGGGTCGAGGTCAATCCGGGTCCCCTTGCGGCTGGCGATCGTCCGGGCTTGGAACTTACGGCGGGTCGTGTCCACGATCTCGATGTGGCCACTCGGGTGGACGGTCACCTGCTCGGCCCCGGTGAGCCGCAAGAACCGACAACCGTCCGCGTGCGTCCACGTGGGTTCCACCGTGTCGAGGTACGTGGAGGCCGGAGACGGCTCTGGAGTCAGCTCGGGCACCTCGCCAGGGTGATCCAACTTGCGACATGCCGTCGAACACGGCCGATTGGTCAGCGTGTCCTGTCTGCTCCACCGCCCCTCGCGCGGCGATGTAATTCATGGAAGACTTGCCCGTTCCGCTCAGAGAGTGGGTGCAATGCCCGACGACTCCGCCTCGGACACCACGGACGACCAATCTCAGACGCCCGCCAAGAGGCGCTCAAGTGGCGCCTAGCTACGTGCCTCGCCGTGATCGGGGCCGTAGGCGCAATAGCAACCGTGAGCGGCCACCTGCGAAGTACGTATTTCTGGAGCCTCGTCCTCTACGTCCTCGTGAGCGCAGTCGTGGTCCTCGGACTGTGGGGCTGGCGCAAGGCTGCTATCGCCTCCCTCGCCGGAGCGGCTGTTGCGCTCGGGGGATGGATCACCGTTTGCAGCATCGGGCCGCCGCGAGGCATCGACCCCGATTGCAGGAATCCCAACGCAGGCATCGGGATCTACCAGGACAGTGACAGGAACAAAACCAATGTTCCTGATGGGACGCGCCTCGAAGGACGAATCACCATCTCATGCGGCTCCGATGACAACGAGGTCGTTAGAGCCCCATAGCCTCAGCTAGCTTGTTGTGCTGGTCACCACGAGGACCCTGGCGGACGTGTCCCATAGTGGGCCGCTCTAGGACACCAGCGCCAGCGCTCCCAGAGGGCGGCTTCGGGGACGTCCTCCCCGCCGTGCCGACCTATCGCCATGTAGGCGTCACTAGGCGGGGCAGTGGCAAGCTACATCCCCGTGGCGATCGACGTGGAGGCGCTTCTGCGACGGGTGGTTGCCGAAGTCTTCGACGCGGACGTCGACGCAACGTACTCGACAGAGCCCAACTCGCTCATGCATCGCGTTCGGCTCACCACCGCAGATGGCCAGCGCCACGCTGGCCTGCGCGCTTCGTATGAGTGGTTTGACGCCGACATCTTCGACCTTGGCGTGTCTACCTTTCAGGTGGACTACGACGACGAGGAAGCGGGCAAGGAAGCCGCGCTCCGCGAGCTTGCACTCGTCGTCCGTGCGTACCTACGCGGTGGGGGGCGCGTCGAGCACCGGCGCGGTCTGATTCGCTCGCACTCGGTGCTGAAGATCGATGTCGACGGCCACGAGTGGGCGTTGCGTGCTCCCTTGTTCCGGCCCCGTCGTCCCCACTGAGCGGGCCGTGCGGCACTCACTTACTCCTAGCTAGCCAGGCACCGGGACTGTCCCTGAGTGGGCCGCTCAGGGCGCACCTTGGCTACCGCCGGTGTGAGCCCACGGCCGGCCCGCCACGCTCAGGCGCTAGTCGACCCCGAGGTTCAGTTCCTCATCCGAGGCAGTCTGAGGCTTCTTGTGCGGAGGGGTGAGTTGGAGAGATGTCGAAGGCCTGCTCGGCGTCAGGCCAGACCGTGAATTGCTTGGCGAAGCCATCGACGCTGATGACAGTCGAGGCCTCGTTGGCAGCGATTGATGTGGTCGCCCATACGCCAGTCATGTCGGATTCACCGTTCGCGTCGAAGCGCATGGCGACGAAGTAGATCTCCCCGCCCGATCCGAGGACTGCCGACGCCTGCTGCACGACGAAGCCGCTGCCCTCTAGCGAGCCGTCCGCGATGGCTGTGCTGACCTCTTGCGGGACAGTCAGACAGTCGACTGCAGCCGTCGCCTCCGCTTCGCCACCACACCCAGCCAAGGAGAAGGCCACCACCGCACACGCCGAACTCGCCACAGCTCGCTTCACGTGTTCATGTATCGGCTGCCCGAGGTCGATAGGGCACGCCTGGGGCCGCTACCGCAGCGGGCGGGCGCGGGACTCGCCCCTAGTGGGCCGCTAAGGGACACTCCGGCACCACTGCTCGGTCTGTATCGGCGGGGCTGGCGTCAGCGGTCCTGGTGCTTGGAGGCACAGCCGGTTGCGGGCGCCGGTGCTGGCCGGGCCCGCCCCGCGGGACGACGATGAGGTCGTGCTGCGGTCGGTGCTCCGAGCCGCGCTGATCGGTGCGATCGTGCTGGTCGTGGTGGTCGGTCTGCTGTGGACGTTCCAGCGCCGGCTGGTCTACCTGCCCGACGCCGGCCCGGTGCCGCCCGCTGCCGAGGCCGTCCCCGGTGGCCGGGACGTCGAGCTGACCACCGCCGACGGGCTGACCCTCGGCGCGTGGTTCGTGCCCGGGCCGACGGCCGACGCACCGGCCGTGCTGGTGGCCAACGGCAACGGCGGCCACCGCGGGGTCCGGGCGCCGCTGGCCCGGGCGCTGTCGTCAGCGGGGCTGGCGGTGCTGCTGTTCGACTACCGCGGGTACGGCGGCAATCCGGGCAGCCCGACCGAGGCCGGACTGGCGCTGGACGTCCGCGCGGCCCGCGACTGGCTGCTGGCCGACGGTGGGGTCCTGGCCGAGCGGCTCCTGTACTACGGGGAGAGCCTGGGCGCCGGCGTCGTCACCGAGCTGGCCGTCGACCACCCGCCGGCCGGGCTGGTGCTGCGCTCCCCGTTCGTCGACCTGGCCGCCGTCGGCCGCGAGCACTACCCGTTCCTGCCGGTCCGGCTGCTGCTGCGCGACCGCTACCCGGTGGCCGAGCAGGTCGCCCGGGTCGAGGTGCCCACCACCGTCGTCCTCGGCACCGCCGACTCGATCGTGCCGCCGGAGCAGAGCAGAGCGGTGGCGGAGGCCGCCGGGCAGCTGCACCGCACGGTCGAGGTGCCCGGCGCCGACCACAACGACGTCGTCCTGCTGGACGGCGACCAGCTGGTCGCCGCCGTCGTCGAAGTGGCCCGCCTGACGACCGACCCCTGACCGACAGAAATGGCCATTTCTGTCGTCGCGGGTCAGGTGCCGCAGAAGGTCTGGTAGGTGGCGCCGAAGTCGGCGGGGGCGGGGGTGGCGTAGCGCTCCAGGCCCGGTCGCTCGGCGTACGGGTGGGTCACGGCGTCGAGCAGGGGGCCCAGCGGGGCGAGGTCGCCTGCGGTCGCCGCGGTGAGGGCCTCCTCGACGAGGTGGTTGCGCGGGATGTAGAGCGGGTTCACCCGGTCCATGGCGTCGGCGTCCGGGGCGAGTGCGCGCCAGCGCTCCGACCACGCGTCGAACGAGGCCAGGTCGAGGAAGAGGTTGCGGACCGGGTCGACGTCGCCGCGGGCGGCAGCGCCGAGCAGCCGGAACGCGGACGTGTGGTCGACGTGGCCGGCCTGCAGCAGCGTCAGGAACTCCTCGACCAGCGGTGCGGCCACTTTGTCGTCCAGCCCTTCCGGCAGGCCCAGCTTGGCGTGCATCCCGGCCGACCAGGCCGCGTCGTACTGTGGCCGGAACTCACCCAGTGCCGCTACCGCGAGCTCGATCGCCTGCTCCTGCTCCTCGGCGAACAGCGGCAGCATCGCCTCGGCGAGCCGGGCGAGGTCCCACTCGGCCACGATCGGCTGGTTGCCGTAGGCGTAGCGCCCGCCGTGGTCGATCGAGCTGTACACCGTGGCCAGGTCGTGGGCCTCGAGGAAGGCGCACGGGCCGTAGTCGATCGTCTCGCCGGAGATGGTCACGTTGTCGGTGTTCATCACCCCGTGCACGAACCCGACGTGCATCCACCGGGCCACCAGCTCGGCCTGGGCGGTGACCACCGCGGCGAAGAGCGCCAGGTACGGGTTCTCGGCCTGCGCGGCGTCCGGGTGGTGCCGGCTGATCGCGTGGTCGGCCAGCCGGCGCAGCAGCTGGGCGTCCCCGCTGACCCGGGCGTACTGGAAGCTGCCCACCCGCAGGTGGCTGCTCGCCACCCGGGCCAGGACGGCGCCGGGCAGCAGCGTCTCCCGGCGCACCGAGCGCCCGGTCGCGACCACGGCCAGGGAGCGCGTGGTGGGGATGCCGAGGGCGTGCATCGCCTCGCTGATCACGTACTCGCGCAGCATCGGGCCGACCGCGGCCAGCCCGTCGCCGCCGCGGGCGAACGGGGTGCGCCCCGAGCCCTTGAGGTGCAGGTCGCGCAGCCGGCCCTCCACGTCGGTCAGCTCGCCGAGCAGCAGTGCCCGGCCGTCGCCCAGCCGCGGGACGAAGCCACCGAACTGGTGCCCGGCGTAGCCCTGGGCGACGGGGGTGGCCCCGGCCGGGACGGCGGTGCCGACCAGCAGGCGCAGCCCCTCGGCGGTCCGCAGCGTGGCGGGGTCGAGCCCGAGCTCGGCGGCCAACGGCTCGTTGAGCTGGAGCAGCCGGGGATCCGGGGCGTCGTCGGCCTGCCAGGCGACGGCCAGCTCCGGCAGCTCCCGGGCGAAGCGGTGGTCCAGGCTGAGGGTCGGTGCCGGTGCGAGACTCACCCCACCGAGGCTACGTCGGATCCCGGGAGCGGCCAGTCGCCGCAGCGTCGGCTCAGAGTTGCGGCGCCAGCTGGTCGACGGCCCAGGAGCGCAGCGTGGTGGGCGTCGTGCTGAGCACCGAGCGCGGGTCGGCGGGCACGAAGTCCTCCCGCAGGCCGCGGGACATCCCGACGAACCCCTCCACCTGGGCCTCGGTCAGCCCCGCCGCCCGGAGGCCCGCGCGCAGGTCGTCGTCACCGATCTGCTCGGCGCGGACCGCCCGGCCGGTGGCGGCGGCGACGATCCCGGCCACTCCCTCGAAGCTCAGGTCCTCCGGCCCGTGCACGGCGAGCACCCGTCGGCCGGACCAGCCCGGGGACAGCAGGTTGGCCACCGCCACCTCCCCGATGTCCCGGGGGTCGACCCAGGGCATCGGCCGGTCGATCGGCATGGTGGTGCGCAGCACGCCCTCCCGCAGCCCGTCGAGGTCGGACAGCAGGTTGCTGAAGAAGTATCCGCACCGCAGGTGGAGCACCGCGGCGCCGGTCTCCTCCAGCTGCTCCTCGGTGCGCGCGAGCCCGTCGATCATCCCGACGCCGCTGCGCTTCTCAGCGCCGACGCTGCTCTGGAACACGACCCGGGACACCTGGTTCTCCCGCACCGCGCGGGCGGCGACCGCGCCCATCCGGGTGGACGTGGCGACCGGGTCGTCGTCCGGCGTCGGCGGGTCGACCCAGTAGAGGGTGTCCGCGCCCTCGGTCGCCCGCAGCACGGTGTCCAGGTCGCCCTGGTCACCGACCACGAGGTCGACCAGCTCGCGCGTCTGCGGGTCCAGCCTCTCCGGGGAGCGCAGCAGCAGGGTGGGCCGCAGCCCGGCCTGCAGGAGCAGCCGGACCACGCGGGAGCCCACGTGCCCGGTCGGGGTGGTGACGACGATCCTCATCGACAGCCTCCGGTGGATGCGTGTGTGCTGTGCCGTACCCGGCCATGCCAGCACGGGGTGCCGACAGTTCTCCGGCGAGCGCGCGGCCGCGCCTCGTCCCCGGACACCCCGGACGTCCGGGAGACTCTGCCCGCCGTCACCTGGGCACGGCGGTCGAGACGAGGACGGTGGGACATGAGCGCGGACGGACGGCGGACAGCGGCCAGGGTGGCCGGGCTGGCCTTCCCGGCCCTGCTGCTGGCGGGGTGCACGGGCGACGGCCAGGCCGAGGCCATCCGCTCCTACGAGGTCGACCTGGTGGCCGGTGCCGACGGCTCGCTGGAGGTCGAGGAGACGATCGCCTACGACTTCGGCGACGAGGAGCGGCACGGGATCGAGCGGCTGATCCCCGAGCGGGCGCCCTTCGAGCAGACCCGCGACCGGCTCTACCCGATCAGCGACGTCGTCGTGCAGAGCCCCACGGGTGCGCCCGCGGACACCGAGGTCACCAGCGAGGACGGCGTGCTGACCGTCCGGGTCGGGGACGAGGACACCGAGGTCACCGGCGAACACACCTACGTGCTCAGCTACCGGGTCGAGGGGGTCGCCGACCCGGGGGACGACGGCGACCGGCTGGCCTGGAACGCCGTCGGGACCGGCTGGGAGGTGCCGATCGAGCAGGTCGACGTCCGGCTGACCGGCCCGTCGGGCGCGGCGCCGGTCGCGGGGGACTGCGTGGTCGGTACGGACGACGCCCTGATCGCCTGCCCCATGGACGTCGAGGCCGTCGGTGCGCTGCGCGCGGAGGCCACCGGGCTCGACCCGGGGGAGGGCGTGACGGTCAGCGCCACCTACCCGGCGGGCACCTTCGCCGGCGCGGAGCCGGTGCTCGAGGAGACGTTCAGCCCGGCGCAGGCCTTCCGCCTCACCCCGGCGACCGCGGGGCTGGCCGTCGGCGGGCTGCTGCTCCTCGTCGTCCCGCCGCTGCTGCGGGCCCGGCGGAGCCGCCCGGCCGGAGCCGGGCCGCGGGCGCCGCAGCTCACCCCGCCACACGACGCCCGGCCGGCCCAGCTCGGCACCGTGCTCGACGGCCGCGCCCAGCGGCACGAGGTCCTCGCCACCCTGCTGGACCTGGCCGTCCGCGGCCAGCTGCGGATCGAGGAGGTCGCCGTCGACCCCGCCGACGACGAGCCGGACACCGACGTCCCCCCGGACTGGCGGCTGGTCCGCACGCCGGTCGACCAGCGGGGGCTGCGCCCCTACGAGCAGCTGCTGCTCGACGACGTCTTCGCCGACGGCGAGGTCGTCCTCCTGTCGGACCTGCAGTCACGGTTCCCGGCCATCGCGGCCCGGGCCTGCGCGGCGATGTACCGGGACGTGGTGGAGCTGGGCTGGTTCCGCGCCGACCCGGCCGCGGTCCGGCGTCGCTGGTACGCCCTCGGCACCGGGGTGCTCGTCGCCGGCGTCGTGCTGACCGTCGTCCTGGCCGTCATCAGCACCTGGGCGCTGGCCGGTACCGGCGTCGTCCTGGCCGCGCTGGTCCTGCTGGGGCTGGCCGGGCGGATGCCGCAGCGCACCCCGGAGGGCGCCCAGGTGCACGAGCGGGCAGCCGCCTTCCGCGACCAGCTCGCCACCTCCGACGGGCCGTGGTCCGCCGACGCAGACCAGCTGGCCGACCTCGCCGACGCGGCGCGCACCGACCTCCGGGTGCGGTACCTGCCGCACGCGGTGGCCCTGGGGGTGGCGGAGGAGTGGACCACCGCGGTGCAGGCGGACGGCCCCGGGGTCACTCCCGCCTGGTACGTGCCCGCGCACGGTGCCGGGTACGTCGGCGTGTGGCCGGCGCTGCTGGCGTTCTCCGCCCCGGACAACCCGGCGCTCTCCCCGCCGGCGACCGCGGGCAGCGGCTCGACCTACGTCGGCGGCGCGGCCGGGGGAGGGGGCGGCGGCAGCTGGTGAGGCGGTGTCACAGCGGTTCGACCACCGCGCCCTCCGCGGGGACACCCAGCGGGACGACGACCGGCGGGCCCCCGTCCCGGGGCCAGGACCGGTGGTCACGGAAGGCCAGCGGCAGCCCGCGCGCGGTGAACGGGTCGGCGGAGTCCATGACCTGGACGTGCACGTGCGGCTGGGTGGAGTTGCCCGAGTTGCCGCACTCGGCCAGCTGCTGACCGGCCGTCACCGGGTCACCAGGGCGCACCTGGAGCGACCCCTCGCGCAGGTGGGCCAGCACGACGTGGGCGCCCCCGGGCTCGAGCTCGAGCACGACGTGGTTGCCGGCCAGGGCGCCGGCGCCGCCGCGGGCCCGGCCTGCCTGGGTCAGGGCGTAGGGCACCCGGGCGGCCTGCGAGCGGCGCGCCACGCCGTCCGGCTCGCCGTCGAGCACCGACACCACCCGCCCGGCAGCCGGGGCCAGCACCGGCTGCCCGAAGGCGACGAACCGGTCCACCGGCTCGGTGCTCAACAGCGACCGCCAGTCCCGGGTGGTCGCCGTCCGCCGTCCCCGCACGGCGGTGAAGTCGATGGCGTACGTGGTGGCGAACAGGTGCGTGCCGTGGCTCGGCACCCGCCGCGCCGGGCTGTTCTCCACCCGCCAGGTGCCCCGGAACGGCAGCTGCAGCACGACCGCGCCGGGGTCGGCCATCAGAGGTCCCTGCGGACGAAGGACATCGCGGCCAGCGCCCACACCATCGCCACCCACAGCACCGCCCAGCCCAGGTAGGTGAGGGTCAGCGGCGCCGTGCTGAGGAACGGGAAGGCCCCGGCGCCCTCGTCGGCCCCGCCGAACTGGACGATCGCCGACGGGTCCTGGAAGGCGTTCATCGCCCCGCGCCAGAGCCCGTCGGTGGGCAGCAGCACCCGCGACACGCTCCCGACCCGGCCGACGGCGTCGTTGCCCAGGGCCTCGCCGATCGCGCCCACCACCCCGGCCACCCAGGTGGTGCAGAACAGGCCGACCGCCACCACGCCCGACGCCATCGGCGAGATGACGGTCGCGAGCAGCACGGTGAGGGTCAGCAGCACCACGGTCTGGGCGGCGAGCAGCGCCAGCGCGGTCGCCGGCGCCGGTGGCCAGTAGTCGACGGTCACCCGGACGACGACGATCTGGGCCAGCCCGGCCAGGACGACGAAGCCGCTGCCGAACGCGACCAGCCCCAGCCACTTGCCCAGCAGGAACGCCGAGCGACGGATCGGCCGGGCGAGCATGGACAGCGCGATGCCCGACTCGGTCTCCCCGGACAGCGTCGGGCCGGCCAGGAACGCGGTGCCCAGCGCGGCGACCAGGCTGTAGCCGAACATCACCAGGTTCAGCAGGATCGACGCGGTCAGCCGGGCCTCGCCGCTGGTCAGCGACTCGGCCGCCAGCCGGGAGAAGCCCCAGCTGCTCAGCCCGAGCAGGACGACGGTCAGCGCGGCGAGGGCGAACAGCACCCGCCGGCGGGAGGCCTCGCGCAGGGTGAGCGCGGCGATGGTCAGCACCGTCCGGGCCGTGCTCACGACGGGCCCGCCGCACGGCTCGCGGCGCCGTCCCGCAGGATGCCGAGCAGGCGCTCCTCGAGGCTGATCCGCACCGGCTCGACCGCGTGCACCCGGGCCCCGAGGGAGACCAGGTCGCGCACCAGGTCGGGCACCGCCGTCCCGTTGTCGTCGGCGGACAGTGCGACGGTGGACCACTCGCCCTCCCGGTCGACCCGGCCGAGGGCGGCGAGCCGCTGCTGCGCGGCGGGGGAGAGGTCGGTCAGGTGCAGCCGCACCTCGCGCTGGCCGAGCAGCTCGGCGAGCGTGCCGGAGGCGGCGACCCGACCACGGTCCAGGACGACGACCCGGTCGCAGACCCGCTCGACCTCACCGATCAGGTGCGAGTTGAGCAGCACCGCGACACCTCGGGACCGCAGCTCCAGCACGATGTCGCGCACGTCGGCGCGGCCCAGCGGGTCCAGGGCGCTGGTCGGCTCGTCCAGCACCACGAACTCCGGCCGGCCCACCAGCGCGACCGCCAGCCCGAGGCGCTGCTGCATGCCCTTGGAGAACCCGCCCACCCGGTCATCGCCCCGGCCGGACAGCCCCACCAGCGCCAGGCAGTCGCGCTGCTCGGCGGCGGGCACCCCGGCGCCGGAGAGCCGGGCGTGCAGCGCCAGCACCTCCGCCGCGGTCAGCCAGGGCTGGTAGCGGAAGAGCTCGGGCAGGTAGCCGACCCGGGCGCGGGCGGCCGGGTCGGCGGAGCGCTGCCCGAGCAGCATCGCCTCCCCGGCGTCCGGGCGGACCAGGCCGAGCAGCATCTTGATCACGGTGGTCTTGCCCGCGCCGTTGGGTCCGAGCAACCCGACGATCTCGCCCCGGCCCACCTGCAGCGACACGTCCTCGACGGCCAGGTGCTTGCGGTACTGCTTGCGCAGCCCGGTGCACCAGGCCGCCGGTGCCGGGGGCAGGCCGGCCACCAGGTCGGCGGCGGCCTGCACCCCGGCACCGCTGTCCACGGTGCTCATGCTCAGCGCAGGTCCCGCGCCACGGACAGCAGCTCGTCGGTGTCCAGCGAACCGGCCACCGCGGTCACCACGCCGTCGGAGACCCACACCACGGCCGCCATCGCGCCGTCGTTGCCGGTCAGCACCGTGGCCTCCTCGCCGTCGACCTCCGCCGTCGAGCTGGTGGCCAGCTCGGCGGGCACGGGCAGCGGGAGGGTCGAGCCGTCGGCGGTGAAGCTCCGCAGCTGCGCCGCGACGTCGTCGGGCAGGCCGGGCAGCGACAGCAGGTGGTCGCGGACCGTCTCGAACGGGACGCCGGAGGAGTACGCCGACGGGGCGACGGCGCGGCCCACGACGAGGGCCGGGAGCCCGGACTCGGAGGACCAGACCTGCGCGACGCCGGGCCCCGCGACCAGCCGCACCGAGCTGCCGTCCAGGCCGGGCGGCGGCGGGGGCAGCACCTCACCGGCCGCGGCGGCGGCCTGCGCGGCGCGGTCGGCCGAGTAGGTGAAGGTGGCGCTGAGCTGGCCGCCCACCGAGATCATCGGCTCGCCGGTGACCCCGCGGGGCAGGTCGGCCACCTCGGGCACGTCCAGCCCGGACTCCTCCGCGGCGGTGGCCGCGTCGGGGACCTCGTGCACGTCCGGGTCGCCGGTGAGCTCGACGTCGCCGTAGGCGCTCAGGTCCGGCAGCGCGACCAGGTCGCTGGTGGTGAGGCTCAGCGGGGCGATCTCCTCGGTGCGGAAGACCTGCAGCCAGTCGTTGGCGGCCGCCGTCCCGGCACCGGCCAGGACGACGCCGACCGCGAGCACCGCGGCGGCCGGCCGGCGCAGGAACCCGCGGGACCGGCTCGGCCGGACCCGCTCGGGACGGGCGGCCGGCGCGGCAGCGGGCAGGGCCGCGGTGAGCCGCCGCCAGCCGGCGTCGACGTCGGAGCTGCCCTCGGTCGCCAGCGCGGCGCCGACGAGGTCGGCGTCCCGGCGGGTGGCGGCCAGCGTGGCCAGGCACTGCGGGCACCCGGCGACGTGCGCCCGGTCGGGGTCGGGGACGCCGGCCGGCTCGTCGAGCAGGCGGCGCAGCGTGCCTTCAGTCGGATGACGCATGACGGGTCAGCTCCTTGCGCAGTGCGGATTCGGCGCGTCGGACGGTGGTGCCGACGCTGCCGGGGGACATGTCGAGTGCCGCGGCGACCTCGGCGTAGCTGAGGCCGCTGTGCCGGAGCACGAGGGCCACGGCCTGCTTGCGGGGCAGCCCGCCGAGGGCGGCCCGGACGCGGCTGCGGTCCTCGCGGGTGAGCACCGCCTCGGCGACGTCGGGGGTGACGACGTCGCCGAGGCGGTGAACGGTCTCCTCCCGGGACGTGCGGCGCCGCCCGGAACGGATCAGGTTGAGCGCGGTGTGGACGGCGGCGACGGACAACCAGCCGGGCGCCTCCGCGGCCGGCACGGTGGACCGGCCGAAGGCGAGGAAGACCTCCTGGGCGACGTCCTCGGCCTCGTCCCGCGAGCCGAGCACCCGGGCGGCCACGGCCACGACCTGCGGGTAGTCGCGCCGGAACACCTCGCCGAGGTCGGACCGCACGGCACCGGACACGGCACCCGCCACCGTCCTGTCCTCCCTCTCGACCCGACCCGCTGTGCGCCCCGGCATCGGCAGCCGTACCGCCGCCGGGGCTCCGTACCGAACGAGGTCCATGCCCCTACAGCACCGCCGCGAGCGCAGATGTGACACCCGGTCGCCGCGAGTCTGCCCGGCTCAGGCGGCGACCCAGCGGATCGGCAGCCGCTTCACCCCGCGCTGGAAGCTCGACCGGAGCAGCGCCGGCGGCCCGGCCGGCTCCAGCACGCTGGTGCGCCGCAGCAGCTCGGCGAACAGTGCGCGCATCTGCACCCGGGCCAGCTGGGCGCCCAGGCAGAAGTGCGGCCCGTGGCCGAAGGACAGCTGCGGGTTGGGCGCCCGGCGGACGTCGAAGCGCTCCGGCTCGGCGAACACCCGCTCGTCCCGGTTGGCCGAGGTGAAGGAGACGACCACCTTGTCCCCGGCCCGCACCCGGGTGTCGCCGATCGTGACGTCGCGGGTCGCCGTCCGCCGGAACACCATCACCGGCGTCCACCAGCGCAGCATCTCCTCGACCGCTCCGGGCAGCAGCCCCGGGTCGGCGCGCAGCTGGGCCAGCGCCTCCGGGTGGGACAGCAGCGCGATCAGCCCGCCGGGCAGCCCGTTCCGCAGCGTCTCGTTGCCGGCCACCGCGAACAGCCAGAACATGTTCTCGAACTCGGCGTCGCTGACCGGCGGGTCGTCCCCGTCGCGCTGGGCCAGCAGGATCGACATGACGTCCCGCCCGGGCGCGCGGCGCTTCTCCTCGGCCAGCAGCCGCGCGTAGGCGTAGAGGTCCGGCATCCCGGCGCGGGTGCGCGGGTCGGGCAGCCGCCCGTCGGCGTCGGGCACCGGGCGCAGCGCCACCGCCTGCCGGGCCAGGGCCGTGCCGCTGCTGGCGTCGAACGCCGCCGAGGAGGCGTAGTCGGGGTCCTGCCAGCCGATCACCCGGTTCGACCAGTCGAACATCAGCCAGCGGTCCTCGGCCGGGACGCCGAGCACCTCGGCCAGGGTGACCAGCGGCAGGTCGGCGGCGACGTCCTTGGCGAAGTCGCACCGGCCTTCCCGGTCCGCGCCGATCATCCGGTCGACCAGTGCGGCCGCGGTGGCCTCGATCGAGGCGGTGAGCGCGGCCACCGCGCGCGGGGTGAACGACCGGGTCA
Source organism: Modestobacter sp. VKM Ac-2978 (assembly GCF_026968025.1). Classification (NCBI taxonomy): domain Bacteria; kingdom Bacillati; phylum Actinomycetota; class Actinomycetes; order Geodermatophilales; family Geodermatophilaceae; genus Modestobacter; species Modestobacter sp. VKM Ac-2978. The sequence continues at coordinate 158,703 of NZ_JAPVBP010000004.1, read as the reverse complement.
GCAGGCGGCGCAGCCGGGAGTGGTCCGGCGGGTCCGTGTTCAGCATCATCCGGCGGACCCAGGGCAGGTCCCCGGCGTCCTGGACCTGGGTGGCCCCGAGCCAGGAGGAGAAGGTGGCCGGGTCCTTCAACACCTGCTCGACCTCGGCGTGCCGGAGGACCAGCCAGCAGCCGGGACCGTCCGGCTCGTCGACCCAGGCGACCGGGCCTGCCGCGCGCAGCCGGGCCAGCTCCGCCAGCGGTGGGCCCGTCTCGTAGGTGGCCGGGTCCAGGAGGGATGCGGTCTCCTGCGGCTGGGTCACAGGTCGTCCAGGAAGCGCTCCACGGTGGTCAGCAGCGCCACGGGCGTCTCGAACATCGCGTAGTGGCCGGCGTTGGACAGCACCTCCAGCGAGGCGTTCGGGTACTGCTGCAGGAAGGTCTGCTCCATCACCGCGGCGTTCAGCGCCGGGTCGTGCTCGCCCACCACGACCCGGACCGGGACCGGGTTGCCCTGCACCTCGGCGGAGAAGTCGGTGCCCGACCAGGCGTCCAGGTACGCGCCGAAGGCGGCGGGGTCGGACTGGTCGAGGGAGAACTGCACCATGCGGTCGAGCCAGGTGCGGCTCAGCCGGCCGCCGGTGGTGAGGTCGAGGATCGCGTACCGGTTGCCCCGGTCGCCCGCGGCGCCCCGGAAGAGCTGCCCGGCCTGCTCGTCGAAGGGAACGCCGGTGGAGGGGACCGGGCTCACCCCGATCAGGCCGGTGACCCGGCCGCCGGCGTCGACGAGCACCCGCTGCATCGCACTGCCGCCCATCGAGTGCCCCAGGACGGCGAACGACGACCACCCTTGCGCATCGACGGCGGCCAGGGCGTCGGCGGAGATCTCGGCCAGCGTGTGCTCGCCGTCCTCCGACCGGCGTGCGCCGTACCCGCGGTAGTCGAGGTACAGGACGCTGTACCGCTCCTCGTCGATCAGGTCGGCGAAGGGGCCCCACCCGGTCGCCGAGCCGAACCAGCCGTGCAGTGCCAGGACCTTCCGGGGGCCGGTGCCGACCACGAGCGGTGCGTTCGCCATCCCGGGAGTGTCGTGGGCCACACGGCGGGGAGGCAAGGGTCCGTCAGCCGCGACGCCGGAGCTCCAGCCACAGCCAGCCGGCCAGCGCGACCGGGACGGCGAGGAAGGCGGTCATCGCCGGGACCGTGCCGAAGGTCGAGCCCAGCCAGGCCAGCAGCAGCGGGGTGCCGAACCCGGCGTAGGCGAAGGCGTAGAAGGCGCTGTTCATCGCGCCCCGGGCGTGCGGGGGCGCCAGCCGGGCGGTGAGGGTCAGCCCGGCGGTGAGGCAGAGCCCACCCGCACCGCCGAGCAGCGCCGCCGAGGGGAGCAGCAGCGCCTCGGACTCGGTGACGATCGCCGCGACGCCGAGGGCGTGCCCGGCCGCGGCGAGCACCATCCCCAGCGGTGCCGCGCCCCGGGCCGCGCGCCGGCCGAGCCGGGCGGCGACCGCGCTGGCGCCCAGCGCCAGCCCCGCGACCAGCCCGGCGTAGGCGACGCCCACCCCGTCGGGGACCACCAGCAGCGGCAGGAGCGTCGCCGCGATCGTGGGGAAGGCGAACACCCCGACGGCGGTGGGGGCCAGCACCGCCCAGAAGGGGCGGCGGGCCTCCGGGGGCAGGCCCAGCGTCATCAGCTTGCCGCCGGAGCGGGCCTGCACCGTCTCCGGCACGGTGGCCAGCGCACCCAGCCCGACGACCAGGACGGCGACGTGCACCAGGTACGGCAGCGTCGTCGGGGCCGGGCCGTACTGGGCGAGCAGCCCGCTCATCGCCGGTGCGACGGCGAAGCCCAGCGACGTGGACACCGCGCCCCGGGTGGCCGCCGACTGCTGGCCGTCCGGGCCGGCCAGCTCCTGCAGCCAGGCGTTGGCCACGGAGAAGACCACCCCGGAGACGACGCCCTGCAGCAGCCGCCCGGCGTAGAGCAGCGGCAGGTGGTCGACGGCAGGCAGGAACAGCAGGGAGACCAGGCCGGCGAGCACGGCGAACGGCAGGACCAGGGCCCGCCGGCCGAACCGGTCCGAGGCGGGCCCGGACAGGGTCAGCGCGGCGATGAGGCCGATCGCGTAGCAGCCGAAGACGGCGGTGACGTCGGCGTCGGAGAGGTCCAGCGTGCGCCGGTAGACCAACAACAGCGGCGTGGGGATGTTGGTGCCCAGGGCGACGGTGAACAGCCCGAAGGTCAACGCGTCCAGCCGTCGCCGCGCAGGGTCCCGCTGGAGGGTGTCCGCCGACATCCCCGGCACGCTACCGGCCACCGGAGCCCGGCCCCGCCCGATGGGCCGGTGTCCGGGGACAGCCGTCGTCGACGGGCGGGTCCCGCGGCCCTGGTGGCCCGCCGGTGCCGCCACGGGCAGGCCGACGTCGTGGCGTGTCGATTGACTCTCGATAGGTTGCAGTCGAGGATCAATGCATGTCGACCGATCCGCGCCCGGTGCTACCGCCCCCGGCCTCCCCGTCCCGGCGTCCGGGATCCGGCTCCGGCGGGTCCCTGCGCACCGAGACGGTCGACGTCCTGGTCGTCGGCGCCGGGCTGGCCGGGCTGCACGCCGCCACCCTGCTCGCCCGGCGCGGCCACGACGTGCTGCTGGCCGAGCGGCGTCCCGGCCTCAGCGGCGCGATCCGGACGACCGGGATCTTCGTCCGCAAGACCCTCGACGACTTCCCGCTGCCGCCCGACTGCCTCGGGCCGCCGATCCGGCGGGTGGTGCTCCACCCGCCGTCACTGCGCCGCCCGGTGACGCTGGACAGCGGCCGCGACGAGTACCGGGTGGGCGACATGGGCGGGCTGTACCGGGCCGCCGCCCGCGCCGCGACCGACGCCGGCGTGCGGCTGGCGCTCGGCACCCGGTACTCCGGTCGAGGGGCGGACCACTCGCTGCTGACCGGCCCGGACGGCCCGGTCCGGGTGCGCGCCCGGTTCGTGGTCGGTGCCGACGGCGCCCGCTCCCGGGTCGCGCGGGACCTGGGCCTGGACCGCAACCGGCACCTGCTGGTCGGCGCCGAGGAGGTCTTCGCCGTGCCCGGCAGCGCGGAGCCCCCGGCCTTCCACTGCGTGCTCGACCCCTCCCTGGCGCCCGGCTACCTGGCCTGGGTGGTCAACGACGGGCAGCACGCCCACGTGGGGGTGGCCGGCTACGCCGACCGCTTCCCCGACGGGCTCCGCCAGGCCGTGCAGCGGTTCGGCGCCCGTGCCCCCGGCCTGTCCGGGGTGCCGCGGCCGGACGACGTCGAACTGCGCGGGGGCCCGATCCCGGTCGGCGGGCTGCTGCGCCGGATCGTCTGCGCCGACGGGCTGCTCGTGGGGGACGCCGCGGGCGCGGTCTCCCCGCTCACCGCCGGCGGCCTCGACCCCTGCCTGCGTTTGTCCGAGCACGCCGCCGACGTGCTGGACGAGGCCCTGCGGACCGGCCGGCCCGAGGCGCTCGACCGGTACGACGGCGCGGCGCTGCGCACGAGCTTCCGCGGGCGGCTGCTGCTGCGCCGGGGGCTGGCCCAGGTGCGCACCCCGGCCATGGCGACCGCGGCCTTCACCGCGCTGCGCACCCCGGTGGGACAGGCCGCAGCGCGGCGCATCCTCTTCGGCGACCGCTCGTTCCCCGCGCCCGGCTGACCCGCCCGGTGCTCAGACCGCGACGGCGGTGACGAACACGCAGATCCCCTCGCCGTCCGCGGGGTGTGCCCGCAGCCCGATGAGCCGGAGCAGCCGGAGCTCCACCCGGTGGACCAGGCGGCGGAGCCCGTGGTACTCCATCGAGCCGGCGGTCCGGACCTCCAGCTGGTCGAACCCGGCCTGGCGGACGTGCTCGGTCAGCATCCAGTCGGGGAGCAGCGTGATGTGCCCGGGCTGGTAGTAGTGCCCGGGTCCGAAGAACACCGGGGCGCCCCGCAGCACCGTCTTCAGCAGCGAGTGCGGGTGGGTGACGTTCGGGGTGCTCACCAGCAGGCGGTCCCCGACCCGCAGCATCGACCGGATCGACCGGAGCACCTGCCGCGGGTTCTCCACGTGCTCCAGGGTCTCGACGCACACCACGATGTCGAAGGGGCCGCGCGTCTCGTCGGTCAGCTCCGGGTGGTCCAGGTCGAGCCGGGCGATCCAGTCGTGCGGCGGCTCGAGGTCGGTCGGCACCACCTCGAAGCCGGCGTCCCGCAGGCGCAGCGCCAGCGCACCGCACCCGGCGCCCACCTCCAGCACCCGCCCGCCGTCCGGGAGGGCCGCCTGCACCAGGGTGACCGCGTACTCGTGCACCCCCGGGGCGGCGTGCACGGAGTGACCGGCGTAGGACCGGTCGCTCGCTGTCCGCTGGATGGTCTCGCGCTCGACCCCGGTCACGCGGTCAGGGTGGCAGGAGTCGGCCCGGACGGCGATCCGACGTCGTCGGCGGGCCGGGGCGCGCGTCCAGGTGGCGTCCGGCGGCGTTACGTTGGCCCCATGTCGAACAGGACGCCGAGCGGTGTGCCCGGAGCGACCCTCCGCGAGCTGGGCCTGCCGCCGCGAACGGTGACCGTGCTGAACCGCGCGGGGGTCGACAGCGTGGCCGAGCTGGCGGCGCTCACCCGGGCCGAGCTGGCCGCGATCGCCGGCCTGGGCCCGGGGTCGCTCGCCGCGATCCGCGCCGTGGTGCCCGAGCCGTCCACCGGCTCCGTGGGGGCCGCGGAGCCGGAGCCGGTCGAGGAGGAGTCGCCGGATGCGCCGGCGATCCCGTCCTTCGAGTCGCTCCGGGACCCACGGCGGCGCACCGCGTTCGACGTGCTCGCCCCCGCCCCACCGCCGGCTGCACCCGCGGCCGAGCCGGCGCCTGATCCCCGGCCCGCACCGGGGGGGCATGCGCCTCCGGCGGAGTACAGCGACCTGCTGCGGTGGGGTGTGCACCTGGCGATCGCTGCGGCGGGTGTCCCGCTGCGGGTGGCCCGGTGGTCGGTCCGGACGTCGCTGCGCCGGTTGCTCGGCGACTGACCGGCACCCGACGCCTCCTGGCGCCGCGCCGATCAGGCGCCGCGGCGGTCAGAGCTGGAAGACGATGCGGGCGGGGACGTGTCCGGCGAGCACGTCGGCCATCGCCTCGTTGACGTCGTCGAGCTTGCGGTCGACCGTGATGACCTTCGTGCGGCCGGCGGCGTGCAGGGCGAAGACGTCGGCGAGGTCGTTGCGGGTGCCGACGATCGAGCCGATCACGGACTTGCCGGACAGCACGGTGTCGAAGATCGGCAGCTGCATCGTGCCGTCGGCGGGCAGGGCCACGCAGACCAGCCGGCCGCCGCGGCGCAGCGACCGGTAGGCCTGGTCGAACGACGCCGGTGCGGCGGCGAGTGCGACCGCGACGTCGGCGCCGCCGAGCGCCTGGATCGCGGCGACGGGGTCGGTGGTGGCCGCGTTGACCACCTCGTCGGCGCCGAGCTCGCGGGCCATCTGCAGCTTGTCGTCCTGGACGTCGACGGCGATGACGAAGCCGCCGGCGATCCGGGCGTACTGCAGGGCCAGGTGGCCCAGCCCGCCGATGCCGAAGACGGCGACGGTCTCGGCCGGGGCGACGCCGGCCACCTTGATCGCCTTGTAGGTGGTGACCCCGGCGCAGGTCAGGGGTGCGGCGTCCAGACTGGAGACGCCCTCGGGGACCGGGGTGGCGAAGTCGGCGGCGACGACGGCGTACTCGGCCAGCGCCCCGTCGACGGAGTAGCCGGAGTTCTGCTGGGACTCGCACAGGGTCTCCCAGCCGCCGATGCAGTGCCGGCACTCCCCGCAGGCCGACCCCAGCCAGGCGATCGCGACGCGGTCACCGATCGCCCGGGAGGTCACGCCCTCGCCCAGCTCCTCGACGACGCCGATCCCCTCGTGCCCGGGCACGAACGGGGGAGTGGGCTTGACCGGCCAGTCGCCGCGCGCAGCGTGGATGTCGGTGTGGCACAGGCCGCTGGCCTCGATCCGGACCAGCACCTGACCTGGCCCCGGCTGGGGGACGGGCACGTCCTGGACCTGGAGGGGGGCACCGAGTTCGGTGACGACGGCGGCCTTCATGGTGATCTCCGTTTCGACGACGGGAGTGTCGGCGTCGACGATCCCGGTGCTGGGTGCCGACCGGCAGGGGCCAACGTCCCAGGCAGGCAGGACGAGTGCCCCCTGTGCCCGGTCCCCGGGGTGGGGAGCCTGGAGGGTGCGGGCGGCAGCGCACCCGCCGCCGTCCGGCCCGACTCGTCGCACTGGAACGGAGCGCCTCGTGGAGACCGTCGCCTACGTCGCCATCGTCATCGCCCTCTGGGTCCTGGCCGGGCTCGCCGCCGTGGTGGTGTTGCTCGCCCGGCAGGGCTACCGCCACTGGGGGTGGTACCTGATGGGCGCCGTGCTGGGTCCGCTGTTCATCCCGATCGCCGCCGAACGGGCCCGGCGGGACGTCGCGGTGCTGGAGCGCGGGGAGGGGAGCCCCCGGAACGAGGACCCGGACCGGCTGACCGTCGTCGTGGGCGTGGACGGCTCCGCCGAGTCGGACCAGGCGGTACGGGAGGCGGGGCGGCTGTTCGCCGGCGGTGGGGCGGCCTTCGTCCTGGTGAGCGTGCTCGACCCCGATGCGGCCGAGTTCCCGGACGACCCCCGGCGGCGGGCCGCCCACGACCTGCTCACCGACCGGGCGGGCTGGCTGCCCGAGGGTGCCGTGCTGGAGATCGGCTGCGGACAGCCCGCCCGGGTGCTGCTGGAGATCGCCCGGGCCGAGGCCGCCGACGTCCTCGTGCTGGGGCGCCGCGGACGGGGCTTCTCCCGCCGGCTGCTGGGCAGCGTCGCCGAGCGGCTGGCGCACGAGGCCGGCGTCCCGGTGGTGTTCCCGCCCGCCGCCGCGGGCCACCAGCCCGTCGACCGGACCACCGGCCAGGCCACGCGCCCGGTCCACCGCTCCTGACGGAGCCGGCCTCAGGACGGCGACGGAGCTGGCCTCAGGACGGCGACGGAGCTGGCCTCAGGACGGCGAGGAGGGCGGCGCCGAGGAGCTCACCGCGCCGGCGAGCGCCTCGGCGATCTCCTCCACCCACGCCTGCGTGGCCGCCCAGTCGCGGAAGTCGCCGACCGGGGCGCGCAGCGCGGTCACCAGGGCCAGCTCGCCGATCCCGAGCAGGGCCCGGTCCAGTCGCCCGGGCAGCACCCGGTGTCCACGGGCGCCCACGGACGCGCCGATCGGCTCGGCGTCGTGCGGCTCGTCCGGTGGGAAGGGCGGTGCGCCGATCGGACCGCTGCTCAGCAGCCAGACCGGCCGGCCCCGCAGTGCGGTGGCGTGTTCGGCGGCGTAGTGCCGGGCGGGCTCCAGCCACCGGCCGGCGTAGACCGCACTGCCCAGCACGACGGCGTCGTAGGACGAGGGGTCGGGGCGGCGCTCCACCGGGACGGCGACCGCGCGGAGTCCGCAGCGACGACCGGCCGGCGACTCCTGCAGGTGCCGGACGACCGCGGCGGCGATCTCGGCGGTGGAGCCGTGCCGGCTCGCGACGGTCACCAGGACCCGCGGCGGGTGTGTGCTCATCGTCGTTCCTCTCGGCAGCGGACCGGACGGGCGTGCTCGTGCGAGCGTCGGCGCACCGGGGCGGTCCGCGCCGGGGTCCCGGGTCCCGGCTGCCCAGGACCTTCGACCCGTGGCTGCGTCGGGGCGATCAGCCCGGGGGCCGGCTGCCTGTCCCTGGCCCTCGGGCAGCACGCGCGCGGCCACGACGCCCGGGACGGTCCGGGCGTCGGCGTTCTGGATGGGTCCGGCGGGAACACTGCGGTGGTCGACCTGCTCCCGGGCTCAGGATCAGGTCGGAGTGGCAGCGCAGCGGACTCTGCCGGTGCTGCTTCCCCGCTAGCGTAACGTCGCAACTACCGACGGCGAGCGGCCGATGAGTCAAGCCTACGGCTCGGGAAGCTTGTACTGGCTCTCTCGTCGGATGAACTCCCACCGCATCGTGGGATCTGGAGCGCGCGACACATGGATGCACCACTCTGGTCGGAACGAGCACTCCCGGGGCCGTTGAGAGATCAACTACCGCCGTGGGCCTGGGACCTGCAACAGGCCGCCGACTTGACCCGCTCGCGGTTGGACCTCCGAGCCAATGTCCTGGGCGCGGGCGTGCCACCGGGTGACATATCCGAGGGCATCGAGTGCCTGCTGCTGGCCTACGAGGAACTCGCGTCCAATGGCTTCAAGCACGGGCAGCCGCCGGTCCAGGCAGCGGTCACTGCCGCAGGCAACGGCTGGCTGATCGACGTCACCGACGCCGCGCCTGACCATGCACCGACCCCGGCGGTGGACCGGGATCCGGCCTTCGGCGGCCTCGGCCTGCACCTCATCTCTCGGCTGTGCGGTGACTACGGCTGGTCGGTCACGGCAGACCGCAAGCACGTGTGGGCCTACGTGAACGTGGACACCGCCGCCTGAGGTCATGGACGGCGGGCTCAGCACCGCCGTCCATGAGGCCGGAACGCGTAACGGCCGCCACCCAGGACCACGGAGCTCTCGGCCAGCCCCCCTGCTGACGTGCCACCGGTGCGGCGTCCTGGATGACGGTGGGCCCTTCTGGAAACGCGGTCTGGTCTTCGGGCCCGCTGACCGACGGTCCAGCGGCTTGATCGTGCCGGTAACATCGAAGGCCACTGGACGGGACGTCGGCTGATGGGTGTCCGCCCGCGAAGGGGACGCGTGACCGGCTCGCTGCCTCTGATCTCCTCCCTACCCGCCGCATCTGATCCGGCGTTCGAGCGGTTCGCCCGACTGGTCCGCCGGCAGCTGGGCGTGCCGGTCTCGCTGGTCACGATGGTGTCGGCGCACGAGCAGGTTTTCCCCGGAGCGATCGGGCTGCCCGAACCCTGGCAATCGACGCGATGCACTCCGCTGAGCCACTCGTTCTGCCAGCACGTGGTCCGATCGGGCGAGCCGCTGGTGATCGGCGACGCTCGCATCGACCCGCTGGTCGCGGACAACCTGGCGATCCCCGACCTCCACGTCATCGCCTACGCCGGGATCCCGCTGACCGACGCCGACGGTGTGGTCGTGGGGTCGTTGTGCGCCATCGACAGCGAGCCGCGTACGTGGACGGATGAGGACCTGGCGGTGCTCACCGACCTGGCCGGGGCGTGCAGCTCGGAGCTGCAGCTGCGCCAAGCCCAGCACCGCACCGCGGTGGCCGCGGCCGAGGCGCGGGAGCTCCGGGCGGAGCAGGACGCCGACCGGTCTGTGCGGACGCTGGCTCTGGACGCCGGTCAGGTGGGCACCTTCGCCTTGGACCTGGGTTCCGGTGCACTGACCGTCGACGACCGCCTGCTGGAGCTGTCGGGGATGGACCGGGCCTCGTTCTCCGGTCGCCCCGATGACGTCTACGCCCACGTCCACCCCGACGACGTCGACGACGTCGTCGCCGGGGTGCGGTACGCCATCGAGGCCGGCGGCACCTACGAAGCGGAGTACCGCATCGCCCTGGCCGACGGCTCGCACCGGTGGGTCGCCGCCCGCGGCGAGGTGGTCGGTGACGACGGGGAGTCGGGTCGGCGGCTGGTCGGCGTGGTGCACGACAGCACCTCGACCCGCGAGCCGCAGGAGCGGGCGGCTCAGATCGTGGACGAGATGGCTGTCGGGTTCATAGCACTGGACACCGACTGGGTGATGACCCACGTCAACCGTGAGGCCGAGCGCATCCTCGGCCTCCCGCGGTGGCAGATGCTCGGTCAGAACATGTGGGAGGTGTTCCCTGCCGGGGTGGGGAGCGTCTTCGAGCAGAACTACCGGACCGCCGCGGCCACCGGACAGCCGGTCGTCTTCGATGCCTACTACCCCAGACCTCTGAACATCTGGGTGGAGGTGAGAGCGGTGCCCAGCCCGTCGGGTCTGGTGCTGCACTTCGTCGACATCACCTCCCGCGTGGTGGCCCAGCAGCAGGCCGAGCAGGTGGCTGCCCGGGAGCAGCTGCTGTCCCGCATCACCGAGGACCTGTCGGCGACCCTGGACGGCGATGAGGCCGCGCAGCGGCTGGCGCAGCTGGTCGTCCCAGCGGTCGCCGACTGGTGCGTCGTGACCAGCAGCGAGGACGACCGGGCCGCCGGCTCCCGTCGCGGGATGCGCACGGCGTCGTGCTGGCACACCGACCCCGATCGTCGGGACACCACCTCCGCCTACGCCGAGGCGTGGCTGAGCTCGCTGGATGACGACTCCATCCTCGTCCGCGCGCTGACCAGCGGGCAGATGCAGCTCGTCGACTCCGGCGCGACCGCGCAGGTGCTGCCGATGATCACTGCCGGCCCGGTGCGTGACCTGCTCGCCGACCTGGCCCCCGAGGCCGTCGCCGTCCTGCCATTGCCCGGGCGCGACGGCCCGGTGGGGTTGCTCACTCTGGCCAACGGCACCGCCCGGGGCGCGTTCGCCCCCGAGGACCTGGTCACCGCGCGGAACATCGCCGACCGCGCCGGTCTGGTGCTGGACAACGCCCGGCTGTACCGGCAGCAGCGTGACGTGGCCGAGGGACTGCAGCGGTCCCTGCTCACCGCACCCCCGCAGCCCGACCACGGGCAGATCGTGGTGCGTTACGTGCCGGCTTCCCAGGCCGCGCAGGTCGGTGGGGACTTCTATGACGCGTTCCTCCAACCCGACGGGGCGGTGGTGCTCGCCATCGGGGACGTCGCCGGCCATGACACCGAAGCGGCGGCGGCGATGGGGCAGCTGCGCACCATCGTGCGCACCCTGGGCGCCCATGACCACGACGGACCTGCCACGGTGCTGAGCCAGGCCGACCAGGTGATGGAGACCCTGCAGTCACACATCCTGGCCACCGCTGCGGTCGCCAGGCTGGAGCAGACGGACCCGGAACGGGCAGCCGGCACGACCCGGGTGCACTGGTCCAACGCCGGGCATCCGCCACCGATGGTGATCCATCCAGACGGGCGCGTGGAGATCCTGGCCCACGACCGCGCTGACCTGATGCTGGGCGTCGACCCGTCCACCGCGCGACGGGAGTCGCAGGTCGAGGTCGGGCGGGACAGCGTCCTCCTGCTGTACACCGACGGGCTGGTCGAGCGTCGGGACCAGGACCTCGACACCGGCACCGCACAGCTGCAGGCAGTCCTGGTCGAACTCGCCGGCTCAGACCTCGACGAGCTGTGCGACACGGTCCTCGCCCGCATGCTCCCGGGCACACCGGACGACGACGTGGCTCTCATCGCCGTCCGGCTGCACCCACAGGACCGGCCGCGGCCGGCCGAGGCCGGGCCGCACCGGATCCCGCCCAACGTCCCCGCCGAGTGACCCAGCCGCCTTGCGGCGTCAGGACCAGTGGGTGGTGCAGGGTGGCGAATCCGCGACGCCACGGATCAGTTCATCGGTCTCAGCGCGTGGAGTCGCCTTGCTCGGGAGGTGCGGGGACGGCGTCGCATCGGGGACCCCCCCGAGATCACTGCGGTGTGGCGCTGCCTGGGTCGGTGTCGGAGCCGAGGACGTCGGTGGGCACGCGCGCTGCCACCACGCCGGGGACGGTCCGGGCGAGGGTCTCGACGGTGGCCCGCTCGTCGTCGGTGTCCGGGGTGCCGCGGGACCGTCGGACGGTCGCGACGCCCTCGGCGACCTCCACCGCCCAGCTGCCGGTCTCCTGCGTGTAGCTCTCCACCAGCCGGAGCAGGTCGGCCCGGATCTCCTCGTCCGGGCGGGCCAGCGGGCGCAGCAGATCCCGGCGGCTGACGATGCCCGCCAGTCGTTCCCCGTCCAGCACCGGCACGCTGCGCAGCCGGGCGTCGACGAACAACCGCGCCACGTCGGACACGTCCGCGGTCACCGGCACCGTGTGGACCGACGTCGTCATCACCCCGCGTACGAGCAGGGCCGGTGGCGCGTCGGGCACGGGCGACCGGCGGAGGTGGAGCCGCGGGTCGGGCGGCAGCCGGTCCCGGAGGACGTCGGCCTCGGCGACGATCCCGATCACCGTGCCGCCGTCGTCGACCACCGGCAGGGCGGCGAAGCCCCGCTCGGCCATGACCTCGGCCGCGTACTTCGCCGAGGTGTCCGGCCCCACGGTCACCACCTCGTGTGTCATCACGTCCCTGACCTGCACGGCTCCTCCAGTTCCCCAGCGGCGTCCTTCGGCGGTGCGTCCCCGACGGTAGAGCCCTCGGCGGCGTCCCGGCAGGGTCCTCGGGCCCGACCGGGGACGGGCTCGCCCAGCTGCCGGGCTCTCCGCTCTGGCGGGAACAGGTGAAGTCTGCTTCACTTGTCCTCGTCGTGGAGGGGAGTACCCCGAGGCCACCTCGTCGTCAGCACGGCCCTCGTGGCCCGGCGGGATGGAGCTCCTGGGCAGGTGTCCGGGAGCGGGGGAGACCTCCGGTCGCAACCTGACCGGAAGGTGCCCTGTGGACGTCCCCCTCTGGATCTGGCTCGCCGTGCTGGCGGTCATCCTCGTCATGCTCGCCGTCGACCTCTTCGCCCACCGGAACGCGCACGTGATCGGCGTGCGGGAGGCCGCCGGCTGGTCGGCCGTCTGGGTCGCGCTCGGCGTCGCGTTCGGCGCCGTCGTCTGGTGGCAGGCGGGGAGCGAGTACGGCCAGCAGTACTTCGCCGGCTACCTGATCGAGAAGTCGCTCGCCGTGGACAACGTCTTCGTCTGGGCGATCGTGCTGACGTACTTCGCCGTGCCCCGGGAGTACCAGCACCGGGTGCTCTTCCTCGGCGTCCTCGGTGCCCTGGTGTTCCGCGGCATCTTCATCGCCGCCGGCTCGGTGCTCATCGCCAGCTTCAGCTGGGTGCTGTACGTCTTCGCGGCGTTCCTGCTGGTCACCGGCGTCCGGATGGCCCGGCAGCGCAACGAGCACCTGGACCCGGAGCGGTCGCGGGCGCTGCGCGCCTTCCGCCGCTTCGTGCCGATGACCGACGCGTACCACGGCCAGCGCCTCGTGGTGCGGATGGGCGGGCGACTGGTCGCCACGCCGCTGCTCGCCGTGCTGGTGGTCATCGAGGTCACCGACGTCGTCTTCGCGGTCGACTCGATCCCGGCGATCTTCGCGGTCACCGACGAGCCGTTCCTGGTGTTCACCGCCAACGCCTTCGCCGTCCTGGGCCTGCGCGCGATGTACTTCCTGCTCGCCGACCTGATGCACCGGTTCGTGTACCTCAAGGCCGGCCTGGCGCTGGTGCTGGTCTGGGTCGGGGTCAAGATGATGCTGAAGGTCGACCTGTTCTACGTGCCGACGACGGTCTCCCTGGCCGTCGTCGCCACGATCATCGGGGTGTCGGTCGTGGCCAGCCTGCGGGCGACGCGTGGTCAGGGCCGGGCGCCGGTGGCATCCGGGGCCGCTGCGCCCTTCCGGGTCGCCTCGGCGGAGGAGACGGCGGCGCTGGAGCCGACCTGGCGGCGGCAGCGGGTGGACGCGACGGGAGAGGGGCACGGCGGGCGATGACCGGTGAGCGGCGGTGGACGTTCCTGACCAACCACGGGCACGTCCTGCTGGCCGTCGCCGGCGCCCCCGACCTCCGGGTCGCGGAGATCGCCGCGCAGGTGGGCATCTCGCCCCGCGCTGCGCTGGCGATCCTCCGCGACCTGGAGGACACCGGGTACGTGCGGCGGACGCGGGTCGGCCGCCGAACGCACTACACCGTGCAGCCGCACCAGCCGTTCCGGCACCCCGCGGCGGCGGCCCACGAGGTGGACGAACTGCTGGCCATCTTCGGTGGCCCACCGCCGTCAGGGGTCACCGGCGACGCAGCCGGACAGTGACGTGCGCCACTCCGGCCACCTAGGCTGCGGGTGTTCCTGACCGCGCGGTCAGGAAGACCTCGGGAGGAGCGGCTGGCTCCCCGACCGGCCGCATCCTCCGCGCTCAGAGAGGAGCACCCCGTGCCCGTCACCACCCGCGTCTCGCTCGTCCGCAAGGCACCCGGCACCTACGAGACGGCCACCGTCGAGCTCGACGACCCACGCCAGGGCGAGGTCACCGTCAAGCTCGCCGCGTCCGGGCTGTGCCACTCCGACGACCACGTCGCCACCGGGGACGTGCCGGTCGCCGTCTACCCCTACGTCGGCGGCCACGAGGGTGCCGGTGTGGTCACCGCGGTCGGGCCGAACACCCCCGGCTACGAGGTGGGCGACCACGTCGTCTTCTCGTTCCTGCCCGCCTGCGGGCACTGCGAGCCCTGCGCCCAGGGGCAGAGCAACCTCTGCGACCTGGGTGCCTCCCTGCTCACCGGCGCCCGGGCCGAGGACCCGACCAGCTTCCGGATGACCGAGGACGGCAACCCCGTCGGCCAGCAGTGCGGCATCTCCACCTTCAGCGAGTACACGACCGCCTCGGTCGACTCGGTGGTGAAGATCAGCAAGGACGTCCCGCTGAGGTCCGCCGCCCTGGTGGGCTGCGGGGTGCCCACCGGCTGGGGCTCGGCGGTCCGCTCGGCGAACCTCAAGCCGGGCGCCACGGTGATCGTGATGGGCATCGGCGGCATCGGCGCCAACGCCCTGCAGGGTGCGGTGCACGCCGGCGCCAGCACGGTCATCGCGGTCGACCCGGTCCCGTTCAAGCAGGAGAAGGCCAAGGAGTTCGGCGCCACGCACGCCTTCGCCGGCATCGAGGAGGCCACCGAGTACGCCCGGTCGATCACCAACGGGCAGGGCGCGGACGCCGTCATCATCACGATCGGCGTGGTGCAGGGCGAGCACGTGGCCCAGGCGCTGGCCGCGATCCGCAAGGCCGGCACCGTCGTGCTCACCGGGCTGGGCGACGTCACCGCCACCGGCGCCCCCATCGCCCTCGGCGACCTGACGCTCATGCAGAAGCGGCTCCAGGGGTCGCTGTTCGGCGAGTCCAACCCACGGCACGACATCCCCGCCCTGCTGCGCATGTACCAGGCCGGTCAGCTGAAGCTCGACGAGCTGGTGACCAGGGAGTACACGCTGGACCAGGTGGCCGAGGCCTACGAGGACATGCACGCCGGCAAGAACATCCGCGGCGTCATCGTCTTCGACTGACGCTGGACCGCGCCGCCCCGGCTCCTCGCCGGGGCGGCGCAGTTCAGGAGGCCGGGCGGCTGATCGTGGCGAGGAAGTCCTCGAGCACGGCCGTCTGGCGTTCCGGGGTGTTGTGGCGGGGGGAGAAGCAGGCGTTGATCTGCATCCCCATGGTCAGCGCGAGCACCGCGTCGACGATCCGGTCGTGCGGCCGGCCCGGTACCAGTTCGCCGGCGGCCCGGGCCTGGCCCAGGTACATCCGCATCTCCTCGCGCCAGGTCTCCATGGCGCTGTCGTAGAACTCCACGAGCTCCGGCTGACCGGCGGCGTAGTCCCAGAAGCCGATGACCACCCGGGCCTCGGCGAGCCGGACCTCGTCCAGCGGCATGATCTCCAGGCACAGCAGCCGGAACGCGGTGAGCCCGCCGCCGTCGCCGATCGCGGCACGGGCCCGCTCGTTCGTGGCGTCGAACGCCCGCTGGAACGCCGCCCGGAGCACGGCGTCCTTGTCCGGGAAGTACCGGGCCAGCGCGCCGTTGGCGTACCCGGCCTCCGCGGCCAGCTCCCGCATGGTGACCGCGATGAACCCCTTGCGGACGATCAGCGACCACACCGCCTCGATGATCTCGGTGCGGCGGGCGGCGTGGTCGACGATCTTCGGCACGGGGCTCCTCGGGACGCGGGGGTGCTCAGAGGAGCATCGGTCACCCCACGACGTCGCGGAGCGCCGGGCGCTGGTCGGCGTTCCGGGAGAGCACCGCGCCGACCACCAGCCCGACCAGGAACAGCACGAAGGGCAGCAGCACCAGCGTCCAGCCGGTAGCGCTGAGCTGCCAGGCCGTCACGGCCGGGTCGACTCCCTCGGGGACGGTGCCGGCCAGCAGGCCGAACCGGCCGATCAGCAGGTAGAGCCCGGTGGCCAGGCCGAGGGCGGCGAGCACGGGTGCGGCCAGCGTCGACCACCAGTGGCCCCCGCGCCCCGTCCCGCGGAAGTGCACCAGGACGGCCAGGCAGACGAGGATCTCCACCAGCACGACGGAGATGACCGCCATCCCGGAGGACCAGTAGAAGAGGTTGAGCACCGGGTCCAGGCCGGCCAGGGCGAAGACCACGATGACCGCGCCGGTGAGGACGCTGGTCACGACCGCCCCGATGCCGGGGGCGCCGTGCCGGTTGGTGCTCTGCAGGGCCCCGGGGAAGACCCCGGCCCGGCCGAGGGAGAAGAAGTAGCGGGCGCTGCAGTTCTGGAAGGCCAGCAGTCCGGCGAACAGGCTGGAGAGCACCAGCCAGCTCATCACCGTGGCCAGCCAGTCGCCGACGTAGCTGGCCGCGACGGAGAACAGCACCGCGGCTGGGTCGGCCAGCGGCACGCCGTCCACCGAGGACTCCTCGAGCACCCGGGCGACGACGTCGTCGGTGCCCAGTCCGCTCACCACGGCCCAGGAGGCCGCCGCGAAGATGACGGTGATCAGCCCGACCGCGGCGTAGGTGGCCCGCGGCACGGTGCGCTCGGGGTCCTTGCTCTCCTCGCCGTAGATCGCGGTGGCCTCGAAGCCGATGTAGGAGGCGAACGCGAACGCCAGCGCGATGCCGGCCGAGCCGGCCAGGCCGCCGACGAAGACGTTCTGCGGGGCGAAGGACTCGACCAGGTTCGCCCCGTCGGGCCCGCCGCCCTCGAGCATGACGGCGACGGCGACGACGGCCAGGCTGAGCAGCTCCAGCACCATCAGCGTGCCGAGGACCTTGGCGCCCACGTCGACGCTGACCACCGAGAGGGCGAGCACGAGCGCCCAGGCGGCGAGCGTCCACAGCCACCAGGGGGCATCGATGCCGAAGGTGGCGTCCATCTGCCCGGCCATCAGACCGCCGAAGAACCCGTAGACCGCCAGCTGGATGGTCAGGTAGGCGAACACGGAGACGAACGCCGAGCCGACACCGGCGGACAGGCCCAGGCCGCGGCCGACGTAGGCGAAGAACGCCCCGGTGTTGGTCACCACCCGGCTCATCGCCGAGAAGGCGGACGCGAACACCATGAGGACGATCCCGACGGCGACGTAGGCGCCCGGGGCGCCGGCGCCGTTGCCGGCCGCGATGGCCACCGGCACGGCGCCGGTCATGCCGACCAGCGGGGCCGCGGCGGCGACGACGAAGAAGACGATGCCGAGGACGCCGAGCCGGCCGGACTTCAGCTGCTCGCCGTCCCTGCCCCGGCCGGCCGGCTCACCGGGGGAGGTCAGCGCGGTCGCGCCGTTCGAGGTGGTCGGGCGCTCACTCACCGGAGACCTCCGTGGTCGAGCAGGAGGCGGCGCCGCCCGCGCAGTGCGCGGAGGTCGAGGCCGGCACGTCGAGGGTGGGGTTCCGGTCGAAGAAGCCGAACGGCTTCAGCGTGAACCCGGTGTAGTCGACCGGCATGATCGGCCAGTCCTCCGTCCGGGGCACGTGGGTGAGCCCGAAGGTGTGCCAGACCACCAGGTCCTGGCCGTCGATGTCCCGGTCGGCCGCGGCGTACTCCGGCAGCCCGGAGCCCCCGCTGTGCTGGTTGACGAAGTCCCCGGCCGAGTACCGCTCGGCGGGGTCGTAGCGGGTCACCCACAGGTGTCGGGTGGCGAACGCCGCCCGCCGGGCGATCGAGGAGTCCGGGTCCGACAGCAGCGTCGGCAGCCCCTCCGGGAACAGGGCGTACCCGACGGGCTGGCCGACGTGGTTGAGCCGCTCGGGGTTGACGATGTGCCACACCCGGTTGGTGGCCGGGGACGCATCGCGCTGGGCCGCGGACTCGGTGGCCAGGGTGGTGCAGGAGGTGGTGAACGCGTTGCCGCGCTGGTTGTCCGGCCCCATCGGGACCCGGACGACCTCCACCTCGTCGACCCGGTTGGCGATGCCGTCGACCGTCATGTCCAGGCGGGCGCTGAACAGGTGCTGGTGCAGCGGTGCACCCAGCCCCGGGGCGACCTGCGAGGCGTACGCGTAGTCGCCGCCGGCGTGCGCGGAGGTGAAGACGACGCCGGTGGCCTTGGCCTCGAACTCGATGGTGCCGTCGAGGTAGAGGTACCAGTAGAAGCCGTAGTCGTAGTTGCCCACGGTGGTGAAGAAGGAGACCACCAGCCGCCGCTGCCGGCGGGTCTGCTGCGAGCCGCTCCACAGGTCGGTGTGCTTCCAGAGGATCCCGTAGTCCTCCTCGTGGATGCAGACCGCGTTGGGCAGCGTGCGGGGATTGCCCTGCTCGTCGGCGATGACGGCGTCCATGTACGTGATGTCGCCGAGGCAGTCGCAGCCGAGCTCGAGGGCGTTGGCGTAGCGGCCGACCAGGTACTCGCCGGTGTCGAAGTAGTTCTGCCAGGAGCGCACCGGGTTGGGGTCGGCGTAGGGGACGACCATCTCGGCGATCGAGGCCCGGTAGACGACGGGCCGCACACCGGCGCCCTCGTCGAACCCGATCTGGTGCAGCACGAGGCCCTCGCGGGTGTCGAAGCCGACCCGCAGCGACCACTTCTCCCAGGTCAGCAGGTTGCCCTCCAGGGTCAGGCTCGACCCCTGGGGCTGGGTGATCTCGATCGGCTTCTGCGTGGTCCGCGGCGGGCCGGTGACCGCCGGGTCGTCGTAGTTGCCCGAGCCGGTGGGCACGGGGACGGCGCCGGTGTCGATCACCTGGTCGACGACCCGGTTGATCGTGTCGACGTAGGCCACCAGACCGTCGATCGGGTGCGCCCAGGCGGAGTCCGTCGGCGTCTCCTGCAGGAACGCCAGGCCGCGCAGGACCCGCCGCCCCGCCTCGTCCGGGTACTCCTCGTAGGCACCGGCCGACAGGGGGGCCACCCGGACCTGGGCGACGTCCAGGTCCCGGGCCGCCAGAGCGGCCAGCCACCGCTCGTCGGTGGACAGCAGCTGCTCGACCAGCTCGAACTCCTCGTCCAGCACCGGGAGCTGGCCGGAGGTGGCGGTGTCCAGCTCGACGGCCGAGACGACCTCGCCGGCGGTCGTGTCGACGACGACGTCCTGGGAGACCTGGGAGGCCAGGTCCAGCAGCAGCACCCGGAAGCGCCGGGCGACCGGCTGCCCGGGACGGTGCGCCAGCACCTCCTGCTTGGGCGGTTCCTGGAGGCCGACGTACACGAAGCGGGTGCTGTCGGCGACCAGGCCGGCCGCGGCGGTGACCCGCCGGACCTCCTCGATCTCCTCGGACTGGACGGGGTCCAGCGGATGGGTCAGCTGGAGCTGGGTGGTGGTCATGGCTGCACCTCGGAACGTCTACGGATGTTGACGAATGCGGGTGCGCGACGAGGGGAGTGGCCGCGCGGTGTGGCGGACAGAGTGCCTCACGTCACGTTTCGTCGGAAGACCCTGGGTGTGACGTTCTCGTCAAGTCGTCCCCGCCGGCCCTCGTGCGGCGCGCCGGTGCCGGGCTGTCGTGCCGGTGTCGTGCCACGGTGACGTCCCGCACGACAGCGCTACGGCTCCCGACCTCGTCGAGCCGCGGGCACCCCTGCGGTCGCGGGCCCGGCGTGGTCAGTCGCCGAGCGGGCGCTGCGCGCGCGGCGTCCGGGGCATCGGGGCGTTCCAGCCGAACCGGACACCGAGCATCCGGACGGTGAAGCAGAGGACCGCCGCACCGACGGCGGTGGCCACCCCGTACGCGTCGAGCTGGATGACCACCACGGTGGCCGTCGCCCCGAGCAGTGCCGGGATCGCGTACAGGCCGCTGCGGAACACCGACGGCACCTGCCCGATCAGGACGTCGCGCAGCGTGCCGCCACCCACCCCGGTGAGGGCACCGAGCAGCACCGCCTGCGCCGGGCCGAGCCCCAGCGCGAGGGCCTTGGCGGCGCCGGTGACCGCGAACAGGCTCAGTCCCGCGGCGTCCAGGACCGTGATCGGGGTGTTCAGCCGGTCCAGCCCGGGCCCGAAGACGAAGGCCACCAGCCCGCCGACGGCGGCCACCGCGAGGTAGCGCCAGTCGCTGAACGTGGCCGGCGGCAGGCTGCCGAGCAGGACGTCCCGGATGATCCCGCCCCCGAGGGCCGTGGTCATCCCCAGCGTGACGACGCCGACGATGTCGAGCCGGGTCACCCGCAGCGCGGTCAGCGCACCGTTCAGCGCGAAGGCGAACGTCCCGACGAGGTCGAGGGTGAGCAACAGCGTCGCCTCGGTGCTCACCGGCCGGTTTCTACCAACACCCGCCCGACCCGCTGCGGTGGGGCCATCGCGACCTCCTGCGCCGGGAGGCTTGTGCTGTCCCGGCACGTCCCTACGATCTTGGTCATGGCCGGTGGACCCGTCTCCGAGCAGCGTCTGGCCGACCTGGCGCTGCTGCGCCGGGTCCGGGACCGGATCGACCGCGAGTACGCCCAGCCGCTGGACGTCGACGCGCTCGCCCGTGGGGTGCACGTGTCGGCCGGGCACCTGAGCCGGGAGTTCAAGCGGGCCTACGGGGAGTCGCCGTACGCCTACCTGATGACCCGGCGGATCGAGCGGGCGATGACCCTGCTGCGGCGGGGCGACCTCAGCGTGACCGAGGTCTGCTTCGCCGTCGGCTACGGGTCGCTGGGCACGTTCAGCACCCGCTTCACCGAACTGGTCGGGATGCCCCCGAGCGTCTACCGCGAGCAGGCCGCCCGGGGGAGCGCGGGGATCCCGCCGTGCCTGGCGAAGCAGGTGACCAGACCGGTCAGGAATCGAGAAGCCCGGGCGCCGGTGCCGGCCCTAGCGTCGACGCCATGAACCTGACCATCCACTACGCGTTCCTGCCGCACACCGACCCGGAGGCCTCGCTGGCCTTCTACCGCGACGTCCTGGGCTTCGAGGTCCGCAACGACGTCGGCTACGAGGACATGCGCTGGATCACCGTCGGCCCGCCCGGCCAGCCGCAGACCTCCGTCGTCCTGCACCCGCCGGCCGCCGACCCCACCATCACCGAGGACGAGCGCCGCACCGTCCTGGAGCTGATCGCCAAGGGCAACTACGCCGCCCTCACCCTGGGCACCGACGACCTCGACGGCACCTTCGGCAAGATCGAGGCGAGTGGCGCCGAGGTGCTCCAGGAGCCGACGGACCAGGACTACGGCGTCCGCGACTGCGCCTTCCGCGACCCGACGGGCAACCTGATCCGGATCAACCAACTGAGCTGAGCCGTCGCTGGACCGCCCGGGCGCCCTACCGTGCGGGGGCATGGTGCAGCGATCGACGCTCCTGGCCGTCTCGGCGACCCAGCTGGCCGCTCAGCTGGCCGGTCACGTCGTCGCGCTGCGCCGCCGCCGGCACTTCGACGTCCCCTTCCTGGTGGGAAGCCCGGACCACCTCGTCCGGGACTGGCTCTGGTTCGGCACGGCCTTCAGCGCACCCCCGTACCTGCTCGGGCCGCAGGTCTGGGCGACCGCCCGGCTGCTCCGCGGGCCGGACGACCGGGCCCGCTGGGTGCTCCGGTGGCTCGGCACCGGGCTGGCGTTCGGCTACCTGAGCGAGCGTTGCACCCGCCTCCGGGTCAGCCCGGGCGGGTTCGACCCGGTCGAGACCCCCGTGGTGGTGGCCGGGTGGGGGTGCGCGATGGCCGTGGCCGTCCTCGCCCGCCGCTGACGGCCGGTCAGCCGCGCAGCCGGGGTACGCGCGGTCACCCGTCGACGTGGTGGTCGAGCACCTCTGCCTCGCGCCGGAGCCGGCCGGCGGCCTCGTGCTGCCCGAGGGCGTCGTAGCGGTCGGCCTCGGTCCGCCGCTCCGCGATCTCCGCGCGCAGCAGGGCGCGGACGTCGCCGAGGGACAGGGCGCGGCGGTCCGCCTCGGTCGAACCGACCCCGGTCCGGGTGCCGGCGAGGTGTGCCCTCGTGGCGCCGGTCGCGGTCCCTGGCGCGACGACGGCCTCGGCGTTGTCGATCGCGGCCAGGGCACTGCGGAGCGCGGCGACGGCGTCGGCCCGGCGGGCCCGCATCGCGGCCACGAGCTCCGTGCGCAGCGCTGCGCGCAGCGACCGGGCGTCGTCCGTGGGGCCGGTGTCGCCGTCCATCGGGCCTCCTTGATTCTCCCGGTGCGGTCCACGGTCCCGCCGCAGCCGGTCGGGTCCGGTCGGCGAGCACCTTCCCAGCTGCCGGGCCGAACAGCACCTGAGTTCCGCTGCCGGGGGACGGCGTCGCGCCGCAGCCGTGTCCCCGGTTCGAGGGAGTCGGTCCTTGGAGGTGTGCGGGACGACGGGCACACTCCCGACGTGATGGACGACGGCCAGGCGACGACAGACCCCGACACCGACCCTGGTGCCGGGCTCCCGGCCCCCCGTGGCGGGGACGCCGGACCGCCGGAGCAGGGCGCGCCCCTGCTGATCCCCGGGGAGACCTGCTGGCGGATCGAGCGGGCCACCCGCTTCGCCGTCTTCGTCGACGCGGCCGAGTACTTCGCCACCCTCAAGCGAGCCGTGCTGCGCGCCGAGCGGCGGGTGCTGTTCATCGGCTGGGACTTCGACCCGCGGATCCGCCTGGACCCGCTGGCCGGTGGCCGGCCGAAGGACGACCGGCTCGGGGCCGTGCTCGAGCACGCGGTGGAGCAGAACCCGCAGCTGGAGGTCGGGGTCCTGCAGTGGGACCTGGGCATGCTGCGCGCGCTCGGCCGGGGGCTGCAGCCGATCGTGCTGCTGGACCGGCGCACCTCCGACCGCCTCACCCTGGCCATCGACACCCACCACCCGGTCGGGGGCGCGCACCACCAGAAGATCGTGGTCGTCGACGACTGCCTGGCCTTCACCGGCGGCATCGACGTCACCGCCGACCGCTGGGACACCTCCGACCACGCCGACACCAACCCGCACCGACGGTCGCCGGCCGCCGGACGCGCCGAGGGCAGGCTCGCCGGGCCGTGGCACGACGCGACCAGCATGCTGACCGGGCCCGCCGCTCGAGCTGTCGCCGAGCTCGCCCGCACGCGGTGGGAGAGCGGCACCGGGCAGCGGCTCGAGCCGCTGCCGGAGGGACGGGAGTGCTGGCCCGAGGAGGTCGAGCCGCTGCTCACCGACGTCGACGTCGCGATCTCCCGCACCCGCCCGGAACACGGCGGCGTGGAGCTGGTCCACGAGATCGAGCTGCTGTGGCTCGCCGGCATCGCTGCGGCCCGTCGTTCGATCTACGTGGAGAGCCAGTACTTCGCCAGCCGCCGGATCGCCGAGGCGATCGGCGAGCGGTTGCGCGAGCCCGACGGTCCCGACGTCGTCGTGCTCAACCCGTGGACCGCCGACGGCTGGCTCTCGGAGAAGGCGATGGGCACGGCGCGCGCCCGGGTGCTGGAACTGATCCGCGAGGCCGACGTCCACGACCGGTTCCGGCTCTACTGTCCGGTGACCGAGCAGCGCGAGCCCATCTACGTGCACGCCAAGGTGGCCGTCATCGACGACCGCCTGCTGCGGCTGGGTTCCAGCAACCTGAACAACCGGTCGATGGGCCTGGACACCGAGTGCGACCTGGCGATCGAGGCGGTCGAGGGACAGCCGGGGGCCGACCGGGTGGCCGCGACGATCGTCGACTTCCGGCACCGGCTGCTGGCCGAGCACCTGGGCTGCACGCCCGACGAGGTCGCCGCCGCGATCACCGACACCGGCTCGCTCGTGCGTGGCATCGAGCGGCTGCGCCGGCCGACCGGCCGGTCGCTGGTGGTGTTCGAGCCGCCGGAGCTCGGCACGGTCGACCGCGCGCTCGCCGAGTCCGAGGTGATGGACCGGGAGAAGACGCCGAACCGGTGGCGCCGGGTGGAGCGGTTCTTCGCCCGCCGCCGTCGGCCACGCAACCGCGTACGCGCCTGACCAGACGATCCAGCCCTCACGGCGTGCCTGCCGTGGGGGCTGGGTCGTCCGGGGTCCCTCGGGCTGGACGTGGTCGTGCAGACAGCGCCCCGGGCCGGGGTCAGGCGGCGCGCCGCAGGACGGGTAGCGCGTCGGCCAGGAAGGTCTCCAGGCCCCGGGCCGGACGCCCGGTCACGCGCTGGACGGCGTCGGTCACGACGGCGAAGCTGCCGGCCTGCACGCGCTCGAACGTCACCGCGGTGATCTCCCGCTCGAAGCCCTCGCTCCCGGCCAGCGCCTCGTCGATGGTGATCTCCCGGTGGGTCATGGGACGCCCGATGGCCCGGGAGATCAGCTCCGCGGTGCGGGGCAGCGAGAGCGCCGCCGGACCGGTGAGCTCGTACACCTGACCGGCGTGCCCCTCGTCGAGCAGGGCGCGCTCGGCCACGGCGGCGATGTCCCGGGCATCGATCCAGGCAAGGCTCGCGCCCCCACTGGCGAACGGCAGCTCGCCGGTGCCGGTGAGCTGGTCGAGGTAGAAGCGGGGGTCGGTGAGCACCTGCATGAACCAGCTCGGCCGCAGCACCGTCCAGCTGTGGCCGCCGGTCCGCACCGCGCGTTCGGCCGCCGGCGCCCACCCGGCCGGGCCGGTGGAGTCGGCGTCCTGCTCGGACAGCAGGACGACGTGCGCCCGGGGTGGCGTCACCTCCAGGAGCGCCCCGATCAGCTCCGGCGCGTCCGCACGATCGGGCCGGACGACGTAGAGCGCGTCGACGCCGTCGGTCGCCGCGGGCCAGCCGGCCGGTCGGTCCCAGGAGAACTCGGTCGGCCGGACCCCGGCGACGTCCACCGTCTCCGGGTCGCTGCTGCCGCCGAGCACCTCGACGCCCGGCCGGGCGACGAGCAGCTCCGCCAGCGGGGCGCCGGTCTTCCCGCGCACCCCGGTGACGAGGACCCGGGTCGTCGTCGTGCCTGCGTGTTCGACCACCATGGGGAACTCCTCCAATTGATTGAGTCACTCAAGTTCCTGCCGCCATGGTGGCACGACTACTTCAGTCCATCAAGTAACCTCGGCGCCGTGGCAGACGACGCGAGCACGCTGCAGCAGCAGATGTGGGACTTCGTGTACGCCTACGACGCGGCGTACGACCGCGCGGCGCAGGCGGTCGGGTTGAGCGCTGCCCAGGCCTGCCTGCTCGGCCAGCTGACCATGGGGGAGCGGTCGATGGGGGAGCTCGCCGTCGAGCTGCTCTGCGACCCGTCCAACGTCACCCAGCTCGTCGCCCGGCTGGAGGCCCGCGGACTGGTGACCCGGGTGCCCGACCCGGCGGACCGGCGCGTCAAGCAGGTCTCGATCACCCCGGCCGGGCGCCGCGAGCACCGCGCCGTCCGGCGGTCCTTCGACTTCCCCGCCGACCGGCTCGGCCGCCTGACGGGGGAGGAGCAGCGGCAGTTGTCCGCGCTGCTGGCCACGATGGCGGCGCCGCCGGGAGACGGCAGTGCCGGGACCTGCGCACCGGCCGACTCGGACCGAGGACGCTGATCCGCAGACTCAGCGAGCCCGGTCCTCGGTCCGCAGCGACTGGTCCTGGGTGGGCGCCCCGGCCGGTGGCTGAGGAAGCGGAGGCGCCACCGGCGGGGCGATGAGCTCCTCGTAGGCGCTGGTGTGTGCCCGCAGCGCGGTGACCGCATCGGCGACCTCGCTGGTCGGCCGCCTGGCCGCGGACGCCACCCGCTCCGCCTGCCGGACCGCGTCGCAGACGTCGGCGAGCGTGTCCAGGTGGGCCCGCGCCTCCAGCTCCAGGTCGTCCCGGGCGGTCGGCTCGGGCACCAGCGCCCGTTGCCGCAGGCGCTGCTCCAACCGACTGCCCTCGGCCTCCAGCGACGGCAGCAGGTCCGGTATCTCGCCGAGGTGGGCGCCGGCGGCCTGCGCGGTCGCCACCTGGCGACGCAGCCGATCCCGGGCGCGGCAGACCTCGAGCTGCAGTTCCGCACAGGAGCGCCGCTGCCCCGGGGGCAGGCGGCGGGCCGCGACGGCGGTGGCGCCCTGCATGCCCAGCTCACGGCTGCGGACGGCGATCTCCCGGCTCCGGGCCACCATCGGGCTGCGCCGGACCCGCCGGACGACCAGCCACCCGGCGAGCACGGCGATCAGCAGGAACGTCACCAGCACGCCACCGAGGATGGCGATCACCGTGGGGTCCAGCGAGAGCAGCCAGGTCAGCTCCTCGTCGGCCCGCACGTCCAGGGCACCGGCGGGGCCGGTCGGCAGCGGGGTGGTCATGGTGCTCCTCGTCCAGGGCGGTGTGCCGGCTCCCGGGACAACGTCCCCACGCGGTCCAGCGGTTCCCCGTGGCTCAGCGGCGTGTGCACCGTTCTCGCAGCACACGCACGCCGGGGCCGGTCAGATCGTCGCAGAAGGCCGCGCGTCCGGCCATGGCCATCGTCAGGGCCAGGGTCGTGCCGGTGACCAGCGGGCCAGCCCCTGCGGCGAAGGGCCCGTCGCTGGCCTGCAGGCGCAGGCCGGCGGCGGCGGTGCGGCTGTTCACGGCGAAGTCCCGGGCGGCGTAGAAGCGGGCGACCTCGGTGACCACGGGCACCGGGGGCCGGCCGGGCAGACCGAGCGGGCGGCGGACGTCCTGCGCGTGCACGACGACCTCGCCGAGCCAGGCCGCGGTGTGCCCGGACGGGGCGGTGGTGCTGTCGACGACCGTGCGGAAGCGCTGCAGCGTCTCGGTGGGGGTGGAGCCGAGGTGCTCGGTCAGCCGTCGGGCGTTGTGCACGTCGGCGTCGAAGCGCGCACCGATCATGCTGACCAGCCAGCGCGCCCGCCCGGTGCTGGCTGCTGCGCTGAGGTGGGCCACCACCTCCTCGACGCTCCACCGCCCGCACAGCGAGGGCTGCGCCCACTGCGCCTCGTCCAGCTCGTCCAGGTCGTCCGCCAGGGCGGCGCGCTCGGCGTGGGCTGCCGCCCACAGGCGCTCGGGGGTGGTGCTGTCGGGCACAGGGGTCTCCAGTCGGATCGGTCGGTGCTGCCTCGTCGACTCGGCCGGACCGCGGGGGTCATCGCTGCCCGCCGCCGCGCCGGAGAGCCGCTCCGGCGCCGATCGATGGAGGTGGGTCCAGCCGGTCGGTCGATGGCACGACGAGGCGCCGTTGCCAGTGTCGTGCCATGCCACTGATCGAGGTCCGCGACCTCCGCAAGACGTACCGCTCCGCCGTGGCCGTCGAGCACGTCGACCTCGACGTCCACGACGGCGAGATCGTCGGCGTGCTCGGGCCCAACGGCGCCGGCAAGACGACGACGGTCGAGTGCATGGCCGGGCTCACCCGTCCCGACCACGGCACGGTCCGCGTGGCCGGGCACGTGCCCTGGCAGGACCGTCGCGCCGTCACCCGCCTGCTGGGCGTGCAGCTGCAGAGCTCCGGGCTGCAGGCCAAGCTCACCGCCCGTGAGGCGGTGGCCATGGTGGCCGCCTTCCACGACGACCCCGCTGATCCGGGCGAGCTCCTCGAGCGCCTCGGCCTGCGGCAGGTCGCGGACACCCGGTACGCCCACCTCTCCGGTGGCCAGCAGCAGCGACTGGCGATCGCCACCGCCCTCGTCGGCCGGCCCCGGGTGGTGCTGCTCGACGAGCTGACCACCGGCCTGGACCCGGAGGCCCGCCGGGACACCTGGCAGCTGGTCCGGGAGGTCCGCGACGGCGGCACCACCGTCGTGCTGGTCACCCACCTGATGGAGGAGGCCAAGCAGCTCTGCGACCGGATCGCCGTCATGGCCGCCGGCCGCGTCGTCGCCGAGGGGACGCCCGAGCAGGTGGTCGCCCGCTCGGCGAACTCGACGCTCATGTCCTTCACCGCTCCCGCCGACGTCCTCCCCGCGGCGGCCCTGTCCGGGTTGCCCGGCGTCGGTGGGGTCGAACGGGGCGGTGACCGGCTCGAGGTCGTCGGCACCGACGACGGCGTCCTCGCGGTGCTCCACGCACTGCAGACCCGTGGCGTGGAGCCGGTCGGCCTGCGGGTCTCCGCCACCACCCTCGACGACGCCTACCTCGACCTCGTCCGCCGTCCCGATGCCGCCCCCGCCCTGCACCGCCCCGATGCCGCCCCCACCCTGCAGGAGTCCGCGTGACCGCCACCCGAACCACCAGCAGCCGTCGGGCCCGCCCGGGCCGGGCCGTCCTGGCCACCGAGGCCCGGCTGTTCCTGCGCGAGCCCGGCTCGCTGTTCTGGATCCTGCTGTTCCCCACTCTGCTGCTGGTCGTGCTCGGCCTCGTCCCGGGGTTCGACGAGCCGTCCGCGGAGTTCGGCGGGGTCAGCTTCGTGGCCGCCTACGTGCCGGTGTCCTGCCTGCTGGCCGCGATCATGGCCGGGGTCACGGCGATGCCGGCGGTGATCAGCGCCTACCGGGAACGTCAGGTGCTGCGCCGGATCGCCACCACCCCGGCCCGGGCCGCGCACGTGCTCGGTGCGCAGGTCGCCCTGCACGCGGCCGCGGTGCTGGTGTCGGTGGTCCTCGTGCTCGCCGTCGGCCGGCTGGCGTTCGGCGTCCCGCTGCCCGCCGCCCTGCCGGCCTGGGCGCTGGCCTACCTGCTCGCGCTGGTCGCCGTGTTCGGCATCGGGGCGCTGGTGTCCGGGGCGGCGCCCTCCTCCCGGGCCGCCTCCACCGTGGGCACCGTCGTCTTCTTCCCGCTCATGTTCACCGCCGGTGTCTGGTACCCGGCGAGCGCGATGAGCGGGCTGGTCCGCGACGTCGTGGCCGCGACGCCGACCGGTGCGGCAGCGCTGGCGTTGGACCGGGCCCAGGCCGGAGAGCTGCCGACCCTGCTGCAGGTGCTGGTCGTCGCCGGCTGGGCCGTCGTGCTGTCGGTCCTGGCGGTGCGATGCTTCCGCTGGCAGTGAGGTCTGCGCAGTGAGCTCCGTGGAGGGGAGGGGCCGGTGACGGGTCCGGCGGCCGCCGTCGAGGTGCGGTGGCGCTTCCTGCTCCGGCGCGGCCCCTACCTGGTCCTCGTCCTGGCCTCCGCGCTCGCCGCCGCGTCGATGCACCTGTTCGACCGGGGGCCGGCAGCGTGGGCTGCCGCGGCGGCGCTGGTCGGCGCGATCGCGGCCGGGCACGCCTGGGTGGTCGACCGCCGGTGGGACCGCCGTCCGGGCGGCCCGGACCGGCTCAGTGCGGTCTACGTCTCCGCCCGCACCGTCGCCGCCTTCGTCCTGGTCCTGATCAACCCGTTCTTCGGGGCCTTCGCCTTCGTCGGCTACTTCGACACGGTCGAGCACGCGCCGCGCCGGCTGGTGACCCCGCTGGTGCTCCTCACCGCGCTCACCCTGGCCGGTGCGCAGTCCGGCGGCCTGCCACCGGCCGACCGGACCCAGGCCGCAGCGTTCCTGGGGCTGTTCGCGCTCAACGCGGGGCTCGTGCTGTTCTTCGTCCGGATGGAGCGTGACGAGCACGCGCTCGCCGCGGCGCGGGTCGCCACCATCGACGAGCTGGAGCGGACCAACGCCCGGCTGGCCGATGCGCTGGCCGAGAACGCCGACCTGCACGCGGCGCTCCTGCAGCGCGCCCGGGAGGCGGGCCGGCACGAGGAGCGGGAGCGGCTGGCCCTGGAGATCCACGACACCATCGCGCAGAGCCTGGTGGGGGTGGTCACCCAGCTGCAGGCGGTCACCGGCGACGCCGCCCCCGCAGCCGTCGCGCAGCGGGTGGACGCGGCGACCGAGCTCGCCCGCGCCGCCCTGGTGGAGGCCCGGCGGTCCGTGGAGGGGCTGTTGCCGTCCCAGCTGGACGACGCCGACGCGCCGGCCGCGCTGGACCGGCTGGTGCGGGACTGGGTGACCCGCACCGGCGCGCGCGCCGAGCTGGTCGTCACCGGCGCGGCCCGGCCCCTGCCCGACGACGCCGAGGCCGTCCTGCTGCGGGTGGCGGGGGAGTCGCTGGCGAACGTCACCCGGCACGCCCGGGCCTCCCGCGTCGGGGTCACGCTGTCCTTCCTCGACGACGAGGTCCTCCTGGACGTCCGGGACGACGGGGTGGGCTTCCCGGCGACCGGGTCCGTCGGCGCGGGGACGGCGGGGGCCCGGTTCGGCCTGCGCGGCATGCGGCAGCGAGCCGAGCGGGTCGGCGGCGAGGTGCTGGTGGAGTCCGAGCCGGGTGGTGGGACGGCGGTCTCGCTGCGACTGCCGGTGGCCCGTGGCTGAGCGGCGCACCGTCCGGGTGGTGCTGGCCGACGACCACCCGGTGGTGCGCGACGGGCTGCGCGGCATGCTCGCCGCGGTGCCGGACGTCGAGGTGGTCGGCGAGGTGGGGGACGGGGTGGCGGCGGTCGCCCTGGTGCGTGCCCTCCGGCCGGACGTCCTGCTGCTGGACCTGCGGATGCCCCGGGGTGACGGGCTGGACGCGATCGTCGCGCTGCGCGAGGACCCGGTGCGGGTGCTGGTCCTCTCCACGTTCGCCACCGCCCGGGACGTGCGCGCGGCGCTCGAGGCCGGGGCCACCGGCTACGTGCTCAAGGACGCCCCCCGCGACCAGCTGGTCGCCGCCGTCCACGCCGCGGCCGACGGGGAGTCGGTGCTGTCCCCGGCGGTGGCCACGCAGGTGGTCACCCGGATGCGCGGCACGTCCGGGACGGAACTGACCGAGCGGGAGGTGGCGGTCCTGCGGCTGGTCGCCCAGGGCACGCCCAACCGGGCGATCGCCGCGAGCCTGTTCGTCAGCGAGGCCACGGTGAAGACGCACCTGGTGCACGTGTTCACCAAGCTGGGCGTGACCGACCGGGCAGCCGCCGTCGCCGCCGCCTACGAGCGCGGCATCCTGCCTGTCTGACGCACGGCGCCGGGCGGGCTCGGCGCCCGGTGCTGGGCTGCCGGCCTGCATCCGCCGCGCCGCCGACGACGGAAGAGCGACGACACCGCCTTCCGGATCAGGAGACGACGTGAACGTCGAGAACACCTTCAGCTACGACTTCTTCCAGTTCACCATCGTGTCCCACGTCTTCACCTTCGGCTACGCCGCGATGGCGGCGGGCTTGGTCTACTTCCTGCTGACCAGCAAGAACTCGCTGCCCCGGTACCAGCTGTCCTCCACCTTGTCCGCGGTCGTGATGCTGTCGGCGTTCCTGGAGCTGTGGGTGATCTCCCAGCGCTGGGACAACGCCTTCAGCTGGGACGGCGAGGCCTTCAGCTCGACGGGCGAGCTGTTCTCCAACGGCTACCGGTACATGAACTGGACGATCGACGTGCCGGTGCTGCTGCTGCAGATGCTGATCGTCCTGGGGGTGACCGGCGCCGCGTTCCGCCGTGGCTGGATCGTCTTCACCGTCGCCGGGCTGGGGATGATCTACACCGGCTACGCCGGCCAGTTCTACGAGGTCGAGCGCAGCGCGCCGTTCTGGATCTGGGGATCGATCAGCACGGTGTTCTTCCTGGTGATCCTGGCGCTGGTGTACCGCACCGTGTACGGCAACGTCGGCCGGCTGCCCGCGGAGGTCCGCCCGCTGGTCAAGGCCGTGTGGTGGCTGCTGCTGGTCTCCTGGATGCTCTACCCCGGCGCCTACCTGATGCCGGCGATCTGGGACTCCGCCGACGGCGTGGTCGCCCGGCAGATCACCTACACCGTCGCCGACGTCACCTCCAAGGTCGTCTACGGCATCCTGCTGGCGATCATCGCCCAGAAGGTGAGCAAGCACGAGGGCCACGACGCGGCCGTCGCCTCCGACGTCACCATGCCCCGCGGCGGCATCACCGACGTGGCGGCTCCCGGTCGGGCTGCCTGATCCGCCGGGTGGCGTCGTGACGGCACGCGCACCGCTGCGGGTGACCGCGCTGACGACCCGGCTGTCGGTCGGGGTCGTCGGCGCGGTCGTCGGGGTGGCCGTGCTGCTGCCCGACCAGCTCTCCGCGTGGGGGCTGGGCGTCCTGGCCGTCGGGGTGCTGGTCGGGTTGCCGCACGGTGCGGTCGACCACCTGGTCCCGGACTGGGTCGCCGGGCGACCGGGGCGGATGCTGCGCCCGGGCGTCCTGGTCGGCTACGCCGTCACCGCACTGGTCGCACTGGGCGCCCTCCTGGTGGCCCCGGTGGTGAGCCTGCTGCTGTTGTTCGTCGTCTCCGCGGTGCACTTCGGCATGGGTGAGGTGGCGTTCGACGCCGAGCGGTCGGGGACCCCGTGGCGGCCCGCGCTGCGGGACGTCGCGCCCGTCGTGGGTCTGGGCGGGGTGCCCGTCGCCGTCCCGCTCGCCCGGTGGCCCGAGGAGGCCGACCGGGTGCTGGCGGCACTGTCCCCGGAGCTGCCGGGGTTGCTGACACCCGGCGTCCGGCAGGCTGCGCTCGCCGTCGTCGGCGTGGCCCTGCTCGGCACCGTCCTCGGTGCGCTGGCCCGCGGCCGGCCCGGATGGGCGGCCGAGGCCGGCCTGCTGGCCGCGCTGTTCACCCTCGCTCCGCCGGCGGCGGCGTTCGGGGCGTACTTCGGTGGCTGGCACGCCGTCCGCCACATCGGGCGCCTGCTCGTGCTCGACCCCCGCAACGGCGAGGACCTGGCGGCCGGCCGGCTCGGCGCCCCGCTGCTCCGCTACGCCACGGCGGCCGCAGTCCCCACCGGGGTGGCCCTCGCCGGCATCGCACTCCTCGTCCTCAGTGCGCAACGACCCGACTGGACGGCCGGCGCGCTGGCCGTCCTCCTCGGCCTCACCGTGCCGCACATGGCGGTGGTGGCGCTGCTCGACCGGCGGACGGCGGCCGGGCTCCGGCACCAGCCCGAGCGGGTGGCCCCGTCGGCGGGCGGCTGAGCGCCGGCGCAGGCCGTCGACACACCGGACGACACGCCTGGGCTGCGCCCGAGTTCGGAGCGGACTTGCCGGTCGTCCCCCCACGGCCCCCCGGACGTTCACCTGCCGAGCCGAGCCTGGGGGTCCCGATGGACCGAGCACAGGAGGAGCACCTCATGACCGGACCGACGAGCACGACGAAGTCCAGCCAGGCGACCAAGGACCAGCCCAGCGCTGCACCCGAGGCCGAGGAGCGGGTCGCCCCGGAGGCGTCCACCGGCTCCGACGTCGAGCTCCGGGAGCTGGCCCGGACCCAGGAGAACGTGGCGCAGCGTGCCCGGCGGCTGGTCGCGGGCGAGCTGGTGGCGTCCGGGCCCGACGGCACGGAGGAGCGCCGGCAGGTCGAGCGCGTGCTCGAGCAGGCCCGCGCCGGCCTGCTCGCCGAGCTGCGCGACCAGGAGCAGGAGCGCGCCCGGCGGCAGCTGCAGCAGGCCGCCACCAGTGGCGAGGACGCCGTCGCCGGGCTCGTCCAGAGCATCACGACCATCGTCCGCGGCATCGTGCCGGCGGCGCTGGTGCGGCCCGAGGACGTCATCGAGGCGACGTTCGCCCTGGCCGACCAGGGGCTGCGGATCAGCCGCCGGCTCGCCCTCACGACGACCAGCAGCGTGCGCAGCCTGTCCACCTCGGCCTGAGGCACGACTCGCGGGCGGCGGCCGGGGGAGCCCCCGGCCGCCGCCCGTGCCGTGGCCGGTGAGCTGACCGCACGGGCTACGAGGCGTCCCGGCGCAGCAGTGACCAGCCGCCGGCGGCCAACGCCGCCCCCGACCAGCCGACCAGCAGCGTCGCCGCCGCGGCTGCCGTCATGTCCGGCTCCCCGAGCAGCAGCCAGACGGCACCGGTGCCCGGCAGCAGCTCCCCGAGGTCGGCCATCCACTCGACACCGAACCCGGGCAGCAGGGCCGGCAGCACCAGCTGGAGCAGGAAGACCGTGGCCAGGGCCCCGGCGGTGCTCCGCAGCAGCAGGCCGACGCCGATCGCCAGCACGCTCCCGGCGGCCAGCACCGCCGCGACCCGGCCGAGGCTGTCGGCCAGGTCGGCCAGGGTCAGGGTCAGGTCGGGCGCGATGAGCCAGGCGGCCACGTCGGCGACCAGCGCGAGCAGCACCCCGGCCACGGTGGCGACGACGACCGGCACGGTGACCCGCGCGGCCAGCAGCACGCCCCGGCGCGGCGTCCACTGCAGGGTCGGGCCGATCGACCCGGTGGCGTACTCCGGGGTGACCGCGAGCAGGGCCAGCACCAGAAGCGCGAACTGGCCCAGCAGGACGCCGAACTCACCGGCGAAGGTCGCCGGCAGGCCGGTCAACGGATCGGCCGGTCCGGTCGCCTCGTCGAAGGCCGCGGTGGCGCCGATGCCCACGACGGTGACCGCGGCCGCCAGCAGGCACCACCACGTCGTCCGGACCGTGCGCAGTCGCAGCCACTCGGCGCCGGCGGCGCGCCGGAAGACGGTCGCCGTCCCCGGTTCGGTGGTCGCCGTCCCCGTCGTCGGGACGGCGAGCTCCGCCGCGCTCATCGCTGCACCAGTCCGGCCGGCTCGGGCGCGACGGCGACCCGGTACTGGACGCTGTCGCCGGTGAGGTCGAGGTAGACCTGCTCCAGCGAGGAGTGCTCCTCGGCCAGCCGGTGCACCGCGACACCGGTCTCCAGCGCGACGTCGCCGACGGTCTCCGCCGTCGTGCCCTCGACCAGCAGGTCGCCGTCCTCGGTGGGGTGCACCTGCAGCCGTCGGCGGCGCAGGGCGCCGACCAGGGCGTCGGGCGACGGGGTCCGCACCCGGACCGACCGCTGCGCACCCTGGCCGCGCATGACCTCCTGCATCGACGCGTCCGCGATCAGCCGGCCGCGGCCGATGATCACCAGGTGGTCGGCGGTCTGCTCCATCTCGCTCATCAGGTGGCTGGACAGCAGCACCGTCCGCCCCTCGTCGGCCAGTCCGCGCACCAGCCGGCGGATCCACCGGACCCCGTCCAGGTCGAGGCCGTTCATCGGTTCGTCGAACAGCAGGACGGCGGGGTCACCGAGCAGCGCGGTCGCGATGCCGAGCCGCTGGCGCATGCCCAGGGAGTAGCCGCGCACCCGCCGCCGGGCCGCGGGGCCGAGCCCCACCTGGTCGACGACGTCGTCCACCCGACGCAGCGGGATGCCGTGCGTGCGAGCGGCGACCCGCAGGTGGTCGCGCCCGCTGCGCCCGGGGTGGACGGCGCCCGCGTCGAGCAGGGCACCGGCGGTCCGGAGCGGCTCGGCCAGCGTGGCGAACGGCCGGCCGGCCACCAGCGCGGAGCCGGCGGTGGGCCGGTCCAGGCCGAGGACCATGCGCATCGTGGTCGACTTGCCCGCGCCGTTCGGGCCGAGGAAGCCGGTCACCTTGCCCGGCTGCACGTCGAAGGTCAGGTCGTCGACGGCCCGGACGGTGCTGGTCCCGCGAACGGACGTGGTGCCGTACTCCTTGGTGAGGCCGCGCACCTGGATCATGCGCGCGGCCCGTCGGTGGCGTGACGGCGTCGCCGCCACG
Organism: Modestobacter sp. VKM Ac-2978; assembly: GCF_026968025.1. NCBI lineage: Bacteria > Bacillati > Actinomycetota > Actinomycetes > Geodermatophilales > Geodermatophilaceae > Modestobacter > Modestobacter sp. VKM Ac-2978. The sequence continues at coordinate 123,654 of NZ_JAPVBP010000004.1, read as the reverse complement.
GGAGGGGTGCAGTCATGACACGGAGCGTGTCGGGCCGACCGGCCCGGGCGGATCACCCCACGGTGCCGAGCAGCGTCCCCCACGTGGGGGAGGGGAGCGGGGCGCCGCAGGGGGAGTCGCCGGGCGCGGCGGTGGGCCAGGATCGGGCCGTGCCCCCGACGACCTCCCCGCTCCCGGCGGCCAGGCTCGCCGCCCGGCTGCGGGCGGTGCTGATCGCCGCCCGCCCGGGGTGGCGCGGTCGGGCCCTCTACGCGCTGGCGAGCCTGCCCCTGGGTGCGCTGTACCTGGCGCTGTACCTGGGGCTGATCGGTTCGGTGGTGGCCCTGGTCTACGGCGTCGGCGTCCTGCTGATCCTGCTGGTGCTGGCGGTGACCCGCGGGCTGGCCGGCATGGAGCGCCGGCTGGCCCGCCGACTGCTCGGTGTCGACGTCCCCGAGGGGGAGCGGGTCCGCGACCAGCGCAGCGTCGTCCGCAAGCTCCGGCGGCTGGTCCTCGCGCCCGACACCTGGCGTGCCCTGGGCTGGCTGGGCGCCCGCCTGCTCTTCGGCGTCGCCACGTCCGCCGCCGTCCTCTTCGGTGCCGCCCTCTTCGTGGTGCTGGGCTGGGACGTCGGGTGGAACCCGCTCAACGCGCTCCCGCTGCTGGCGCTCATGGCGCTCGACGTCGTCCTCACCCTGGCGGTGGTCGACCTGCTGGTGCGGCTGTCCGCGTCCGTGGCGCCCCGGTTGCTCGGCACCGCGCCCGAGCAGCGGATCGCCGCGCTGCAGCAGAGCACCCGGCGGCTGGCCGACCGGAACAAGCTGGCCCGCGACCTGCACGACACCATCGGCCACGCGCTGACCGCCAGCCTGCTGCAGGCCACCGCCGCCCGCCGCACGCTGACGCCGGCGGACGACCGGCCGCTGCAGCCGGACTTCGCCCGGCAGGCGCTCGGGCACATCGAGACCAACACCCGGACGGCGCTGGCGGAGCTCGACCGCGTGCTCACCGTGCTCCGGGCCGAGGACGGCGGCCGCGACCCGGTCCCGTTCGCCGCACCGTCGCTGGACGACCTCGAGGACCTGCTCGCCGGACTCCGGGACGGCGGCCTGCCCGTCGAGCTCGTGGTGGACGGCGACGTCGACGACGTGCCCGCCGGCGTCCAGGAGCTGGCCTACCGGGTGGTCCAGGAGGGGACGACGAACGTGCTGCGGCACGCCGGCACCCCGCTGACGGTCGCCCAGGTCGCCCGCAGCGGGGACACCCTCGTCGTCCGGGTGTGCAACGAGCCGGTCGCCCAGCAGGACGGCCGCCCCGGCCCCGGCGGCGGACGCGGGCTGGCCGGTCTCCGGGAGCGGGCGACCGCTGCCGGCGGCACGCTCACCGCCGAGCGGACGCCGTCGGGCGGGTTCGACCTGTGCGTCACCCTGCCGCTGTCGGGTGCGGCGTGACCGCCCTGCGGCTGCTGCTCGTGGACGACGACGTGCTCGTCCGCTCCGGGCTGCGGGTGATCCTGGAGAGCGAGCCCGACCTGACCGTGGTGGGCGATGCCGGCACCGGCCGGGAGGCGCTGGCCGTCGCGGCCGACACCGATCCGGACGTCGTCCTCATGGACGTCCGGATGCCCGACATGGACGGCATCGCGGCGACCGGGCAGCTGGTCGCGCGTGACCCGCAGCGTCCCCGCGTGCTGGTCCTGACCACGTTCGAGGACGACGACTACCTGTTCCGTTCGCTGCAGGCCGGGGCGAGCGGCTTCGCGTTGAAGCGGTCGGACCCGGACTCGCTCGTCGACGCCATCCGGGTCGTCGCCCGGGGGACGTCCCTGGTGCTCCCGGACCTGACCCGCCGGCTCATCGCCTCGCACGCCCCCTCCCGCGCCCGCGGGCCGGCCGCACTGCCGGAGCTGACCGGCCGCGAGGCCGACGTGCTGCGGCTGGTGGCGGGCGGGCTGTCCAACGCCGAGATCGCCACCGAGCTGTTCCTCAGCCGCGAGACGGTGAAGACGCACGTCAGCAGCGTGCTGCTCAAGCTGGGGGCGCGGGACCGGACCCAGGCGGTCATCGCCGCGTACGAGAGCGGCTTCATGACCGGCTGACCGGCGGGCCGGCGGCGCAGGCGCCCGGGCGGCAGACGGTCCTGCACCGGAGGGGTGGCGCGATGAGCTCGGAGGGTGTCCGATGTGGGCCTGCGCATCGATGACGCCCGAGGAGTCTCCATGCTGCGTCCGCGTACCACCCTGGTCGCCCTCACCGCGCTGACTGCCGGCGCCCTCGCGGCCGGCGGGCCCGCGAGCGCCGCGCCGGCCGACCCGTTGCTGGAGAAGCGTCCGTGGGCAGTCGGCACCGGGGGAGCGGTCGCCACGGTCGATGCCGACGCCACCCGGGTGGGCCTTGAGGTCCTGGCCGCCGGCGGGAACGCCGCGGACGCCGCCGTCGCCGCAGCCGCCGCGCTGGGCGTGACGGAGCCCTACTCGGCGGGGGTCGGGGGCGGGGGCTTCTTCCTCTACTACGACGCCGACACCGGAGCGGTCACCTCGATCGACGGCCGGGAGACCGCGCCGCTGGCGATGGGCGCGGGCGCCTTCCTCGACGAGGCAGGGGAACCCCTGCCGTTCGCCGAGGCGGTGGCGAGCGGGCTGTCGGTGGGCACGCCCGGCACGCCGCAGACCTGGGCGACGGCCTTGGCGGAGTTCGGTACCTGGTCGCTCGCGGACGCGCTGCAGGGCGGGATCCGGCTGGCCGACGAGGGCTTCGTCGTCGACGAGACGTTCCGGCAGCAGACCGCGGAGAACGAGGAGAAGTTCCGCACGTTCGAGCCGAGTGCCGAGCTGTTCCTGCCGGGCGGGGCCCTGCCCGAGGTGGGGTCGGTGTTCGCCAACCCCGACCTCGCGGAGACCTACCGGCTGCTGGCGGATGAGGGCGTGGAGCCGTTCTACGCCGGGGAGCTGGCCGGGGAGATCGTGCGGACGGCCCAGGACCCAGCCGAGGCGACGGGCGTCGAGGACGTCCGCGCGGGGCTGCTCGAGGACGTCGACCTGGCGCTGTACGACGCCCTGTTGCGGGAGCCGACCATGGTCGGGTACCGGGGGCTCGAGGTCTACGGGATGGCCCCGCCGTCGAGTGGTGGGTCGACCGTCGGCGAGGCACTCAACATCCTGGAGCCGTTCGACCTCGGTCAGCTGCCCGCCGTGCCGGTGCTGCACCACTACCTGGAGGCCAGTGCGCTGGCCTTCGCGGACCGCAACGCCTACGTCGGCGACCCGGCGTACACCCAGGTGCCGCTGGCCGAGCTGCTCTCCGACGACTTCGCCGCGGAGCGGGCCTGCGCCATCGACCCGGCCGCCGCGCTGGAGAAGCCGACCCCGGCGGGCGACCCGGACGGCGAGTACGGCCCGTGCCCGGCAGCGGGCGAGCTCACGGTGGGGGAGGGCACGGAAGGCCCCTCCACCACGCACCTCACGGTCGGCGATGCCGAGGGCAACATCGCCAGCTACACGCTGACGATCGAGCAGACCGGTGGCAGCGGGATCACGGTGCCCGGCCGCGGGTTCCTGCTCAACAACGAGCTGACCGACTTCACCTTCGCCGCCGCCGACCCCATGACGCCCGAGCCGAACCTGCCCGCCCCGGGCAAGCGGCCGCGCAGCAGCATGGCGCCGACGATCGTGCTGCACGACGGTGAGCCGGTGCTCGCCCTCGGCTCCCCGGGCGGCAGCACGATCATCACGACGGTGCTGCAGACCCTGGTCAACCGCATCGACCGCGACATGAACCTCGCCCTGGCGATCGCCGCGCCCCGGGCCAGCCAGCGGAACACCCCCGCGGTGTCCGCGGAACCGGCGTTCATCGCCGCGTACGGGCCGCCCCTCGAGGCACTCGGGCACGAGTTCAGCGTCGTGGAGGAAATCGGTGCGGCCACCGGCATCGAGTACCTCCCGGGCGGCCTGCTGCTGGCCGCCGCGGAGCCCGACCGCCGCGGCGGTGGCAGCGCGGGTGTCGTGCGCGACCTCCTCGACAACCCTCGCAGCCGTACCGGACGTGCCCGGCCTCGCCCCCGGGCTCGGCGACGAGTGACGGTCCGCAGCAGGCCGAACGACAGGAGAGCCCCGTGACCACACCAGATGCACCGGACCCCGACGCCCGCCGGCCGGACGCCGACCCGCCACAGGCGGACGGCCGCGGCGTGGAGATCGGCCTGTCGGACGACGACGGCGGGACGTTCGAGCCCGAGGAGGACCCGGGCGACGCACCGTCCGCGTGATCCCCGCCGCCGACCAGGCCCGGACGCGGACCGGTCGGGCGGTGGGTCAGGTGGCCAGCGAGCCGGCGAAGACCTGCCAGGCGAGCGCGCTCTTGGCGACCAGGCTCAGCACCAGGTAGCCCCGCTCGCCGTAGGCGTAGCTGCGCCACGGGCCGATCTCCCGGTACTGCAGCCACTGGTTGACCGCGAAGCTCATGAAGAAGACGAACAGCGATCCGAAGATCCCGAGGACGAAACCGGGGATCTGCGCGGCCCCGAGGACGTTGGCGGTGATCGCCACCCAGGGCGCGGCTCCGGCGACGCACCCGAACCAGAACGGCAGCATCGTCGTCCGGGTGCGGCCGGGCGGGTTCATCCGTTCCTGCAACCAGCCGAAGAGGATCATCGCGACGTTGGCGCCGGCGATGCCGATGAGTGCGCTCAGCCCGGTGATGCCGGTGTAGGTGCAGATCAGCAGCACCATGATGGTGGAGCTGACCGAGTACTCGACCCAGCGGAACCGGTTGATGCCGCGGCGCAGGTCGGTCTCGTAGCGCCGCCGGAGCACCGTGCCGGTCAGCAGGTGGTCCACCGCGGCGAGCCCGAGGAAGACCGCGATGGCGGCCCCCACCCCGATGTCGACCAGGGGCTCCGGCGCCGGCACCGCCGTGCCTGGCGGACCGGCCGGGAAGGACGTCGTCACGGTGATGGCGAAGCTGCTCGCCAGCAGCAGGACGGCGGCGGCCTGGGCGGCGTGCAGCACGGTCAGCGCCAGGTTCCAGCGCCGGAGGCCAGCCAGGCGCGCGTCGTCGACCCCGGTCGCGGCCCGGTGCAGGTCCTGGACTGCCGAGCTCGCTCACGACGACCTCCTGGTCGGGGGAGGACCGGGACGCTGCCCTTCCGGCAGTCGACCATCAGTCTCCTGATACTCGACGATAGCGCGCCGGCGAAGGCGGACCGGGCGAGGTCCGGCCGCGCGAGCCCCGACACCGACCGATCCGCGACCCGTCACGACCGGGTCACCACGAGCCACGGGCCCTGGTGAGGCGGGCTCCGGCGGAGGACCATGAGGTCATGACGGTGCCCCGGACGGTCGAGAGGACCGGCGTCCCGGTCGCGGTCCCGCCGCGGGACTGACCGGCCCGGAGACCCCGAGCAGGATGCCGCCGGGCCAGGTGCCGAACGGTGTTGCTGGATCGAGGAGGTGGCGTGGTGTACGACGAGGAGGCCGACCTCTACGTCGGCGCGGCTCCGGCCGAACCCGAGGTCATGCATGGTCGCCGGGTGGTGGCAGCCGTCGACGGCTCCGGGGGCTCGAAGGCCGCACTGAGATTCGCACTCGAGGACGCAGCACGGCGAGGCGTGCCGGTCGAGGCGGTGATCGCCTACCGGTTGCCGGAGTTGTGGGTGGACTACGACGGGATCGGCTCGCCCGAGGAACGACGCCTGCACGACACGCTGCGCAGCCAGAGTGAGGACAAGGTCCGCACCGCGATCGACGAGGCCGCCCGTGACTTCGACGGCCCGCTGCCCGATGTGGAGGTCCGCGCCGCGCTGGGCCCGCCAGCAGAGGCGCTCATCCGTGAGTCGGACGGCGCGGACCTGCTCGTCGTGGGCAGTCGCGGGCACGGCGGCTTCCACACCATGCTGCTCGGCTCGACGAGCATGCAGTGTGCGATGCACGCCGCCTGCCCGGTCACCGTGGTCCATTCCCCCGAGGCCCACAGCCACCGGTTGCGTCTGCATCGTGAGCGGCAGGAGCAGCGGCCCAGCGAGGGACGGGGCAGGGTCGACGCGCCCGACTGAGTGGAGGCTGGCCGGTCCCGGCGCGGCTGCCGCCTGGACGTCCGGAGGCAGCTGGGCAGCGCCGTGGCGCGGCGGCTGGCAGTGTGGCCGGCATGGTCGCGTCCTCTCCCGTCGTCGTGGTGACCGGTGCGAACGGACTGGTGGGCACCGCGGTGTGCCGCGCGCTCGTCGAGCGGTCGGCGCGGGTGCGCGCCGTCGTCCGCCGCGCCGGCAGTGCGCCCGTGCTCGACGGGGTCACCGAGCACGTCGGCGACCCCGCCGACGAGGACTTCGCCCGCGAGGTGGTCCAGGGTGCCGACGCGGTCGTCACGACGGTCCACCCGATGGGCTCGTCCCGGGAGGTGCAGCACCGGGTGGGCGTCGAGGGCACGTCGGTCGTCGCTCGGGCGGCGCGGGACGCCGGCGTCGGCCGGCTCGTGCACATGTCGACGGCCGGGGTCTACGACCGCTCGGCCGGGGTCGGGGACCTGGCCGAGGACGGCGCACTGCTGCCCGAGGGCAGCGGCGACTACCCCGACACCAAGAACGCCACCGATGCCGCGCTGGCGCAGGTCGGTGGGCTCACCACCGTGCTGGTCCGCCCGCCGGCGATCATGGGCGCCGGCGACACGTCGGTCTGGAACACGCTGCGACCGCAGGCGGTCGGCGACGGTGAGCGCCGGGTGAACCCGGCGAAGACCTTCGCGTGGGTGCACGTCGACGACCTGGCGGTCCTGATCGCGGACGTCGCCACGGGCGCCGTCGCGACCGCCGAGGACGCGGAGGGGGGCCCCGTGGCCGGTGGCACCACCCCGGTCGTCGTCGCCGGCGAACCCGCGACGTGGCGGGACTACCTCGGCACGGTGACCGACGCGCTCGGTGTCGCGCCCGAGTGGACCGACGAGCCGGTCTGGACCGGGCAGCTGCTCACCGACCGCGCGCGGAGGTGGGGCTGGGTGCCGCGGGTGGGCCTCGCGCAGGCCATGGACGAGCTGCGGCGGGGCCTGACGACCCGCGCGTGACCGCCCCGCGCTCTCCCGGGAACGTCCTCGACCACTGCGGCTAGGGTGATCGACACGCGGTCCCACGGTCGGGACCATGCTGTTCCACCCGGCGCACAGCCGGTGCGCCTGGGTCGCCGACGGGTCACTCTCATGGGCGGGACCTGGTTGGAGAACCGATGCGGGACGACGGGCACGATCACCTCGGCATCGTCGTGCAGGAGCCGGGTCCCGGTTCGGGCTCGGGCTCGGGCTCGGGCTTCGTGGACGCAGCGGGCCGGTCCCGCACCGAGAGCCTCGGCGAGCGGGTCCTGGGGTCCCTGCTCGACCGGGCCCACCTCATGCCGGCCCGACTGGTGGGGCCGTTGGTGGCGCAGGAGATCGCCGCCGTCGGCGGTACCGACGTCAGCATCTGGCTGCAGGACTACGACCAGCGGACCCTGCAGCCACTGGCCGGCACAGGTCTCGTCGGCGTGACGACGCCGATCGACGGGAGCTGGCCGGGCCGCGCCTTCACCCAGGACGCCCGCATCGAGCAGAAGCTGCCCGACGGGTCCGTGCGGTTGTACCTGCCGATGCTCGACGGCTCGGACCGGGTCGGCGTCCTGGCGTTCACCCTCCCCGGGGTGGACGACGACGACCGTCGGCTCGCCCAGCGGCTGGCCGGGCTGACGGCCGACCTCATCGTGACCAAGTCGCTCTACACCGGCACGTTCGCCCGGGTGCGGGCCGCGGCACCGTTGAGCCTGTCGGCCCATCTGCAGTGGCAGACGCTGCCGCCGCTGATCATGACCACTCCGGACGTGGCCCTCGCCGGCATCCTGGAACCGGCGTACGACGTCGGCGGGGACAGCTTCGACTACGCCCTGGACGAGCACGTCCTGCACCTGGCGGTGTTCGACGCCATGGGCCACGGGCTGGAGGCAGCCATCATGGCCACCGTCGTGGTCGCCGCCTACCGGCACGGCCGGCGGTCCGCTGCGTCGCTGCCGGACCTCTACGTGCACATGGACGACGTCCTGGGCTCGACCCACCCGGGGCGCTTCGCGACGGCCCAGGTGGGCCGGCTGGACACCGAGACCGGGACGCTCAGCTGGGTGAACGCGGGCCACCCGGCAGCCCTGCGGATCCGCCCGAGCGGCGCCGTCGACGAGCTGACCGGCCCGATCAGCCGCCCCGTGGGGTTCGGGGGCGCCGCGCCGTCGGTGCAGACGACCCAGCTCGAGCCGGGTGACCGGGTGCTCTTCTTCACCGACGGCGTCGTCGAGGAACGGCTGGCGGACGGGATGCAGTTCGGCGAGGGCCGGCTGCGGGAGCTGGTCGAGCAGACCAGCGCCGACCGGATGAGCGTGGCCGAGACGGTCCGGCTGCTGTCGCACACCCTCATGGCGGCCCGGGGCGGTCGCACCAGCGACGACGCCTCGTTGCTGCTCGTGGAGTGGCGTGGTCCGCCGCGGGACGACGAGCTGGTCCGCGGCATCATCGGCGGGCTGCCCGCCGGCGACATCGACAGCTGACCGGCCCTGGCCACGAGTGGGGGCACGGGCTGACTCCTCGCGGGTGGGCCCCCCGCCGTCAGGAGGGGCGGTGCAGCGAGGCCCAGGACCGGCCCGCGAGTCACCCGACGGGCCGGGACTCCATCCGAGGTTGTCGCGTGTCGATGGACACACCGGAAGCGTGCTCCCAGTCCCCGTCGCAACCCGGCCCGGGACCACGGCACGGCTGTAGGCCGACGACAAGCAGATCGGCGCGGGCGACCTCCTCCACACCGTCGCCCTGCTGTTCACGACCTACGCCTGCACGGACATCCGGCGCAACAACGAAGGGGTCGTGGACCTGGAGGCCGCGCTCACTCCCCGGTCGTTCCGTCCAGCGCCTCGCGCAGCACGTCGAGGTGACCGACGTGCCTCGCGGTCTCCTCCAGCACGTGCACCAGCACAAACCGCAACGAGTGCGGCTCGCCGTCGGGCGGGCGGCGGGCCAGGTCGTCCAGCCCGTGCGCGGCCAGCACCGCGCGTGAGCGGACCAACTGCGCCTCGTACTCGGCCCTGAGCCCAGCGGCCGACTCGTCCGGGCCGACCTGCCACTCGCGGTCCTGGTCCCCGGCCGCCTGCGGGACGCTGACCTCGTCGCCGGCGAAGACGTATGAGAACCAGTACCGCTCGCCGTAGGTGAGGTGCCGGAGCAGCCCGAGCGGCGACATGGTCGTCGGCGCGACCGGGCGTCGGAGCACGTCGTCGTCGAGACCGGTGAGCTTGGCCAGCACCGTCGCACGGTGGAAGTCCAAGTAGGCGCCGAGCAGCTCCCGCTCGCCGCCCACCCGGGGCCGAGCCGGCCGCGCGGCCATCGCCTCCCCCTGGGTCGTCACGGGTTCCTCCGGTCGACCCAGCCACAGAACGAGCCGTCGCCGGTCCGACCGGGCTGGGGCCACAGCCGCAAGCGGACCACCCCGCTCACGTCGACGTCGGCCACCTCACCGAACGACCACGGGTCGGTGCCAACCACCCGGTTGTCACGCTCCAGCCACCAGCCGTCGACCTGCCGGCGGACGGCCCGCTTGACGCCCGGATCGACGAAGCCGCGCAGGGGATTCGCCGCCCGCCAGAGTGTGGCCCCCAGTTGCCCCTGTGACATCCGATTGGACGTACTGGCCTCGGTAGTCACAACGTCCTCTGCTTCCGTGCACCACTCGCCACAGGTGGCAGGCGGTGCGTCACCTCGAGCTGTTGGACGAGGGGAACGAGCGCAGCCTGGCAACGCTCGGCGAGGATCCGCGCCTGAGTCCCGCGGGGCTCGCCCGCGATGTGGTGATGTCCAGTCCCGCCGTCCACAAACGAGTCACCCGGCTGGAGCAGGACCGTCCGCGGTCACAGAGGTGGTCGCCGTCGAGCCCGAGCGGTACCTGCGCGGACTGGCAGAGCGGGCCGTCGGACGAGCACCCGTGCCGGTCCGCGTGGTGGACGGCACGGCGGAGGCGCTGCCCGCCGACGACGGCGAGTTCGACACCGCCGTCAGCACGCTGGTCCTGTGCAGCGTGGCCGACCAGTCGCGCGCGCTGTCGGAGCTGCACCGAGTGCTGCGCCCCGGCGGGCGGCTGGTCTTCTGGGAACACGTCCGGGCCGAGCGGCAGCCGTTGACGGTCGTGCAGGACGCCCTGGACCGCACCGTGTGGCCGCTGTTCGCCGGCGGGTGCCACGTCGGACGCGACACCGCCGCGGAGATCACCGCGGCCGGCTTCACCGAGGAGCGCATGGAGCGCTGCCGCATGCCCGACACCCGGGTACCCCTGCCCATGGCGCCGCACGTCATCGGCACGGCCCGGCGGGAGTAGCCGGGAGCCCTGGTCTCCCGCGTGGCGACCTGGATCGGGCGCGGCCGGCCAAGAGCTGTGCGCGCATCTCCAAGTCCGTCTCCGTGCGGACCAGCACGCTCGACCGATGTCCCCGCCCGGGTGCTGGGGAGCAGGTCCCCACACCGCGGCGCTCACTCCACACCGTCCCGGACCTCGACGTCGAGCTCCGGGGAGAAGGGAAGCGGAATGGCCACGCCCACCTCCGGCTCCACCTCACGGCTCGCTCCCGACCAGCTCGGCGTGCCCGGGGTCGTGTTCCTCGTGCTCGCCGCGGTCGCGCCCCTCACCGGGGCCATCGTCGTCATGGCGCTGGCGATCGCGCTCGGCAACGGCAGCGGCCTGGTCTTCGCCGTGCTCGCCGTCGCTGCGATCCTGCTGCTCTTCGCCGTCGGGTACGCGCAGATGTCCCGCGAGCTGGTCAACGCCGGCGGCTTCTACGCCTTCGTCGTCAAGGGGATCGGCAGGCCCGGTGGTCTGGTCGCGGGCTTCATCGCCACCATGGGCTACAACTTCTTCGTCGCCGGCGCCGTGGGCACCACCGGGTTCTTCACCTCGATCATCGTCGCCGACCTGGTCGGGGTGGAGCTCAACTGGTTCCTGGCCGGCGCCGTCCTGATGGTCCTCTCCTTCCTCCTGGCCCGGGGCGGGATCGACATCAGCGCCAAGGTGCTCGGCGTCGCGCTCGTGCTGGAGACCCTGACCCTGCTGGCCTTCTGCGTCTCGGTGCTGGTCCAGACCGGGTTGAGCGTGGAGGTGTTCACCGTGGACGTGATGTTCGGCGGGTCCGTCGGTGTCGCCCTGTTGCTGGCCGCGACGGCGTTCCTGGGCTTCGAGGCGACCTCGCTGTTCAGCGAGGAGTCACGCGATCCGGAGCGCACCGTGCCGCGGGCGACCTACACCGCGATCACCCTCATCGGTCTCATCCACGCCCTGACGGTCTGGGCCATCGTGAGCGCCGCCGGGGTGAGCGACGCCCAGCAGGTCGCGCTCGACCGGCTCGAGACCGGCGACCTCCTCTTCGTGCTCTTCGAGGAGTACCTCGGCTCCACGCTGCTCGTGGTGGCACAGGTGCTGCTGATCGTGAGCCTGTTCGCCGCCCTGCTGGCCTTCCACAACATGGCCGCTCGGTACCTGTACTCCCTGGGCAGGGTGGGCATCCTCCCGGGTGGGCTGGCCAGGACACGGACCAACGGCGTGCCGCAGACCGCGCTGGTGACCAACCTGGCCTTCGCCCTGCTGGTGGCCGGCTTCTTCGCGGTCCTGGGGCTCGACCCGATCACCAGCCTGGTGCCCGTCATGATCGGCTTCGGCACGCTGTGCGTCCTGGTGCTGCAGCTGCTGGCCGCCTTCTCCATCGTCGTGCACTTCCGGCGCCGTCGGGACCCGCGCTGGTGGACGACGTTCGTGGCCCCCGGGCTGGGGATGCTGGGGCTGCTGGCGATGTGCGTCCTGGCGCTCGGCAACTTCCCGCTGCTGGCCGGCTCCGACGCCCTCTACGTGCGGCTGCTGCCCTGGCTGCTGGTCCTCGCCCTGGTCGGTGGCCTGCTCTACGCGCCGGTCCTGCGCAGCCGCCGTCCGGAGGTCTACCAGCTGCTGGAGACCGATCTCGAACGCCTCGACCCCTCGCCCGTGCCGCCGGCGGAGGGCGTGGCAGCCCGGGAGTGAGAGCGGGGCAGGCGGCGCCGTGCCGAGCGCGGCGCCGCCTGCCCCTACGAGCCGCTGGACCTCACGCGCGGCCGCTGTGCTGCCGGGACATCAGCTCCTCGTTGGCGCGGCAGCAGCAACCGGCGCCCTTCGTGCTGCACGCCACCGACGACTGGTGCCGGTAGGCGGCGACCTTCGCGGCGCCGGCGCGCATGCCCGGCGCCGTCGACGTGGTGGCGTCGTACACCACCTGGCCCCCGAACACCGTGCCGATGACCTGGTGCCCGGTGATCTCCTCCGCGGTCCTCGCCTGGAGGAGGTCGCCGTCCAGGATCGTCACGTCGCCGGCGAAGCCCGGCCGCAGCTGGCCCTTCCAGCCCTCGGCGTGGTCCTGCCAGGCCGGGGTGCAGGTGTAGGAGCGCAGCGACTCCTCGATCGTGATGGCCTGCTTGATCCCGCCCAGCTTGCCGTCGAAGCCGAGACGGGTGACCGCGCCGGCGACACCGATGAGCCAGTCGGGGGTCACGACGGCGGCGTCGGATGCGCTCGACGCCTTGACGCCGGCGTCAAGGGCCGACCGGAAGGGCCACTGGTAGTCGACGCGCTCGGGGCCGATCGTGGAGTCGAAGAAGCGGCTGTAGACCTGCTTGATCGTCGGGTTGAAGCTGACCCCGATGTCGTTCGCGGCCATCAGCTCCAACGTCTTCAGCGGCGTGAGGTCGCCGTGGATGACGTAGTGGCGCAGCGCGTTGGTCCTCGTGGCGAGGTACCCCGCGACGACCGCGTCGATGGCCGCGTCCCCGGTGGCGTGGGTGCCGACCTGGAAGCCGTTCGCCGCGGCGACCGCGATGATCTCCCGCAGGGACGCCAGCCGCTCGGCGTCGTCCTCCCCGGCGCTGAGCAGGTGGCCGTTGCGCCCGTCGAGGAACGGCTCGTACAGCCACGAGGTCGCGGCGTCGGTGGGCACGCCGTCCGCCAGCACCTTGACCTCGCCGACGCGCAGCATGCGCGGGTCGTCGTCCCGCGTCGACGTGAGGCCGCTCAGGGTCTCCTGGAGCGCGGCGGCCGTCTGGCCCGCCCGGAGCATGAGGTTGAAGCGGAGCTTCAGCGAGCCGTCCCTGATCTTGCCGCGGTAGAGCTCCACCTGGTCGAGGCTGACGCCCGGGTCCGTGAGGCTGGTGATGCCCAGCGAGTGCAGGACCGAGGCGGCGAAGTCCATCGCCTCGGAGATCTCGGCCGGCGTGTACGGGGGGACGGCGGCGGCCACGAGACCGCTGGCGGACTCGCGGAAGATGCCGGTGGGCTCACCGGCGGCGTCCTTCTCGATGGTGCCGCCGGAGGGAGTGGGGGTGTCCCGCGTGATGCCCGCGAGCTGCATCGCCTTGGAGTTGGCGGCGAGCGCGTGGTGGGAGATGTCGGACATGTAGACCGGGTGGTCGCCGGACACGGCATCGAGGACGTCGCGGGTCGGCAGCCGGTCCAGCCGGGTGCCGTCCCACCCGCTGGCCCGGATCCACGAGTCCGGGGTCGGTGCCTCGGCGACGGCCTGGGCGATGACCGCCGCGATCTCCGCGACCGTCGGCTTGGCGACGTCGTAGCTGTAGATCCTCGGTCCTGCGAAACCGAAGTTGCTGGCCTCGAAGCCGAACCCGTTGAAGTGCAGGTGGCCGTCGTTGATGCCCGGCAGGACCGTGCCCCCGCCGGCGTCGACCACGTTCGTGCCGCGGTGCACGAGCCTGGCCATCTCCCGGTTGCTGCCGACCGCGACGATGAGCCCGTCCTTCATCGCCACCGCCTCGGCGCAGTCGCGCCGGCGGTGCATGGTCAGCACCTTGCCGTTCAGGACCACGGTGTCCGCTCCCCGACGGGACCGGGGACCGGCGTGTGCCGCGGTCGGGCTCGCGACGGCGAAGCCCGTTGCTGCGGCGACGCTGGCGGCGACCTTGAGTGCGCTGCGGCGGGTGATCTGGTGTTCGTCCATGGATCGCTCTCATCCGTCGAGTTGGCCGATGTGCCTCGTGCGCCAACTGCGATCCCGATCGAACGGCTAGGTTCGCGCTTGCGAGGTGTCCAAGTTCATACGGGGGAGAGCCGTCCCCGGGGTCAGACCGTGCCGCCCCGGACGAGGGCAGTGCCGCCGGGGTCAAGGTCGCTGGAGGTCATCGACAGCATGGACCGAGGACGACGACCGGTGCGGGTGCTCGAGGGCTACCTCGACACCCGCCGGGGAGACCACCGAGCGCGCGACGCCGTCGTCGTGCAGTGCGACACCGACGTCAGGGTCGCGCGGCAGTGGCGGATGCGGGACGTCGACTGCTGTCTGCTCGAGGGGAGCGTCGTCGACGTGGCGCCGTACCGGCACGAGCCCGTCGAGGAGGTCGTCGCCGAGAACCCCGGGTTCGTCTTCGGCTACGTCGTCGCCGGGGCGATGCGGATCACCCAGGACCGTCGGGCGGTGGACCTCGGGAGCGGCCAGGTCGCCCTGTACGACGGGGTGACCCCGTTCGCCCTGCACTCCGAGGCGCCGCACCGGTACCTGGTGGCGCACGTCCGCGACCAGGCGCTGCGCATCCGCCGGGACGACCGGGACGCACTCGTCGCCCGCGATCTGTCCGCCTTCGCCGGCGCTGCTGCACTGGGAGCCCTGCTCGCGACGATGGTCGACGCGGACCGGCCGCCACCGCCGGCAGCCGGACAGCACCTGGGCGACGCCGTGCTCGCGTGCCTGTCCGCGATCGTCGCCGAGTCCCGGGGAACGGCGGTCGGGGAGCGCTCCACGATGCTGTTCGGCGAGCTCACGGACTGGCTGGACCTCCGGCTGGCCGACCACCTGCTGACGACCGAGGCCCTGGCCGCCGCCCACTTCCTGTCGACGCGCTACATCCGGAAGCTCTTCGCCGACCACGGGACGACGGTCACGGGGTACGTTCGGACCAAGCGGCTCGAACGGATCCGCGAGGAGCTGCTGCACCCGCGGAACGTCGACGTCCCCGTGTCGGCCCTCGCGGCGCGGTGGGGCCTCCGGGACCCCAGCGTGTTCTCGCGGGCGTTCACCCGCGAGTTCGGGGAGGCTCCCCAGACGTTCCGCAGGACGGCGATCCGGCACGGCCTGGCACAGCAGCCGCGGAGCGACCGGCCCACCTGACCGGCCTCGCTGTACCGCGCGCCTCAGGCCGCCACCCGTCGGGTGCCGGCCTGAGGCGGCCGATCGTCAGCAGTGGGCGCACATGCTCCCGGCGGGCGGCCGGGTCGCCCAGCTCGCACCTGAGGCTGCGGCCGCCTCGTGGCGCTGTGCGGCGTCCTCGGAACTGAAGACGACGTTGCCGCCGACCACCGTCAGGTCGACGCCCAACCCCGAGATCTCCTCCGCCGGCACGGCCAGCCGGCCGTGGTCGTCGACCAGACGTCCGTCCAGGACGCACACGTCCCCGGCCATGCCGTCCGCCAGGGAACCCTTCCAGTCGTCGGCCCGGTCCTGCCATGCGCCGGCGGTGGTGTAGGTGTGCAGTGCCGCCGTGAGGTCGATGCGCTGCTCCGGACCGGAGACCTCGCCGGACACACCTTGGCGCAGCAGCACCGTCTCCAGTCCCTGGCGCCAGTCCGGGGCGACGTTGGGGGAGTCCGAGGAGCTGGTCACGTTCAGCCCCGCCCGCAGGGCGGACGCGTAGGGCGTCTGGTACGCCGCGCGGACGTCCCCGACGACCTCGGGCTGCCCGTCGGCGATGAGGTGCTTGATGTTCGGGTTGAAGCTGATGCCGCACCCGTTCGCCGCGAGCTCGCGCAGCGTCTCGGGCCAGGCGAAGTCACCGTGGATGACGTAGTGCCGCAGACCGAGCGGGTCGTGCCCACCCAGCACGGCGGCGTAGGCGGCCGAGACGGCGTCGATGGCGGCGTCGCCGGTGGCGTGCGTGCCGATCTGCAGGCCCGCTCCGTGCACCAGGGCGATCATGCGGCCGAGTTCGGCGACCTTCTCCTCGTCGGTCGCCCCCTCCGTCACCATGCCGCCGCGACCGCCACCGACGTAGGGCTCCCGCATCCAGGCCGTCCGGCTCGCGATGGGTACCCCGTCGGCTCGGAGCTTGACCCCGGAGATGCTGAACCGGTCTCCGATCGGCTCGGTCGTACCCGTGCCCGCGAGGATCTCCCGGACCTGCTCCGCGTTCACGGGATAGGTGTCGTCCGATCGGCTGAGCAGCGCAGTGACCCGGAGCTTCAGCCTCCCTGCTGCGTCGAGGTCCTCGTAGATCCCGCGCTGCAGAGCGCCCACGCCGGGCTCGGTGTAACTGGTGATGCCCTGGCTGAGCGCCAGGGCGATGTTCTTCTCCAGGGCACCGGTCTGCTCTTCCCGGGTGAACGCCGGGATCCGCTGGGTGACCAACCCCATCGCCGTCTCGAACAGCAGTCCCGTCGGCTCTCCCGCGGCGTCCTTGACGATGACGCCGCCCACCGGTGGCTCCGTCGTCGCGGTGATGCCCGCGAGCTCGAGGGCCCGGCTGTTGGCCCACAGCTGGTGGTTCGACCAGTCCAGCAGGGCGACCGGGTTGTCCGGCGCGACCGCATCGAGGTCCTGGCGCGTCGGGGGCCGGCCCTCGGCGAACTCCTCCTGGTTCCAGCCCTTGCCGCGCACCCAGCTCCCGGGCGCGGCGGTGGCCGCGGCGGCGCCGACCGCCTGCGCGATCTCGGCGATCGAGGACACCGCCGCGGGGCCCACGTCGATGTTGTACGGGGGCAGCGCGAGGCCGGTCCGGATGCCGTGCAGGTGGGCGTCGTTGATGCCCGGGAGCGCCGTCCGGCCCCGGAGGTCGACGACGGTCGTCCGGCGCCCGATCCATCGACGCATCGCCGCCGACCGGCCCGCGGCCACCACCACGCCGCCGCGGATCGCGATCGCCTCGGCGACCGTGGACCGGCAGTCCATGAGCAGGACCTGCCCTCCGGTGAGGACCAGGTCAGCGGCCTCCCGGCCGGAGCGGGTCGACGCATCCGCGGCGAACGCGGGCTGAGTGCCCGAGGCGGCTGCCACGCCGGCCACGGAGGTGGCGGCGACCTGGATGAACCTGCGTCGGGAGAGGGGACCTGCGCTCATCGGATTCCTCGGGGTCGTGGTCGAGTGGCGGGCGCCTGGGGAGGCGGCGGCCACGCCGAGCGCTGGCGGCGGTCGGCTCGTGCAGCAGCGCACCCGCTCGGTGCACTGCCCGGATCCCCCGAGCGTAGGAAGCAGCCCGATGGCGGCCTTGCACGTCGCGGCACAGGACTTGGCCGCACCGGCACAGCCCGGCGCGTCGGCGCCGCTGTGTCGTCCGGCGTCCAGGCGGGCGGTGCTCGGAGCACCTGCGCCGCCGCCGCAGCGGCCGTCCCGGGAGCCAGGATGTGACGTAGCCTACGTCGCAAGGCGCGGATGACCCGCGGGCCGTTCTGCCGGGTCCCGGCCGGTGGACGAGCGTGGGGAGACCCGATGAGCGACGCGGTCTGCACGGGGCGGAGCACGGCGCCGACCTGGTCCTTCGAGGCCTTCCAGGAGGCCGTCTCCGCGACGTTCGTCCCGCTGTCGGCCCAGACCAGTGCCGAGGCGGGCTTCGCGGGAAGCGTCGTGCAGGCGGACGTCGGGCCGCTGCACCTCGCCGAGGTCACGGCCGGTCAGCACGTCGTCCGCCGGACCAGCCGCCTCGTCCGACGTCCGGACCCCGACTTCTACAAGCTGAGCCTCCAGGTCGAGGGGCGCGGCATCCTGACCCAGGACGGCCGGGACGCCGTGCTCCGCCCCGGGGACCTCGCCCTCTACGACACCACCCGGCCGTACACCCTCCGGTTCGACGCGCCCTTCCGGATGGTCGTGCTGATGTTCCGGCGTCCGCTCCTGCGGCTCCCCGAGGCGTCGGTGCGGGTCCTCGCCGGGCAGCGGATCGACGGTGACCACGGCCTCGGGACGCTCATCGGGCCGTTCCTCTCCGGGTTGCCCGGGCAGCTCCGCCGGTGCGCCCCGGGTGCCGGCGCCAACCTGGCCGACGCCGTGCTGGACATGCTCGTCGCCGCCCTGATGGACGAGCTGGAGGGCGCTGCCCTGCCCGTGCCCGGGAGTCGCCAGGCGGCCCTCCTGCACCGGGTGAAGGCCTTCATCGAGGAGCGGTTGGCCGACCCGGAGCTGGACCCGGCCACGATCGCTGTGGCGCACCACATCTCGCCGCGCTACCTGCGGAAGCTGTTCGAGTCCGAGGGGGAGAGCGTGGGTCGGTGGATCAGGAGGCGGCGGCTGGAGCAGTGCCGGCAGGACCTCACGCGCCCGGAGCTGCTCGACCAGCCACTGCACACGGTGGCTGCCCGGTGGTGCTTCACCGACCCCGCCCACTTCTCCCGGCTCTTCAAGGCCACCTACGGCCAGTCCCCGCGGTCGTACCGCTCCGGCCGACCCGACGCCGCGCCAGGTCCGCGGCCGGCCAGCGCTGACCGCCGTCCGCACCACCTCGCTGGCTGAGCCGGTTCAGCCGGGCGACGTCGCGAGGAGGCCGGCGGCGGCCCGCTCGCGGTGCTCACGGGGACTGACGCCGTGACGACTGCGGAACGCCTTGCTGAGGTGGGACGGGTCGACGATCCCCCAGCGACGGGCGATCGCGGCCACCGGCTCTCCCCGCCGGACGGGGTCCTCGAGGTCACGGCGCACCCGGTCCAGCCGCCGGCCGCGGACGTGGCCGGCGACGGTGAGCGCGTGCCGGCTGAAGACCTTGTGCAGGTGACGGGTGGAGACGTGGTGCGCGGCGGCGATCGTGCCGGGGGAGAGGGACGGGTCGCCGAGCCGGTCGTCGATCCACCGCAGGACGGCCTCGAACAGCTCATCACGGTGACCGCCGCCTCCCGCGGCCGCCCGCACGTGCCCCGCCAGCAGTCCGGTCACCGCGTCTGCGGCCTGCAGCCGCTGCTGGGCCGACAGCCCGGCGAACTGGTCGGAGAGCTGGGCCAGCAGGCCGGCCAGCACCCGGGCCGAGGGGGACGCCGCCAGTGCGTCGTCGGCGGCGGCCGTGCGCAGCACCTCCTGGCCGACGCCCAGGACCGAGGGGGTCACCTCGAGGAGGAGGTAGCGATAGGGACCGCGGACCTGCAGCCGGAACGGCCGGTTGCGGGAGTAGAGCACCACCCGGTCCGGGGCCAGCAGCACCGTTCGGTCCTCGCCGCCGGGCCCGCACTGCTGCAGCGTCCCCTCGCCCTCGAACAGCACGCCCAGACAGTGGCCGGGGAGGCGGCGGGTGGCCGGGACCGGGGTCACCACCACGTCGGCACGGTCACGGAAGTCGCAGGCCGGGATCCGGCCCAGGTGCCAGGAGCGTGCACTCAGCCCCGCCCACTGCGCCGGGCCGTGCAGGAGGACGGCGTCCGGCGCCACCGACCCGGCCGCCTCGCCCAGGTAGCCCTGGACGACGGTGCCGCGCGGTCCCCTCACCTGCTCCACGGTCGCCTCCGTCTCCGGTCGCCCCCTCGGCGCCGGTGGGAGTCCTGGTCCGTCATGGGTCTCCGCCTGCGGGGTGTCGGCGCCGTCCGGGGCAGGGGGGTGGCCGGCTTCCCGGCAGGCCCGTTCCGGTGCACAGATGGCAGCACACCGACCAGTGGTCGATCTTGTCCGTGGCGGTCCTGCGGTTGACCCGGATGGCCCAGTTGTCCTGGCCCTGCACCGCCACGCCAGGGGTTGCGACCGTCCACAGGCGGGGGTCAGGACTCGCGGGCGTGGTGGCGAAGGGCCCAGCCGCGCGCGCGGCTACCGCGGTGAACTGCTCGAGGCGTTGCGACGGGAGAGGAGGTGCCCGCTCACGAGCACGACCGCCAAGAGGCCGATCACGACCAGCGTGGTCGTCCCCGACCACGGCAGCGTGTTCCCCGACGCGTTGTCCCTGCGCGCCATGGTGCTGTCTCTCGCCGTGTCGGGGCCGGCCTCAGCGGCGGAATCAGTTGCAGTTCCGGAGTCGGTCGCAGTCCCGGAGTCAGGTGCAGTCCCGGACCCGGCCACTGCCTCCGAGCCGGCCGCCGTCTCGGAACCGGCCGCCGGCGTCTCCGCGCCCGCCGGCGTCTCGGCCAGGGACCGGAGCTGCTCGGCCAGCGTGACGACCGCCTGGGTCCAGTCGCGCGCCGCCAGGTCCGGGACCACCTCACCGGCCAGCACGGCGTCGACGTCCGCCACGGGCAGCGGGAACCCCTCGGCCACCCACCACCCGTAGTCGTAGGTGCCCCCTCCGACGGCCACGGCCAGGAGGATGTCCGAGTCACCGAGTCCGGACAGTTCGGCGGTGCGTTGAGCCCATTCACCGGCCGGCACGGCGTCGAAGTCGGAGACGAAGACGGTGTGGAGACCGATGTCGCGTTCGGCCTCCAGCCGGTCGACGGCCTGCTGGACGACCTGTCGATCGGCGGCACCGATCACGACGCTGTCATCCGTGAGCTGACCCGACACCGGCCTCGGCGGGCCGGCCGATGCCGGCCCGGCGGCGAGGAGCACGAGCACCAGTGCACCGAGGACCGTCCATGTCCTGCGCATCCCATCATCTCCAAGGTCCATCGAGGCCGGGCTCCTGTCGGGGCGGCACAGTGTGCACGGCCGTGGCCGTGTGCGGTCACGTCCGGCTCACCGCGTCAGGGAACGTACGAGCCGATCACGGGTCGGTTGACCCGTGCAGGGTTCGGCGTGGAGGCCGTTTCTGGATGGGTCGTCGTCCTTCCCGGACCGCCCCGCACAGGGAGCGGCCGGGTGCAGGCTCTTCGCGCCGGCTGACCGCACCCTCCCGCTACGTCGAGATGCTTGACGGTGACGGAACGTGAATCCGCCGGATGCGCCATCCAGCGGGTGGCCGCGCTGCGAACGCCCTTCGTGCGAGGGACGACGACTCGGTCATGGCACCGGGTCAGGGATGCCCAGCCATGTGCGGAGAGTGAGCGAATGTCGTCACGTGACAGCGGGATCAGCCGATGAGCGCCGAATCGGAGACCGCACCGTCCCCGCAGCAGGGGCCGGGATCGACGGTGACCGCGGCGCCGGCTGTGAGGGACTCCGTCGGCGGCGTCTCGGGGCTCTCGCACGCGTGCGACCCGGTCCCGTCGGGCGACGTCGCCGGGACGCCGCCGAGCACCGCGGAGTCGCTGCGGTCGACGCCCCGGCTGGTCGGCATCGACGCTGCCCGTGGCATCGCCCTGGTCGGGATGATCGCGGTGCACCAGTTCGAGGCGACCGACGCGGACGGGACCGCGTCCCTGGCCTGGACCCTGGCGGCAGGCAAGTCGGCGGCGCTGTTCGCCCTGCTGGCCGGGGTGGGCATCGCCTTCACCACGGGTGGCCGCCGGCGACGGCCGACGGGACGGACGTGGACGGCCCAGGCGGCGTCGCTGCTGGTCCGCGCCCTCATCATCGGCGTGGTGGGGCTGGCCCTCGGCCACCTCGTCCCGACGGACTCGGCCGGGGTGATCCTCCCGTACTACGCCGCCCTGTTCGTGCTCGCCGTCCCGCTGCTGTCCCTGTCCATCCGTGCCCTGGTGGTGCTGGCGACGGTGATCGTGCTCGCCGTCCCCGTCCTCAGCCACCTGCTCCGAGCCGGCACCGCACCGGTGATCGTCCCCAACATGACCGTCACCGACCTGGTCGACCACCCACTGCAGGTGCTGGTCGAGCTCACCGTCACCGGCCAGTACCCGGCGCTGGCGTGGCTGGCCTACCTGTGCGTCGGGCTCGCCGTCGGTCGCGCCGCGCTCTCCAGCCGGGCAGTCGTGGGGGCGGTGGTCCTGGTCGGTGGCGCACTGGTCGTCGTCTCGATGACCGTGTCCTGGCTGCTGCTCGACGTCCTCGGCGGCCGCGCGCGGCTCGACCAGGTGGCCCTGCAGTCGATGACGCCGCAGGAGTACGCCGACGTCACGACGTCCGGGTGGAACGGGACGACCCCGACGGACACCGGCTGGTGGCTGGCCACGATGGCGCCGCACTCCAGCACGTCGTTGGACCTGGCCTACACGATCGGCGTCGCGCTGGTGGTGCTCGGGGCGTGCATCCTGCTCGGGCGCATGACGACCACGCTGCTGCGGCCCCTGGCCGCAGCGGGGAGCATGACGCTGACCCTCTACTGCACGCACCTGGTGATGCTCAGCGCGCCCGCCGTCCCCGGTGGACCGACCGGCTTCCTGCTGCAGGTCGCGGTGCTGGTGGCGTTCGCACTCCTCTGGAGCCGTGGCCACGCCCGAGGGCCGTTCGAAGAGCTCGTCGCCGAGGCTGCCGGCGCCGTCCGCAGGAAGGTCCTGGCCGCACCGAGGACGGAGCACCGCGGCGCCCACCGCAAGCACTGAGACCGGGCGGGGTGACAGGCGTGGGCCGGGCTCTGCAACACGCCCTTCTGGGTCGACCGAACGGCCGGCATCACGGCGGCGGTGTACACCCAGACCCTGCCGTTCGTCGCGCCCGAGGTGCACCAGGTCCACGTGGACGTGGAGACAGCTCTGTACGACGCCCTCTGAGGGATCGAGGGTGGCGTGCCCACTGGGTCCAGCCCGCCGCCGGGAGGGAGGTTGCAGCGAGGTCTACGGCCGGCCACCGGTCCGCGGGAAGCGGCTGAGGAAGTCATCAGCGATCTGGTCGAAGGTCGCCCACCGGACGCCGTCGTGCCCGTTGATGTGCTCGATGAGCCGTTCGAGCATGAGCAGCACCTGCGGGCGCCCGGAGACGTCCGGGTGGATGGTCATGGTGAAGGCCGCGTGGTCCATCTCGCGGTGCACCCAGTCGAACTGGTCGCGCCACATCTGCTCGATGTCCCGCGGGTTCACGAAGCCGTGGCTGTTCGGACTGGACTTGATGAACATCATCGGCGGCAGGTCGTCCAGGTACCAGTTGGCCGGGATCTCGACCAGATCGGTCTCCTCCCCGCGGACCAGCGGCTCCATCCAGCTCTCCGCCGACGCCGAGTAGTCGATCTTCGTCCAGGAGTCACCAACCCGGACGAAGTAGGGCTCGAAGTCCCGGTGCATCAGGGAGTGGTCGTACTTGATGCCGCGCTCGAGCAGCAGCTCGTTGGTGACGCCGCTGAACTCCCACCAGGGGGCCACGTACCCGGTGGGACGGCGCCCGGTCCGCTCCTCGATCAGCTGGATGCAGCGGTCGAGGACGGCCTGCTCCTGCTCCCGGCTCATCGCGATCGGGTTCTCGTGGCTGTAGCCGTGCACGCCGATCTCGTGCCCGGCTGCGACGCACGCCTCGAACTGCTCCGGGAACGTCTCGATCGAGTGCCCCGGCCAGAAGAACGTCTGCGTCAGGCCGTACCGCCGGAACAGCTCGAGGATGCGCGGGACACCGACCTCGCCGGCGAACACGCCGCGGGAGATGTCGTCGGGGGAGTCCTCCCCGCCGTAGGAACCCAGCCAGCCGCCCACGGCGTCGATGTCGACGCCGAAGGCCACGAGGATCTCCTTGCTCATCGTCGGCACGCTCCTTCGATCAGGTCGCCCCGGGCCGGGGCGGTGGGGTCAGCCGGTGAGGTGCTGGGTCAGCACCCGCCGTGGGTCGTCGGGGGCGAGGGCGAGCGCTGCGGCCAGCAGCAGCCGTCCCTGCCAGGGGCTCAGGTCACCGGCGAACACGGCCCCGCCTCGGGCAAGCCGGGCACCACCGGCGGCGTAGAGGGGGGCGACCGGGCCCGACGGCACCCGCGAGCAGACCAGCACCGGGACCCCGCCGGCGACGAGCTCCTCGGTGGCCTCGGCGATCGACGGGGGGACGTTCCCGGCGCCGAGGGCCTGCAGGACGAGCCCGGCTGCGCCGGCGGCGACTGCGGCGTGCAGCAGCGCCGCGTCCGCGCCGAGGTGGCAGGCGACGACGTCGACGCGTGGCAGTTCCGCCCGCAGGTCGAGCGGCAGGGGGGACGGACGCGGCGGCCTGGCCAGCGGCAGCACCGACTCGCCGGCCAGCCGGAGCACCGGCCCTCGCCCGGGGGCACCGAACGCACCGCTGCGCAGGGTGTCGATCTTGCGGACCCCACGGGCGGCGAAGGTGAGGCCGTCGAAGCAGAGCAGCACACCGAGGTCCCGGGCGGCGGGGGCGGAGGCGACCCGCAGCGCATCGGCGAGGTTGGCCGGACCGTCGGGCGCCGGGCTGTCGAAGGGGCGCTGCGCACCGGTGAAGACGATCGGGCGCGGGTCGTCGTGCACGAGATCGGCGAGGTACGCGGACTCCTCCATGGTGTCGGTGCCATGGGTGACGACGACGCCGTCCACGCCGTCCCCCAGGCAGCGCCGGGCCGCTGCCACCAGGCCCCGCAGGTCCGACGTCGTCAGGGCGAAGCTCGCGACGGTGCCGAGGTCGCTGGTCGTCACGGACACACCGGCGGGGGAGCGGGCCGCGGCGAGCAGCTCCGCGGCGGGGGTGACCGCCGCGAGCCCGTCCGGTCCCTGCCGGCTGGCGATGGTGCCGCCCGTGGCGAGCAGGTGGACCCGTCTCACGCGACCTCCGTCCGGACCTGGCGCGGCCATGGGCGACGACGTGCCCACGGTCCTCCGCTCGCCGCTCGTCGGCGACCGGAGCGACGCACCGGGTGCGAGACGACGGTCGAGGGGACGGCTCCCGCCGTCCTCAGGGGTGGGGGCTTCATCGTTCGCCCGGATAGGGCGGTGCGCTGTCGGCCACGACCGCCCCGCGCTCACCCAGCGGCTGCTCCGGTCCGACCGTCGAGTCGTGGGTCGTCTCGCGTTCGGTCTCGGCGTTCACCGCTGCGCCCACGATGATCAGGAACACGGTCACCCACAGCCAGACCATGCTGATCGCCACGCCGGCGAGGCCGCCGTAGGTCGTGTGGTAGGTACCCAGGCGCTCGACATAGGCGAAGAACCCGAGCGTGGTGGCCAACCACAGGAGCGTCGCGACGGTCGAGCCCCCCGTGGTCCACCGCCAGCGGGCCTCCTTGCGATCAGGGGCCACCCGGTACAGCACGGCGAGCGCCGAGGTCATGAGGGCGGCCAGGCACAGCCAGGCGAGCACGGGCGAGAGCGTGCGGACGAAGTCCGGAGCCGCGGCGAGCGATCTCGAGACGACGCCGGCCGCAGTGACGAGGGCACCCAGGACGAGAGCACCACCGAGGACGAGGAGGACCGCGAGGCCGCCGCGACGGAGGAAGCCCCGGGTCTCGGTCTCGTGGTAAGCGAGGGTCAGCCCGTCGATCAGGTAGGTCATGGCGGTCGTCGCCGTCCAGAGCGCGACCACCAGCCCGGCGAGCCCGCGCCAGGTGAGCACGTGCGTCGAGGCGGCGGTGATCGTCGTGAGCTGATCGGCCACCATCGGCCGGAGTTCGGTGGGGAGCATCCCGGTCACGCGTGACAGCTGCTGGAGCGCCCCCTCGGGGGTGTTGACCGCGCCGTAGACCGATATCGCCGTCACCAGCACCGGGGCGATCGACAGGATGGCGAAGAACGCCACCGCTGCGCTCTGCACCAACAGCCGATCGCTGATCACGTGCACCCGGACGCGCCGGAGGAGGCGGCGCCAGCCGAGGGCGGAGATCTTCCGGGGCGAGTCGGCATCGCTCGCCGGGGGAGGACGGCCAGACGCTGCGGTCCGCGTCCCGCGCCCGTCTCCCCGAGCCGACACCATGGCTCATCTCACCTGCGGCCGCTGCAGGCCGCAACACCCCGCTGCCCGTGCGGCTGTGGCGGATCGCCACGGCGCTCGCCGACGTGGTGCGAGTCAGCGGCGGGCCATCGCCTCGCGCACCTGCCGCAACGACGGGTTGGTCAGGTACTCGCTCCCGACGACCACGGTCGGCGAGAGCTCGGCAGCGGACTCACGACCCCTGCCTCCCGGTGCCTCAGGCGGTCTGGTCGGCCTCGGCGGAGACCACGGCTTCCTCGCGGCTGGGGAACGGCCCGGCGGTGCGGCCGTCGGCGCGGCAGGTCCACCGGTAGCCGTCCAGGGTCTGCTCGACGAGGTAGCCGTCCGGGTCGGCGGGGCCGTGGCCCGGGCGCTCGTACGGGTCGGTCATGCGAACACCACGTTCCTGAAACGGACCCCGGCGAACGCGCTGCCGAGGTGGACGACGGGCACGGGGCGGCAGGTGGTGTCCGCCACGGTCAGGGTCTCGGCGACGGTGTCCGCGCGCGTGAAGGAGAGCCCCGCGCCGGTGACGGTGATCCGCAGCCGGACGTACGTGCCCCGCGCCGGCGCCGTTCCCCCCGTCGAGGACGCCAGCGTGGTGGCGACCCCCTCGAGGACCCGCTGGACGTCCAGGCTGCCGTCTCCCCGCACGGTGAAGAGGTAGCCGTTGACGCCGGGCGATGACCGGGACGACGGTCGGTACGGGTGGTCGTCGGTGCTCAGGAGGACAGGCCCGCCGCTCCTGCGGCACGTCCCGTCCACCCGCACGTCGAGGTGCAGTGTGAACGCCGCCGGGTCCGGCGGTGCGAGGAAGCCCATGAGCGTGGAGTGGACGGTGTCCGAGGCGTCGAAGCCCCAGGACGAGTCGTCCGGGTGGAACCGGCCGCGGCTGGTGTCCGGCAGCATCCCGGGCAGCCAGGTCTGTCGGGCGAAGAGGTCCGAGGTGCGGCGGCCCGCGTCCCCGGCGACGTAGCGGGGGTCGTCGGAGAAGATCGCGTCCACGCCGGCGGCGACGACGGCGTCCCGCTGGTGCCGGCGGTTCACCGTGTAGCAGGCCACCTGGATCCCCGCCGCATGTGCCGCTGTGCAGACCGCGGAGGTCACGCGGCCCACCGGCGGGCCGATCCAGCCGATGCCCTCGGCGGCGGCCCGGGCGACGTCGGTGCTGCCGAGCCAGATGACGCTCCACCCACGGGAGAGCGCCAGCCGGCAATCGGCGAGGGCGAAGGACTGGAGCAGCACGGACGCCGGACGGACACCGTGTCGCTCGAGCGCGTCGATCATCGGGCCCATCGCATCGCTGCTCTTGGCCTCGGCGCAGAGGAGGACGCGGTTGCCGAACTCGGTGAGCACCTCCTCGAACAGGGGAGGGCGCAGCCCGTCGGGCCAGCCTCCGCCGAGGGTGACCGAGGCGTCGATGTCCAGCTGCTTCCAGGTCACCGACGTGTGGTCGGCGACGTTGCCGCTGGAGGTGGTCATCCGGTCCACGGTGCCGTCGTGCATGACACCGAGACCGCCGTCGGCGAGCCTCGACACGTCCTGCTCGATGACCGCCGAGCCCTGGCCCACCGCGACCCGGTAGCCCTCCATCGTGTGCTCGGGCACCTGCAGGGACCCGCCGCGGTGGGCGATGACGAACGGCCGGCTCAGGTCGGCGAAGTCCACGCGCGACCTTAAGCCCGCCGCTCGGGCCCGCGCGCCGGCGGGCACGACCACCGCCGCCCTGCTGCTCGCACCGACGGCGCCGAGAACCGTTGTCCCACGGGCGTGCAGGGGTGATGCTGGTGCATGGCGTCGCAACCGTCCTACGAGCAGTCGAAGCAGGTCGCCGAGTCCAGCCGCGAGACCGAGTGGACCCAGCCGTCGTTCGGCAAGCAGCTGTTCCTCGGCGACTTCCGGCTCGACCTCGTCCACCCGCAGCCGGGGCTCGACGGGGCCGCGGTGGAGAAGGGCGAGGCGTTCCTCGAGCGCCTCCGCACGTTCCTCACCGAGCACGTCGACCGGCAGCGGATCGAGCGCGAGGCGAAGATCCCCGACGACGTCCTCCGGGGCCTCGGGGAGCTGGGTGCGCTCGGCATGAAGATCCCCGAGGAGTACGGGGGCCTCGGGCTGAGCCAGGTGTACTACAACCGGGCGCTGGCCATGGCCGGCACGTGGCACTCGTCGATCTCGACGCTGCTCTCCGCACACCAGTCGATCGGCCTGCCCGAGCCGCTGCGGCTGTTCGGCTCCGAGGAGCAGAAGCGCCACTGGCTGCCCAGGCTGGCCAGGGACCACATCTCGGCGTTCCTGCTCACCGAGCCGGACGTCGGCTCGGACCCGGCGCGGATGAGCACGACCGCCGTCCCGACCGACGACGGCACCGGCTACCGGATCAACGGCACGAAGCTGTGGGCGACCAACGGCGCCATCGCCGACGTGGTCGTGGTCATGGCCGTCGTCCCGAGGTCGGACGGCCATCGGGGCGGCATCACCGCGTTCCTCTGCCCGTGCGACCGCGCGGGCATCACGGTCGAGCACCGCAACGAGTTCATGGGCCTCCGGGGCATCGAGAACTCGGTGACCCGCTTCGACGACGTCGTCGTCCCCACCGAGGACGTGATCGGCGGCGAGGGCAAGGGCCTGCGGATTGCGCTCACCACGCTCAACACCGGCCGCCTGTCGCTGCCGGCGTTCTGTTCCTCGGCGGTGACGTACTCGCTGAAGATCGCCCGCGAGTGGTCGGCCGAACGGAGGCAGTGGGGGCGGCCGATCGGCGAGCACGACCCGGTCGCGCAGAAGCTCGCCTGGCTGGCGGGGACGGCGTTCGGCCTCGAGGCGGTGCTCGACGTGTCCAGTCGCCTGGCCGACGACAAGCGCAACGACATCCGCATCGAGGCAGCCCTGGCCAAGCTCTACTCGTCCGAGCTCGGCTGGACCGCCGTCGACGAGATGGTCCAGATCCGCGGCGGTCGCGCCTACGAGACCGCCGAGTCGCTCGCGCGGCGCGGCGAGAAGCCGGTGCCGGCCGAGCAGCTGCTGCGGGACATGCGGATCAACCGGATCTTCGAGGGGTCCACGGAGATCATGCACCTGCTGATCGCCCGCGAGGCCGTGGACGAGCACCTGAGGGTCGCGGGGGACCTGGTGCTCGGGAACGCCCGCCCGGTCGACAAGGCCAAGGCCGCCGCGAAGGCGGGGGCCTTCTACGCCCGGTGGCTCCCGACGCTGGCCACCGGCGCCGGGCAGCGCCCCGGCTCCTACGCCGAGTTCGGGGAGCTGGCCAGGCACCTGCGCTACGTCGAACGCCACTCCCGCAAGCTCGCCCGCTCGACCTTCTACGCGATGGGCCGACACCAGGCCCGCCTCGAGCAGAAGGGCCACCTGCTCGGCCGGATCGTCGACATCGGCGCCGAGCTGTACGCGATCTCGTGCGCCTGCGTGTACGCGGACACCATCGGGAGCGAGCAGCCCGCCCGCCGGCAGGAGGCGGCGGAACTGGCCGACCTGTTCTGCCGTCAGGCCCGTCGTCGCGCCGATCGGCTGTTCGCGGAACTGTGGGACAACGACGACCGAGACCAGTACCAGGCCGCCCAGCAGGTGCTCTCCGGCCGGTACACGTGGTTCGAGGAGGACGTGCTCGACCCGGCCGGTGACGGTCCGATGATGCCGACGCACGAACCACCGGCAGCCGAGCAGTTCGACGAGCCTGCGCCCACGGTGCCGGCCGCGCCCGCCTCGTAGCGCGCTACGGGAGCGGAGACCGATGAGCTGGGCGGGTCCGCGCCGTCTGGAGTCTCGTCACGCACCGCACGAGGGGAGGGGCCCGGTGTCGCGGCGCGCGCCATCGCCGACCGGCTCACCACCGGCCACGTCCTCGCGATCGACAGGTCCGCCACGGCGATCAGGCAGCTGGAGGCCCGCTCTGCCGAGCACATCGTCTCCGGTCGGCTGAGCGCACGCCACGTCGCGATCGAGGACTTCACCGTCGACGACGGCGACGAGCCGTTCGACCTCGTCGTCGCCTTCCGAGTCGGTGCGCTCGACGGCCGTCACCCCCGAGCCGGGGAAGCGGCCCTGGCACGCATCGCAGCGGCGACCCGTCCGCACGCCCGGCTCTTCATCGACGGCGGGTGCCCCCTCCGCGAGGTCCCCGTCCCCAGGTCCGCCTGACCGACGGCAGGCGCCGCAGCGCAGTCAGGCCTGCGGGCTCGGAGCGGCTGATCTCCTCGGCGCAACTGCGCGGGGGAGCAGCTGCGGGAGAGGATCCCGGCAGGTGATGGACACCTCGGCCGCCAGCCGCGACGATGACCACAGGTCGGGAGCGATGCGGCGGATGGAGTGCCCGTGGGGCTGCGGAAGAACGCCGAGAACCTGACGCCGTCCGAGCTGGTCGACCTGCGCGAGGCGTTCGAGGCGCTCTACCAGATCGACGACGATCGCGGCTACGGCTTCTTCGCCGGGATCCACGGCCTGCCGCTCCCGGTCTACTGCGAACACGGGACCGCGCTCTTCCTGCCGTGGCACCGGGCGTACCTGTACCACGTCGAACGGGCTCTCACCGCCGCCCTGCGCCGCGCGCGTGGGGACGAGACGGTCGAGGTGGGTCTCCCGTGGTGGGACTGGTCGTCGGCGGTCTCGCACGACCGGGGCCTGCCAGCCCCGTTCCGATCAGCAACGGACGGTTCGACGAACCCGCTGAGCGCCGGTCCGGTCGTGCTCGGCCCCGACGACCTGCAGCTGGTGCGGGAGAACCTCCCCGGCGCCATCAGCGAAGGCCCCGACCCCATCACGTTGCGCGACCCCGAGGAGCCCGCCGAACTGCCCCGGGACCCGACCGTGCAGCGCGCACTGCGTGCCACGACCTTCACCGACTTCAGCCGCATCCTGGAGAGCATCCACAACGGTGTCCACGGCTGGGTCGGGGGAGCCATGTCCGCAGCGCCGACCGCGGCCTTCGACCCGGTCTTCTGGGCGCACCACTCGATGATCGACCGGCTCTGGTACCTGTGGCAGCTCTCCCCGCGCAACAGCGATCCACCGGCCAGGGTGCTCGACCGAGCACTGCCGCCGTTCCCCACGACGGTGCGCGAGACCCTGGACATCTCCAGCCTGGGATACGAGTACGCCGCCCAGGTCATCGGCTGAGGAGGCCGCGATGGCGACGCTCGACAAGGCACGCGCGGGACGGGACGACGAGACCCGCGTCCTCGACCTCGTCTTCCCCGGGGACGTCCCCCCGGCGCCCTTCAGTCGCGCCGATCTGGTCATCACCGGCGTCGACCACTCGAGCACGTCCTACGAGGTCCGGGTCTTCCTCAACGACCCCGACGCCACCGCCACCACACCGCGCACGGCCGAACGCGGCTACGCCGGCCGCTACACCGTCTTCGGCCACGGCGGGTGCTACGGCGGCGAAGGACACTGCGACGCGCCGGCACCTGGTGAGGACCTCCGCCTCGCGCCCCCGCTGACGTCCTTCGACACCTACGTGACCATCACGGATGCCCTGCAGCGCCTCCTCGCCGCCGGCGACGCGTTGCAGACCATCACCCTGGTGCCGGTGTCCCTGACCCCACGCCGCGCCGACCGCAGGCCTGCCCCGGAGCTCCTGCACCTCGACGACGTGACCCTGCAGACCTACCTCACGGCGACCGACGCCGACCGGGTCCTCACCTGATCAGCTCGCGGCTCCCCTCGGTTCCCGCCCTGACGGTCGAGCGGCTGGCAGGGGAGGATGCACCGAGGGCCGAGAAGCGTCCGTCGACTGTCTGGGGAGTCCCGTGGCCGGTGCGCGACAGGGTGGGCACGTGGTGCTCACGGCAGCTGACGGCGAGGGCTACGGCTCGCTGCGTCGTCCCGCCACACCTCGCGCGGAGCGGTACGCCCTCGGGCGGTCGCTGCGCAAGCAGGTGCCCCGGTCCGAGCTCGGGCGGTGGAGTGCGCCGGTCGACCGGCCCGACGTGGTCGACCAGGTCCGGGAGTCCCACGTCGGGCGCGTGGAGCGGCTCGTCCCGGTGCGGGTGGCCCGGATGGCCGCCTCGCCCTACGGCTTCCTCCGGGGCACCGCGGGGGTGATGGCCGCCGACCTCGCCGGTCTCCCGGACACCGGGATCCGGCCGGTGATCTGCGGGGATGCGCACCTGGGCAACTTCGGCTTCTACGCCTCTCCGGAGCGCGACCTGGTCATCGACCTCAACGACTTCGACGAGGCGCATCCGGGTGCTTGGGAGTGGGACCTCCGCCGGCTGGCCGCGAGCGTCTGGGTCGCCGGGCGGCAGAACTCGGCCACCGAGGACCAGTGCGCGGACGCCGTCGCGTCCATGGGGCGCCGTTACCGGGAGCACGTGCGTTGGCTGGCCGGGGAACCGCTGCTGGCACGGTCGTTCGAGCGGTTGGACGTCACGCGGCTGCACACCACGGTGGAGGACCGGTCGCTGCGGAAGGAGATCGAGCGCGCGTCCCGGCGGGCCCGCAAGCGGGTGAGCGACCGGGCGCTGCCCCGGTTCACCGAGGAGCGGGAGGACGGGCGGCGGATCATCGAGGAGCCGCCGTTGATCACCCGGCTCGACGGGGACGAGGCCGCCGAGGTGGTCGATGGACTGGACGGCTACGTCGACACGCTGCCGTCCCACTGGCGACGGGTCCTCAGCGGCTACACGGTCGTGGACGTCGCCCACAAGGTGGTCGGGGTGGGGAGCGTGGGGCTGCGTGCCTACGTGGCCCTGTGCGAGGGCAGCAGCCCGGACGACGTGGTGTTCCTGCAGCTGAAGCAGGCCCGCCGGTCGGTCGTGGCCCAGCACGTCCACGGCGAGTCGGCCTGGCACGCCCACCAGGGGCAGCGGGTCGTGGAGTACCAGCAGGCGCTGCAGACGGTCAGCGACCCGCTGCTGGGCTGGGCCACGATCGGGTCCCGGCAGTACTACGTCCGCCAGTTCAGGAACATGAAGGGCACGATCGCGGTCGACTCCCTCGACGCCGCGGCGCTGAGCGACTACGCGGGGGTGTGCGGCCGGCTGCTGGCCAAGGGGCACGCCCGGACCAGCGGCGCGTCGATGATCGCCGGCTACCTGGGCAAGTCCGACAACGTCGACGTGGCACTGTGCCGGTTCGCCCGCGCCTATGCCGACCAGACGGAGCGGGACCACCACACGCTCGTGCAGGCCGTCGCCCGCGGTGCGCTGCCCGCCGAGCCGGGAGCCTGACGACCCCGTACCGACCGACCTCCGGTCAGCACGGCCGACGGGCGTGACGGCGCAGCACTCGGGGCGTCCGTGGACCCGGACGCCCCGAGAGCGGTCTGCCCTACTGCTGACCGGCCGGCTCACGGTCGGGGTCGGCGACCACCGGGACCCCGGGTGAGGTGGGCCCTGCTCCGTTCGGGTGCGGCATGTCGTGGAGGTGGGCGACGACGGCTCGCCGGACCTGCGGGTCCAGCGTCGAGGTGTACGGCTCCTGGCGGAGCTCGCGGACCAGGTTGACGCAGATGGCGATGAGCACGACCACGAAGGGGGTGGCCACCAGGATGGTGGCCGACTGGATGACCTCGAGCCCCCCGGCGAGGGTGAGCGCGGCGGCGACGGCCGCGATGCACATGCCCCAGAGGATGACCACCGCGCGGGCGGGCGAGGTCGTGCCCCGCTGGGAGAGCATGCCGAGGACCATGGAGGCGGAGTCGGCGCTGCTGACGAAGAACAGCGTGATCAGCACCATCACCAGCAGCACGGTGAGCGTGACCACCGGGAACTCACCGAGCAGGGCGAACAGGGCACCCTCGGTGCCGTCGTCGAGCAGGGCCTGGCTGAGCTCGGCCTGGTCGGTGAGCTCGAGGTGGGTGGCGGTGCCGCCCAGCACGCCGAACCACACGATGCTGACCATGGTCGGGATGATCATCACGAAGGTGACGAACTGCCGGATCGTGCGGCCGCGGGAGATGCGCGCGATGAACGTCCCCACGAACGGCGTCCAGGACATCCACCACGCCCAGTAGAACAACGTCCACCCGGCGAGCCACTCCTGGCCGCCCCAGGCCCCCGAGGCCAGGCTCATCGCGGGCAGGGCGGTCAGGTAGTCCCCGGTGGCGTCGGTGATGGTGTTGAAGACGTGCGTGGTCGGGCCCAGCACGAAGATGAAGGCGACGAGCAGGGCGGCCAGCACCACGTTGGTGTTGCTGATCAGCTTGATGCCCTTGTGCACGCCGCTGACCGCGGACAGGACGTAGAGCAGCGCCAGGCCGGCGATGATGGCCACGGCCACGCCGTTGTTGCGCGGGACGCCGTAGTTGGCGGCCAGACCGCTGTTGACCTGCAGTGCGCCGAGACCGAGCGAGGTGGCCGCGCCGAACACCGTGGTGAAGATGGCGAGGATGTCGACGGCGCGGCGGATGCCCGTGCGCTTCTCGTTCACCAGCGGGACGACCGCGGAGCTGACCAGGCTCGGCCGGCCCTTGCGGAAGACGCCGTAGGCGAGGGCCATCGCCATGACGGCGTACATCGCCCAGGGGTGCAGGCCCCAGTGGAAGATCGTGTACTGCAGCCCCAGCCGGGCAGCCTCCGGGGTCCCGCCCTCCTCCAGGCCGAGCGGGGCGGCGGCGAGGTGGGAGAGCGGCTCGGCGACGCCCCAGAAGAGCAGCCCGATGCCCATCCCGGCCGCGAAGAGCATGGAGATCCACGAGCCCGTGCTGAACTCCGGACGCTCGTCGTCCTTCCCCAGCCGGATGCGTCCGTAGCGGGACAGCGCCAGGAACCCCGCGAGTGCGACGAACCCCGAGCTGGTCACGACGAAGACCCAGCCGGCGTTGGTGATGACCGTGCCGAACGCGGCGCTCACCGCGTTCGAGAGGCTGTCGCTGGCGAGCACCCCCCAGAGTGCGAACGCCACCACCAGTGCCAGGGAGACGCCGAAGACGACCCGGTCGGTCTGCGGCGGGGCAGTGGGCTCATGGGTGGCGGTCGACGCGGTGCCAGCCGGCGCGTCACCCGTCGGCCCGGCACTCGGGGAGCTGGAGGATGAGACCGGCTCGGGACCCGGGTGTTCCATGGCTCTCTCCTACTGTTGCGTAGTACGCGACCAGGTGCGCATGAGGGAACCAGACGGCTCACCCTGGAACAAGAGGGAAGAGTGACCTGGAACACAAAAGCTGCGCGCGTCGACCCAGCGTGTCGGTGCGGTGACGAACCGCTGAGGGTCCTCGCGAGGACATCGCGCAGCGGCTCGACTCGACGGACCGGCCAGGGTCAGGAGTGCGCGAGGACGGCGGCACGCAGCTGTCGGCGCCACCGGGTGAACAGGCGGGGCTGGTTCATCCCGAGGACGGCGACGGGGTGCCCGTGGCGCTCGTAGACCGCCAGGAAGCTGCGGTCGGCACAACTGCCCTCCAGCACGCGGACCACGTCGTCCTCGCGGCGCGACCCCGCGAACTGGATGCGCGCGCCGTACTGGTCGGACCAGAAGTACGGCACGGGCGTCGGCGCCGGCCTGTCGGTGCCCAGCAGGGTGGCGACCGCGGTGGCCGGCTGTTCGAGCGCGTGGGTCCAGTGCTCGATGCGGACGTGCCGCTCCCGGGAGGCCGACCAGGCCGCAGCGCAGTCGCCGACGGCGACCACACCCGGGACGCTGGTGCCGCAGCGCGCGTCGGTGAGGACGCCGTTGCCGAGGGCCACGCCGGAGTCGGCGAGCCACTCGATGTTCGGGATGGCGCCGATCCCCACGACCACCACGTCGGCGGGCAGGCGCGTGCCGTCGGTCAGCTCGACGGCCTCGACCCTGCCGGTCCCGACCAGCCCGGCGACACCGGTGCCGACCAGCAGGCGGGTGCCGTGGTCGGCGTGCAGCTGGGCGCACACCGCACCCATGTCGGCACCCAGCGGGCCGGCGAGCGGGACGGGCTGGGTCTCGATGACGGTGACCTCAAGCCCCAGCGTGCGGGCCGTGGAGGCGACCTCGGCGCCGATGAACCCCGCGCCGATCACGACGAGACGTCCGGCCGTCGCGAGGTCCTCGCGCAGGGCGACCGCGTCGTCCAGCGAGCGCAGCACGTGCACCCCGCCCAGCCCCTCGCTGCCGGACAGGCGTCGGGCGCGGGCTCCGGTGGCGAGGACGACGCCGTCGGCCCGCACCTCGCTGCCGTCGGCCAGCAGCACCGAGCGGCTGAGGTGGTCGAGCCCGACCGCCGTCGTGCCCAGCCGCCACTCGAGGCCGAGGTCCGCGTCGTCCGGCGCGCCCAGTGCGATGTCGTCGAGCGACGCCCTCCGCGCCAGGAACTCCTTGGACAGGGGTGGGCGGTCGTAGGGGGCGTGCGCCTCGTCGCCGATGACCACGATGCGGTCGTCGTAGCACTGCTCGCGGAGCGCTCGGGCCGCCGAGAGGCCGGCCAGGGAGGCTCCGACCACGGCGACCGTACGGCTCATGCGGCACCGTCCGCGGCGGTTCCCGGCTGCACGTAGACGGTGCCGTCCTGCACCACGACCCGGTGCGTGCGGACCGGGGTCTTCGCCGGCGGGCCGGACACCTTCCCGGTGCGCAGGTCGAAGCACGAGGCGTGCAGGGGGCACTCCACCGCGCAGCCGTCCAGCCAGCCGTCGGCCAGCGAGGCGTCCTGGTGTGTGCACGTGTCGTCGATCGCGTAGAAGTCGCCGTCGACGTTGAAGACCGCGATGGGCACAGTGGCCTCCACGCGGATCGCCTCGCCGGGTGGCAACGCTGTCGTGGGGCAGACCGGGATCATGGGCGCTCCAGGCGGAGATGTTGCGGAGACCGCAACGCTGTGCTGATAGCGCAACAGCATCGTCGGGCTTCACCTCATCGTCAAGAGGGAAGAGGGGGGTGCTCCGCGGTGGCCCACCTAGGCTGGCTCCATGAGTGAGCCGCAGAGCGAGAGTGAAGACCGCGGCCCAGTCGCTGGCGTCCAGTCCGTCGACCGTGCGCTGAGCGTCCTCGAGATCCTGGCGGCCGAGGGCGAGGCCGGTGTCACGGAGGTGGCCGCCGAACTCGGGGTGCACAAGTCCACGGCCTTCCGGCTGGTGGCGACGCTGGAGAGCCGGGGCTTCGTCGAGCAACTGGCGGATCGGGGCAAGTACCGGTTGGGCTTCGGGGTCGTGCGCCTGGCCGGCGCGGCCGTCGCGCAGCTGGACATCGCCCGGGAGGGTCGGTCGATCTGCGAGGCGCTGGCCGCCGACCTCGGGGAGACGGTCAACATCGCCATCCTGGACGGCGATCGTGCGGTGAACGTGACCCAGGCCCGCGGGCCGGGGGCGGTCAGCGCGCACAACTGGGTGGGTCACGGCACCCCGCTCCACGCGACATCGAGCGGCAAGGTGCTACTGGCCCACGCTCCCGACGCCGTCCGCAAGGACCTGCTCTCCCGGGGGATGCAGAGCTTCACCCCGGCCACGATCACCGACCCCGAGGCACTCCGCCAGAACCTGGACCGGATCGTCGAGCAGGGCTGGGGCTGCACCGTCGAGGAGCTCGAGGTGGGGCTCAATGCCGTGGCCGCGCCTGTCAGGGACGGGGACGGGGACATCATCGCGGCTCTCAGCGTCTCGGGACCGGCCTTCCGCATGGACCAGGAGGACCATCCCGCGCTCGCCCGGCGGGTGATGGCGGGTGCGGACGAGCTGAGCCGGAGGTTGGGCTTCTACCGTCAGCCGCGCTGACCCAGCCGGTCCTCCCGGCGTCGGGGTCGACCCGCCGTCCTGACCTCACCACCGCCTCGTCCTCCGCTCCCGAAGCGCGCACCTGACGCGCGAACGGGGCGGCGGTCGGGGCTTCTCGCGTGCTGTCCGCACTCCTTGGCTTGTTGCGGCTGGCGAGACGGAGTGTGTAATGTGAGACACACCGGTCGTCGTGAGCTCGCTGACGGGTGACGTCCGTGATCAGTCGCAGGGCCTGTGTTGTCCGACTTCCGGCGTACCTCCGGGTCGCCGACGCCATCCGAGGTGCCGCATGACCATCACCGAACAGCCCGCGAGCCTCATCTCCACGCTGCCGGGCCGCTACTACACCGACCCCGCCGTCTTCGCGCTGGAGCAGACGCGCGTCTTCGAGGACATGTGGTTCTGTGCCGTGCGATCGAGCGACCTGCCGACGCCCGGTTCCTTCGAGAAGGTCCAGGTGGGCAAGGAGAGCGTCCTCGTGGTCCGCAGCCGGGACGGGCAGCTGCGCGCCTTCCTCAACATCTGCCGGCACCGCGGTGCGCAGATCTGCACGGAGGACTCGGGCACGGTGAAGCGGGCCTTCCAGTGCCCGTACCACGCCTGGACCTACGACCTCGAGGGCAAGCTGATCGCGGCCCCCAACCTGACCAAGATGCCCGACATCGACCGGGTCGAGTACGGCCTGGTCCCGGTGGCGCTGCGCGAGTGGCTGGGCTACGCGTGGGTGTGCCTGGCGAAGGAGCCCCCGTCCTTCGAGGAGGACGTCGTGGGCGCCGTCGTCGAGCGCCTCGGCACTGTGGAGGTGATCGACAGCTACGACGTCGACTCGCTGTCCGTGGGGCGCCGCATCACCTACGACGTCGCAGCGAACTGGAAGCTCATCATCGAGAACTTCATGGAGTGCTACCACTGCGCGACGATCCACCCGGAGCTCACCGAGGTGCTCCCCGAGTTCGCCGACGGGTACGCCGCACAGTTCTTCGTCGGGCACGGCGCGGAGTTCGGGGACGACGTCAAGGGCTTCACCGTCGACGGCAGTGAGGGCTTCGACCGGCTCCCGGGCGTCGACGAGGACCAGGACCGCCGCTACTACGCCATCACGGTCCGGCCGACGGTCTTCGTCAACCTGGCGCCGGACCACGTCATCTTCCACCGCATGTTCCCGGTCTCGGCCGACCGGACGATCGTGCAGTGCGACTGGCTGTACACCCGCGACGTGGTCGAGTCGGGCAGGGACGTGTCGCGGTCGGTGGAGCTGTTCCACCGGGTCAACCAGCAGGACTTCGCCGCGTGCGAGCGGACCCAGCCGGCCATGTCCTCCCGGGCCTACGTCAACGGCGGCGTCCTCGTGCCCTCCGAGCACCACATCGGCGCCTTCCACGAGTGGCTGACGCAGCGTCTGTCGGGCTGAGCGAGCGCCGACGGCCGGGAGGACGGCGTCCTCCCGGCCCTCGCTCACTTGTCCAGGACCACGACCGAGCGCAGGACCTCGCCCCGGCGGAGGTTGTCCAGGGCCTCCTCGACGTCGTCCAGACCGATGGTCTCGCTGACGAACTCGTCCAGCGGGAAGCGGCCCTGGAGGTACAGGTCGATCAAGAGCGGGAAGTCGCGGCTGGGCAGGCAGTCGCCGTACCACGAGGACGTGATCTCCCCGCCGCGGCCGAACACCTCGATCGCCGGCAGCTCGATCGTCATGTCGGGGGAGGGGACGCCGACCATCACCACCCGCCCGGCCAGGTCGCGCGCGTAGAAGGCCTGCTGGAACACCTCCGGGTGGCCGACCGCGTCGATCGCGACGTCCACCCCGAAGCCGCCGGTGAGGCCCCTGATCGCCTCGACCGGGTCCGTCTCGCGCGAGTTGACGGTGTGGGTGGCGCCGAACCCCCGCGCCCATCCCAGCTTCCGGTCGTCCACGTCGACGGCGATGATCGTGCCCGCGCCGGCCAGCTTCGCCCCGGCGATGGCGGCGTCGCCGACACCGCCGCAGCCGAACACGGCCACCGACTCGCCGCGCTGCACGGCGCCGGTGTTCATCGCCGCCCCCGCGCCGGCCATCACCCCGCAGCCCAGCAGTCCGGCGGCGGTGGCCGGAGCGGCCGGGTCGACCTTGGTGCACTGCCCGGAGTGGACCAGCGTCTTCTCCGCGAACGCGCCGATGCCCAGCGCCGGGGACAGTGCCGTGCCGTCGGCCAGCGTCATCGGCTGCGCCGCGTTGTGGGTGTCGAAGCAGTACTGCGGCTTGCCCTTCAGGCAGGCCCGGCACTGCCCGCACACGGCCCGCCAGTTGAGGACCACGTAGTCGCCGACGGCCACGTTGGTGACGCCGGCGCCGATCGCGGAGACCAGGCCGGCCGCCTCGTGCCCCAGCAGGAAGGGGAACTCGTCGTTGATGTTGCCCTCGCGGTAGTGCAGGTCGGTGGCGCAGACCCCGCAGGCCTGCACGTCGACGACGGCCTCACCGGGGCCGGGATCGGGGACCACGATCGTCTCGACGGTCACTGGTGCGCCCTTGCCGCGGGCGACGACGCCCTTCACCTCGTGGGCCATGGCGGGTCTCCTTCTCTCGGGACGTGCGTGGGGGAGGCGGTGGTCCGGCTCCCTCGGTCGGAGGAGCCGCCTGTGGTGCCGTCGAGCCAGACATCGCTGCCACGGGTCCCTTGACCCCGCTCGCCCTCGACCCTACTGTGGTGCACGACTGATATACCAGTCCTAGTTCTCCATTCTCTGACAGGAGGAGCCGGATGGTGGCGCAGGTCGAAGGAGCTCTGCGGGCCGTGGCCGTCCCGGACCCCGTGCTCGACCGTTCCTTGGCGGACACCGACCCGGAGGTCCACCGCGCGATCTCGGCCGAACTGACCCGGCAGCAGGAGACGCTGGAGATGATCGCCAGTGAGAACTTCGCGCCGGTGGCCGTCATGCAGGCCCAGGGCTCGGTGCTGACCAACAAGTACGCCGAGGGGTACCCCGGACGGCGCTACTACGGCGGGTGCGAGCACGTCGACGTGATCGAGCAGCTGGCCATCGACCGGCTGAAGGCGCTGTTCGGCGCGGAGTACGCCAACGTGCAGCCGCACTCGGGTGCGCAGGCCAACGCCGCGGCGATGTCGGCCCTGCTGGACCCGGGTGACACCATCCTGGGCCTGGACCTCGCCCACGGGGGTCACCTGACCCACGGCATGCGGCTCAACTTCTCCGGCAAGCTCTACGACGTCGCCGCGTACCACGTCCGAGCCGACGACCACCTCGTGGACATGGCCGAGGTCGAGCGGCTGGCCCACGAGCGGCGGCCCAGGCTCATCGTGGCGGGCTGGTCGGCCTACCCCAGGCAGCTCGACTTCGCCGAGTTCCGGCGGATCGCCGACGAGGTCGGGGCGTACCTGATGGTCGACATGGCGCACTTCGCGGGGCTGGTCGCCGCCGGGCTGCACCCCTCGCCCGTCCCGCACGCGCACGTGGTCACCTCGACCACCCACAAGACGCTCGGCGGGCCGCGCGGCGGCGTCATCCTCGCCGCGGGAGAGCTGGCCAAGAAGCTCAACTCCGCCGTCTTCCCCGGTCAGCAGGGCGGCCCGCTCGAGCACGTGATCGCCGCCAAGGCCGTCGCCTTCAAGCTCGCCGGCGAGCCCGCCTTCCGGGAGCGCCAGGAGCGCACGCTGGCCGGCGCTCGCCTCCTGGCCGAGCGGCTGCTCGCCCCCGACTCCCGCTTGGCCGGCATCGACGTGGTCAGCGGCGGCACCGACGTCCACCTCGTGCTGGTGGACCTGCGGGACTCGGAGCTGGACGGCCGGCAGGCCGAGGACCGGCTGCACGCGATCGGCATCACCGTCAACCGCAACGCGGTCCCCTTCGACCCCCGCCCGCCGATGGTCAGCTCTGGCGTCCGCATCGGCACCCCTGCCCTGGCGGCGCGCGGCTTCGGCCTCGCCGACTTCGCCGAGGTCGCCGACGTGATCGCCACCGCGCTGCGGCCCTCGGTGAGCGAGGAGCAGCTCGCGGGGCTCCGCACCCGGGTCACCCGGCTCGCCGGCCGGCACCCGCTCTACCCCGACCTGACGGAGGTCCCCCGATGAACCCCGGTCCCTCCCACACCCCACGCACCCCCGGCGCGGACCTGCCGGAGCACCCCGACTTCCTGTGGCGTGACCCGGAGCCGAAGCGCTCCTACGACGTGGTGATCGTGGGCGGCGGCGGGCACGGCCTGGCCACCGCGCACTACCTGGCGAAGAACCACGGGATCACGAACGTCGCCGTCCTGGAGAAGGGCTGGCTGGGCGGCGGCAACATGGCCCGCAACACCACGATCATCCGCTCCAACTACCTGTGGGACGAGAGCTCGGCCATCTACGAGGCGTCGCTCAAGCTGTGGGAGGGGCTCGAGGAGGACCTCGGCTACCCGATCCTGTTCAGCCAGCGCGGCGTGCTCAACCTCGCCCACACCCTGCAGGACGTCCGCGACAGCGTGCGGCGGGTCGAGGCCAACAAGCTCAACGGTGTCGACGCGGAGTGGCTGGAGCCCGACGAGGTCCGCAAGGTCTGCCCGATCGTCAACACCTCCGCCGACATCCGCT
The DNA here is from genome assembly GCF_026968025.1 of Modestobacter sp. VKM Ac-2978. Lineage (NCBI taxonomy): Bacteria > Bacillati > Actinomycetota > Actinomycetes > Geodermatophilales > Geodermatophilaceae > Modestobacter > Modestobacter sp. VKM Ac-2978. Next base: position 81,856 of record NZ_JAPVBP010000004.1, on the reverse strand, counting down.
ATCCCGTCCTGGGGGCCACGTACCAGCCCCGGGCCGGCATCGCCAAGCACGACTACGTCGCCTGGGGCTTCGCCCGCCGCGCACACGAGGCCGGCATCGACCTCATCCAGGACTGCGAGGTCACCGGGTTCGCCACCGACGGCAACCGGGTCACCGGTGTGCAGACCACGCGCGGCACGATCGCCGCCGGCACGGTCGCCCTCTGCGCGGCCGGCCACACCTCGGTGCTCACCGACATGCTGGGCATCAGGGTGCCGGTGCAGAGCCACCCGTTGCAGGCGCTGGTCTCCGAACTGCTCGAGCCCGTGCACCCCACGGTGGTCATGTCCAACGCCGTGCACGTGTACGTCTCCCAAGCGCACAAGGGCGAGCTGGTCATGGGCGCCGGCGTCGACTCCTACAACGGTTACGGGCAGCGCGGTGCCTTCCACGTCATCGAGCGTCAGATGGCCGCCGCCGTCGAGCTCTTCCCGGTGTTCGCCCGCGCCCACCTGCTGCGCACCTGGGCCGGGATCGTCGACACCAGCCCGGACGCCTCGCCGATCGTGGGCCGGACCCCCTACGACAACGTCTACCTGAACTGCGGCTGGGGCACCGGCGGGTTCAAGGCCACCCCCGGCGTCGGCTGGGCCCTGGCGCACACCATCGCCCACGGCGAGCCCCACGCGAACGTGGCGCCGTTCACCCTCGACCGCTTCGTCACCGGCGCGCTGGTCGACGAGCACGGCGCAGCCGCCGTGGCCCACTGACCCAGGGAGTCCCCGTGCAGCTCATCGAATGCCCGTGGTGCGGCCCCCGCGAGGAGGTCGAGTTCCACTACGGCGGCCAGGCCCACGTCCCGTACCCGGACGCCCCCGCCGAGGTCTCCGACGAGGAGTGGGCGCACTACGTCTTCTTCCGCGACAACACCAAGGGCCGCTTCGCCGAGCGGTGGTGCCACAGCGCCGGCTGCCGTCGCTGGTTCAACGCGGTGCGCGACACCACCACCTACCGCTTCGAGCGCGTCCAGCGCCTCGACGACCCCGAGCCGCACGCGACCGAGCTCGCGAGGGCCCGCAGGAGCACAGCCTCATGACCAGCCCCTTCCGCACCGCCGAGGGTGGTCGCATCGACCGCGGCACGATCCTCGAGTTCACCTTCGACGGGCAGCCCCACACCGGCCATCCCGGTGACACGCTCGCCTCGGCCCTGCTCGCCTCCGGCCGGCACCAGGTCGCCACGAGCGTCAAGCTGGGCCGCCCCCGCGGCATCGCCGCGGCCTGGGCCGAGGACCCGGGTGGCCTGGTGCAGATCGAGGAGCCCTTCCCCGAGCCCATGCTGCTGGCCACCACGGTGGAACTCCACGACGGGCTGGTCGCCCACGGCCTGCCGGGGCAGGGCCGCCTCGCCGAGATCTCCGACTCCGCCCGGTACGACGCCGTCCACCACCACGTCGACGTGCTCGTGGTGGGTGCCGGGCCGGCGGGGCTGACCGCCGCGCTCACCGCCGCCCGCTCCGGTGCCCGCGTCGCCCTGGTCGACGAGCAGTCCGAGGCGGGCGGCTCGCTGCTGGGGAGCACTGACCGTCTCGACGACGCCCCGGCACTGGAGTGGGTCGCCGCGGCGGTCGCCGAGCTCGCCGGCCACCCGGAGGTCCTGTACCTGCAGCGCACCACCGCCTTCGGCAGCTACGACGACGGCTTCGTCCTGGCCCTGGAGCGGCGCACCGACCACCTCGGGACGGCGGCGCCCAAGCACGTCTCCCGCCAACGGGTGTGGCGGCTCCGGGCCCGCTCCATCGTCGTCGCGACCGGAGCCCACGAGCGACCGGTCGTGTTCGCGGACAACGACCGCCCGGGCACCATGCTCGCCGGCGCCGCGCGCACGTTCCTGCACCGCTACGGCGTGCTGCCCGGCCGCGAGGCCGTCGTGTTCACCACGAACGACAGCGCCTACGACGCCGCCCTGGACCTGCACCGCGCGGGCGTGCGCGTCGGAGCAGTGGTCGACGCGCGGCCGGGGGGCTCGCCGCGCCGGGAGGAGTGCGAGCGTGCCGGGATCCGGGTCCTGTCCGGGGCCGTCGTGACGGGCACGCAGGGCGTCGAGCGGGTCACGCACGCCCTCGTCGCCCCGTTCGCGGACGGTGAGGTCGGCGCCGGCAGCGCGATCGCCTGCGACCTGCTGCTGGTCAGCGGTGGCTGGAACCCGGCGGTGCACCTGTTCAGCCAGGCCCGCGGCCGGCTCCGCTACGACGAGGCCCTCGGGGCGTTCCTCCCCGCGGAGGAGCTCGACCGCCTGTCGGTCACCGGCGCGGCAGCCGGGGTGCTCGACCTGGCCGGGTGCCTGGCCGACGGGCAGCGCGTGGCCCGCGCGGCCCTGGCCGCGCTGGCGGTCGCGCCACCGGGGGAGGACCGGCTGCCCACGGCGCCGGAGCCGGTCGTCCCGGCGGCGCCCCTGGTGCTGTGGCGGGTGCCGGACACCTCCGGCGCCGACGGGAACACCTCGTTCGTCGACCTGCAGCGCGACGCGACCGTGGCCGACATCGCCCGCGCGGTCGGCGCCGGACTGCGCTCCATCGAGCACATCAAGCGCTACACGACGATCGGGACCGCGCACGACCAGGGCAAGACCTCCGGCGTCCTGGCCTCGGGGATCACCGCCGAGCTGCTCGGGATCCCGGTGCAGGCCACCGGGACCACCACGTTCCGCCCGCCGTACACCCCGGTGGCCTTCGCTGCCCTCGCCGGCCGCGACCGCGGTCGGCTCTTCGACCCCGAGCGGGTCACGTCGCTGCACGACTGGCACATGGCGGCCGGCGCGGTCTTCGAGGACGTCGGTCAGTGGAAGCGTCCCCGCTTCTACCCGCGCCCCGGCGAGGACATGGAGACGGCGGTCCTCCGCGAGTGCGCCGCCGCCCGCACCGGCGTCGGCATCCTCGACGGCTCCACGCTGGGCAAGATCGACGTGCAGGGTCCCGACGCCGCCGTCCTGCTCGACCGGCTGTACACGAACATGATGAGCAGCCTGAAGGTCGGCTCCGTCCGCTACGGCGTCATGTGCGGCGTCGACGGCATGGTGATCGACGACGGCACCGTGCTGCGCCTGGCCGAGGACCGCTTCCTGCTGCTCACCACCACCGGCGGTGCGGCGAAGGTCCTCGACTGGATGGAGGAGTGGGCCCAGACGGAGTGGCCGGACCTGCGGGTGCACTGCACCTCGGTCACCGAGCAGTGGAACACGTTCCCCGTCGTCGGTCCCCGCTCCCGCGACGTCATCGGCGCCGTCTTCCCGCAGGTGGACGTCGCCAACGAGGCGTTCCCGTTCATGGCCTGGCGGGACACCACCCTCGACGGGGTGCCGGTCCGGCTGGCCCGGATCAGCTTCTCCGGCGAGCTCGCCTTCGAGGTCTACGTCAACCCCTGGTACGGGGTCGCGGTGTGGGAGCGGCTGCTCGACGCCGGCCGCCCGTACGGCATCACGCCGTACGGCACCGAGACCATGCACGTGCTGCGGGCGGAGAAGGGCTACCCGATCATCGGGCAGGACACCGACGGCACCGTCACCCCGCACGACCTGGGCATGGCGTGGGCGGTGTCGAAGAAGAAGCCCGACTTCGTCGGCAAGCGCTCCTTCGCCCGCGCGGCCAACCAGGACCCGCTGCGCAAGCAGCTGGTCGGGCTGCTGCCGGTGGACCGGCGGACGGTGCTGCCGGAGGGCTCGCAGATCGTGGAACTCCACCCCGACGGCCAGCTGCCACCACCGCCGGTGCCCATGCTCGGCCACGTCACCTCCAGCTACCGCAGCGCCGAGCTGGCGCGTCCCTTCGCGCTCGCCCTGGTCAAGGGCGGCCGGTCGCGCATCGGCGACACCGTCCACGTCCCCGTCAACGGCACCCTCGTCCCGGCCGAGGTCACCGGCTCGGTGCTGGTCGACCCCGAAGGAGCCCGTCGCGATGGCTGAGCTGCTGCGCACCCACCCGCTCGAGGCGTGGAGCACCGCCCTGGAGCGGCTGCCCGACACCGTCGCCATCACCGTCGAACCGTTCGTGGCGATGGCCGTCGTCCGGCTCGGCGCCGCGGCGTCGGAGGCGCTGGGCGCCGGCCTGCCGACGGTGCCCAACACCTGGGCACAGCACGGCACGGGGCGGGCGGTCTGGCTCGGTCCGGACGAGTGGCTGCTCAGCAGCACCACGGAGGCCCCGGAGGAGCTCGAGGCCCGGGTCCGTGCCGCCGTCCTCCCGTTGGGCGGGTCGGCGACCGACGTCTCCGCCCAGCGGATCGGCCTGCGGCTGACCGGCGCGCGGGTGCGTGACGTGCTCGCCAAGGGCTGTTCGATCGACCTGCACCCGAGGGTCTTCGGCCGGGGGAGCAGCGCCCAGACGTTGCTGGGTCAGGCCGGCGTCGTGCTGCTGGCCCTCTCCGGCGCCGGTGACGACTTCGTCGTCCTGGTCCGTTCGTCCTTCGCCGGCTACCTCGCCGACTGGCTGCTGGACGCGGCCCTCGAGTTCACCCCCACCCACGACAGCTGATGAAGGACCCCTCTGCCCCCCACCCCTCGCAGGCTCGGGGCGGGACCCTGCAGAGGGGCCGACCGTGATCCTCTTGCAGTCAGGAGCGCAAGCAATGTCCACCACCCCACGTGTGGTCATCATCGGAGCGGGGATCGTCGGCGCCAACCTGGCCGACGAGCTGACCGCCCGTGGCTGGGACCGCGTCACCGTCGTCGATCAGGGACCCCTGCCGCTGACCGGGGGCTCCACCTCGCACGCGCCCGGGCTGGTCTTCCAGACCAACGCGTCCAAGACGATGACGGCGCTGGCCAGCTACACCGTGGAGAAGTTCTCGGGCATCGACGTCGACGGCGCCTGGTGCTTCAACCAGGTCGGCGGGCTCGAGGTCGCGACCACGCCGGAGCGGCTGGCGGACCTGCACCGCAAGCAGGGCTGGGCCACCTCCTGGGGCGTCGAGGCGCAGGTGGTCGACGTGGACGAGTGCGTGCGGCTCCACCCGCTGGTCGACCGCGACCAGATCCTCGGCGGCCTGCACATCCCCAGCGACGGCCTGGCGAAGGCGTCGCGGGCGGTCGTCGCGCTGGCCCGTCGCGCCGAGGCCCGGGGAGCCCGCTTCCAGGGCTCGACCCGCGTGACCGGTGTCGAGCAGACCGGCGGCCGGGTGACCGGCGTCCGGACCCCGGACGGCGTCATCCCGGCCGACATCGTGGTGTCCTGCGCCGGCTTCTGGGGGGTGGAGCTCGGCGCCATGGTGGGGATGGACGTGCCGCTGCTGCCGCTCGCCCACCAGTTCGCCTGGACGGGGCAGGTGGCGGACCTGGTCGGCCGCAACGACGAGCTCAGCGAGGCGAGCCTGCCGATCCTGCGCCACCAGGACCAGGACCTCTACTTCCGCGAGCGCGTCGACTGCCTCGGCATCGGCTCCTACGCCCACCGGCCGATGCCGGTCGACCTGGAGGAGCTGCCACAGGGGGACGACGTGCGGGAGTCGTCGATGCCCTCGATGCTGCCCTTCACCGAGGAGGACTTCGCCCCGGTCTGGGAGGAGAGCCAGCTCCTCCTGCCCTCCCTCCGCTCGTCGAAGATCGACTCCGGTTTCAACGGCGTCTTCTCCTTCACCCCGGACGGCGGCCCGCTGGTCGGCGAGTCCCGCGACGTCCGGGGCTTCTGGATCGCGGAGGCGGTCTGGGTCACCCACTCGGCGGGGGTGGCCAGGGCGGTGGCCCAGCTGCTCGTGAACGGGCGGTCGGAGGTCGACCTGCACGGGTGCGACGTCCACCGCTTCGAGGAGGTCCAGCTCGCGCCGGAGTACGTGAGCGAGACGTCGCAGCAGAACTTCGTGGAGATCTACGACGTGCTGCACCCGCTGCAGCCACGGCTGTCCCCGCGCGACCTGCGGGTCAGCCCCTTCCACGCCCGGCAGCGCGAGCTCGGCGCCGTCTTCCTCGAGGGGGCCGGCTGGGAACGGCCGCACTGGTACGAGGCCAATGCGGGGCTGGTGGCGGAGCTGCCGCCGGAGTGGACCCCGCCGGCGCGTGACCCGTGGAGCGCGCAGTTCCACTCGCCCATCGCGGCGGCCGAGGCGTGGCGCACGCGCACGGCCGTGGCGATGTACGACATGACGCCGCTCAAGCGGCTCGAGGTCAGCGGTCCCGGCGCCCTCGGCCTGCTGCAGCGGCTGACGACGGGGGAGATGGACAAGTCGGTCGGGGCGGTCACCTACACCCTCGCCCTGGACGAGGCCGGCGGCGTCCGGAGCGACCTCACCGTCGCCCGGCTGGGGGAGCAGCGGTTCCAGATCGGGGCCAACGGCCCCCTCGACCACGACCACCTGCTCCGCGAGGCACCCGACGACGGCACGGTCCAGATCCGGGACATCACCGGCGGCACCTGCTGCATCGGCCTGTGGGGGCCGCGGGCCCGCGACCTGGTCCAGCGGGTCAGCGCCGACGACTTCACCAACGACGGGCTGAAGTACTTCCGCGCCAAGCCGGCCCGGATCGGGGGAGTGCCGGTCACGGCGATGCGGCTGTCCTACGTCGGCGAGCTCGGCTGGGAGATCTACGCCAGCGCCGAGAACGGTCAGCGGTTGTGGGACGTGCTGTGGCGGGCCGGCCAGGACCTGGGCGTGGTCGCCGCCGGACGGGCCGCGTTCAGCAGCCTCCGGCTGGAGAAGGGCTACCGCGCCTGGGGCCACGACATGACCACGGAGCACGACCCCTACGAGGCCGGTCTCGGCTTCGCCGTGCGCATGCAGAAGAAGACCGACTTCGTGGGCCGCCAGGCCGTCGAGGGGCTCAGCGCGGACACGGTGAGCCGCCGGCTGTCCTGCCTGACCATCGACGACGGACGCAGCGTCGTCCTCGGCCACGAGCCGGTGTTCGTCGACGGCCGCCCGGCCGGCTACGTGACCAGCGCGGCCTTCGGGCACACCGTCGGCCGGCCGATCGCCTACGCCTGGCTCCCGGCCTCGGCCACCGTCGGCACGGCCGTCGAGATCGAGTACTTCGGCAGTCGCATCCGGGCGACGGTCGCCGCCGAACCGCTGGTGGACCCGGAGATGACCCGGATCCGCGGCTGAGCCGGGACCCCTTCCCGGGCATGCCACCGGACGGCATGCCCGGGACAGACCAGATCGGGCGACGTCATGGCCCTGGCGCACGCTGTGCCCGGTCTGCCCGCGGGCGGGGCGGGCTCGCCGCACTCCCTCGGTCGGGCTCTCGCGGCGAGGCGGCCGTTGGTCTGCGGCATCCTCAACGTCACTCCCGACTCCTTCTCCGACGTGGGGCGGTGTCCCACCGTCGCCGCAGCCGTGGAGCACGGGTGCACGCTCGCCGACGAGGGGGCGGACCTCATCGACGTCGGCGGGGAGTCCACGCGGCCCGGTTCCCGCCCGCCGACCCTCGCCGAGGAGCTGGACCGCGTCGTCACGGTGATCGAGGCACTGGTGCGGCGGGTCCCGGTGCCGCTGTCCGTGGACACCTCGCGGCCCGAGGTGATGCGGGAGGCCGTCGCCGCCGGCGCGGGCATGATCAACGACGTACGAGCACTCCGGTCACCGGGCGCTCTGCAGGCCGCCGCGGAGTCGGGGGTGCCGGTGTGCCTGATGCACATGCAGGGCTCGCCGGACACCATGCAGCGCGAGCCCCGCTACGAGGCCGTCGTACCCGAGGTGCGCGCCTTCCTCGCCGAGCGACTGCGGGCCTGCCTCGAGGCCGGCGTCCGGCCGGAGCACCTGGTGGTCGATCCGGGCTTCGGGTTCGGGAAGGAGCTGTCGCACAACCTCGCGCTCCTGGCGTCCCTCGGCAGTCTCAGCAGCCTGGGTGTGCCGATCATGGTCGGGCTGTCCCGCAAGTCGATGCTCGGGCAGCTCACCGGTCGGGCCGTGGGGGAGCGGCTGCCCGCCTCCCTGGCGGTGGCCGTCATCGCGGCCCAGCGGGGTGCTGCGGTGCTGCGCGTGCACGACGTGGCGGCCACGCGGGACGTCCTCGCCGTCCTGGCGGCCGTCGAGACGGTGTGACGGGGCAGCGGTCTTCGTCGGTCAGATCACCGCACGGATGGCCCGTTCGAAGCCGAGCACGTGCTCACGGGCGAGGTCATCGGCCCGGTCGGCGTCACCGGCCGCGATCGCCCGGAGCAGGTCGACGTGTTCGCCCACGTGCTCGTCGACCCTCGGCAGGCGGTCCAGGAACAGGCAGAAGATGCGCGTCGCCAGGTTGTCGTAGCGGATGAGCACGTCCTCCAGGTGCGGGTTGCCGGCGGCCCGGTAGATGGCCCGGTGCACGGCCAGGTCCCAGCGCATCAGCTCCGTCCGGTCGAGCTGGGCCACGTCGAGGTGCTCGATGCTCGTGGCCAGCTCCTCGAGCTCGGCCGGCCCGGTGCGGGCGGCCCGGTCCGCGGCGCGGCGGGCGGCCAGCGGCTCCAGCTGGGCGCGGATGTCGGAGATGTGGGCGAGATCGGAGATGTCCATGCCGGTCGCGAACGTGCCGCGTCGCGGGTACGACACGACCAGACGGTCGACCTCCAGCCGCTTCAGCGCCTCCCGGACCGGGGTGCGGCCCACGCCGAGGTCCTGGGCGAGTGCGTCGTCGTCGATGGGATCGCCCGGGCTGATGGCCAGCATGATCAGCCGGTCCCTGATCGCCACGTAGGCCTTGTCCGCCAAGGACGTGACGGCGGACGGGTCCAGGTCCAGCGGTACGGCGGTCACGCCCCGATCGTAGGGGGTGACGATCACCGAGGCTTGCCTCCATGTGGTGAAAGACATACGCTGATCCTATAACTGGTATATCAGCCAGTGATCGCGACGTGCCGCTCCGGCCGCCGGTGCTGCGAGGAGCCCGCATGACCATCAGCGCCTTCGACCTGTTCAAGGTGGGGATCGGCCCGTCCAGCTCGCACACCGTCGGGCCCATGCGTGCGGCCTGCTCCTTCGCGTCCCGGCTGCACGACGAGGCGCTGCTCCCACGTGTCGCCGGTGTGCGCTGCGAGCTCTTCGGCTCCCTCGGCGCCACCGGACACGGACACGGCAGCGTCAAGGCGGTCGTCCTGGGCCTCGAGGGCGAGCGACCCGACCTCGTCGACCCGGTGGCCGCCCAACCCCGGGTCGACGCCGTTCGTACCGAGGGCACGCTCCGCCTGGCGGGCGAGCACCTCATCTCCTTCTCCATCGACGACGACGTGGTGCTCCACCGGCGCAAGCGCCTGGACTTCCACAGCAACGGCATGCTCTTCCGGGCGCTGGACGCGCACGGCGAGGAGATCAGCCGACGGGAGTACTACTCGGTGGGCGGCGGGTTCGTCCTGGACGAGGACGACGCGGGCAACCCGGCCATCGTCGAGGACCCGACACCGGTGCGGTACCCGTTCCACACCGGTGACGAGCTGCTGGCCCGGACGCGGGAGACGGGCCTGCGGATCAGCGACGTGATGCTGGCCAACGAGCTGGCCTGGCGCACCGAGGCGGAGGTCCGCGCCGGACTGCTGCACATCTGGTCGGTGATGCAGGAGTGCGTGGACCGCGGCACCCGGGCCTCCGGCGTCCTGCCCGGGGGGCTCAAGGTGCGCCGACGCGCCGCCGCGCTCCGCACCCAGCTGGAGCAGCACCCGGACGAGTCCGACCCGCTCCGGGCGATGGAGTGGGTGACCCTCTACGCCCTCTCGGTGAACGAGGAGAACGCGGCCGGCGGACAGGTGGTCACCGCTCCCACGAACGGCGCCGCCGGCATCGTGCCCGCCGTCCTGCACTACTACCGCGACTTCGTCGACTCCTACTCCGAGGACGGGGTGGTGCGCTTCCTGCTCACCGCCGCGGCGGTCGGACTGCTGTTCAAGGAGAACGCGTCCATCTCGGGTGCGGAGGTGGGCTGCCAGGGGGAGGTCGGCTCCGCCTGCTCCATGGCCGCCGCAGGGCTCGCCGAGATCATCGGGGGGACCCCGGAACAGGTGGAGAACGCCGCCGAGATCGGCATCGAGCACAACCTCGGCCTCACCTGCGACCCCGTCGGTGGGCTCGTGCAGATCCCGTGCATCGAGCGCAACGCCGTCGGCGCGATCAAGGCCATCACCGCGGCCCGCATGGCCGTCCGGGGCGACGGCCGGCACCACGTCTCGCTGGACAAGGCGATCAAGACCATGCGCGAGACCGGCGCGGACATGAAGGACAAGTACAAGGAGACCGCCCGTGGCGGGCTGGCGCTCAACATCGTCGAGTGCTGAGGAGGCACCCGTGTCCCACCCCTTCACCCTCACGCTCAGCTGCGCCGAGCGCCCGGGCATCGTGCACGCCGTCAGCTCGTTCCTGTTCGAGCACGGCTGCGACATCGTCGAGCACCAGCAGTTCGACGACCCACTCCGCGGGCAGTTGTTCCTGCGCACCGCGTTCGTCTGCGCCGAGGACTCCGACGTCGACCGCCTGTCCCAGGCATTCGGCGCGGTGGCCGACGAGTTCGGGATGTCCTACCGGGTCGCCGGCGATCAGCCGGAGCGGGTGCTCGTGATGGTCTCCAAGCTCGGGCACTGCCTGAACGACCTGGTCTTCCGGTGGCGGGCGGGCAACCTGGGCGGAGAGCTGGTCGCGGTGGTCTCCAACCACGAGGACCTGCGGCCCATGGCGGAGGCCGCCGGCCTGCCCTTCGTGCACGTGCCCGTGACCCCGGCCACGAAGCGCGACGCCGAGGCCCGGCTGCTCGAGCTGGTCGACGAGCACCGCGTCGACCTGGTGGTGCTGGCCCGGTACATGCAGGTCCTCTCCGACGAGACGTGCGCGGCGCTGTACGGACGGGCGATCAACATCCACCACTCGTTCCTGCCGGGCTTCAAGGGTGCCAAGCCCTACCACCAGGCGTTCGACCGCGGCGTCAAGCTGGTGGGGGCGACCGCCCACTACGTGACCCCCGAGCTGGACGAGGGCCCCATCATCGAGCAGGAGGTCATCCGGATCGACCACACCCACGACCCCCGCGCACTGGCCACCGTGGGCCAGGACGCCGAGGCGCTCGCGCTCTCCCGGGCCGTGCGCTGGCACAGCGAGCGGCGGGTGCTGCTCAACGGCCACAGCACGGTCGTCTTCCGCTGAGCCGGACGACGACGGCCTGCGGAGGACGGGCAGGCCATCGCCACGCACGCCCTGTTCCGTGCCCACCGAGGTGGTCGGCAGCCCGGGGGAGCCGGGGGGACTCCCGGTCGCTCAGTCGGCCGGTTCCCCCAGCGCATCGGCGACGCCCACGCTGTCCATCCTCGACCAGGTCTCGCCGACGTGGTGGGCCAGCACCATCAGGTCGCGCAGCTCTCCGTCCCGGTCGCGGATCTGGTCCCGTAGCAGCGCCTCACCGCTGAAGCCCAGGCCGGTGAACAGGGCCAGCGACGGGCCCTGTTCGGCCACCACCTCGACGATCAGCTTGGTCAGCCCCGCCTCGACGGCCTGTACCAGGGCGTGCCGGGCGAGTGCGCGGCCGAGCCCGCTCCCGCGGCGGGAGGAGGCCACCACCAGCCGGATCTCGCCGACGTGGTCCGACCAGCCCGCCAGCGGGAGGACCGCCACGTATCCGGTGATGTCCTCGCCGTTCCCGTCGACGGCCACCCATCGGTGGTGCCGGCCCGTTCTGGACGTCGCCGCCGATGCCATGGACCGGACGGTCGCCGGGTCGGTGACGTCCTCCTTGATGAAGGTGCGGTCGGCTTCCGGGAGCGAGCGGAAGAACTGCAGCAGGGCGTCGCCGAGTGCAACGTCCAGCGGGACGATGCCCATCGGTCCACCTGCGGCGACGCTCACCGGTCCACCTGCTGGGTTCCCGAGCCGTCGGTGGCCGGTCCGATGCCGTCGCTGCGGCGGCGGAGGAAGTCGATGATCGTGGGCACGGTCGTCTTCGCCGCCGTGCGCCCGACCACGAGCCCCATGTGCCCGGCGTCGAGACACAGTTCGTGCTTGTCCGTCGACCCCACCAGGTCGATGAGGGGTGCAGACGCGTCGTTGGGCACGATGTGGTCGCGGTTGGCCCGCACGGTGAGGAACGGCAGCGTGATGTCCCGTAGGTGGACCTGGTCGCCGTCCAGGCTGAGTCGGTCGGTCAGCATGCCGTTGTCGCGCAGCAGCATCTGCACGGCCTGCCTGGCCGCTTCGCCGGGGAAGGGGACGTGGTCGTCGGACCACCCGGTCATCGCCTGGTAGGCGGCGACGTACTCGTCGTTCCAGAGCCGCTCCCACAGCGTCACGTACCGGGTCACCTGCGACGTGGGGGTCAGTGCACGGAACGCCTGGACGACGATCTGCGGCGGCACGTTGCCCTGGTCGTCCACGACCGAGTCGACGTCCAGACCGCCGACGGTGAAGACGTCGGCGAGCGGACCCAGATGCCGGAAGTCGACGGGGGTGGCCAGCACCGTGAGGCTGCGCACCGGCGCATCGGGATGGTGCGCGGCGTAGAGGAGCGAGAGGTTCCCGCCGAAGCAGTAGCCGAACAGGTTCAGCTCGTCGGTGCCCGCGAGCTCGAGCACGCGGGCCACCGCGGCCGGGATGTAGTCGTCGGCGTAGTCCTCGAGCCGGTTGTGCGCGTCCCGTTCGTCGGGCTGTCCCCAGTCGAGCAGGTACACGTCGAAGCCGGCCTCGAGCAGCTGCTCGACGAAGCTGTTGCCGGGGGACAGGTCGAGGATGTAGCTGCGGCTGATCATGCTGAACACGATCAGCAGGGGAGGCGAGTGGCGGACGTCGTCGTTGCGGTAGTGCCACAGCTGCGAGCGGCCGCGCTGCCAGACGACGTCCTTCGGCGTCTGCCCGACGCCCGGCCGGTCGATCCCGGCGACCAGGCGGATCCCGTTACGACTCCGCAGGGCGTTCCGCTCGACGTCGCGCCGCACGCGGTCGAGCACGGTCTGCGGGTTGGGCACCGTTGGCATGAGGCTCCTTGGTGTCGGAGTGGGGCTCGGCCGGGACGTCGCGGGCGGTGGCTTCGGACGGCGGTCGGCGGCGCTCGAGTTCCAACTGCACCGTCAGCCGCCGCACTTCGCGGTCCAGTGCGCCGATCTGGGACCGCAGGCGGCTGACGTCGCTGCCGGCGGGCAGGTTGAGCAGGTGCCAGGCGCGGGCGCTGGCCCCGCGCACGGAGCTGCGCGCCATCGTCTGCGCCCGTTGCACCAGTGCCGCCCCGATCGCGAACCCCGGCGTCCGCACCAGCCGCTCCGCGTGCGGCGTCACCCTGCGTTCGGCGGCGTCGAAGGCATCGCGCCAGAGCGGGGGCTCGGTCATCGCTGCCCGACCTCCCCGGGCACGTCCACTGCGCGGCGCAGGATCTTCCCGGTGGGGCCCTTGGGCAGCGCCTCGACCAGCCAGACGTGCCGCGGGTACTTGTACGGGGCCACCCGGGCCTTGGCGAACTCCCGGAGCTCGTCGACCTCGGCCGTCGCCCCCGGCTTGAGTGCCACCGCCGCCGCGATCTCCTCGCCGAGCTCGGGGTGCTTGATGCCGATGCAGGCGACCTCGGCCACGGCCGGGTGCTCGTAGAGCGCTTCCTCGATCTCCCGCGGGTACACGTTGAAGCCGCCGCGGATGATCATCTCCTTCTTGCGGTCGACGATGGAGTAGTAGCCGTCCTCGTCCTGCCGGGCGAGGTCGCCGGTCCGGAACCAGCCGTCCGGGATCGCCTTCGCGGTGTCCTCCGGCCGCTGCCAGTAGCCCTTCATGACGTTCTCGCCGCGGATGGCCACCTCCCCGACCTCGCCGGCCGGGACGTCCTTCCCGTCGTCGTCGACCAGGCGCATCTGGACGCCGCGGATCGGCGTGCCGATGGAGCCCGGCTTGCGCTCGGCGTGCGGGTGGTTGAACGACGCGACCGGCGACGTCTCGCTCAGCCCGTACCCCTCGAGGATGACGCAGTCGAACGTCTCCTCGAAGGAGCGCATGACCTCGACCGGCATGGCTGATCCGCCGGAGACGCACAGTCGCAGGCTGGACAGGTCGTGGTCGTCCCGGTCGGGCTGGTTCAGCATCGCGGAGAACATGGTGGGCACTCCCTGGAACACCGTCACCGCGTCGCGCTGGACGATCGACAGTGCCTTGCCGCCGTCGAACCGCGGGATGAGCGTCAGGCAGGAGCCGGCCAGGACGCCGGCGTTCAGCGCGCAGGTCAGCCCGAAGACGTGGAACAGCGGCAGGCAGCCCATGATGACGTCGTCCGGGGTGGCCTCCAGGAGCGTGTCCTGGGTCGTGCGGGCGTTGCTGGCCAGGCTGGCGTGGGTGAGCTCGGCCCCCTTGGGCTGCCCGGTCGTCCCGGACGTGTACAGGATCACGGCGGTGTCCTCGTCGGCACGCTCGACCGGCGCGGTCAGGTCCCCTCCGGCGTCCATGAGCTCGGCGGGCAGCGCCGCCCCGACGGTCACGACGTCGACACCGACGCGCGTGGCCGCTTCCTGTGCCGGCGCCGCCGACTGCTCCACCGCCACGACCAGCCGCGCTCCGGAGTCCTCCAGGAAGTACTCGATCTCGCGCGCCTTGAGCAAGGGGTTCATCGGCACGACCGCCGCTCCGGCCAGCAGGGCGCCGTAGAACACCACCGGGAAGGACACCACGTTGGGCAGCACCATGCCCACCCGGTCGCCCGGTTCGACGCCGCGCGACTGCAGGGCGGCAGCCACCCGGAGGGCCGCGTCCCGGAACTCGGCGTAGGTCAACGACGCGTCGTCCATCCGCAGTGCGGTACGGGTGCCCTCCCGGTCAGCGGTGTCGAGCAGGTTCTGCGCCAGGTTGGTCATCGTCGAGCCCTCCTGCGGGGAAGCGGACCCGGGCCCTACCCGCTCGTCGGGTGATGTACCGCACATCGCGGATACGGTGCTCGCAACGACGGGTCCCGTACCGCACGGGGCCGGGACGTCGCGGGGGAGAGGAGCCGACACCGGTGACTGACCGCAGGATCCTGGACATGTTCCGACTGGACGACCGCGTGGCGATCGTGACCGGCGCGTCATCGGGGCTGGGGGCGGTGTTCGCCCGCGCCCTGGCCGAGGCCGGCGCCGACGTGGCGATCGCCGCCCGGAGGGAAGACCGGCTCACCGCCACCCGGGAAGCGGTGGAGCGGGCCGGTCGGCGGGCGATCACCGTGCGCACCGACGTCTCCCGCCCCGAGGACTGCCAGGCGCTGGTGGACGCCTGCATGGCGGAGTTCGGCAAGGTCGACGTCCTGGTCAACAACGCGGGCATCGGCACCGCCCATCCGGCGACCCGGGAGACCCCCGAGCAGTTCCGGCAGGTGATCGACGTCAACCTCAACGGCTGCTACTGGATGGCGCAGGCCTGCGGGCGGATCATGCAGCCGGGCAGCTCGATCGTGAACATCTCCAGCATCCTCGGACTGACCACAGCGGGTCTGCCGCAAGCTGCCTACGCCGCCAGCAAGGCCGGGCTGATCGGCCTGACCCGCGACCTCGCCCAGCAGTGGACCGGCCGCAAGGGGATCCGGGTCAACGCCCTGGCACCGGGGTTCTTCGCGTCGGAGATGACGGACAACTACGCCGAGGGTTACCTGGACTCCCAGATGGCCCGCGTCCTGATGAACCGGCCGGGCGATCCCGATGAACTCGCCGCCGCCCTGGTCTTCCTGGTCAGCGACGCCGGAGGCTACATCAGCGGCACGACGCTGCCGGTCGAGGGTGGGATGCTGACCAGCTGAAGCTCAGCGCCCACGCTCCGCCACGCGCACGAGGTCGGTGATCCGGTCGATGAGCTGCGGCCACGTGTCCCGCGGCAGGTCGTGGCCCATGCCCTCGACGACCAGCAGATCGGCACCCGGGACGGCGGCTGCGGTGGCCCGTCCGCCGTCGACGTTCACGAGCGCGTCCTGGTCGCCGTGCACGACGAGCGTGGGAACTGCGATCCCGCCGAGCTGGGCGGTCCGGTCGGGCGTGCTCAGGATCGCGGCGAGCTGACGGGCCACCCCGTCGGGGTCGTACGCCCGGTCGAACGACAGCCCCGCGCGCTGCCGCAGCGCTGCCTCGTCGAACTCGAAGCCGGGTGAGCCGATCACCCGGTAGGTGTCCACCATCCGCCGCATCGCACTCTCGCGGTCGACCGCGGGCGGTGCCAGCAGCACGCCCATGGCCGCCTCGGACGGTGCGCCCACCGCCGGGCTCCCCGTGGTCGACATGATCGAGGTCAGGCTGCGCACCCGGGTGGGGTGCTCGATGGCGGCCAGTTGGGCGATCATGCCGCCCATCGACGCGCCGACCAGGTGGACGCTGTCCAGGCCGAGGGCGTCGAGCAGGCCGATGGTGTCCTTCGCGAGGTCGGCCAGCGGGTACGGGACGCCGGACCGGTCGCCGCCCATCACGGCCAGGACGTCGGCCGGCCCGGCAGCGTCCAGGTGCGTCGACAGGCCGATGTCGCGGTTGTCGAACCGGATCACGAACAGGCCCTGGTCGGCCAGGCCGGCACAGAACTCGTCCGGCCAGCCGACCATCTGGGTGGCCAGGCCCATGATCAGGAGCACGGGCGGGTTCCCCGCGTCGCCGAAGGTCTCGTAGGCGATCTCGATCTCGCCGATCTGTGCCCGCTGGATGTCGACGTCCGCCATGCCCGGGGACGTTAGTGCAGCCGGCGGTCCGGGCCGCGACCGCGGCGACCTTGCGCCGTCCGGGTCAGGCCACCGTGCCGGTGCCCGCGAGTTCGTCGGCAACGGGCTGGTCCGGGGCGGGGAAGAGCCGTCCGAGCGCGAGGGGAGCCCGGAACGGCCGCCAGGTGCCCTCGGCCTGGGCGAGCCGATCGGCCACCGCGTAGAGGACGGCGGGGTGGTGGCCCAGTCCCAGGTGGCTGGCGTGCACCGCGATGTTCTCCGTCTGCGGACCCGGGGCCTCCAGGCACGCCTGCCAGTGCACGATCCCGTCGTAGCGGGAGTAGACGGACGTCGACGGCATGGGCAGCGGGCCGCGGTCGCCCTCCAGGGGCAGCGCGAGCCGTTCGACGTGCAGGTGCGAGTAGCGCTCGAAGGCGCGGTGGGCCCTGCTCTGGTTCGTGTGCACCATCCGGAACGGGCTGCCCAGGGTGATCACCTGGCGTACGTGCGCGGGCGTCCGGCGGGCCAGGTCGCGGGCGAAGATGCCGCCCAGGCTCCAACCGACGAGCGTCACCGGCCGGTCGTGGCGGTGGGCGAGCTGGTCCAGCCGGTCCCGCAGGCCGTTGACCGCGAGCGGGGTGGGGCCGATGTTGCGCCCCAGCTGCCAGCCGTGCGCGCGGTAGCCGAGCCTGCGCAGCTCGCGCCGCAGCACGCGGGTGGAGGCGTCGTCGGCCAGCAGGCCGGGCAGCACGAGCACCGGGTGGCCGTCGCCGGAGGGCAGCGCCCGCAGCAGAGGGTGGGTGGCCAGGTAGAGGCCGTAGTCGGCGGTCGCCCGCCAGGCCTCGGTCAGGTAGAGCGGGAGCGGCGGTCGATCGGGGGTGTGGCTGCGCACGTGGGCCTCCTCGCCGACCGCCGGTGGCCCGCTGTCGGTCGAGCATGGCGCCCTGACCGTCACCTGTCGAGCGACGCGTGGCGGCTGCCCACCCGGCCGCAGGTCGGGTGGGCAGCCGCAGACTGGGCGGGTGCGCCCGCCCGCGGCGGGGCCTGGTCGTCGAGGAGGAGGTGGGCATGGCCGGAGCGCAGCAGGACGGGCCAGATCCGGACGGGCCGCAGGAGGACGGGGCGGTCGGGGAGAGCAGCACGGTCGACCTGGGTGGCCCGGTCCACATGGTGGACCACGGAGGTCGCTCGGACGGGCCGACCGTCGTCCTCGTCCACGGGCTGGGCGGCTCGCACCTGAACTGGGATCTGTTCGCGCCGTTGCTCACCCCGCATGCCCGGGTGCTCTCCCTCGACCTCCCCGGCTTCGGCCGCAGCGAGCCCGGCCGGCGGCAGGCCACCGTGCACGGCAACGTGCTCGTGCTGGACCGGTTCCTGCGGGACGTCGCCGGCGGACCGGCGGTCCTCGTCGGCAACTCGATGGGCGGGATGATCTCGATCCTGGAGACGGCGGCGGCGCCCGAGCTGGTGCGCGGCCTGGTGCTGCTCGACCCGGCCCTGCCCGGCCCGCGGCGGGCACTGGACCCGTTGGTCGCCCTGACCTTCGCC
This sequence comes from Modestobacter sp. VKM Ac-2978, assembly GCF_026968025.1. Taxonomy (NCBI): domain Bacteria; kingdom Bacillati; phylum Actinomycetota; class Actinomycetes; order Geodermatophilales; family Geodermatophilaceae; genus Modestobacter; species Modestobacter sp. VKM Ac-2978. The sequence goes on along the minus strand of NZ_JAPVBP010000004.1, from coordinate 63,781 downwards.
GCCTACGCCCTGCCCGGGGTGGGGGAGCAGACCCTGCGGGCGCGACGCCGACGGACCGGGGCTCGGGCGCAGGTGCTGGACATGCTCCGGCTCTGCGGCGTCGACCCGGCCGGCGTGCCGGCGTCGCTGGTGGACCGGTCGGTGGCGCTGGTGGAGCAGCGGCAGGACGTGGCGGGCATGGACCGGGCGTTCCTGACCGCCGCCCGGTCCCTGCTGCGGGTGCAGGCGGACCCGCGTCGCTACCGCCGGGCGATGGCGGCGATCTCGGTGCCGGTCCTGCTCGTGCACGGCGAGCGGGACCGGCTGGTGCCGGTCGCGAACGCCCGCGACGTGGCCCACCGGCACCCGGACTGGCGGTACGTCGAGCTCCCCGGCGTCGGGCACGTGCCGCAGCTGCAGGTTCCCGAGCGCCTGGCGGACGACGTCGTCCCCTGGCTGCAGCAGCTGCCGCCGGGCTGAGGGCAGGGCCGGCTGCGGCCCGGCCTCAGCGGGACACGGTGTCGCGCAGTGCCTCCAGGCCGGTGTACCGCGGCCGCCAGCCCAGCTGGGTCCGGGCCTTCGTGGTGTCCATGATCGCCGGATGGCTCAGCGCCTCCACCCACTGGGCCGGCGGCGGCAGGAAGGGCAGCCGGGAGACCGCCCGGGCGGCCAGCTGCGCCGGGCCGGCCGGCAGCGGCAGCGGCAGCGCGCCGCACTCGCGGGCCACGCCGGCCGCGGTGAGGACGCCGTCGCCGGCGATGTTGTAGGCCCCGGGCGGGCCGGCGCCGAGGACGCACAGGAGCAGGGCCGAGCCGACGTCGTCCTCGTGGACGAACTGCACGGGGACGGCGGGCACGGCGACCGGCACGGGCACCGGCAGGCGCCGGATGGCCGCCCCGGCGAACCGCCGGGCCAGCGGCGCCAGGGGACCGGGCAGCAGGTCCTTGGCGCCGAGGCTGTGCGGACCGAGCACCAACGGCGGCCGGAGCAGGTAGAGCGCCACGTCGGGGGCGGCAACCGCCTCGGTGACCAGCAGCTCCTCCACCTCTGCCTTCTCCCGGGCGTAGAACAGCCGGGACGACGTGCGCACCGGCCACTCCTCGGTCATCCCCACCGGGTTGTCGCGGGAGAAGCCGTAGGCGGCGACCGAGGAGGCGTGCACGAACCGTCGCGCGCCGGCGGCCGAGGCGGCGCGGAAGGCGTTCCGCGTCCCGTCGACGTTGATGGCCCGGATCTCCTCGGGCCGGGCGTTGCCGGTGATGTGGAAGGCCAGGTGCACGACCACGTCGGCACCCGCGAAGGCGTCGGCGAGGGTGCTGGCATCCCGGACGTCGCCTCGGCGGTACTCCATCTTCGTCCAGCCACGGTCGGCCGGGTCGAACGGACGCCGGGCGACCCCGACGATGCGCGCGACCCCGGGATCGGACTGCAGGAGCGGGACCAGGCCGGCTCCGAAGGTCCCGGTGGGCCCGGTGACGGCGACCGTCAGGCCGACCCCGTCCCCTGCGCTCCCCGGAGAGCCAGCGGTGGTCCGGTCATCGGTGTCGGTCACCTCCGGCGGCTACCCCCGGGACGGGATGCCAACCCGGCCGGGGACGCCGCCGCGGGTCAGCCGGCCGTGCCGGCGGCCGGCTCCGCACTCAGGGCGCACAGCTCGTCCATGCCCGCGCTGATCCCCTCGGCGAGGACGTCCACGTCGGGGAAGGCGTCGAAGTCGGCGTTGACGCCGAAGGTCATCTCGTCGACGTAGCTGAAGACGCCGATGCTGAGTCGGATCCCGCTGGAGATCGGCACGTAGGCGTGCGAGTTGAGCATCCGGGAGCCCAGTACGAACAGCGGCACCCGCGGCCCGGGGATGTTGGTGGTCACCGCCTGCGCGTACCACTGCCCGGCCCGGGTGCCTGCCTTCACGCCGAAGGCGAGCAGGCCGGGGGCGGTGACGTCGGCCAGCCCGATGATCGAGCGGGTGTCCAGCCGCTGCAGCGCGGACTTGTGGTGGTCCATCTGCTCCCGGACGGAGGCCAGCCGAGAGCGGGGGTCCGGCTCGGCCACCGGCAGGTCGACGAAGACCGCGGAGATCCTGTTGTCCAGCGAGCCGCGCTCGCCCTCGGTGCGCACCGACACCGGCACCATGGTGCGCACGACGAGGCCGTCGGCGAGCTCCCCCCGGCCCTGCAGGAGATCGCGGAAGCCGCGGGTGATGGCGGTGAGCACCAGGTCGTTGACCGTGCCGCCCAGGGCCGTGCGAGCTCGCTTGACCTCCGCCAGCTGCGTCTCCGCCCACGCCCACCGGCGGTGCGGTCCGATCGGCCCGTTCAGCGCCCGGGCGACGGGGGTCGTCAGCTGCCGGGCCAGGGTGGGCATCTCCGCGGCGAGGCCCCGGCCGGTGCTGACCAGCCCCTTCACCGTCCCGACCACGCCCGGGGCGGCGAGCAGCTGCCGGGTGGGCCGCAGCGCGGCGTCCTGCACCGCACCGGCGACCACTGCCAGCGTCGAGGGACTGCGCTGCGGCGACCAGTCCCGCGGGTCGCCGTGCACGGCGTCGGGGCTCGAGTCGAAGAGGAGCTGCATCAGGTCGGCGCCGGCCACGCCGTCGACCATGCAGTGGTGGACCTTGAGGATCAGTGCCCACCGGTCCTCCTCCAAGCCCTCCACCAGCCAGACCTCCCACAGCGGCTTGCTCATGTCGAGCCGTTGACCCAGCACCCGCCCGGCGAGGTTGCGCAGTTGCTCGCGGTCACCCGGCCTGGGCACCGCGGTGTGCCGCACGTGGTACAGCACCTGGAAGTGCTCGTCGTCGACCCACAGCGGGCGGCCCAGCTCCAACGGCACCGAACGCACCCGCTGCCGGTAGCGGGGCACCAGGGGCAGCTTGCTCACCAGCAGCCGCACCACGTCGCCGTAGGACGGTGCCGGCCCCTCGAACACCGAGACCGAGCCCACGTGCATGGGCGTGTTCTCGCTCTCCGCGTAGAAGAACCCGGCGTCGGTCGCGCTCATGCGGTCCACGATCAGCTCCTCGCTGCCCCTCGAGAGGGCCCGCCGGCAGGCGCGCGCACGTCCTCGGGTGGGCCGACGCTAGGAGCCCCGCCACCGGCCGGCAAGGTGAGGCGCGGTCCGCCAGCGCCGGTGACCATCGCTCCTGCCTGTGAGGTGCGGCTGAGCGTCCGGGCGGGGTAAGCAGGCTGCGTGAGCGGCGCAGCGGGGCACCGGGAGGGCAGCATCCGGTTGCGGAACGGCCGGGCGCTCGCGTACGCCGAGTGGGGCGACCCGGACGGGTGGCCGGTGCTCGCCTGCCACGGCTCACCGAGCTCACGGCTGGAGCGGCACGTCCCGGACGGCGAGACCTACCGACGGTGGGGCGTGCGCCTCGTCGTCCCCGACCGTCCCGGCTTCGGGCGCTCGGACCCGCAACCCGGCCGCCGCGTGCTCGACTGGCCCGACGACGTCGACGAGCTGCTCAGCCACCTGGGCGTCGACCGGTTCGCCGTGCTCAGCCTCTCCGGTGGCGCCGCCTACGCCCTGGCCTGTGCGCACGTCTTCGGAGAGCGGGTGCGGGCCGTCGGCGTCCTCGGCGGGGCGCCGCCGCCCGACGTCCCGTGGCCCTGGCCGCAGTGGGTGCCCGGACGGGTGCGGGACGCCGTCCACCGGCCTGGCGTGGCGGCGGCGTTCCTGCAGCCGGTCTTCGCGCCGATCGCGCTGCGGCCGGCGCTGATCCCGCGCTACCTGCAGCTGCGGCTCAACGCGACCGACCGGCGACTGCTCGGTCGGCCCGACGTCCGACAGGTGCTGTCCGAGACCTTCACCGAGGGGCTGCGCCAGGGGTCCTCGTCGCTGGCCCAAGACCGGGCGTTGTTGTTCCGGCCGTGGGGCTTCCCGCTGTCCAGCGTGCGTCAGCGCGTGCACCTCTGGCACGGGACGCAGGACTGGCTGGTGCCCGTGGCGCTCGGGCAGGTGCTCAGTGCGATGCTCCCGAACTGTTCGGCTCACTGGTTCGCCGGTGAGGGGCACTTCCTCGTCTTCGACCACGCCGAGGAGGTCCACGCGGCCCTGCGGGAGTGACCACCGGGCCGCGGCTGCCCGGTGCGGGAGCACCGCCCGCCCGGGCGTGACGGGAGGCGCCTACGGCGTGGCGCCGTAGGCGGCACGGCCCTGGACGGCGGACGTCCCCAGGTCGCTGCTGGTCAAGGCCTCACCCTGCTCGACGGCACTGGTCCACGTCGCGGTGGTGGCGACGGCGGCGAAGTTGGAGTTCAGCAGCGCCATGAGGGTCTCGTAAACCTGCCGAGCGGAGGCGCTGCCGGCGTCGTTCACGATGCTGATGGCGCCGGTGGCGTCGGAGAGGACCTCGACGGCGATCCCGAGGTCCTCGGCGGCGGCTGCGGTGCCGATGACGCAGTTGTTGGTCATGTACCCGACCAAGGTGATGCAGTCGAGCCCGTTGTCCGCGAGCCAGGACGCGACGTCGGTGCCGGAGAAGACGCTGGCGTTGCTCTTGGTCACCAGCTTGGACGTGTCCGTCGTGCGCTTCTCGACGTCCGGGTGCAGCGCCTGCCCGGCCGAGCCGGCCGCGAAGACCGGCGCCCCCTCAGGAAGCTCGTGCCGGACCACGACCACCGGGAGCTCGTGCTGAGCGGCGACGTCCATGGCGCTCACGATGCGGGCGAGGGAGTCCTCGCGCGGCGGGTACTGGATCTCCAGCGGTCCATCGAAGTAGTCGTTCTGCACGTCGATGACGACGAGGGCACGGCGGGGGGCGGACATGGCTCGTACTCCCTGGCTGGACGGCGTCGACGCCCATCAGGGTGCCCGCCGCGCTGGGCATACCGTGAGTGGCTGAACTGACGACAGTCGATGAGATCAGGACAAGAGTGAAGATCGCGGTGCACGCCTTCGACGGCATGACGATGTTCCACCTGGCCACACCTCTGCTCGTGTTCGGTGAGGCCTCCCGGCTCGGCCTGGCGTCCGGCTGGCAGACCTCCGTGTGGACGCAGGATGGGCATGGCATCCGCACTGCTGAGGGTCTGCGCGTCGAGGACGTCGCGGGACCTGAGGTCGTGTCGGGCGCCGACATCGTGGTGCTGCCTTCCTGGCCGGCTGATCTCCGGCCAGCCAGCGACGACCTGGTCCAACTGGTCAACCGTGCGCACGACGACGGTTCGACCGTCGTCGGACTGTGTCTGGGCGCGTTCCCGGTGGCCGACAGCGAGCTCCTCGACGGCCGGGGCGCCGTCACGCACTGGGCGGCGGCACCGTTGCTGCAGCAGCGGCGGACCGCGGTGCAGGTGAACGCCTCTGCCCTGTACCTCGACCACGGCGACGTCCTCACGTCAGCCGGCACCGCCTCGGGCCTGGACGCCTGTCTGCACGTGGTCCGCACCCGCCTCGGGAGCGCTGCGGCCAACACGCTGGCCCGGCACCTGGTGGTGGCGCCGCATCGCGACGGAGACCAGGCCCAGTTCGTCCAGCGGCCCGTGCCCGAACCGGGCGGGGGAGGCCCGATCGGCGCCACCATGGACTGGGCGCTGGCCAACCTCGACCGGGACCTGGCGGTCGACCAGCTGGCCGGCCACGCCCGGATGAGCGGGCGCAACTTCACCCGCCGGTTCACCGAAGCGGTCGGGACCACCCCCGCCCGCTGGGTCCTGACCCAGCGACTCGAGGAGGTCCGGCGGCTGTTGGAGACCACGACCTGGTCGATCGAGCGGACAGCACGCGCGTGCGGCTTCCGCAGCGCCGTGACCCTCCGCCAGAACTTCACCGCGGCCTACGCCACCACTCCCACGTCCTACCGGCAGCGGTTCCGCATCTCAGACGGTGCGTGACGCCCGTCGTGGCAGCGCCCCGGGCCTCTCCCGTCCGCCGTACAGCTGACTCGCTCACTGCTCGGCCGACCCGCAACCCGAGGGACCGTCCGACCGCATCAACGCGCCAGGAAGTGCACGCCGAGCCAGAGCCAGGTGAGCAGGACGACTGCGCGGCCGGGCGTCGTCCGCATGGCGGCGCCCAGAGCTCGGCCCGCGGTGGCCGGACCGAGTCCGAGGCGGGCGCAGACCTCGATCGCCGCACCGACGACGAGCAGCCCCAGGAAGCCGGCAGCGCTCAGCAGGACGCCGTTGGTCATCGCTGTGGCCGGCGGCGCGGACGATCGAGCAGCCAGGCCCCGACGGCCAGCCAGCACACGGTGGCGGCGCCGCGCAGCAGCGGTTCGGCGAGGAAGGGATCCGCGAGATCGCTCGCCGTCGGCAGCTCGTCGTCGGCGAGCGTCACGAGTTCCCAGGACACGGCGGCGGTCACGAGGGCGAGCCACGGCAGCCCTCGTCGCCCCACTGATGGGGCGGTCTCGCCCGACTGCCGGACCAGCGCCACGACGACGACGGCGGTCCCGGCCGCGCCGATCACGACGAGCGCGCCCACCGACAGCTCACCCCAGGCCATCACGGCAGCGACGCAGGACAGCGCCATGGCCGCGAAGGTGAGCCGGCGCGCGAACGGGGAAGACCTCACGCGTGCATGGTCGACCAGCAGGCCGCCGGGGCGCGCTCCTGTTCGCCGCCGCTGTCGCCGTGCTCCTCGCCGCCTGGAACAACGTCGTCATCACCCGGACGCCGGGCTACCCGCAGTCCTACGTCCCGGTCAATCTGGCGGCGACGGGCCTGCTCCTCGTGGGGGCTCGGTTCGTCGGCCTCACCTGGAAGGAACTGGGCCTCGATCCGCGTGGAGCCCGAGCAGGGCTGCGATGGGGCGGGGCGTGCTCCGCCGTGGTCGCCGCCGGCTACGCGGCCGGCCTCATGGCCTCGCCGGTCCGCCCCCTCCTGGCAGATGCACGGCTCGCCGGTGCCAGCTCCGCAGAGGTCGCCTACCAGGTGCTGGTCCGGATCCCGCTCGGCACCGTCCTGTGGGAGGAGATGGCCTTCCGTGGCGTCCTGCTGGCGGCGCTGATGCGGGTGGCGGCGCCGCGTGCGGCCATCGCGGTCTCGGCGGTCCTCTTCGGGATCTGGCACATCCGTCCCACGCTGAGCGCGGCCACTGCCAACACCCTGATCGACGGGTCTGCGGGACTCGTCGTCGCCGTCCTGCTCGGATGTACGTTCACGGCGGCAGCGGGGGTCCTCTTCGCCTGGCTGCGCCTCCGGAGCGGCAGCCTGCTGGCCCCCGTCCTCCTCCATCTGGCGACGAACAGTCTGGGTGCGCTGGCTGCAACCGCCGCCCACCGTCTCGGCTGAGCCCCAGCGGGGGCGTCCGCTGCGGCTCATCCGAGACCGGACGTACCGGAGCCAGGAGCGACAGGACCCCCACGGCCCTGGGTTGTCAGGGTTCGATCTGGTGTCCGAGGGGCGATTCGGTACCTCCGCACACGCCTGCGGTTCGACGCCTGATCTGGATCGGTCCGGAGCTGCCCGGGGTGGCCGCCGCAGTCCCGGCCAGGAGAGTTCCCTGGTCGCGGGCAGGGACCGAAGGCCCTGTCGCCGGGCCCCGCCAGGGGGGACTCTCGTCGGAGTCCCGTGCTCCGCTCGGACCCGAATCGCGCTTCGTCGGTCCCGACCGCCTCTTCCCGACCTGATTCGAGGACCTCATGACCAGCTCAGCACCGCGACCGGCCGACGCCGAGCGCTTGGACCTGCACAACGCGAGCATCGACGAGTCGGCCGCGGCTGCCGGCCACTGCGGCATGACAGACCTGCACACCGGCCGCGTCTGCCAGGAGTCACAGGATCACGCCGGCAGTTGCGCCTTCGTCGCACCGTCCCATGGGCCGTCTGCCGCAACGCCCGACCCCCGTTGAGGTCTGGGCCGGCTGGCTGCGTCAGGCCACTCGGCACGACACTGATCGACCCCAGGCGGACGCTCGGTCACCCGATCGGTAACGCGCGGTCACCGGTGACCGCCCACGGAGGGGCACGACACGGTCCGTCGACGGCCGCGGTGATGAGCAGCGCCGCGGGCGCGGTCCAAGGACTGCCCCCGGTTCAGCTGACCGTTGCCCAGGAGGCGACGACGAACGGGCGTCGGAAGAGCAAGGTCAGCCAGTCGGCCGACGTCGCCATCGACCTGAGGAGCGAGGAAGGCATCGCGGAGGTCGCCGAGTTCATCCTCGGGGCGGCGAACCGCATGCCGGACGTCGTGGCCCGCCACTTCGAGGCCACGCGGTCATGGTCCTCGGTGTCGGGGCCGGATCGACGCAAGGGATCGAACCGGTCGAGGCGCTGGACATCGAGCGTGGTGTCCGCTCAGCCGTACCAGGCGACCGCTCAGCCGTACCAGGCGACGACGCGGTCTCCGAAGAACCCGAAGGCGATGCCCCAGACGGTGATCGCGATGGCCATCCACACGTAGACGGCACCTCTGCGTGCTCCGAGCGCGATCAGGGTCGGCGCGGTGATCTGCGTGGGCAGGAGGACCGCTCCGAGCAGTGAGACGCCAGGAACACCCACACGCTCGAAGTACTTGGCGACCTTCCGCTTGCCCTTGGACGGCGCCTTGCCCGACCGGCCCCGGGTGGCCGCATCTCGGACACCGCTGGCAAGGGCGATGGTCAGGAAGGTGGCCACGATGTTGCCGATGACGGCGGCGGGCACGGCCAGGAGCGGGTCGACACCGACGATGGTGCCGATGAAGCTGCCCAGGTAGGACTCGACGAACGGGATCATGCCGAAGAGGAGGAGCGTGCCGACCTGCTGCCACTGCTCCAGTCCGGCGGCGAACTCGGTGAGCTGGATGATGAGGTCCTCGACGAAGTCGGAGTTCATGCACCCATGCCACCGGGCCAGGGAGTTCCAGCCCAGTGCGTGATCACACGTCTTTCGCATGACGATGTCACCTCCGGCCCCCGCGCAGCGTCATCACGGGCCGTGCCGCTCGACGAGCTGACGTCCGCCACGCTGGAGCGGCTCGCGACGGATCCGGTGCTGCGGGCGACGGCCGGCGAGGTGGCCGCCGAGATCGCCACCATGCCTGATCCGTCGGAGGTCGTCGGTGACCTGGAGGCTCTGGTGCGGTGATGGCGCATGAGTCCACTGGGCGGCATGTGCCGGGACCGTGCGGCACCGTGTCGACCGGTGCAGATGATCGGCGGCGGGGCGGTTGCTGCTGCGCCGGACCCCGCCGGGGGTGCACGATGCCGCCGGGACACGTTCCGCAGCGGCGCGCGGCGGCCCCGGTCGGCGGCGATGGGGGGGGCGGGGTGAACCTCGAGAAGGTCGTGTTCGGGTTCTTCGTCGTGCTCGCCGCCACCCTGAACTTCGGGTTCTTCCTCGGCGACATCGACGACCCGACGGTGCACAACCGGTACGAGCTGTTCGCCGCGGTCGTCGTCAACCTCATCGCGACCGTGCTCAAGTTCGGCGACCGCACGCAGCTCGGCGCGGTACACCTGGCCACGAGTCTCGTCGCCGACCTCCAGCTCATCGCCGCCGCCCTCGTGCTCGGCTACGCGGCCTACGTCTCCACCGCCGGTCTCACCGCCGCCACGACGGCGAGCATCGTGTCGCTGTCCGGTGGGGCGTTGTTGGCGAACCTGGTCTCGGTCGTGCTGCTGGTCGTGGAGACGGCGTCGTTCCACCGCGGGTGATCGGAGGGCGTTGTGGGCAACCCCCTGCTGCTGATGTGGTGGCGCCTGCTCGCGTGGGACGACGACGGCCGGCGGGCCGGCGGACTCCCGCCGCCCGAGGTCGCCGTACCGCACGCCGAGGCGTCGGCCCCGGTGTTCCTCGTGCTGCGGCGGATGCGCGCCCCCCTGATCGTGCTCATCGTCGTGTTCGCGGTGAGCGTGCTGGGGCTGACGCTGGTCCCCGGCGAGGACGCGGCCGGCCGGCCGTGGCGGATGGGCTTCTTCGACGCCTTCTACTTCATGAGCTACACCGCGACGACGATCGGCTTCGGCGAGATCCCGTACCCGTTCACCCCCGCCCAGCGGATGTGGGCGATGGTGTCGATCTACCTGAGCGTGATCGGCTGGGCGTACGCCATCGGGTCGCTGCTGGCCCTGCTGCAGGACCGCGCCTTCCGCGCCGCGCTGGCCCTCCAGCACGTCACCCGCAAGGTCGGCCGGTTGGGGGAGCCGTTCCTGCTGCTGGCGGGCTACGGGCGCGCCGGGGAGCTGCTCGGGCACGCGCTCGACGGGCTCGGCCGCCGCTTCGTGGTGCTCGACCACGCGAACGAGCGGATCGACGACCTGGAACTGGACTCCTTCCACGCCGACATCCCCGCCCTGGTCGGTGACGCCCGGGACCCCGGCCACCTCGCCGTCATGGGTCTGGGCTCCCCGTCGTGCGAGGCGGTCGTGGCCCTCACCGACGATGACGAGGCCAACCTCGCCGTGGTCATGGCCGCGGCCCTGCTCCGTCCTGAGCTGCCGGTCATCGCCCGGGCCACGTCCGTGGCGATGGCCGAGCGGATGCAGGCCTTCGGCTCGCCCTCCGTGGTCAACCCCTTCGACCGCTACGGCGACCACCTGTGCCTGGCCGCGCGCGCACCGGCCACCTACCGGCTGCTGACCTGGCTCGAGCGCGGGCCGGGCGCGGAGTTGCCCGCCCTCAGCCACCCACCGCGGGAGGGCCGCTGGGTGGTCTGCGGGTACGGCCGGCTCGGCCGGTCGCTGGCCGCGGACCTGCGCGCGGAGGGCCTCGCGGTGACCGTCGTCGACCCGGGATCGGGCGGGGCCGATGAGGACGCCGGTGACGACCTCGTGGTGGGGGACGGCGTCGACCCGGACGTGCTGGCCCGTGCGGGAGTGGCGACCGCGGTGGGGTTCGTCGCGGGTACGGACAACGACATCACCAATCTCTCCCTCGTGGCCGCCGCCCGCCGGGCCAACCCCGGCCTGTTCGTCGGTGCCCGGCAGAACCGGCCGGCCAGCGCCCCGCTGTTCGCGGCGATGGGGATCGACACCCTGCTCGTCCCCGCCGAGGTGGTCGCCCGGGATGTGTACGCCCAACTGGCCACGCCCCTGCTGTGGCGTTTCATCCAGGAGATGCCCCGGCAGGGCGACGCCTGGGCGGCGGAGCTGGTGGAGCGCCTCACCGCGTTGTGCGGCCGGCACCTGGAGGGGCTGTGGACGCTCCCGCTGACCCCTCGGGCGGCACCGGCGCTCGGGAGCTGGCTCGCCGGCGGTGACGCGCGCCTGGGTGACCTGCTGCGCAACCCCGACGACCGCGACCGGCCCCTGCACGCACTGGTGCTGTTGGTCGTGCGCGACGGGCAGGCGATCCCGACCCCCGGTGCGGACTTCCTGCTGGCCCCGGGGGACGAGCTGCTGCTGACCGGGTGGGCCGCCGCCCGCCGCGCGCTCGCGACCACGCTGACGGTGGATTCCGTCCGGGAGTACGTGGTCTCCGGGAACCGAGTGCCGGCCGGCTGGGTGTGGCGCCGGCTGAGCCGGGACACCCGCGCGCCGGAGCCGACCGCTGGGCGCCAACCGGGCTGAGCTCGTCCGGTGAAGGTGGTCTCGCAGCGTCTGGGCCACGCCAGCGCCACCATCACGCTCACCGTGTACCAGCGCGACCACCCCGGTACGGGGCGCGAGGCGGCCGACCGCTTCGCGGCGCTGCTCGAGGGCTGATCCCAGGCGCGAGGCATCACGGCGGTATCACGAGGGCCTCAACAGCCCCGACAGCAAGACACCCCGAGTCCCTGACCTGCAGGGACACCGGGGTGAAGCTGTGTCCGAGGGGCGACACGGTACGTCCGCACACGCCTTGACGACGTCGGCTGACATCCGGTCCTCGCCAGGCGGACCGTCAGTCGTGGGCATCAGCTCGGTGCGAGATGCGCAAGACCCGTACGAACACTTCGTCGTCGTGGATGGAGTAGACGACGCGGTACCGACCTCTGCGGGCGGACCAGCAGTCGGCGATGCGCCCACGTCCCACGGTCCTGGTGGATCACGTTCTGCACACGCTTCGCCCGCCGCTGCCGAGGCGTGAACAGCAAGTGCCTACTGTGACTCAGGTAACCGGCCGACCGCCTCGGTCGGCCCACGACGTCCGGGCGGCACGGGCACGCCCGTCCGCCCCCGGGGACGCGCGGTCGCCTCGTCGGGGCCGACGTGGTCGTCGTGCTCGACAAGGGAGAGACATGCGCACCAAGCTCCACACCGTTGCCGCGGCCGGCGCCGCGGTCGTCGTCCTCGCGTCCTGCTCCTCCAGCGACGGCGGTGGGGACTCCACCGCCTCCGGGGGGCTGACCGGCGAGGGCAGCGGCGAATCGTGCACCATCGAGGGCGAGGTGCCCCTCGGCGCGGTGCTCAGCCTCACCGGCGCAGCGGCCAGCTACGGCGAGTCCCAGCAGCGCGGCCTGGAGCTGGCCGCCGCGGAGCTCGCCGAGCAGGACGGCGTCACCTACGACCTCACGATCGAGGACGACCAGACCGATCCCCGGCAGGGGATCACCCTGTTCGACCAGTTCGTCTCCGACGGCGCGAGTCTCATCATCGGGCCGACGCTGTCCAACGCCGCCGTCCAGGCCGACCCGATCGCCCAGGAGGCCGGCGTCCCGGTGCTGGGCATCTCCAACACCGCCGCGGGCGTCACCGAGATCGGTGACTACATCTTCCGCGACTCACTCACCGAGCAAGCGGTGATCCCGCAGACGATCGCCCAGGCGACCGAACAGTTCGGGCTCCAGGACGTCGTCGTCATGTACAGCAACGACGACGCGTTCACCGAGTCCGGGTACGAGGCGTTCACCGCCGCGCTCGAGGAGGAGGGCGTGAACGTCAGCGAGACGATCACCTTCTCCAAGTCCGACACCGATTTCCGCGCCCTGCTGACCCAGGCGCAGCAGAGCGACCCGGACGCGCTGGTCGTCTCCGCACTGATCGAGGCCGCGGTGCCGCTGGTGACCCAGGCCCGTGAGCTCGGGATCGATGTGCCGATCATCGGCGGCAACGGGTTCAACAACCCGCAGCTGATGTCCGACGCCGGCGAGGCGGCCGAGGGCGTCGTCGTCGGCGCCGCCTGGAACTCGTCGTCCGACAACCCCGAGAACCAGGCGTTCCTCGAGGCCTACGAGGCCGAGTACGGCGCGCAGCCCGACCAGTTCGCCGCTCAGGCCTACACCGGGCTCAAGCTGGTCGACCACGCCGTGCGCGCCAACTGCTCCGCGGAGCGGGACGACATCCAGGAGGCGCTGGGGCAGATCGAGGGCCTGCCCACCGTCCTCGGTGAGTTCTCCATCGACGAGAACCGGGACGCCGACCACCCGGCCGTCGTGCAGGTGGTCCAGAACGGCGAGTTCGCCGTCCTCGAATGACCCGGACGCGGCGCCGCCGGCTGACCGGCCGGCGCCGCGCTGCGACCCCGCCGGGGCCCCGGTCCTCGGACCGGGGCCCCGGGCGCGCGTCTCGGCTACCGTGCCCGGGCACCCACGACGAGAACAGGCAACGCTGTGCAGCAGCTCCTCAACGGCATCTTCATCGGTTCGATCTACGCGTTGTTCGCCATCGGCTTCACGCTCGTCTTCGGCATCCTCGACCGGCTGAACCTGGCGCACCCCGCGGTCTTCGCCGCTTCCGCCTTCGTCGGCATCGAGCTGGTCGAGCGGGGTGGGCTGTCCCTCTGGGCCGCCTTGCCGATCGTGTTCGTCTTCGGCGCCGTCCTGGGCCTGGTCATCGAGCGCGTGGCGTTCCGGCCGCTCAAGGGCCGGGCCGACGCCCACTTCGCCGGGCTGATCTCCTCCATCGCGCTCGCCGGCATGCTGGTCGCGCTGCTGCAGTGGCGCTACGGTCCGGACACCCGCCGCTTCCCGCCGGGCTCGTTCCCCGACACCCGGTTCGAGCTCGCCGGCGCTCAGGTGACCCTCGTGCAGGTGGTGATCCTCGGGATCTCCCTCGCCCTCATGGTGGGCCTCACGTACATGGTCACCCGGACGCGGCTGGGTCGGGGGATGCGCGCGGTCGCAGAGAACCCGACGGCGGCGCGGGTGCTCGGCGTGGACGTCGACCGGGTCACCGCGATCACCTTCGCGATCTCCTCGGCGCTCGGCGCGGTCGCCGGCGTGCTGTTCGCCATCAACGTGAACACCGCCCAGCTGGGCATGGGTTCGGCGATCGAGCTCAAGGGCCTGGCCGTCATCATCGTCGGCGGCATGGGCTCGCTGCCCGGCGCGCTCATCGGCGGGCTGCTGCTGGGCCTGGCCGAGGTGTTCGCCGTCCAGTACATCGGCTCGTCCTGGAGGGACGTCATCGCCTTCGGCCTGCTGTTCGTGATCCTGTTGCTGCGCCCGCAGGGGCTGCTCGGCGCGCGGAAGGTCCGGGAGGTCTGATGCTGGACCAGTACGCCACCACCCTGACCTTCATCGCGCTGGGCGCGATCTTCGCCTACTCCTTCTACGCCGTCCTGATCGCCGGGCAGCTCAGCCTCGGCCAGGCCGGCTTCGCCTCCCTGGCGGCGTTCTCCGGGGCCTCCCTGGCACCCAGCGGAGCTGACGTCGGCGAGATCCCCGCGCTGCTGATCGCCGTGGTGATCGGCATGTCGGTCGGCGCGCTCGCCGCCGTCGTCCTCGGTTTGCCGACCATGCACCTGCGCGGGGTCTTCCTGGCCATCGCCACCCTCGGGTTCGCCGAGGCGGTGCGAGTGGTGCTGCTCAACCAGGAGTGGACCGGCGGCGCCCAGGGCCTCGGGGTGCCCAGGGTCCTCACCGTCGGCATGGCGTGGACCGCGCTCGCGCTGGTGGCCTACTGGTTCTGGCGGATGGGCGGTTCCCGGTACGGCCGCGCCCTGGAGGCCATCCGCGAGGACGAGCTGGCCGCCCGCTCCATGGGCATCGACGTGGGCCGCCACCGGCTCGCCGCCTTCGTCACGGCAGGGGCGGTCGCCGGGCTGTACGGCGTCCTCTACGCCTACTACGTCCGGCTCATCGCCCCCAACGACTTCGACTTCATCGCGGCCGTCGAAGGTCTGGTCACCGCGGTGGTCGGTGGGTCCACGATGTTCCTGGGGCCGCTGCTGGGCAGCGGGTTCCAGACGATCGTCCCGGAGGTCCAGCGCGCGGTCGGGGTGGAGGCCGGCTGGATCCGGCCGTTCCTCGCCGGCCTGCTGCTGCTGGTCGTCATCCTGTTCCTGCCCGGCGGTCTGGCGAGCCTCATCCCACGCCGGACGCGCATGCCGTCCGGGGCTGCCGACGACGACGCCGCCGGCCTGGCCGGTCGTCGTCACCCGGCGGCCGGCGAACCGGTGGTCACCCTCGCCGGGCTGGGCAAGGAGTACGGCGGGGTGCACGCCGTCCGCGGCGTGGACCTGGAGATCCGGGCCGGCGAGGTGGTGGGCCTGATCGGCCCGAACGGGGCCGGCAAGACGACGCTGGTCAACATGATCAGCGGTCTGGTCCCGCCCAGCACGGGCAGCGCGACGGTGCTCGGCACGACGGTCGGCAGCACGCCGGTGCACCGCATCGCGGCGGCGGGGGTGAGCCGCACGTTCCAGCACTCGAAGCTGTTCAACCGGCTGTCGGCGCTGGAGAACGTGTTGGTCGGCGCCCACCTCGTCAGCCGACCGAGCTTCCTGCGGCGGCTGCTCTGGCTGCCGTCGGCGCGCCGGGACGAACGGGCGGCGCTGCGGCAGGCGGCCCGCTGCCTGGAGCGGGTCGGGCTGACCTCGCTCGCCGCCACCCGCGCCGAGGCGCTGTCCTACGGCGACCAGCGCAGGCTCGAGATCGCCCGCGCGCTGGCCTCCGACCCGTCCCTGCTGATCCTGGACGAGCCGGCCGCCGGGATGAACCACGTCGAGGCGGCGCAGCTGTCGCAGCTGATCAGGTCCCTGGCGCAGGACGGGCTGACCATCCTGTTCATCGAGCACAACGTCGGCATGGTCCTGCAGACCTGCAGCCGGGTCGTCGTCCTCAACTTCGGCGAGGTCATCGCCAGCGGTGCGCCGGAGGCGATCGCTGCCGACCCCGCGGTCATCGAGGCCTATCTGGGCTCGGACGACGACGACGTGGACGGCGGCCTGCTCGCCGAGGGAACCCGCGCGGACGCGACCCCGGCCGAGGATGCGCCACCGGATGCGGTCATGAACCTGCGGACCGGTGACGCCGGCACCCTGGACACACCGGACACCAGCCCGAGAGAGGCGACATGAGCGACCCCATCCTCACCGTGGAGGCCCTGCGGGTGACCTACGGGCGGGTGGAGGCGGTTCGGGACGTCTCGTTCCAGGCGCAGCAGGGCTCGCTGGTGACGCTGGTCGGGGCGAACGGGGCGGGCAAGTCCTCGGTCATCAACGCCGTTTCGGGCATGCTGCGGCCGGCCGGCGGGCGGATCACCTTCGAGGGCCAGGACATCACCCGGACGCCGGCCCACAAACTGGTGGGCCGCGGGCTGGTGCAGGTGCCGGAGGGGCGGCAGATCCTCGCCACGCTCACCGTCGAGGAGAACCTCCAGATGGGCGGCTGGCACTCGGGGACCGACGGCGCGCGCTCCGTCGACGCCATGTACGACCGGTTCCCGGTGCTGGCCGACAGGCGGGCGCTGCCGGCCGGTGCCCTGTCCGGTGGCGAACAGCAGATGCTGGCCATCGCCCGCGCCCTGATCGCCGGGCCGAAGGTGATGCTCATGGACGAGCCGTCGATGGGGCTGGCGCCCAAGATCGTCGCCGAGGTGTTCCGTGTCATCGAGGACATCCGCGCCTCGGGGACCACGGTCGTGCTCGTGGAGCAGAACGCCCGCCGGGCGCTGCGCGCCGCCGACCACGGGTACGTGCTGCAGAGCGGGGAGGTCGTGCACTCCGGCCCGGCCGGTGAGCTGCTCGCCGACGAGCGCGTCGTGCAGGCGTACCTGGGGGTCGAGAGCGGCGGTTGACGGCGGGCGGCCCGTCGGCCCCGGACGTGCAGCCGCTGTGGTGCGACGCCGGTAGCAGGCTGCCCCCGCTCGACCGCCCGTCCCCATCCCGCCCGGACCACGAGGACCTCTCATGACCAGCACAGCCGGCCCGCGCCGTCGCCCCCGGTGGCGCGAGCTGCGCCCGATGCTCCCGCCCGTCCCCACCCTGCCGACGACCACCACGAGGCTCGCGCAGGCCGCCGACATCGGCGATCTGCGGCTGCTCGCCCGCCGGCGCGCGCCCCGGATGGTCTTCGACTACGTCGATGGCGGTGCCGAGAGCGAGCGCTCGCTCCGGGCGTCCGTCGAGGCGTTCGACCGGGTCACCTTCCGACCGCGCGTCCTCCGCGACGTCGGCACCGTGTCCACCAGCACGGACGTGCTCGGGCGCAGCGTCGCTCTCCCGCTCGTGCTGGGCCCGACGGGCTTCACCCGGATGATGCACCGCGAGGGGGAGTCGGCCGTCGCCCGCGCCGCTGCAGCGGCCGGGATCCCGTACACGCTGTCGACGATGGGGACCACGACCGCCACCGACGTCGCCGCAGCCGCCCCGGAGGGGTGGAACTGGTTCCAGCTCTACGTGGTCCGGGACCGCGGCCGCAGCCGGGACAGTCTCCAGCTGGCCCGGGATGCCGGCATGGACGTGCTCGTGCTCACCGTGGACGTGCCGGTCGCGGGCGCCCGGCTGCGCGACGTCCGGCACGGCATGACCATGCCCCCGTCGCTGCGATGGCGCAGTGCCCTGCAGGCCGTGCGCCGTCCCGCCTGGTGGGCGGACTTCCTCACCAGCGAGCCCCTCGCCTTCGCCACCGTCGGCGGCGCTCCGGGCGACCTGGCCGGGATCATCAACACGATGTTCGACCCGGGCGTCACGCTCGCCGACATCGAGTGGATCCGGAGTGCCTGGGGCGGCAAGCTCCTCGTCAAGGGCGTGCAGGACGTCGTCGACGCGCAGAGCCTGGCCGGCATCGGGGTCGATGGCCTCGTCGTCTCCAACCACGGTGGCCGGCAACTCGACCGCGCACCGGCCCCGCTCGACCTGCTCCCGCACGTGCGCGAAGCGGTAGGCGACGAGATGGCGGTGTTCCTCGACGGCGGCGTGCGCAGCGGAGCCGACATCGCCGCCGCGGTCGGCCTCGGGGCCACGGCCGCATTCCTCGGCCGCGGCTACCTCTACGGCCTGATGGCCGGAGGTGAGGCCGGCGTGCAGCGTGCACTGACGATCCTGCGCATCGAGTACGAGCGGACCATGCAGCTGCTCGGAGTGACCACGACCGGCGAGCTGACCGACGCCCGCGTGAGCTTGCGATCGTGAACGAGCTGTCGGCCTGCACCCTCCGGGACGGCCGCCGCTCCAGCTGAGCCGAGGACGGCGCTCCGGACGGCGTCTCGCTGCTCGTACTGCACGGCACACCGGGCGGCCGGCTCGGCGTGGCCGCGCACCACGAGCGGTACGAAATGGGGAACTGCCCCGATCCAGTTGACCTCTTCCCTGTGCCGGGGGGCGAGCGTGTGGGACCTCGGGCCCGCCTGCTCCCGCCGGTGCGCGGGCAGCTCAGGCTGGGGGGGCCAGCGGCTCCCGGCACTCGACGTCGGCGATGAAGTCACGGAGGACGGGGTAGACCTCCGCCTCCCAACGGGAGCCACTGAACACGCCGTAGTGGCCGACGCCGGCTTGCAGGTGCTGGTGCTTGCGGTGGTCCGGGAGCCCGGTGCAGAGGCCGTGCGCGGCCAGGGTCTGACCGGGCGAGCAGATGTCGTCCCGGGCACCTTCGATGGTGAGCAGGTCGGTGCTGGTGATGGCCCCCGGATCGACCGGGACGTCCCGCCAGGTGAGCCGCCCGGTGGCCAGCCGGTTCTCCTGGAAGATGCGGCCGACCGTCTCGAGGTAGAACTCCGCAGGGACGTCCATCACCGCGCCGTACTCGTCGTAGAAGGCGCGGGTCGTCGCCGCCCGTTCCTCTTCGCCGGTCACCAGGTCGAGGTAGAGCCGGAGGTGGGCCTCCAGGTGCCGCTTGGGGTTCATCGACATGAACGCCGTCAGTTGGACGACGCCCGGGTACACGCGGCGGCCGGCGCCGGCGTACCGCGCCGGCACGGTGTCGATGAGTCTGCGTTCGAAGGAGGCCAGCGGCTTGGTCGCGGCCATCGTGTTGATCCGGTTGGGGTTCACCCGGGTGTCGACCGGTCCGGCCATCAGCGTCAGGCTGCTCGGCTGGGCCACGTCGCCCTCGGCGGCGAGCAATGCGACAGCCGCCAGGACGGGGACGGCGGGCTGGCACACCGCGACGACGTGGGTGTCCGGACCGAGGTGACGGAGCGCCTGCATGACGTGCTCGATGTACTCGTCGAGCCCGAACGTGCCGTCCGCGACGGGGATGTCCCGGGCGTTGTGCCAGTCCAGGACGTGCACGTCATGGTCACCCAGCAGGGTCTGGATGGTGGGCCGGATCAGCGTCGTGAAGTGTCCCGACATCGGCCCGACGACGAGCACGCGTGGCTGCCCGGTCACCGACGGCTTCTGGAAGTGGATGAGCGTGGCGAACGGCGTCTGGAGCGTCGGGCGCTCCGTCACGACGGCCATCTCGGTGCCTACCGGGACGGCGTCGATCCCGAACGGCGGACGGTCGTGGGTGGGGCGGGCATGGGCGAGGATGTCGCAGGCTGCCCGGGCGTGACGGACGCCCAACCCGGCGAGCGGGGCCGGCACCGCGTTCAGCGCCCGTGCGGTCCGCTCCGACGCGGTCACCAGCGGAGAGGCGATGCGGCGCTGGAGGTCGTAGGCGGTGTAGAGCATGCGGTCCTGTCCTCACGACGGAGTGGGTGCGGGGTGACGCACCTCACGTATCGGTCACTGTATCCGTGGCCCCGAGGCGGGTCGCGTCGACTCGCCCGTTCGCCCGTCTCGCGTTGACGGCCTTGCTAGGCCGGGGCCATGCTCGCCCGTGCCCGGAGCTGCGCAGGTGGAGCCATGGGGGCTCCAGCTCCGAGGAGTCGCGGGTGCGCCGCGACCGAGGGGGACGCGATGACAGCGACACAGGAGAGCGGCACCAGGACGGGCGACAAGCTCCTGGGCAAGGTGGCCTTCGTGACCGGCGGGACCCGCGGGATCGGCGCGGCCATCTGCCGCAGTCTGGCCGCCCAGGGCGCCGACGTCGCCGCCGGCTACAGCGGCAACCAGGAGGCGGCGGAGAAGTTCGCCCAGGGCTTCGGCGACACCTTCCCCGACCGGCAGGTCACCATGCACCGCGGTGACATCGGCTCCGCGGACGACTGCCGCCGGTGTGTCGCCGAGGTGGTCGAGCAGCACGGCCGGCTGGACATCCTGGTCAACAACGCCGGCATCACCGTCGACCGGACCGTGGCGAAGATGGTCGACGACGACTGGCGACGGGTGATCGACGTCAACCTGTCCGGGGCCTTCTACCTGTCCCAGGCCGCGCTGGCGCACATGCTCGAGCGGGGGAGTGGGCGGATCGTGATGATCTCCTCGGTGATCGGCGAGACGGGTGGGATCGGGCAGGTCAACTACGCCTCGGCCAAGTCGGGGCTGTTCGGGCTCACGAAGACCCTCGCCCGCGAGGCGGCGATGCAGCTGCAGCGCGCCGGTCACACCGACGGCATCGGCATCACCGTCAACGCCGTGACGCCGGGGTACACCGCGACCGAGATGCTCGACGCCGTTCCGGAGAAGGTGGTCGCCGGTCTCCGGGCGAAGATCCCGCTGGGTCGGCTCGGACAGCCGGAGGAGGTCGCCCGCGTCGTGCACTTCCTGGCCGCCGACGCCTCGTCCTACATCACCGGCCAGGTGTGGGGGGTCAACGGCGGGCTCGACATGTGAGCCCGTTCCAGCGGTGCGACCTCGGCCCTGCGCCGATGACCTGACCGATCCGTCGACGGGGGAGGGGTGTGCGGGTGTTCCACCGCATCGCAGTGGTCAACCGGGGCGAGCCCGCTCTGCGGCTCATCCGGGCCGTGCGCGAGCTCAACGCCGAGCACGGCACCGCGATCCGCGTGATCGCGCTGCACACCGAGGCCGAGCGCCGAGCCTCCTTCGTCCGCGCTGCCGACGAGGCCGTCGTCCTCCGGGAGACCGGTGGGGGGACCCCGTACCTGGACCACGGAGAACTCGGCCGGGCGCTGCGGGCCGGCCGAGCCGACGCCGCGTGGGTCGGCTGGGGTTTCGTCGCGGAGGACCCCGCGTTCGCCGAGCTGTGCGCCGACCTCGGCGTGACCTTCATCGGGCCGCCGCCGGGGGCCATGCGGCTGCTGGGCGCCAAGATCGAAGCCAAGGTCCTCGCCGAGCAGACCGGCGTCCCCGTCGCGCCGTGGAGCGGCGGCCCGGTCGAGACCGTCGAGGACGGTCACCGGCACGCTGCCGTCATCGGCTATCCGCTCATCGTCAAGGCCAGGAGCGGCGGTGGCGGCCGGGGGATCCGGGTGGTCCGCACCCAGGACGAGCTGGAGGAGGCCCTCACCCGCACGCAGGCCGAGGCGGCGCGGACCTTCGGGGACCCGATCGTGTTCATGGAGCGACTGGTCGAGGGCGGCCGGCACGTCGAGGTGCAGGTGATCGCCGACCAGCACGGGGCGGTGTGGGCGCCCGGGGTACGGGACTGCTCGGTGCAGCGGCGCAACCAGAAGGTGCTCGAGGAGTCCAGCTCGCCGGTCCTGAGCCGCGAGCAGGACACCGCCTTGCGCGAGTCGTCCATCGCGCTGGTCCGGGCCGCGGGCTACGTCGGTGCCGGCACGGTCGAGTTCCTGTACCAGCCCACCGAGCAGCTGTTCACCTTCCTCGAGGTCAACACCCGGCTGCAGGTCGAGCACCCGGTGACCGAGGTGACGACCGGGATCGACATCGTGAAGCTCCAGCTGCACGTCGCCGCCGGCGGCCGGCTCGTCGGGGACCCGCCGGCGGAGTCCGGGCACGCCGTCGAGGCGCGGCTCAGCGCCGAGGACGCCGAGCAGGGGTTCGCCCCGGCACCCGGCCGGGTCGAGCTGATGCGGCTCCCCACCGGCCCGGGCGTCCGCGTGGACACCGGCATCGGCGTCGGGGACGTCGTCCCGCCGCTCTACGACTCGATGGTCGCCAAGGTCATCGCCTGGGGGCGGGACCGCCCCGAGGCGCTCGCGCGCCTGCGGTGCGCGCTGCGCGAGACGACCGTCGTGCTGCGGGGCGGCACCACCACGAAGTCCTTCCTGCTCGACCTGCTGGACCGGCCGGAGGTCGTGGCGGGCACCGCCGACACCGGCTGGTTGGACCGCACGGGCAACGAGCAGGCGGAGACCATGCCCAACGGCTTCGTCGCCCTCCTCCAGGTGGCCGTCGACGCCTCCGACTCCGAGGAGGCCCGGGAACGCGCGGCCTTCCTGGCGTCCGCCCGGGGCGGACGACCGCGCGCGCCGCACGAAGTGGGGCGCGCGGTCGAGCTCGGCCACCGGGGGCAGGTCTACCGCCTGACCGCCGCCAAGGTCAGCCGCGACCGTTACCGCGTGCAGCTCGACGGCCGGTCCGTCGACGTGGACGTCGACCGGCTGAGCCCGCTGGAGAGCCGTCTCACGGTCGACGGCCGGCGCTTCTCCGTCGTCGCGGTGACGGCCGCCGGCTCGCACCTGGTCGAGGTCGACGGCGTGTCCCACCGGGTCACCCGCGACGCCGGCGGCCTGGTGCGTGCGCCCGCCCCGTCGGTCGTCGTCGCCCTCCGGGTCCAGGCCGGGCAGGAGGTCGAGGCCGGCCAGACGGTCGCCGTGCTGGAGAGCATGAAGATGGAGACCGCCGTGCGGGCGCCGTTCGCCGGCCGGGTCCGCCAGCTGCTCGTCGGGCCGAACGTGCAGGTCGATGCCGGCGTCGCGCTGCTCGACCTGGAACGGACCGGTGGGGACGTCGAGGAGGCCACGGGCGAGCGGATCGCGCTCCCCGGACCCGCGGACGCGCAGCCCGACCCGCACGCGACGGCGGCGCCGCTGCTGGCCGAGCTGGAGGCGCTGATCACCGGTTGGGACGTCAGCGCCGACCACGCCCGGGCGTTGGTCGCCGAGTACTGCACGGGCCGCAGCGATCTGCCGGTGGACGACCCGGAACTGCTCCGCGGCGAGCTCGCCGTGCTCACCACGTTCGCCGACCTCTGCGAGCTGGCCCGCAACCGTCCGGCGAGTGAGGAGGAGGAAGCCGATCAGCAGGTGCACAGCCCGCGGGAGTACTTCCACGCCTACCTGCACTCCCTGGACGTCGAGCGGGAGGCGCTGCCGGAGAGCTTCCGCGCCCGGCTCTCCCGGGCGCTGCTGCACTACGACGTCCGCGACCTCGAACCGGGCCCGGCGCTGGAGGAGGCGGTGCACCGCATCTTCCTCGCCCAGCAGCGCATCGCCGACCAGCTCCCCGCGGTCCAGGCGCTGCTGGAGCGCTGGCTCGACGCCGGCAGCCCTCCTCCCGGGCCGTCGCGGGCCGAGGTGGGGGAGGTGCTCGACCGGCTCGTCACCGCGACGCAGTTGCGCTACCCGACCGTCGGTGACCTGGCCCGCGCCGTGCGCTTCAGCTGGTTCGAGGAGCCGGTGCTGCAGCGGGCCCGACAGGAGGTGCTCGACGAGGCCGACCGGCTGCTGACCGAGCTCGACGAGGCCGGCGCGCGCGGCGACACCGGCGCCGGCATGGCCCGGATCGAGACGCTGGTGGCCAGCCCCGAGCCCCTGATCCGGCTGCTGGGCCAGCGTGCCGGACGGCCGACGACGGAGCCCGATCCCGTGCTGGAGGTGCTGACCCGCCGCTACTACCGCAGCCGCGACCTGCAGCACGTGCGGACCTCCCTGCTCGGCGGTCACTCGTGCGTCTCGGCGGACTACGAGCTGAACGGGTCCCGGCTGCACCTGGTGGCCCTGATGGCCGAGCGGGAGGCCCTCCCCGCCGCACTGTCCGCGCTCGCGCGGGCGGCCGAGGACGTCGCCGACCCCCCGCACCTGCTGGTGGACCTCTACCTGTCCTGGCCGGACCGTCCGGCGGACGCCGACACGATGGCGGCGGAACTGCGCGACCTGCTGGACGCCGTGGCGCCGCTGCGGACGGCCCGCCGGGTGACGGTGACGGTCTCCACCCCCGACGGTGACGCGGAGACCGTGACCTTCCGACCGGCGCCGGACGGCCCAGGAGCGGACGGCGCAGAAGCGGACGGCCGGGACGCGGGCGGGCTCGTGGAGGACCGGATCATCCGTGGACTCCACCCGCTGACCGCGCAGCGACTCAACCTGTGGCGCCTCAAGAACTTCGACGGTGTGCGCCTGCCGTCGGCCGAGGACACGTACCTGTTCCACATCGGCGCGAAGGAGAACCCGAACGACGAACGGTT
Organism: Modestobacter sp. VKM Ac-2978; assembly: GCF_026968025.1. Lineage (NCBI taxonomy): Bacteria > Bacillati > Actinomycetota > Actinomycetes > Geodermatophilales > Geodermatophilaceae > Modestobacter > Modestobacter sp. VKM Ac-2978. Next base: position 39,643 of record NZ_JAPVBP010000004.1, on the reverse strand, counting down.
CATCGCGATGGCGGAGGTCCGCGACCTGACCCCGGTCCGGGACGACGCGGGCGAGGTCGTCGCGTACCCGACGGTCGAGCGGCAGCTCACGGCCTGTCTCGACGGGCTGCGCCGGGCGCAGTCCCACCGCAGGTCGCGCCGTCCCCTGGACCACAACCGGGTGTTCCTCTACGCCTGGCCGTCCATCGAGGTCCCGCTGGCGGAACTCGCGAGCCTCGCCCGGGCGTCGGCGCCGCTCACCGCGGGAGCGGGGCTGGAGGAGATCATCCTGCTGGCCCGGCTGCAGGAGGAGGGTTCCGCGACGCCCCGCGAGGTGGCGCTGCGCTTCGCCTACGCACCCGGCACCGGCGTGAGCATGCGGGTCACCGACCGGCCGACCGAGCCGATGAGGCCGCTGGACGACTACACCCAGAAGGTGCTGCGCTCGCGCGCCCGCGGCACCGTGTACCCGTACGAGCTCGCGCCGCTGCTCGCCGGTCCGGGCGGCACCTTCGTCGAGCACGACCTGGACGACGCCGGCCGGCTGATGCCGGTCGAGCGCCCACCCGGCCGCAACCGCGCCGGCATCGTGGTCGGCGTGGTGACCACGCCGACCACGCGGCACCCCGAGGGCATGACCCGGGTGGTGCTCTTCGGCGACCCCACGAAGGCCCTGGGCACCGTCGCGGTCCCCGAGTGCGCCCTCGTCGTCGCCGCGATCGACCTCGCCGAGGAGCGCGGCATCCCGGTCGAGTGGTTCGCGCTGTCGTCCGGGGCCAAGATTTCGATGGACAGCGGGACCGAGAACATGGACGGGGTGGCGCGGGCGCTGCGCCGGCTGATCACGTTCACCCAGGCCGGCGGGGAGGTCAACGTCGTCGTGGCCGGCATCAACGTGGGTGCGCAGCCGTACTGGAACGCCGAGGCCACGATGCTGCTGCACACCAAGGGCATCCTGGTCATGACCCCGGACAGCGCGATGGTGCTCACCGGCAAGCACTCCCTGGACTACTCCGGGGGCGTGTCGGCCGAGGACAACTTCGGGATCGGCGGCTACGACCGGGTGATGGGACCCAACGGTCAGGCGCAGTACTGGGCGCCGAACCTGACCGCGGCCGTCGAGCTGCTGTTCCAGCACTACGAGTACGCCTACGTCGCCCCCGGCGAGCGCTGGGCCCGGCGCTCTGACACCGGCGACCCGGTGGACCGTGACGTGCGCTCGTTCCCGCACCAGCACCCGTCCAGCGAGTTCACCACGGTCGGTGACATCTTCTCGGCCGAGACGAACCCGGACCGGAAGAAGGCCTTCGACATCCGGACGGTCATGCGGGCCGTCACCGACCAGGACCACCCGGTGCTCGAGCGCTGGGCGGGCATGGCGGAGGCCGACACCACCGTCGTCCAGGACGCGCATCTCGGCGGCCACCCCGTCACGATCCTGGGGATCGAGTCGCGGCCGATCCCGCGGCGCGGCAGCTTCCCGGCGGACGGCCCCGACCAGTGGACCGCCGGCACGCTGTTCCCGAAGTCGTCGAAGAAGGCCGCGCGGGCGATCAACGCGTGCAGCGGCAACCGGCCACTGGTGGTGCTGGCGAACCTGTCGGGCTTCGACGGCTCGCCGGAGTCGTTGCGCAACGTGCAGCTGGAGAACGGGGCCGAGATCGGCCGGGCGATCGTCAACTTCGACGGCCCGATCGTCTTCTGCGTCGTCTCCCGGTACCACGGCGGCGCCTTCGTGGTCTTCTCCGGCGCCCTGAACGACAACATGGAGGTGCTGGCCGTCGAGGGCTCCTACGCCTCGGTCCTGGGCGGGGCGCCCGCGGCCGCCGTCGTGTTCACCGGCGAGGTCGACAAGCGCACCGCCGCCGATCCCCGGGTGCGCGACCTGGAGGCCTCGGTGGCCGCGGCCGACGGGGTGGAGCAGGCCCGGCTCCGGGTGGAGCTCGCCACCCTCCGCAGCACGGTCCGCTCGGAGAAGCTGGGCGAGGTCGGGGCCGAGTTCGAGGCGGTGCACGACATCGAGCGGGCCCGCCGGATGGGTTCCGTGCACGCCATCATCCCCGCCGCCGAGCTGCGCCCCCGCCTCATCGACGCCGTGGAGCGAGGGATGCAGCGCGCCACGCAGGACCCGTCGCACGCACTCCAGGAGGAGTCGACATGAACGCGTTCGCCCTCAACAAGCACGGTCGTCTGGTACTGCCCACGAACATCTTCCCGCAGCTGGACTTCTCCACCATGGAGTCCTTGGAGCAGCTCGACAGCGTCATCCGCCGGGACTTCGAGACCAAGGCCCCCAGCGGCACCGACATCCTGGACAAGGTCCGGGTCGGCGGCTACGAGAGCCGGTACGCCCTGATGCGCGACCTCGCGCTGAACCTGTTCTGGGCCAACCGCTTCGCGATGACCATGTACGACAAGCGGCCGACCCGCTGGGCCGACGTGCCGCGGACCCGGACCGACGTGTTCCTGCCCGTGCTGGAGCCGTGGGAGGACGGCGACACCAAGATCGCCGCCGTCCAGGCCGCCTACCCGACGCTGCCGGCCCAGTGGGACGAGCCCGTCGAGGACCGGATCTTCGAGATCCTGTTCGACGTCTTCGGCAACCGCAGGAACCACGCGACCACGCTCCCGGCCGTCAAGCCCACGGTCGCCCAGTTCCTGGAGACGCCGGCCAACCTCACCTTCCGGCTGCCGGACTACGACCCGGACTACCCGGTCTACGACTACACCGACATCCTCGACTGCGACGAGGAGGTGCCCGAGCTCGAGGCGCTGCTGCGGTGGGCGATGGTGCTGCACAACCAGTACCCGTGGGACCGGTCGCAGGTGGAGCTGGTCGAGGCCGGCCAGCTGGCCGACGACGACTACGTGGTGACCTTCCACCCGCGGGACGCCGAGGTGCGGGCCTTCCTGCGGCGCCTGGACGCCGGCGTCCGGAGCCGTCCCGCGGCGCCGGCGCGGGAGAGTCGGCCGCCGGTGCGACCGTTCCCGGAGATCGACGTGCGCCGGCAGTTCGCCGTGTTGCCCCGCCTGGAGTCGCTGGCCGCCGTGCACGGCGACCAGGTGTGCAGCAACGAGGACCTGATCCGCAACTCCGCCTACAACTGGTCGCCGATGGGCGCCGACGAGATCGGCGCCAAGACCGGCATCCGGCAGCGCCAGTACAGCTCGCTGAGCCTCGAGGAGCTCGGCCTGCAGGCTGCGCAGGCGGCGCTGGCGAAGGCGGGGCGGGAGCCGGAGGAGATCGGCGGCGTCCTGGTCTGCACCTGCACGAGCTCCCGGCTGATCCCCTCGCTGGCCACCTACATCTGCGGTCAGCTCGGGATCCACCAGACCCACGCCGCCTACGACCTCGTCGCCGCCTGCGCGGGGATGCCGTACGGGCTGGCCGAGGCGACCCGGCTGCTGCAGGAGGTCGACCGGCCGGTCCTCGTGGTGTGCGTCGAGAAGTTCTCGGACAAGATCGGCAACGTCCGCACCTCCCGGATGATCTTCGGGGACGGCGCGGCGGCGATGGTCGTGGGACCAGCGCCGGACGGCGCGGCGCCCGACTTCCACTACCTCCAGACCTACGCCAGCGGTCCGGCCAGCGAAGTCAACTCGATCATCTGGCCCAACCCGGTGTTCGACAACAACATCACCGTCTTCGGCCCGCACGTGAAGGCGCTGGCGGGCCGCTACCTCGCGCAGATGATCGAGGAGATCACGGCCCTGCCCGACCCCGACGGCCGGGCGGGCTCCCTGCTGGAGAGCATCGACCTCATCGTCCCGCACCAGGCCAACAAGACCATGGTGCTGCAGCTGGCCGAGCAGGCCGGGCTCACGCCCGATCAGCTCTACTTCAACATCGAGGAGGTCGGCAACACCTCGTCCGCGAGCATCCCGCTGGCCATCCACGACGCGGTGCGGGACGGCGTCATCACCGCACCGGTGCGCATCTTCGCGCCGGGCTTCGGCGCCGGAGCCGTGGCCGGCTACACCGTCCTGACGCTGGACCCCGCGGTCGTCGCCGTACAGCAGGGGACCGCCCCGGAGCGCGATCACGCCGAGCCGGCCCTCCCGGCGTCGGACGGGGCCTCGCCGGCCTCGGAGGACATGCGGGTGGCTTTCGGGTGACGGCGGTCGCCGGCAGTCCACGCCGGTGAGCAGGCCGGCGTGAGCAGGCCGCCATGAGCACCCGCGAGGTGCGCGGCGCGGACGGGACCGCCCTCCGCGCCTGGTGCAACGACGGCACGGGCATCCCCGTGCTGCTGTGCAACGGCCTGGGCGCGCCGCCCGCGGCCTGGCCGCGGATCGTCGCCCCGGACAGCGGCTACCGGGTGGTCAGCTGGTCCCAGCGCGGCCTCGGCGGGTCGGAGCGCCCGGCCGACCGGAGCCGGGTGCGGGTCGAGGACCACGCCGACGACGCACGAGCCGTGCTCGACGCCTACGGGATGCGCTCGGCGATGGTGGTGGGCTGGTCGCTCGGGGTCAACGTGGCGTTCGAGCTGGCCCTGGAGGACCCGGCCCGGGTGAGCGCCGTGCTCGCCGTCGCCGGCGTCCCCGGGGGCAGCTACTCCGCCCTGTTCGGCACCTACGGCGTGCCCCGACGGCTGCGGTCGCCGATGGGCCGGCTGGGCAGCCGGCTGTTGCCGGTCATGGGGCCTCTGCTGCCGCTGGTGTCGGCCAGTCTGCCGCCCTGGCAGGAGCTGCTGTCGCTGGCGGCGCTGCGCGGACCCGCGCAGGAGGCGGCCCACCCGGGCCTGCTGCGCGCGGTGCTGCACGAGTTCGCCAGGAGCGACTGGTCCTGGTTCCGACACCTCGCGGACGCCACCGCCCAGCACGCGCCACTCGACGTCACCCGGGTGGCCTGCCCGGTCACCTTCGTGGCGGGCCGCTACGACTCCCTGGTCGACGTCATCGACGTGCGCAGCGCAGCTCGGTCGGTGCCCGGGGCCCGGCTCCGCGAGATGGCCGGCACGCACTTCCTGCCGCTGCAGTACCCGGAGGTGATGGCCGAGGAGCTGCGGCGGCTCGCCGGCCGTACGCCCCGCCGCGGCTGACCTCGAGGCCGGCGCGGTGCGGGACGTACCGGGGGCAGCACTGCGCCGTCCCGCGGACGTCGGGTGAGCCGCTGACGCCGGAGGCGGCCGTGGCCGGCGACCGGGCAGCGGGCACAGCTCGTCCGTGATGCGGGACTTGTGACCAGGCTCACTGCTAGCAGGGTGCTTGCTCCGGCTAGCAGTGGGCATCACGACTGTGTTGGTCCTCGAGGCCGATGCACTCTCGACGCCGCCTCTGCGGTGTCGATCGGTCCAGGCAGAGGCCGACACGAGCATCACCACAGGCAGCCGATCCAACGACGCTGCCTGACACCCATGAGAGGCCAGATCCACATGGCACAGTCCAAGACCACGACGAGCACTGAGACCATCGCCGTTCCCGTCGACGTGACCGTCGAGGAGGGCGACCGCGGCGTCAAGGGCCCGACCGGCCCGGTCGGCGCCCCGGGCGAGCCCGGCGACAAGGGGCCTCGGGGTCCGGTCGGCGCGGCGGGCGAGCCCGGCGAGAAGGGTGCCCGCGGCCCGGTCGGCGCCGTCGGCGAGCAGGGCGACAACGGCCCGACCGGTCCTGTCGGCCCGGTTGGTGAGCGCGGTCCGAAGGGGCCGCTCGGCCAGCAGGGCGAGAAGGGACCGCAGGGACTCGAGGGCGAGACCGGCGCGCAGGGCGAGCAGGGCCTGCCCGGCTCGACCGGTCGGCCCGGCGAGGTCGGTGCGCAGGGCCTGCCTGGCAAGCAGGGCGAGCAGGGCGAGCAGGGTCCCGCCGGTGTGCTGGGTCTTCCCGGTGAGCAGGGGCCGGCGGGCGCGAAGGGTCTCCAGGGCGCCCAGGGGCAGCGTGGCGTGATCGGCGCGACGGGCGAACAGGGCGAGAAGGGCCTGCGCGGTCTGCAGGGCGCGCCGGGCGTGCTCGGTGAGCGGGGCGAGTCGGGCGTTCGCGGCCTGCAGGGGCCGCAGGGCGTGCAGGGTCAGGCCGGCGCGGCCGGCCCGGTCGGTCTGCCCGGCGTGCAGGGTCCGCAGGGCGCCTCCGGTCCCGCCTGGCTCCACCAGCCCAGCCCCGCTGAGCTCGCGGCCAAGGTCAAGCACGCGGCGCTGGACATCACGCCGCGCACCCTGCTCGACCCGCGGGTCGGCGCTCGGTACGTCGCGACGTTGACGTCGCGGCTGGTCAAGCTGCAGGGCGGGTTGTTCCTGCGCGCCATCGTCGACACCGAGGGCCGGGCGAACGAGCACTCGGTCGCCGATCGGTCCAACGTGCGCTCCATGGCCTGACAGCGCTGGACGGATGAAGGGCGCCTCGTTCCGCAGAGTCGGAACGAGGCGCCCTTCGCCTTGTCACGGGCCGGACGACCCAGGGCGCCCGGCTCCTGGTACAGAATGGACCGAGTCCCCGATCCCCGAGAGCGGAGCGCCTCGTGCCGGTCATCGAACGTCCTGACACGGCCCGCATCGCCTGGGAGTCCGACGGGCCGGAGGACGCTCCCGCCGTCCTGCTGGTCATGGGGCTCGCCTACCCGGCCGCGATGTGGTTCCGGCTGGTGCCCGCGCTGGCCGAGGGTCACCGGGTCATCCGCGTCGACAACCGAGGCGCCGGCCGCACCGGTGACGTCCCTGGAGCGCCGTACACGGTCGAGACCATGGCGGCGGACTGCCTGGCCGTGCTGGACGCGGCGGACGTGGACACCGCCCACGTTGTCGGCATCTCGATGGGCGGCCTGATCGCCCAGGAGATCGTGCACAGCGCCTCGGAGCGGGTCCGCTCGCTGTGCCTGATCGCCACTCACCCGGGCATCGCGCGCGCCGTCATGAACCCCCAGGCGATGGCGATGCTGATGCAGCGCGGGCTGACGACACCCCAGGAGGCGGCGGAAGCCTCCATCCCCTACAACTACGCGCCCGAGACACCCCGCGAGCGCATCGAGGAGGACTGGGCGGTGCGGTTCCCGCTCGCCGCCACGAACGCGGGTTACCTGGCGCAGGTGATGGGGTCGTCACGATGGGACGGCCATGACCGCTTGGACGGCATCACCGCGCCGACGCTGGTCGTACACGGAGAGCGGGATGCGCTCGTCCCGCCGGAGAACGGCCGCACCCTCGCCGGCCGCATCCCCGGCGCCGAGCTCGTGATGATCCCGAACGCGAACCACGTGCTGATGACCGATCAGCCCGGGCACGTCTCAAAGGTGCTCGTCGACTGGCTGGAGAGGAACCGGTCCGCAAGCTGACAGATGGCGGTCGTCGGCGAGTGCCCGGCACATCGGACACGTCACACACCCCGCTCACCGGGGACGGCGCCGCGCGCCACGGCATCGGCGAGGCGCTGGTGTTCCTGCTCGGTCTGGTCGGCGTACCTGCGGGTGGATTCGCCGAGGGCGCGGAGGAGGAGAGCCCCCACCGGCGTTCCGGTTCGCCGCACTCCTTGGAGGATGACGATGAACGCCAACGCAACCGTGCGCACCAGTGACCTGGAGGCCGCACTTGACTACCTCGAGCGACATGTCGAGATCCTCGACACCCTTGCCCAGGAGCAGCGAGGCCGCGACGACAGCGACGAGCTGCTTACCCGCCTGCAGGCGCTGCAGGGGCCGGGCATGAACTGGGAGCCGCTGCGATACCAGGGGGCGTGGGCCAGGGGTGGCAGTTCGTCGCTCGCAACGTCGAGGAGCTTCGGGGACGTCTTCTCGGGCCGTATACGGAAGCGGCTCTGTGATGGTGTCCGAGGGGGGACACGGTACTTCCGCACACGCTTGGCTCTCGGGGGCAAGTGAGACCGCGATCCAGCGAGTTCCCCGTCTGAGCTGGGCCTTCGCAGTATCACGAGCCCATACGTGCTTTGCCTGACTTCTGACGCGGGGTAGAGGTGCCGCCACGGTCGGGATGGCTGCCGTACCGGTCCGGCGCAGTTGAACATGCCAGCACCGCCACGCACTGGACTTCCCTTCCCTCGTGGGTGCTCGATGGTGTCAGTGATCCACAGTCCGTCTTGGGTCGGTCGCGTCCCTCACCGGCGCGTGCGGTTCGGTGGCGCGCGGAGCGCTGGTGCGAGCACTGCGCGCGCCACCGCCTACTGCGCGGTGGCGCTCGCGGCTTCCTTGATCACGTCTGCCACCTCGCGGGCGTGACTGACCATGGACAGATGCCCGGCCTCGACCTCGGTGACGGCCGATCCTGCGCGCTTGGCCATCCGCAACTGCAGGTCCAGCGGGATGCTCCCGTCGACCGTTCCGGCCACGTACCAGGAGGGCAGCTGCTCCCAAGCCTGGCCCGGGGCCGCCGGCGCTCCCACCGCTGCGGAGGTGATGGGGCGCTGCTTGGCGTAGAACTCCGTCTGGAGTTCGTCGGAGAGGCCGGTCGCGAACGCCGGCTCGAACGGCCCGCGCTGGATGTACAGGTCGACGTCGCCCTCAGGAGCGCCCGGGTAGGGCGCCATGTCGAAAAGCTGGCCGGGGTCGACGGGTCCGACGCTGTTGAGCAGGTCGAGCAGGCTCTCGCCCTCGGCCGGCACGAACGCGTTCACGTACACCAGGGCACGCACGTCGGTCACGGCGAGGCCGGCGGCCCCGATGACGGCGCCGCCGTAGGAATGGCCCACCAGGACGACGGGGCCGCTCGTGCGCGCTCGGAGGAACGTGGCGAGGTAGTCCGCGTCGCCGGCGAGCGAGCGCAGCGGATTGGCGAACTCGAGGACCGTGTAGCCCTCCGGGGACAGGAGGCGCTGGACTCCCGCGAACGAGCTCGCGTCGGTCCACGCGCCGTGGACGATGACCACGGTGGGCTTGCGGGCTGGATCGGTCATGGCTGGGTGCACCCTTCAGGGGCGAGCGAGGCGGTTCATCGGAGAGGCTCTCCGCTCTCGAGCCTGCTGGCGGCCACCTCGCCGGTGAAGGGGGCAACACCCTAGGAGCAGTGCACCCTGCCTGGAGTCCTCACCCCCGGGCAGCATCGGACCCATGACGCCCGACCCCGCGCATGCGGGCCCCCCGGCCGGCCCGCGCCCGACGACTGCCTCGGTCACCCGGTGGGTCGAGGACTACGTGACGGCCTGGACGAGCAATGCCCGTGGCGATATCGAAGACCTCTTCACCGTCGACGCCGAGTACCACGAGTCGCCCTTCGATACCCGGTGGATCGGTCGGGACGCGATCGTCGAGGGCTGGCGCAGCCGATGGGAGTGGCAGAGTGGCGGATGGGAGTTCGAGTGGTCCATCACCGCCATCGACGGGTGGGACGTCGTCATCACCGGGATCGGCCGGTACGCGAAGCTCGGCGACTTCGACAACCTCTGGACCGTGACCTTCGAGGAGTCCGGCCGCTGCAGCCGGTTCGTGATGGTGAACACCGAACGGAGCTGACCATGCCCGGAACGAACCCCTGCGGGAGAGGCAACGAGCTCGGCGACTTCCTCCGAGCTCAACGCGCCCGGCTCACCCCCGAGTCCGCCGGGTTGCGCAGCATCGGCAGCCGACGCGTCATCGGCCTGCGACGCGAGGAGGTCGCCGTGCTGGCCGGCGTGAGCTCCGACTACTACGCCCGCCTCGAGCAAGGTCGCGAGCGCACCCCCTCCCCGCAGCTCATGGAGGCGGTCGCACGCGCGCTGCAGCTCGGCGCGGATGCCCGTGACCACGCCTTCCGCCTGGCGAGGCTCGCCCCGACGACCCGGGTCACCGACGAGCAGGCGAGCCCGCACCTGCGGCAGCTGATGAACTCGTTCCCGAAGGCCGCGGCCTACGTGGTGAATCCCGCCTTCCGGGTGATCGCCGCCAACGACATCGCGACCGGGCTGATCGCACCCGCCAACCACGACGGCCACGTGCTGCAGTACATGTTCCTCGATCCGACCGCGCCGACGTACTTCGTGCACTGGGACGATGCCGCCCGCGCCGCGGTGAGCGGCATCCGCCTCGCTGCGGGCTTCTCGCCGCCCCACCCCGAGGTCGCCGCCCTCGTGCGCCGCCTCTACGTCCGCAGCCCGGCGTTCGCCGCCATGTGGGACGACCACCAGGTCGCGGGGCTCACGACCGTGCACATGCACATCCAGCACCCCGCCGTCGGCGAGCTCGAGCTGTCCTACCAGACGTTCGACGTCCGCGAGTCCCCGGGACTGCAGTTGACCGTGGCCAGTGCTGCGCCAGGCAGTCCCAGCGAGGACGCGCTGGCCCTGCTCGGCACGATCGAGGCGACTCAGCGCGAGGGCGCGCCAGGCCTTCGGCAGCCGGGTGCTCCCCGCACTTCACCGACACAGGAGTTCTCGTGAACCACCCGGAACAGGTCGACTTGGAGTCAGCGCGTCGGCGGGCGATGGAGGTCCGAGCCCTCTACGAGGCCATCGAACGCAGGGTGAACGGACAGGTGTGGACCCTCCAGGAGCTCATGCTGGGATTCGGCAACGGCGTCGGCACCGTCGGTCGACTGGTCCTGGCCCACGAGGGGACCTGGGAGATCGACGGCGACGCGGACGCGCAGCTGGCACACAAGCTGTCCGAGTCGCTGTGGTGGGTGATCGTCATCGCCGAGCGCCTCGGCATCGACATATCCACTGCCTTCGCGGACACGATGGACACGATCGAGCGAGGCCTCGCCCCCCGGCCGGCAGACCCCACGACTCAGTCCTGAGCTGCCGCCTGCGCGTTGAGCCGCCCCGTCCGTGCCAGCAGCGCGATGGCGACGTGCCCGTTCCGTGCCAGTCGTGGGTGCCGTGCGGGCGGTCGTCATGGTCCCGCATGGCCAGCGGGCATGCTTCGGTCGACGACTCTCATGCGGCCGTGCCCGAACGCCGAGCCTGCACCTATGCCACGGGGTCGCGCAGGATCGTGCGGAGGGACTGCTGGGGAGTGTCCCGGGTGAAGCCGTCCAGGTGAAGTTCATGGTGGGGCCCGCTGCGGTGCAGACCGAGGCCCTCGGCGAACCTGCCGAGCCGGGCGAGCGTCCCGAACTCCTCTGCGAATGGCCCGTGGTGCATCACCTGCACGACGTCCTGCTCGGGCAGCGCGAACAGCTCCATCTCGTCGAGCTTCGAGGGGCTCGCCACACGGGCACGTGCTGCGGCGAGGTCGTCCGTCGTCGTGTCGGCAGGAACCATCGCCAGTACTCGGTACTGGAGTGAGGGGATGGGGTTGACGCTGTAGAAGTCGGCGATCTCGACGGGCGTCGACCCTGCCGGATACCAGTACTGCAGCTCCACCACCGGGTCGGACTCATCGTCGTGCAGAGCCCGAGCAACCTCGGCGACGGCGGCCTTCTTGCGGTAGAACGCGTCGGTTCCCGGGGCGCCGGAGCCTCTGATGGAGACGTAGTGGACGGCCGGGGCGCGCACGATCTCGGGCTCGTCGGCGGCGTGGAGGTGTGGCGTACAGCGGTTGTCTGACATGGCGGGTTCCTCGTTCTCTCGTGGGTTGGATCAAGGTCGGTGATGGAGGAAGCAGTGCCCTTGGGGGCCAGGGCAGGAGATCGCGTGGCGGGGAGCTCCAGCCGACGTCTCGACCTCGGAGTCGGCGGTGAGCAGCGATTGCCCGTCAGGCGCTGTAGCCGCCGTCGATGTCCAGGGAAGCGCCGTTGAGATAACTGGCCTCGTCGCTGGCGACGTACGCGACGAAGGAGGCCACTTCGGCGACCGTCCCGAACCGTCCGATCGGGATGAGTGACCGGAGGGTTTCCCCGGCTGGGCCGTCGGCGGGATTGGCGTCGGTGTCGACGGGGCCCGGCTGCACGTTGTTGACCGTGATCCCTCGCGGGCCGAGTTCGCGCGCCAAGCCCCGGACGAGGCTTGCGACGGCACCTTTGGTCATCCCGTAGGTCGAGGACGCACTGTCGGGCAGGTGGTGGGCGCTGACGCTGCCGATCGTGATGAGCCGGCCGCCCGGGCCCATCATCGGCGCGGTGTATCGCAGCAGGTCGATGGTTCCGCGGATGTTGACGTCGATCATCCGATCGATCTCGCCATCGCTGAGGTCGGTGACGTGCTTCATGGTTCCGCCGCCGGCGTTGCTCACGACGATGTCCAGGCGACCGCTGCGCTCCAGGACCGTGTTCACGAGCTGTCGCACCTGTTCCCTGTCGCCGCTGTTCGCCGCGATCGCAGTCACGCGGCCACCCCTGGATTCGATGTCGGCGACGACAGCGTCGGCGTCGGCCGCTGCTGAGGCATAGGTGAAGAAGACGTGGGCGCCCTCGGCGGCGAGGCGCGCGACGATGCCGGCGCCGATGCCCCGCGCGCCTCCGGTGACGAGCGCGGTCCTGCCGGCCTGACGGCCGGGCTGCGTTCCGCCACGGCTGGGGCCCTGCGGCGAGGTGCCGAGCTGGACAGAACGCATGGCTGACGTCCTTCCCTTGACTGGTCGGTCGGATGGCGTGCGGGTCTCACAGAGTGAGGACGACGTCGCCGCCGCAGGGCGCGCGGTTGATGGACCACCGGCTGCTCGCCCTGCGGCGACATCGACTCAGGAGTGGTCCGTCGCGGCGGCGGCCTGCTCGATCACCTTCGCGACCGCGGTGGGGTGGCGGGTCATCGCGAGGTGTCCGGCCTTCACCGTGGTGAGCTCCGCGCCGGCGCGGGAGGCCATGCGCTCCTGCAGCTCCAACGGGATGGAGCCGTCCTCGGTCCCCGCGACGTACCACGAGGGGAGCGACGTCCACGCGGGCTCGTTCGCCGCCGCCTCGTTCACCGCACTGAACGTGATCGGGCGCTGCCGGGCGTAGAGGTCGTCCCGCTCCTTGCGCGGGAGCCCGTTGGCGAACGTGGCGTGGAAGGCGGCCTCCTGCAGGTACAGGTCCACGTCACCCTCCGGCGCTCCGGGGTAGGGCACCATGTCGAACAGGGCCGACGGGTCGACCGGGCCCGCACTGGAGAGCAGGGCCAGCAGGCTCTCGCCCTTCTCCGGCACGAAGGCGTCGACGTAGACGAGGGCGCGCACGTCAGGGTCGCTGGTCGCGGCCTCGGTGATCACTGCGCCGCCGTAGGAGTGGCCGACGAGGACCACCGGGCCGCTCGTCCGGTGCTGCAGGAACAAGGCCAGCGCTGCGCTGTCGCCGCTGAGCGACCGCAGCGGGTTGGCGAAGTCGAGGACCGGGTAGCCGCGCTGCTGCAGCCGCTGCTGGACCTCGCTGAAGGACCCCGCGTCCGTCCAGGCGCCGTGGACGATGACGACCGTCGGCTTGTCGTGGCCGCCGCCGGCGCTGGCGGGGCCGGCGAGCCCGAGGATCGCCAGGAGTGAGGTGATGACGCCCGCCACCACGGCGGTGAGCCCACGGCGACGGCCACGAGTGGCGGTGCGCAGGAGGTCTCCCACCGTCCGGCGGTGGTGGCCTCGATCGAGGCGGGGACGTCGCCGCGGGTGCTCGGCTGCGTCGCGGGTGGTGGTGGCGGTCCGTCCATTGACGGCGGTGTTCTGCTCGGTGCCCGACATGTCGGTCTCCTCGTGGTGGCCCGCCGCTCCGGAGCGGATCAGCAGGCTCGGTGTGCCGGATGGCACGGCCGACTCTGGGCGCTGGCTCCCGTCCCGCCCAGGGTGCAGTGCTCCTAGGGGAGCGCGCCCCGCCAGCGTCCGTCGAAGGCCGCGATCATGGGCTCATGCCCTTCGCTGAGGAGCTCATCGGTCCGCAGGTCGCCCACACGCTGGCTCGCTCCATCCAGGCTGCGGCCCCCGGCCGATCGCTGCGTGTGCTGCCGCAGGGCGCCGGTGCGCTCGACGGCTTGTCCCTGCGGGCGCGGGCCGACCTGCTGCGCGATGCCCTCCTCGCGGACGTCCCCGGGGACTATCGCGCTTTGGCAGACGTCGTTCGTGCGGCCCGGGATGCGTCTCCGGCGTTCGGCGGGTGGCTGATCTGGCCGGTCACGAGCGCGGTCGCCAGCCGTGCTGTGCAGCAGAGCACGGATGAGGTCTTCGTGGATGCCATGGCGCTCCTCGCCGAGCTCACGGGCAGACTGACCTCCGAGTTCGCGGTCCGCGCGCTTCTGCGCCACGACCTGGACCTGGCACTCGAGAGCGTCCGGATGTGGACGGACTCTCCCGACGAGCACGTGCGGCGACTGGCCAGCGAGGGCACCCGGCCATATCTGCCCTGGGCGACGCGTGTCCCGGAGCTCTTCGCCCGTCCCGGCGTCACCGTGCCGATCCTCGACGCGCTGTACCGGGACGGGAGCGAGTACGTGCGCCGTTCCGTGGCCAACCATCTGAACGATCTCAGCCGCGACGAACCGGATCTCGTCGTCGACACAGCAGGCCGATGGCTCGACGCCCCGGCGTCCACGACAGCTGCGCTCGTGCGACGAGGCCTGCGGACCCTCGTCAAGCGCGGGAACCCCGGAGCCCTGGGCCTCCTGGGCTTCGCACCCGCCGCGGTGGACATCGACGGCCCGCACGTTCTCGACAACGAGGTCCCGTGGGGCGGCAGCGTCCGTTTCCGCGCAGTGCTCCGCAACGTCGGTGCCGAGAGCGCCCGGGTCGCTATCGACTACGTCGTCCACCACCGGAAGGCCAATGGCGGGTCGAGCGGAAAGACCTTCAAGCTCGCCAGCCGGACCCTGGCCGTGGGGGAGGAGTTCGAGATCGACAGGGCGCACTCCTTCCGGCAGATCACCACCCGCCGCTACTACCCGGGCGCCCACGCGATCGCGTTGCAGGTGAACGGGGTCCTGACGGGGCCCGCGCCGTTCGAACTACTGCCGCCGACGGGGTCCGACCTGCCCTGACCTTCATGCTTGCTCGATGGAAGGACAGGAGTCACCGCGATCGACGGCACCCAGCGCTGTGCCGGGGCCCATCCCTTTGTTCACCGAACGGAACGGCCGGCGGTCCCGTCCAACTCCTCGCCCGAGAGGCGAAGCGACCAGCCGGCGTTCCACTACGTCAGCGGACGGAGCAGTTGTCAGACGGAGCAGTTGTTCAGTCATACAGAAAGTCTGCCGATGCCAGAGACAGGTGAACCCCCAGCGGCTGTGAGGGCCCTGAGGGTTCAACTCGGTGTCCGAGGGGGGACTTGAACCCCCACGCCCGATAAAGGGCACTAGCACCTCAAGCTAGCGCGTCTGCCATTCCGCCACCCGGACAAGGTGAGCGCTCCGTGGAGCGCCTCGATGAGCATAACCGAGGCCGACCCCGGCTCGGGACGGGGGCCGGTGGCACCATCGTCCGCATGTCGCAGCCCACGCCCCTGGCCGGTGCCCAGTCCGAGGTCGCGGACCTGCTCTCCGACCTCATCCGCATCGACACCACGAACACCGGTGACTCCGCCACCAGCGCGGGGGAGCGGAAGGCCGCCGAGTGGGTCGCCGCCAAGCTGGACGAGGTGGGGATCAGCAGCGTCATCCACGAGTCCGAGCCGGGTCGGGCCAGCCTGGTCGCCCGGATCGAAGGTACGAACCGCGACCGCCCTGCCCTGCTGGTGCACGGCCACCTGGACGTCGTCCCGGCCGACCCGGCCGAGTGGAGCGTCCACCCGTTCAGCGGCGAGCAGCGCGACGGCTACGTGTGGGGCCGCGGCGCGGTCGACATGAAGGACATGGACGCGATGACCCTCGCGCTGGTGCGCGACTGGGCCCGCACCGGCGTCAAGCCCGACCGCGACATCGTGCTGGCCTTCGTCGCCGACGAGGAGGCCGGCGGACGCAAGGGCGCCCACTACATGGTCGACCACCACGCCGACCTCTTCGAGGGCTGCACCGAGGCGATCAGCGAGGTCGGCGGGTTCAGCATCACCGTCCGCGACGACCTGCGCCTCTACCTCGTGCAGACCGCCGAGAAGGGCCTGGCCTGGATGAAACTGACCGCCCAGGGCCGTCCCGGCCACGGCTCCTTCGTGCACGAGGACAACGCCGTCACCCGGCTGGCCGCGGCGGTCGCCCGGATCGGCACCACCCGGCTGCCCACCGTGCTCACCCCGCCGATGCGCGAGTTCCTGGACGCGGTCAGCGACGCCTACGGCGTGGAGATCGACCCGGACCAGCCCGACGAGGCGCTCGCCCGGCTGGGCAGCATCAGCCGGATGATCGGCGCGGCGCTGCGCAACACGGTCAACCCCACGATGCTCGACGCCGGCTACAAGACCAACGTCATCCCCGGCACCGCCAGCGCGACCATCGACGGTCGCTTCCTGTACGGCCAGGAGGCCGAGTTCGAGAAGCAGCTCGACGAGCTCCTGGGCGAGGGCGTCAGCCGCGAGTGGATCACCTACGACCAGGCCGTGGAGACGACGTTCGACGGCCCCTCGGTCGACCTGATGGTCCAGGCGCTGCAGGCCGAGGACCCGGGCGCCCGCGCCGTCCCGTTCACCATGAGCGGCGGCACCGACGCCAAGAGCTTCGAGACGCTGGGCATGCGCTGCTTCGGCTTCTCCCCGCTCAAGCTCCCCGCCGACCTCGACTTCGCCTCGCTGTTCCACGGCATCGACGAGCGCATCTCCATCGACTCCATGCAGTTCGGCATCCGGGTGCTCGACCGGTTCCTGCGCCAGGCGTGATGTGATGCCGGGCGTGACCGACACCACTGCCGCGCCCGGTTCGCCCGCCCAGGGCGACGTCGCCCTCGTCACCGGAGGGACCGGCGGTTTCGGCCGCGCCCTCGCTGCGCTGCTCCGCGAGCGCGGGGTGACCGTCGTCCTCGCCGACCTCGACAGCCCGGCCAACCGCGAGGTCGCCGCGGGCCTCGGCGCGCACTTCGCTGCCCTGGACGTCACCGACCGGGCGGCCAACGCCGCCGTTGTCGCCGCCGTGGAGGCCGAGCACGGCCGGCTGGACGCCGTCTTCCTCAACGCCGGCATCGCCGGGCAGTCCCGGCACGCCCTGGACGTCGACGAGTTCCTCAAGGTGGTCGACGTCGACCTCTTCGGCGTCGTCTACGGCACCGAGGCCGCGCTGCCGGCTCTGCGCCGCGCCGGTGGCGGGTCGATCGTGGTGACCGCATCGCTGGCCGGGCTCTCGCCGATGGCCACCGACCCCGGCTACAGCGTCGCCAAGGGCGGGGCGGTGGCCTTCGTCCGGTCGATGTCCTCCCGCCTCGTGGACGACGGCATCACCATCTCCGCCATCTGCCCCGGGTTCGCCGACACCGCCATCATCGACCCGCTCCGCGACGAGTTCGCCGCCGCCGACTTCCCGGTGCTCTCGGCCGGTGAGGTGGCCGAGGCGATGGTCGCCGCCTGGGCCGGCGCCGAGCCGGGCGCGGCCTACGTCGTCCAGCCGGGCGTGGGCGCCGTGCCCTACAAGTTCAAGGGCGTGCCGGCCGCCCGGACGGCGAGCGGTGAGACCGCCGTCGTCCCGACCGCGCTGCGCCGGCCGTCCATGCGCTGAGGGACGTCAGACCTCCAGCGAACCGGTGTGCACGATCTGCTCGGCGACCACCCGCAGCTTCCGGTTGGTCCGCTGACTGAGCTCGACCAGCCACCGGTGGGCCTGCTCGTCGGTCACGCGCCGGCGGGTCATCACCACGCCGATGGCCGTGGCGATGGTGCGGTTGGTGACCAGCGCGGTCTCCAGGTGTGCGATGCGCGCCTCGGCCGCGGCCTGCCCGGCGAGGGCGGACTCGACCATGGCGCGGTCCCGCTCCCTGGCAGCGGCCACGGTGACCAGGTCCGCGGCGGCGCCCAGGACGGCCAGCTCTGCGTCGCCGAACTCCGGGCGGGTCCGGGAGCCGACCGACAGGGTGCCGAGCACGGCCGGGCCCGCGGCCAGCGGGAAGCTGGCGTAGGCGGTGGCGTCCAGCTCTCGGGCCAGGGCGAGCCGCTCGTCGGGGTCCGCGTCCACCCGGGCATGCGCCTCCGGACGGCGCTGCTCGGCGACCATCCCGCAGACGGCGACACCGAGCGGGACGACTGCGAGGTCCGTCCGGTGCTGCGCAGGCACGCCGATGGTGGTGTGCAGGCGCAGCTCACCGGCCGCCGGGGGCAGCTCGTACCGGATGGAGAAGTCCAGCCCGAACGGCCGGCTCAGGTCGTCGACGAGGCGTTCGACGAGGTCGTGCGACGGGCTGCCGGCAGCCAGGTCGGCGCCCAGCCGGCCCAGCGTGCGGACGGCGACGGGATCGATGGTGGAGCTCACGGGGGTTCTCGTCCTCCGGTGTTCTGCGACGCCGTCCTCTCGACGCCAACCGTTCCAGGGTACGAGGTGCCTGGTTGCGTGCAACGAGTCCTCGGCCCCCGGGTGACCGGCGTCACCGCCGTTCTGGCAGGGTGCCGGCATGCGTGCATGGCGAGTCCACTCCCTCGGGAACCCGGCCGAGGTCATGTCCCTCGACGAGGTCGAACAGCCCACCCCGGCCGACGGCCAGGTGCTGGTCAAGGTGCGGGCCGCCGGGCTGAACTTCCCCGACGTGCTGATGGCGATGGGCCAGTACCAGGAGCGGCCGCCGCTGCCCTACACCCCGGGCGTGGAGCTGTGCGGTGAGATCGTCGAGACCGGCCAGCGGGTGCTCGGGTCACCGTCCGGCGGTCCCGGGGCGTTCGCCGAGTACGCGCTGATGGACGCCGCCGCGGCCTGGCCGGTGCCCGACGCGATGTCGGACGAGCAGGCTGCCTCGCTGTACCTGACCTACCAGACCGGCTACGTCGGCCTGCACCGGCGCGCAGCCCTACAGGCGGGGGAGTGGCTGCTGGTGCACGCCGGGGCCGGCGGCGTCGGGACGGCGGCGATCCAGCTCGGCAAGGCCGCCGGCGCGAAGGTCATCGCCACCGCCGGTGGGGAGCGGAAGACCGAGGTCTGCCGCTCGCTCGGCGCCGACCACGTCATCGACTACACGGCCGAGGACTTCGTCCCGCTGGTCAAGGAGATCACCGGCGGGCACGGCGCCGACGTCGTCTACGACCCGGTCGGCGGCGAGGTGTTCGACAAGTCCCGCAAGTGCATCGCCTTCGAGGGGCGGCTCGTGGTCGTGGGCTTCACCAGCGGCACGATCCCGCAGGCGCCGGTCAACCACGCGCTGGTCAAGAACTACAGCATCGTCGGGCTGCACTGGGGCCTGTACCGCAAGCACGACCCGGCCCGGATCGGGCTGGTGCACGAGGCGCTGTGCGATCTGTTCGCCGACGGGGCGATCGACCCGCTGGTCGGTCAGTCGCTGCCGCTCACCGAGTTGCCGCAGGCGATGGCCGCGATCGCCGACCGCAGCACCGTCGGCAAGGTCGTCCTCACGCCCTGAAGAAGGACCCCGTCCTCCTCAGCCCTCGCAGGCTCGGGCCGAGCCTCTGGACGGGGCCATCAGCAGGGTGCCGCCGCGACTCTGCGAGCGGGCGGGGGGCAACGGGGTCCTTCGTCAGACCATGGGGCGGGGGAGGTAGGACAGCCGCATCCGGCGCCGCATGATCACCTTGCGGGTGCCGTCGGCGTGCAGTTGGAGCCGGGCGAGTTCCCAGCCGCCGGTGTCGGACTGCATGCTCATCAGCTGCGCCGCCGCGGAGCGGGAGATGCCCGCCGGGATGCGCAGCGGGGCGTACTCGTACTCGCCGGGTGCTGACACCTCGTCGATTGTGCCTGCCGGACGCCCGCGGGTCACGTGGTGGTCACCACGGAGCCACCCGGTCCGGGTGTCGCCCCGGCGGAGTGCGGGCAGGGGAGGACGGCGCGGCCCGGCACCCGGCCGGGCCCCCGACCGGCGAGGAGCCCTCATGACCGACCCCGAAGCCAACGACGCCGACCGCCTGGAGCAGCAGCGGACCACCGCCGCGACCGGCCCGGAGCTCGCCGACGAGGTGACGCCGCTGGGCGCCGAGGTCCCGGAGGCCGACGGCATCGAGCAGCAGCTCAGCGCGACGCCGGGCACCTCCTCGACGATGCGGGACGCCGACCCGGAGGCCGACGAGGCCGACGTCCTCGAGCAGCGGGCGGCCGTGCCGGACGACGACGAGGACGAGCAGCGCGGCTGACCCCGTCCGGAGCCGCGGGCGGCCGGGTGCCGGGCATCGCCTGATCGGGTGGTCCGGACGCCGGCCGGCCGCGACGCCCGTCACGGCGGGTGAGGATCTGGCCCGTGACCGCCGCGCTGATCACCGTGCTGCTCATCCTCGTGGGGCTGCCGCTGCTGGCCTGGTGGATCGGCGGCCGTTCGGTGTGGGGCCGGCTGAAGCCCGGCCGAGGCCCGGACCCCTGGGGTGGCCTCGCGCGTCGGCACGGCCTGAGCCCTGCGGAGCAGGCCCGGGTCGGGTCTGCTGTCACCCGGGGTGAGGCGCTGGCCGACGAGCGGCTGCGTGGCGCTGCGGTCGATCTGGCCCGCGAGTCCCTGGCCCAGCTGGCTCTCCTGGGGCGCGGCGGCGGCTCACGGGCTCAGCGGATCGTGTTCCTGCTGGCCGTGCTGTGGTTCGTGGCGCTGGTGGTGAACGTCGCCTCCGCCCTGGTCATCGGAGGGCTCTCCGACATCGGGCCATCCGGCTCAACAGCGCTCCGGCGACCGACGCCGGGGCCTGATCGGCCCCGGTCGCCGGGTCGGCTCAGCGGGAGTAGTACTCCACGACCAGCTGCTCCTCGCACACCACGGGGACCTCGGAGCGCTGCGGCCGGCGGAGGACCACGCAGCGGAGCTCGGAGAGCTGGACCTCCAGGTAGGCCGGGGCGGCGGCGTGCGCGCCGGAGGCGGCGACCTGGAAGGGCAGCTTGGCCTTGCTGCGCTCGGCGATCTCGACCACGTCGTAGGGCTGCACCTGGTAGCTGGGCCGGTCGACCCGCTTGCCGTTCACCGTGACGTGCTGGTGGCTGACCGTCTGCCGGGCCTGGTAGATCGTGCGAGCGAACCCGGCGCGCAGCACGGTCGCGTCCAGCCGGGCCTCGAGCTGGTGGGTGATCAGCTCCTCGCCGGTCTTGCCACCGGTGCGCTTGGCCCGGTCGAACGCCGAGCGGAGCTGGGTCTCGCTGATGTCGTACTGCGCGCGCAGCCGCTGCTTCTCCATCAGTCGCGTCTTGTAGTCGCTGGTGTTCTTGCGCTTGCGGCCGTGCTCACCGGGCGGGTACGGGCGCCGCTCGAAGTAGCGGACGTCCTTCGGGGTGAGCGGGATGCCCAGCGCACGTGAGCGCCGGACCTTGGGGCGGGAGCTGTTCACACGATCCTCCGGTTCGGTTAGGCTCACCTTACCCGATCTTGAGTCGCCCTGAACCCGGAGTGCCGCATGACACGATCGACCCGCCCCGCCGCCCCCGGGCCCTCGTCCGACGCCCTCCGGCCCACCGGAGCCGAACGGGCGCGCACCGTGGCGGCCCGGTCGGCGGCCGCCGTCTGCGCTGCCGGCATCGACGGCAGCCGCGTGCTCGGGCACGCCGTCACCGCCCAGGGGCAGGTGCTCGTGGTCGTGCCGACCGACGGTGAGGTGTGCCGCACGGTCCAGGCGTCCGCCGACGGCGACCTCGCGGCGCTGCTGATGGTCACCGACCACGCCCCGGTGCCGCTGCGCGAGCCGGTGCGCGCCCAGGTCTGGTTGTCCGGATGGCTCACGCCGCTGCTCGAGATCGACCAGCGGGACGCCGCGCTGGCGTTCGCGGACGTCGCACCGGTGGGCGCGCTGCTGGACGTCGGGCGCAGCGCCACCCTGCTGCGCCTGGACCTGGCCGAGGTCGTGCTGGGGGAGTGTGGAGCCGTCACCGAGATCGACCCCGACGACTTCCTCACCGCGGTGCCCGACCCGTTGATCGCGGTCGAGGGGCCGGCGCTGCAGCACCTCGACGTCGCCCACCCCGAGGAGCTGGACCTGCTGTGTTCCCGGGTGCCGGCCGCCTGGGTGGGGAGGGGCGACGTCGTCCGCCCGCTGGGCCTGGACCGGTACGGGTTCCGGCTGCGGATCGAGCAGCGTGCGGGCCACCGGGACGTGCGCGTGCCGTTCGCCGAGCCCGTCACCTGCGCCGAGGATCTCGGGCCGGCGGTGCACCGGCTGCTCTGTGCCGTGAGACGCGCCTGCCCGGGGCGCTGACCGCGAGGTCAGCGCCCCGGGCAGGGGAGTCGTGCGTGGAGCGGGGGCGAGGTCAGTGGACCTTGCGCCGACCGCCGCTCATGCCCTCGGCCACGCCGATCAGCAGCACGGCGGCGACGATCGCGACGATCGCGCCGATGATGTTGAGTTCGAAGAAGTCCCCGGTGCCCAGGAGGCTGGCGACGACGCCACCGATCAGGGAACCGACGACGCCGAGGGCCAGGGTGGCCAGGATGCTGAGGTTCTGCTTGCCCGGCTTGATCAGCCGAGCGAGCGCACCGACGACGAGACCGAAGACGAGGAAACCGATGATGCCCATGTCCTCATCAGTGCCCTCAAGATCAACCTGTGAAACGCGGTCGACCTGACGGGTGGGTCACTCCGCCAGTTCGGCGAGCAGCGTCGCCAACCGGGTCCGCCGCGGCCGGACGTCGACCTCCCGGACCGCCCGGGCCAGCGCAGCGCCGCTGGCGTGCACGATCGACAGGTGCCGCTGGGCCCGCGTGAGGGCGGTGTAGACCAGCGGTCGGGACAGCATCCCGCCGGCCTCCGGCGGCAGCACCACGACGACGCCGGGCCACTCCGAGCCCTGCGCCCGGTGCACGGTGATCGCCCAGCCGTGCCGCAGGTCCGACAGTGCCTTGCCGATCACCTTGACCGGGCCCGAGCTGAAGTCGATGGTCAGCGACCCCTCGCCGGTGCCGGTCACCACGCCCACCTCGCCGTTGGCGAACCCGATCGGCTCCAGGTCGAGGTGGTTCGCCGTCGCGACCACCCGGTCGCCGACGTCGAAGCCGAACACCGTGCCCTCGCCGGGGTTGAGCTGCGCCTTCAGCGCCTTGTTCAGCTCGATCGTGCCGGCCGGCCCGCGGTGCACCGGGGTGACGACCTGCACCGTCGACGGGTCGATGCCCAGCGCGCGCGGGATGGAGTCGGTGACCAACTGCACCACCCGCTTGGCCGCCTCGGCGCTCCCGGTGGCCGGCACGATCACCACCTCCCGGTCGGGGGAGTCGACCTGCACCAGCTCACCGCCGCGCACCCCGGTGGCCAGCCGCGCGATCGCCCCGCCCTCGGCCTGGCGGTGCAGCGTGGTCAGCTCGGTCACCGGCACCACGCCGGAGTCGATCAGGTCGCCGAGGACGTGGCCGGGGCCGATCGAGGGCAGCTGCGCCGGGTCGCCCACCAGCAGCAGGTGGGTGCCGTCCGGGCAGGCCTCCAGCAGCGCCGCGGTCAGCTCGACGTCCAGCATCGAGGCCTCGTCGACCACCACGACGTCGGCGTCCAGCGGCCATTCCTCGTTGCGGGCGAACCCGCCGGTCATGCCCTGTGCGCCGAGCAGCCGGTGCACGGTCACCGCCGGGTGGTCGGTCAGCTCCTCCAGCCGCTTCGCCGCCCGGCCGGTCGGTGCCGCCAGGGCCACCTCGGTGCCCTTGGCCTGCAGCAGCTTCACCAGCGAGGCGACGGTCCGGCTCTTCCCGGTGCCCGGCCCGCCGGTCAGCAGCGAGATGCCG
This sequence comes from Modestobacter sp. VKM Ac-2978, assembly GCF_026968025.1. NCBI lineage: Bacteria > Bacillati > Actinomycetota > Actinomycetes > Geodermatophilales > Geodermatophilaceae > Modestobacter > Modestobacter sp. VKM Ac-2978. The sequence continues at coordinate 16,236 of NZ_JAPVBP010000004.1, read as the reverse complement.
GCGCCGAGCACCTGGGCCACCGCGGCCTGCTGCGCCGGGTCCAGGCCCTTGGCCACCGACCGCACCGACGCCGGGTCGGCGATCCGCCCGCTGGTGGCCGACAGGCGGTGCACGTTCTCCGCCACCGCCTCCTCCGCCATCCCGTACCGGGCCAGCGACAGGGTGCGCAGCGCCGGGTCCGGTTCGGGCAGCTCGTCGACGTCGTCGTCCGGCTCGGTCAGCGGTGGTTCGTGCTCGAGCACCTCACCGGACTCCACCGCGGCCACCACGGCCGCCGCCGGGTCGTCGATCTGCTCGGCGCGCAGCGCCGCCACCACCAGGTCGGCGGGGAGCACGGTGTGCCCGTCCCCGGTCGCGGTGCGCAAGGTCAGCGCCACGATCGCCCGGCCGCGGCGGGTGTCCTGCCGGTCGGCGCCGGAGAGGACGGCGATCGCCAGCCGGTCGGCGTCGGCCAGCGTCACCCCGGTCAGGCCGAGCAGCGCCCACGGGTCGTCCCGGAGCCGGCGGGCGGCGTCGGGGCCGAGCGCGTCCGCGGAGTTCACCGCCAGCCGGGCGTTCAGCCCGGCACCGACCAGCAGCTCGACGACCTCGTAGGTCGACCGGGCGGCCAGGAACGAGCTGAACAGCCGCTCGGCGCGCTGCCGGCCCACCCGGGGCAGCTTGAGCAGCCGGTCGGCGCTGACGTCGTCCGGGCCGGTGATGCCGGCGGCCGGCAGGTCGGCCGCCGTCCGCTTGCCCAGGCCCGGCCAGAGGCCGGCGGCGCAGAAGGCGGTGAAGACGGGGTCGCCGGCGGGCGTGGGGGTGCTCACGGTTCGGTGCTCATGGGTGCGGTGCTCACGGTTGGGGTGCTCACTGTTCAGTGTTCCCGACGCTGCTCGGGATAGGAGAAGTGCGGCGCGGACACGTCGTCCAGCGCCGTGGTGATCGCCGGCGGCAGCCGGACCCCCTGGGCATCGAGGGCGGCCTGCAGCTGCTGGGCGGTCCGGGCGCCCACGATCGGGGCGACCACGCAGGGCCGGTCGTGCAGCCAGGCCAGGGCGACCCCCAGCGGCGTGGTGCCCAGCCCCTGCGCGGCGGTGACGACCGCCTCCACCACCCGGTCGGCGGTCGCCGAGCGCAGCCCGTCGATGAACCCCAGCCACTGGGCGGACGCGCCACGCGAGTCGGCGGGTGTGCCGTCCCGGTACTTGCCGGTGAGCAGCCCCCGGCCCAGCGGCGACCACGGCAGGATGCCCAGCCCCAGCGCCTCCGCGGCCGGCTGCACCTCCCGCTCGACGCCGCGCTGCAGCAGTGAGTACTCGACCTGGGTGCTCACGATCGGGGTGCGCCCGGGCCAGGCGCGCTGCCAGGTGGCGGCCTGCGCGGTCTGCCAGCCGGAGAAGTTGCTCACCCCGACGTAGCGGGCCCGGCCGGAGGAGACGGCCAGGTCGCAGGCGGCCAGCGTCTCCTCCAGGGGCGTCGCGTCGTCCCAGGCGTGCAGCTGCCACAGGTCGACGTGGTCGATCCCCAGCCGTTCCAGCGACGCGTCCAGCGCCGAGAGGAGGTGCCCCCGAGAGGCGCCCCGGCCCATCGGCCCGGGCCCGGTGCGGCCCGCCGCCTTCGTGGCGACCAGCACGTCGTCGCGCGGGACGACGTCGGCCAGCAGCCGCCCGAGGGTGCGCTCGCTCTCCCCGTCGGCGTAGACGTCGGCGGTGTCGACCAGCGTGCCGCCGGCGTCGACGAACGCCGTGAGCTGCATCGCGGCCTCGTCCTCGTCGGTGTCCCGGCCCCAGGTGAGGGTGCCCAGCCCCAGTCGGGAGACGACGAGCCCACTGCGCCCGAGCGCCCGCTGTTCCACGACGGGTCAACCTACCGTCGCCAACGTCTCACTCCAGGGAGGGCGACCACCGGGAGGTCGCAGCCCTGCGCCGGGTCCGGGCACCTAGGGTGCCTGCCGTGCAGTCGTCCTCCGCGTGCCCTGACCACCGCCCGGCCGAGCAGCGGAGGCGCTGACCGTGGGCTGGTTCGAAGCCGTCGTCCTCGGGCTGGTGCAGGGCCTCACCGAGTTCCTGCCGATCTCCTCCAGCGCCCACCTGCGGGTGGTCGGCGAGGCGTTCGGCTGGGGCGACCCCGGGGCGGCGTTCACCGCGATCACCCAGATCGGCACGGAGCTCGCCGTGCTCATCTACTTCCGGCACGACATCTGGCGGATCATCACCGCCTGGGTCCGGGGGCTGTCCGACCGCTCGGCCCGCAGCGACCCCGACGCCCGGATGGGCTGGTTGATCATCATCGGCAGCCTGCCGATCGTCGTCCTCGGGCTGCTGTTCCAGGACTCGATCGAGACGACGTTCCGGGACCTGCGGATCATCGCCGTCGCCCTGATCGTCTTCTCGCTGGTCCTCTACTGGGCCGACCGGGTGGGCAGCACCGAGCGCGACCTGCCCGACCTGACCGTCAAGCACGGCCTGACGTTCGGGTTCGCCCAGGCGATGGCGCTCATCCCGGGTGTCTCCCGCTCCGGCGGCACCATCACCGCCGGCCGGTTCCTCGGCTACAACCGGGCCGCGGCGGCGCGCTACTCGTTCCTGCTCGCCGTCCCCGCTGTGCTGGGCGCCGGGTTCTTCCAGGCGTACGAGTCCCTGACCGGCGACACCGCGGGCCAGGCGCTCTCCTGGGGCCCGACCATCCTGGCCACCGTCATCGCCTTCGGGATCGGGTACGCCGTCATCGCCTGGCTGCTGCGCTACCTGGCCCACGGCAGCTTCGCCCCGTTCGTGGTCTACCGGATCGCGCTCGGTGTGCTGGTGCTGGCCCTGGTCGGCACCGGCGTCCTCGAGCCCACCTGAGCCGCCCCCGCAGGAGCTCGGGGCGCGCCTCCGGACGGGGCCATAGAGTCGGCGGCGTGTGGACGGGCCAGCGAGTCCTCCGCCGCTCGCTGGCTCGCGTCGGGCCCCTGCTCGCGGGCCGATCGAGGAGGCAAGCCCCATGACGACGGTCATCCTGCTCCGGCACGGCCGGACGACGGCCAACACCGCCGGCGTGCTGGCCGGCTGGACCCCCGGGGTGCAGCTGGACGACACCGGCCAGACCCAGGTGCAGGCGGTCGCGCAGCGGCTGTCGGACGTGCCGCTGGCCGCAGTGGTCAGCAGCCCGCTGGAGCGCTGCCAGCAGACCGCCGGCACGGTCGCCGAGGGGCGTGCGCTGGAGGTGCAGACCGACGACCGGTTCGGCGAGGCCCGCTACGGCGACTGGACCGGCCGCCCGATCAAGGAGCTGACCAAGGACCCGCTCTGGAAGGTCGTGCAGCAGCACCCCTCCGCGGCCGTCTTCCCCGGCCCCGAGGGCGAGGGGCTCGCCCAGACCCAGGCGCGAGCGGTGGCCGCCGTCCGGGAGTGGAACGCGAAGCTCGGGCCGGACGCCGTCTGGCTGGTCTGCAGCCACGGTGACGTGATCAAGGCGGTCCTGGCCGACGCACTGGGGATGCACCTGGACTCCTTCCAGCGCATCGTCGTCGACCCGGCGTCCCTGTCGGTGGTCACCTACACCGACACCCGGCCGTTCCTGGTGCGGGTCAACGACACCGGCGGCGACGTCTCCGCCCTCATCCCGCCCAAGAAGAAGCGCGGCCGGCGCAAGCCCTCCTCCGACGCGGTCGTCGGCGGCGGCGCGGGCTCCGGCGCCGCGTAACCTGATCGCCGTGCCTCGTCAGGTCTTCCTCTTCGACCGTCCCACCCGGTTCGTCGCCGGCACGGTGGGCCAGCCCGGCGACCGCACCTTCTACCTGCAGGCCTCCGACGAGGCCGGCCGCACGATCAGCGTGGCGCTGGAGAAGACGCAGGTCCAGGTGCTGGCCGACCGGATGAGCGAGCTGCTCGACGAGGTGGCCAACCGCGCCGCCGTCGTCGTCCCGCCCGACGCCGACGTCGACGACCTCGAACCGCTCACCGCGCCCGTCGACGAGGAGTTCCGCGTCGCCGCGATGGGCCTGGCCTGGGACGGCGAGGAGGACGCCGTCGTCGTCGAGGCCGTCGCCGCCGGCGAGGAGCCGATCGAGGAGGACGTGATCCTCTCCGACAGCGACGAGGGCCCCGACGCCCTGCGGGTGACCATCACCCCGGTCGCGGCCCGGGCGTTCGTCGCCCGCGCCCGCCGGGTCATCGCCGCCGGCCGGCCCTCCTGCCCGCTGTGCTCCCTGCCGCTGGACCCGGCCGGTCACGTCTGCCCGCGGCAGAACGGTTACCGCCGCTGAGCCGGCGCTGCGATGACCGCGCCTGATCCCCGCGACGACCGGCTGGAGCACCCGCTGACCGACGAGCCCCTCGAGCTGGACGACGACGAGCTGGACGACGACGAGTTCGAGCAGGACGACGGCGACGTCGTCGAGCTGGACGTCGCCGCGTTCGACCACGGTGACCGCCGGCCCCCCAGCGGCGCCGACGAGGTCGCCACCCTGCTCCGCGAGGGCGTGCTGGACATGGAGGGCCGCCTCCTCGACGCCAGCAACGTCACCCTCATCGGGGCGATCCGCACCGACCAGCTGGCTGCCACCTGCGTGTACAAGCCGGTGGCGGGGGAGCGGCCGCTGTGGGACTTCCCCGACGGCACCCTCGCCGGCCGCGAGATCAGCGCGCACCTGGTGTCCGAGGCGACCGGCTGGTCGATCGTGCCGCCCACCGTGCTGCGCGAGGGCCCATTCGGCCCCGGCATGGTCCAGCTGTGGATGGACGCCGACCCCGCCGTCGAGCTCACCGAGTTCGTCCGGCGCGACGTCCCCGAGCTGCGCCGGATGGCGGTCTTCGACGCGGTGGTGAACAACGCCGACCGCAAGGGCGGCCACATCATCCCGATGCGCGGCGGGCACGTGTACGGCGTCGACCACGGCATCTGCTTCTCCGTGGAACCCAAGCTGCGCACCCTGTTGTGGCGCTGGGCCGGCAAGCCCCTGCTGCTGGAGCACCTGGCCGTGCTGGAGCAGCTGGCCGAGCAGCTCCGCGGCGACCTGGGTGACCAGCTGCACGAGCACCTCACCCGGCGCGAGGTGCGGCGCACCCAGCAACGGGTGGCCGAGCTGCTGCGCACCGGGCTGCACCCCCAGCCCAGCGGTGACTGGCCCGCGCTGCCCTGGCCGCCGTTCTAGCGCACACCGGCAGTGACGGGGCCCGGGCGGCTGACTTCCCGGGCGCGGGCTGCCAGGGTGGGTGGGTGCCTCATCGCAGCCGACTCGCGGTCCTGTTGATCGACCTCCCTCCCCAGTTGCACGACCGGGGCCAGCAGTTCTGGTCCGCCGCCACCGGGCACGCCGTGGAGCCCGACACCATCGACGACGCGTGGTCCTCGCTCGGTTCCTTCGCCGGCGGGTTCCACCTGGAGGTCCAGCGCACCGGGGTGGGCACCCCACCGCGCTGGCACGTGGACATCGAGACCGACGACGTGCACGCCGAGGTGGCCAGGCTGGAGGCCCTCGGCGCGCTGCGGATGGCCGACATGGGCGGGTTCTGGCAGATGAAGGACCCCGCCGGGCTGCTGTTCTGCGTGGTCGGCGTCCAGACCGGCGAGGAGTTCGAGCGGCACGCCACCACCTGGCCCTGACGGACCGCCGGACGGCGGGGGAGCGGGCCGGGGACCGGGTGCCGTGCCGCCCTGTCGGTGGCCGGATCTAGGCTCCTGACGTGCTCTCCTGGCCTGCCCCGCTGCTCCCCACCCTGCCCGGGTCCGGCCCCGCTCTGCGGCTGTACGACACCGCCCGCGGCGAGGTGGTCGAGACATCCCCGGGCCGCATCGCCCGGATGTACGTCTGCGGCATCACGCCCTACGACGCCACGCACCTCGGCCACGCGGCCACCTACCTGGCCTTCGACCTGGTCAACCGGGTGTGGCGCGACGCCCGGCACGCCGTGCACTACGTGCAGAACGTCACCGACGTCGACGACCCGCTGTTCGAGCGGGCCGACCGCGACGGCGAGGACTGGATCGTGCTGGGCATGCGCGAGACGGCGCTGTTCCGCGAGGACATGACCGCGCTGCGGGTGCTGCCGCCGGAGGACTTCGTCGGCGCCGTCGAGTCGATCCCGCGGATCGCCGCGCACGTGGAGACGCTCTGGGACGCCGGCCTGGCCTATCAGCTGGAGGACGGCACCGGTGACGTCTACCACGACATCGCCCAGGCGCCCGGGTTCGGCTCCGAGTCCGGCTACGACGAGCCCACCATGCTGCGGCTGTCCGCCGAGCGGGGCGGCGACCCCGACCGGGCGGGCAAGCGGCACGCGCTCGACCCGCTGCTGTGGCGGGGGGCCCGCGAGGGCGAGCCGTCCTGGCCCGGCCCGCGGGGCGTCGCGGGCCGTCCGGGCTGGCACGTCGAGTGCGCCGCCATCGCGCTGGACCGGATCGGCATGGGCTTCGACGTCCAGGGCGGTGGCAGCGACCTGGTCTTCCCGCACCACGAGTACTCCGCCGTGCACGCCGAGGCGCTCACCGGCACCAAGCCCTTCGCCCGGGCCTACGTGCACGCCGCGATGATCGGGCTGGACGGCGAGAAGATGAGCAAGAGCCGGGGCAACCTGGTCTTCGTCTCCCGGCTGCGCGGCGACTCCACCGACCCGATGGCGATCCGCCTGGCGCTGCTGTCCGGGCACTACCGCACGGACCGTGCCTGGACCCCCGATCTGCTCGCCTCGGCGGAGCGGCGGCTGGACACCTGGCGGCGCGCCGTGGAGCTGCCGCTGGGCGCGCCGGCCGGTCCGGTGCTGGCCACGGTCCGGGAGCGGCTGGCCGACGACCTCGACACCCCCGGCGCGATCGCCGCCGTCGACCGCTGGGCCGCCGCCAGCCTCGCCGAGGCCGCGTCCGGTCCGGGCCTGCCCGCAGCCCACGCCACCGACGACTGGGACGAGCAGTCGCCGGCCGTCGTCCGCGACCTCGTCGACGCACTGCTCGGCGTGGCACTCACGCCGTGAGCGAGGGCGGGACGGGGTTCGAGTGGCTGGCGTACCCGCCTGCCTTCACCCGGATCGACCGGCAGGCACGGGAGGACGCGGAGACGGCTCTGGCCCCGGCGGCCGCCCGATCCGCCCGGAGCCGGGGACGGGCGCGCCCCGAGCCCGACGACGGACTCCGCACCTGCTGGGAGCTCGACCGCGACCGGGTGCTGCACGCCAAGGCCTTCCGCCGGCTCAAGCACAAGACCCAGGTCTTCCTGCACCCCGACGGCGACCACTTCGTCACCCGGCTCACCCACACCCTCCAGGTCACCCAGGTCGCCCGGTCACTGGCCCGGGCGCTCGGCCTGCACGAGACCCTGGCCGAGGCGATCGCGCTGGCCCACGACGTCGGCCACTCGCCGTTCGGGCACATCGGCGAGGAGGCCCTGGAGCCCTACGTCGCAGGAGGCTGGCACCACGCCGCCCAGGGGGTGCGGATCGTCGAGGTGCTCGAGGACCTCAACCTCACCTGGGAGGTGCGCGACGGCGTCCGGGCACACAGCTGGAAGATCACCCCGCCGCCGGCCACCCGGGAGGCGGAGTGCGTGAAGTTCGCCGATCGGATCGGCTACCTCTCGCACGACGCGCTGGACGCCGTCCGGGCCGGGGTGCTGCGCGCCGGTGACCTGCCGGCCCGCACGCTGGCCACCTTCGGCCCGCCCGGCGGGGCGATGGTCGGCGCGATGATCGAGGCGGTCGTCGACGGGACCTTCGCCTCGGCGCGCGAGGAGGCCCGGCACGCCGTCCCCGGCGGCCCGCCGGCACCGGCCGTGCGGATGCCGCCGGACGCCCTCGAGGCGATGAACGAGCTGCGGGCCTTCATGTTCGAGCGGGTCTACGAGTCCGAGATCGCCGCCGGGCAGAAGCACGTGGCGATCGAGGTGATCCGCCGGCTGGTCGACCACCACCTGGCCCATCCCGAGCTCATGCCGGCCAGCTACCGGGACACCGAGGCCGACCTGGTCACCCAGGTCGTCGACTACGTGACCGGGATGACCGACCGGTTCGCGCTCGCCACGTACGACCGGCTCTTCGACGACACGGCCGCCGTCCGGATGCGCCCACTGCTCGTCACACCCTGAGAAGGGGTCGGCGACGAGAACGGGCTGAGGGTCGTCATCCCGTGGAGATGACGACCCTCAGCCCGTGCTGATCATGAGCCGGCGGGTCAGCTCGTGCCGCCGCGGCGGCGCAGCGGAAGGACCCCCTCGCCCCCCACCACTCGCAGGCTCGCGGCGGGGCCCTGCGACGGGGCCGGGGTCAGCTCGTGCCGCCGCGGCGGCGCAGATACCTCTCGAACTCGCGGGCGATCTGGTCGCCGTTGGCCTGGGACAGGTCGCTGGCCGTCTGCCGCTCCTCCAGGGAGCGCACGTACTCGACGACCTCCTCGTCCTCCTGGGCCATCTCGTCGACGGTCTTCACCCACTCGTCGGCCTGGTCGGGGAGGGTGCCCAGCGGCACGGTGACCTCCAGGACCTCCTCGACCCGGGTCAGCAGCGCCATCGTCGCCCGGGGGGAGGGGGGCTGGGACACGTAGTGCGGCACGGCCGCCCAGAAGCTCACCGCCGGCAACCCGGCCTGCACGCAGGCATCGGCGAAGACGCCCAGGATCCCGGTCGGGCCCTGGTAGGTGGACGTCTCCACACCCCACTGCCGCGCCGACTCGGCGTCGTAGGCCGAGCCGGTCACCGGCGTGGGCCGGGTGTGCGGCGTGTCGGCCAGCAACGCGCCGAGCGCGACCACGGTCTGGGCGCCGAGCTCCTGGATCAGCTCGATCAGCTCGTCGCAGAAACTGCGCCAGCGCATGTTCGGCTCGATGCCGCGGATGAGGACGACGTGCCGCTCACTCCCCGGCGGCTTGACCACCGACAGCCGGGTGGTGGGCCACTCGACCCGGCGGGTGACGCCGTCGATCAGGGAGACGGTCGGCCGGTTGACCTGGAAGTCGTAGTAGTCCTCGGGGTCCAGCGCAGCGAGCGGGGTGGCGTTCCAGGTCAGCTCCAGGTGCTCCACGGCACCGGTGGCGGCGTCCCCGGCGTCGTTCCATCCCTCGAACGCGACCACGACCACGGGGTCGTCCAGCTCGGGCAGGTCGTCAGCGTCGGACTTCGGATCGATCACCCTTCGAGCCTACGTCGATCTGGCCAGCCGGCCCGGCTGCTCGTGGGGCGTCTGGGACCGCCCGGGCCCCGGGGTGCACCCGGGCAGGGGAGGGAAGTGCGACGATGGGGGCGCTGTTCGAGGACGACGAGGCCGCTCGCCCGTCGGAGTTGCCAGGGCCCTGGCGCCGGACGCCTCCGTGACCGTGCCCGATCGACCACCGAGGACTGCCCGTGCCTGCATCCCCGCACGTCCGCCCCGACGCCACTACCGCGCTCACCGCGCTGCTGCAGCAGCGGATCCTGGTGCTCGACGGGGCGATGGGCACGGCCATCCAGCGGGACCGGCCGGACGAGGCCGGCTACCGGGGTGAGCGCTTCGCCGACTGGCCCAGCGACGTCCAGGGCAACAACGACCTGCTCAGCATCACCGCCCCGGAGATCATCAGCGGCATCCACCGCGAGTACCTCGAGGCCGGCGCCGACCTCATCGAGACCAACACCTTCAACGCGACCCGGATCTCGCTGCTCGACTACGGGATGGCCGACCTGGCGTACGAGCTGAACGTCGCCTCCGCCCGGCTCGCCCGCGCCGCCTGCGACGCGGTCAGCACACCGGAGAAGCCGCGGTACGTGGTCGGCGCGCTCGGCCCGACCAGCCGGACGGCGTCCATCTCGCCCGACGTGAACGACCCCGGCGCCCGCAACGTGAGCTACGACGAGCTCGTCGAGGCCTACCTGGAGCAGGCCAACGGGCTGGTCGACGGCGGCTCGGACGTGCTGCTGATCGAGACGATCTTCGACACGCTGAACGCGAAGGCCGCGATCTTCGCGCTGGAGACGCTGTTCGAGGAGCGCGGGCGCCGCTGGCCGGTGATGATCTCCGGCACGATCACCGACGCCTCCGGTCGCACCCTCTCCGGGCAGGTCACCGAGGCGTTCTGGCACTCGGTCCGGCACGTCGAGCCGCTGCTGGTGGGGCTGAACTGCGCGCTGGGCGCCAAGGAGATGCGGCCCTACATCGCCGAGATCTCCCGGATCGCGAACACCTTCGTCTCCTGCTATCCCAACGCCGGGCTGCCCAACGCCTTCGGTGAGTACGACGAGTCGCCCGAGGAGACCGCGGCGATCGTCGGGGAGTTCGCCGAGAGCGGCTTCGTGAACCTGGTGGGCGGCTGCTGCGGCACCACGCCGGCGCACATCGCCGCCATCGCCGGCTCGGTCGCCGGCCGGGCACCGCGGACGCCGGTCGAGGTCGCCCCGGCGCTGCGGCTGTCCGGGCTGGAGCCGCTGACGGTCACCGAGGACAGCCTGTTCGTCAACGTCGGCGAGCGGACCAACATCACCGGCTCGGCCCGCTTCCGCAACCTCATCAAGGCCGGCGACTACCCGACCGCCCTCGCCGTCGCCCGCCAGCAGGTCGAGTCCGGCGCGCAGGTCATCGACGTCAACATGGACGAGGGGATGATCGACGGCGTCGCGGCGATGGACCGGTTCTTGAAGCTGGTCGCCACCGAGCCCGACATCTGCCGGGTGCCCACGATGATCGACTCCTCGAAGTGGGAGGTCATCGAGGCCGGGCTCAAGTGCGTCCAGGGCAAGGCGATCGTCAACTCCATCTCGCTGAAGAACGGCGAGGAGGAGTTCGTCACCCAGGCCCGGCTGTGCCGCAAGTACGGCGCCGCGGTCGTGGTGATGGCCTTCGACGAGGACGGCCAGGCCGACAGCCTGCAGCGCCGTCAGGAGATCTGCCGGCGGGCCTACGACGTCCTCACCCAGCAGGTCGGCTTCCCGGCCGAGGACATCATCTTCGACCCGAACGTCTTCGCCGTGGCCACCGGCATCGAGGAGCACGCCACCTACGGGGTCGACTTCATCGAGGCCACCCGGTGGATCAAGCAGAACCTGCCCGGCGCACTGGTCTCCGGCGGCGTCTCCAACGTGTCGTTCTCCTTCCGCGGCAACAACCCGGTGCGCGAGGCGATCCACGCCGTCTTCCTGTTCCACGCCATCGCCGCCGGCATGGACATGGGGATCGTCAACGCCGGCGCCCTGGAGGTCTACGACGAGGTGCCGGCGCTGCTGCGCGAGCGGATTGAGGACGTCGTCCTCAACCGCCGCCCGGACAGCACCGAGCGGCTGCTGGAGATCGCGGCGGACTTCGCCGGCGACGGCGCGGCCAAGGAGGTCGCCACCGAGGAGTGGCGGTCGCTGCCGGTGGGGGAGCGGATCACCCACGCCCTGGTGAAGGGGATCGACGAGTTCGTCGAGACCGACACCGAGGAGCTGCGCCAGGAGATCAGCGCCCGCGGCGGCCGGCCCATCGAGGTGATCGAGGGGCCGCTGATGGCCGGCATGAACGTCGTCGGCGACCTGTTCGGCGCCGGGAAGATGTTCCTGCCCCAGGTGGTGAAGTCGGCACGGGTGATGAAGAAGGCCGTCGCGCACCTGATCCCGTTCATCGAGGCGGAGAAGCAGCCCGGGGACGTCGAGCGCAGCAACGGCAAGGTCGTGATGGCCACCGTGAAGGGCGACGTCCACGACATCGGGAAGAACATCGTCGGCGTCGTCCTCCAGTGCAACAACTACGACGTCGTCGACCTCGGCGTGATGGTGCCCGCCCAGCGGATCCTGGACGCCGCCAAGGAGGAGGGCGCCGACGTCATCGGGCTCTCCGGGCTGATCACCCCCTCCCTCGACGAGATGGTCAACCTGGCCACCGAGATGGAGCGGCAGGGGTTCACCATCCCGCTGCTGATCGGCGGGGCCACCACCTCCCGCGCGCACACCGCGGTGAAGGTCGCGCAGAAGTACTCCGGCCCGGTGATCTGGGTGAAGGACGCCTCGCGGTCGGTGCCGGTCGTCGCCGCGCTGCTGTCCGACGAGCAGCGCCCGGCCCTGCTCGCCGAGACCGACGCCGACTACGCCGCGCTGCGGGAGCGGCACGCGGCCCGGCAGGACACCCGGTCCCTCCTCCCGCTGGCCGCTGCCCGCGCGGCGGCGACCCCGATCGACTGGTCCGCCCACCACCCGCCGCGGCCGCGGATGCTGCTGCAGCAGACCAAGGACGTCTGCGCCGGGCCCAGCTGCGACCACCGGCACGGGGTGGCCACCCAGTTCGTGCGCAGCTTCGCCGACTACCCGCTGGACGAGCTGCGGGAGTACATCGACTGGCAGCCGTTCTTCAACGCCTGGGAGATGCGCGGTCGGTTCCCCGACATCCTGCACAACCCGACCACCGGCGAGGCGGCCCGCCGGCTGTACGAGGACGCCCAGGCGATGCTCGACCAGCTGATCGCCGAGCGGTGGCTGCGGGCCAGCGGCGTCTTCGGGCTGTTCCCGGCCAGCCAGGTGGACGGCGACTCCATCGAGGTCTACACCGACGAGTCCCGCACCGCCGTCCGGGCGACGCTGCACCAGCTGCGGCAGCAGACCGAGGGCCGGGACGGCTCGCCGCGCAAGTCGCTGGCCGACTTCGTCGCACCCAGGGCGACCGGGCTCCGCGACCACGTGGGGGCGTTCGCCGTCACCGCCGGCCTGGGGTCCGCGGAGAAGGTCGCCGAGTTCAAGAAGGCCAACGACGACTACAGCGCGATCCTGCTGGAGTCGCTGGCCGACCGGCTGGCCGAGGCGTTCGCCGAGCGGCTGCACGAGCGGGTGCGCACCGAGTTCTGGGCCTACGCCCCCGACGAGCACCTGGACGCCGACGGGCTGCTCGCGGAGAAGTACGCCGGCATCCGGCCCGCACCGGGCTACCCGGCCTGCCCCGAGCACACCGAGAAGCAGACGATCTGGGAGCTGCTCGACGTGGAGGCGGCCACCGGCATCCAGCTCACCGAGAGCATGGCCATGTGGCCGGGGGCAGCCGTGAGCGGTCTGTACTTCGCCCACCCGGAGTCGCGGTACTTCGTGCTGGGCCGGATCGGCCGCGACCAGGTCGAGGACTACGCCCGGCGCAAGGGCTGGACGGTCGCCGAGGCGGAGCGCTGGCTCTCACCCAACCTCGGTTATCGAACGGAGGACGAATAGAAGGACCCCCGTGCCCCCCCACACCTCGCTCCGCTCGGCGCGGGGCCCTGCACGGGGGGCCGACGGGTCACTCCACGACGAGGACGTCGGTGTGCGTCGATGAGTGGGCGCTGGTGAACCGGTACGCGCCCGGCTGGTCGGGCGCCGGGAAGGTCAGCAGCGTGCCGGCGGCGACGTCGACGTCGAACGAGCCGTCGTCCGCGGTGATCGTCACCGGCTGACCGCTGGCGTTGTGCACCGTCACCCGCGACCCGGCGGCGACCGGCCCGGCCACGTGGAAGCGGTCCTCGTCGACCAGGACGCCGACGGACAGCTCGCCGTGGTCGTGCCCCGCCATCGGGTCAGCGGCCGCCGGTGCCGCAGTGGCTGACGGCACCGCAGCGGCGACCGGGGGAGGGGACGCGGCGAGCGCGACCGCCAGCGCGACGGTCGCCAGCAGCACCGCCACCTCGACGACGGCGAGCCGCCGGAAGGCGCCCGGCCGCCCCGCCCGCAGCTGCGGCAGGGTGCGGCGCCGGTGCAGCCAGCCCAGCACCCCGACCACGGTCAGCCCCAGCGTCTTGGCGAGCAGGAGCGTGCCGTATCCGGTGCCCAGCGCGGCCAGCACGGCGCCGGTACCGCCCAGGACCACGCCGGCCGCCAGCACCCCGGAGACGGCGGTCACTGCGAAGCACACCAGTGCGACCGCGCTGAACCGCGCGACGGTGGCCGGTGTCTCCCGGCCGTACCGCAGCAGGGCCCCCAGTCCGCCGACCCACAGGCTCGCCGCGACGACGTGCACCGCCAGGGTGGTCACCGCGGTCAGGTGGTCCTCCGCGGCCGACGAGTGCCCGCTGAGCACCACCGGGACCACCAGCGCGGTCAGCGCACCGGCCAGCAGCAGCCGGGTGCCCCCGCGGCCGCTGCAGGACCGGGCCGCCACCACGATCACCGCGGTGAGGCCGGCGACGAGCAGGACGGCGCGGCCGGCGCCGGTGTCGGCGAGGAACACCCGCAGCGACGCCGCGTCCAGCGCCGTCGGGGCCACGCCCACCAGCCGGCTGACGGTGAGCAGGCCGCCGAGCACGGTCGCCACCGCCCAGGCCAGCGCCCACACCGACGCCGACGTCACGGCGCGCCGCGCCTGCGGGGCCAGTTGCCCGGTGCGCCCGGGCAGCAGGACGGCGGCGAACAGCAGGGTGCCCACCGTGCCCACCGCGGCGATCCGGCCGGCCAGCGTGACGACCGGCCCACCCCACTCCACCAGGAGGCCTGCCTCGCGGAGCCCGGAGGCCGAGGGAGCCGCCGGGCCGCTGCCGACGACGAGCGCCCAGCCCAGGACCGCGAGCAGGCCGACCCCCGCGGCCGTGGCCGCCGGCACCCGCCACCGGGCCGGCTCCGGCGCGCTCTGTCCCAGGTCCGGGCGGACCACGGTGCTGGTCACCGCCGGCTGCGCAGCCGGCCGAGGAGCAGCGCAGCCGCCGTGCCGAGGGCCAGGACGCCACCGACCAGCCAGCCGACCGGGAGCGCCGGGTCGGCCGTCGCGGCCGCCACCGACGGGGGCGCCGCATCCGCGGCCGCCGCGTCCGGGGCAGGCGTGCTCCCCGCGGCGACGGTGAAGTCCCAGCTGCCGGTGAGCGGGTGCCCGTCGGAGGAGGTGCTGCGCCACTGCACGGTGTAGCTCCCCGCGGGGAGCCCAGCGGTCAGGGGCTGGACGACGGTCGTGTCCTGGATCTCGGCGGCCCCGGTGGACGCCACGGCGCCGTCCGGGCCGAGCACCAGCACCTCGGTGCCCAGCGGCAGCGGCGTCCCGCTGAACTCCAGCTCCACCGAGGACGGGGCCGTGGGCACGGCGACACCGGCTGACGGGCTGCTGCTCACGAGGGCGTCGTGCGCCCGGGCGGACGGCGCCCCGATGCCGAGGAGCAGCACGGTCAGCAACCCCACCAGCAGCACCGGCGCGGGGCGCGGACCGGCGATCGGGAGGGTGCGCAGAACAGTCATGCCCGTTCTTCGTCCGCGACCGCTCTTCCGGTTGGTCCGGCCCCCGCCGAACGGCACCTGCTGATCGTCGTCCGCCCGCGTACGAGACCCGCTCCGCCCCTGCAGAGCCCGGCCTCAGCAATTTCTGAGGGGGCAGTGAACCGATCCGGCACCACCTGCCGAATGCAGGGTGGTCAGCGCGACAGCGGGGTGATCCCCACTGGGGGATCCGCCGGCTGTCCGGGGTCGCCAGACCTGTTCCGCGGCGGGGGCAACGATGCGCCCGCCGAACGACCGGACGAGCGGTGTCAGCCGCCGTCCGCTGCTCCCACCTCACGGTGGGAGCGGCACTCCGATCACGAGGAGCACACCTTGCGCAAGGCACACGCACTCCCGGCCATCGCCATCGCCGCCGCAGCGTTCCCGCTGCTCACCATGAGCACCGCCTTCGCCCACGAGGGGGCCACCAGCTACCAGGCCGACCTCGGTGCGGTGAACCAGTCCGGCGTCAGCGGCACCGGCATGGTCACGCTGGACGGCAACACGGCCACCGTGATGGTCGAGGCGTCCGGGCTGCTCGCCGGCTCGCCGCACGCCCAGCACTTCCACATCGGCGCCCTGGGCGAGTGCCCGACCAACGACCTCGCGGACGACGCGGACGGCGACGGCTTCGTGAGCGTCACCGAGGCCGCCAAGTACTACGGCGCCATCGGCTCCTCGCTGACCACCACCGGCGACACCAGCCCGGACAGCGGCCTGGCCATCGACCGCTTCCCGACCGCGGACGACGGCACGATCAGCTACGAGCGGACCTTCGAGGTCACCGACGACGTCCACGCGGCGTTCGAGGCGGGCACGGCCGTCCTGGTCGTGCACGGCATCGACCAGGACGGCTCGGGTGCCTACGACGGTGACGTCATGAGCGACCTCGACCCGTCGCTGCCGATGGAGGCCACCGCCCCCGCCGCCTGTGGCGCGCTCGAGGTGGCGCAGATGGGTGCCACGCCGGCCGGTGGCGCCGAGACCGGTGCCGGCAGCACCTCCGGTACCGAGAACACCGCCGTGATCGGCGTCGGCGTCCTGGCCGCCGCCGGTGCCGCGGGTGCCGGTGCGATCGCCTACCGCCGTCGTCAGGCCGACCAGGCCTGATCCGGCTCCGGGTCGCGCGGGGAGGGCTGACCTCCCCG
>NZ_JAPVBP010000003.1:659265-680054 GCF_026968025.1 Modestobacter sp. VKM Ac-2978 | reverse complement strand
ATCGACGTCACCGACACCGGGCTGGTGCTCCGCGAGACCGCTCCCGGCGTCACCGTCGCCGACGTCGTCGCCGCCACCGGCGCACCCCTGCAGGTCGACGGCGAGGTGCCCACCATGGGCCTGCCGGCCACCGTGTGAGGAAGCGCCCCCGGGGCAGGAACGAGAGTCGATGACCTTCTCCGTCGTCGCCCGGGACGCCGCGACGGGCGAGCTGGGCATCGCCGTCTCCTCCTGCATCCTGGCCGTCGGCCGGGCCGTGCCCACGGTCCGGCCGGGGGTCGGGGTGATCGCGGTCCAGGCGCGCAGCCGACGGGGACTGGGCACCACCCTGCTGGCCGGTCTGGCCGACGGCGCGTCACCGCAGGACCTGGTCCGCCGCGCGGCGCACGCGGCGGAGGACGCCGACCGCCAGATCGCCGTGCTCGATGCGACCGGCCGGGTGGCCGTCGACACCGGCCCGGGCTCGCTGCCCACCAGTGGCCACGTGCTGGGCGAGGGGTGCAGCGTGCAGGGCAACATGCTCGCGTCCCCCGACGTCCTGCCGGCGATGGTGCAGGCCCTCGCCGCGACCGGCGGGGCGCTGGCCGACCGGCTGATCGCCGCGCTGACCGCCGGCCAGGACGCCGGTGGCGACCTGCGTGGCCGGCAGTCCGCCGCGCTGCAGGTGGTCAGCGGCACCCCGGCCACCGAGGACGACGACGGGGTCCGGGTCGACCTGCGGGTCGACGACTCCGGGGACCCGGTCGCCCAGCTGCGGATGCTGCGCAACCTGCAGCGCGCCTACGACGAGCGCGACTACGAGACCCTCGCGGTCTTCGCGCCGGAGGGCGCCCGGGACCTGTACGCGGCACTGGCCGCCTCCCGGCGCGGCGACCGGGCCGCAGCCCGCAGCGCCCTGGAGGCCGTGCGCGCCCGCCCGGGCTGGTCGACGTGGCTGACCTCGATGGCCGGCGACTCCCGGCTGGCTGGGGTCTCCCGGCTGCTGGAATGACCCCTGCCCCCGCGCGAGCTGCCGGTTAGAGTCCGTCCAGGACGAGGTCGACAGCATGCGACTCGGTGAGGGTGGGAGCACTCAGTGGTCAGCCGAGACCAACCCGTTGCGACCGAGCGCACGGGTTCCTCGAGCGGTCGCACCAGCTGGCCCACCGCCCGGCGCCGTCTGGGTGGCTGGCTCTACCGCCCCACCCCCCGGACCCCCTGGTACGAGGGCGCCGTCGTCCTCCTGCTCTCCGCTGCGGTGGCGCTGTTCCGGCTGCCACCGGGCCGGCTGGACACGATCTGGGCAGAGGACGGCGTCGTCTTCCTGCGCCAGGCCGAGGAGAGCATGGGACTGGATCCCCTCTTCCGGCCGTACTCCGGCTACCTGCACCTGCTCCCCCGGCTGGTCGCCGAGGTCGCCAGCTGGTTGCCGCTGCACCTGGCCGGCCTCGTCTTCAGCATCTCCGCGGCGCTGGTCGTCGGGACCGCCTCCTGGTCGGTGTGGGTGTTCGGGCGGGCCCACCTGCCCTCTCCCTGGCTGCGTGGTGGCCTTGCGGCCGCCGTCGCACTGCTGCCCGCCGGTGGCCTGGAGGCCGTCGACAACGTCGCGAACAGCCACTGGTTCCTGATCTTCGCCGCCTTCTGGGCGCTCATCGGCCGGCGCCAGTCGGCCTGGGGCCACGTCCTGCCCGCCCTCATCGTGATGCTGGCCGCACTGAGCGACCCCCTCGCCGTCGTGCTCCTCCCGCTGGCGCTCGGCCGCCTGGTCCTGCTGCCCCGCCGTGAGTGGTGGGTGGCCGGGACGTACCTCGTCGCGATGACCGTCCAGCTGATCGTCGTCCTGTCCGCCGAGCGGACGACCGGCGCACGCCCGGCTGCGATGGAGATCGCCTTCGGCTACGCGCTCCGCGTGGTGTCGACCTCGATCGTGGGCAACGGGGGAACCGGGCGGGTGGTCGGCGCGGGCGGTCGTGAGCTCGTCTGGACGGTCGGGGTGGTGGTCGCGGCCGCGCTGCTCGTCGCCCTCCTGTTCTCCCGGCCCGAACGCCGTCCGCTCATCGTCACGGCGGCCGTCGCCTCGGTCGGGCTGTTCTGCGTGGAGAGCCTCTTCGCCCTCAACGTCGCGTACCCACCGGCCGGGGCGCTGGCGACCGACCTCCACCTGAGCGCGCGCTACACCATCGTGCCGTCGCTGCTGCTCTTGTCGGCGCTCGCTGTGGCTGCCCAGGGCGTCGCCGAGCGGCTGTCAGGCAGCTGGCGTGCGCTCGTCGTGGTGACCGCGCTCCTCCCCGTCGCCCTGATGGCCGGGTTCGACTACCGCGGCGAACCTGACCCGCGCGCCACCGCCCCGGAGTGGTCGGACTCGGTGGAGGAGGCGGTGCAGGAGTGCGCGGCCGGCGGCCCCGAGCAGGTGGTGGTGCTCCCCATCGCTCCCGCCGAGCCCTGGGCCGTCGAGCTGACCTGCGGGATCGTGACCGGCGGCTGACGGCCGGCCGGACCAGCGATCGCGCTGGCGATCAGCGGAGCGCGCTGCGGGCGATCACCATGCCCTGCAGCTGGTCGGTGCCCTCGTGGTGGACCTGCGGGTCGACGACTCCGGCGACCCGGTCGCGCACCAGGTCGCCCGGCCCTGGCGTGGGCACAGGGCAGCCGGCCCGGTGCCCGGAGTTGCCGATGACCGGCAACCACACCGCGATCGGGATGGCCGGTCACCGACCTGTCCCCCGTCCCGGTGTACGGGCAGGCTGACCCCAGGTCCCCAGGTGCCGGGAGCTGTCCGTGACGGCCGGCGCCTGGACGGAGGACCTGCGGGTCCCCCGTTCCTCCTCGCGCGCCCCGGTCCGGTGGGGGCGTGCTCTCCGCCGTCCCCAGGAGCAGTCCATGCGCACCACCACCACCGCCACCTCCTCCGCGACACCGGGCACCGACTCGGCGTCTTCCCGGTTGCTCCTGGAGGCCCAGCGCGCCGACTGCCTCCGTCAGCGCGAGCTCGCCCTGGCCGAGACGGTCACGTCGGTGCCCGACCCGGTCGCCCTTCGCCGGGCCGACAGCCTGCTGCGCACCATCGAGGAGATCGACGCGGCGCTGGACCGGATCGCGACCGGCACGTACGGCTCCTGCGCGCACTGCGGATCGGCCCTCCCCCCGGAGCGACTCGAGTTCCGCCCGTTCGCAGCGAGCTGCGTCTCCTGCCGGTGACCACACCGACCGCGAGGGGCCGCCCCGTGTCCGCTCCGTCCGCCGCTCGTGCCGTCCCCGACGACCAGCTGCTGTCCGTCACCGCCGTGCGCGGCGACCGGCCGGGTCGTGTCCTCGTCGACGTCACCGGCGAGGTCGACAGCACCACCGCACCGCTGCTCCGGCTGTGCCTGGACAGCCAGACCGCCCAGCAGGAGCTCCGTGAGCTCGTCGTCGACCTCGCCGAGGTCACCGTCCTGGGCCCCGCCGGCGTCACCGTGCTCACCCGGGCGCACCGTCGGTGCCGGCGGCGCGGTGCCCGGCTGGTCCTGCGGTGCGCCGGCCGGCGCACCGTCCTGGACCAGCTGCAGGTGACCCGCCTGGGCTCGCTCGTGGGCGATGCGCCCACCCTGCGACCGGACCGCTGAGACGCCGGTCGGCCCGGCGCCGCGGTCAGCCGCGGCAGGCTGGCGTTGCCGAGGTCCGGCAACGCCGGTCCGGGACGCCGGCGGGACGGAGGGGTGCGATGACCGACCGGCAGTCCGGCGACGGACCGGCGGGCGAGGACTGGCTGGACGCCGTGGCAGCGTCGGCAGCCGCCGCCTGTTCCGCCCCGGTGGACCTCCTCGGCGACTACCTGCCGATGCTGGCCGACGCGGCCATCCACGGGCGCCGTCCTGAGCCGCGGGAACTGGCTGCGGTCCGTGAGCTGGGACGGCGAGCGGCGGCCCAGGGTGTCAGTGCCCGGGGCGCGGTGGACCTCTACCTGTCCGCGTCCTGGCGGCTGTGGCGGCAGTTGCCGGCGGTGGTGCGCTCCAGTGACCCGGAGAAGGTGCGCCAGGCCGGCGAGGCGGTGCTGCGGGTCCTCGACGACGCCGTCGGGGTGCTCGTCGACGGCCACCAGTCCGAGCGGCGGGAGATGATCCGCCACGAGGAGGCGCTGCGGCGCGGGTTCGTCGACGACCTGCTCCGCGGCGACGCCGACGTCGCCCGGATGGTCCAGCGCGCCGAGCCCTTCGGCATCGACCTGGGCAAGGCCCACCACGTGGCCCTCGCCGCGGCTCGGGGGCCCGAGGGCCCGGTCGACCGTGCGGCCATCGCGCTGGAGCGGGCCGTCGTGGACCGGTTCGGCGACCGGGACGTGCTGGTCGCCACCAAGGACGCGCGGGTGGTCGTCGTCGTGCCGGCGGGTAGCGCGACCGTGACCTCCCGGGCGGTGGACCTCGGTGCGCTGATCCGTGCCCAGCTCGACCAGGTCGACGGCGGCCGGCGCTGGCGGGTGGCCGCGGGGCGCGCGTTCCCCGGCGCCTACGGCGTCGCCCGGTCCTACGAGGAGGCCCGGGAGGCCCTCGTGTTCGCCGACCGGCTCGGGCTGGACACCGACGTCGTGCACGCCCGCGACCTGCTGGTCTACCGGGTGCTGGGCCGGGACCAGGCGGCGATCGCGGACCTGGTCGATGACGTGCTCGGCCCGCTGCAGCGCAGCCGCAACGGCGCGGGCGTGTTGCTGGAGACCCTGCAGGCGTACTTCGAGGCCGGGGACGTCGCCACCGAGGCCGCCCAGCGGTTGCACGTCTCGGTGCGCACCGTCACCTACCGGCTGGCCCGGGTCGCCGAGCTCAGCGGCTACAGCGTCGGGCGGCCCGACCAGCGGCTGTCCCTGCACGCCGCCGTGCTGGGCGCCCGCCTGCTGGAGTGGCCGGCCAGGCCACTGCCACTGGACACCTGACCCGGACCCGAACTGAGCTGCAGGGACGCCGGTCGACGTCCTACCTCAGGAGGCTCCGGGCGATCACCATGCGCTGCACCTGGTTGGTGCCCTCGTAGATCTGGGTGATCTTGGCGTCGCGCATCATCCGCTCGACCGGGAAGTCCTGGGTGTAGCCGGCCCCGCCGAAGAGCTGGACGGCGTCGGTGGTCACCTGCATGGCGGTGTCGGAGGCGAAGGCCTTGGCCGCAGCGGAGACCCGGGTGACGTCGGCGCGCCCCTGCTCACCGGCGGCAGCTGCCACGTACACCAGGTGCCGCGCTGCCTGGATCTTCATGTCCATGTCGGCGAGCATGAACTGGACGCCCTGGAAGTCGCTGACCGCGGAGCCGAACTGGCGGCGGTCCTTGGTGTAGGCGATCGCGGCGTCCAGTGCCCCCTGGGCGACCCCGACCGCCTGGGCCCCGATGGTCGGCCGGGTGAAGTCCAGCGTCCGCAGCGCCGTCTTGAACCCGGTGCCGGGCTCCCCCACGATCCGGTCGGCGGGGATGGTGCAGTCGGTGAAGTAGAGCTCGCAGGTGGGCGAGCCCTTGATGCCCATCTTCTTCTCCTTGGGGCCCACGGCGAAGCCCGGGTCGTCGCGGTGCACGACGAAGGCGGAGATGCCGTTCGCGCCCTTCTCCGGGTCGGTGACGGCCATGACCGTGAACCACTCCGAGACGCTGGCGTTGGTGATCCACGCCTTGGTGCCGTTGAGCACCCAGCTGTCGCCCTCGAGCCTGGCCCGGGTCCGCATCGCCGCCGCATCGGAGCCGGCCTCGCGCTCGGAGAGCCCGTAGCTGATCATCGCGTCGCCGGCGGCGATCGAGGGCAGCACCCGCTGCTTGAGGTCCTCGGACGCCGACAGGATCACCGGGACCGAGCCGAGCTTGTTCACCGCGGGGATCAGCGATGCGCTGACGTCGACCCGGGCGACCTCCTCGATCACGATGCAGGTGGCGATCGCGTCGGCGCCCTCACCGCCGTAGGACTCCGGCACGTGCGTGGCGTGGAAGCCCGCCGCGGTGAGCGCCTTCTGCGCCTCCACCGGGTAGCGCGAGTCGGCGTCCACCTCCGCGGCGAAGGGGGCGATCTCCCGTTCGGCGATCTCGCGGACCGCCTCCCGGACAGCCTCGTGCTCCTCGGTCAGCGCGTACAGCCCGGCGTTGTTACCCACCAGTAGATGCTAAGCCCGGCCGAGCCGCCCAGGGAAGCGACTCACCCCACGGCGGGGTGGTGATCGGTCAGGGTGCGATCCGCTGCTGCAGCGCGTCGTCCCGGGCGACGACCGACGCCGCCAGGTCCGCCTGGAACCGCTCCACGGCGGCGCGCAACCGGTCGTCGCCGGCCGCCAGGATGCGCACCGCCAGCAGGCCGGCGTTGCGCCCGCCGCCGATCGACACCGTCGCCACTGGGACGCCGGCCGGCATCTGCACGATCGACAACAGGCTGTCCAGCCCGTCCAGCCGGTCCAACGGCCGGGGCACACCGATCACCGGCAGCGGCGTCGCAGCGGCGACCATCCCGGGCAGGTGCGCTGCTCCCCCGGCGCCGGCGATCACCACCCGCAGGCCCCGTCCCGCGGCGGACTCGGCGTAGTCGAGCATCCGCCGCGGGGTGCGGTGCGCGGAGACGACGTGCGCCTCCCACGGGACGTCGAACTCGGCCAGCGCCTGGGCGGCGGGCTCCATCATCGGCCAGTCGGAGTCGCTGCCCATGACGATGCCGACGATCGGGTCGCTCACGGCCACTCCTCAGTGCTCGGTGTCGAAGGCGAACGCGGGGTCGACGACGCCGTCGGCCAGGTAGCGGGCGGCAGCCACCGCGCGGGCCCGCACCTCGGCCAGGTCCTCGCCCAACGCGGTGACGTGACCGAGCTTGCGGCCCCGCCGCTGGCCCTTGCCGTACCAGTGCAGCTTCACGTCGGGCCAGTGCGCCATCAGGTGGTGGACCCGCTCGTCCAGACCCGGCCCGGACCAGTCGTCGGCCGCGGTCGCACCGCCGAGCACGTTGGCCATGACGACCACCGGCGCGGTCATCGCCGTCGACCCCAGCGGGTAGTCCAGGACGGCGCGCAGGTGCTGCTCGAACTGGCTCGTCCGGGCGCCCTCGATGGTCCAGTGCCCGGAGTTGTGCGGGCGCATCGCCAGCTCGTTGACCAGGACCCCGTCGGCGGTCTCGAACAGCTCCACGGCCAGCATGCCCACCACCCCGAGCCGGTCGGCGATCCGGACGGCGAGCTCCTGGGCGGCGGTGGCCAGCTCCTCGGACAGGCCGGGGGCAGGCGCCAGCACCTCGTTGCAGACGCCGTCCCGCTGGATCGTCTCGACGACCGGCCACACCGCGACCTGGCCGAACGGGGACCGGGCGACCTGCGCCGACAGTTCGCGGACCATGCCCACCCGCTCCTCGGCGAGCAGGGTGCCGTGCCGCTCGAGGAGGTCGGCGACCTGGTCGGGGCCGGAGACGACGAACACGCCCTTGCCGTCGTAGCCGCCGCGGGGGGTCTTCAGCACCACCGGCCAGCCGACGCCGTCGGCGAAGGCGGTCACGTCGTGCACCGTGCGGACCTCGGCCCAGGCCGGCTGCGGTTCCCCTGCCTCGGCCAGTGCCCGGCGGAGCACCAGCTTGTCCTGGGCGTGCACCAGGGCAGCGGGGCCGGGGGCGACCCGGTGGCCGTCGGCCTCCAGTGCGCGCAGGTGCTCGGTCGGGACGTGCTCGTGGTCGAAGGTGACCACGGTGGCGCCCGCGGCGAGGCGCCGGAGGTCGGCGAGCTCGTTGTGGTCGCCGAGCTGGACGTCGGCGGCCACGAGGGCCGCGGACTCGGCCGGGTCGGCGGCCAGCACCCGGAGCGACTGGCCCAGCGCGATCGCCGCCTGGTGCGTCATCCGGGACAGCTGACCCCCGCCGACCATGGCTACGACCGGGAGTCCGGTGCGGCGGTCTGTGGGAGTGCCCATGGTGCCCGGAAGGCTAGATCGCTCGTCCACCCGGCACGCCTCCGGGGTCGCCGGCCCGGTGATCCGGGGCCGACCAGCTGCCCCGGGGCTCCGGCGGGTCCGCGGGACCGGCGTCCCGGCCCGCTCAGGAACGGAAGACCCAGTGGCGGTAGGCGAAGAAGTTCAACCCGGTGAGCAGCGCCACCGCGATCACCTTGGCCAGCACCGCCGGGAGGCCGACCGCCACCAGGCCGGTGACGATCCCCAGGTTGGCGAGGTAGTTGAGCACCACCAGCAGGCCGTACCGGAGCAGCTGGCGGGTGCCGTCGGTGCGGACACCGAAGGTGAAGTACTTGTTGGCCAAGAAGTTGACCACGAAGCTCAGCCAGAAGCCCGCCGTCGTGGCCAGCCACAGCGGCCGCCCCGCGACGTCGTAGAGGAGCCACAGGGTCCCGGCGTCCACGACGAGGCTCAGCAACCCGACGCCGACGTAGCGGACCATCGTGGGCGAGATCCGCGGGAGCCGGGTGGGGGGTGGAACGGTCACGTGGGCACGCTAGTGCAGCGCAGTGCTGCCTCCCGTCAGGCCGCAGGCGACCCGGCGCACCAGCGCGCCGGCGCAGCGCAGGCCCCGATTCCGCGGGCCTCCTAGGCTGGAGGCATGTCCTTCGACCCACCGGGTGGCCGCCTGCGCAGAGGGTGGCGGCTGCTGCTGAAGGAGTTCAGCGCGTTCGGCGTCGTGGGTGGGATCTGCTTCTTCATCGACATCGGCTTGTTCCAGCTGCTCTACGCGCACCTGGGCGCGGGCGCCGTCACGGCCAAGCTGGGCTCGACCCTGGTCTCGATGACGGTGGCCTACCTCGGGCACCGTTACTGGTCGTTCGCCCATCGGGCGCGCACCGGGGTGGGGCGGGAGTACGCGCTCTTCGCCATGATCAACGGCGCGACGCTGCTGCTCGGGCTGGGCATCGTCGCCGCGGTCCGGTACGGCCTCGACCAGGAGAGCGCCCTGGTGATGCAGGCCGCGAACATCGCCTCCATCGTCCTCGGCACCGCCATCCGGTACCTCTCCTACCGTCGCTGGGTGTTCCCGGCCCTCGACTCCGTCCACGCCCGCACCGACCCACGTCAGCCGCTGCTCAGCGACGGCGCCGTCTGACCGGGTCCACCCAGACCTGACCGGCCCGCGAGCCGGTCAGCCCGCGAGCCGGTCAGCTCGCGAGCCGGGAACCCTCCCGGCTCGCGATCACCTCCAGGCGGCTGCTGATCCTGGTCCGCAGCTCCTCGACGTGGCTGATCACGCCGACGGTCCGGCCGCCCCGGCGCAACTCGTCCAGGACGGTCATCACCGCGTCCAGCGACTGCGGGTCCAGGGTGCCGAAGCCCTCGTCGACGAAGAGCGTGTCGATCCGGACCCCACCGCTCTCGGCCGAGACGACGTCGGCCAGGCCCAGGGCGAGGGCCAGGGAGGCCATGAAGCTCTCCCCGCCGGAGAGCGTCTTCGTCGGCCGCCGCGCGCCGGTGTACTCGTCGAGCACGTCCAGTCCCAGCCCGCCCCGGGCCCCGTGCCGGCCCTGGGCGTCGCTGTGCAGGAACGTGTACCGGCCACCGGACATGTCCCGAAGCCGCCGACTGGCCACGGCCGCGACCTGCTCCAGCCGGGCGGCGAGCACGAAGGACTGCAGCCGCATCCGCAGGGTGTTGGATCCGCGGCCGTTGACCAGGTCGGCGAGCGCGGTGACCTGCTCGGCGTGGGCCCGGCGCTCGTCCAGCTCCACCTCTATCTCGGTGAGGTCGGCGGTCAGCGACTCCAGGGCGTCCGCGCAGCGGCGCACCTCGGCCAGCGAGCCCACGGCGGCCTCCCGGGTGCGGGTCGCGCCGCGGCAGCTGTCGGTCAGCGCGTCCAGGTCCGGCCGGGGTGCGAGGTCGGCCAGCTCCGGTTCGGCGAGCGTCGCGGTGACCACCGACCACCGCTGGTCGTGCTCGGCCACCCGCCGGCCGGCCGACGCGGCGGTGGCCCGGTCCAGCAGGGCGTCCGCGGCGGCCAGCAGATCGGGGAACCCGGCGTCGGCGACGCGTTCCTCGGCGAGCCGGCGAGCTGCTTCGGCCGCCGTGCGGGCGCGCAGTTCGGCGCCCTCGGCCTCCACGAGCGCCTCGCACCGTTCGGCCTCGGTGGTGAGGCGGGTGATCCGGGGGGCGATGCCCTGGTCCTCCCCCTGTGCGGCGCGCAGCCGCTGCTGCAGCGCGGCGAGCGTCTCCTGCGCCGCGGCGCGCTCGGCGGTCAGCCGCGCCAGCTCCTCACGGGCCGTGGCGGCGGCCGCCAGCGCGGCGTCCCGCTGGGCCGCCAGCGCGGTCAGCGCCCGGCGTGCGCCGTCCAGGGCCCCGGCCGCGGTGCGCGCCCGCGCCTCCTGGTGAGCGGCCTCGGCGAGGGCGGCCTCCTTGTCGGCCAACGGCTCCGGCCCGGCCTGGGCACGGAGCACCGCGAGCTCCCGATCGGTCTCCTCGAGAGCGGTGCGCAGGACGGTGAGCCGGGCCTCGCTCTCCTCCGCGGCCGCGCGGGCGGCGTCCTCGTCGGCCTGGGTCACCACGGTGCCGTCGTGCTGGGCCAGCCGGGGGTGCTCCAGCGCACCGCACACCGGGCAGTCCTGGCCGTCGGCCAGGCCGGCGGCCAACTCGGCGGCCATCCCGTCCAGCCGCCGGGTGCGCAGGTCGCCCCACGTCTCCCGGGCGTCCAGCCAGGCCTCCCGGGCGGCGTCGACGTCGCTGCGCTGCTGCTCCCGCCGGCCGGCCAGCGAGCCGGCGGCCCGTGCCGCGGCGAGGGCGGTGCGGCGGCCCTCGAGCACGGCGGTCAGCCCGGGCAGGCTCGACGCCGCCTCCGCGGCCTCACCGACCCGGGCCTCCTGCTCGGCCAGCCGCGTCGGCCACTCCTGGGCGGTCGCCTCGTCCTGGGCGCAGCGCGTCTGCAGCGTCTCGACCCGGCGCGTGGCCTCGCCGACCTCGCGGGCCAGTGCGGCGGCGCGGTCGACGTCGGGCAGCAGGGCCCGCAGCGCCGCGACCTCGTCGCGCAGGGCCCGCGCCAGCACGGTGTCGGCCGGGCGGCCGGCGGCCACCTCCGTCCAGCGGTGGCGGACCGACTCCAGGTGCGCCGCGGCGCCCTCGGCGTCCAGCGCCGCCCGACCGGCCGCCTCCAGCACGTCCCGCACCGGCTCTGCCCGGCCGCCCGCGTCCAGCGCCGCACGGAGGGGCACCAGCTCGGCCTCCTCGGCCTGCAGCCGGCCGAGCTCGGCCCGCGCCCGGTCACGCCGGGTGTGCCGGTCGACCTCGGCCCGGGCGGCGGCCAGCACGGCGTCGACCCGCTCGACCTCGGCGGCCGCCCGCTCGGCCTCGACCTCCTGATCGGCCCGCCGGCTGGCGACCTCCGCCCGGACGCGCTGCACCCAGGCGCCGGCCGAGGCGTGCGGCGCGGCACCGACCAGCTCCGGGGCCAGCTCCTCGGGCACGTCGACGTCGGCGACCTGCGCCACCCGGGCGAGCAGCGTGCTGGCCCGCAGTCGCGCCTCGTCCCACTGCCCCCTGGCGACGGACCGCTGGTCGGCGAGCCACTCCTCGACCCGGGCGAAGCGCCCGACGTCGAAGAGGGTGCGGAGCAGCCGGCCGCGGTCCTCCGGCTCGGCCCGGAGGAACCGCGCGAAGTCGCCCTGCGGGAGCAGCACCACCTGGCAGAACTGCTCGGCCGAGAGACCCAGCCGGCTGCGCAGGTGCTCGGAGCCCTCGTCGATCCGGGTGCTGACCGGCTCCCAGCCGGCCGCCGTCCAGCGCTGCACGGTGAGCTTGGCCTGCTCGGTCGTCCAGCCGGTGCCGCGCCGCTTGGGCCGCTGCTGCTCGGGCCGGCGGGTGACCAGCAACCGCTCCCCGCCGAGGGTGACCTCGCACTCCACCTCGGTGCGGACCTGCTCGGCGGCGTGGTCGCTGCGCAGCCGCTTCTCCTCGCCCCGGGCTCCCGGGACGGTGCCGTAGAGGGCATACACCACCGCGTCGAGCAGCGTCGTCTTGCCGGCGCCGGTCGGGCCCCAGAGCAGGAACAGCCCGTCCCGGCCCACGTCGTCCAGGTCGACCTCGACCCGGTCGGCGAACGGCCCGAAGGCGCTCAGCGAGAGGGTGTGGACCCTCATGCCAGCGCCTCCTCGTGCGCAGCCGCGGCCAGCGCGCGGCCCAGCAGCTCGAGCTCGGCCGGGGTGGCGCCCACCGTGCGGACGTGGGAGACGAACTCCCCGGCGACCTCCAGGTCACTGCGGCCGGCCAGCCGCTCGGTGTAGCTGCGCTGGTCGCCGGCCGCGCCCGTGCCGGCCCACTCCAGGTGCACGGCGTGCGGGAAGCGGCCCTGCAGCTGGCGCATCGGGTCGGCCGGCCGGATCGCGTCGGTGAGCTGGGCGGAGACGAAGTGCTCGGTCACCGCCGCCAGCTCCGGATCGGCGAGCAGCTCGGCGAGCTCGCCGCGCAGCACGGTCAGCGGCCGGGGCGTCGGGAGCGGGACCGGCCGCACCTCGGCCAGCCCGGAGGCGTCGAGGTCGACCAGCCAGGCCTGCTTCTGCTGACCGGCCTCGCCGAAGGAGTAGGCGAGCGGCGAACCGCTGTAGCGGATCCGGTCGCTGAGCGACTGCGGCCGGTGCAGGTGGCCCAGGGCGACGTAGTCGACTCCGTCGAAGACCGCGGCAGAGACCAGGTCGACCCCGCCCACGCAGATGTCCCGCTCGCTCTCACTGGGGAGCCCGCCGCCGACGAAGGCGTGCGCCAGCACGACCGACCGGGTGCGCGGGCGGAGGAACAGGTCGGCCCGGACCCGGTCCATCGCCGCGCCCACGACCGCCTCGTGGCCACGGGCGTCGGGCAGCCCCAGTTCGTGCCGGGCCACCTCCGGCTCGAGGTAGGGCAGGCCGTAGACCGCGACGTCACCGTGCTCGTCGTGCAGGAGCACCGGCTCGTCGAGCGCCGGGGTGAGCGCCCGGACGTGCACCCCGGATCGGGCCAGCAGCCCGGCACCGAACCCGAGTCGCCGGGCCGAGTCGTGGTTGCCGGGGGTGAGGACCACCTGGGCGCCCGCGCTGCGCAGCCGCATCAGCACCCGGTCCAGCACACCGGTGGCGTCCGCCGAGGGGACGGCGCGGTCGTAGACGTCGCCGGCGACCAGGACCACGTCGACGGACTCCGCGCGGACGACGTCGGCCAGCACGCCCAGCACCTGCTCCTGCTCGGCGAGCAGGTCGGTGCCGTGCAGAGAGCGGCCGATGTGCCAGTCCGAGGTGTGCAGCAGCCGCATGCCCGGGACGTTAGGTGGCCCCTCCGACAGAAACGTCCAGGCACGCCGTGACGGACCGGTCCGGCAGGCGCCGGGGGTACTCGTACGGCTCAGAACTGCTGGGTCGGGTGCGTGTCCCCCCGGTGGTACTCGCCCAGGTACGCGGCGCTCTCCCGGGCCCGCCGGTCGGCGTCCTCCTCGACGAGCTGGTTGAGCAGCTGCTGCACCCCCTCGCTGTCCGGGATCGCCCGGAACACGGTCGGGCCGCCCTCGCCCGCCGTCTCGATCGAGACGGTGCCGGAGTTGACCAGCCGCTCCCCCAGGGTCTGCCGGTAGGAGACGTCGGTGATCCGCGACAGTCCGATGTCCCGGCCGTGCCGGGCCAGGATGCCGACCCGGTACAGCAGCCGGTGCGTGGTGATCACGTAGTGCGTGGTGCGCCAGCGCAGCAGCGGGGCGACGACCAGCAACACCGCGAGGACGACGGCGACGCCGACGACGACCAGCCGGTACGTCCCCTGCTGGTCCCCCGCGGGGACGACGGCGGCGCCGAAGGAGGCCAGTCCGACCAGCGCCAGGAACGCCACGATCGGCCAGAAGACGGTCAGCCAGTGCGGGTGCAGGTGGCGGACGACCTCCTCGTCGCCGGCCAGGACCTTGTCCGGATAGGCCATGAGGACAGGATGGTGCACCAGCGCCTCGCCGTCACCGCTCTGCGCGCGCGTGTCGGGCCGACCGGCGACCGGCGATCAGATGGCGACCTGGGCCGGCAGGCAGTCGGTCTGCGACTCCACCGGAGCCGCCCGTCGGGGGCTCGGCACCGACGGCACGGCCGCCGAGACCGAGGTCCGGAGTCCCTGCGGCAGGCTCGGGTCGACCTGCGCGGCGGCGACCGCGTGCAGCCGCGCGCGAGGGACCGCGGGCGACACGCGCCCCGCAGCCGCGACCCGGACCTGCGGTCTGGCCGCCGGCCGCCGGGTCGGCCGGAGCAGACCCACCAGGGCTCGGCGCGCCGGCTCCTCCACGAGGTGGTGGAGCGCCGCACTGACCGGCAGCGTCGCGAGCAGCAGGAACGGCATCCCCAGGGCGATCGCCGGGGTCATCACCCACCGCTGGGCGGGGTCCTGCCACAGGACGGTGCACATCACGTCCAGGAGCAGGTAGTGCGTCAGGTACAGGCAGTAGGAGATCCTGCCGCCGTAGACGAGGGCAGGGGTCGCGAGCACCCGGGCCGGTCCCCGGGTGGTCAGGGCGAGCCCGGCGATGAGCCCGGGGAAGGCCAGCACGCCCACCTGCGAGTAGTCGGCCAGCTCGCCGCCACGCCGCCAGCTGGCCCAGAAGCAGAGCATGACGAGCAGGAAGATGCTGGCGACCGAGAGGGCCAGGCCGATCGACTCCGTGCGCGCGCTCGGCCGCACGTCCCGCAGGGCGAGCGCCACGAACACCCCGGCGAGGAAGCCGCAGGCGATCCGGAGGACCCAGCTCGAGTCGACGTCCATCGGCCCGGTCCGGTAGGCGATGAGGGCCAGCGGCACGACCGCCGCGTGGGCCAGCCCGAGGTTGACCACCGGGTGCAGGTGGCGCAGCGGGCGCAGCAGCACGGCGAGCACGGGGAACGCGAGGTAGGCGGTCCACTCGGCACTGATGGACCATCCGGGCGCCACGAAGCTGGCGCCCACCATGTTCGGCATGCCCCACATCTGGGTCATGCTCAGCTGGCGGGCGATCGCCTCCACCGACACCTCGGGGTGGACCGTGTAGACGTCCGCGGTCCGGCCGCTGGCCCGCACCAGGAACAGCCAGCCACCCATCAGCACCGTCACCAGCGCCCAGGCGGGCCAGACCCGCGCGAACCGGTTGAACAGGAACCGACCGACCGTGCGCGGGGTCGGACGACGGCCGCACTCGTCGAGGTAGCCGCGGGCCAGCAGGAAGCCGCTGAGGATGAAGAAGAGCTCCACCCCGATCCAGCCCGCCCCGAGGACCGCCCGCACGAACACGAACTGGTCGGTGTACGGGGTCAGGAAGACGCCGAAGTGGACCAGCACCACCCAGCCGGCCGCGACGATGCGCAGACCGGTCAGGGCACGGATCTCGGTCTGCCCGGTGCGGGCTGCGGCCGGGGAGGCATGCGCTGGAGTTGGCACTGGCGTCCTTCGTTCATGGTCGACCTCAGCTGGGAAGTCCGTGAACGGAAAGTTATCGACCGATGACGCCGAGTTGAGTCGACGACACCACCAAGTGCCCTGCGTCTGTTGTGCGAAGCCGACAAGTCGGCACACCTGTCACACCAGCCCCCGGGCCCGGCGGACCAGGTCCGGCACCGTCACCGCCCGCGCACGTGTCGGACGTCGCCGGAGGCGAGCTCCAGGACCCCGGCGTCGGTGCGGACGACGAGCCGACCGTCCCAGTCCACTGCCTCGGCGACCCCGTCGAGCATCGAGCCGTCGGGCATCGTCACGGCGACGGCGGCCCCCACGGTGCTGCACCAGGCCAGGTAGTCCTGGGCGAGGCCGGAGGAGACCGGGTCACCCAGCACCTGCGACCAGCGGGCGTAGCGCTGCTCCAGGGTCCGCAGGAAGGCCAGCAGCACCGCCGGCCGGTCGATCGACTCGCCCCGCACCAGCTCCAGGGAGGTGCCGGTGTCGGGCAGCTCGTCGGTACGGGTCGAGACGTTGAGCCCGACGCCCACCACCACGGCGTTGCCCGAGCTCTCGGCCAGGATGCCGGCCAGCTTCCGGCCGTCGGCTGCGAGCAGGTCGTTGGGCCACTTCAGCGAGGTCCGGACGCCGGCCACCTCCCCGACCGCCTCGGCCAGCGCCACCCCGGTCAGCAGCGAGAGCCAGGCCCGCCGGGCCGCCGGGACGTCGGGCCGCAGCAGCACCGAGACCGTCAGCCCCGCCCGCGGCGGGGAGACCCAGGTGCGGTCCAGCCGTCCGCGCCCGGCCTCCTGGTGCTCGGCCACCAGCACCAGCCCCTGGGCAGCGCCGTCGGCCGCCCGGGCGACCAGCTCGGCGTTCGTCGACCCGATCGCCTCGACCACCTCGACCGCCCGCCACAGACCGCTGCCGGGGGTGAGGGCGGCGGTCAGCGCGGCGGCGTCGAGGCCCGGCCGGTCGGCGGGAGGAGCTGCGGTGCGGGGGCTGTCGGGCACGTCACCTACGCTACGGCGCTGTGAGTGCCGCCGAACTGGAGAGCGCGGGAGAACCCGTCCCCGCCGACCTCGACCTGCACACCACCGCCGGCAAGCTGGCCGACTTCGAGCGGCGGGTGGAGGAAGCGACGCACGCCGGGTCGCAGCGGGCGGTCGACAAGCAGCACGCCGCCGGGAAGATGACCGCCCGGGAGCGGATCGAGGCGCTGCTGGACCCGGGCTCGTTCACCGAGCTCGACGAGTTCGCCCGGCACCGCTCCAGCAACTTCGGCATGGACGCCAAGCGGCCCTTCGGGGACGGCGTCGTCACCGGGTACGGCACGGTCGACGGCCGGCCGGTCTGCGTCTTCTCCCAGGACGTCACCGTGTTCGGCGGCAGCCTCGGCGAGGTCTACGGCGAGAAGATCGTCAAGGTGCTGGACCTGGCCATGCGCAACGGCTGCCCGGTCATCGGCATCAACGAGGGCGGTGGCGCCCGGATCCAGGAGGGCGTGGTCTCCCTCGGCCTCTACGCCGAGATCTTCCGGCGCAACGTGCACGCCTCCGGGGTCATCCCGCAGATCTCCCTGGTGATGGGCGCCGCCGCCGGAGGCCACGTCTACTCCCCCGCGCTCACCGACTTCATCGTCATGGTCGACAAGACCAGCCAGATGTTCATCACCGGCCCCGACGTGGTGAAGACGGTGACCGGGGAGGACGTGACGCTGGAGGAGCTCGGCGGCGCCCGCACCCACAACACCAAGTCCGGCGTCGCGCACTACCTGGCCGAGGACGAGGCCGACGCGCTGGACTACGTGAAGGCCCTGCTGTCGCACCTGCCCAGCAACAACCTCGACCCCCTGCCGGCGGTCGAGGTCGCCCCGGTCGACATCGCCCTCCCCGAGGCGCTCACCGACGACGACCGCGAGCTGGACACCTTCATCCCGGACTCGCCGAACACGCCCTACGACATGCACACCGTTCTCGAGCACGTGCTCGACGACGGGGAGTTCCTCGAGGTCCAGGCGCTGTTCGGCCCCAACATCCTCACCGGCTTCGGGCGGGTCGAGGGCCGCCCGGTCGGCGTCGTGGCCAACCAGCCCACCCAGCTCGCCGGCACGCTGGACATCGACGCCAGCGAGAAGGCCGCGCGCTTCGTGCGCACCTGCGACGCCTTCAACATCCCGGTGCTCACCTTCGTCGACGTCCCCGGGTTCCTGCCCGGCACCTCGCAGGAATGGGACGGGATCATCCGCCGGGGCGCCAAGCTGATCTACGCCTACGCGGAGGCGACCGTCCCGAAGATCACCGTGATCACCCGCAAGGCCTACGGCGGTGCGTACGACGTGATGGGCTCCAAGCACCTGGGGGCCGACGTCAACCTGGCCTGGCCGACCGCGCAGATCGCGGTGATCGGTGCGCAGGGGGCCGTCGGCATCCTCTACCGCAAGGAGCTGGCCGCGGCCGAGGACCCGGAGTCGCTGCGCGCCGAGCTGGTCACCGACTACGAGGACACGCTGGCCAACCCCTACATCGCCGCCGACCGCGGGTACGTCGACGCGGTGATCCCGCCCTCGCACACCCGCGTCCACGTCGTCCGGGCGCTGCGGCTGCTGGCCAACAAGCGCCAGACCCTGCCCGCCAAGAAGCACGGGAACATCCCCCTCTGATGACCGAACAGATCCAGCCTCCACTGCTGCAGGTGGTCCGCGGCGAGCCGAGTGCCGAGGAGCTCGCCGCACTGACCGTCGTCGTCGCGGCCCTGTCCCAGCGCCGTCCCCGTCGGCGTCCCACCCCGGTCGGGGCCTGGATCGAGCGGGCCGACGTGCTGCGCCGGCCGCTGCTGGCCGGCCCCGGTGGCTGGCGCGCCTCGGGGCGGGCGTCATGAGCCGCCGCCTCGTGCTCGCCTCCCAGTCCCCGGCCCGGTTGCAGCTGATGCGCCAGGCGGGGCTGAACCCCGAGGTGGTGGTCAGCGGCGTCGACGAGACGGCGGTGACCGCGCCCCGGGTCGGTGAACTGGTCGCCCTGCTGGCCGCGGCCAAGGCCGCAGCCGTCGCCAAGGACCAGACCGACGCGGTGGTGATCGGCGCCGACTCGGTGCTCGAGTTCCGCGGCCAGGCGCTCGGCAAGCCGTCCGACACCGCCGATGCGCGGGCCCGCTGGCAGCGGATGGGCGGGCGCAGCGGCGTGCTGCACACCGGGCAGGCGGTCTTTGACGTGCGAGACGGCGGCGTGGCCCAGCGGGACGTCGGCGTCTCCTCCACCGTGGTGCACTTCGCCACGCCGTCACCGGCGGAGCTGGAGGCCTACCTCGCCACCGGTGAACCGCTGGGCGTGGCCGGCGCGTTCACCCTCGACGGGCTGGGCGCACCGTTCGTCCGCCGGATCGAGGGCGACCCCTCCGCGGTGCTCGGCCTCTCACTGCCGCTGCTGCGCACCCAGCTCGCCAAGCTCGGCCTGGCGATCACCGACCTCTGGCGACGCTGACCACCCGGCACCCGTCAGCCCGCCCCGCCACTCAAGGGAGAACCAACGTGCAGAAGGTCCTGATCGCCAACCGCGGGGAGATCGCGGTGCGGGTGGCGCGCGCCTGCCGGGACGCCGGGCTGACCAGCGTCGCGGTGTACGCCGAGCCCGACCGGGACGCCCTGCACGTGCGCGCCGCCGACGAGGCCTTCGCCCTCGGCGGGAACACCCCGGGCGAGTCCTACCTGGTGATCGACAAGATCATCGACGCAGCCCACCGGTCCGGCGCGGACGCCGTGCACCCCGGCTACGGCTTCCTGTCGGAGAACGCCGACTTCGCGCAGGCGGTCCTCGACGCCGGGCTCACCTGGATCGGCCCCTCACCGCAGGCGATCATCGACCTCGGCGACAAGGTCGCCGCCCGGCACATCGCCACCCGCGCCGGCGCCCCGCTGGTGCCCGGCACCAAGGACCCGGTGGCGGACGCCGACGAGGTGGTCGCCTTCGCCCAGGAGCACGGCCTGCCGGTGGCGATCAAGGCCGCCTTCGGCGGCGGCGGCCGCGGCCTCAAGGTGGCCCGCACCCTCGAGGAGATCCCCGAGCTGTTCGACTCCGCGGTGCGCGAGGCCGTCTCGGCGTTCGGCCGCGGCGAGTGCTTCGTCGAGCGGTTCCTGGACAAGCCGCGGCACGTGGAGGCGCAGGTGCTGGCCGACACGCACGGCACCGTGATCGTGGTCGGCACCCGGGACTGCTCGCTGCAGCGGCGCAACCAGAAGCTGGTCGAGGAGGCGCCGGCGCCGTTCCTCACCGACGAGCAGCGGGAGCGGATCCACTCCTCGGCCAAGGCGATCTGCGCCGAGGCCGGCTACGTCGGCGCCGGGACCGTGGAGTACCTGGTCGGCACCGACGGCTCGATCTCCTTCCTGGAGGTCAACACCCGGCTGCAGGTCGAGCACCCGGTCAGCGAGGAGACCTCCGGGATCGACCTGGTGCGCCAGCAGTTCCGGATCGCCGAGGGCCTGCCACTGGAGATCACCGAGGACCCCACCCCGCGCGGGCACAGCATCGAGTTCCGGATCAACGCCGAGGACGCCGGCCGCAACTTCATGCCGGCTCCCGGTCCGGTGACCCGGCTGGAGATCCCGCAGGGCC
This sequence comes from Modestobacter sp. VKM Ac-2978, assembly GCF_026968025.1. Lineage (NCBI taxonomy): Bacteria > Bacillati > Actinomycetota > Actinomycetes > Geodermatophilales > Geodermatophilaceae > Modestobacter > Modestobacter sp. VKM Ac-2978. The sequence goes on along the minus strand of NZ_JAPVBP010000003.1, from coordinate 660,165 downwards.
CGGGTGTGCGCTGGGACTCCGGGGTCGAGACCGGCGGCGAGGTGGCCGGTGCGTTCGACTCGATGCTGGCCAAGCTCATCGTCACCGGCGCGACCCGCACCGAGGCCCTGCAGCGGGCCCGCCGCGCGCTGGACGAACTGGTCGTGGAGGGCATGCCGACCGTCGTCCCGTTCCACCGCGCGGTGGTCGCCGACGAGGCCTTCACCAGCGAGCCGTTCACGGTGCACACGCGCTGGATCGAGACCGAGTGGGACAACCAGGTGCAGCCGTACGGCCCCGCGGCGGAGACCGACGAGGCCGAGCCGCGGCAGACCGTCGTGGTGGAGGTCGGCGGCCGCCGGCTGGAGGTGTCGCTGCCCGCCGGGCTGGCCGCGGGTGGGCCGGCGCCGGCCGCGGGTGCAGCCAAGCCGCGCAAGCGCAGCGGGGGTGGCGGGTCGGCCGCGTCGGGTGACTCCCTCACCGCGCCGATGCAGGGCACGATCGTCAAGGTCGCGGTGGCCGACGGCGACACCGTCGCCGCCGGTGACCTGGTGGTCGTGCTGGAGGCGATGAAGATGGAGCAGCCGATCGTGGCGCACCAGGCCGGCACGGTGTCCGGGCTGGCCGCCGAGGTGGGCGCCAGCGTGACCAGCGGCGCCGTCCTCTGCACGATCAACGCCGGGGACTGATCCCGGCCGGCACGCTCGCCGAGCCGACCGGGCTCACAGCTCGAGTCGATCAGGTCGTGCTGATCGTCCGGCAGCCGAGGAGCGAGTTCTGGGACGGGACGTCCACGTCGATCGCGAACACGCACACCCGGTGCGCCCCCGGCGCCACCGTCGTGGACCACGCGAAGCCGTGCGCGGACCCCGCACCGGAGAACGCCGCACCGATGTCCGGCCGCGACCGGTCAGCCGTCAA
>NZ_JAPVBP010000003.1:0-659165 GCF_026968025.1 Modestobacter sp. VKM Ac-2978 | reverse complement strand
ATCCAGGTCCAACGCCCAACCCGACACACTCACCGTCGCCCCCGACGCCGACAACCCGTCCCAGCTCCCGACCGGCAAGGCCTGCTGCGTGGTGATCGACCGGCAGCCCAGCTCCGCGTTCCGCGAGGGCACGTCCACGTCGATCGCGAACACACACACCCGGTGCGCCCCCGGCGCCACCGTCGTCGACCACGCGAAGCCGTGCGCGGACCCCGCACCGGAGAACGCCGCACCGATGTCCGGCCGCGACCGGTCAGCCGTCAACTCCACACCCCGACCGTCCACGTACACATGCACCTTCGACGACACCGACGGCTGATCCAGGTCCAACGCCCAACCCGACACACTCACCGTCGCCCCCGACGCCGACAACCCGTCCCAGCTCCCGACCGGCAGCCTCTGCTGCGTGGTGATCGACCGGCAGCCCAGCGAGTTGTTCTCCCCAGGATCGTCCACGTCGACCGCGAAGACGCAGACCCGATGCGTCCCCGGCGCCACCGTCGTGCTCGACGAGAAGCCGTGCGCATCCCCCGCCCCCGGGAACGCCCTGCCCACATCCGGCCGAGCACCGTCGGCGGTCACCGACCTCCCCCGGCCGTCCACGTAGACGTGCACCTGCCCCGACACCGCCGGCTGATCGGGGTCGAACGCCCACCCACTCACCGACAACGTCGAACCCGACGCCGACAGCCCATCCCAACTGGCCACCGGGAGGTTGTTCGCCGGCCGCACCTCCACCGACGCGGTGGCACCGAGGCCGGTGACCTTCACGCGGAACTGGCCGTCGGCCAGCAGGACCTCCGCGCCGACCGGCAGCACCGCGACCGTGTCCCTGTTCCACGACGACTGGCTGGACGGTGTGGCGTCCAGCAGCAGCGAGGAGTCACTGGCGCCTGCATGGGCCCGGCGTACCAGCACACCCGGCTGGACGCCGACCACGTTGGCCGCAGTCGTGAGCCAGCTGTCCTGCCCGCTGCCCGGCCGGAACTCCAGCCAGTAGGCGACCTTGCTGGAGGCGGTCAGCTTCACCGCTCGCGTGCCGCTGGACCCGGAGATGGGCGAGAGCGTGAAGGTCCCCGCCCCGCTGGCCGGGGTCACCTCCACCTGCTGCGCGGCCGGCAGGACGCCCAGGGCGCTCGCGTGGAGAGCGCTCAGGCTCCCCACCTGGCCCCAGGAGATCCCCATGACGTCGTAGTAGTCGCGGTAGGAGCTGACCTGACAGGTCGAGGCCGCCGACTCCTCCACCGTCGCCGAGCACTGGAGCTGCGACGAGTGGTTCAGCCCGAGGTTGTGCCCGAACTCGTGTGCCACCACCGAGGTGGCCGGGGCCTGGACGTAGGCGAGCCCGCCGCTGTCGATGCTCGTGCCCAGGGTGCCCAGGCCATAGCTGCAGCCGGGCGCCCCGGAGGGCACGTAGACGAGGAGGTGCTTGCGGGCGCCCGCGCTCCAGCCCGCCCGATCGGCGGCGGCCTGCCACAGGGCGAACGGCTCGCTGCAGGTCGCGGTCGTCGTCGCCCAGTCGAACCCGGCCACCACGCCGAAGCGCGCTGCGCCGGCGGACTGCTGCTCCCAGAAGTCACCCACCGCGCCGTTCACCACGTTCGTCAGGGTCGCGAGGGTGGTGGAGTCGCGGGCGAAGCCCCCGGGCTGCATCAGCACGACGGTGACCTCGTGGTTGACCGCGGCCACCGTCGGCGCTGTCGCCGGTTCCTCGGATGAGGCGAGGACCTCCGCAGCGACGAGTTCGTGTGCTGGCTCCAGCCCCTCAGCCGCCGCCTCGTCCTGCACTTCAGCGCCCAGGGTCACCTGGACGGTGGCACCCGCCTCCACGTCCGTCACGTCACCGGTGGAGACCCGGACCGTGTCGCCGGACTCGGTCTGGACCCAGCTGAGCAGCGTGGCGTCGTGCCCGCCCTCGTCGTGCCCGGCCGCGTCGTGCCCGGCCGGGTCGTGCTCGGCCTCCGCCTCGTGGCTCGGGTCGGACGGAGCCGGGTCCGCGTAGGCCTGCACCAGCTCACCCAGCACGGTGTCACCGGGCTCGGGCGCAGCCGCGTCGTCCGCCGGTTCCTCGGTGGTCGTCGCGGGCGCCTCGGTCGTCGCGGGCGCCTCGGTCGTCGCGGGCGCCTCGGTCGTCGCGGGCGCCTCGGTCGTCTCCGGTGCCTCGGTGGCCGAGGGCGCCTCGGTCGTCGCCGGTGCCTCGGTCGTGACCGGTGCCTCGGAGGTCAGCGGCGCCGCAGAGGTCGCCGGTGCCTCGGTCGCCGTGGGTGCCTCGGTCGCATCGGCGGTGACGGTCGGGGTGGCCGATGACGCGTCGTCCGCACGGGCGTGACTCGGGCCGGTCGCGAGCATCCCAGCCAGCACGAGTGAGACCGTGACCAGTCCTCCGGAACGGAGGCGCAGTCGGGGGTGGAAGTGCACGGGGAGAGCTCCTGACCGAGAAGGGATCTCGATCAGGATCGGCACGGCTGCGCCAGAACTGGAGTGGACGACCCGAGGGCCTCCCTCAGGGGCAGCGAGCCGGGCTCAGCTGTGCTCGTCCTCGATCCCCATCAGCCGGCGGCCGGCCTCGGTGATCGACCCGGACAGCGACGGGTAGATCGCGAAGGTCTGCGCCAGGTCCCCGGCGGTCAGGCCCTTGGTGACGGCCAGCGCGATCGGCAGGATCAGCTCCGACGCACCCGGCGCGACCACGACACCGCCGACGACGACGTCGGTGGAGCGGCGGGTGAACAGCTTGACAAACCCGCTGTGCAGGTCGCCCATCTTGGCCCGGGCGTTGGTGGCCAGCGGCAACCGCACGACCTCGACGTCGGCGTCCTCGGTCAGCGTCTTCTCCTGCACGCCGACGGTGGCGATCTCCGGGTGGGTGAAGACGTTGGCCGAGACGGTCTTCAGCCGGATCGGCGCGACCGCCTCGCCGAGGGCGTGCCACATGGCGATCCGGCCCTGCATGGCGGCGACGGAGGCGAGCTGGAACACCCCGGTCACGTCGCCGGCGGCGTAGACCCCGGCGACGGTGGTGCGGGAGACCCGGTCGACGACGATGTGCCCGGCCGGCGTGACCTCGACCCCGCAGGCCTCCAGGTTCATCCCACCGCTGTTGGGGACGGTGCCCACGGTCATCAGCGCGTGCGACCCCTCGACGACGCGACCGTCGGTGAGCTCGACCCGGACGCCCTTCTCGGTGCGTACGACCTTGTCCGCGCGGCTGCGCTCGGCGATCCGGCCACCCCGGGACTGGAAGACCTCCTCCACGACGGCCGCGGCGTCCGCGTCCTCCCCCGGCAGCACCTGGTCGCGCGAGGACACCAGGGTGACCGGTACGCCGGCTTCCAGGTAGCCGGAGGCGAACTCCGCCCCGGTGACGCCGGACCCGATCACGATCAGGTGCTCGGGCATCTCGTCGAGCTCGTAGACGTCGCGCCAGGACAGGATCCGCTCACCGTCCGGCTCGGCGCCCGGCAGCACCCGCGGGTCGGCGCCGGTGGCGATGAGCACCACGTCGCCCTCCAGCGTCTCGGTGACCTGCCCGTCGGCGTCCACGACCTCGACCCGGTGCACGGTCAGCCCGAGCTTCTCGTCGGCCAGCCGGGCCGAGGCACGGATGATCCGCACCCCCTCGGACTCCAGGCGGTGGTGGATGTCCGAGGACTGCGCGACCGCCAGCCCCTTGATCCGGCTGTTCACCGTCGCCAGGTCCAGCGCAGCCCGTCCCAGCTCGGTGCCGGTGACCCCCAGGGCGACGGAGTCGCGCACCCAGGTCATCGCACCGGCGGAGGCGATGAAGGTCTTCGACGGCACGCAGTCGGTCAGCACGCTGGCGCCGCCGATGCCGTCGCGCTCGACGACGGTGACGTCCGCGCCGAGCTGGGCGGCGACGAGCGCGGCCTCGTACCCGGCCGGGCCACCGCCGATGATCACGATGCGGGTCATGGGTGCTGCTCCCAGTGCTGGACCGATGTGTGCACCCGCCATTGTCCCTGTTGCCGTGTCCGCCGTCGCCCACCCACGCGGGCGGGCACCGGACGGCGTGCTCGTTACGCTCGTGCCGATGGGCGTCCATGCGGTGGACGGGTCGAACGCGAACTGAGGACGACGTGACCACCGAGCAGCAGAGGCCGGGCGACCTGTGGGGACAGCTGGTCCGTTTCGTCGTCGTCGGCCTGTTCAGCGCCGTCGTCGACCTCGCCGTCTACACCCTCGCCCTGCACCTCGGCCTGTGGGTGCACGCCGCCCGTGCGCTGAGCTTCCTCTGCGGCACGTCCACCGCGTATGCGTTGAACCGGCGGTGGGCATTCCGGGTGGCAGGTGGCCGTAACCGGGCGCTGGGCTTCACGCTGCTCTACAGCACGACGTTCTTCGTCATCCTCGGCGTGAACGCGCTCGCGCTCGCCGTCCTCCCCGAGCGCTCGTGGACGATCACGCTGGCCTGGGCGATCTCCCAGGGGTTCGGCACGGCGGTCAACTTCGTGATGCTGCGGACCGTCGTCTTCCGGAGCTGAGGGTCACGCCGGGGAGGTCCCGAAGGCGTCCAGCAGCCGGCGGGCGGCCAGCGCCGGGGTGAGCTCGCCGGCCAGCACCGCCGTCTCCAGCTCCGGCGCCGCTGACCGCACCGCGGGGTGCTCGCGCAGCTGGTGCTCCAGCCCGTCCCGGACCAGCTGCCAGGTCCAGCGCACCTGCTGCGCCCGGCGCCGCTCGTCGAGCTGCCCCGAGGCCCGCATCCGGTCCTGGTGCGCGACGACCGCGGCCCAGACCTCGGACAGCCCGGCGCCGCTGAGCCCCGCGCAGGTGAGCACGGGGACGGCCTCGCCGCGCAGCATCCGCATGGCCCCGGCCAGCTCGCGGGCGGCGCGGCGGGCGTCGACCTCCCCGGGGCCGTCGGCCTTGTTGACCGCGATGACGTCGGCGATCTCCAGGATCCCGCGCTTGATCCCCTGCAGCTGGTCGCCGGTGCGGGCCAGGGTGAGGAACAGGAAGGAGTCGACCATCTCCGCGACGGCGACCTCGGACTGGCCGACGCCGACGGTCTCCACCAGGACGACGTCGTGGCCGGCCGCCTCGACCACGACCATCGACTCCCGGGTCGCCTGGGCCACCCCGCCCAGCGTGCCGGCGGTCGGGGCGGGGCGGATGAACGCGTTCGGGTCGACGGCGAGGCGGGCCATCCGGGTCTTGTCGCCCAGGATCGAGCCGCCGGACCGGGCCGACGACGGGTCGACGGCGAGCACCGCCACCTTCGACCCGGCCGCGGTCAGGTCGACGCCGAGGGCGTCGATGAACGTCGACTTCCCGACCCCGGGGACCCCGCTGATCCCCACCCGCCGGGCGTTCCCGGCGTGCGGCAGCAGCTCCACCAGCAGCTCCTGGGCGGCCTCCCGGTGATCGGCCCGCCGCGACTCGACCAGCGTGATCGCCCGCGCCATCGCCCGCCGGTCCCCGCCGAGCACCCCCTCGGTCAGCCCGGGGACGTCGACGGTCCGACTCACACCGGCCCCCGACCCACCAAGATGGCCATTTTGGTGGAGATGGTCACGCGTGGCCGAGCCGGGTGGAGAGGGTGCGGAGCAGGTCCTGCGCGGCGTCGGCGATCACCGTGCCGGGCGGGAAGACGGCGGCCGCCCCCATCTCCTTCAGGGTCGGGACGTCGTCCGGCGGGATCACCCCGCCCACCACGACCAGGACGTCGTCGGCCCCCAGCTCGGCGAGGGCGTCGCGCAGCGCGGGCACCAGCGTGAGGTGGCCGGCGGCGAGCGAGGAGACGCCGACGACGTGCACGTCGGCCTCGACCGCCTGCCGGGCGACCTCCTCCGGCGTCTGGAACAGCGGGCCGACGTCGACGTCGAAGCCGAGGTCGGCGAAGGCGGTGGCGATCACCTTCTGCCCGCGGTCGTGCCCGTCCTGGCCCATCTTGGCCACCAGGATCCGGGGACGGCGACCCTCGGCCTCGGCGAACGCCGACGCCAGCGCACGGGTCTCGTCCACCGGGCCCGCTCCCCCTGCCTCGTCTCGGTACACGCCGGAGATGGTGCGCACCTGGCCGGAGTGCCGCCCGTAAACCGCCTCCAGCGCGTCGGAGATCTCCCCGACCGTCGCCTTCGCGCGGGCGGCATCGACGGCCAGCTTCAGCAGGTTGGCATCCAGGCCGCTCCCCCGCCGTCCCTCCGCCGCGGCGCGGGCGGCGTCGGTCAGCCGGCCCAGCGCCTCGGTCACCGCGGCGCCGTCCCGGGAGGCACGCAGCTCGGCCAGCTTCGCCTTCTGCTGGGCCAGCACGTCGGCGTTGTCGACCCGGAGCACGTCGACCGCCTCGTCGGCCTCGACCCGGTACTTGTTCACCCCGATCACCGGCTGGCGGCCGGAGTCGATCCGGGCCTGGGTGCGGGCCGCGGCCTCCTCGATCCGCAGCTTCGGGATGCCGTCGTCGATCGCCTGCGCCATGCCGCCGTGCTCGGCGACCTCCTGGATGTGCGCCCACGCGCGGCGGGCCAGGTCGTAGGTCAGCTTCTCCACGTACGCGGACCCGCCCCACGGGTCGATGACCCGCGTCGTCCCGGACTCCTGCTGCAGCAGCAGCTGGGTGTTGCGGGCGATCCGGGCGGAGAAGTCGGTGGGCAGCGCGAGCGCCTCGTCCAGGGCGTTGGTGTGCAGCGACTGGGTGTGCCCCTGGGTCGCGGCCATCGCCTCCAGGCAGGTGCGGACGACGTTGTTGTAGACGTCCTGCGCGGTCAGCGACCAGCCCGAGGTCTGGCAGTGGGTGCGCAACGACATCGACTTGTCCTTGGTCGCCCCCGCCTCCTTCACCAGCTTCGCCCACAGCAGCCGGCCGGCCCGCAGCTTGGCGACCTCCATGAAGAAGTTCATGCCGATGCCCCAGAAGAAGCTCAGCCGGGGCGCGAAGACGTCGACGTCCAGGCCCGCCGCCTTGCCGGCCTGCAGGTACTCCACCCCGTCGGCGAGGGTGTACGCCAGCTCCAGGTCGGCCGTCGCCCCGGCCTCCTGGATGTGGTAGCCGGAGATGGAGATCGAGTTGAACCGCGGCATCTGCGTGGAGGTGAAGCTGAAGATGTCGCTGATGATCTGCATCGAGGGCTTCGGCGGGTAGATGTAGGTGTTGCGGACCATGAACTCCTTGAGGATGTCGTTCTGGATCGTCCCCGTGAGCTGGTCCGGGCTCACCCCCTGCTCCTCCGCGGCGACGACGTAGAGCGCCATCACCGGCAGGACGGCGCCGTTCATCGTCATCGAGACGCTCATCTTGTCCAGCGGGATGCCGTCGAACAGCTGCCGCATGTCCAGGATCGAGTCGATCGCCACCCCGGCCATCCCCACGTCGCCGAGCACGCGCGGGTGGTCGGAGTCGTAGCCGCGGTGGGTGGGCAGGTCGAAGGCGACCGAGAGGCCCTTCTGCCCGGCGGCCAGGTTCCGTCGGTAGAAGGCGTTGGACTCCGAAGCGGTGGAGAACCCGGCGTACTGGCGCACCGTCCACGGCTGGGTCGTGTACATCGTCGGGTACGGCCCGCGCAGGTAGGGCGCGATGCCCGGGAGGGTGTCGAGGAAGTCGACGTCGGCCAGGTCGGCGGCGGTGAACAGCGGCGGGACGGCGATCCCCTCCGGTGTCTGCCAGGTCGCCTCGCCGGCGTCCCGGCCGGTGGCGTCGGCGTAGGCCTTCGCCCAGTCGTCCGGCGCCGCTGTCGGCACCGGGCGGCCCAGCTCCAGGTCGCCGAAGTCGGGGATCGCGCTCATGCCGACACCTCCTGGTCAGGACCACCGAAATGGCCATTTTGGTGGTCGGGGAGGAGGTCGGCGAGGACCGTCGTCAGCACCTCCAGGGCGTCACATCCCGCGTGCACGTAGCCGTCGACGCCGTCCACGCCCAGGGACGGCGGACCGGCCAGCCAGACTTGGGTGGCACCGGCGGCCCGCAGCTCCGCGGCGAGCGAGGCAGCGGAATCGGCGTAGTCGCGGTCGGTGCCGCAGATGCAGGCCACCGTCGTCCCGGCGAGGCCGTCCACCCCGTCCCCGGTCGGCGCCGCCAGCCCGCCGGCGCCGAAGAGGTTGGCCGCGAACGTGGCCCGGGCGGTGTGCCGGGCCACCGGACCGAGCGTGGCCAGGTGCACCCGCGGCCGGGGCTCGACCGCGTCGACCCGGTCGCGCAGCTGCTCGAACGCCTGCGCGGCCCGCACCCGCGGCAGCCCGCCCGGCGCCGCGGGCAGCGCCTCGGCCGCCGGACGACGGGTGGGCAGCACTTCGGTCGGGTTCGGGAACTCGGTGACGCCGGTGATCGCGTCGGTGCGGTGCGCCACCCGCTCCTGCCGCTCCGCCCACGCGGCACCGATCCGGTCGGCGACCAGCCCGGACGACAGCGCCGCGGCCAGCCCGCCGGCCCGCTCGACCTCGGTGAACCAGGCCCAGGCGGCCTGGGCGAGGGACTCGGTCAGCGACTCGACGTACCAGGAGCCACCGGCCGGGTCGAGCACCCGGGCGAGGTGCGCCTCCTCCACCAACAGGGCCTGGGTGTTGCGGGCGATCCGCCGGGCGAAGGCGTCGGGCAGCCCGAGCGCGGCGTCGAAGGGCTGCACCGTCACCACGTCGGCACCGCCGACCCCGGCGGCGAAGCAGGCGACCGTGGTGCGCAGCATGTTCACCCACGGGTCGTGCCGGGTCACCATCACGTTCGAGGTCACCGCGTGCTGCCGCATCGCCCGCGCCTCGGCCGGCACGCCGCTGGCCTCCCCGACCCGGTCCCACAGCCGGCGCGCCGCCCGCAGCGCGGCGATGGTGGTGAACTGGTCGGCGCTGGCAGAGAGCCGGAACTCCAGCTGGCCGAGGGCGTCGGCGACGTCCAGCCCGCCCTCGGTGAGCGCCCGCAGGTAGGCCACCCCGGCGGCGACCGCGCAGCCGAGCTCCTCCACCACCGAGCCACCGGCGTCGGTGAACACCGTGCCGTCGATGACGACGGTGCGCCAACCCGTGGGGGCGCGGCGGGCCAGGTCGGCCAGGCCGGTGAGGTCCTGGGGCTCCCCCGTCGCGGCCTGCACGCCGAGCGGGTCCAGCCCCAGGCAGCCCCCCGCGGCCAGGTCGGTGCGCCCCTCGACCAGCGCGAGGAACGCCTCCGCCGCCGGCACCCCGCCCTGCAGGGTCACCGGCGCCAGGTCCAGCAGGACGTCGGCCAGCACCTCGCCCAGCGCGTCGGCCGGCACCGCACCGTCGCCGACCACCAGCCACAGCGAGGAGACGCCGTTCTCCAGGTCCGCGGCGATCGCCTCCCGGGTGCGCGCCACGTCGGGGTCGGCGTGCCGCTGCCGCACGTCCCAGCCGGCCGGGACGTCGGGGTCGGCGCCCCCGGCCGCGGTCACCCCGGCGGCACCGGCCCGGGACCCGCGGACGAACGGCGGGAGACCCGGCACCCCGGCCAGCGCGGGCAGGTCCCCGGCGTCCTCGGCGGTGTAGAGCGGGGCGACGGTGACCCCGGTGGCGACGGTGCGCGCGAGCGCGTCCTCCACCGGGTCGGGCAGCTCGTCCCGGCCGGCCTTGCGCAGCACCCCGGCCACCAGGTCGCGCCACTGGGCTCGGCTCGCCGCGGGGAACTCCCCGGCCAGGGTCAGCAGGTCGGGGGCGGCCGGCTCGGCCGGTGGGCCCGTGGGGCGCTGGTCGGTGGAGCTCATCGTCGGGTCCCCGCCTCTCAGGTGCCTGAGGAAGTGCGTCGGAAGAGGTCTACAGGGCCGGGCCGACGGGTGTACCAGCGGGTACGGCATCGGCCGCCAGCGCGTGCAGCGCCGTGCGGGCCAGCAACCGCACCCCCACCCCGATCGCCCGCTCGTCGACGTCGAAGGTGCCGCGGTGCAGGTCCAACGTCTCGCCGCTGCCGTGCGTGCCCAGCCGGGCGAGCGCGATCGGCAGCACCTCGGCGAACCAGCCGAAGTCCTCCCCGCCCATGCTCTGGGGGGACAGCGCCACACCCTCGCTGCCCACCGTCTCCAGCGCCGCGGAGCGGAGCAGGGCCACGCTGCGCGGGTCGTTGACCACCGGCGGAACTCCGCGCACGTAGTCGATCGACACCCGGGCGCCCGAGGTGGTCGCGACGTCGGTGACCAGCCGGCGCACCAGCTCCTCGGCCTCGCTCCACACCGCGCGGTCGAGCACCCGCAGCGTGCCGCGCAGCTGCCCGGTCTCCGGGATGGTGTTGGCCGCCACCCCCGCGCTGATCGCACCCCACACCAGGGACACGCCGGCCCGCGGGTCGACCAGCCGGGACAGCAGCCCGGGCACCTCGGTGACCACCTGACCCATCGCGTGCACCAGGTCGACGGTCAGCTGCGGCCGGGCGGTGTGCCCACCGGGGCCGGTGAGCGTCACCTCCACCCGGTCACAGGCCGCGGTGATCGCCCCGGTGCGCAGCCCGACCGACCCGGCCGTCAGCGAGGGGTCGCAGTGCAGCGCGAACGCGCGGGTCGCACCGGCCAGCACGCCCTCGTCCAGGACCTCCAGCCCTCCACCGGGCACCTGCTCCTCGGCCGGCTGGAAGACGCATCGGACGGTGCCGGGCAGCTCGTCCAGCGAGGCCAGCGCCAGCGCGACCCCGAGCAGCACGGTGGTGTGCACGTCGTGGCCGCAGGCGTGGCAGAGCCCCTCGCGGGTGGAGGCGTACGGGACGACCTTGAGGTCTGCCAGCGGCAGCGCGTCGATGTCGGCGCGCAGCACGACCACCGGCCCGGCGTCCGGGTCGCCCCCGACGTCGCAGACCAGCCCGGTGCCGGACTTCAGCCGGCGGGGCACCAGGCCCGCCGCGGTGAGCCGCTGCTCCAGGAAGGCCGTCGTCTCGTGCTCGACGAAGCCCAGCTCGGGGTGGGCGTGCAGGTGCCGGCGGACGGCGACCAGCTCGTCCTGGTGTGCCTCCGACCAGGCGTCGACGGTCTGGCCGTGGACCTCCACCGCGCTGATCGTCTCCCCGCCGCTCACGCCGTCCCCGTCGTCGGCAGCCCGTCGCGGAGCTCGGCGAGCAGGCTGTCGACCACCGGCGGGAGCTCGCCGTCGTGCGCGGCGGCCACGGCGCGCTGGCGCTGGTAGGAGGCGCCGGCGTCCAGCACCCGCCGGACGTCGAGCAGCTCGTCCTCGCAGCCGAGCTTGCGGGCGGTCGGCAGCAGCTCCTCGACCACGTCGGCGATCGCCTCGCGCACCGGGCGCACGGTGCCCTGCTCGTCGACGACGATCTCGGCGTCCAAGCCGTAGCGCACCGCCCGCCACTTGTTCTCCCGCACGACCCAGTCCGCCGGCGAGGGCAGGGTGTAGCCACGGTCGAGCTGGGTGTCGAACTGCTCGACCAGGCACTGGGCGAGCGCGGCGACCGCACCGATCTCGTCGAGGGTGGGCAGGCCGTCGCAGATCCGCAGCTCGACGGTGCCGAAGTCGGGGTGCGGGCGGATGTCCCACCACACCTCGCGGACGCTCTCGATGGCGCCGGCGTCGATCAGCGTGCCCATGTACTGCTCGAACTCGCCCCAGTCGGCCAGCTGGTAGGGCAGCCCGGCGGTCGGCATCGCCTCGAAGACCTTGGTGCGGGCCGACGCCAGCCCGGTGTCGCAGCCGGACCAGTAGGGCGAGGACGCCGACAGCGCCAGGAAGTGCGGCACGTACTGGGTCAGCGCGTTCACGATCGGGATGATCTTGTCGGGCGAGCGGACGCCGACGTGCACGTGCACGCCGAAGATCTGCAGCCGCCGGGCCGGCCACTGCATCCGCTCGACGAGCTCCGCGTAGCGCTCCTTCGGCGAGATCTCCTGGCTGTCCCACCGGGTGAAGGGGTGACTGCCGGCGCACATGACACCCAGGCCGCGCCGCTCGGCGGAGGCGACCACCTCGGCCAGGGTGCCGGCCAGGTCGGCCTTCGCCTCGGCGACGGTGGTGCAGACCCCGGTGATGATCTCGATCGTCGACTGCAGCAGCTCGTGCTTGGCCTTGGGGTGCTCGTCGAGGCCCTCGGGGGTGAGCTCGGCGAGGATCTCGGTGGCGCCGGAGGTCAGCTCGCGGGTCTGGGGGTCGATGAGCTGCAGCTCCCACTCCACTCCCAGGCTGGCGCGCTCGGACGAGTGGAAGGGGATCTGCACCCCGCGAGTCTAGAGAGAGCGGCGGCCCCCCGCCGGACGATGAGCGACCCGCCCGCCCTTCCTATGCTCACGGGGTGAGCCAGCCGACCCCCGCGCACCCTGCCGATCCCGCCGCCCTCGCCGCCCAGGCGGCCGAGCAGCTGACCACCATCCTGGGCGAGGGCCACGACGTCGCCGTGGTGATGGGCTCGGGCTGGGCCCCGGCCGCTGACGCCTTCGGCGAGACGCTGGCCAGCGTGGCCATCGGCGACCTGCCCGGGTTCGCCGCCCCGACCGTCACCGGGCACGGCGGGGAGATCCGCTCGGTGCAGGTCGGCGCGCGCAAGGTGCTGCTCTTCCTCGGCCGCACGCACCTCTACGAGGGCCGCGGGGTCGAGCCGGTGGTGCACGGCATCCGCACCGCCGCCGCGGCCGGGGTGCGCACCGTCGTCCTCACCAACGCCGCCGGCGGCCTGCGCCCGGACCACCGGGTCGGGCAGGCGGTGCTGATCAGCGACCACCTGAACATGACCGCCCGTTCCCCGCTGGTGGGTGCCACCTTCGTCGACCTCACCGACCTGTACTCCGCCCGGCTGCGCACGCTGGCCAAGGAGATCGACCCGTCGCTGACCGAGGGCGTCTACGCGGCGCTGCCCGGCCCGCACTTCGAGACCCCGGCCGAGATCCGGATGCTCACCACGCTGGGTGCGGACCTGGTCGGCATGTCCACCGCACTGGAGGCGATCGCCGCCCGGGCGGCCGGGATGGAGGTGTTCGGCCTGTCGATGGTCACCAACGCCGCCGCCGGCATCACCGGCGAGGCGCTGGACCACCTCGAGGTGCTGGAGGCGGGCAAGGCCGCGGCCGGCCGGCTGGGCGCCTTCCTGGTGGAGCTGATCGGGCGGATGCCGTGACCGGGCCGGTCCTGGTCACCGGCGCCGCGGGCGGGCTCGGGACGGCGCTGCGCGGTGGGCTGCCCGAGCGCGGCTGGGCGGTGCGCAGCCTGGACGTGGTGCCGATCGAGGACCCGCGCCCGGGCGAGGAGCACCTGGTGGCCGACGCCGCCGACCTGCCCGCGGTGACCGAGGCGGCGCAGGGCGCGGCCGCCGTGGTGCACCTGGCCGGCATCCTCGGCGAGGCGACCTGGCCGGCGATCGTCCGCTCGCACATCGAGACCACCCGCACCGCGCTGGAGGCCGCCCGGAAGGCCGGCGTCCCCCGCGTGGTGCTGGCCAGCAGCAACCACGCCAGCGGCTTCACCCCCCGGCCGGGGTCCGGACTGCTCACCGAGGCCGACGCTTCCCCGCGCCCGGACACCTACTACGGGGTCGCCAAGGTGACCATGGAGGCGCTCGGCTCCCTGTACGCCGACCGGTACGGCCTGGACGTCGTCTGCCTGCGGATCGGCAGCGCCTTCCCCCGGCCGACCACGGTCCGCCAGCTGGCCACCTGGCTCTCCCCCGGCGACACCGTGCGGCTGGTCGACGCGGCGCTGCGCGCGCCCTCCCCCGGCTTCCGGGTGGTCTGGGGCGTCTCGGCGAACACCCGCGGCTGGTGGGACCTCACCGCCGCCCGCGCGCTGGGCTACGAGCCGGCCGACGACGCCGAGGCCTACGCCGCCGAGCTGATCGCCGCCCAGGGCGAGGCCGACCCGACCGACCCGGTGCACGCCCGGGTCGGCGGGGAGTACACGCTGCCCGGTGTGGACGTCGACGTGGTCGAGGCAGCGCAGGGGCCGGTCCAGCCGAGCGGGGGTCCGCGATGACCGACCTGCTGGCCACCGCCCGCGCCTGGGCCGCCGCCGACCCGCACGCCGGTGACCGCGCCGAGATCGAGGCCCTGGTCGACGCGGGTGACACGACCGAGCTGCAGCGCCGGTTCACCGGCCCGCTGACCTTCGGCACCGCCGGGCTGCGCGGCCCGCTGCGCGCCGGCCCGGCCGGGATGAACGCCGCCGTGGTCAGCCGCGCCGCCGCCGGGCTGGCCCGGTACCTCACCGACTCCGGCCAGGGCGGGCGCGGCGTGGTCATCGGCTACGACGCCCGGCACCGCTCCGACGAGTTCGCGCACGTCTCTGCCGCCGTCCTCGCCGGCGCCGGGTTCGCCGTCTCGGTGCTGCCCCGCCCGCTGCCCACGCCGGTGCTGTCCTACGCCGTCCGGGACCTGGGCGCGGTCGCCGGGGTGATGGTGACCGCCAGCCACAACCCGCCGCAGGACAACGGCTACAAGGTCTACCTCGCCGACGGCGCCCAGCTGGTCCCGCCGGCCGACCGGGAGATCGAGGCCGCGATCGCGGCCACCGGCCCGGCCCGCGACATCCCGCTCGGGGACGAGTGGACCACCCTCGGGGACGACGTCGAGGCCGACTACGTCGCCGCAGTGGTGCGCGCCCTGCAGCCCGACCGGGTGGACGCCGCGGCCCGCCGACGTCTCGTGGTGGCCTACACCGCGATGCACGGCGTGGGGTCGGCGACCACCCAGCGGGTGTTCGAGGCCGCCGGCTTCGCCGCGCTGCACTGCGTCGCGGAGCAGGACCGACCCGACCCGGCGTTCCCGACGGTCGCCTTCCCCAACCCGGAGGAGCCGGGCGCGGTCGACCTGCTGACCACCCTGGCCGACCGCACCGGTGCCGACGTCGCGATCGCCGAGGACCCGGACGCCGACCGCTGCTCGGTGGTGGTCGGTGGGCGTCAGCTGACCGGCGACGAGGTGGGCGTGCTGCTTGGCGACTGGCTGCTCCGCCGCGGGGTGCGCGGCACCTATGCGAACTCCCTGGTCAGCGGGTCGTTGCTGGGCGCGATCGCCGGCGCGCACGGGGCGCCGTTCGAGCAGACGCCGACCGGCTTCAAGTGGATCATCCGGGCCGGGTCGGCAGCGGCACCGCTGGTGTTCGGCTACGAGGAGGCGCTGGGCTACGCGGTGTCACCCTCGGTCGCGCACGACAAGGACGGCGTCTCCGCCGCCCTGGCGGTGGCGCTGCTGGCCGCTGAGCTCGCCGTCGACGGCCGCACGCTGACCGACCGGCTCGACGAGCTGGCGGTCGAGCACGGCCTGTTCGTCACCGGCCAGTACTCGGTGCGGGTCGAGGACCTGACGCTGATCTCCGGCGCGATGACCCGGCTGCGCGCCGAGCCGCCGGCCCAGCTGCTCGGCCGGCCGGTCGAGGTGGTCGACCTGCAGCACGCCGATCCCCCGCTGGACGCGGTCCGGCTGACCGGCGAGGGCGTGCGGGTGATCGTGCGGCCCAGCGGCACCGAGCCGAAGCTCAAGGCCTACCTGGAGACCGTCGTCCCGGTGCCCGACGCCGCCGGACTGCCGGCGGCCCGCGACCAGGGCGTGGACGAGCTGGACCGGCTGCGCACGGAGATGGCCACCGCGCTCGGGCTGTGACCGGTCGGCGTCAGCCCCAGTAGGGCGGCCGTTCCGGCTCGGCTGCCGGCTCGGACCGAGGCTGCGGCTGCTGGCCGACGGCCGGAGCCGCGGACGGCGGCGGGCCGTACCGGTTGGGGCCGCCGTCGCCGCCGAGGAAGCCGGTGATCACCAGCAGCGCCACCTGGCCGAACAGCGGCACCAGCCCGATCAGCAGCCACCACGCGGACATGCCGCGGTCGTGCAGCCGGGTGGCGCCACTGGAGATCGACGCAGGCGCAACGAGGAGCCCGATCGTCGTCACGATCGGCCCGTAGCCGGTCTCGCCCATGGCGATGCTCTCCAGCGAGCTGTTGCCGAGGGCCACGTCGGCCATCAGGGCCAGCACGCTGAGCACCCCGATGGGCAGGGCGTACTGCAGCCACCAGGTGCTCCTGTCGATGCGCCCGCGGCGCACGTACCACTGCCAGAAGTCCACGGGTCCAGTCTGCCTCGCCGAACGCGGGTCAGCGAGGAGGTGGCCCGTACCGGTTCGGCTGCGGCTGCGTCCCGAGGAAGCCGCAGGTGATGAACAGCACCAGCCACCCGAACACCGGGACGATCGCCCAGAGCAGCCACCAGGCCGAGTGGTCGCGGTCGTGCAGCCGGGTCACGGTGGCCGCGACGTTCGGCACGGCGAGCACGAGGGCGACGAGCGCGGTCACCGGCCCGCCCTCGGCGGGGAAGAACCAGAGGACGTCGGCCACGTCGACGACGCCCTCCCGGTCCTCGAACCTGGGCCAGCTGTCCGGGAACCACTGCGCGTCCACCACCGAGGCCATCAGCCCGAACAGGCCGATGAGCAGCACGTACCGCAGCCACCAGTCGCTGCGCCGGATCCGCCCGGTGGGCACGTACCAGCCGACCAGCCCTCTGCGGTCGACGTCTCCGCTCAACACTCGACGTGTCCGGGGCCGCCGGCCACCTGCTCCGGGTGCGGGCGGGCGATCAGTGGCCGGCAGGAGATCGGTTGCACGGCGGCCACCGTATCGACCCGTCAGCCGGTCGACACGCACCACAGGCATGTCGCCGCTCCGAGCGCGCCCGGGGCGCACAGGAGGGTTCCGTAGGCTCCCGTCTTCGGCCTCTCGGGGCCAGGACCAGGACCGGAGGCGGCGAGGAGACACGGTGGGTGGGCGATGGACCGGTGCGCGGAGGCGGACACTGTCCGGTCGGCGCAACGGCCGGACGGCCCGACGAGGGGGCGTTCGGCCGACGTCCCGGCTGCTGCTCGCCTGTCGCTGCCTGGCTGCCGCGCTGTCCGTGCTGGTGCTCGTCACCTCGGGCTGGGGATGGCATCTCGGCCGGCTGGCCGACGACAGCTTCAACCGCACCGATGCCCTGCCGAGCAGCGGCAACGACGGTGCCCCGGGGGTCGACGCCCCCGGCGAGGCGATGAACCTGCTGCTGGTCGGGAACGACAGCCGGGCGGGGGCGGACGACGAGCAGCTCGCGCAGGACCTCAACACCGGCGCCAACGACGGCATGAACACCGACACGATGATGGTGGTGCACGTGCCGGCCGACGGCTCGCACGCGTCGTTCGTCTCCCTGCCGCGGGACAGCTACGTGGAGATCCCCGGCCACGGCTGGGACAAGCTCAACGCGGCGTACGCCTACGGCTACCTCTTCGACGCCCCGGACGGCGCCACCGACTCCGAGCGCGAGGCCCACGGCGCACAGCTGCTCATCCGGACCATCAGCGCCCTCAGCGGGGTGCGCATCGACCACTACGCGGCCGTGGACCTGCTGGGCTTCTTCGACCTCTCCACGCTCGTCGGCGGTGTGGAGGTCGACCTCTGCGAGCCGGCGCAGGACGACTGGTCCGGGATCGACCTGCCGGCCGGCCCGCAGCTGATCGAGGGGGCGCAGGCGCTGGCGTTCGTCCGTCAGCGGTACGGCCTGCCCCGGGGCGACTTCGACCGGATCATCCGTCAGCAGACGTTCATCGCCGCGATGATCCGCACGGTGCTGTCCGAGGACACCCTGCTCGACCTCGGGCGTCAGCGGGACCTGGTGCAGGCGGCGGCCCGTTCGCTCACCGTCGACCAGGACCTGGACCTGTTCGCCCTCTCCACCCAGCTGCAGTCCGTCGACCCCGCGGCCGTGGACTTCCAGACCGTGCCCTACGTGGGCGACGACGAGGACGAGCAGGGGCGGTACATCCTGCGGCTGCAGGACCAGGACACCCTCCACCGCTTCTTCGGCCAGCTGGGCGAGGACACCGCCGACGTCCCGCCGCCCGCAGCCGAGCAGGGGGCCGACGCAGGTGCGCCAGAGCTCCCGGCCGAGCCGACGTCCCCTGCAGCGGGACAGCAGGCTCCGGTGGACGGCGAGGACCCGCGGACCGCCGACGACACCTCGTGCATCCGATGAGCCGCCCGGCACTCGTCGGCGCGGTTGCCCCGACCCCGCCGCCACGATGGCACTCACCGCCCACCTGCGGGAGCTGCGCCGCCGGCTCACGGTCTGCCTGATCGTCGTCGGGGCCACCTCCGCCGTCGCCTTCTGGTGGTACGACCACGCCCGGCATGGACGGCGACCGGTGATCGACACCCTGCTGTCCGGCCGAGGGGGCGCGGTCAGGACGCCCGTCCCCCGACCGCCACCGCCGCTCCCGCGTCCGGTCCTCCCGGTTCCGTCCGGTCCAGCCCGAGGGTGCGCCGGTGGTGGCGCACCGCGGCGAGCAACAGGAGGTGCACCAGCACGAGGCCCGCAGCGGCGAACTGCTCGGACCAGAAGAACAGCACGTCCACGGTGAGCAGGGCGGCCAGGAGCGCGGCGTTGGCGACGCCGGTGCCGCGGCGGTCCCGCCCGCGTGCCAGGAGCACGGCCGCGATCAGCAGGACGACGCCGAGGACCGCGTCCAGGACGATCCGGCAGGCGAACAGCACCACGCCGAGGTCGTCGAGGACGTCGACGACCACGTACTCGTCGACCGCGGCGGCCAGGTCGGTGGCCGTCCCTCCTGCCAGGTCCGTCGCGACCAACCCGACCAGCGCCAGGTCGGCGACGGTGGCGACGCCGAGCACCCCGACCGAGACGGCCAGCAGGACCCGCACCCGTCGTGGTGTCGACCAGTCGGCGAGCGCGTCGGCAGCGCGGCGCATCACGCGGTGCACGGGCCCGACGGGCTCCACCGCCGCGTCGAAGGCACCCTCCCGGGTCAGGGCGAGCAGCTCACCGGCCAGCCGGTGGACCTGCGGCTCGCTGGACCCGACGGCGACCTCCAGCCGGTGTTCGAGCCGGCGCCGGTCGTGCCTGGACAGGTCGTGGTCGACCACCCCGCCCAACAGCTCCACCGCCGCGTGCAGCTGGGCGGCGGGCGCCTGGTCGCGCCGCCGGCGCAGCCGCAGGAAGAGCAGGAGGGAGGCGACGAAGAGCAGGTAGGCGATCGGCGCCGCGGCGGCGAAGAAGTAGTCGTTGTCGACGGTGATGAACTTGCCGATCTCGTCGAAGAACAGCCCCGCACCCACGCCGGCGAGCAGCGCAGCCCAGGGCAGCACCGACCGGTTGACCATGGTGAGGGCCAGGCCTGCGCCGATGGTCAGCAGCAGGCCACCCCAGACGGCATGGGCGATGTGCAGGGTGTCGCCGCCCACGGTGGGGTAGCCGGTCAGCGCGAGGTAGGCGCGGGTGACGACGATCGACCCGGCGAACCCGACCAGCAGGAGGAAGGCGTGCCTGTCGGCATCGACCCGGCGTGCCAGGTGCCGCCCGGGCCGCTCCCGCTCGCTCAGCGGACGGTCTCCCGGCAGCCGGTCGCCAACGACCGTTGCGCGGCCTCCAGCACCCGGACGACGTCCCGCCCGAAGGTGACGTCGCACGGGTGCGCCCCGCCGGTCAGCGCAGCGGCCTGCAGCTCGTCGACGGCGACCGCGTGGGCCTCGACCGCGGTACCGGACTCGGGCAGCAGCACCAGCCGGCCGGCGTCCCCGTGCACCCAGGTGTCGATGCCGGTGGCCAGCTCGGCCACGGTCGCCGAGACGGTCACCGTGCTCGCGCGGCCCTCGGGGTGGGTGAGCACCAGGTGGACGGTGTCGCCCTGCCCGGCGCCGGCGTGCACCGCGCTGACCGGCCCGAGCGCCGGGACCAGGAGGGAGAGCGCGTGCGGTCCGACGTCCCACAGCGCGCCGTGCTCCAGCCGCCACGGCGTCTCGAACGGCGAACCCGCCAGCCGGCCCAGCCAGGTGACCGCACCGCCGGCCAGGGTGATGCGCGATGCCTGCTCGAGCCAGGTGGACGTCGCCGTCCGGAAGCGGCTGGTGAAGAAGACGACCGAGGCGACCCCGGCGTCCTCGACCGCGGCGACCACCCGGTCGGCCGCAGCGACCGACAGCGCCACCGGCTTCTCCAGCAGCAGGTGCTTGCCCGCGGCCGCCGCGCGCTCGGCGAGCGGCGCCTGCACGTCCGGCGGCAGCGCGAAGCTCACCGCGTCGACGTCGGCGAGCAGGGCGTCGAGGTCGTCGGTGCCGGGGACGTCGAACTGAGCCCCGGCCGCCTTCGCCTTGGCCAGGTCCCGGCCCCACACGCCGACCAGCTCGGCGCCCGGGTGCCCGGCCAGCGAGGTGGCGTGCACCTCGGTCGCCCAGAAGCCGGTGCCGAGCACGCCGAACCGCATGCTCAGACCGCGCCGAACTGGCGGTCCCCGGCATCACCCAGGCCGGGGACGATGTAGGCGTTCTCGTTGAGCCGCTCGTCGACGCTGGCCGTGAAGACGCGCAGCGGCAGGCCGCTGGCCTCCAGCCGCTCCAGCCCCTCGGGCGCGGCCAGCGCGCAGAGCACGGTGATGTCGGTGCAGCCGCGGTCGGTGAGCAGCGAGCAGCAGTGCACCAGCGAGCCGCCGGTGGCCAGCATCGGGTCGAGCACGAAGACCTGGCGGCCGACGAGCGACTCGGGCAGCGAGGCCATGTAGGCCTCCGGCTGGAAGGTCACCTCGTTGCGGGCCAGCCCGACGAAGCCCATCTGCGACTCCGGCAGCATCCCGTGCGCGGTGTCGGCCATGCCGAGGCCCGCGCGCAGCACCGGCACGATCAGCGGCGGTGCGGCCAGCCGGTAGCCGGTGGTGTCGGTGACCGGGGTGGTGATCGGCTCCTCGGCGACGGCGAGGTCGCGGCTGGCCTCGTAGACCAGGATCTGGGTGAGCTCCCGCAGCGCGGCCCGGAAGGCGGCGTTGTCGGTGCGCTCGTCGCGCATCCGCGACAGTCGGGCGCGGGCGATCGGGTGGTCGACGACGGTCAGCTGCACGGCGCACACCGTATCGGCCTGCGGCTGCAGGTCAGGAGCGGAGCCGGGCGGCGGCCTCCCCGACCCCCAGCCCGGTGACCCCGGACGCCGAGACCGACCGCCCGGTGGCCAGCAGCAGGAGGTCCCCGGCGCGGCCGCACACCTCGGGTCCGTCGCCTTCCACCCAGTCGGTGTCGGTGGCCACGAAGCGGAGCCCGCTCATCCGCCGGGCCGGGCGGCCGTAGAAGGCGTTGGACCAGACGTGGTGCAGCGCCGGGACGGCGAGGGCGGGCGGTGTCGGCAGCCGGCGACCGAGTGGGCGGGCGATGTCCTGGCTGTGCACGAGGACGTCGACCAGCGGGTCCCAGGGGCTGGACAGGCCGACCCGACGGTCGAGCGCCGCGGTCTCCCGCAACTGGGCGAGGAGCGTGGCCGGCGGGTACACCGCGGCACGTTCCCGAGCGGCGCGGGCCTCGGCCCAGTCGAAGTCGCCGCGGGCCCGCAGGATGCGCAGCACCATGCCGGCGGTGGACTGCCGGGTGGAGAGGGTCAGGTGGGCCAGCACGTCGTGCACCGTCCAACCGGGGCAGAGCGAGGGCGCCGTCCACTCCTCGCGGTGCAGGGTGTCGAGCAGGTCGGCGAGAGCACGCCGCTGAGCAGCGACCTCGGGGAGCATGGCGACGCGGGGTTCGGGCACGGGTTCCTCGCACGGGACGGTGGACGGCGGTCGGGGCGAGGACTCCCGTGCCACCAGGAACTCATCGCACCCCGACGTCGCGCTCATCGAGTCCGACTCGGTCCCGCCGAGCGGGCAGGCTGAGGGGCATGGCTCGCGCACCACGCACTCCCACCGGCGGCGCACTGGCGGCACTCGGCCTGGTCGCCTTGTCCGCCTGGGTCGTCTTCATCGTGATCGAGCTCGCCACCGTGCCCGAGCCCGGCGCCCCGACGGTGGACGCACTGGCCACCCAGACCGCGTCGTCCCTCACTCAGGGGAACGCCGAGGCGCTGCAGGCTCTCCTGGTGGACGACGCCCCCGCTGACTACGCCGAGCAGCTCCTCGCCGGGCTCCCCGCCACGGAAGGCGATCTGGAGGCCGTGGTCCGGGACTCCGGCCGAGGCGACGTGATCGTGGTGCGCGCACCGGCAGGCGGCGACAGCTGTCTCGCGTGGCAGGTGGTCCCGGAGGACGACCGCTACCTCCTCGGCGTCGTCCCACCCGTCAACGGCTGCTGACCGAGGTGTGGACCAGCACGGCGGCGGCCAAGGGCCCCACCACCGCGGATGGCAGCGCGTGCCCCATCCCCGGCACGGTCACGACGGTGGCGCCGGAGATGGCCTCAGCAAGGCGAAGCGCCGCCGGCGGTGGGTTGATCGGGTCGTTCGGCGCCACGACGACCAACGTCGGGACCGTCACCTGGGCGAGTTCCGCACCGCGGGCCAGCCCAGCCTGGTCGGCTCGTGCGTGCGCCGCCGTGTTGTCGTGCCGCCCGGCGTGGTCGATGACCTGTTCCTCCATGAGGCGGAACTCCTCGGCGTCGAAGGGGACGTCTGCACCGTTCAGCAGCCGCCAGTGCTCCACCCGCCAGGCGACCTCGGCGTCCCGGTCGCGTGGGTCCGCGAGGTGCTGCCACAGCTCCAGCAGCCGAGGGTCGGTGTCGGTGGAGGCTGCGGGCGCGGCACCGTCCGGGCCTGCGCCCTCCAACGCCGCCGTCGCGAAGAGGGTGGCCGAGAGCAGGCGGTCCGGGTGGTCGAGCAGCAGCAGTTGGACGAGCGTGCCGCCCATCGACATCCCGACCACGTGGGCACGTGCGATGCCGAGCGCGTCCAGGACGGCGACCGCATCGTCCGCGAGGTCTCGGACCGCGTACGGCTGGACGTCGAAGGCCCAGGTCGACCGTCCCGTGTCGCGGAGGTCGTAGCGGATGACGCGGTGCCGCTCACCGAGTGCGCGCACGAGGTCGTCCGGCCACGTGCGGCCCGAGGCGTTGGCGCCCATGATCAGCAGCAGCGGCGACCCGTCCGCGCGGCCCGCCTCCTCGACCCAGAGCCGGACATCAGGTGCGACCTCGACGATCGTCTCCACCGCGGCATCCGACCACGGCGCAGAGCCCCACCGCGACGGATTTGCCGACCGAGCCGACTGCGCACCGCAGCAGGCACAGCGCACACGTCGCCGACCGCCCAGGAGTCATGGGGAGCCCAACCAGGCCGTCAAGTCAGCAGCGGACCGATGAGGATCTCGGTGCCGTCGGGGCGATAGGTGCGCCATCGCCCGTCCGGTGGGCGTTCCACCCGGAAGCCGTGATGGACCTTGGTGTGATGGCGTTCGCACAACAACGCTGAGTTCTGCAGCGAGGTCTCGCCGCCGTGCAGCCAGTGGATCAGGTGGTGGACGTCGCACCACCAGGACGGGGCGCCGCAGCCGGCGAACACGCAGGACTTGTCCCGCCGCTCGACCGCCTTGCGCAGGCCCGGGGTGACCACCCGGTGATCCCGACCGAGGTCCAGAGGGACGCCGTCGGGGCCCATCACGATCCGGGAGATGCTGCCGTCACAGGCCAGGTAGCGAGCCCGCGCCGCCGAGATCGTCGCCCCGAACCCGGTGCTCGCCGCCCCGACACCCGTGGCCGGGTCGACCAGGTCGTCGAGGTCGATGCCCACCACCACGTGCGGCTTCACCGTCCGCAGGATCGGCAGGTTGCCGCTGGCCAGCTGGTTGTCACACAGCTGCACGAGCGCGTCGGCGTTCTGCTGGGCTCGGGTCCGGTCGTCGCCCCGGGGTCGGTCGGCCTGCACGATCGACTCGATCGCCGCCTGCACCTTCTCCCCGCCGACCGCGTCCAGGTCGAACCGGCCGGTGATGCTGCCGTCGGCGTGCTTGGCGATCGTCAACCGGCGACCCTCCGTCGGGTCCGGCTCCGGGCCGTCCGGGTCCAGCGCGTCCTCGAAGGCCTGCACCGCCGCCACCAGCGACTGGTGCGGCGACTCGGCCGCCACCTGCGCCCACGCCCGGTCGAACGCGCCCAGGTCGATGCCCTGCTCGGCGGCCCGGGCCCGCTCCCGCTCCCCCACCGCCGCGGCGACCACGTCCATCTGCGCCGCCGTCACCGACCCCTCAGCGAACCCGGCGGCCAGCGCCGGGAAGTGCTCCAACGCCCGACCCGACCGCAGGATCCGCGACGCCTCGGCCGGGGCCAGCCGCACGTGCCCGATCAACCACGACCGAATGCTCTTCAACCCGTCGCGCTCCGCGGCCTGCGTGGTCTCCGCGCGCCGGACCGTGCGGGTCAACTCCGCCGAGGCGCGATTGACCAGCTGCGCCAGCATCGCCGTCCGGGTCCAGCACCTGACCGTCCGTGAGCGCGTGGAGATCGTCGGCCGCGAGGGCGTCCAGAGCTGACATCAACTCGCTCACGACACCTCCCGACGCATTCGAACGTGTGTACGAATACTATCGCCGGAGCGAGGACCGGGCAACCCGAATCCGCAGGTCA
This sequence comes from Modestobacter sp. VKM Ac-2978, assembly GCF_026968025.1. NCBI lineage: Bacteria > Bacillati > Actinomycetota > Actinomycetes > Geodermatophilales > Geodermatophilaceae > Modestobacter > Modestobacter sp. VKM Ac-2978. The sequence continues at coordinate 634,954 of NZ_JAPVBP010000003.1, read as the reverse complement.
AACGCCTGTCCACAGATGCGAGAAGCCACTTGACACACAACCCGGCAGAGCCGCGAGAAGGGCGATGGGCGCCGCACCGTGTCCGATCCATCCGAGCCGCAGTGGAGAATGCGCGCATGACCCACGTGCTGGACCCGAACGCGCTGGCCGACACCAGCGGCGGAGCGGGCACCCCGCCCGACCCGTTCGCCGACGTCACCCGCTCGAACGGCGCCTTCCGCGCGTTCCTGCACGGCCTCCCCGGCGTCGACCAGGTCGGCGCCGAGGCGCGGGCGAAGGTGCTGGGCACGCGGTCGATCAAGACGACCGCCAAGGCGTGGGCGATCGACACGGCGATCTCGATGGTCGACCTGACCACGCTGGAGGGCGCGGACACCCCGGGGAAGGTCCGCAGCCTGGCCGCCAAGGCCCGCCGTCCCGACCCGACGGACCCGGCCTGCCCGGCCGTCGCCGCGGTCTGCGTCTACGGCGACCTGGCCGGCGTGGCCAAGGAGGCCCTGGCCGGCACCGGCATCAACGTCGCCGCGGTCGCCACCGCCTTCCCCAGCGGCCGGGCCAGCCGGGAGGTCAAGCTCGCCGACGTCCGAGACGCCGTGGCCAACGGCGCCGACGAGATCGACATGGTCATCGACCGCGGCGCGTTCCTGACCGGCCGCTACCTCGACGTCTTCGAGGAGATCGTCGCGGTCAAGGAGGCCTGCGGGTCCGCGCACCTCAAGGTGATCCTGGAGACCGGCGAGCTGGTCACCCTGGACGCCGTCCGCCGCGCCTCCTGGCTGGCGATGCTGGCCGGCGGCGACTTCATCAAGACCTCCACCGGGAAGGTCTCCCCCGCCGCGACCCTGCCGGTCTGCCTGGTGATGCTGGAGGCCGTGCGCGACTTCCGCGCCGCCACCGGCCGCCAGGTCGGCGTCAAGCCCGCCGGCGGCATCCGGACGACGAAGGACGCCGTCAAGCACCTGGTCCTCATCAACGAGACCGTGGGCGCGGACTGGCTGTCCCCCGACTGGTTCCGTTTCGGCGCCTCCAGCCTGCTCAACGACCTGCTCCTGCAGCGCCAGAAGCTCCGCACCGGCCACTACTCCGGCCCCGACCACGTGAGCGTCGACTGATGAGCATCTTCGAGTACGCCCCCGCGCCCGAGTCGCGGTCGATCGTCGACATCCGGCCCAGCTACGGGCTGTTCGTCGACGGCGAGTTCGCCGACGGCACCGGCACGCCCTTCACGACGGTCAACCCGGCCACCGAGGAGGTGCTGAGCGAGGTCGCCACCGGCAGCGACGCCGACGTCGACCGCGCCGTGCGCGCCGCCCGCCGCGCCTTCACCCGGGTGTGGGGCCCGATGCGCCCGGCCGACCGCGGCAAGTACCTGTTCCGCATCGCCCGGCTGCTGCAGGAGCGGGCCCGGGAGTTCGCCGTCCTGGAGACGCTGGACAACGGCAAGCCGATCCGGGAGAGCCGGGACGTCGACGTCCCGCTGGCCGCGGCGCACTTCTTCTACCACGCAGGCTGGGCCGACAAGCTCGAGCACGCGGGCCTCGGGCCGGCCCCGCGGCCGCTCGGCGTGGCCGGGCAGGTCATCCCGTGGAACTTCCCGCTGCTGATGCTGGCGTGGAAGGTCGCCCCGGCGCTGGCCACCGGGAACACCGTCGTCCTCAAGCCGGCCGAGACCACCCCGCTGACCGCACTGCTGTTCGCCGAGATCTGCCAGCAGGCCGACCTGCCCCCGGGCGTGGTCAACATCGTGACCGGCGCCGGGGAGACCGGCCGTGCGGTGATCAGCCACCCGGACGTCGACAAGGTCGCCTTCACCGGCTCGACCGAGGTGGGCCGCGCCATCGCCCGCTCGGTCGCCGGCACCGAGAAGCGGCTGACCCTGGAGCTCGGCGGCAAGGCGGCGAACATCGTCTTCGACGACGCCCCGATCGACCAGGCCGTCGAGGGCATCGTCCGCGGCATCTTCTTCAACCAGGGCCACGTGTGCTGCGCCGGCTCCCGACTGCTGGTGCAGGAGTCGGTGCACGACGAGGTGGTCGCTTCGCTGCAGCGGCGGATCGGCACGCTGCGGGTCGGTGACCCGATGGACAAGAACACCGACCTGGGCGCGATCAACTCGGCCGAGCAGCTGGCCCGCATCCGTGAGCTGACCGCCTTCGGCGAGACCGAGGGCGCGACCTGCTGGCAGCCCGAGGGCGACCTGCCCGACCGCGGCTTCTGGTTCAAGCCGACTGTCTTCACCGACGTGTCCCCCGCCCACCGGATCGCCCGCGACGAGGTGTTCGGCCCGGTCCTCTCGGTGATGACCTTCCGCACCCCCGACGAGGCGGTCGCGAAGGCCAACAACAGCACCTACGGGCTCTCGGCCGGCGTCTGGTCGGAGAAGGGCTCCCGGATCCTGAAGATCACCGACCAGCTGCGCGCCGGCGTCGTGTGGGCCAACACGTTCAACGAACTCGACCCCACCTCGCCGTTCGGCGGCTACAAGCAGTCCGGCTACGGCCGCGAGGGCGGCCGGCAGGGGCTCGCCGCCTACCTGAGGAGCGACTCCTGATGAGCGACCGGCTCACCGTGCGCAAGACGTACAAGCTCTACCTGGGCGGGGCCTTCCCCCGGTCGGAGTCCGGCCGCACCTACGAGGTGCACGACACGAAGGGGCACTTCCTGGCCAACGCCGCCTGGGCCTCCCGCAAGGACGGCCGGGACGCCGTGGTCGCCGCCCGCGGCGCGTTCGCGAAGTGGTCGGGAGCCACCGCCTACAACCGCGGCCAGGTGCTCTACCGGGTCGCCGAGGTGATGGAGGGGCGCGCCGCCCAGTTCACCGAGGAGGTCGCCGCCGGCGAGGGGCTCTCCACCGCGAAGGCCCGTGCCGCGGTGGACGCCGCGATCGACCGCTGGGTCTGGTACGCCGGGTGGACCGACAAGCTCGCCGCCGTGCTGGGCAGCACCAACCCGGTCGCCGGGCCGTACTTCGGCTTCTCGGTGCCCGAGCCGACCGGCGTCGTCGCGGTGCTCGCGCCGCAGCGCAGCTCGCTGCTCGGGCTGGTCAGCGTGCTCGCCCCGGTGCTGGCCGCGGGAAACACCGCCGTGGTGGTCAGCTCCAAGGAGCGCCCGCTGCCGGCGATCACCCTCGGCGAGGTGCTGGCCACCTCCGACGTCCCCGGCGGCGTGGTCAACCTGCTCACCGGTGACGCCGCGGAAATCGGACCGTGGCTGGCCGAGCACGCCAACGTCGACGCGATCGACCTGGCCGGCGCCCCCGCGCCGCTGGCGATGGAGCTGGAACGCTCCGCCGCCGGGACGATCAAGCGTGTGCTGCGAGCCCCGGCCGAGGAACCCGACTGGTCGGCCGACCCGGGGCTCTCCCGGCTGCGACCCTTCCTGGAGACGAAGAGCGTCTGGCACCCGATCGGCGTGTAGCGGGGCCGGGCAGCAGGCAGCGACACCGGCCTGCGCGGACCCGGACTCACCGGGCAGGATGGGCGGGTGCCCAGGCCCAGCATCGTCCCCATCGCCCTGACCCTCGACGACCGCACGGGCTACACGCTCTGGGCGCCGCCGTGGGAAGAGGACGGCGAGGAGTGGCAGGCGTTCCTCGGCAGCACCGTCGACGTGCCGGCCGACATCAACGACGACGACCCCGAGGCCCCCGGCCCCACCGCGGTCGTCCACCTGTTCCCCTCGCCGGCCGCACTGGCCGCGTTCTGTCGGGTGAGCACCGACCACGACCTGGTCGACCACCCGGTCTGGCCCGTGGTGTCGACGCTGGGCGCCGCCGACCTCACCCCTGACGAGGACCACCGCTACGACCTGGACGGCGTCTACGACATCGTCGCGGAGAACCCCGACCGCTGGGCCGTCGAGGAGCTCGCCGCCGACGTGGACATCGTCGGCCGGCTCGCCGAGTGCTGCGACACCACCGGCGACGAGGACGACGAGGACCTCGACGACGACGAGACCAGCTTCGAGGCCGTCGCCGAGCTGGTCTCCCGCCCCGAGATCGCGGCGCTCGGCCTGGGCGTCGGGGCGTTCCTCGGCCGCAGCGGCGAGGAGAGCTGGGCACGGCTGGGCACCGCCGTCGACGAGCTGTGGGAGGACGTCCTCGAGGAGCTCGACGAGCACCTGGACTGGACCGGCGCCGGCACCGTGTCGACGGACGACTACCCCTCCGCCGCCGAGGAGGCCGAGGCCCGCGCCGCCGACCCGGACGACGAGGAGGACGACGAGGAGGTCGACGTCGCCCCGACGGACCGCCCCGCCGCCGGTTCCACCGCGGCCAGCCCGGCGGAGGCGTCCACCGCCGGCGTCCGGACCGTCCGCAGCGGCAGCGGGCTGACCGCGACCCCCGCGGCCGTCGCCGCCGCCCAGGAGTTCTGGGAGGCGGTCGGCATCCTCCCGGTGGAGCTGGTCGTCCCGGAGGGTGCCGGGGTCACCCTGCGCTGCTACGTCGACGACCGGGCGCGCTTCCTCGGCCGGGACGGTCAGGTGTTCGTCTTCCCGACCCCGGTCGAGCTGGCGCGGTTCTGCGCCGGCGACGAGGCGCACGACCTCACCGAGATCGCCTCCTGGCCCGAGGTGGCCGACACCGACACGATGCCGCTGCCGGCCGACGAGGACCGCTACGACCTGTCCGCGCTGGCCGAGGTGCTGGCCGAGGTGGCCGGGGGCGCCGGCGGACTGGTGACCCACCAGGCACTGGCCCAGCCGGCCGAGGGCGCATTGGACCTGGCCGAGTACGCCGGGCTCCCGCGGGTGCAGCAGCAGTTCAGCCCGGGCGCCGCGCTCGGCCAGGCCGTGGCCCGCAGCGAGACCGAGCCGACCGCCCCGCTGTCGGGCGAGGACGCTGCGGTGCTGGCCGGGGCGTGGGCCGACGTCCTCGCCGACATCGGCACCGCCCTGGTCTTCCGCAGCGACGTCGAGCGCTAGGGAGACCCGGACACGGCAACGGCCGGCCCCCGCGATGCGGGAGCCGGCCGTTGCCGTTCAGGCCCCGTCGCTACGGACGGGGCCCCTGCTCAGAAGGAGCGGGCCGGGCGCGAGGGCCGGCCACCGGCGCGGTGCCCCTCGCTCGAGCCGCGGTAGCCACCGGTGCGACGCTCGCCGCCACCGGAACGATCCCGATCGCCGTAGGAGCGCTCGCCCGAGGGGCGGTCTCCGTACGAGCGGTCGCGGTCGCCGGAGGGACGGGCAGCCACACCGCGATCCCGATCGCCGTAGGAGCGCTCGCCCGAGGGGCGGTCTCCGTACGTGCGATCGCGGTCGCCGGAGGGACGGCGCGGGCCGCCACGGTAGCCACCGGGGCGCTCACCGGTGGGACGACGCCCGCCGGAACCGCCGGCCGGACGGCGCGACTCGCGCACCGGACGGACGATGGGCTCGACGAACGTGCCACCGGCGACGAGGTCCGCGATCGGGGCGTCGCCCGGGCGGATCCGCGACACCTGCGGGTCGAGCTTGGCCTGGCGGAACCGGCGCTTGGCCTGGCCCACCTGGTCCGGCAGGAGCAGCGAGACCACGACGCCTGCGGCACCGGCGCGCGCGGTGCGGCCGGAACGGTGCAGGTAGGTCTTGTGGTCTGCCGGCGGGTCGTAGTGCAGGACCAGCGACACGTCGTCGACGTGGATGCCACGCGCGGCGACGTCGGTGGCCACCAGCACCGGGCTGCGGGCGTCGGTGAACGCCTCCAGCGCGCGGCGGCGGGCCGCCTGCGGGAGCCCACCGTGGATGGGCTCGGCCGCGATGCCGACCTGCTGCAGGTTGCCGGCCAGCCGGTCGGCACCGTGCTGGGTGCGCACGAAGATGATGATCCGGCCCGGACGGGCGGCCATCGCCTCGGTGATCTTCAGCTTGTCCGGGAAGGACACGCTGTAGGCCAGGTGCTCGGCCTGCGGACCGGTGTCCGCTGCCTTGGCGACCTCGTGGCGGGCCGGGTCCTTGAGGTAGCGACGCACCAGGGTGTCGACCTCGCCGTCCAGCGTGGCCGAGAACAGCAGCCGCTGGCCGTCGTTCCGGGTCTGGTCGAGCAGCTCCTTGACCACCGGCAGGAAGCCGAGGTCGGACATGAAGTCGGCCTCGTCGATGACCGAGACGACGACCTCGGAGAGGGTCGCCTCGCCCTGGTTGATCAGGTCCTGCAGCCGCCCGGGGGTGGCGATGAGCACGTCGACGCCGCGACGCAGCTGCTGGATCTGGCGGTACATCGAGGCACCGCCGTAGACGGCGGCCAGCTGGACGCCGTTGGACTGCCCCAGCGGGGCCAGGTTGTCGTGCACCTGCTGGGCCAGCTCACGGGTCGGCACCAGGATCAGGCCACGCGGCGCGCGGCGGCCCTGCTGGGCGTCGGCACCGAGCCGGGCCAGCAGCGGGAGGCCGAAGGCCAGCGTCTTGCCCGAGCCGGTGGCGGCCTTGCCGAGCACGTCGCGCCCGGCGAGGGCGTCCGGCAGGGCGGAGGTCTGGATGGCGAAGGGGTGACGGATGCCCTTGCGCTCGAGCGCGGTGACCAGCGGCTGGGGCAGGCCCAGCTGGGCGAAGGTCGGGCCGGTGGGCTCGGGCGCCGCCTCGGCCACGGGGGCCTCGGTGACGGGCGCGTCGAGGACGGCGGCGTCAGCCGGGGCGTCCTGCAGAGCGGGGGTGTTCTGAACGTCGACAGAGTCGAACGAGGACAAGCGGGGACTCCGATACAGATCGGCGCGCGTCCCGTGGTGAAGGTGGTCGCCGGATGTCCGGCGTCCACGCTGGTGATCGGGGGCGTCTGCTATGACGCGTGATCTGCACGGATGCGCTGTGCCCGGGCAGGACCGCCCGGGAGGATGACCGGCGTTCACCGGCACGTCCAGGTTAGCAGCGACCGCGCCCAGAAGATTCCCGAGCGTGGGTGACCCTGCTCGCGCGAGTCAGGAGCGCAGCGCCTCGAAGCCCGGGCTGAGCACGTCGGTGAACACCCGGGCACGCACCGCGTCGTCGGCGAAACCGCCGCGCAGCGCCCGCTCGGCGACCGCCTGCACGTCGTCCCAGCCCCACCCGAAGGTGTCCACGACGGCGGCCAGCTCGCTGGTCGCCGACACCCCGCTCATCAGCCGGTTGTCGGTGTTGAGGGTCACGGTGAAGCCGGCCCGGTGCAGCCGGTCGACGGGGTGGTCGGCCAGCGTCGGGTAGGCGCCGGTCTGCACGTTGGACGACGGCGCGACCTCCAGCGGCACCTGCTCGTCGCGCACCCGCTCGGCCAGCTCGCCCAGGGGCCCGTCGACCGGCACCTCGTCGGCGATCCGCACCCCGTGGCCGAGCCGCTCGGCACCGGCGCCGTCCAGCGCCGCCCGGATGGACTCGATGCCGGCCGCCTCCCCGGCGTGCACCGTGCGGTGGGCACCGGCGCGGTCCAGCAGCTCGATCGCCGCGGGGATGCGGTCCGGCGGGAATCCGTCCTCCGGCCCGGCCAGGTCGAAGCCGACCACCCCGGCCTCCCGGTGCCGCACGACCTGCTCGGCGACCTCCACCCAGCGGTCGGTCTGGCGCATCGCGCACAACAGCGTGCCGACGACGATCGGGTGCCCGGCGGCCGCGGCCTCCCGGCTGCCCTGGGCGTAGCCGTCGAGCATCGCCTCGACCGCGGCGTCCAGCGACATGCCGCCCGCGGTCAGCAGCTCCGGCGCCATCCGCACCTCGGCGTAGACGACCCCGTCGGCGGCCAGGTCCAGCGCGCACTCGCGGGCCACCCGCTGCACCGCCTCGGGACGCTGCATCACCGCGACGGTGTGCGCGAAGGTCAGCAGATAGCGCTCCAGCGACCCAGAGTCGGCGGCCTCGCGGAACCACCGGCCCAGCGCCTCCGGCTCGGCGGCGGGCAGCTCGCGGTAGCCCACCTCGTCGGCCAGTTCGAGCACCGTCTGCGGCCGCAGCCCGCCGTCCAGGTGGTCGTGCAGCAGCACCTTCGGCGCGCGGGTGAGGGTCTCGACGTCCAGGGGCGCGGCGGGCATCCCCGCACGTTACCCAGGCGTTCCCGGGACCCTGCGCTGCGTCACCGGTCGACGCGGTCCTGCCAGCGGAAGGTGCGCACGCAGAGCACCAGGCCGACGACGCACCAGATGGCCAGCACCAGGGCGACCCGGCCCAGCTCCCAGCTGCCGGCCGGCTCCTGCGCGGCCAGCGCGTCGGGGAGGAACACCGACCGCAGCCCCTGCGCCATCCACTTCAGCGGGAAGACCGCAGCCACCGTCTGCAGCCAGGTGGGCACCTCGCTGAACTGGAAGAACACCCCGGAGATGAACTGCAGGACCAGCGCCACCGGAGTGACCGTCGCCGAGGCGGAGCGCCCGTTGCGGGCCAGGCTGGAGACGGCGATGCCCAGCAGCGTGCAGGCCGCCGAGCCCAGCGCGGCGACCCAGGCGAAGGTCAGCCAGTCGGCCCCGGACGGCAGGTCGACGTCGTAGAACACCACCCCGATGACCAGCAGGATCGCCACGATCGCCACGGTGACGACCAGGACCTGGACGACCTTCCCGACGAAGTAGGCGCTCTTGGGCATCGGGGTGCCGGCCAGGCCCTTGAGGGTGCCGTCGCTGCGCTCGGTGGCGATGCCGATGGCCATGTTCTGCAGGCTGGCGCCGAGGATCCCGGCGGCGATCACGCCGGCCATGAAGTACTGGGTGAAGCTGACCCCGGAGCCGAGCTCGTAGTCCAGCACCGCCCCGAACACCAGCAGCAGGATCACCGGGAACATCAGGGTGAAGACGACGGACTCCCGCTGCCGGAAGAACTCCTTGAGCTCGACCCCCGCCCGGGTGCGGCAGACGCTGCCGATCGACGGCAGCGAGCGTTCCTCGGTCGTGGTCATGACGGTTCGCCGATCATCCGCAGGTAGACGTCCTCGAGCGTCGGCCGGGCGACGGCCAGGTCGGGCACCTCGCCGGGGAAGCGGGTGGCCAGCTCCGCGACGAGGGCCGTCGGGCTGGCGGTCTCCGCGGTGCGCCGGACGCCGTCCTCGGTCCAGCTGACGACGGCCGGCGCCGTCCCCCGCCCGCCCAGCGCGGAGGGAACGGCCACCTCGACCAACCGGCCCCGGGTGATGACGCCGACCCGGTCGGCCAGTTCCTCGGCCTCGTCCAGGTAGTGCGTGGTCAGCAGCATCGTGGTGCCCAGGTCGCGCAGCGAGCGGATCAGCGACCAGAACTGCCGGCGGGCCTCCGGGTCGAAGCCGGTGGTGGGCTCGTCGAGGAACAGCAGCCGCGGCCGGCCGACGATTCCCAGCGCGACGTCCAGCCGGCGGCGCTGACCGCCGGAGAGCGTCCGCCCGCGGGCACCGGCCTTCTCGGTCAACCCGACCAGCTCCAGCACCTCGGCCGGGTCCCGCGGGTCGGGGTAGTAGGCGGCCTGCGCGCGCAGCAGCTCCAGGCAGCTCAGCTGGCTGTCCCCCGCGCCGGACTGCAGCACGATGCCGAGCTCGGCCTTCCAGCGTCGCCCACCGGCCGCCGGGTCGACGCCGAGCACGCGGACGTCGCCGCCGTCACGGGCGCGGTAGCCCTCCAGCACCTCGACGGTGGTCGTCTTGCCCGCACCGTTGGGGCCGAGCAGGGCGAAGATCTCCCCGCGCCGGATGTCCAGGTCCACGCCGTCGACGGCGTTGCGGTCGCCGTAGCGCTTCACCAGCCCGCGGATGCTGATCGCGGCATCCGGATCGAGTGAGGTGGACGGCTGGACCGCTCCGGGCGCGGGTGCGGCGGGCGTTCGGGTCACGAACGGTCAGTGTCCTCTCCCCGGCTGTGCACCCCGCGCCGCCCCTCTTCCGACGATCATGGAGCCGGCGGGACGACTCACCGGCTCTGTCCCCCTCGCAGAGCCCCGCCGCGAGCCTGCGAGTGGTGGGGGGCGAGGGGTCCTCCTAGATCCGGTCGAGCAGCAGGGGCAGCGGCTCGTCGTCGGTGTCGACGCCGACCGCGCCTTCCAGCGCCTCCAGCGCGCGCGGGATGCGGGCGGCGTCGTCGGTCTGCAGCTCCAGCAGCGGCTGGCCGGCGGTCACCTGCTCCCCCACCCCGGCGTGCCAGACGACGCCGGCCGCGGCCGACACCGGGTCCTCCTTGCGGGCCCGGCCGGCACCCAGCCGCCACGCCGCCACCCCGAGCGCGTAGGCGTCCAGCCGGGTCAGCGTGCCGGTGGCCGGCGCGGTCACCACGTGCCGCTCGGCCGGCTGCGGCAGCGCGGCGTCCGGGTCACCGCCCTGGGCGGTGATCATCCGGCGCCACACGTCCATCGCCCGGCCGTCGGCCAGGGCGTCGGCGGGGTCGACGTCGTCCCGGCCCACGCCGGCGAGCATCTCCCGCGCCAGGGCGAGGGTCAGCTCGACCACGTCGGCCGGCCCACCCCCGGCCAGCACCTCCACCGACTCGGCGACCTCGACCGCGTTGCCGGCGGCCCGACCCAGCGGCCGGTCCATCGCGGTCACCAGGGCCACCGTGCGCACCCCGGCCGCCTCGCCCAGCCCGACCATCGTGCGGGCCAGGGTGCGGGCGTCGGCCGGGTCGCGCATGAACGCACCTGACCCGGTCTTCACGTCCAGCACCAGCGCGTCGGCACCCTCGGCGATCTTCTTGCTCATGATCGAGCTGGCGATCAGCGGGATCGACTCGACGGTGCCGGTCACGTCCCGGAGGGCGTAGAGCACCTTGTCCGCCGGGGCCAGGTCCGAACCCGCGGCGCAGATGACCGCGCCGACGTCCCGGAGCTGGGCCAGGTAGGCCTCCTCGTGGACGTCGGCCCGCCACCCGGGGATCGACTCGAGCTTGTCCAGGGTGCCGCCGGTGTGCCCGAGCCCGCGGCCGGACAGCTGCGGCACCGCGACACCGCAGGCGGCGACCAACGGGGCCAGCGGCAGGGTGATCTTGTCGCCCACGCCGCCGGTGGAGTGCTTGTCCGCGGTCGGCCGGCCCAGCGAGGAGAGGTCCTTGCGGACGCCGGAGTCGATCATCGCCTGGGTCCAGGCCGCGAGCTCGTCGGCGGACATGCCGCGGAAGAAGACTGCCATGAGCAGTGCGCTCATCTGCTCGTCGGGCACGACCCGGTCGGTGTAGGCGCCGACCACCCAGCGGATCTGCTCCGGGGTCAGCGACCGGCCGTCGCGCTTGGCCCGGATGACGTCGATGGCGTCGAACGGCTGCGTCATCGGGACGCCGCCTTCACCAGGTCGTCGGGGCCGAACGCGTCGGGCAGGACCTCGCGCATCGGCACGATCCCCAGCGACACCGTCTCGATCATCATCTCGGCTCCCCCGTGCTCCCAGAGCAGTTGCCGGCACCGGCCGCACGGCATCAGTGGCTGCCCGTCCCCGCCCACGCAGGCCACCGCGACCAGCCGGCCACCGCCGGAGCGGGCCAGGTCGCTGACCATGCCGCACTCGGCGCACAGCCCGAGCCCGTAGGAGGCGTTCTCCACGTTGCACCCGGTGACCACGCGCCCGTCGTCGACCAGGCCGGCCACCCCCACCGGGAACCGCGAGTAGGGGGCGTAGGCGTGGCCCATCGCCTCCCGGGCGGCGCTCCGCAGGACGTCCCAGTCGATCTCGGGCACTAGTGCTCTCCTCGTCGGTAGACCAGCCCGTCGGCCTTCGGCGGCCGCAGCCGTTGCGAGGCCAGCGACAGGACCAGCAGCGTGGTCAGGTGCGGGGTGAAGGAGACGATGCCGTCGGGCAGCTCGTCGATGGTCCAGAACGCCGCCAGCGCCGCGGCCGCGAAGGCGGCCGCGATGATCGCCTGGGTGTGCTTGCCGCGGACGACCTGCCAGACGGCCACCGCAGCGAGCAGGAACGCCACCAGCAGCAGCAGTGCCACCACCGCGGTCTGGCTGCGCAGCTGGAGCGCATCGGCGAAGCCGAACAGGCCGGCGCCGGCAGCCAGGCCACCCGGCCGCCAGTTGCCGAAGATCAGCGCGGCCAGACCGATGAACCCGCGCCCGTTGGTCTGCCCCTCCCGGTAGATGTTGGCGATGAAGACCAGGAAGACACCGCCCAGGCCGGCGAGCATGCCGGAGATGACCACCGCGATGTACTTGAGCCGGTAGACCGGGACACCGAGGGAGTCCGCGGCCGCCGGGTTCTCCCCGCAGGAGCGCAGCCGCAGGCCGAACGCCGTCCGCCAGAGCACCAGGTAGGCCGCCGGGACCATCAGGACGGCAAGCACGGTCAGCACGCCGACACCGTTGCTCACCCCGCGGAGCAGGCCGGCCAGGTCGCTGATCAGGAACCAGCCCTGGGACTCCAGGTCACCGAGCAGGTCGGGGCCGGAGGAGAGCACCGGCAGCGAGAAGCTCGGTGGGCGGCTGGACAGCGTCGGTGACTGGGTGACACCACCGCCCGCGGCGTTGTCGGTGTAGAGGAGCTCGGAGAGGAAGCGGACGACGCCGGCGGCCAGGATGTTGATGGCCACGCCGGAGACGACGTGGTCGACGCCGAAGGTGACGGTGGCGACGGCGTGCAGCAGGCCGCCGAGCGCCCCGAAGAGCGCGCCACCGGCCAGGGCACCGACCCAGCCCCACTGATAGCCGGCCCAGCCGGCTCCCCAGGTGCCCAGGATCATCATTCCCTCGAGCCCGATGTTCACCACGCCCGCGCGCTCGGCGAACAAGCCGCCGAGGGCGACCAGCAGGAGCGGCACGGCGAGCAGCAGCGCGGCGCCGAAGGTCGACGACGACGTCAGCGCCTGCTGCCCGGAGATCACCCGGACGGCGGAGAACAAGACCAGCAGCCCGACCAGCAGCCAGGCCACCCTCCTGGCCCGGCCACCGCCGAGGAACAGCTCGGCCAACGGGCCCCGGCCGGTGCCGGCACCGGGTACGGCGGTCGCGGTGCTCATGCTCCTGCTCCCTGACGGCTGTCGGTGCGGCCGGCGTCACCGGCCGCGTTGCGGACCCCGACGCCGGTCCCGGTGCCGGTCGTGGGGCCGACGTCCGGTGGCGGCCCGTCACCGGGCCCCTGCCCGCCACCGGTGCTGCCGTCACCGGAGGTGGGCGGCGCGACGGCGCTGCCGCCCTCGGCCTGCCGCCTGGTCACGCGGCGGGCGACCTCGTTGGCGATGACGACGGCGAGCACGATCGTGCCCTGGATGATCGTGACCACCGAGGCCGGGATGTCGGCGAACTGCAGCGGGATCGCGGCCCGGTCCAGGAAGGCGAACAGCAGCGCACCGAACGCGATCCCCAGCGGGGAGTTGCGGCCCAGCAGCGCCACGGCGATGCCCAGGAAGCCCAGGCCGGCGGTGAACTCGGTGTTGTAGCTGCGCGCGTCACCGAGCAGGTCGGGCATGCCGATCAGGCCGGCGATGGCGCCGGAGATGAGCATCGTCTTGAGCACCATCGCGCGGGCGTCCACGCCGCTGGCGGTGGCCGCGGACGCCGACATCCCGGTGGCCCGCAGGTCGAAGCCGAACCGGGTGCGCTTGATCAGCACCGCCACGGCGATGCCGACCACCACGGCCACGACCAGGAAGCCGTAGAGCTCCGAGCGCGGCTCGGCCAGGCCCAGCCCGGTGAGCACGCCGTTCAGCCCGGGGAACCAGCCGGACTCGGGGATCGGGCTGGTGGTGATGATCGAGGCGCCCTCAGCGGAACCCCGCAGCGGCCCGGTGAGCAGGTACGACGCCAACCCCAGGGCGATGAAGTTGAGCATGATCGAGCTGATCACCTCGCTCACGCCCCGGGTCACCTTCAGCACGGCGACGATGCCGGCCCAGAAGGCCCCGACCGCCATCGCGACGGCGATGATGAACAGCAGGTGCAGCGGGCCGGGCAGGACCACCGCCGCACCGGCGCCGGCGGCCAGCACCGTCGCGATCCGGTACTGGCCCTCGACGCCGATGTTGAACAGCCCCATCCGGAAGGCCACCGAGACCGCCAGCCCGGCCAGGAAGAGCGGCACGGCCCGGTTGAGCACGACCACGATCGCCTGGGTCTGCTGGGCGGGCGAGTCGCCGAAGTCGAACATCACCCGGACCGCGGTGGCCGGGTTCTGGCCGATCAGTGCGATGACGGCCGCGGACAGGACGAGCGCCACGACCAGCGCGATGGCGGGGGCCATCAGCGACAGGCCCAACCGGCGGAGGGCGGTCACGCGGCACCGACCGAGTCGTCGCCGCGCGCAGCGCCGGTCATGTGCCCACCGAGCTCCTCCGGGGTGACCTGCCTGGGGTCCAGCGTCGCGACCAGCGCCCCGCGGAGCATCACGTGCAGCGTGTCGGACAAGCTGATCAGCTCGTCCAGGTCGGCCGAGACCAGCAGGATCCCCATCCCCTCCGCGCGCGCGTCCTTCAGCAGTTCCCAGATGCCCGACTGGGCGCCGACGTCGACACCGCGGGTCGGGTGGGCGGCGACCAGCAGCCGCGGGTGCGCGCTCATCTCCCGCCCGACGATCAGCTTCTGCTGGTTGCCCCCGGACAGCGCGATCGCCGCGGTGTCCGGCCCGGGTGCCCGGACGTCGTACTCCTGCATGATCCGGGCGGTGTCCGCGCGGGCGGCCCGCCGGTCGATGAACGCGCCCTTGACCGCCGGGGGCCGGGTCTGGTGCCCGAGGATCCGGTTCTCCCACAGCGGCGCGTCCAGCAGCATCCCCTGCCGGTGCCGGTCCTCGGGGACGAAGCCGATGCCGCCCTCGCGGCGCCGGCGGGTGCTCCAGTGCGCGACGTCCTCGTCGCCGAGCCGGAGCTCACCGGCGGCCAGCGGCCGCAGGCCCATGATCGCGTCGACGAGCTCCGCCTGGCCGTTGCCCTCGACCCCGGCGATGCCGACGACCTCTCCCTCACGGACGGTGAGGGAGACGTCGTCGACGACCGCCCGGCCACCGGCCGCGGCGGTGACGGTGACCCCGCGCATCCGGAGGACGGGGACCTCCCGCACCGTGGACTCGCGCTTCGCCGCGACGGGCAGCTCGGCACCGACCATCATCTCCGCCAGCTCCTTGGCCGACGTCGTCCGCGGGGCGGCGGTGCCGACGGTCGTGCCCCGGCGGATGACGGTGATCGAGTCGGCGACCTTGCGCACCTCGTCCAGCTTGTGCGAGATGAAGATGACGGTGAGGCCCTCGCGCTTGAGCTCGGCGAGGTTGCCGAACAGCTCGTCGACCTCCTGCGGGACCAGGACGGCGGTCGGCTCGTCGAGGATCAGGGTGGTGGCGCCCCGGTAGAGCACCTTCGCGATCTCCACGCGCTGCCGGTCGCCTACGCCGAGGTCCTCGACCAGGGTGTCGGGGTCCAGGCCCAGCGCGTAGCTGTCGGAGATCTCCTTGATCCGGCGGCGGGCCGAACTGCGGTCCAGCCGGCCGCCCTTGGTCGGCTCGCTGCCGAGCACGACGTTCTCCAGCACCGTGAAGTTGTCGGCCAGCATGAAGTGCTGGTGGACCATCCCGATGCCCGCGGCGATCGCGTCCGCCGGGCTCCGGAAGGTCACCGGCTCCCCGCCGAGCAGGATCTGCCCCTCGTCGGGGCGGTGCATGCCGTACAGCGTCTTCATCAGCGTCGACTTGCCCGCGCCGTTCTCGCCCACGATGGCGTGCACCTCACCGCGCCGGACGCGCAGTTCGATGTCCTTGTTGGCCACGACGCCGGGGAAGCGCTTGGTGATGCCGCGCAGCTCGACCGCCAGTGGTGCCGACTCGTTCAACGGGGTCTCCAGGTGGGCGCAGGACCGGGGCTGGTGACCGGAGGTCTTCCGGTCGTGAGCGCGTCGGACGACGTCCGGTCCGACGCGGAGACGGTACACACGGAAAACGGCGGGCCCAGGGGCGTGTACCGCCCCCTGGCCCGCCGCGTCCGTGCTGCTCAGGACGAGCGCGTCACGGGATCGCCGGGACCTCGATCTCGCCGTCGATGATCTGCTGGCGGAACTCGTCGATCTGGGTCTGGATGTCGTCGATCTGCCCGCCGGAGGTGGACAGGCCCACGCCGTCGGTGGACAGGTCGTTGATGATGTCCTGACCGCCCTCGACGGCGTCCTCGGAGTAGTCGGAGATGAACGACTCCACCGCGTTGTCGACCCGCTTCAGCATCGACGTCATGATCACCGCCTGCAGGGCCGGGTCACCGACCGTCTCGTACTGGTCGGAGTCGACGCCGATCGCCCGGCCACCGGAGGCGGCAGCCGCCTCGAAGACGCCCTGACCGGAGCCGCCGGCCGCGTGGTAGACGATGTCGGCACCGGCGTCGAACATGCCCTGGGCGACGATCTGGCCGCGGGCCGGGTCGCCGAAGCCGGAGAAGTCACCGGCCGGCGAGATGTACTGGGTGTCGACGACGATGTCCGGGTTCACCGCCTTGGCACCGGCCACGTAGCCGGCCTCGAACTTCTGGATCAGCGGGTTCTCGACGCCGCCGACGAAGCCGATGTGGTCGGTCTCGGACTTCAGCGCTGCAGCCGCGCCCGCGAGGAAGGACCCCTCCTCCTCGGCGAAGAGCAGGCCGGTCAGGTTCTCCGCGCCCATCTGCTCCACCGACGAGTCGACGACGGCGAACGTCGTCTCGGGGTACTCGGCGGCGATGTCGCCGATGATCTCGCCGTAGGCGAAGCCCACCCCGATGACCGGGTCGTAGCCCTGCTCGGCCAGCTGGGTGAGCAGCTCGGCCCGGTCGGAACCGTCGTCGTTGGGCGACAGCTCCTGCACCTCGCCGCCCATCTCCTCGATGGCGGCCTCGACCCCGGCGTAGGCCGAGTCGTTGAACGACTTGTCGCCGCGACCGCCGGTGTCGTAGGCGAGCCCGACCATCAACTCCTCGCCGGAGGCGCTGCCGCCGCCGCCGCCGCCATCGCCGGAACCGGTGTCGGTCTCGTCACTCGCGCAGGCCGCCAGGGCCATGCTGCCGGCCAGCAGCAGAGCTGCGGCCTTCATCCCACGCACTCGGCGCAAGACGGTCTCCTCTCTGAGAGGGCTCCTCCGACCAGTGGTCGGACGGAGCCCCGGTGCGGTGTGTTCCAGGCCTGCTGCGCCGTCCGGCTCACACGTACCGGCTCACGGGTACGAGGCGGTTCCGACGGCGACGTGCGCACGCTAACCGCGGCTCGGGCGCCGGAGACCCCCAGGCGAACGGATAGAGACCCGATCGTTGCCAAGGGGCAACACCCGGCACACACGACGAGCCCTCCGGGAGACCTCCGGCACACCGTCGACCGCCGCTGTTCGATCGGGCAGGCCACCGCGGGTTAGCGTCGGGCATGCGCCGACCCCTGCCGCTGCGCCGGCTGACCGCCGTGCTGCTCGTGGCCGGGCTGTGGGTGATCGGGCTCCTGCTGGCCCCCGCCGGCCCGGCCATCGCCGAGTGGTCCCGGCCGACCGTCGACCCCTCGGCGCCGACCCCGACCACCCCGCACCCGGACGGGCCGCCGCAGGGCAGCGCCCCCGACGGCAGCACCGTCGGCGGCGAACGGCTGGACACCCGCGGCCTGGTGACCGTGGCCGGTGCACCGCCGCTCCCCGAGGGCATCGACGCCCGCGGCTGGCTGGTCGCCGACGCCGGGACCGGTGCGGTGCTGGGCGCGCGGGACCCACACGGCCGCTACTACCCGGCCAGCACCCTCAAGGCGCTGACGTTGCTCACCCTGGTGCCCGTCCTGGACCCCGCGCTGGTCGTCGAGAGCACCGTCGAGGACGAGGCGATCGAGGGCAGCCGGGTGGGTCTGGTGCGCGGCGGCCAGTACCCCGTCGACCTGCTCTTCCGCGCCCTGGTCATGCAGTCGGGCAACGACGTGGCCAACGCCCTCGCCCGGGCCGCCGGCGGAGTGGGGACGACCCTCGCCGCGATGAACGAGACGGCGGCCCACCTCGGCGCCCACGACACCGTGGCGGGCACGCCCTCCGGGCTGGACGTGGCCGGGCAGTCGTCCTCGCCCTACGACCTCGCGCTGATCCTGCGCCAGCTCGTCACCGACCCGTACAGCCTGGACCTGCTGCAGACCCGCACCGCACAGATGCCGACCGTCGGGACCTACGAGGGCTACCAGATCCAGAACCAGAACACCCTGCTCAGCAGCTACCCGGGCACCCTCGCCGGGAAGACGGGGTTCACCGACGCGGCCCGGCACACCTTCGTGGTGGCCGCCGAGCGCGACGGCCGGCGCCTGGTGGTCAGCGTCATGCAGGCCGAACGACGCCCGGTGCACGAGCTGGAGCAGGCCCGGCGGCTGCTGGACTGGGGCTTCGCCGTCCCGGCCGACGCCGAGCCCGTCGGCCGGCTGGTCGAGCCGGGTGAAGTCGCCGCCGCGATGGAGGCCGCGGAGGCCGCCGAGCAGATGGCGGCGGAGAAGACGGCGGCGATGGCGACCTCTGGCGGGACCGCGGCCGCCACCCCGGACACCCGAGCCGGCACGGGCTCCGTGGCAGCCCCCGGCTCCGCGACGGGCACCGCACCCCTCGTGCCCGCCGGGCTGGCGGCCGGCGCGCTGGTCATCGTGGCGGCCACCGTCATCGGCCGGCGTCGGGCGGTGCGCCGGATCGCACCGCCCGAGCCCGCCCCCGATCTGCACGACGGGCGATGAGCCGGGGCAGCAACCGGCCCGCAGCCGCGCCGACGACCGCGCCGGCCCCCAGCAGGGCGACGGCGAGCCGGCCCGGGGACGGGCTCGCCGCCCGCTCGTCGACCCGTGCGATGTCCGGCAGCGGCGTCGGCCCCGCTGGTCCGTGCGGGACGAGCGTGTCGGCGTGCTCGATCGCGGGGATCGTCGCCGTCCAGCAGGCGGTGAAGAACGCGAACCGGCAGACCACGTTGATCCAGACGATCAAGCCGACCAGACCGCCGAACGTCGAGGCGGTCACGTTGCCCCCGATGACCGTCAGGTAGAGGCCGCCGACCAGCTTCAGCGCCTCGAAGCCCACGGCGCCGAAGAACGCGCCGGGCATCAGTTGCCGGTAGCCGAACGGGGTGCCCGGCACCCCCCTGAGCAGCCACAGGAACAGCAGGACGTCCCCGGCCACGGCCAGCACGATCGGCAGGGTCCGGGCGAGCAGGAAGAAGCCGGGCGCCTCATCGACCTCGGTCAGCCCGAACACCCGGCCCGCGATGCTCGTCGCGCCGGTGGTGAGCGCGATGCTGAGCGCGCCCGCGACGCCGAACCAGAACAGCGACAGCAGGTCCCTGGCCCGGTCGGCCAGGAACTGCGGCGGGTCTGCCCGACCCCGCCAGACGATGTCCATGCCGATGCGCAGCTTGTCCATGGCGGCCAGCCCGATGAACACCACACCGAACAGGCCGACCACACCGAAGGTGGTGGCGCTGTCGACGGCCGTGGTGACGGTGTCCGCCAGGCTGTCCCCCGTCTCCCCGGGAATCGCGTCCCGCAGGGCCTGGAGGAGCTGGTCCTGCAGCAGCGGGTTGCCACGCAGCACCAGCCCGGCGACCGCCACGAGCAGCAGGGTCACCGGCGCCAGGGCGAGGAAGACGTAGTACGTCACCCCGGAGGCCATCAGGGTGGCGTGCACCCGGATGTAGCGCCGGCCGGCGCGGACCAGGTGGTCCAGCCAGGAGCGCCGGGCCCGCTGGCGCCGCACCGACCGCTTGGCCGCACCGGCCGCCCGGCTGACGGGGTTGGTCACCGGAGCCAGTCTGGGTGTCGCCCAGCGACCCCGCGCGGCAGCGGGCAGGGCCCGCCGCGGCCGCTGGTCAGCGCGGCGGACCGGACAGCGGGTACTCGCGGGACACGGCCCACGCCCCACCGGGCAGCTGCTCGAACTCGGTGAAGGTGTCGACCCGGAACTCCGCGTGCACGTCGGCCAGGCCGGCGTAGGCCATGTCCAGCATGTCGGCGGGCACGTCGTGGGCCACGGTGACGTGCGGGTGGTACGGGAAGCTCAACGGCCGGGCCAGCGGCCCGGTCCGGACGTCGGTCGCGATCAGCTCGCAGTCGGCGATGCCCAGCGCGACCGCCACGAACACCACCTCCGAGATCGGGCGGAAGGTGCCCGTGCCCGACAGGTGCATGTCGAACGGGGGGTGCCGGGCGGCCACCCGGGACAGGTGCTCGGTGATCGCCGGGCGGGTGCCGATCGGCACCTCGGTGGGCGGCAGCAGCGTCACGTGCGGGGGCACGAGGGTGGCCTGCGGGTCGCCGCACTTGCCCCGCCACTCGACCAGCAGCTGCGCCCAGGGCTCCGGGACCGACACCACGACGCCGAGGACGGCGGTGTCCGGCGACGACTCCGAGCCGGCGTCGAGCCGGTGCACGAAGGTGTCGTCGGCGCGGAGCGGCCGGTCCCTCACGTCGGTGCCCCGACGGCGGGCAGGAAGCCGACCCGCTCGTAGACCGTGGCCAGCGTGGGAGCCGCGACCTCGCGGGCCCGGGCGGCCCCGGCGGCGAGCACGCGCTCCAGCTCGGCGGGGTCGGCCAGGAGCTCGGCGGTGCGCTGCTGGATCGGGGTCAGCGCGTCGGTGACGACCTCGGCGAGCTCCTTCTTCAGGTCGCCGTAGCCACGGCCGGCGAAGTGCTCCTCCAGCTCGGCGGTGCTCTTCCCGGACAGCGCCGAGTGGATGGCCAGCAGGTTGGTCACCCCGGGCTTGGCCACCGGGTCTGCCACCACCTCGCGGCCGGTGTCGGTGACCGCGGAGCGGATCCGCTTCGCGGTCACCTTCGGGTCGTCCAACAGGTTCACGCACCCGGCCGGCGGGAGGCTCTTGCTCATCTTCTTGTCCGGCGACTGCAGGTCCAGCACCTTCGCCGCACCCGGCGGCACGTAGGCCTCCGGGAGGACGAAGGTGTCGCCGTACCGGCCGTTGAACCGGGTCGCCAGGTCCCGGGTGAGCTCGAGGTGCTGTCGCTGGTCCTCGCCCACCGGCACCCGGGCGGCCTGGTACAGCAGGATGTCGGCGGCCTGCAGCACCGGATAGGTGAACAGCCCGACCGACGTCGTCCCGGCGCCCTCGCGGCTGCTCTTGTCCTTGAACTGGGTCATCCGGCCGGCCTCGCCGAACCCGGTGAGGCACTGCAGCACCCAGGCCAGCTGGGCGTGCTCGGGGACGTGGCTCTGCACGAACAGCGTGCTGCGCGACGGGTCGACGCCCAACGCCAGCAACTGCGCTGCCGACACCAGCGTGCGCTGGCGCAGGACCGCCGGGTCGGGCTGCTCCGCCGTGATCGCGTGCAGGTCGACGACGCAGTAGAAGGCGTCGTGGTCGTCCTGGAGGGCGACCCACTGCCGCAGTGCACCCAGGAAGTTGCCGAGGTGGAAGGAGTCCGCCGTCGGCTGGATGCCGGACAGCACGCGGGGAGCAGGCACGCCCTCCATCGAACCACGCGCCCCGGGAGCGCTCGCTCAGGCTCCGGCAGCACCCGCCGGCGCGCTGGTCAGGACGTCGTCCAGCGCGCCGAGGAAGACGTCGTCCTCCTCCGGGGTGCCGACGGTCACCCGGATCCCCTCACCGGCGAACGGCCGGGTGATCACCGCGCGGGCCTCCAGCGCAGCGGCGACCTCGGCGGCCCGCTCCCCCAGCGGCAGCCACACGAAGTTGGCCTGGCTGTCGGCCACCGGCAGGCCGCGTTCCCGCAGGGCGCCGGTCAGCCGGGCGCGCTCGGCGACGACGGCGGCGCAGCGCTCGCGCACCTCGGCCTCACTGGCCAGTGCCGCGACCGCCGCGGCCTGGGCGAGCGAGGAGACGCTGAACGGCACGTGCGTGCGCCGGACCGCGTCGGCCACCGCCGGGTCCTCGGCGAGCAGGTAGCCGACCCGCAACCCGGCCAGCCCCCACGCCTTGGAGAACGTGCGCAGCACCGCGACGTTGGGCCGCCCGCGCATCAGCTCGACCCCGTCGGGGACCTCCGGGTCGGTGACGAACTCGCGGTAGGCCTCGTCCAGCACGACCAGCGTCTGCGCCGGGACGGCGTCCAGGAAGCGCTCCAGCTCCGCACGCCGCACCGCCGTCCCGGTCGGGTTGTTCGGGTTGCAGACGAAGACCAGCCGGGTCGTGTCGTCGATCGCCGCGGCCAGCCCGTCCAGGTCGTGGGTGTCCGCGGCCCCGCCGGGCGTGCCCGGGACGAGCGGCACCTGCTGGGCACGGGCGCCGGCCACCTGGGCGAGCAGCGGGTACATCTCGAAGGAGCGCCAGGCGAAGGCGATGCTCGTGCCCGGGTCGTTGTAGGCCTGGGCGAGCTGCTGGCAGACGGTGACCGCACCGCAGCCGGTGGCCACCTGCGCCGGCTCGACGCCGTAGCGCTCGGCCAGGGCCCGGGTGAGGACGACGGCACCGTTGTCCGGGTACCGGTTCGTCTCCCCCGCGGTCGCGGCGATCGCCTGGACGACCGCCGGCAGCGGCGGGAAGGCCACCTCGTTGCTGGCCAGCTTCACGGCGCGGTCGACACCGATCTCACGGGCCAGGTCGGCGGGGTTGCGGCCGGGTCGGTAGACCGGCATGGCGGCCACGGCAGGGCGGGCGCTGACCACGGGCTCCTCCTCCTCGGTCGGACCGGAGGTCGTCCGGGCCACTCACTAGGGTTGGCGGCATGCGCGTACTCGTCACCGGTGGGGCCGGCTACATCGGCAGCGTAGTCACGGCGGCCCTGCTCGAGGGCGGCCACGAGGTCACCGTGCTCGACGACCTGTCGACCGGCCACGAGGACGCCGTACCCGCCGGCGCCCGGTTCGTCCGCGCCTCGCTGCACGACTCCGCGCCCGTGCTGGCCGACGTCCGGCCCGAGGCGGTGCTGCACTTCGCGGCCAAGAGCCTGGTCGCGCAGAGCCAGGTCGCGCCGGAGGTCTACTGGCACTCCAACGTCGGCGGCTCGCTGGCGCTGCTCGAGGCGATGCGCGCGGTCGACTGCCGGCGGATCGTCTTCTCCTCGACCGCCGCCACCTACGGCGAGCCCGACCAGGTGCCGATCCCCGAGGACGCCCCGACCCGGCCGACCAACACCTACGGGGCCAGCAAGCTCGCCGTGGACGCGATGCTGACCTCCTACGCGGTGGCCCACTCGTTCGCCGCGGTCAGCCTCCGCTACTTCAACGTCGGCGGAGCGGCGTACGGCGTCGGCGAGCGGCACGCCACCGAGACCCACCTGATCCCGATCGCGCTGCAGGTGGCTGCGGGCACCCGCGAGGCGCTCACCGTGTACGGCTCGGACTACCCGACCCCCGACGGCACCTGCATCCGCGACTACGTGCACGTCAAGGACCTCGCCGCGGCCCACCTGCTGGCGCTGCCCGCCCCGGCCCCCGGTGAGCACCGCATCTACAACCTGGGCAGCGGCACCGGCTTCTCGGTGCAGGAGATGGTCGACGCCGTCCGCAGCGTCACCGGGCACCCGCTGCCGGTCGTCGTGGGCGAGCGGCGGCCCGGGGACCCGGCCCGGCTGGTGGCCAGCTCGGCCCGGATCCAGGACGAGCTCGGCTGGGCACCGCAGCACACCGACCTGCGCGAGATCGTCGCCGACGCCTGGGCGTTCACGAAGGACCTCCGCTAGCGCTCGCCGCGGTGTCGGCGTCGTCCTGCTGCGGTGCGGCGCTGACGCTGATCCGGGCGATCCGGCGGCCGTCGAGCTCGAGCACCGTCAGGGTGCGCTCCTCGACCGTCACGGTGTCCCCCAGCACCGGGAGACGCCCCAGCTCGGCGAGGACGTACCCGGCGACCGTCTCGTACGGGCCCTCGGGGAGGTGCAGCCCCGTCGCGCCGGCGAAGTCGTCGAGGTTGAGCAGCCCGTCGACCTCGTGCGGCCCCTCGGCCGGCTCCTCGGAGTCGGGCGTGACGTCCTCGTCGTACTCGTCGTAGATGTCGCCGATGACCTCCTCGATGAGGTCTTCCAGGGTGACGATCCCGTCGGTGCCGCCGTACTCGTCGACCACGATCGCGAAGTGCCGGTTCTCCTTGCGCATCCCCGACAGGGCGGTCAGCACGCCGGCGGTGCCCGGCAGCTGCTTCACCTCGCGGGCGAGGTCGCCCACGGTCGCCGCCCGCCCGGCCGGGTGCGTGGGCAGGAAGAGGTCGCGCACGTGCACGAAGCCGACGACGTCGTCCTCGTTGCGGCCCACGACCGGGTAGCGCGACCAGTTGGAGTCCGCGACCTGCTTGGCCGCGCGACTGGCGGTCATGCCGGACTCCAGGAAGTGCACCTCGGTGCGCGGGGTCATCACCTCGCGCACCTCGCGGTCGCCGGCCCGGAAGACCTCGTCGATCAGCCGGCGCTCGTCGCTGGACAGCGACTCGTGCGCGGCGACCAGGTCCCGCAGCTCCTCCTGGCTGATCGACTCCCCGCTCGCCTGCGGGTCGCCGCCCAGCAGGCGGACCAGCACGTTCGTCGACTTCGACAGCAGCCAGATGATCGGCCGGAACAGCTTGGCGATGGCGTTGAGCGGGGCGGCGACCACCAGCGAGAAGCCCTCGGCCCGCTGCAGGGCCAGCCGCTTGGGGGTCAGTTCGCCGACGACCAGCGACAGGTAGCTGATCGCGATGGTGACGGCGACGAAGGACAGCGGGTCGGCCACCCTGGGCTGCACCCCCCAACCGATCAGGACGTCGCCGAGCGGCCCGGACAGGGTGCTGGCGCCGAACGCGGCGGAGAAGAAGCCGGCCAGCGTCACGCCGACCTGGACGGAGGCGAGGAACTGGTTGGGGTCGGCGAGCAGCTTGTTCAGCGCCTGCCCGCGCCGGCCGGTCTCGGCCAGGGCACGGACCTGGGACTCGCGGAGGGACACCAGCGCGATCTCGGCGCCGGAGAACGCGCCGCCGACCAGCACGAAGGCGAAGACCATGACGATGTTGAGCCAGACGTCGCTCACGGGCGGCGCGTTCCTCCAGAGATGGTCTCGACGGGACTGTCCCGCGACCGACCACGGTAGTGGCTGCGCCGGCCCGCCGATCCGAGACGACCACCCCTGCCCCCTGCCCGGGGCCCTCCTCGCCCGAGGGGCCCGGTGACCGTCCGCATGCGTCTACCCTCGCTTGGGTGACGACCTGTGCTCGGTGAGGGCGACCGCGTGCCGCGCCGCGCCTCCCCGCCGTCCCGGCTGCTACGGGCGGTCCTGCTGCTGACCGTCGTCGCCGCGGTGGCGCTCACCCTCGCGTTGAACGGCGGCTCCCTGCCCGGGCTCGGCGACACGGCGGGCTCGTCGGACGTCGACCGGGGCACCGCACCCCCGGCTGCCGCGGCCGGCGGTGCCGCGACCACCGGCCGCGCGCCGGTCCCCTCCCCGGACACCCCGGCCGAGGTGCCGGCGACGACCACCGCCGCGGCGCCGACCGAGTCCCCTGCGCCCTCGCCGGCAGCGGCCGGGCAGACCAGCACGCCCGCGCCGTCGGTCCAGCCCGAGCCGGCGCGCGGGGCCCCCGTTCCGCCACCTGCGGCCGCCGCGGCGGTGCCGCCTCCCCCGGCCCGCGCCGCACTGCCGCCCCCGGCCCCCGCCGCACCGCCTCCCGCGGCCCGCGCCGCACCGGCTCCTCCGGCGCCCGCTGCACCGGCGGCGGCGCCCGGACCGGAGGGCCAGGTGCTCGCGCTGGTGAACGCCGAACGGACCTCCGCCGGCTGCGCCCCGGTCAGCGCCGACGCCGGCCTGGCCGCGGTGGCCCGGGCACACAGCGCCGACATGCGGGACCGCGGCTACTTCGACCACGTCACGCCCGAGGGCCTCGACCCCTCCGCCCGCGCCCGCGCGGCTGGTATCGGCTACGCGAGAGCAGAGAACATCGCGTCCGGCCAGCCGGACGCGGCCGCGGTGATGGCCGCCTGGATGTCCAGCCCCGGGCACCGGCAGAACATCCTGAACTGCCAGCTGCGCACGTTGGGGGTCGGCGTCGCCACCGGTTCCGGCGGCCCGTGGTGGACCCAGCTGTTCGGCGCCTGACCGTCCGCCCGCCGCGCCGAGCTCGGGCTGATGGCTGTCTCGCCGTGGTCGAGACAGCCACCAGCCCGAGCTGATCACTGCAGGGCCGCGCGCAGCCGGGCGATCATAAGCTCCGGGGAGTGGAGATCGGCCGCGGTCACGACCAGCACGCGCCAACCGGCGGCCGCGAGTGCACTGAGCCGCTGCCGGTCCCGCACGAACTGACCGGGTCCGTCGTGCCAGACCCCGTCGTACTCCAGCGCCACCCGGCGCTCGGGCCAGCCGAAGTCGACGCGGGCCAGGAAGCGCCCATCGGCGCGCACCTCGAACTGCGCCACCGGCGCGGGCAGCCCGTGCGCAGCGAGCAGCAGCCGCACCCTGGTCTCCTGGGGCGACTCCGCCCGCCCGTCCGCCGCCGCTGCTGCCCGGCGGGCCCGTGCCGACCCGCGGCAGGTGGGCAGCGCGCTCACCGCCGCGCGGACCTCGTCGAGGCCCACGACCCGCGCGTGCACGAGCTGGTCGAGCAGGACGACCGCCTCCTCCGGCGGCGCGAACCGGGCCAGGTCGACCGCCGTCCGCAGGCCGGTCGTCCAGCGGAGGAAGGCCCCGCGGGTCAGCACGGCACCGTCGAGGTGCGCCGCCCGGACGACGATCCCCGGCTCCGGGTCCCAGCGGGTGCCCCGCGCGACCACCACCTCGACCGGGTCGCCCGCGCCCGCCACGTCGCGCACCCCGAGGAGGTCCGCGGCGCTCCGCCCACCCAGGACGGCGCCCCGGGGCATCCGCAGCGCCGCGCCACGGGCGTGCAGCCGGTGGGTGTCGGGCAGCGTCGCGTCGGCGTACACGTCCTGGCGCAGCCGGCGCCATGCCGAGCTCCGCAACTGCGCCCTGGTCAGCAGGCCGACCTCGATCGCCCAGGTGCCACGGAAGACCCGCCCGTAGAGCACCGCAGGGCGGTGCGGAGGAAGCGGCACCGGGGCAGCCTGCCGCGACCAGCCTGCCCTGCGTGGGCGTCGTCCACAGGGAGGTGATCACCTCGGGCCGGTGGCTGCCTCGTTCGGACCGAGGCAGCCACCAGCCCGACCTCGGCACCGCACCACGACGCAGAACGGCCCCCGCGACCAGAGGTCGCGGGGGCCGTTCTGAGCTACGACAGCTGTCGTCAGGCCATGGCCTTCTGCAGGTTGCTGTCGATGGCCGCCAGGAAGTCCTGGGTGGTCAGCCACGGGGCGTCCTTGGAGATCAGCAGCGCCAGGTCCTTGGTCATCTGGCCGCTCTCGACGGTCTCGACACAGACCCGCTCGAGGGTCTCGGCGAACCGGGTCACCTCGGGGGTGCCGTCGAGCACACCGCGGTGGGCCAGGCCCCGGGTCCAGGCGAAGATCGACGCGATCGGGTTCGTCGAGGTCTCCTTGCCCTGCTGGTGCTGGCGGTAGTGCCGGGTGACCGTGCCGTGCGCGGCCTCGGCCTCGACGGTCTTGCCGTCCGGGGTGGCCAGCACCGACGTCATCAGGCCGAGCGAGCCGAAGCCCTGGGCCACGGTGTCGGACTGCACGTCACCGTCGTAGTTCTTGCAGGCCCAGACGTAGCCGCCCTCCCACTTGAGGGAGGCGGCGACCATGTCGTCGATGAGCCGGTGCTCGTAGGTGATCCCGGCCGCGTCGAACTGCTCCTTGAACTCGGCCTGGAAGACCTCCTCGAAGATGTCCTTGAACCGACCGTCGTAGGCCTTCAGGATCGTGTTCTTCGTGGAGAGGTAGACCGGGTAGCCGCGGTTGAGCCCGTAGTTCAGCGAGGCCCGGGCGAAGTCGCGGATCGACTCGTCGAGGTTGTACATCGACAGCGAGACGCCGGCGCCGGGGGCCTGGAAGACCTCGCGCTCGATCGGCTCGCCGCCGTCCTCGGGGGTGAAGACGACCTTCAGCGTGCCCGCGGAGGGGAACGTGAAGTCGGTGGCCCGGTACTGGTCGCCGAAGGCGTGGCGGCCGATGATGATCGGCTTCGTCCAGCCCGGCACCAGCCGCGGCACGTTCTCCATGATGATCGGCTCGCGGAAGATCACGCCGCCGAGGATGTTGCGGATCGTCCCGTTCGGGGAGCGCCACATCTTCTTCAGGCCGAACTCCTCGACCCGCGCCTCGTCCGGGGTGATGGTGGCGCACTTGACGCCCACGCCGTGCTGCTTGATCGCGTTGGCCGCGTCGACCGTGACCTGGTCGTCGGTCGCGTCGCGGTTCTCCATCCCGAGGTCGTAGTACTCCAGGTCGACGTCCAGGTACGGGAGGATCAGCTGGTCCTTGATGAACTGCCAGATGATCCGGGTCATCTCGTCGCCGTCGAGCTCGACGACCTTGCCCTCGACCTTGATCTTGCTCACGTCGTTCTCCTTTGTGCGCTCATGGCCCCGCTGCAGGGCCCCGCCGCGCGCGTGCGAGCGGTGGGGGGCAGCGGGGTCCTTCCTCAGAGGTCGGCTACGTCGGCCTGCTTCGCGCGTACCGCCTCGGCGGCCTCGCGCAGGCCGGCCAGCTCACTGTCGGAGAGGTCGCCTTCGACGACCTTCCGGACACCTTCCCGGCCGATCTCGGCCTCGACCCCCAGGTAGACCCCCGAGATCCCGTACTCGCCGTCGACCCAGGCACACACCGGCAGCACGGCGCCGCTGTCCTCGATCACGGCGCGGGCCATCCGGGCGGCCGCGGCCGACGGCGCGTAGTAGGCGGAGCCGGTCTTCAGCAACGCCACGACCTCGGCCCCGCCGTTGCGGGTGCGGTCGACCAGGTGGGCGATCCGGTCGGCGGCCAGCACGTCGGACAGCGGCTTGCCGTCGACGGTGCAGCGGGAGGGCACCGGGACCATCGTGTCGCCGTGCGAACCGAGCGTCAGCGTGCGCACCGAGCCGACCGGGACGCCGAGCTCCTCGGCGACGTTGTTGCTGAACCGCGCGGTGTCCAGCATCCCGGCCTGGCCCATGACGCGGGCCTTCGGGAACCCGGTGGCCAGCTGCGCCAGCGCGGTCATCTCGTCCAGCGGGTTGGACACGACGATGACCACGGCGTCCGGAGAGGTCTGCGCGACGTTCTCGGCGACCTGGCGGACGATGCCGGCGTTGGTCTCGATGAGGTCCATCCGGCTCATGCCGGGCTTGCGCGGCAGCCCGGCGGTGATGACCACGACGTCGGAGCCCTCGGTGCCCGCGTAGGAGCCGCCGCCGACCCCCACGACCTGGGTCTCGAAGCCCTCGATCGGGCGCGACTGGTTGATGTCCAGCGCCAGCCCCTCGGGCTTGCCCTCCACGATGTCGGTGAGCACGACCGTCTCGAACACGTCGTACTCCGCCAGCCGCAACGCGGTCGTCGAGCCGTAGAAGCCGGCACCTACCACGGTCACCTTGCTGTTCCGGGCCCGATCTGCCATGCCCGCCAACCTAGCCCGGCACGGCGTCGTCCGGCCATGCGGGGGCCGCTCCGGGCTGGTCAGGACGGCGGGATGTTCAGTGCCATGAGCACCAGCGCGACGCCGGCGCACCCCGTCAGGGCGACGTCGACGCGCTGGCTGCGGACGGCGAGGAAGCCGATGCGACGCAACGGGAGCAGCAACCGCAGCGCGGCTGCGGCGACCAGGGCGAGCCCCATCACGACCAGCCCCTGACGCCACCGGTCACCGGCGACGAGCAGCAAGCCCACCCCGGCGATGACGATGACGGCCAGCAGCGGCCACTGCCGGAGGAAGCCGGCCAGCAGCGGTCGGCGCAGGTAGAGCGGCGACCGGTCGGGCGCCGGCGCGCCGGCGCGCCGGCTCATGCCGTCAGCACCTCGAGCCCGGCCGCCTGCTCGGCGGCGAGGACGACGTTGGCCAGCAGCATCGCCCGGGTCATCGGGCCGACGCCACCGGGGTTGGGGGCCACGAAGCCGGCCACCTCCCGCACGTCCGCGGCGACGTCGCCGGCGATCTTGCCCTCGACCCGGCTGACCCCCACGTCCAGCACGGCCGCCCCCGGCTTGACCATGTCGGCGGTGATCAGCCCCGGGACGCCGGCCGCCGCGACGACGACGTCGGCCGCGCGGGTGTGCGCGGCCAGGTCCCGGGTGCCGGTGTGGCAGAGGGTCACGGTCGCGTTCTCGGTGCGCCGGGTGAGCAGCAGGCCCAGGGGCCGGCCGACGGTGATGCCGCGGCCGACCACGACCACCTCCGCACCGGCCAGCGGCACGTCGAAGCGGCGGAGCAGCTCGACGATCCCGACCGGCGTGCAGGGCAGCGCCCCGGGGACGTTGAGCACGAGCCGGCCGAGGTTGACCGGATGGAGGCCGTCGGCGTCCTTGGCCGGGTCGATCCGCTCGAGCACGACGCTCTCGTCGATGCCGCGCGGCAGGGGCAGCTGCACGATGTAGCCGGTGCAGGCCGGGTCGGCGTTGAGCTCGTCGACGACGGCGAGCACCTCGGCGAGGTCGGCGGTGGCCGGCAGCTCCCGCTGGATGCTGGCGATGCCGACCTGCGCGCAGTCGGAGTGCTTGGCGCCGACGTACCAGCGGCTGCCCGGGTCGTCGCCGACCAGCAGGGTGCCCAGCCCCGGCCGCCGCCCGGCCGCGGCCAGGGCGGCCACCCGCTCGGTCAGCTCCGCCCGGATCGTCGCCGCGGTCGCCTTGCCGTCGAGAGTCGTCGCTGCCACGTGGTGCAGTCTGCCCGATGCGCCCGCCCCCTGGGCTCGACGTGACCAGCCGCTGCCCGACCGGCCGTCCGGGTGGGTGACGCCCCGGCCGACTGCAGCCCTCAGTCGGCCACCAGGGCGCCGTGGGCGCGGGTGAACAGCACCGCCTGCACCAGGTCCAGCCGGACCCCGGTGGGGTCGAACCCCTGCCAGTTGACGCCGTCGGTCTCGGCTCCGCGCAGGTCCGCCCCACGCAGCAGGGTGGACTGCAGCCGCGCCCGCCGGAGGTCGGCCCGGGTCAGGTCGGCGTCGGTCAGGTCGGTGTCGGTGAGGTCGGCCTCGGTCAGCTTCTGGCCGGCCAGGTCGACGCCGGACAGGTCGACGCCCCGCAGCGACACGTAGGACCAGTCGGACTCCTCCGAGGTCATCGGCCGCATCGTGGCACCGGGGAACTGCGAACCGGTCAGCTTGCAGCCGGTCCAGGTGACGTTGGAGAGCTTCGCCCGGTCGAACCGGCAGGAGAGGAACGCCGTCCCCTCGTGCCGGGAGCCCGACAGTGCGGCGCCGGTGAGGACGCAGCGCTCGAACACGCACCGGCTGGTGACCAGCTCCGCCATCGAGGCGTCGTCGAACCGACAGTCGATGAACGTGACCCGCTCCAGCCGGACCCAGTCCCAGTCCACGCCCGCGAGGTCCTCGTCCTCCCAGACCGTGTCCGGCTCCGGCGGTTGCGGGTCCTCCATCAATGCGCGAAGTGGCGGGTGCCGGTGAGGTAGAGCGTCACCCCGGCGGCCTGCGCGGCGGCGACGACCTCCTCGTCCCGCACCGACCCGCCCGGCTGCACCACTGCCCGCACACCGGCGTCCAGCAGGACCTGCAGCCCGTCGGCGAACGGGAAGAACGCGTCGGAGGCGGCGACCGAGCCGGTGGCCCGCTCCCCTGCCCGGGCCACCGCGAGCCGGGCGGAGTCGACCCGGTTGACCTGCCCCATGCCGACCCCGACGGTGGCCTTGTCGGCGGCGAGCAGGATGGCGTTGCTCTTCACCGCACGCACCGACCGCCAGGCGAACACCAGGTCGTCCAGCCCGGCGGCGTCCAGCGGTGCACCGGCGGCCAGCGTCCAGCTGGTCGGGTCGTCGCCCGGGGCGTCGATCCGGTCGGCGGTCTGCAGCAGCAGCCCGCCGCTGATGGCGCGCAGCTCCACCGACAGCCGGGGGGCCTCGGGCATGCGCAGCAGCCGGATGTTCTTCTTCGCGGTCAGCACGCCGAGGGCGTCCTCGGTGAACGACGGGGCGACGACGACCTCGGTGAAGACCTCGGAGATCTGCTCGGCCAGGGTCAGGTCGACCTCACGGTTGGCCGCGATCACGCCACCGAAGGCGGAGACCGGGTCGCAGGCGTGTGCCTTGCGGTGGGCGGCGGCGATGTCGGCCCCGACGGCGATCCCGCAGGGGTTGGCGTGCTTGATGATCGCCACGCACGGGTCGGCGTGGTCGTGCGCGGCCCGCCAGGCGGCGTCGGTGTCGACGTAGTTGTTGTAGGACATCTGCTTGCCGTGCAGCTGCTCGGCGTCGGCCAGCCCCGACTGCCCGCTGCGGTACAGCGCCGCGCCCTGGTGCGGGTTCTCGCCGTAGCGGAGGACCTCGGTGCGCTCCCAGCTCCCGCCGACCCACTCGGGGAAGCCGCTCGCGTCGTCCGGGGCGAGCACGTTGCCCATCCACGAGGCGACGGCGACGTCGTAGGCGGCGGTGTGCCGGAACGCCTCGGCCGCCAGCTCCCGGCGCTGCGCCAGGGTGAACCCGCCGGCCGCGACCGCCTCGACCACCTCGTCGTAGCGGCCCGGGTCGACGACGACGGCGACCGAGGGGTGGTTCTTCGCCGAGGCGCGCACCATCGCCGGGCCGCCGATGTCGATCTGCTCGATGCACTCGTCGGGCGATGCGCCGGAGGCCACCGTGTCGCTGAACGGGTAGAGGTTCACCACGACCAGGTCGAACGCGGCGATGCCCAGCTCGTCGAGCTGGGCGACGTGCTCCGGCCGGCGGCGGTCGGCGAGGATCCCGGCGTGCACCGCCGGGTGCAGCGTCTTCACCCGCCCGTCCAGGCACTCGGGGAAGCCGGTGACCTGCTCGACCGGGGTGACCGGCAGGCCGGCGGCGGCGATCCGGGCAGCGGTGGCGCCGGTGCTGACCAGCTCCACCCCGGCGTCGACCAGCCCACGGGCCAGCTCCTCGACGCCGTTCTTGTCGTAGACCCCGAGCAGGGCGCGGCGGACGGGGGTGCGGTCGCTCATCGGGTGCTCTCCTGTGTCGGTGCGTCGGTGGGGGGCAGTCCGGCGGCCTGGACCACGAGGCCGGCCAGGGTCTGCACCAGGAGCTCCCGCTCCACGTCCTTGATCCGTTCGTGCAGGCGCTCCTCGTCGTCCCCGGGCAGCACCGGCACCGGGCGCTGGGCCAGCACCGGGCCGGTGTCGACACCCGAGTCGACGAGGTGGACGGTCGCGCCGGTGGTGGTGACGCCGGCGGCCAGGGCGTCCCGGACGGCGTGGGCGCCGGGGAAGGCCGGCAGCAGCGCCGGGTGGGTGTTGACCACCCGGCCACCGAACGCGCCCAGGACGGCGGGGCCCAGCAGCTTCATGAAGCCGGCGCAGACGACCCAGTCCGGCCGGTGGCGGGCCAGCTCCGCGGCCAGCGCAGCGTCCCAGCCGGCCCGGTCGGGGGCGTCGCGCAGGGCGGTGACGAAGGTGGGGACGCCGGCGTTGCGCCCGTGCGCCAGCCCGGGGGCGTCGGCGCGGTCGGAGCCGACGGCGACGACCTCGGCGGGGTACCCGGGCGTGGCGGTGGCGGCCAGCAGCGCGGCGCACAGCGTGCCGGCGCCGGACAGCAGGACCACGACGCGGGCCCGATCGGGGCCAGACCGCGGGACGGCGGTCGCGTCGGCGGACACGCTTGCCAACCCTAGCCGTCACCTCGGACGAGTCCGACCGCGGCCGGGGTCAGCCCCGCGAGCGCCAGCGGCAGACGGCGGCGGCCACGGCGGCGGCGAGAGCTGCCTGGGCGGCGATCGCCAGCCCCGTGGCGAGCGCCGGCGCACCCACCTCGGCCAGCGCCGCGTCACCGAGCCGGCCGCCGGCGACCAGCACCCACAGCCCGGCGCAGACCCCGACACCCAGCCCGGCGACGACGCCCCACAGCGCAGCGATCACCGTGCCGCCGTCGTCGTCCCCGAGTCGACGACCGACCACCGCACCCGTGACCAGGCCGGCCACCGCGGGCAGGGCCTGGGAGAGGAAGGCCAGCAGCGGCACCGCCTGCGTGTCGGGCAGCGCGGCGAGCAGCGGCAGGGCCGGCACGCTGCCCAGCGTCACCCCGCTGGTGGACACGAACGTCCCGGCGCCCACCAGGAAGCCGGGGCCGGCGGCGAGGCCCATCACCGCGGCCACGGCGTTGGGCAGCAGCAGCAGGCTCAGCCCCACCTGCCCGGCGGCTCCGGCACCGGCGCCGCCGAGGCCGGTGATGACCCGGCCGAGCCCGGCCACGTCGTGGACGAGGGCCACCGCGACCACCGCGGTGCAGCAGGCGGCCAGCGCCAGGGTCCCGGCGGCCACCGCGCGCAGGACCACCCGGCCGGGACCGGGGAACCGGTCGACCAGCTCCACACCCAGGCCCGAGTCGCGCAGCACCCCCAGCCCGCCGGCGACGAGTGCGACGACGCCGGCTCCCAGCACCGCACGCGGCAGGGCGACCGAGGCACCCGGGGCCTCGACGACCAGCGCCAGGCCGGCGGTGAGGGCGACGTGGACGGCGACGACGACCGCCAGCACCACCGCCGCTCCCCCTGCGGTGCGCGACCGCCGGAGAGCCGCCACCGACCCTGCTGCCCGGCTGATCCCCCAGGCGATCCCCGCGGTCACCGCCAGCGGCGCGAGTCGCAACGGGCCCGAGGACAGCTGGAGCTCCGCGCCCTGCGCGAGCAGCCACAGCTGACCGGCCACCCGCGCGGAGGCCGTCAGCGGCAGCCCACCGTCGGGGTCCAGGGTCTGGACGACGACGACGGCGAGGGTCAGACCGGTCAGTCCCAGGACCGACACGGCCAGTGCTGCGGCCACGGCCAGGACGCCGGTCAACCGGGTGCGACGCTCCCCCGGCCCGACGGAGGGCAGGCGCGTCCGCACGGAGGTCACCCCTCCACTGTCGCAAGGCACACCGGGCCTGGCCCGGCGCACGCGCCGGGGCGACTCAAGTCACGGTCCCGGCCGTGGCACGGGGTCAGTGGTCAGGTGCAGGCCGTGGTCGGTCGGGACCGACCGGCGGCTGCCAGGGCTCGGCAGGCTGCCCGTACTGCGGCTGTCCGTGGTCCGGCTGTCCGTACGGCGGCTGTCCCCAGCCCGTCGGCTGTCCGTAGTGCGGTCGGCCGTACTGCGGCGGCCCGCCCAGCGGCCCCCCGTGCTGCAGCGGCTGGCCCTCACCGGGCCGGCTCCCGGCGGGCGCCCCGGCCGGGCCGGCCTGCTGGCCGGACCACGCGCGGAGCCCGGGCAGCAGGGACGACGCGGCCAGCACGGTCACGGCGGCGGCGACGAGGACGCCCAGCAGAGCGGGGAACTGGAAGCCGTAGTCGAGGCTCCGCAGCCACGCGATGAGCGTGCACAGCAGCGCGAACGCGGCCAGGACGACGGCCGGTGCGGCGCGCAGGAGACCGGCCCGGTCCGGGCGGACGGCCGGGAACACCGCCCACGCTCCCGCGCCGAGCAGCAACAGCGCGCTCAGCACGACCAGCGCGGAGAACTCGTACCCGCTGGCCGTGATCCGGCCGGCGAAGTCGAGGGTGACCGAGGCCCACGGGAGCAGACCGACGAGCAGGTAGAGGACGGCTCCCCCGGCCACCAGGAGGTCCACCGTCGTCAGCCGGCTCCGGTCGAACCCGCGGACGCCCGCCGGCGGGGGCGGTGGCGCCCAGGCCGGCTCGGGACCACTCGACGTCATCGTGCGCTCCTCGTGCGTGGACGGTCGGGTACGGGCGGGCACCCGCGAGTCTCCGCCGTCCCGGCGCCGACGGGCACCCCGGGCACGCCGCTGCCCGGCACCCTCCGCAGAGAGGCCGGGCAGCAGCGGTGCAGTTCGGCTCCGTCCCGGGGAGGACGGGGTCCTCCGTCAGCCGCCGACGATCTCCCGCATGAGGCGGGCGGCCTCCGACGGGGTCTTGCCGACCTTCACGCCGGCGGCCTCGAGGGCCTCCTGCTTGGCGGCGGCCGTGCCGGCCGAGCCGGAGACGATGGCGCCGGCGTGGCCCATCGTCTTGCCCTCGGGGGCGGTGAAGCCGGCGACGTAGCCGACGACCGGCTTGGTCACGTTGGCCTTGATGAAGTCCGCGGCGCGCTCCTCGGCGTCGCCGCCGATCTCGCCGATCATCACGATCGCCTCGGTCTCCGGGTCGTCCTGGAACGCCTGGAGGCAGTCGATGTGCGTCGTCCCGATGACCGGGTCACCGCCGATGCCGACGGCGGTGGAGAAGCCGATGTCCCGGAGCTCGTACATCATCTGGTAGGTCAGCGTGCCGGACTTGCTGACCAGCCCGATCTTGCCGGCCTGGGTGATGTTCGCCGGGATGATGCCGGCGTTGGACCGCCCGGGGCTGATCAGGCCGGGGCAGTTCGGGCCGATGATCCGGGTCGAGCCGCCCTGGGCGTGCGCCCAGAAGTAGGTCGAGTCGTGCACGGGGATGCCCTCGGTGATGACCACGGCCATCCCGATCTGCGCGTCGACGGCCTCGAGGACGGCGTCCTTGGCGAACTTCGGCGGCACGAAGACGACGGTGACGTCGGCCCCGGTCTCCTTCATCGCGTCGGCGACGGAGCCGAAGACGGGGACGGTCGTGCCGTCGAAGTCGACGGACTGGCCGGCCTTGCTGGGGTTCACGCCACCGACGACGGCGGTGCCGGAGGCGAGCATCCGCGCAGTGTGCTTGCGGCCCTCGGATCCGGTGATGCCCTGGACGATGACCTTGCTGTTCTCGGTGAGGAAGATCGACATCTGTCTGGTGTCCTGTTCGAAGCGGGGCGGTCAGGAAGCGGCGAGCTCGGCGGCGCGGCGGGCGGCGCCGTCCATGGTGTCGACCACGGTCACCAGGGGGTGGGCGGCCTCGGCGAGGATCCGCCGGCCCTCCTCCACGTTGTTGCCGTCCAGCCGCACGACCAGCGGCTTGGTGGCCTCGTCGCCGAGCAGGCCCAGCGCCGAGACGATGCCGTCGGCGACGGCGTCGCAGGCGGTGATCCCGCCGAAGACGTTGACGAAGACGCTCTTCACGGCCGGGTCGGACAGGATGACGCCCAGCCCGTCGGCCATCACCTGGGCGGAGGCGCCACCGCCGATGTCCAGGAAGTTGGCCGGGCGGACGCCGCCGAACTCCTCACCGGCGTAGGCGACGACGTCCAGCGTGCTCATGACCAGGCCGGCGCCGTTGCCGATGATGCCGACCTGGCCGTCCAGCTTGACGTAGTTGAGGCCCTTCTCCTTGGCCGCGGCCTCCAGCGGGTCGGCGGCGGCGGAGTCCTCGAGGGCGTCGTGCTCGCCGTGCCGGAAGGAGGCGTTCTCGTCCAGGGTGACCTTGGCGTCCAGGGCGAGCACGGTGCCGTCGGGCGCCTTGGCCAGCGGGTTGATCTCGACCAGGGTGGCGTCCTCCTTGCTGAAGACGTCCCACAGCTGGACGGCGATGGCGATCACCTGGTCGCGGACCTCGGCCGGGAAGCCGGCGGCGTCGACGATCTCGGCGGCCTTCTGGGCGTCGACACCGATCGAGGCGTCGACGGGGACCCGGGCCAGCGCCTCCGGGCGCTCGACGGCGAGCGTCTCGATCTCCACGCCGCCCTCGACCGAGGCCATGGCGAGGAAGGTGCGGTTGGAGCGGTCGAGCAGGTAGGAGAAGTAGTACTCCTCGGCGATGTCGCTGGCCTGGGCGACCATCACCCGGTGGGTGATGTGCCCCTTGATGTCCAGCCCGAGGATGTCCTGGGCCCGCGCCTTGGCGGCCTCAGGGTCGTCGGCCAGCTTCACGCCGCCGGCCTTCCCGCGGCCGCCGACCTTCACCTGCGCCTTCACGACGACCGGGGCGGAGATCTCGCGGGCGATCGCCTCCGCCTCCTCGGGCGTCTCGGCTACGCCGCCGGGGAGCACGGGCACGCCGTGCGAGGCCAACAGGTCACGGGCCTGGTACTCGAAGAGATCCACGAGCAAGGACCGTAGCCCGCCACCGGGGCGCCTGCGTCAGGTGCCCTCCGACCGAGGGGGACGTCTCACCCGTCTCTTCCGCTGAGCGGGTGCCGGACGAGGCGGTCAGGCCTCGGCGGAGACGCCCACGTGGTCCCGGACCCAGCCCACGATCTCCTCGGTGTTCGCGCCCGGGGTGAACACCCGGGCCACCCCGAGCTGGGCCAGCTCGGGCAGGTCGGCGTCGGGGATGATCCCGCCCCCGAAGACGACGACGTCGTCGACGTCCCGCTCGCGGAGCAGCTCGGCGAGCCGCCGGAACAGCGTCATGTGGGCGCCGGAGAGCACCGAGAGGCCGACCGCGTCGGCGTCCTCCTGGACGACGGTGTCCACGATCTGCTCCGGCGTCTGGTGCAGCCCGGTGTAGACGACCTCCATGCCGGCGTCGCGGAGCGCCCGGGCCACGATCTTGGCGCCCCGGTCATGGCCGTCGAGGCCCGGCTTGGCGATCACGACTCGAATGCGCTCAGCTGCCACGACCGCGACTCTAGGGGCGCAAGGGTGGCCCACGTCACCCCCGAGCGGGGGAACCGCGCCGCCAGCGCCAGGCCAGCAGGGTGAGCCCCACCGCGCCGAGGGCCAGCACCAGCAGGCCGGCGCCCGGCACGGTCCACTCCAGGTCGGGACTGGACCAGGCGTCGCGGAGCCCGGTCAGCGCGCTGTCCAGCAGGAAGACGGCGACGGCGAGCAGGCCACCGACGGCGGCGAGCCGGGGCCGCAACGACGGCGCGACGACGGCGGACAGCACGAGTGCGCCGGCCAGCAGCAGCCCGCCCAGCAGGGCCAGCCCCGGCCGCTCCAACAGCGCCTGCGGCCCCTCCTGGTCCACGACGACCTCCAGCCCGGTCAACGGGTCGGTCACCACCCGGTCCGGGACGTCGGCCGCCGGCAGCGCCAGGGCCAGCACCGCTGCGACGCCGAGGAGCGCCGCCGAGCCGGCGAGCACCGGCCGCAGCGGGTCCAGCGCCCCGCCGTCCTCCATCACGGTGCGGCTCCAGGCGGCGAAGGCGGTCAGGCCGGCGAGGACGGCGAGGCTCAGGGCGAGGACCCCGAGCACCCAGCCGGTGGCGGTCTCCACCGAGCTGGTGAGCACCAGCTCGCCGGCCAGCACCTCGACCGCCGGCCGGGTGGTCGACCCCTGCCCCCGGTGGAGCTCGATGAGCAGCCGGCCCACGGCCAGCGCACCGGTGACCGCCGCGTAGGCCAGGCCGAGTCGAGGCACCCGCCCGAGAGCCAGCCCGGCGCCCACGGCGATCGAGGCGACCGGCGCCACGAGGGAGACGACGGCGTCCAGCGCCCCCTGCACCGGGGTCACCGCGATCCCCCCGACCACGAGGTAGGTCGGGAAGACCGCCGCTGCGCCGGCCAGTCCGGCGAGCAGGAGCAGCACCCCGCAGATCCGGGCCAGCACCGGGACCGCTCCGACGACGAGCTGGTCGGGGCCGGGGGTGGACGGCGCGGTGGCACCGGCCCGGGAGCCTCCGGAGCGGCGGGCCGCGGGGGTGCGCGCGGCGGCAGGCCGGCCTGGCTCGCCGGTGCGGGCGGGGTCGCGGTCACGGGCGGGCACTGGGGTTCTCCTCCGGATCGAGCTCTCTGGCCGCGAGCGCGTGTCGCGTGACAGTTGTATGACGTTCAACACAACGGGGCATTACGGTCCCCTGAACCGAGCACACCACTGCTCATGGCGCGCCGCCCGGCGCGGTGCCGAGGCGGACGGGAGGGGGAACGGCGTGCACGAGCCCGTCCTGCCCTCCGCACCAGCCTGGCACGCCCCGCGCGCGGGAGCACGGAGCGACGTCCCCGCGGCGCCGACACTCCCGCGCCGCACCGGCCTCCGGCGACTGGTCTCCCCGGGTGCGCTCACCGGCAGCCTCACCGAGCTGGCCTGGGTCGGCGCTCACACCCTGCTCTACCCCCTGGGCACCCGCACCGAGCGGCTGCGCCCGGACGGGAGCTACCGCCCCGGCGCGCAGCCCGCCGCCGTCCGCGCCCTGTTCGCCGCCGACCCCCTCGCGGCCCGGATCCCCGTCGTGCTGGTCCACGGGCTGATCGACAACCGGTCGGTGTTCACGGTGATGCGCCGCAGCCTCCGCCGGCGCGGCTTCGCCCAGGTCTGCACCTGGAACTACAGCCCGCTCCTGCGCGACGTGGAGAGCGCCGCCGAGGCACTGGGCCAGCACATCGAGGAGGTCTGCCGGGCGACCGGCCACGACCGGGTGCACGTGGTCGGTCACAGTCTCGGCGGGCTGGTCGCCCGGTACCTCGTGCAGCGCCTGGGCGGCGATGCGCGGGTGGAGTCCCTGGTGACCCTCGGGACGCCGCACGGCGGGAGCCGGTGGGCGCACGTCCTACCCACCCGCCTGGTGCGCCAGCTGCGGCCGGGGTCGGACCTGTTCCAGGAGCTC
Source organism: Modestobacter sp. VKM Ac-2978 (assembly GCF_026968025.1). Lineage (NCBI taxonomy): Bacteria > Bacillati > Actinomycetota > Actinomycetes > Geodermatophilales > Geodermatophilaceae > Modestobacter > Modestobacter sp. VKM Ac-2978. Next base: position 594,886 of record NZ_JAPVBP010000003.1, on the reverse strand, counting down.
GCCGCCCCGGCGCCGCAGTGCCGCACCCGCGTGACGGCGGTCTACAGCGACCTGGACCAGATGGTCGTGCCGTCGTCGGCCGGGCGATGCGAGCACCCCGATCTCCGGGCCCGCAACGTGCTCGTACCGGGCGTCGGGCACATGTCGCTGCCGATCCACCGGGGCGTGGTCGACGAGGTCGCCGCGACCCTGGCCGGCCTGCGCAGCGCCGAGGCGGACCCTCCCGCCGCTGCCGCCTGACCACGACGACAACACCTGCCAAGTGCGGGTGTCGTCACTCATCGTTTGTGGTGTCGACACGCGCTGTCAGATCGTTGAACCACCCATCGCCCCTCCGTAGCGTCGCGAATGACACCGATGGGATTTCCACCGGCGTCACCGAACCGCAGTGCCAGCACCCGCCGCCCCGCGCGGCCCGCTGGTGCTCGACGACGCCCGGCTCCCCGCGGCGTGCTGCCCGGGAGGTGCCCGTTGTCCCGTATGCGAACACTCGTGGGCCGCACGCAGTCCGAGATCGTCCCCGCCGTCGCCCCGACCGACCCGTCCGGCGACTGGGCCGACGACTTCGACGGCGACTGGGACTGGGACCGCGAGTGGGCGGCCACCCAGGACGCCGACCCGAGCACCGCCGCCCGCGCCACGGCGGGACCCGACGAGACCCCCGCGAGCCCCCCGGACGACGTCGCACGACGCGCGTTCCCCCGCCCGCCGCGGCGCCGGGCACCCGCGCTGCTGGCCGTCGCCGTCGCCGGCGCCCTGGCGACCTCGCTGCTGGGCGGACTCAGTGACCCGGAGCCCGCGCCGGTGGCCTCTGGGGTGGACTACGGGCTGGGTCTGGCCGATGCCAGCTTCGCCGGCGGCGTGGACGTCGAGGGCGCGCGCGGGGAGATCAGCCAGGCGGAGGCCCAGGCCCGGCTGAGCGAGATCGCCGCCTCCCGGGCCGCCCGCGAACCGGACTTCGTCGTCCCCACCGCCGGGCGGCTGACCACCTGCTTCTGCCAGCGCTGGGGCACCATGCACTGGGGTCTGGACCTCGCTGCCCCGCTCGGAACCCCGATCTTCGCTGCCGCCGACGGGGTCGTGCTGCGCGCCGGCCCGGCGTCGGGCTACGGCAACGCCGTGTACATCCAGGACGCCGACGGGAACGTCCAGATCTACGGGCACATGCGCTACTACGACGTGGCGGCCGGCGACGTCGTCTCGGCCGGCGAGCAGATCGCCAAGGTCGGCAACCAGGGCCAGTCGACCGGGCCGCACCTGCACTTCGAGATCCACCGCGGTGGGATGAACGGCAAGCCGATCGACCCCGAGGACTGGCTCGCCGAGCGGGGCCTCTCCGTCGGCTGAGGCACCGCCGACGTCCCTACGCTGCCGGGCATGACCGCCCCGACTCCGTACCTGCACCTGCCCGGTACCGCGCGTGAGGCGCTGGCCTCCTACGCGGCCGTCTTCGGCTGCGGGTTCGCCGCGCACTCCTTCGCCGACTTCGGGCGCGAGGACGGCCCGGCCGACGCCGTGGCCCACGGGTACCTGGTGGACTCACCGGTCGCCCTGTTCGCCGCCGACGCGGCCGGCGACGAGCAGGCCTTCCGGTCTGCGGGACTGATGTGGTCGCTGCTGGGGGTCGCCGCCCCGGCCACCCTGCGCAGGTGGTTCACCGGCCTGTCGGCGGGTGGGCGGGTCGTGGAGGACCTGCAGCGGCGCCCCTGGGGCGCCTCCGACGGCCAGGTGGTCGACCGCTTCGGCGTCCACTGGCTGATCGGCTTCGAGGGCGACGAACAGCCCTGACCCACGGGCCCCTTGCAGCGGGGACGCGCCTCAGAGCTTGACGAGCGGGGCGTACCGCAGCACGAGCCGCTTGGTGCCGCCGGAGCCGAAGTCGACCGTGGCCTGCGCCTTGTCACCGGCGCCGTTGATCTCGACCACCGTGCCGAGCCCGAAGGCGTCGTGGCTGACCCGGTCGCCGACGTCGACGCTGATCACCGCCCGGTTGCCCGCACCGCCGCGCAGGCCCCCGGTCGACAACCCGGTCGAGGCGACCCGGGCCTGGGCGGAGCTCATCGGCTTGCTGGGCGCCGGCTCCAGCCGCTCCCAGTGGACGGCGTCGGACGGCAGCTCGTCGAGGAACCGGGACGGCGGGTTGTAGGCCGGCTGCCCCCAGCTGGTGCGCACGGTCGCCCGGGAGAGGAACAGCCGCTGCCGCGCCCGGGTGATGCCCACGTAGGCCAGCCGCCGCTCCTCCTCCAGCTCCCGCGGGTCACCGAGGGCCCGCAGGTGCGGGAAGACGCCGTCCTCCAGGCCGGTGAGGAAGACCACCGGGAACTCCAGGCCCTTGGCGGTGTGCAGGGTCATCAGGGTGACCACGCCGGCCTCGTCGCCGCTGACCGGGATCTGGTCGGCGTCGGCGACCAGCGAGACCTGCTCGAGGAACTCGGTGACGGTGCCCCCGGGGTTGGCCGCCTCGAACTCGGCGGCCACCGAGATGAGCTCGTTGAGGTTGTCGACCCGTCCCTCGTCCTGCGGGTCGGTGCTGGCCTCCAGCTCGGCGAGGTAGCCGGTGCGGTCCAGCACGCTCTCCAGCAGCGCCGCCGGGCCCGATCCGGTCTCGACCAGCTGCTCGAACTCCTCCAGCAGCGCGACGAACTCCTGGATCGCCTTGAGCGACCGGGTGGCCAGGTCACCGACCTCCGAGCACCGGCGCAGCGCGCTGGCGAACGGGATCCGCTCGCGGTCGGCGAACCGCTCGACGCACGCCTCGGCCCGCTCGCCGATGCCGCGCTTGGGGGTGTTCAGCACCCGCCGCAGGCTCACCACGTCGGCCGGGTTCGCGACCACCTTCAGGTAGGCGACCGCGTCCCGGACCTCCCGGCGCTCGTAGAAGCGCACCCCGCCGACGACCTTGTAGGGCATGCCGACCCGGATGAACACCTCCTCGAACACCCGGGAGGCGTTGTTGGTGCGGTAGAAGATCGCGATGTCCTTGGGTTGCGCCTTGCCCTCGTCGGTGAGGGCGTCGATCTGCTCGGCGACCCAGGCCGCCTCGTCGTGCTCGTTGTCGGCGACGTAGCCCTCGATCAGCTCGCCGTCACCGGCGTCGGACCACAGGTTCTTGGGACGGCGGGCGGTGTTGCGGGCGATCACCTGGTTGGCCGCGCGCAGGATGCGCTGGGTGGAGCGGTAGTTCTGCTCCAGCACGATGGTCGTGGCGTCGGGGTAGTCGCGCTCGAACTCGTCGATGTTGCGGATCGTCGCGCCGCGGAAGGCGTAGATCGACTGGTCGGCGTCCCCGACGACACACAGCTCGGCCGGTGGCACCGGGCCACCGTGCGTGCCGACCAGCTCGCGGACCAGCACGTACTGGGCGTGGTTGGTGTCCTGGTACTCGTCGACCAGCACGTGCCGGAACCGGCGGCGGTAGTGCTCGGCCACGTCGGGGAAGGCCTGGAGCAGGTGCACCGTGGTCATGATCAGGTCGTCGAAGTCCATCGCGTGCGCCTCGCGCAGCCGCCGCTGGTAGAGGGTGTACGCCTCCTTCAGCACCTTCTCCGGCGCCGTCTGCGGGGCGTAGGACTCCTCGTCCACGAGCTCGTTCTTCAGGTTCGAGACCTGGTTGGCCAGGCTGCGACCGGGATACCGCTTGGCGTCGAGGTCCAGGTCGCGGGCGACCATCGTCATCAGCCGGACCGAGTCGCCCTGGTCGTAGATGGTGAACGAGCTCTTCATGCCGAGCTTGGCGGCCTCGGCGCGCAGGATGCGCACGCACATCGAGTGGAACGTGGACACCCACATCGCCCGGGCCCGCGGGCCGACGAGGGCGGCGACGCGCTCCTTCATCTCGCCGGCGGCCTTGTTGGTGAAGGTGATCGCCATGATCTCGCCGGGCTGCACGCCGCGGGCACCGAGCAGGTAGGCGATGCGGTGGGTGAGCACCCGCGTCTTGCCCGACCCGGCGCCGGCGACGATGAGCAGCGGACTGCCCTCGTGCACCGTGGCCTCCCGCTGCGGGCCGTTCAGGCCGGCGAGCATCCGGTCGAGCTCGCGGCCGATCTGGCCGGAGGTCTGCCGGGGGAGCGCGGCGGTGCCGGGGAGGGTGTGCTGGGGGCTGTTCATGACCCCGCCACTCTAAGCCGGGGCACCGACAGCTCCGGGGGTCCCGCGTGTCGCCCCGGGACGGCGCGACCTGGCCACGCGGTCGGCCGTGTGACAGACTCCTCGGCGTGCTGACGCATCGCGAGTTTTCCTACGGCCACCGGGTTCCGGTGTCCGTACTCGCTGGCTGATCAGCCACCGCACACGACGCCCCGGGCCCAAGGCCCCGGGGCGTTTTCTGTGTCCCGGGTCCGATGGCCTCATCCCCGCCCCGGAGGACCCGATGAGCAGCACCCTCTCCCCTAGCGTCCCCACCGAGGACCCTGCCGACCCGGCCGAGCACATCGACGCACTGCGCGCCGAGATCGACGCCTGCGACGCGCAGATCATCGAGCTGGTCCAGCGTCGGCTGGCCGTCTCCCAGGAGATCGGCGCGCTGCGCACCGCCACGGGCGGCATGCGGCTGTCGCTGTCCCGCGAGCAGCGGGTGCTCGCCCGCTTCCGCGACGCCCTCGGCCCGGACGGCTCGACCCTCGGGATGATGCTGCTGCGCCAGGGCCGCGGCCGGCTCTGACCCCACCGGTCCCCCGATCGGGTTGAGCCCCGCGCGGGATGTTCAACGACCGGTCGCGCACGACCGATCCAGGTGGGGTGAGACCTCCTCCCGCCGGGTCCCGCGCGATGCGGTGGCTGCGCGGTGACGCACAGGACCGGACCCGGTTCGCCGACATGTACCTGCGTTTCCGGCGCCCGTACGTGTTCGGCGGCGCGGTCTCGGTGGCCAAGGTCGTCGGTGTCCCCTGGTTCGGCCTGCCGCTGGTCGCCCTCTTCCTCGCCGGGGGGCTGACCATGCTCGGCGCCGTGGTGGTCCAGCGCCGGCTGCGACGCCCGTCGGAGCCGGTGGTCGCCGCCGCCGTCCTGCTGCTCCAGCTGAACCTGGCCGTCGTGGTCCTGCTCACCGGCGGGGCCACCAGCCCCTACCTGGTCCTGCTGACCATCCCGCTGTTCAGCCAGGCGGTGTGCTTCCGCCCACCGGTGCTGGCCACCGGCGCGGCGCTCACCTTCCTGTTCGCCGGACTCGCCGTGCTCTTCGCCGACACCTTGCCAGCCGTCCCCGCCGCCCCGAGCACGGTCGGCCTCGTCGCATTCGGCACCGTGCTCCTCTGCCTGACGACGGCAGCCCGGTACCTGGCGTCCGCGGACCTGCACTCGCGCGACGGGGCCGTGCTCGATCCCATGACCGGGCTGTACAACCGGCTGACCCTCGCCGACAGGTTCGTCCAGGCCCAGGAGCGAGAAGCCGCCACCGGTGGGTCGCTCGCCCTGGTGATGTGCGACGTCGACCACTTCAAGTCCGTCAACGACACGTACGGGCACGCGCGCGGCGATGCCGTCCTGCAGGAGCTGGCCGACCGGCTGCGCACCGGCCTGCGCAGCACCGACGTCGCCTATCGGGTCGGCGGAGAGGAGTTCGTCGTCCTGCTCCCCGGCCGGGACGCCGCCGGTGCACAACGGGTCGCCGAGCGGATGCGGGCGGCGGTCGCCGACACCCCGGTGGCCGGGCTCCGGGTCACCGTCTCCGCCGGCGCGGTGAGCGCTCCCGCTGCGCAGGCCTCGCTGCCTGAGCTGCTGCGGGCGGCCGATGCGGCGCTCTACGCGGCGAAGGACGCCGGACGCAACCGGGTCGTCACCGGCGTCCCCGGCCAGCGCCTGGTCATCCCGCCGCACCCCGCTGCCGCGCACCCCCTCCTGGTGCCACCACTGACCTGATCCGACCGGCTCCAGGAGACCAGCTCATCCGGCTGACCCCGCGGACACAGGACGAGCCACCTAGGCTGCGCCGGGTGATGTCGCTGTGATGCCCGTTCCCCAGCACCCGGCCGAACACGTCGAGCGCGCCCTGTGCGTGCTCGCCCACCCCGACGACGTCGACTTCGGCAGCGCCGGCACGGTCGCCACATGGACGGCGGCGGGCACCGAGGTCACCTACTGCATGGTGACCGACGGGGACGCCGGGGGCTTCGACGAGACCCCGCGCGACCAGATGGGCCCGTTGCGCCGCGAGGAGCAGCGAGCCGCGGCCGCGGCGGTCGGTGTCACCGACGTCCGGTTCCTCGGGTACCCGGACGGACGGCTCGAGCCCACCCTGGACCTGCGTCGCGACATCAGCCGGGTGATCCGCCAGGTGCGGCCGCAGCGGGTGCTCACCAGCTCACCCGAGCGCTTCTGGGAGCGGATCGGCGCCAGCCACCCCGACCACATGACCGTGGGCGAGTCCACGTTGCGCGCGGTGTACCCCGACGCCCGCAACCCCTTCGCCTTCCCCGAGCTGCTGGCCGATGAGGGCCTGGAGGCCTGGACGGTGTCGGAGGTGTGGCTGGGCGGCGGCCCCCGCTCGGACCACGCCGTGGACGTGACCGACGTGCTCGACCGCAAGCTCGCCGCGCTGCGCTCGCACGTCAGCCAGGTCTCGCACTGGCCCGAGGGCCAGCTGGCGGAGTTCCTGACCGGCTGGATGCGGCAGAACGCGCGTGCCCACGGCCTGCCCGACGACCGCCTCGCCGAAGCGTTCCAGATCGTGCACACAGCGTGACCGACACCGGTTCGGACACCGGCCTGGAACGTGCCGGACTCCTGGCCACACAGCAGTAACACAGCTCACGTACACCTCTTCCGGTCCGCCCCCTCCGGCACCGGGAGAACACGATGACCGACGCACCCCACGAGCAACCGGAGCCGGCGACCGCCGCCGCACTGCTGGAGCGCGGGCTCGGCCGCCGCGCCTTCGTCCAGGCCGCTCTCGCCACCAGCGCCGTCATGGCCAGCGGCGTCGCCACGGCATCGCCGGCCGCCGCGACCGGGCGGTACCGGGGCAAGCTGCCCCGGCAGGTCCTCCAGCCGGGCACCGGCCCCATCGACGGGGACGTGTACCTGCCGTCCCGCGTCGACGAGGTCTACTGGGGCTACCTGCCCCGCACCACCGACGCACCGATCGCCCGGATGCGTTCCGGGCAGACGATCACCATCGACACGGTGAGCCACGAGGGGCTGCTGGAGGACCAGGGCCGCGACCCGGCGGCGTGGTTCGCCGCCCAGGGCGTCCCCCGCGAGCACGTGCTGGACGACGCCGTCGCCATCGCGGCCGGTTACGGCCGGCACCCGCGGGACTTCGACGTCGACGGCCCGCACGTGGTCACCGGCCCGGTGTACGTCGAGGGAGCGGCCCCCGGTGACGTGCTGAAGATCGAGCCGTTGTCGGCCTGGCCCCGGGTGCCGTACGGCGTCATCTCCAGCCGGCACGGCAAGGGCGCGCTCGCCGTCCAGTTCTCCCCCGACGCCGGGATCAGCCCCGCCGAGACGATGCCGCAGACGCCGGACGGCCGTGCCACCGGGGACCCGGCCCAGTACGGCAACGTCTCGGTCTTCACCCCGGTCCGCCTGGGACGTCGCGGCATCCCCACCGCCCACCTCCCGGTGGGCACGAGCGGCGAGGTCAGCTGGCCGCTGGACCCCTTCGCCGGGCTGATGGCGGTCGCCACGGTCGGCGACGCCCCGCAGCTGAACGACCCGTTGGTGAACTCGATCCCGCCGACCGTCGGCGGCGGCAACATCGACGTGAAGCACCTCAACGTCGGGTCCGCCTTCTACGTGCCGGTGGTCGCCGAGGGCGCCCTGTTCTCCACCGGCGACCCGCACATGTCGATGGGCAACGGCGAGGTGGCCCTCACCGCGATGGAGGGGTCGCTCCGGATCACCTACCGGCTCACCGTCTGCCGCCCGGGATCCGGCGACGCACCGTCGGTCGCCTTCCGGTACCCCTTCGGGGAGACGCCGGACGCCTGGGTGCCGATCGGCCTCTCCGACCCCGACGGCTCCCGCAACGGGCAGGGCAGTGACCTGGACGTCGCCAGCCGGCGGGCCGTGGTCAACGCGCTGGACTTCCTGCAGCACGACCTCGGCATGGACCGGGCGGTCGCCTACGCCTACCTGTCGGCGGCCGCGGACTTCGAGGTGTCCCAGGTGGTGGACCGCACCGTCGGGGTGCACGGCGTGATCCAGAAGAGCCACTTCCGCTGACGGAGGCCCCCGTCCTCGCGCGCCCGGGGCGAGCCGCGGGGGCGGGGCCTCACAGCAGGCGGTTCGTGGCCGCCCAGCGGGTGAGCTCGTTGCGGTTGGACAGCTGCAGCTTGCGCAGCACGTTGGAGGCGTGCGACTCCACCGTCTTCACCGAGATGAACAGCCGCCCGCCGATCTCGCGGTAGGTGTAGCCGCGGGCCAGCAGCTGCATCACCTCACGCTCGCGGGCCGACAGCAGGTCCAGGCCCGGGTCGGTGGCCGGGTCCTCGGCGGGGACCGGTGCGGCGGGGCCGGCGGAGAAGGCGTCCAGCACGAAGCCGGCCAGCCGGGGGCTGAAGACGACGTCGTCCTCGGCGACCCGGCGCACCGCGTCGCGCAGGTCGACCCCGGAGATCGTCTTGGTGACGTACCCGCGGGCCCCGGCCCGGATGACGGCGATGACGTCCTCGGCGGCGTCGGAGACCGACAGCGCCAGCCACCGGGTCTCGGGCAGCTCCGTGCGCAGCGACTCGAGGACGGCGTGGCCACCCCCGCCGGGCAGGTGCACGTCGAGCAGGACGACGTCCGGTGTGCTGGCCCGGATGCCGGTCACCGCGGTCGGGACGTCGGCTGCCTCGCCGACCACCTCGACCTCCTCGCCCAGCTCGGCGCGCACGCCGGCGCGGACCATCGCGTGGTCGTCGACGAGGAAGACCCGGGTGCGGTTCACAGCGACGCCTCCATCTGCGCACGTGGGAGGCAGAGCTCCACCTCGGTCCCCTCTCCCGGCGCGGACCGCACCGTCGCCGTGCCGTCCAGCCGGGTCAGCCGCCCCACCACCGAGTCGCGCAGTCCGCGCCGGTCGCCCGGCACGGCGGCGGGGTCGAACCCGGTCCCGCGGTCCCGGACGAAGACCGTCACCGAGCCCGGCGTCACCTCGCTGTACAGCGAGACCGACGACGCCCCCGAGTGCTTCGCCGCGTTGACCACCGCCTCCCGAGCGGCCTGGCCGAGAGTGGCGACCGCGTCGTCGACGGGCAGGTCACCGACGACGACGGGCTCGACGGTGACGGCGTGGTCGGCCTCCACCTCGGCCACCAGCCGGGCGACCAGCCCGGCCCAGGTGCCGCCGGTGGCGACGGTCGGCTCGTACAGCCAGGCCCGCAGCTCCCGCTCCTGGCTGCGGGCCAGCCGGTTCACCACCGTGGGGTCGGCCGCGTGCCGCTGGATCAGCGCGAGGGTCTGCAGCACCGAGTCGTGCAGGTGGGCGGCGACCGCGGCACGCTCCTCGGAGCGGATCCGGGCAGCCCGCTCGGTCGCGCGCTGGTCCAGCAGCCGGCGCCACAGCGGGGCGGTCGCCAGCGTCAGGCCGACCAGGATCACCACGGTGGCGGTGAAGCCGTTGCGCGCGTTGGCCAGCTGCCCGGTGGTGGCCAGCAGCAGCACCACCCCGACCACGCCGACGACGACGCCGGCGGCCAGCCCCCAGCGACTGGCGCTTCGGGAGAGCGAGGCGTCGGTCTCGGTCTGCCGCCAGATCAGCGCCAGCCCGATCCCGGCGAGCACCAGCGGCAGGACGACGTCGTAGCCGCCGAAGGTGAGCAGCTGGGAGACCAGCCCGAAGACGACGAAGGACAGCAGCGCCAGCAGGATCATCTGGCGGCGGCTGGGGCGCTGCCCGATCACGGCAGTCGGGTCGTCCTCCCCGGACGGGTCGGCGACCGGCATGGTCAGCCAGAGCAGCGCATAGGCGACGACGCCGACCCCGGTGAACGCCAGCCCGACCACGACGACCCGCACCACGAGCGGGTCCAGGCGCAGGTGTGCGGCGGTGCCGGCGACCACCCCGGCCAGCAGCCGGTCGCCGGCCGGCCGCGCCAGCGGGGGACGGGCCGGGCGGCCGTCGGGGAGCCGAGCCGCGGCCGGGGCGGGATGCCCGGCCGTCGGCGCGGTGCTGGTGGTCACGACACCGATGGTGTCATCGTCCCCGCGCCACGCACACCGGTGATCACCCGGAGGCAGGGCGACCGTCGCGGATCAGGGTCGGTCCAGGGGGTTCCCTGATACCGCGAGGCGATCGGAGTCGGCAGGCTCGTGGCATGACCTCAGCACTCCCTCCCTCCGCCCCGCCCCCGGCGGCCGAGCAGCCACCGGGCTCGTGGCCGCCTCCGCCGCCACCGGGCCCGGTGGCGCGTCCGCCGCTGCGCCGCAGCCGCACGGACCGGGTGATCGGCGGCGTCGCCGGCGGCCTGGCCGACTACACCGGTGTGGACGCCCTGCTGTGGCGGGTGGGCGCCATCGCGCTGACCCTCGCCGGCGGCAGCGGCCTGATCATCTACGTGCTGCTGTGGCTGCTCATGCCGGCCGCCCCCGCGGCGCCGCCCGGCCAGCCCGGTGTCCCGGACCAGGCCCGCACCGGCCCGCGTTCGCCGGTGCCCGGCGTGACGGTCGCGGCGCTGCTGATCATCGCTGGCATCGCGGTGCTGCTGGACCAGTTCACCGACGTGGAGCTGGGCGCCCGCGGCGTCCTGGGCATCGCCCTCCTCGTCGTCGGCGTCGGCCTGGTGGTCGGCGCGCTGACCGGGATCGGCCGGGGCGCCAAGGGCGGGCTCATCGGGCTGGGCCTGGTGCTCTCCGTGGCGCTGGCGATCGCCTCGACCGTCGACGTCCCGTCCGGCGGGATGGGCGACCGCACCTGGCGGCCGGCGTCGGCCGCCGCCGTGCAGTCGGACTACGAGAACGGCGCCGGCGACCTGCTGCTGGACCTGCGCGACGTCGACCTCGACGACCTGGACTCCCCGATCACCACCCGGATCGAGTCCGGGATCGGCGACATCGAGGTGATCGTGCCCTTCTCCGCCGACGTGGAGCTGGACGTCGTCCAGGGGATCGGCGAGACCGACCTGTTCGGCGACAGCGTGACGAGCGGCTTCTTCCCCGGTGTGGGAACGGACGAGTGGTCCGGGGACTCCGAGCCGGAGTTCGAGATCATGATCGACTCCGGACTGGGCGACGTGGAGGTGTCCCGTGGCTGAGCACGACCCCTACGGACGGCAGGACACCGAGGTGTTCCCGCAGAGCACGACCGGCAGCTCCACCGCCTCCCCCGGCGACTCCTCCGACCGCCGACGCGACATCGACCCGGGGGCACTGGTGGCCGGGGTGCTGTTCATCCTGGTGGCGGTGCTGCTGATGGCCGGGGTGGACCTGGACCTCGCCTGGTTCGGCGGCGGCATCGCCTGGGTCATCCTGGTCGGGGCCGGGGTCGCGCTGCTGGTCAACGAGTGGCGCAAGGCCCGCCGCCGGGGCTGAGATCAGTGGTGGCCGGGCCCGGGGGACGCCCCCGGCCCCGGCCACTCAGCGCGTGATGACCGCCAGGGCCACGGTGCCGAGGTAGATCAGCGGCAGCAGGATGCCCTCGAAGCCGATCCCCTTGCGCTCGCGCATCACCAGCCCGGTCGCCAGCACGACGGTCATCAGGATCGTGCCGCCGAGCAGGACCAGGCTGATCTCACCGGCGTCGCGGTAGACCGGCCCCTCCAGGTAGGCGATGTCGGCCACCGGGATCATCAGGGTGTCGAAGACGTTCCCGCCGATGATGTTGCCGATGCCCAGGGTCAGCGCCCCCATCCGCACCGCGGTGATCAGCACGACGAGCTCCGGCAGCGAGGTGACCGCCGTGGTCAGGGTGAAGCCGACGACGCCGCTGGGCAGCCCGGTCGCCTGGACGACACCCAGTCCCGCCTGGCCGATCACCCAGCCGGCGACGCCGACGACCAGCGCCAGCGACGCGAGCCGGCCCCACAGCCGACGGGTCGAGGCGTCGGTGCCGTCGGGTTCGACGTCCTCGACCGTGGCCGAGGTCTGGATGGGTTGCCACATGGGGTGGTCGTGCATCCGCCGGAGCAGGACCAGCCCGTAGCCGTAGAGCAGCGGGATGAGCAGGGTCACCGGGTGGATCCAGCCCCACTGCAACGTGGGGGTGGCGTAGGCGACCACCGGCAGGGACAGCATCCCGACCAGGAGCAGCGCCTGCAGCACGTTCTCCAGTGAGGCGGCGGCGTGCTCCAGGTTGGCCCGGCGGTAGACCAGGTCGGCGATGGCCAGCCAGACCGTCTGCACCGCGACCCCGCCGATCGGGTTGGCCAGGCCGAACCCGGGATCGCCCTCCAGTGCGCCCGTCGCGGTGGTCACGATGCCCGGCAGGGAGGTGACCGCACCGAGCAGCAGGGCGCCACCGATCGCGTCGCCCAGCCCGGTCCGGTCGGCGAGCTCGTCGGCGGCGCGGGTCAGCCGGATGCCGGCGAAGACGATCACCGCCGCCATGGCGACGAGGGCCAGCGCGCTCGGCCAGAGTGGCCACACCCCGGCGGTCACTCCGGTACCTCCTCGCGTGGTCGATCAGATCGCCGACAACCTGATCATGAGGGCCCGGGCCCCGCCACTCGGCGCCCCCGAACAGGTGACGCGTCGGAGCGCCCCGTCCGACCTCTGCAGCGACGTCAGAAAGAGCTGCCGCGCCGGAGCGCCCCCGCCCGACCTGCGCGGCGGCATCAGGGCGTGGTGACGGGCCAGGTCAGCCTCGCGGCTCTGGTGCCCGGCCCGAGCGCCAGCGAGGGCCGGTCAGGCCCCCTCCAGGGGCCCGCCCTGAGCCTGCGAAGGGTGGGGAGGAGGGGGTCCTTACTCCCACTCGATGGTGCCCGGCGGCTTGCTCGTCACGTCGAGCACGACCCGGTTGACCTCGGCCACCTCGTTGGTGATCCGGGTGGAGATCTTCGCCAGCACGTCGTAGGGCAGCCGGGTCCAGTCCGCGGTCATCGCGTCCTCGCTGGACACCGGGCGCAGCACCACGGGGTGGCCGTAGGTGCGCCCGTCGCCCTGCACGCCCACGCTGCGGACGTCGGCCAGCAGCACCACCGGGCACTGCCAGATCTCGGTGTCCAGGTGCGCCGCGGTGAGCTCCTCGCGGGCGATCGCGTCGGCCTGGCGCAGTACGTCCAGCCGGTCGCGGGTGACCTCGCCGATGATCCGGATGCCCAGGCCCGGGCCGGGGAAGGGCTGGCGCTGCACCAGGGTGTCGGGGAGGCCCAGCTGCCGGCCGACCTCGCGCACCTCGTCCTTGAACAGCGTGCGCAGCGGCTCGACCAGGGTGAAGGTGAGGTCCTCGGGCAGCCCGCCGACGTTGTGGTGGCTCTTGATGTTCGCCGTCCCGGTGCCGCCACCGGACTCCACCACGTCGGGGTAGAGGGTGCCCTGCACCAGGAAGTCGACGGTCTCGCCGTGCTCCTTGGCGTCGGCGATCACGTCGAGGGCAGCCTGCTCGAAGACCCGGATGAACTCCCGGCCGATGATCTTCCGCTTCGTCTCCGGGTCGCTGACCCCGGCCAGCGCGGCGAGGAACTGCTCGCTGGCGTCGACGACGCGCAGGTCGGCTCCGGTGACGGCGACGAAGTCCCGTTCGATCTGCTCGGTCTCGCCCTCCCGCATCAGCCCGTGGTCGACGTAGACGCAGGTGAGCCGGTCCCCGATGGCCCGCTGGACCAGCGCCGCGGCCACCGCGGAGTCGACCCCACCGGAGAGCCCGCAGATGGCCCGCCGGTCGCCGATCTGGGCGCGTATGGACGCCACCTGCTCGTCGACGACGTTGGCCATCGTCCAGCTCGGCTCCAGGCCGGCGATGTCGAACAGGAAGTGCTCGAGCACCGTCTGCCCGTGCGGGGTGTTCTTCACCTCGGGGTGGAACTGCACGCCGGCCAGCCGCCGGTCGACGTCCTCGAAGGCCGCTACCGGGGCGCCGGTGCTGGTGGCGGTGACGGTGAACCCGGGCGGCGCGGCGCTGACCGCGTCGCCGTGGCTCATCCACACCGACTGCTCGTTCGGCAGCTCGCCGAACAGCTGACCGGGGGTGGTCACGGTCAGCGGGGTGCCGCCGTACTCCCGGTCGCCGGTGCGGGCCACGGTGCCGCCGAGGCTGGCGGCCATCGCCTGGAAGCCATAGCAGATGCCGAAGGCCGGCACCCCCGCCTCGAAGACGGCCGGGTCGACCTGGGGGGCGTCCTCGGCGTAGACGCTGGAGGGCCCGCCGGAGAGCACGATCGCCGCCGGCTTGCGGGCCAGCAGCTCGGCGACCGGCACGTCGGAGCCGACGAGCTCGGAGTAGACCCCGGCCTCTCGGATCCGGCGGGCGATCAGCTGGGCGTACTGGGCACCGAAGTCGACGACCAGCACGGTCGGGAAGTCCATCGTGGCCGGGCTGCTGGTGGTGGGGCTGCTCATCGGGGGCGTCAGCCCACCAGGTGGCCGGGACCGGCCGCGGTCTCGCCGTTGCCACCGATCACCAGGTCGACCCGCTGGAACTCCTTGAGGTCCCGGTAGCCGGTCTTGGCCATGGTGCGGCGCAGGGCACCGAAGAGGTTGGTGCGCCCGTCGGCGGCGGTGGCCGGGCCGAGCAGCACCTCCTCCAGCGAGCCGCGGGCCGTCGCCGGTGCGGACGTGCCGCCGCGGGGCAGCCGCGGGTGCGCGGCCACGGAGTCCCACCACACGCCGCCGGCCGGCGCCTCCGCGGCGGTGCGCAGCGGCTCCCCGAGCTGGACGGCGTCGGCACCACAGGCCAGCGCCCGGGCGATGGCGCCGCTGGTCTCGATCCGACCGTTGGCGATGACGTGCACGTACCGGCCACCGGTCTCGTCGAGGTAGTCGCGGCGGGCCGCCGCTGCGTCGGCGATCGCGCTGGCCAGCGGGACCCGGATGCCCATCACGGCGTCGGCGGTGGACCAGCTGTCGGCCCCCACGCCGACGATCACGCCGGCGGCGCCGGTGCGCATCAGGTGCAGCGCGGTCTGGTAGTCCGCCGCGCCGCCGACGATCACCGGGACGTCGAGGTCGGCGATGAACTCCTTGAGGTTCAGCGCCTCCCCGGTGGTGGTCACGTGCTCGGCGGAGACGATCGTGCCCTGGATGACCAGCAGGTCGACCCCGGCGGCGAGCACGGTCGGGGCGAGCGCCACGGTGTGCTGCGGGGAGACGCGCACCGCCGTGGTCACCCCGGCGTCCCGCACCTCCTTGATCCGGGCGGCGATCAGGTCCGGCTTGACCGGCTCGGCGTAGACCTCCTGCAGCAGCGCGGTCGGCGGGCCGCTGTCGGCCCCGGCGGCGTCGCGCAGCCGGCGGTAGACGTCGGTCGGGTCGTCGTACCGGGCCCACAGGCCCTCGGCGTTGAGCACACCCAGCCCGCCGGCCTGACCGACCGCGACGGCGGTCTCCGGGCTGACCACCGCGTCGCTGGGGCTGGTGACGAGCGGGATCTCGAACCGGAAGGCGTCGATCTGCCAGGCGGTGGAGACGTCGTCGTGGTCCCGGGTGCGCCGGGACGGGACGATCGACACCTCGTCCAGGTCGTAGCCCCGGCGGGCGAAGCGGTTCAGGCCGATCTCGACGTTGTCACGTACTGGCATGGGGTCAGCGGCCTCGGTAGTTGGGGGCTTCGACGGTCATCTGGATGTCGTGCGGGTGGCTCTCGGTGAGCCCGGCGGAGGTGATCCGGGTCAGCTGGCCGCGCTCCTGCAGGTCGGCGACGGTGGCCGCACCCGCGTAGCCCATGCCGGCACGGAGGCCGCCGACCAGCTGGTGGGCGACCCCGGACAGCGGCCCGCGGTAGGGCACCTGGCCCTCGATCCCCTCGGGCACGAGCTTGTCGTCGGAGAGGACGTCGTCGGCGAAGTAGCGGTCCCGGCTGAAGGACTGGTTGCCGCGCTTCTGCATCGCGCCGAGGGAGCCCATGCCGCGGTAGGTCTTGTACTGCTTGCCGTTCATGAAGACCAGCTCCCCTGGGGCCTCCTCGACCCCGGCGAACAGGCCGCCGATCATGACGGTGTCCGCGCCGGCGACCAGCGCCTTGACGATGTCACCGGAGTACTGCAGCCCGCCGTCGGCGATGACCGGCACCCCGGCCGGGCGGGCGGCGAGCGCGGCCTCGTAGATGGCGGTGACCTGCGGGACGCCGACCCCGGCCACCACGCGGGTGGTGCAGATCGAGCCCGGCCCGACGCCGACCTTGACCGCGTCGACCCCGGCGTCGATCAGCGCCTGCGCGCCGGCGCGGGTGGCGACGTTGCCGCCGACCACCTGCACGCCGTGGCCGACGTTCGCGAACTCCTTCTTCACCCGGGCGACCATGTCCAGCACGGCGCGCTGGTGGCCGTGGGCGGTGTCGACGACGAGCACGTCGACCCCGGCGTCCACGAGCAGGCCGGCGCGCTTGTAGGCGTCCTCGCCCACGCCGAGGGCGGCACCGACGGTCAGCCGGCCGCCGACGTCCTTGGTGGCGTTGGGGTACTGGTCGCGCTTGACGAAGTCCTTGACGGTGATCAGCCCGCGCAGCCGGCCGGCGTCGTCCACCAGCGGCAGCTTCTCGATCTTGTGCTGCTTGAGCAGCGCCAGCGCCCGATCCGGGTCGACGCCCACCGGGGCGGTGACCAGCGGCAGCGGCGTCATCACGTCGCGCACCAGCTGGTGCTGGTCGGTCTCGAAGCGCATGTCGCGGTTGGTGACCATGCCGACCAGCACGCCGTCGGCGTCGACGACCGGGGCCCCGGAGATCCGGTAGCGCGCCGACAGCGCGTCGACCTCGGCGAGGGTGTTCTCCGGGGAGCAGGTGACCGGGTTGGTGACCATGCCGGCCTCGGAGCGCTTGACCAGGTCGACCTGGCCGGCCTGGTCCTCGGCGGCGAGGTTGCGGTGCAGGACCCCGATGCCACCGGCACGGGCCATGGCGATCGCCATCCGCGACTCGGTGACGGTGTCCATCGCGGAGGAGACCAGCGGGATGGCGAGCCGGATGCCGCGGGTCAGCCGGCTGCTGGTGTCCACGTCGGTGGGCACGATGTCCGAGGCCCCGGGGACCAGCAGGACGTCGTCGTAGGTCAGCCCCAGCGGGGCGAACTTGGCCGGCAGTTCAGGGATGCGCTCGTCGGGCTGCATGTGCCGCCACCCTCTCGACTTCTTCGGTGGGAGCGCCTCGCCAGGCGCACGGGATCCCCTCACATGCTAGGCGGAGCACCGGAGGGCTCCCTCGCCCCGCTACCGTGGTCCGGCGGCCGGGCGTGCCCGGCCGACTGCTGGCTGACCAGCAGTGACCGAGGATGCCGGCCCTGGCCGGTGAGGAGGACACGTGGACGCGTGGGACGACGCATTCGGCGCGACCCCGGATCGCGACCCGGACTTCGGGGGCGAGCTCGGTTCCGGTGACCACTCGGTGCAGCCACCGCTGACCATGGAGGAACGGGCCGGGGTGCTCGACGACCTGGCCGAGCTGGAGGTCTTCCGCACGCTGCTGGAGCCCACCGGGGTCAAGGGCATCGTCGTGGACTGCCCCGACTGCGACGAGGAGCACCACGTCGACTGGGCGCTGATGCAGGCGAACCTGCGCCAGCTGCTCGACGAGGGGCAGACCGGCCGGCACGAGCCGCCGTTCGACCCCGACCCCGACGACTACGTCAGCTGGGACTACGCCAGCGGCTACGCCGACGGGGTCGCCGCCCTGGCCGAGCGCGAGGAGCCCACCGGCCGGCACGGCACCGGCGGCCGGCACGCCCGCGACGACTGACGGAGGCCCCGGAGGCTGAGCCGTATCGTCGACCGGTGACCCGCTGAGCGACACGGTCCACCGGTCGGCCAGGCGGCTCACCCCAGCGAGGCGCGCACCCGCCCCACGTCGCGCGGCACCGCACGGAAGAGCCGCTCGGCCGGGCCCGGGACCTCGAGCTCGCGGAGCACTCGCCGCTCCACCGCCGTCCAGCCCGGGCCGAGGTCCTCGTCGACGAGCCGGACGAACCGGATCCCGGTCGCCCGCACCAGGTCCTTCCGTCGCTTCTCGTCGAAGAGCACGTCCTCGGGGCGGCCGCCGTACGCGGGCCGCACGTACTTGACCCGACCGTCGAACTCCACGGCCACGGCGGCGTCCTCGTACCAACCGTCCACGACCTTGACCGACCGACCGTCGATCCACAGCTCCACCTGCGGCAGGTAGGGCGGCAGTCCAGCAGCGCGGAAGCGCAGCCGCCCCTTCGTCTCCAGCCACGTCTCGGCCCTCCCGTCCGCCGCGGCCACCGCCCGGACGGCCAGCGGAGCACGGGGAGCGAACCGGTGACGATCGAGGGTCGCCTGCAACTGCTCCGTGGTGACCAGGCCGCGCAGGAGTGCTGCGTCCAGCGCCGCGACCGCCGGCAGCTCCGGCCACTCCCGTGCGGTGTCGACCAGGGTCCGCGCGGGGGTCGTGAGCCGGAACTGGCCGCGGACGGTGACCTCGTCGTCCGGGAGCTGCGCCTTCGCCATCACGTAGCCCGGGCCGGTGCGCCAACGGAGCGGGTCGGTCAGCCGGACGTCCGGGGACAGGCCGGTGTGCAGCGGCAGACCCCACAGCCGGGCCGCGGTCGCGTGGCTCAACGCCGCAGTCGGCCGGGCCAACGCCGTGGTCACGAGAGCCACCTCAGCGACCGTTCGGCCGCTGCACGCCCCGGCTCACCGGTCGGTCAGGCGGC
Organism: Modestobacter sp. VKM Ac-2978; assembly: GCF_026968025.1. Lineage (NCBI taxonomy): Bacteria > Bacillati > Actinomycetota > Actinomycetes > Geodermatophilales > Geodermatophilaceae > Modestobacter > Modestobacter sp. VKM Ac-2978. The sequence continues at coordinate 576,203 of NZ_JAPVBP010000003.1, read as the reverse complement.
CGAGGCCCGCGCTCAGGCGTGTCTGCCTGCCTCAGCTCAGTGCATCATCCCGCGGCGGAAGCCGGTGGCCACGGCCTCGGCGCGGTCCTTGACACCCAGCTTGCGGAACAGCCGCCGCGCGTGGGTCTTGATCGTGTCCTCGGACAGGTAGAGCTCCCGGCCGATCTGGGCGTTGCTCTTGCCCTGGCTCATCCCGGTGAGCACCTGCATCTCCCGCGCGGACAGGGCGACCTGCGGCGTCTCGGGCACGGTGGAGCGCACCGTGGTCGGGGCCAGGCCGGCCAGCGGGCTGGCACCACCCCAGCCCGAGCCGGCGGGTGCGCCGGCGAACACGCCCGCCTGCTGGGGGCTGCGTGGCGCAGGGGCCAGCTGGTGGGGCAGGCGCCCGCCGTCGGGGCGCATGCCGGTACGGGACAGGCCCAGCCCGAGCTCGAGCGGGCTGGCGTCCCAGCGGAGGTACCCGCGGGCGCCGAGGGACACCGCGGCGCGCACGGTCTCGGCGTCGTCCGGTGCCCCGAGCATGAGCACCGGCAGCGCCGGGTGCGTGCGCAGGACCTGGGTGGCCACGGACAGCCCGCTGTCGGTCGCCCGCTGCGTGCCGACGAGCAGGACGTCGGGCACGCGGTTGTCCAGCCGGGCCATCAGCGACGCCGGGTCGGCGACGGCCTCGACGCGGCTGACGAACGGCAGGGCGAGCAGCCGGCCGGCGACGTCGTCCCGGACCCGGCGACGCTCGTCGAACACCCAGACGACGGATCCACCGCTGCCGTTGCCCCGCGTCCTGTCCTCGATCACGACTGCTCCCGTCTGCGCCGGTCGGAGCCGGCGGCGTACCGACCGGGCGTCGCCCGGGCGGGTGGCCGGAGCGGGGTGGTCCCCCCGCTCCCGGGAGCGCCGGCACCTCCGGTCTCCCGGACGGGTGTCGGGGTGTCCCCCACCCTGGTGGTCGGCACTCACTGTGATCACCTTGATCCTGTGGGTAGCGCGGCGACAGTGGCCGTCACCCCCGCGGGTGACGACCCGTGAGTGCGCGACGGCCGAAGCACAACTCGGCCGATCTCGCACGACGAACGCGATCGGTCGTGTTTGCGGCTCGTCGGCAGCGGGCATCGGCCCGGAAGCGACCGGGCAGACCCCCCGGTGCACCGAGCCGAGGAGGTCCAATGGCTGACATCCGCCGACTGCCCAACCCCGTGGCCGAGGTCTGGGACTGGCAGTTGCACGGTTCCTGCCGGGGCGAGAGCACCTCGCTCTTCTTCCACCCCGACGGTGAGCGCGGGCCGGCCCGTGCGCGCCGCCAGGCCGCTGCCAAGGCCGTCTGCGGACGTTGCCCGGTCATCGAGTCCTGCCTCCAGCACGCCCTGTCCGTCCGCGAGCCCTACGGGGTCTGGGGCGGCATGAGCGAGGAGGAGCGCGCGCGGCTGATCGCCGCCGAGCCCGCCGCCATCGCCGCTGCGGTCTGATCCGTCCGCGGGAGGCCTCCCCCGCTGACGAGATGCCGAGAGGGCCGGTCCGACGAACACGTCGGACCGGCCCTCTCGGCTGTTCGGGACCTGCTCACCCCAGCTCGCTGACGACGCGGTCCCGTCCCCGGGTCTTGGCCTCGTACAGGTGCTCGTCGGCGCGGCTGAGCAGGTCGGCGGGCGCCGTCCGCGCGCCCCCGGCCGTGGTCGCCACCCCGGCACTGAGGGTCACCGTGAGTCCGTCGGCCAGCTCGGCCCAGGGGTGGGCGGCAACCGCCCGGCGCAGGTCGTCCAGCTGCCGGACGGCGCGCGGCAGGTCCCCGCCGACGAGCACCAGCAGGAACTCCTCGCCCCCCATCCGCGCGACGAAGCCACCCGGCACGGCACCGCCCGACGCCGCCACCTCGAGTCTCGCCGCCACCGCGCGGAGCACCTGGTCACCGACGTCGTGCGACCACGTGTCGTTGATCCGCTTGAAGTGGTCCAGGTCGACCAGTGCCACGGAGACGATCTCGGTGGTCACGCTCGCCCGGTCCAGCAGCTGCGGCAGCTGGTCGTCGACGAAGCGGCGGTTGTACAGGCCGGTCAGCGGGTCGCGCAGCGAGAGCTCGCGGTAGCGCCGGCTCTGCCGCCGCGCCTCGGTCGCCTCGTACATCGCCTGCAGTGCCCGGGCCCGGGCGTCGCGTTGCGCGGACTGGAGGTCCAGCGCCGCCTGGCTGTAGAGCTGGTGCTCCTCGAACGCCGCCTTGTAGTCCGCACCCGCTGCGTGCAGCTCGGCCTGCTCCCGCCGGGCGCGCACCCGGATGGCGGTCAGCCCGTGCTGCTCGCACCGGCGCACGCACTCGTCCAGCACCTCCTGGGCGCCCGCCACGTGCCCCCGCCGGCGGCGCACCTCGGCCAGGGTCAGCAGGAAGTCGGCGCCGGCGTCCCCGTCCGGCGAGGCGTCCAGCGCCCCGGACTCGGTCCCCGGGGCGAGCGCGTGCTCCGCCTCCTCCAGCCGGCCCAGGCCCAGGAGGGCACGGGCGATGGTGTCCAGCCGCCCGACGTGCAACGGCACCCGGTGCCGTTCGGCGAGGGCCTGCAGCTGCGTGCTCAGGCCCAGTGCGCCCTCGTACCGGCCGGCGATCGTCTCCACGTAGGCCCAGTTGTTCAGGATCAGCAACTGGCGGTCCACGTCGCCGAGCTGCTCGGCGAGACCGAACACCTCCGCATAGCGCTCCCGGGCCCCCTCGTCACCCTGCAGGCCCTGGCAGTCGGCCATCCGGGCGAGGTGGTCGATCCGCTGCACCGGCGGGTCCTCGTCCCCGAGCAGGTGCACCGACTGGACGGCGTGCTCCAGGGCGAGCGACAGGTCGCCCAGCTCCTGCAGGACGGCCGCCAGCAGGAAGTGGCTGCGGGACAGCAGGTGCCGGGCGTTCGCGTCGGTGGCCCAGCGCTGCACCTCGCGGGCGATCCGGCCGGCCTCGGCCACGTCGCCGCGCCGTCGGGCCAGGTCGGCCAGCACCAGCCGGGCACGCAGCTCCAGCTCGGGTGCGCCCAGCGCGCGGGCGGCGTCCTCGGCCTGTTGCGCCCGGTCGCCGATGCCGTCGACGTCGAAGCGGGACAGCGCCTCCAGTCGGTCGAGGGCAGCCGCCAGCTCGACGGCGTCCTCAGGGGTCGCCGGATCCGGGCGGGCCACCGCCCGCTCACCGACCTCCACGTCCTGCACCCCACCCCATCGGCGGCACGAACGGCACGTTGAGCCCCTGTCTCGGTGGACTGACCCTCTTGGGTGGTGCGCCCGCGACCACGAACGGGTCCGCCCCCGCTCCCAGACGGGAACGGGGGCGGGTGTCAGCCGGTCGCGCTCAGCTCAGTGGCTGTGCCCGTGGCCGTGCGAGTGCCCGTGGGTGTGGTGCCCGGCGCCGTCGGACTCCTGCTCGGCGGGCTTCTCCACGATCGCGGAGTCGGTGGTGAGCACCATCGCCGCGATCGAGGCGGCGTGCGAGAGCGCCGCCTTGGTGACCTTGACCGGGTCGATGACGCCCTGGGCGGCCAGGTCGCCGTACTCGCCGGTGGCGGCGTTGAAGCCCTGGCCGATGCCCAGCTCACGGACCCGGCCGACGACGACCGGCCCCTCGAACCCGGCGTTGGAGGCGATCAGCGCCAGCGGGGAGTCGATCGCCTTGCGCACCGACCGGGCGCCGATCAGCTCGTCGCCGGTCAGGTCCAGGTCGTCGATCGCCGTGGCGGCGTGCACCAGCGCGGAGCCACCGCCGGGGACGACGCCCTCCTCCACCGCAGCGCGGGTGGCGGCGATCGCGTCCTCGATGCGGTGCTTGCGCTCCTTCATCTCGACCTCGGTCGCAGCACCGACGCGGATGACCGCGATGCCGCCGGCCAGCTTGGCCAGCCGCTCCTGCAGCTTCTCGCGGTCCCAGTCGGAGTCGGTCGCCTCGATCTCCTTGCGGATCTGGGCGACCCGGTCGGCCACGGCGCCGGAGGTGCCGCCGCCGTCGACGATCGTGGTGTCGTCCTTGGTGACGGTCACCCGGCGCGCGGTGCCCAGCACCTCGAGGCCGACGCCGTCCAGGGACAGGCCGACGTCCTCGCTGACGACCTGGCCGCCGGTGACGATGGCGAGGTCGGTCATGAACGCCTTGCGCCGGTCGCCGAAGTAGGGCGACTTCACCGCGACGACCTTGACGGTCTTGCGGATGGAGTTGACGACCAGGGTGGACAGCGCCTCGCCCTCGACGTCCTCGGCCACGATCAGCAGCGGGCGGCTGCCGGTCGCCAGCACCTTCTCCAGCAGCGGCAGCAGGTCGGCCAGGGCGCTGACCTTGCCGCTGACCATGAGGACGAGGGCGTCCTCGAGGACGGCCTCCATCGACTCGTTGTCGGTGACGAAGTACGGCGACAGGTAGCCCTTGTCGAACTGCACGCCCTCGGTGACGTCCAGGTCGGTGGTCATCCCGTTGGCCTCTTCGACGGTGATGACGCCGTCCTTGCCGACCCGCTCCATCGCCTCGCCGATCAGCTCGCCGACCTCGGCGTCCTGGGCGGAGACGGTGGCGACCCCGGCGATGGCCTTGCGGTCGTCGACGGGGATGGCGACGGCGTCGAGGGCGGCGGAGACCGCGTCGACGGCGGCGCGCATGCCGCGGCCCAGGCTCATCGGGTTGGCCCCGGCGGCGACGTTGCGCAGACCCTCGTGCACGAGGGCCTGGGCGAGCACGGTGGCGGTGGTGGTGCCGTCACCGGCGACGTCGTTGGTCTTGGTGGCGACGTTCTTGGCGAGCTGGGCGCCGAGGTTCTCGTACGGGTCCTCGAGCTCGATCTCCCGGGCGATGGTCACGCCGTCGTTGGTGATCGTCGGGGCGCCGAAGTTCTTGTTGATGACCACGTTGCGGCCACGGGGGCCGAGGGTGACCTTGACGGCGTCGGCGAGCTTGTCGACGCCACGCTCGAGGGCGCGACGGGCGTCCTCGTCGAACAGGATGATCTTGGCCATGCCAGACCTCTCTCAGGTGGTGCGGAGGAGAACGGGGGCAGACGACGACCGCCCCGGGACCCGGTGGTTCGGGTCGCCGGGGCGGTGTCGTGCTGGTCTAGCGGAGGAGTGTGGTCACTTCTCCACGACGGCGAGCAGGTCGCGCGCGGACAGCACGAGGTAGTCCTCGCCGCCGTAGCGCACCTCGGTGCCGCCGTACTTCGAGTAGATGACCACGTCGCCGACGTTCACGTCGAGCGGGACCCGGTTGCCGTTGTCGTCGACGCGGCCGGGGCCGACAGCGACGACGGTGCCCTCCTGGGGCTTCTCCTTGGCGGTGTCCGGGATGACCAGGCCAGAGGCGGTGGTGGTCTCGGCCTCATTGGCCTGGACCACCACGCGGTCCTCGAGCGGCTTGATGTTGACCTTGGTAGCGGTCGTCACGTCGTGACGCCCCCTTCGGTGTCGGACGGGCTCTCGAATGGATGGTGCTGATGCTGTGGCACGGGGGCTGGGCCTCGCCGTCGCGGGGGTCGGGGCCCGGCCCGTGTCGATTGGCACTCTACCCATGTGAGTGCCAGCCACTCAACCGGGGTCCCGCCCAGGTGGGGACGGCGATGCGCCACGCTGTGCCCGTGTCCGGCGACCCCCACGACGACCAGACCGACGGGCAGGCCGCGGCGACGGTGCGCCAGCTGGCGGCGCTCGCGACCCCGGCCGGCGCGGCCGCGCTGACCCGCGCGCGGGAGCTGCTGGCCGAACGCGCCGACGCGGTCACCGCGCTGACCCGGCTGCGGTCCGAGGTGGGGGTGGAGCTGGCCGGCCCGGCCTGGGGCATCGCCCGGCAGCGGGAGCGGGCCCGGCCGGCCTTCGGCGCCGACGCCGACCGCTTCTTCTTCACCGCCGACGCGCTGGAGCAGGCCGGCCGCCCGCTCCTCGCCGACCGGCGGGCCGCCCGGCTGCTGGCCGACGGCGCCCGGTCCGTGGTCGACCTCGGCTGCGCCGCCGGCACCGACACGATCGCGCTGGCCCGGGCCGGCGCCGCCGTGGTCGCCGTCGACCTGGACCCGGTCGCCCGCGAGCTCACCCGGCTCAACGCCGCGGCGGCGGGGCTCCGCGGGGTCGAGGTCCGCGCGGCCGACGCGGTCGACCTGGTGGCCGCCGCGACCGGGGGCCGGGTGGCCGGCTGCGACGCCGCCGTCCTGGACCCCGCCCGGCGGGCCGGCGGACGCCGTCAGCTCGACCCCGACCGCTGGTCCCCGCCGTGGTCGACGGTGCAGGCCCTGCTCGACACCGCCCCGGCCTGCCTGGTCAAGGTGGCGCCCGGGCTGGACCACGACCGGGTGCCCGCCGGGGTGGAGGCCGAGTGGGTGTCGCTGGGCGGGTCGATCGTCGAGGCGCTGCTGTGGGGGCGGGCGCCGTCGCGCACCTGGCGCCGGGCAACCGTCGTCGGCCGGGACGGCGGGCTGCACGAGCTGACCGCCGACACCGACCCGGGTGATGCCGAGCCGGGCCCGGTCCGCGGCTGGCTGCACGAGCCCGACCCGGCGGTGATCCGCTCCGGTCTGATCGCCCTCGCCGCGGCCGAGCTGGACGCGACCCTGATCGACCCGACGATCGCCTACCTGACCTCCGACGCGGCCGCGGACTCCCCGTGGGTCAGCTCCTACCGGGTGACCGACGTGCTGCCGTTCAACCTGAAGAAGCTCAAGGCGCTGCTGCGCGCCCGCGGCGTCGGCCGGGTCGTGGTGAAGAAGCGGGGGTCGCCGATCGAGCCCGAGGCGCTGGCACGCCAGCTGCGCGGCCCCGGCGAGGGCAGCGCGGTCGTCGTCGTCACCCGCGTCGCCGGCGCCCCCACCGTGCTGGTCTGCGCGGCCTCCTAGCTCCCACCACAATGGCCATTTTGGTGGTTCAGCGGGAGATGAGGTCGATCGGCATGGAGCTGTCGGCGCCCAGGTCGATCGGCGCCGCCGGCACGCCCGCCTCGACCAGCCGCGAGCCGAGCGCGGCCACCATCGCGCCGTTGTCGGTGCACAGCCGCGGGCTCGGGGTGCGCAGCACGATCCCGGCGGCGTCGCAGCGCTCCTGGGCCAGGGCGCGCAGCCGGGAGTTGGCCGCCACGCCGCCGCCGATGACCAGGTGGTCGACCCCGTGGTCGCGGCAGGCCCGCACCGCCTTGGCGGTCAGCACGTCGACCACCGCCTCCTGGAAGGACGCCGAGACGTCGGCGACCGACACCGGCTCCCCGGCCCGCTGCCGGCCCTCCACCCACCGGGCCACCGCCGTCTTCAGGCCGGAGAAGGAGAAGTCGTAGGTCGCGTCCCGGGGACCGGTGAGCCCGCGCGGGAAGGCGATCGCCCGCGGGTCGCCCTCCCGGGCGGCGCGGTCGATCGGCGGGCCGCCGGGGAACGGCAGGTCGAGCACCCGGGCGACCTTGTCGAAGGCCTCCCCCGCGGCGTCGTCGATCGTCCGGCCCAGCTCCTGCACGTCCTGGGCGAGGTCGGGCACCAGCAGCAGGGAGCTGTGCCCGCCGGAGACGAGCAGCGCGATCGAGGGCTCGGCGAGCCGGCCGTGCTCCAGCTCGTCGACGGCGACATGCGCGGCCAGGTGGTTCACCCCGTACAGCGGGACGTCGAGGGCCAGCGCGTAGGCCTTGGCCGCGGCCACGCCCACCAGCAGCGCACCGGTCAGCCCCGGGCCGGCGGTGACCGCGATCGCGTCGACGTCGCGCAGTATCACCCCGGCGTCGGCCAGCGACCGGTGCACGGTCGGGACCATCGCCTCCAGGTGCGCCCGGCTGGCGATCTCCGGGACCACCCCGCCGAAGCGCTCGTGCTCGGCCATGGACGTGGCCAGCGCGTCGGACAGCAGCGTCTGCCCGCGCACCAGCCCGATCCCGGTCTCGTCGCACGAGGTCTCGAACCCCAGGACCAGCGGCTGGCTCATCGCCGTGCCTCCCGCAGCATCACGACGGCGTCCTTCCCACTGAGCGGGTAGTAGTTCGGGCGGCGGCCGATCTCGGCGAACCCGCGCCGGCGGTAGAACGCCTGGGTCACCTCGTCGTCCTCGCGCACCTCCAGCAGCACCGGGGTGCGCCGCCCGTCCGCCTCGGCGAGCAGGGCGTCCAGCAGCAGCGCCCCGATCCCCTCGTGCTGCCGCGTGCCGGTGACCCCGATGGTCGCGATGTGCGCCTCGTAGGGATAGGAGATCAGCCCGGCGTAACCGAGCACGGCGTCGCCGTCGGCGTCGGCATCGACGGCGACCAGGTAGTGCCGGGTGTCGGGACGGGCGAGCTCGTCCCGGTACATCCACTCGGTCCAGGTGTCCGGCGCGAAGAGCTCCTCCTCCAGCTCCATCACCCGGGGCAGGTCGGCGACGGTCATGTCGCGCAGCCGCACGCTCACTGGCTCACCGGCTTGCGGGTCACCGACGGCACCGCGTCCGGACGGCGCAGGTACAGCGGCTCCAGCGGTGCCGGCGGCCGGTCGAACAGCGGCAACGCCGCGCGCAGCAGCCCGGCGGTGGTGACCTCGGCGGCGACCACCTCCCGGCCCAGCCGCTCGGCGAACCGGCCGTCCCCGACCACCGGGTCGGTGACCGGGGCCTCCTCCGGCCGGTCGACGCCGGGGCCGGTCAACCGCGCCCCGGCGTCGTCGTAGGTGGCCCAGTGGACCTCCTTGCGCCGGGCGTCGGTGACCACCGAGCGGGCGCCGTCGCCGACCGCGTCCAGCGAGCAGACCCCGTAGACCGTCGTCCCGATCGCGTCACCCAGGGCGGCGGCGGTGACCACCCCGACCCGCAGCCCGGTGAACGGGCCCGGCCCCAGCCCCACCACGAACGCCTCCACCCGACGCATCGGCACGCCGGCCTCGGCCAGCACCTCGCGGATCGCCGGGGTGAGCAGCTCGGCATGCCGGTTCCCCGACGGGAGGGCCCGTTCGGCGAGCACCGCGACGGTGCGCTGGGCGGGGAGCAGCTGCGCACCGTCGACCCGGGCGGAGGTGACCTCGGCCAGCCCGACGACGAGGGTCGGGGTGGCGGTGTCGAGCGCGAGGACGAGCACGACCGTCGAGGGTAGATGCCGCTCCCCGGCCCGCCGTCGGCAGCGGCCGGGTGGTTGCGCCCGAGGCAGGCTGTTGATCGACTGCGCGGGCCCGCCTCCCCCGACGACGAGGAACCCGCATGCCCGCCACCCTGGTCCTGGTCCACGGCGCCTGGCACACCCCGTGGTGCTGGCAGCCGCTGGTCGACCACCTGCCCGGCGTCGACGTCGTCCGCGTCGCGCTGCCCAGCTCCGGCACCGACCCGCAGTCGCTCGGCGACCTCACCGCCGACGCCGCGGCCGTCCGGGACGCGCTCGCCGGGGTCGACGGGCCCGTCGTCCTGGTGGGGCACTCCTACGGCGGGATCCCGATCAGCGAGGCGGCCAGCGCGGAGCTGGGCGTGGCGCACCTGGTCTACCTGTGCGCCTTCCAGCTCGACGTGGGCGACTCGCTGGCGAGCAGCCTGGGCGGTCAGGTCCCGTCCTGGCAGGAGCTGCACCCGACGCACGTGCGGGCCACCGCGCCCGAGGAGGTCTTCTACAACGGGGTCTCCCCGGAGCTCACCCGGCAGGCGGTGGCCGAACTACAGCTGCAGTCCACGGCCGCGCTCACCCAACCGCTGAGCCGCGCCGCCTGGACCGAGCTGCCGAGCACCTACGTCGTCTGCGAGCAGGACCAGGCCATCCCGGTGGCCGCCCAGGAGTCGATGTCCTCCCGCGCCGGCACCGTGCTCCGGCTGGACACCGGCCACTCGCCGTTCCTGGCCGCGCCGACGGAGCTGGCGGCCCTGCTGCGCCCGATCGTCGAGCAGGCCGGCTGACGCTCAGGCGTCGGTGAGCCGCTGCTCCCAGCCCGGGCCGACGGGCACCAGCCGGACGGTGCGGACGTCGTCGTCCCGCCGGTCGAGCTCGACCACCAGGTGCTCGTCGACCAGCTGCTCGACCAGGCCGTGGCCCCACTCGACGACGGTGACCGCCTCGTCGGTGGTGGCGTCCAGGTCCAGGTCGTCGACGTCGGCCATGCCGGCCAGCCGGTAGGCGTCGACGTGCACCAGCGGGACGCGTCCGCCGCGGTGCACCCGGGCCAGCACGAACGTCGGTGAGGTCACCGGGCCCGGCACCCCGAGGCCGGCGCCGATCCCCTGGGTCAGCGCGGTCTTCCCCGCACCCAGCGGCCCGGCCAGCACGACCAGGTCACCGGCCCGGAGCAGCCCGGCCAGCTCGCGGCCGAACGTCTGCGTGTCGGCGACGGTGGGCAGCTCGTGCACGCGCCTCACAGCGAGCCCGCCACCGCGCGCAGGTCGGCGGCGAGCGCGGCTCGGGGGGCGCCGTTCGGGCCGAACCGGATCGCAGCCGACGGGTGGTAGGTGACCCACACGGCGCGCCCGTCGACGTCGTGCGCCCGGCCACGCACCTGGCCGAGCACGGTGCGTGGGCCGAGGAACCACTTCGCCGAGGAGAGCCCGAGGGCGACCACGACGTCGGCGCCGAGCAGGTCGAGCTGGCGGCGCAGCCAGCCGCTGCACCGGGCGACCTCGGGCGCCTTCGGGGTGCGGTTGCCCGGCGGGCGGCACTTCACGATGTTGAGCACGGCCACCTCAGCCCGGGGCAGTCCGGCCTCGCCGAGCAGCAGGTCCAGCAGCGCCCCGCTCTTGCCCACGAACGGCCGGCCGGTCTCGTCCTCGGTGGCGCCCGGCGCCTCCCCCACGACCACCAGCCGCGGCCGACCCGTCACCGGCACGTCCCCGACGACGACGTGCTGCCGGGTGGCGGCCAGCTCGGGGCAGGCGACGCAGGAGCGGGCGACCTCGGCCAGCGAGGCCCAGTCCGGCGCGGCCGCGGCGGTCGCCGCCACCTCGGTGGCGGCCGCGTCGAGGCGCGGCGGACGGGTGGAGACCACGCGCAGACCCTACGGCGGGGCCGAGCCGGCGGTCAGCCGGCGGGGCGCTGCGCGGCAGCGACCCGGCGGATCAGGCCGGCCAGCACGTCGGTCACCTGTCCCGGGTGCTCCAGCGGCACCAGGTGCCCGGCGTCCGGGACGGCGACGTACTCGACGGCCCCCTCCCCCGACTCCTCGAGCCGCGTCCGGATCCGCTCGCTGTGCGCCTTGGGGATCAGCTTGTCCGCGTCGCCGGTGAGCACCACGGTCGGCACCCGGCACAGTGGCTCGATCGCGCCGCTGACGTCCAGCCCGGCGATCGCCGGGTAGAACTCGGCCACCACGTCGACCGGGGTCCCGGCGATCATCGCGTCCACGTAGCGCCCCAGTGCCGGGTCGACGCCGGTGGAGGAGAACGACATCGACCAGGTGACCGCCGACACGACGTCCTTGGCCAGTCGCCGGGTCACCTCGGCGAGCCCGGGCCTGCGGCGCATGGTCCAGACCGCGACCGGCAGCACCGTGGCGCGCACCCGGGTCAGCAGCGCGGGCAGCCCGAAGTCCAGGTCGCCGAGGTTGCCGCTGGAGGTGGACACCAGCGCCACCCCGGCGACCCGGGTCCCGAACAGCTCCGGCCGGCGTTGGGCCAGGGCGAGCACCGTCATCCCGCCCATCGAGTGGCCGACCAGCACCACCGGCCCGCGCGGCACCCGCGCGGTGAGCACCGACTCCAGGTCCGCGGCCAGCTGGTCGATCGTCGAGCGCTCGGCGGCACCGCGGCCGGAGGAGCCGTGCCCCCGCTGGTCGTAGAAGACCAGGCGCGCGGTGGGCCGGTGGCCGTTGGCGGTGGCCAGTTGCTCGCCGAGGTCCCGACGCTGGAACGTCCAGGAGGCCATGGACAGCGCGTAGCCGTGCACGAAGACGACGGTCAGCGGAGCATCGGTCGGGCCGACCTCCTCGACCGTGAGCGCCACCCCGTCGTCGGCCCGCACCACCACCGTGCGGTCGGCGGCGCGGCGCCCGGAGCCCAGCGGGTCCTCCTGGCGCAGCTGGTTCACCGGCACGTCCTCGACGGGGCGGCCGTCCTCCCCGCGCTGACCGGCCAGCTGGCCGGCTCGCACCCGGGCCGTCGCCGTCCGGGTGACGGCGACCCCGACCGCCGTGCCGGCCGCGGCCAGGCCGACCGCGGCGCCGACCAGACCGGCGGTGCGGCCCAGGCGGAGGTGGCCGTGCTGCGCCATCAGGCGATCCCGGCGGTGCCGACGTAGCGGCGGGAGAAGCGGCCGCCCACCCGGGTGACGAGCTCGTAGTGGATGGTGTCGACCGCGTCGGCCCACTGCTGGGCGGTCGGCTCGCCGTCGGCCCCCGAGCCCCACAGCACCACCGCGTCACCGGGTGCGATCGGGTCGTCGCCCACGTCGAGGACGAACTGGTCCATGCAGACCCGGCCCGCGATGGTCCGCTGCGCCCCCGCGGCGAGCACCGGTGCCCGGTTGCCGGCGGCGCGGGGCACCCCGTCGGCGTAGCCGACGGGCACCAGGGCCAGCGTCGTCTCGCCCGCCGGGGAGTAGGTGTGGCCATAGGAGACCCCGGTCCCGGCCGGCACCCGCTTGGTCAGCGCCACCTGGGCCTGGACCGTCATCGCCGGGCGGAGCCCGTACTGCCCCGGGTCGCCGCCCAGCGGGTCCAAGCCGTACAGCGCGACCCCGGGCCGGACCATGTCGTACCAGGTCTCGGGCAGGGCGATGGTGGCCGCCGAGTTGGCCAGGTGCCGGCGGGCGTCGGTCAGCCCGGCCCGCCGGGCCAGCGCCACCGCCTCCTCGAAGACCTGGACCTGCCGGGCGATGGTCGGGTGGGTGGGGGCGTCGGCGTAGGCGAGGTGACTCCACAACCCGGTGACGACGACGTCGCTGTCGGCCTGGGCCCGCGCCGCCGCGGCCACCAGCCCGGGCCAGGCCTCGGGTGTGGCGCCCTCGCGGGACAGGCCGGTGTCGGCGAACAACTGCACCCGGGCGGTGCGGCCGGTGGCGCGGGCGGCGTCGACCACCTCGGCCAGCGCCCACTCCGCGTTGACCGACAGCTCGACGTCGGCGGCCAGCCCCGCGGCGTAGTCCTCCCCCGGCGCGTGCTGCCAGGACAGCAGGGGTGCGGTGACCCCGGCGGCGCGCAGCGCGAGCGCCTCCTCCAGCACCGTCACCCCGAGGGCGTCGGCCCCGCCGGCGAGCGCCGCCCGGGCAGCGGGCACCAGCCCGTGCCCGTAGCCGTCGGCCTTGACCACCGCCATCAGCGGCCGGCCGGCCCGCGCGCGAAGCGCCGCGGTGTTCGCCGCGATCGCGTCGAGGTCGACGACCACCTCGGCCCGGCTGCCCAGCACCTGCTGCACCTGCGTCACACCGCCCACTGTCCCAGGCCGCCGCGGTCAGCCCGCACCGGCGCGCAGCCGGGCCAGCGTCTCCGGCAGCCGGCGGACCAGGTCACCGGCGATCAGCGGTCCCTGCTCGGCGGCCAGCTGACCCGCCCGGCCGTGCACGTGGGCGGCGACGGCCGCCGCCTCCGCGGCCGGCAGCCCGGTCGCCAGCACCGCCCCCAGCACCCCGGCGAGCACGTCCCCGGTGCCGGCGGTCGCCAGCCACGGGGTGCCGGTGCCGTTGACGAAGGTCGTGCCGGCGGCGTCGGCGACGACGGTCGCGTCGCCCTTGAGCAGCACCGTGCAGCCCAGCTCCGCCGCACCCCGGCGCGCAGCGGCCAGCCGGTCGCTGCCCACCTCACCGAAGAGACGGGCGAACTCGCGGTCGTGCGGCGTGAGCACGGTGGGTGCCGTGCGGTCCGCCACCAGCTCCGGTCGCTGGGCGACCAGGGTCAGCCCGTCGGCGTCGACCACCACCGGCAGGTCGGTGGCCAGCACCTCGGCGAGCACGCTGGCGGCGTCGTCGTCGGTGCCCATCCCCGGGCCCACCACCCAGGCCTGCACCCGTCCGGCGTCCCCCGGGCGGCCAGCGGTGACGATGACCTCCGGCCAGGCGGCCCGGACGCCCTCTGCGGCGGTGCCGGCGTACCGGACCAGGCCCGGCCGGGTCCGCACCGCCGCACCGGTGCACAGCACCCCGGCGCCGGGGTAGGTCGCCGAACCGGCCAGCACGCCGACCACCCCGCGGGAGTACTTGTCGTCGTCGGGGGCGGGGGCGTCCAGGTGCGGGACGACGTCGGCGTCGGTCAGCTGCTGGGCCGCCGGTTCGGCGAGGGCGGGGCCGAGCCCGATGTCGACCAGGTGCACCGTGCCGGCCTGCCGGCGACCGGCGCCCACCACCAGCCCCGGCTTGACGGCACCGAAGGTGACCGTGTGCTGCGCGGGGAAGGCGGCCCCGGGCACCTCGCCGGTGTCGGCGACGACGCCGCTGGGCAGGTCGACCGCGACCAGCAGCCCCGGCCCGGCGGTCGCCTCCCGGACCAGCGCGGCGGCCGGTTCCCGCAGTCCGCCGGTGCTGCCGAGGCCGACGATCCCGTCGAGGACCAGGTCGGCGCGGTGCAGTCCGGCGTCCGCCGCGTCGGCGACCCGCCCACCGGCGCGACGGAAGGCGGCCAGCCCCGCCGCATGCGCCCGCTCCGGGCTGAGCAGCACCGCGGTGACAGCGGCGCCGCGCTGCGCCAGCAGGGCACCGGCGAACAACGCGTCCCCGCCGTTGTCCCCGGAGCCGACCAGCAGCACCACGCGGACACCGTGCGCCCGGCCCAGCAGGCCCAGACAGACGGTCGCCAGCCCGGTCGCGGCCCGGTGCATGAGCGCTCCCGCCGGGAGCCCGGCCAGGACGGCCTGCTCCGCAGCCCGGACCTGCTCACCGGTGTACAGCCCGATCACGGCGCAGTTCCCTCGGCGACCACCATGGCGGAGGCGATGCCCCCGTCGTGGCTCAGCGACACGTGCCAGGCGGTGACGCCCAGCTCCGCGGCGCGGCGGGCCACCGTGCCGCGGACCTCCAGGTGCGGACGTCCCCGCTCCCCGACGACCACCTCGGCGTCGTGCCAGCGCAGGTCGCCCGGGGCGCCCAGCGCCTTGGCCAGCGCCTCCTTGGCGGCGAAGCGGGCCGCCAGGGACTCGCTGCTGCGCTCACCGCCGGCCGGGGTGCGCTGCTCGGCCGGCGTGAACAGCCGGTCCCGCAGCCCCGGGGTGCGGGCCAGCGAGGCGGCGAACCGCTCGACCGGGCAGACGTCGACACCGATCCCGATGATCACCCGGACAGTGTGCCCGCGCCGCCGTCCACCCCCACCGACGGCTGTCCCCCCGCACCGACGCCGGTGCGGGGGGACGACCGGTGATCAGGTCAGGTGCTGCTACTCGACGGTGACGCTCTTGGCGAGGTTGCGCGGCTGGTCCACGTCCAGGCCGCGGGTGGCGGCGATCTCGCAGGACAGCACCTGCAGCGGCACGGTCGTCACCACCGGCGCGAGCAGGGTCGGGGTACGCGGCACCCGGATGAGGTGGTCGGCGTAGGGCAGCACGTCGTCATCGCCCTCCTCGGCGATCACGATGGTGCGGGCGCCCCGGGCGCGGACCTCCTGGATGTTGCTCACCACCTTGCCGTGCACCGACCCCCGGCTCAGCGGCGACGGGACGACGATCACCACCGGGGTGCCCTGGTCGATCAGCGCGATCGACCCGTGCTTCAGCTCGCCGGCGGCGAAGCCCTCGGCGTGGATGTAGGCGAGCTCCTTGAGCTTGAGCGCCCCCTCGAGGGCCACCGGGTAGCCGACGTGCCGACCGAGGAACAGGATCGTGTTCGCGGTGGCCAGGTCCCGGGCGAGCTCCCGGACCGGCTCCATCGCGGCCAGCACCTCGGTCACCTGCGCCGGCAGCGCCCGCAGGTCCTCGACGATGGCGGAGACCTCGTCGGCGTACTTGACCCCGCGCACCTGGGCCAGGAAGAGCCCCACCAGGTAGCAGGCCACGACCTGCGTCAGGAAGCCCTTGGTCGAGGCGACGGCGACCTCCGGGCCGGCGTGGGTGTACAGGACGGCGTCGGACTCCCGCGGGATGGTCGACCCGTTGGCGTTGCAGATCGCCAGGACCTTGGCCTTCTGCTGCCGCGCGTGCCGCAGCGCCATGAGGGTGTCCATCGTCTCGCCGGACTGGCTGATGACCACGACCAGCGTGCTCCGGTCCAGCACCGGGTCGCGGTAGCGGAACTCGCTGGCCAGCTCGACCTCGACCGGGACGCGGGTCCAGTGCTCGATCGCGTACTTGGCGATCAGGCCGGCGTGGTAGGCCGTCCCGCAGGCGACGACGAAGACCTTGTCGACGTCGCGCAGCTCCTGGTCGGAGAGCCGGACCTCGTCGAGCACCAGCTCACCGGTCTCGCCGAGCCGGCCCAGCAGGGTGTTGGCCACCGCCTCGGGCTGCTCGGCGATCTCCTTGAGCATGAACCAGTCGTAGCCGCCCTTCTCCGCGGCCGCGGCGTCCCAGTCGACGGTGCGGGTTGCCGGCTCGACCACGGTGCCGGCGAAGTCGGTCACCGTGACCCCGTGCTCGCGGTCCAGGAGCACGACCTGGTCCTCTTCCACGTCCAGCGCCACGCGGGTGTGCCCGATGAACGCCGCCACATCGGAGCCGAAGAAGTACTCCCCGTCGCCCACCCCGACCACCAGCGGGCTGTTGCGGCGCGAGGCGACCAGCCGGTCGGGCTCCGCGACGTGGGTGGCGACCAGGGTGAACGCGCCCTCCAGGCGCCGGCTCACCCGGCGCATGGCCTCGGCGAACCGATCCGGGCCCTCCGGCGTCTCCCGGTAGATCGCGGCGAGGAGGTGGGCGACGACCTCGGTGTCGGTCTCGGAGGAGAACTCGATCCCGGTGGCCTCGCACTCGGCGCGCAGCGGCGCGAAGTTCTCGATGATGCCGTTGTGGATCACCGCAACGGTGCCGTCGGCGGACACGTGCGGGTGTGCGTTGCGGTCGGTGGGCCCACCGTGCGTGGCCCAGCGAGTGTGGCCGATGCCGATGGTCGAGGCGGGCAGCGCCTCCTCGGCCAGCTCCTTCTCCAGGTTGGCGACCTTGCCCGCCTTCTTGGCGGTGGTCAGCCGGCCATCGGCCAGCACTGCCACCCCGGCTGAGTCATAGCCCCGGTACTCGAGTCGGCGCAGGCCCTCCAGGACGATCTCCAGGGAGTCCTGCGGGCCGACGTACCCCACGATGCCGCACATTCGACCGAGGGTACCGGCTCGTCCGCACTTCGCTGTGACGCCGCGGAAGCCGAGCCCCAGCTGTCCCACCGGACACTCGTACCGCCCGATCGGACACCGCGGGCCCCCGTTCCACCCGCGCGGGACCCCCTCTCCCCGGCCGCCGACGACGGGTCAGCGCGTGGCGGCCACGACCTCCGCCAGCCGTGCAGCGACGGTGTCGGCCTGTTCCTGGGTCGGCGCCTCCACCATCACGCGCACCAGCTGCTCGGTCCCCGACGGCCGCAGCAGCACCCGCCCGGAGGCGCCGAGCTCGGCCTCGACGGCATTGACCGCCCGTGCGACCTCGTCGCTCTCCGCCACCGCGAGCCGGTCGGTCACGGGGACGTTGACCAGGGTCTGCGGCAGCCGCTTGACGACCGAGGCCAGCTCGGCCAGGGAGGCGCCGGTGGCGCTCATCCGGGACATCAGGGCCAGCCCGGTGAGCAGCCCGTCGCCGGTGGTCGCCCAGTCCAGGAAGACCAGGTGGCCGCTCTGCTCGCCGCCGAGGGAGAGCCCCCGCGAGCGCAGCGCCTCCAGGACGTAGCGGTCACCCACGGCGGTCGTCTGCACGGCGATGCCGGCGGCCTGCATGGTGTGGTGGAAGCCGAGGTTGCTCATCACCGTGGCGACGACCGTCTGGTCGGTCAGGTTGCCGCTCTCGTGCAGCGCCAGTGCACAGATCGCCAGGATCGCGTCGCCGTCGACGACGTCGCCCTGCGCGGTCACCGCCAGGCAGCGGTCGGCGTCACCGTCGTGGGCGATGCCGATGTCCGCACCGTGCCGTGCGACGGCGTCGATCAACGGCCCCAGGTGGGTGGAGCCGATGCCGTCGTTGATGTTCCAGCCGTCGGGCTCGCCGCCGATGACGTGCACCTGCGCCCCGGCCCGGCGGTAGATCTCCGGCGCACACCGGTAGGCGGCCCCGTGGGCGCAGTCGACGACGACGCGCAGGTCACGCAGGGGCTCGCGCAACGCGGAGAGCACGTGGGTGGTGTAGTCCTCAGCGGCGCCGGCCAGGTCTCGGACGCGGCCGATGCCCCCACCGGTCGGGCGGTGGTCGCCGCGGGGGTCGGCGTCGTCGGTGCCCATGACCCGCCGCTCGATGGCGGCCTCGACGGCGTCGGGCAGCTTGTGCCCACCGCGACTGAACAGCTTGATGCCGTTGTCGGGCATCGGGTTGTGGCTCGCCGAGAGCATCACGCCCAGGTCGGCGTCGGTGCGGCCGGTCAGGTGCGCGATCGCCGGCGTCGGCAGGACGCCGACGCGCAGCACCTCGGCGCCGGCGCTCGCCAGGCCGGCGACGACCGCGGCCTCGAGCATCTCCCCGCTGGCGCGGGGGTCACGGCCGACGACCGCGACGGGACGCGAGGTCCCGTCGCGGTCGGCGAGCACGCTGGCCGCAGCACGGGCCACCGAGAGCGCCAGTTCCGGCGTCAGCTCGGCGTTGGCCCGGCCGCGGACACCGTCGGTCCCGAAGAGCCGACCCACGGACGTACCGTCAGCGCTTCGAGTACTGAGGCGCCTTGCGGGCCTTCTTCAGGCCGTACTTCTTGCGCTCGGTGACCCGCGGGTCACGGGTGAGGAAGCCGGCCTTCTTCAGGGCCGGACGGTCCTCGGGCTCGATCTCGATGAGCGCGCGGGCAATCGCCAGGCGCAGCGCACCGGCCTGGCCGCTGACGCCGCCACCGTGCAGGATGCCGACGACGTCGTACTGCTCGTTCTTCTCCAGGATCACGAACGGCTCACGGATGAGCTGCTGGTGCACCTTGTTGGGGAAGTACTGCTCGATGGTGCGGCCGTTGAGCTTGAACTCACCGGTGCCGGGGAGCAGACGCACCCGGACGATGGCCTCCTTGCGGCGGCCGACGGTCTGGATGGGACGCCCGTCGGCGTCGGTCACGGTCAGTGCGCTGGTCACTGGGCCACCTGCTTGATCTCGTAGGTCTGGGGCTGCTGGGCGGCGTGCGGGTGCTCGGGCCCGGCGTAGACCTTGAGCTTGGAGAGCATCTGCCGGCCCAGCGTGTTGTGCGGCAGCATCCCCTTGACGGCGCGCTCGACGACGCGGTCGGGACGGGTCTTCAGCTCGTCGCCGACGTTGATCGTCCGCAGCCCACCCGGGTAGCCGGAGTGGCGGTAGGCGACCTTGGTGTCGCGCTTGGAGCCGGTCAGGGCCACCTTGCCCGCGTTGACGATGACGACGAAGTCGCCGGCGTCGACGTGCGGCGCGAACTGGGGCTTGTGCTTGCCGCGGAGGAGGATCGCGGTCTGGCTGGCGAGTCGACCGAGCACCACGTCGGTGGCGTCGATGACGTGCCAGGCCCGGGTGATGTCACCGGGCTTGGGGCTGTACGTGCGCACGAGGCTCACTCGTCCTGTCGTCGTCGGGCGGGTGGCTGGTGGGATCGCCTCACCGAGGACGGGAGACTTGGGCGGACCCGATGACATCGGCGCCCCGGACGCGTGTGCACCAACCGGCATCACGCACCAACGGAAGACGATACCAGCGCCGGTTACGAACCCGGCTCCTGGCCTTCGATCTCGCGGAGCCGACCGCTCGCGACGTCGTAGACCGTGCCCCGCACCTCGGTGCTGAGCAGGTAGGGCGTCTCCTGGATGAGCCGCATCGACTCCCGGACGTCGGCGTCCACGTCGGTGAAGGTGCGCGCCACCCAGGGCGGCCGGTGCCCGGTGGTCCGCTCCACCAGGTCGGCGACCTCCTGGTCGGTGGCCTTGTTGAGCCCGCAGTCGGTGTGGTGGACCAGCACGACCGCACGGGTGCCGAGCACGTGCTGGGAGATGGCGAGCGACCGGAGGGTGTCCTCGGTGACCACGCCACCGGCGTTGCGGATGACGTGCGCGTCACCGACGGCGAGGCCCAGCATGCCGAACAGCGGCATCCGGGAGTCCATGCAGGCGACGACGGCGACCTTGCGGTCCGGCGCGACCGGGAGGTCGCCGGGGAACTCACCCAGCCACTCCTCGTTCGCCGCCAGCATCCGGTCGATCTCGGTCACCCTGCGCCACCTCTCGTCCGCCGCTGCGTCCCGGCAACGCTAGCGCGGCGCGTCAGCGGCCCGTACCGCCGCGCTCCCGGCACTCCACGGCGAGGCGCGTGACCTCCTCGGGGTCCAGTGCGGGTCGGCCGCCGAGCCTGCCCACGGTCAGGGCCGCCGCGGCTCCCGCCTGCCAGGCGGCCGCCCCCGGGTCGGCGCCACGCAGCAGCGCGACGGTGAACGCCGCCACCACGCTGTCCCCGGCGCCCGTCGGGTCGACCGGGTCCTGGCCGAGCAGCGGCACCAGCTCCTCGCGCACCCGGCCGCCGGGCTCCCGCCACACCGTGAGGTCGCCGTCCTCCCCGGCCGCCAGGCAGACCACCCGGGGGCCGGCTGCGCACAGCTGGCGGGCTGCGGCGCGCACGTCAGCCAGCCCGTCCAGCTCGCCGTCCACCCACAGCCCGGCCTCGACCAGGTCGGCCCGCAGGACCCGCACCTGACCCAGCAGCGCCTCCCGGGTCTCCGGGTCCGGCGGGGCACCGTCGGCGACCGTCAACGCGTCCCGCGGGGCCCGCGCCAGGGCGGCGCGGACGGCGACGCCCGGCTGCTGCAGCTGGAGCACGACGGCGGACGCCCGCGCGAACGACCGGGCAGCCGCGTCGACGTCGGCAGCGGTCAGCAGGGTCGGCTCCGGGACGTCCTCCAGCAGCCGCCGCGTGCCACCGGCCTCCACCAGGTCGACCAGCAGCGCGGTCTCGGCGCCCCCGCGGCGGACCACCCCGGAGACCCACAGGCCGTCGCCGACCGCCTGGGCCAGGACCAGGTCGCCGGGCGGGTCGTCGCCGAGCACCCCGACCAGGGCGACCGGCCAGCCCAGCTGCGCCATCGCGACGGCCTGGTTCGCCCCCTTCCCACCCAGCAGCTCCCGGCGGCGGCGGACGTCGGCGCTCCGTCCACCGCGCGGCAACCGGTCCACCTCCAGCACGAGGTCGCGCCCCACCTGGCCGACGACGACCGCGGGACCCTCCGGAACTGGCACGCTTCCTCCTCATCGGCTCACGTCCCACCGACTCCGGCCCGCCGCGCGGCCTCGGTCACCGTCCCAGCCTGCCCGCTCACGCTGCGTCGTGCGATCACCGGCTGTGCACGACCGGTCCCGGCCCGCGCCGCCACCCGCTGGAGCGGCATCGGTGAGGATGGGGCCGTGCGCACGGTCGAGGAACACCAGGCAGCGGTCGCCGGGCTGCTCGCCCCGCTGCCGGTCGAGGACGTCCCGCTCGCCGCGGCCGCAGGACGGGTGCTCGCCCGCGACCTGACCGCGCGGGTGGCCCTGCCGGGCTTCGACAACTCCGCCATGGACGGCTACGCCGCACGGCACGCCGAGGTGGGGGCGGCCACCGCCGAGGCCCCCGTCCAGCTGCCCGTCGCCGCCGACCTGCCGGCCGGGCGCACCGACGTGCCACCCCTGCTGCCGGGCACGGTGCACCGCATCATGACCGGCGCCCCGGTGCCGGACGGTGCGGACGTGATCGTCCCGGTCGAGCGCACCGACGCCGGCACCGACGTCGTCACCATCACCTCCGCCCCCTCGGCCGGCACCCATCTGCGGCACGCCGGTGAGGACATCCGGGCCGGCGAACTGGCCATGCCCGCCGGCACCGCGCTCGGCGCGGCCCAGCTGGGGCTCGCGGCCGCGGTCGGGTACGACACCGTGCCGGTGCGGCGCCGCCCCCGGGTCCTGGTGCTCTCCACCGGCAGCGAGCTGGTCGAACCGGGCCGCCCGCTGCTGCCGGGCCAGATCTACGAGTCCAACTCGGTGCTGCTGGCCGCCGCCGTCACCGAGGCCGGTGGCCAGGCGCGCACGCTGCACTTCGTGCCCGACGACGTCGAGCAGTTCCTCGCCACGGTCCGCGCCGAGCTGCCGGACGCCGACCTGCTGGTCACCAGCGGCGGGGTCAGCGCCGGTGCGTACGAGGTGGTCAAGGACGCCTTCGCCGGGCTGGGCACGGTCGAGTTCGGCAAGGTCGCCATGCAGCCGGGCGGTCCGCAGGGCGCCGGCACCGTCGACGGCGTCCCGGTCATCACGCTGCCCGGCAACCCGGTGAGCTCCTTCGTCTCCTTCGAGGTGTTCGTCCGGCCCGCCCTGCGCCGCGCGCTCGGCCACGCCTCCCCCGACCGGCTGCGCACCAGCGCCCGGCTCACCGCCCCGCTGCGCTCCCCCGCCGGCCGCCGGCAGTTCCTGCGCGGGCGGTTCGACGGGGAGGTCGTCGACCAGGTCGGCGGGCCCGGCTCGCACCTGGTCGCCCACCTCGCTCGCGCCAACTGCCTCGTCGTCGTCCCCGAGGACGTCACCGACCTGCCCGCGGGCGCCCAGGTCACCGTCGTCCTGATCGAAGGAGCACTCCAGTGACCACCTCACCCGAGGGCCCGGCACGACTCACCCACGTCGACGAGTCCGGCGCCGCACGGATGGTCGACGTGACCGCCAAGCCGGTCACCGCACGGGTCGCCACCGCCGCCGGCCGGGTGCTGGTCAGCCCCGAGGTGGTCGCGCTGCTGCGCGGCACGGGCGTGCCCAAGGGCGACGCCATCGCGGTGGCCCGGATCGCCGGGATCGCCGGGGCCAAGCGCACCCCCGACCTGATCCCGCTGTGCCACCCGATCGCCCTGCACGGCGTGACGGTCGACCTCGACGTCACCGACGACGCCGTGGAGATCACCGCCACCGCCCGCACCGCCGACCGCACCGGCGTGGAGATGGAGGCGCTCACCTCCGTCGCCGTCGCCGGGCTCACCGTCATCGACATGGTGAAGGCGGTCGACCCGCGCGCCTGCATCACCGACGTCCGGCTGCTCGCCAAGTCCGGCGGCAAGAAGGGCGACTGGACCCGATGAGCGCCGACCTGCCGGCCGACGCCCGGGCCGTCGTGCTCACCGCCTCCAACCGCGCCTCGGCCGGGGTCTACGAGGACCGCTCCGGTCAGGTGCTCGCCGAGGGGCTGCGCGGGCTCGGCTTCACCGTCGAGGGTCCGCACGTGCGCCCGGACGACGTCGCGGCGCTGACCGAGGTGCTGCGGGAGGCCGTGGCGGGCGGGGCCGACGTCGTCCTGACCACCGGCGGCACCGGGCTCTCCCCCACCGACGTCACGCCGGAGGCCACCCGCGCGGTGCTGGAGCGCGAGGCCCCCGGCATCGCCGAGGCGGTGCGCCGGTACGGGGAGGGGAAGGTGCCCACCTCCGTGCTGTCCCGCGGCGTCGCCGGCACCGCCGGGCGCACCCTGATCGTCAACCTGCCCGGCTCCACCGGCGGCGTCCGGGACGGTCTCGCCGTGCTGGGTCCGCTGCTGCCGCACGTGGTCAGCCAGCTCCGCGGTGGCGACCATGCTCCTGGCGACGCTGCCGCGCCGCAGCGCGGCCAGGAGCCGTCCCCCAGCTGAACTGAGCCGCTTCCCGCGATCGCAGCGGGAGCCTCCGGCCCCGCGCTGCGCTCCCGGACCGTCCTCCGGACGGGGGTCCGTACTCGTGCCCGGCTCCGTTCGTACCCGGCTCGTGCCCGGCCCGGTCCGTCCCGACTGCGTCCGTGCGCGGCGCTGTGTGCCTAGTCGGGCAGGACCAGGCGTTCGGGGTGGGTGTAGACGTTGCAGCCGTCGCCGCGGAGGAAGCCGATCAGGGTGATGCCGACCTCCTGGGCCAGCTCGACCGCCAGCGAGCTGGGCGCCGACACCGCGGCCAGCACCGGCACGGCGGCCATCGCCGCCTTCTGGGTCAGCTCGAAGGAGGAGCGGCCGCTGACCATCAGCACGTGCCCGGCCAGCGGCACCCGGCCCTCCCGCACCGCATCGCCGACCACCTTGTCCACGGCGTTGTGCCGGCCGACGTCCTCGCGCAGCGCCACCAGCTCGCCGCCGGCGGAGAACAACCCGGCCGCGTGCAGCCCGCCGGTCTTGTCGAACACCTGCTGGGCGGCGCGCAGCCGGTCCGGCAGCGCCAGCAGCGTCGCGAGGGTCAGCCGGGTGTCGTCGGCGGCGACGTCGTAGGCGGTCTTCGTGCGGATGGCGTCGATGCTGGCCTTGCCGCAGACACCGCAGGAACTGGTCGTGTAGAAGTTCCGGTCCAGCGCGGTGTCCGGGGCCTCCACGCCGGGCGCCAGGTCGACGTCCACGACGTTGTAGGTGTTGCGGCCCTCGTCGTCGACGGAGTTGCAGTACCGCAGCCCGGCGATGTCGGCCGCCGAGGCGATCACGCCCTCGGTGGTCAGGAAGCCGTGCACCAGGTCGAAGTCGTCGCCCGGGGTCCGCATCGTCACCGCCAGCGGCGTGCCGCCGAGCCGGATCTCCAGGGGTTCCTCGGAGGCGACCGTGTCGGGCCGTCGGGTGTGCACGGCGCCGCGGATGCGCAGCACCGGAGTGCGGCTGGTGACTCGTCCCACGCGGCTGACGGTACTCACCGGTCGCGCCCTACCGTTCCGGCCATGACCTCGCTCCCCCGCTTCGCGGCCGTCGTGCTGGCCGGCGGCCGGGCAGCCCGGCTCGGCGGACAGCCCAAACCGCAGCTGGACGTCGGCGGGCGCACGATGCTCGCCGCCGTCGTGGACGCCGCCCGGGACGCCGATCCGGTCGTCGTCGTCGGACCTCCGCAGCCAGTGCCCGAGGGGGTCGTGCTCGTCCGGGAGGTGCCTCCGGGCGGTGGGCCGGTCCCGGCGCTCGCCGCCGGGCTCGCCGAGGTCGGCGACGCCGAGGTGGTCGCCGTCCTCGCCGCCGACCTGCCCTTCCTCACCCGGGACCTGGTGACCGAACTGCGCCGGCGGCTGGTCGACGACGGCGTCCTGGTCGTCGACGACACCGGCCGCGACCAGCTCCTCCTGGGCGTCTGGCGGACGGCGGCACTCCGCGACGCCGTCCGTGACCCCCGCCCGCACACGCCACTGCGGACCGTGCTCTCCGCGCTGTCCGTCAGCCGCCACCGGCCGGCCGCGCTGCCCGGCCGGCCGGCGCCGTGGACCGACTGCGACACCCCCGCCGACCTCGCCCGTGCCCGGTCCGCGCCCGGCCCGGAGTGAGCCGTTCCCCACGCGACCGACCTGCGTGGGGACCACACCCGCCGGGTAGGACCGCACCATGCGCGTCGTCACAGCAGGAGCCCACGGGAAGATCGCCCGCCGCCTCGGCCGGTTGCTGAGCCAGCGGGGGGACACCGCCATCGGCATCGTCCGCAACCCCGCCCACCAGGCCGACCTGGAGTCCGACGGTGTCCAGCCGGTGGTGCTGGACCTGGAGCAGGCCTCGGTCGAGGAGCTCGCCGCCGTCGTCACCAGCGCCGATGCCGTGGTGTTCGCCGCCGGTGGTGGCCCGGACAGCGGCATCGAGCGCAAGGACTCCGTCGACCGCGGCGCCGCCGTGCTGCTGGCCGAGGCGGCGGTCGCGGCCGGCGTCCGCCCCTACCTGCTGATCTCCTCGATCGGTGTCGAGATGGTGGCCGGGGACGGCGCCCCCGAGGACATGGACGAGGTGTTCGTCGCCTACCTGCGGGCCAAGCTGGCCGCCGAGGAGCACGTGCTGTCCCGCGAGGGCCTGTCCCCCATGGTGATCCGCCCGGGGAGCCTCACCGACGACCCCGGCACCGGACGCGTCCGGCTCGAGCACACCACGGACCGCGGCGAGGTCCCCCGCGACGACGTGGCCGCCGTGCTGCTGGCCCTGCTCGACGACCCGAAGGACGGCGCCGTCGTCGAGCTGCTCTCCGGCGACACCCCGGTCACCGAGGCCGTCGCCGCCCTCCCCTGACGTCCTGACGACGGCCGGCCTCGCGGGCGCGGCAGCCGCCGGTCAGCTGCGCTTCGCCCGGGTGACCAGTGCCCGGGCCGCGAGGCCGG
Source organism: Modestobacter sp. VKM Ac-2978 (assembly GCF_026968025.1). Taxonomy (NCBI): domain Bacteria; kingdom Bacillati; phylum Actinomycetota; class Actinomycetes; order Geodermatophilales; family Geodermatophilaceae; genus Modestobacter; species Modestobacter sp. VKM Ac-2978. Next base: position 550,269 of record NZ_JAPVBP010000003.1, on the reverse strand, counting down.
CGTCGTCCGGGTAGTCGACCCGCAACAACGTCAGACCGCCGGCCGGCGCGACCGGCACGTCGTTGGCCCGTTCACTGCGGGCCAGCAGGGACGACGGCCACTCCACCGGCCGGCGCCCTTCCCCCACGGCGCCCAGCGCACCGACCAGGCTGCGGACCATCGAGTGGCAGAAGGCGTCGGCGGACGCCCGGATCTCCACCAGGTCGCCGTCCCGCTCCACGTCCAGGGCGAGCAGGGTCCGGATCGTGGTCGCTCCCTCACGTCGCCGGCAGAAGGCGGCGAAGTCCTGCTGTCCGAGCAGCAGGCGCGCCGCCGTCTGCATCGCGCCGACGTCCAACCGGCGCGGCCAGCCGACCGTGTCGGCCCGGCGCAGCGGCGGTGGGCCGGCGTCGGCATCGGTGAGGCGGTACGCGTAGTGCCGGGCCAGCGCGGAAAACCGGGCGTCGAAGTCGGCTGTGACCGCCTCCGCCGAGGTGACGGCGATGTCCGGCGACAAGACGCCCCGCAGCCGGCGCAACAGCCGGTCCTGGTGGGCGGTGAAGAGGTCGCCGGGCAGGTCGGCGTGCGCCACCTGCCCGGTGGCGTGCACGCCGGCGTCCGTGCGGCCCGCGACCGTCAGGTCCACGTCCACCCGCAGCACCGTGGCCAGCGCCAGTTCCAGCTCGCCCTGGACGGTGCGCAGACCGGGCTGGCGGGCCCAGCCGTGCAGCGCCGTCCCGTCGTAGGAGATGCCCAGCCGGACGCGGACGAGCCCGCCACCGACATCGGTGGCGGGCTCGTCAGCGCGCACGTGCATCGAGTGAGACCGTCGGGACGGTCTCAGCTCACTTCGGGTCGGTGGCGGGCTCGCCACCGGGGGCCTGCCGGCCCGCGGTCGCCGCGTCGCCGATCTCGGCGGCCTCGACCTCGGCGGCGGCCGCAGCGGCCACGTCGGGGCTCAGCGCCGGGTCGTCGACGACGGCCAGGTTCTCCGACGTCGGCTCCGGGGTGACGTCGCCGTCGTCCTGACGCTCGCCGTCGGGCACGAAGACGTCGGTGACGACCTCTTCCGCCTCGGCGGACTGGTCGGTGTCGGCCTCGGTGGCGTCGGCGGTGACCTCACCGGCGGCCGCGGACGCACCGGCGCCGGCAGCGAACCGGGTGCCGCGGGCGCGCTCGGCCTCGCCGACGGCCTGCTGCGCCACCGTCTGGCCCTCGACCAGCTCGATGATCGCCATCGGCGCGTTGTCGCCCTTGCGGGGACCGACCTTGACGATGCGCGTGTAGCCACCGGGACGGTCAGCGAAGCGCGGGCCGATCTCGGCGAACAGGTGGTGCACGACGTCCTTGTCCCGGATCGTCGTCAGCACCTGCCGACGGGCGTGCAGGTCACCGCGCTTGGCGAAGGTGACCAGCTTCTCGGCCAGCGGCCGGAGCCGCTTGGCCTTGGCCTCGGTGGTGGTGATCCGCCCGTGCTCGAACAGCGAGGTGGCCATGTTGGCCAGCATCAGCCGCTCGTGCGCGGGGGAGCCGCCGAGACGGGGGCCCTTGGTGGGGGTGGGCATGTCGGTCCTTCCTCAGGCGGCCGGGCGGGGCGTGTGCCGGCTGCGTCGTCCACATCGCAGTGCTGCGTGCTGCTGGGCCACCGTGGGGATGGCCGTGCTCAGTGCTCGGTGCGGGGCTCGGCCGGCAGGGTCTCCCCCACCGGCCGCGCCCCGGATCATGAACAGCCTGTCAGAGCTGCTCGGTCTCCTGGTAGGTGCCCTCGTCGAAGGTGGCGGGGTCACCGAAGGCTGCGTCGCCCTGGTAGGCGTCGGTCTCGTAGCCCTCGTCGTAGCTCTCCACCGAGGAGGGGACGAACCCGGGAGGGCTGTCCTTGAGAGCCAGGCCCATCGCGGCCAGCTTGAGCTTGACCTCGTCGATCGACTTCGCGCCGAAGTTGCGGATGTCGAGCAGGTCGGCCTCGGAGCGGGTGACGAGCTCACCGACGGTGTGCACGCCCTCGCGCTTGAGGCAGTTGTAGGACCGCACCGTGAGGTCCATGTCCTCGATGGGCATCGAGAAGTTCGCGATGTCGGCGGCCTCGGCCGGGCTGGGCCCGACCTCGATGCCCTCGGCGTCGACGTTCAGCTCGCGCAGCAGGCCGAACAGCTCGACCAGGGTCGAGCCGGCGCTGGCGATCGCGTCGCGGGGCTCCATCGACGGCTTGGTCTCGACGTCGACCACGAGCCGGTCGAAGTCGGTGCGCTGCTCGACACGGGTCGCCTCGACCGCGTAGGTCACCTTCAGCACCGGCGAGTAGATGGAGTCGACGGGGATGCGGCCGATCTCCTGGCCGGGCTGCTTGTTCTGCGTGGCCGGCACGTAGCCGCGACCGCGCTCGACGACCAGCTCGATCTCCAGCCGGCCCTTCGCGTTCAGCGTGGCGATGTGCAGGTCGGGGTTGTGCACCTCGACGCCGGCCGGCGGGGCGATGTCCGCCGCCGTGACCTCACCAGGACCCTGCTTGCGCAGGTACATGGTCACCGGCTCGTCGGAGTCGGAGCTGACCACGAGGCCCTTGAGGTTCAGGATGATCTCGGTGACGTCCTCCTTGACCCCCGGCACGGTGGTGAACTCGTGCAGGGTGCCCTCGATCCGGATGCTGGTGACAGCAGCGCCGGGGATCGAGGACAGCAGGGTGCGACGCAGCGAGTTGCCGAGGGTGTAACCGAAACCCGGCTCGAGCGGCTCGATGACGAACCGTGAGCGCTGGGCGTCGATGGTCTCCTCGGCGAGGGTCGGACGCTGTGCGATGAGCATGGTTCTCCTTCAGGTCCTCCGGCACCCGCCATATGACGCCGTGAGGGGGTGGTGCCGGCGGGACGGACATCGGTCCGCCCGTCCCGCCGTCGTACTGGTCGTGCAGTCGTGCTGTCCTACCGGCCGATCACTTCGAGTAGAGCTCGACGATCAGCTGCTCCTGGACCGGGGTGTCGATCACCTGGCGCGCCGGGATGTTGTGGACCAACACCTTCAGCTGCGAGGAGATGACCTCCAGCCACGGCGGCACGGGACGAGAGCCGGCCTTGGCCTGGGCGAGCTGGAACGGCACCATCTCGGCGGACTTCGCAGCCACCTCGAGGATGTCGTTGGCGCTCACCCGGTAGGACGGGATGTCGACCTTGCGACCGTTGACCTTGATGTGACCGTGGCGCACCAGCTGGCGGGCCATGTCACGGGACTCGGCGAAGCCGGCCCGGTAGACCACGTTGTCGAGGCGGGACTCGAGGATCTGCAGCAGGACCTCACCGGTCTTGCCCGACTTCTTGTTCGCCTCTTCGTAGTAACCGCGGAACTGCTTCTCCAGCACGCCGTAGATGCGGCGGGCCTTCTGCTTCTCGCGGAGCTGGAGCAGGTACTCGCTGTCCTTGCTCCGGCCGCGACCGTGCTCGCCCGGCGGGTAGGGCCGGATCTCGATCGGGCACTTCGCGGACTCGCACTTGCTGCCCTTGAGGAACAGCTTCATCTTCTCGCGCCTGCACAAACGGCAGTCGGCTCCGGTGTAACGGGCCACGTCAGGTACTCCTAGTTCGTCTCGTCAGTGACCGGTCAGACCCGGCGGCGCTTCTTGGGGCGGCAGCCGTTGTGCGGCTGAGGCGTCACGTCCTGGATCTGACCCACTTCGAGGCCGGTGGCCTGCAGCGAGCGGATCGCGGTCTCCCGACCGGAGCCCGGGCCCTTCACGAAGACGTCGACCTTGCGCATGCCGTGCTCCTGCGCCTTGCGTGCGGCGTTCTCCGCAGCCATCTGCGCCGCGAACGGCGTGGACTTGCGGGAGCCCTTGAAACCGACGTGTCCGGCCGAGGCCCAGCTGATCACGTTGCCCGTGGGGTCGGTGATCGACACGATCGTGTTGTTGAAGGTGCTCTTGATGTGCGCCGCACCATGGGCGACGTTCTTCTTCTCCTTGCGGCGCACCTTCTTGGTGCCAGCTGCCGCGCGAGCCCTGGGAGGCATCTCTCTCCGGTCTGAGTCTGTGTTCGTGGCCTGGTCGCCCACCCGGTCCTAGCCGAGGGGGCGGTCGTGCTCAGGCGCACCGCCGGTCCGGCCCTACGGACCCGCGACGGTGCGCCGACGTGCTGAGATCAGCGGGCCTTCTTCTTGCCCGCGATGGTCTTGCGCGGGCCCTTGCTCGAGCGCGCGTTCGTCTTGGTGCGCTGCCCGTGCACCGGCAGGCCGCGGCGGTGCCGCAGACCCTGGTAGCAACCGATCTCCACCTTGCGGCGGATGTCGGCGGCCACCTCACGGCGCAGGTCACCCTCGACGCGGAAGTGCTCGTCGATGTAGTCGCGCAGCTTGAGCAGGTCCTCGTCGGTCAGGTCCTTGGCGCGCAGGTCCGGGCTGACGCCCGTTGCGGCCAGGGTCGCCTTGGCCGAGGTCGGCCCGATCCCGTAGATGTAGGTGAGCGCGATCTCCATCCGCTTCTCGCGGGGAAGATCGACGCCAGCAAGTCGTGCCATTGTCAGGTACTCCCTCAGCCCTGGCGCTGCTTGTGCCGGGCGTTCTCGCAGATGACCATGACCCGGCCGTGCCGGCGGATCACCTTGCACTTGTCACAGATCTTCTTCACCGACGGCTGGACCTTCACCGGTGCCGCCCTCATTCCTGTAGATCGTGCGCCGACCCCCGGACCCACGTGGGGACCCGGACCGGCAGCGGGTTACTTGTAGCGGTAGACGATGCGGCCGCGCGTCAGGTCGTAGGGCGAGAGCTCCACGACCACGCGGTCCTCGGGCAGGATCCGGATGTAGTGCTGCCGCATCTTGCCGCTGATGTGGGCGAGCACCCGGTGCCCGTTCTGCAGTTCGACCCGGAACATCGCGTTGGGCAGCGGCTCGACGACACGACCCTCGACCTCGATGGCCCCGTCCTTCTTAGCCACGCCTACACGGCCTCCTCGTTCGATCGGATCTGCATGCGCCCATGCCGGAGCGACAGGGCGGTGGTGCGGGATTCCTTGCTGGCTGCACTCGACGTGTCGGGCACAGTGGAACGGGCGATCTCGCTGAGGGCGTCCATCGGCGTACGGCCACAGCACGACGACGGACGGCGCGAACGCCATCGGCCACTGTACTCCCCACAGCACCAGGGCTCCAACCCGGTCCAGGGTGACGGACCCCTCTCACCCCAGCGCCCTCCTGCGCGCGCTCGGAGCGCGTCCGGAGGGACCCGGTTAGGAGCGGGGCGTGACCCCGAACGGCGCGAGGCCGGCAACGCCGCCGTCCTCGGCCGTGAGGACCCAGGGGCCCTCGGGCGTGATGGCGACGCTGTGCTCGAAGTGCGCGGCCCGTGAGCCGTCCTTGGTGACCACGGTCCAGCCGTCGTCGAGCTCCACGGTGGCCGGGTCACCGATGGTGACCATCGGCTCGATGGCCAGCGCCAGGCCGGGGACGAGCTTGGGCCCGCGCCCCGCACGCCCGTAGTTCAGCACGTGCGGGTCCTGGTGCATCTCCGTGCCGATGCCGTGACCGCCGTAGTGGTCCACGATCCCGTAGGGGTGCTCGTGCGCGGTGATCGACTCCTCCACCGCGTGGCTGATGTCGGTCAGCCGGCCGCCGGCGAGGGCCTTCGCCAGCCCTGCCCACATCGACCGCTCGGTGACCTCCAGCAGAGCCGCGTCCTCGGCGGACGGGGTCCCCACCGGGACCGTGATCGCCGAGTCGCTGTGCCAGCCCTGCAGGATGGCGCCACAGTCGATGGAGATGTTGTCGCCCTCGGCGAGCGTCCGGTCGGGGTTCGGGATGCCGTGCACCACCTCGTCGTTGATCGACGCACAGATGGTGCCGGTGAAGCCGTGGTACCCGAGGAAGTTGGGCACGGCCCCGCACGACCGGATGTGGTCCTCGGCGATCGCGTCGAGCTCGCCGGTGGTCACGCCGGGACGCACGGCCGCGCGGACGGCCTTGAGGGCACCTGCGGTGACCAGTCCGGAGGCTCGCATGAGCTCGATCTCGTGTGCTGTCTTGATCTGGATCATGCGTCCACTCCACTTCGCCAGCAGGGGCAGCCTGACCGTCCACGCCGCACTGCGGTCACCGTTCACCGGGACCTCGGGGACTCAGCGCCCGGACTCGTCGTCGGGGTCGTCGGCCAGCGCTTCCTCGGCACCGAGCGCCTCCAGGGCGCGCCGGGTGACCTCGTCGATCTCGCCGATGGCGTTGATCTGGCTGAGCAGCCCGACCTCTGCGTAGAACCCGGCCAGCGGCGCGGTCTGTTCCCGGTAGACCTCGAGACGGTGCCGCACGGTCTCCGGCTTGTCGTCGTCCCGCTGGACCCACTCGCCGTCCACCAGCATCCGGCGGCCGGAGAGCCGGCGCACGAGCTCGTCCTCGTCGACGACGAGCTCCAGGCACCTGTCCAGCGTGTGACCCATCTCCGCGAGCGAGTCACGCAGCTGCTCGGCCTGGGCGATGGTGCGCGGGAAGCCGTCGAGCAGGAAGCCGGCCTTGGCGTCGGACTCGGCCAGGCGATCGGAGACCATCGCGACGGTGATCGCGTCGGGCACCAGGTCGCCGGCGTCCATGTAGGTCTTGGCCTGTCGACCCAGTTCGGTCTGGCCACTGACGTTGGCCCGGAAGATGTCGCCCGTCGAGATCGCGGGCACACCGAGGCGCTCGGCGATGATCTGGGCCTGGGTCCCCTTGCCAGCACCGGGAGGGCCCAGCAGCACGACGCGCACTAGCGGAGGAACCCTTCGTAGCTGCGCTGGTTCAACTGCGTCTCGATCTGCTTCACCGTCTCCAAGCCCACTCCCACCATGATCAGCACCGCGGTCCCGCCGAACGGGAAGTTCTGGTTCTGTCCCTCTTGGGTGATCGAGAGGAACAGGTTGGGCAACACTGCCACCAACCCGAGGTAGATGGACCCCGGCAGCGTGATCCGGGACAGCACGTACTGCAGGTACTCCGCAGTGGGCCGGCCGGGCCGGATGCCCGGGATGAAGCCGCCGTAGCGCTTCATGTCGTCGGCGCGCTCTTCGGGGTTGAACGTGATCGACACGTAGAAGTACGTGAAGAAGATGATCAGCCCGAAGTAGATGGCGATGTGCACCGGGCTGCTCTGGTTGATCACGTAGTTCTCGAAGAACCGGCGGACCGGACCGCTCGAGTCGCTCTGCAGCTGGCTGAGCAGCTGCGGCAGGTACAGCAACGACGAGGCGAAGATGACCGGGATGACGCCGGCCTGGTTCACCTTCAGCGGCAGGTAGGTCGACGTGCCGCCGTACATCCGGCGTCCGACCATCCGCTTGGCGTACTGCACCGGGATGCGGCGCTGCGCCTGCTCGACGTAGACCACCGAGGCGATGACCACCAGGGCGAAGATGCAGACCACGGTGAAGATGAAGGCACCGCGGGTCTGGAGGATGGCGCCGCCCTCGGCGGGGATCCGGGCCGCGATCGAGGTGAAGATCAGCACGGACATGCCGTTGCCGATCCCCTTCTCCGTGAGGAGCTCGCCCAGCCACATGATCACGGCCGTACCGGCGGTCAGCGTGATGACGAGGATGACCGTCGTCCAGACCGAGTCCGACGGGATGATGTCCTGCGGGCAGTTGGGGAACAGCTGGCCGCTACGGGCCAGGGCGATGATCCCGGTGCTCTGCAGGACGGCGAGGGCGATCGTCAGGTAGCGGGTGTACTGGGTCAGCTTCGCCTGACCCGACTGCCCTTCCTTCTTCAGCTGCTCGAACCGCGGGATGACCACGACCAGCAGCTGGACGATGATGCTCGCGGTGATGTACGGCATGATGCCGAGCGCGAAGACCGACAGCCGGAGCAGCGCACCACCGGAGAACAGGTTGACCAGCGAGTAGACGTCCCGCTGGTCGGAGGCCGCAGCCAGGTCCAGACAGCTGTTGATCGCCTCGGTCGAGACCCCTGGCCCGGGGATGGCGGCACCGAGCCGGTAGACGGCGATCAGCGCCAGGGAGAACAGCAGCTTGCGCCGGAGATCTGGCGTCCGGAACGCCGCGGCGAACGCCTGCAGCACGTGCCCTCCCCGAGTAGGTCGTATGAGGCTATCAACGTAAGGCCGTGGCTCCGGCGACCCGCCCACCCGGAGGGGTGGACCCGGTCGCGCGGACGACGGTCAGGTGGCGCTCCGGCCGGCAGCCGGACAGACAAAAAGCCCCCCTGCGTCCCCCGCCGCGAGCGCGCTCACGGCGGGGGGCAGAGGGGTCCTTCGTCAGATCTGGGTGGTGCTGCCCCCGGCAGCGCCGATCTTCTCCTCGGCGGACTTGGAGAAGGCGTGCGCCTGCACGTCGACCTTCACCCCGCCGAGCTCGCCCGTGCCGAGGACCTTGACCGGCTGACCGCGACGGATGGCGCCGGCATCGGCCAGCGTCTCCGGGTCGATCGTGCCGCCCTGCGGGAACAGGGAGGCGATCCGGTCCAGGTTCACGACCTGGAAGACGACCTTGTTGTTGTTCTTGAAGCCCGAGAGCTTCGGCAGCCGCATGAAGAGGGGGGTCTGACCACCCTCGAAGCGGGCAGAGACCTGCACGCGAGCGCCGGAGCCCTTGGTGCCGCGACCGGCCGTCTTGCCCTTGGAGCCCTCACCACGACCCACGCGGGTCTTCTTGGTGTGAGCGCCCGGAGCCGGACGCAGGTGGTGGACCTTGAGAGTCATGTCTGTATTCCTTCTCGCCCGAAGCTCAGACGATCTCTTCGACGGCGACCAGGTGCGGCACCGTCGCGACCATCCCGCGGATCTCGGGACGGTCCTCCTGGACGACCGAGTCGTTGATCCGCTTCAGCCCGAGCGAACGCAGCGTCTGGCGCTGGTTCGGCTTGGTGCCGATGGCCGACTTGACCTGGGTGACCTTCAGTTGAGCCATCTCAGACCCCCTGACCGGCCCGCGCACGCAGCATGGCGGCCGGAGCGACGTCCTCCAGGGGCAGGCCGCGGCGAGCCGCGATCTCCTCGGGGCGGACGAGGTCCTTCAGCGCCTGCATGGTCGCGTGGACGATGTTGATCGGGTTCGAGGACCCGAGGCTCTTGGACAGGATGTCGTGGATGCCGGCGCACTCGAGCACGGCGCGCACCGGACCACCGGCGATGACACCGGTACCGGGACTGGCCGGCTTCAGCAGCACGACGCCGGCAGCCGCCTCACCTTGCACCGGGTGCGGGATGGTGCTGGCGATGCGAGGCACCTTGTAGAAGTGCTTCTTGGCCTCCTCGACGCCCTTGGCGATCGCCGCGGGCACCTCCTTGGCCTTGCCGTAGCCGACACCCACGGTGCCGTTGCCGTCGCCCACGATCACCAGCGCGGTGAAGCTGAAGCGCCGACCGCCCTTGACGACCTTCGACACGCGGTTGATGGCCACCACGCGCTCGATGAACTGGCTCTTCTCGGCGGTACCGCCGCCGGGGCCGCGGCCGCCGTCACGGCGGTCACGACGGTCGTTGCCGCCGCCGGCACCGCCGGGGCCACCCGTCCCGCCGGCGCCACCGCCGCGTCGCTGTGGTCCTGGCATCAGACGTCCCTCTCGATCTGCTCAGTGGTGGTGCTCATCAGAAGTCCAGCCCGCCTTCGCGGGCACCGTCCGCGAGGGCGGCGATGCGCCCGGCGTACCGGTTGCCGCCGCGGTCGAAGACGACAGCGGCGATACCGGCGGCCTTGGCGCGCTCGGCGACCAGGGCACCCACCTGCCGGGCGAGAGCGGACTTGTCGCCCTCCGCGCCCTTCAGGCTGGCGTCCATGGTCGACGCACTGGCCAGCGTACGGCCCACGGTGTCGTCGACGACCTGGACGTGGATGTGCCGGGAGCTGCGCTTGACGACCAGACGCGGGCGCTCCGGCGTGCCACCCACCCGCTTGCGCAGGCGGTTGTGCCGGCGCAGCCGCGAGACGCGGCGCGCGGTGCTGACATCGGTGCCGACGGGCTTGTGCACCCGGACACCCTTCTCGGTCTTGGCTGCCTGTGCCATCACTTGCCCGTCTTCCCGACCTTGCGCTTGACGACCTCGCCCTGGTACCGCACGCCCTTGCCCTTGTACGGGTCGGGCTTGCGGATCTTGCGGATCTTGGCGGAGACCTCGCCGACCTGCTGCTTGTCGATGCCGCTCACCCGCAGGCGGGTGGGCGCCTCGACGGTGAAGGAGATCCCCTCGGGGGCCTTCACCTGCACCGGGTGGCTGAAGCCGAGGGCGAACTCGAGGTCCGACCCACGGGCCTGCACGCGGTAGCCGACGCCGACGATCTCCAGGGTCTTCTCATACCCCTGGGTGACGCCGGTGATCATGTTGGCGATGAGCGAGCGGGACAGGCCGTGCAGGGCCCGGCTCTCGCGCTCGTCGTTGGGACGCTGCACCAGCAGCGCACCGTCCTCACCGTGCTCGACGGTGATGGGAGCTGCCACCGTGTGGCTGAGCTTCCCCTTCGGGCCTGAGACGTTGACCGTTCGCCCGTCGATGGCGACGTCAACCCCGCTCGGCACCGGAATCGGGAGTCGTCCGATCCGTGACATGTCTGCTCGCTCCTCTTACCAGACGTAGGCGAGGACTTCCCCACCCACGCCCTTCTTGTTCGCCTGCTTGTCGGTCAGCAGCCCGGTGGAGGTGGAGATGATCGCCACCCCGAGGCCGCCCAGGACCTTGGGCAGGGCAGTCGACTTCGCGTAGACACGCAGGCCGGGCTTGGACACCCGACGGACACCGGCGATGCTGCGCTCCCGGTTCGGGCCGTACTTGAGGGAGACCACGAGCTCCTTGCGGACGTGGCCCTCGACCTCGACGTCGTTGACGGTCCAGCCGCCGATGTAACCCTCCTGCTGGAGGATCGCGGCGACCTTCGTCTTGAGCTTCGACGACGGCATGGCCGCGGCGTCGTGGTACGCCTGGTTGGCGTTGCGGATCCGCGTGAGCATGTCCGCGATCGGGTCGGTCATCGTCATGGGTGCGTCGTGCCTCTCTCACCGCGGTTCCGCACGCTGTCGTGCGCGGGCCTCTCGGTGACGTGGGTGGTGCTCCGGGGCGGACCCGGGAGCGGGTGGCCCGCCCCGTGCGGGGCGGGCCGTACTGCGTCTGTTACCAGCTCGACTTGGTCACGCCGGGCAGCTCGCCCGCGTGCGCCATCTCCCGCAGGCAGATCCGGCACAGGCCGAACTTGCGGAAGACCGCGTGGGGCCGGCCGCACCGCTGGCATCGGGTGTAGCCGCGGACGGCGAACTTCGGCGTGCGAGCCGCCTTGTTGACAAGGGCCTTCTTGGCCATCTCTTGGTCTCCTACCTTCTACGCAGACCGCGTCAGCGGGTGGCGTTCACGACGGTCTGGCCGGCGAAGGGGAACCCGAGCAGCGACAGCAGCTCCCGGCCCTCCTCGTCGGTCGTGGCGGTGGTCACCAGGGTGATGTCCATGCCGCGGGGCCGGTCGATCTTGTCGACGTCGATCTCGCGGAACATCGACTGCTCGGTGAGACCGAACGTGTAGTTGCCGTGGCCGTCGAACTGCTTGGGGTTCAGGCCACGGAAGTCACGGATACGGGGCAGGGCCAGCGACAGCAGCCGGTCCAGGAACTCCCACATGCGGTCGCCGCGGAGGGTGACCTTCGCGCCGATCGGCATGCCCTCGCGCAGCTTGAACTGCGCGATGGACTTCCGGGCTCGCACGACGGCGGGCTTCTGGCCGGTGATGGCGGTGAGGTCGCGGACCGCGCCGTCCATCAGCTTGGCGTCACGGGTGGCCTCGCCGACGCCCATGTTGACCACGATCTTCACGAGACCGGGGATCTGCATGACGTTGGGGTAGCCGAACTCGGACTGGAGGGCCGGCGCGATCTCCTCGCGGTACCGGGCCAGCATGCGGGGCAGCTCACGGGTGGGTGCGCTCATGGTGATCAGAGGTCCTTACCGGTGCGCCGCGAGACCCGGATGTTGCGGCCTTCCTCGTCCTTGCGGTAACCGACCCGGGTCGGCTTGTCCTCGGAGTCGATCACCATCACGTTGCTCACGTGGATGGCGGCCTCCTGCGTGACGATCCCGCCCTGCTGGGCACCGCGCTGGGTGGTGCTAATCCGGGTGTGCTTCTTCACCCGGCCGATGCCCTCCACCAGGACCTTCTGGGTCCGGGGGAAGGCCGCGATGACGCGGCCCTTGGCACCCTTGTCCTTGCCGGCCAGGACGACGACCGAGTCGCCCTTCTTGACCTTCATCGACGGGGTCTTCCCGCTCGTCGGCTGAGCCATGGTCACAACACCTCCGGAGCGAGCGAGATGATCCGCATGAAGCGCTTGTCGCGCAGCTCACGGCCGACGGGGCCGAAGATGCGCGTGCCGCGCGGGTCGCCGCTGTCGCGGATGATCACCGCGGCGTTCTCGTCGAAGCGGATGTAGGAACCGTCCGGACGACGACGCTCCTTGACCGTGCGGACGATGACGGCCTTGACCACATCGCCCTTCTTGACGCCTGCGCCCGGCAGTGCGTCCTTGACGGTGGCGACGATGACGTCACCGATGCCCGCGTAGCGGCGCCCCGACCCGCCGAGCACACGGATGCACAAGATCTCCTTGGCCCCGGTGTTGTCGGCGACCCTGAGCCGCGACTCCTGCTGGATCACTTCCTGCTCCTGAATCTGAGTGGCGACAGCCGGACCGGATCGGTGAACCGGCTGTCCGGCACCCACGTGCGGACGCACCGGCGGCGAGCGCCGCCGGTGCGTCCGTGCACGGGTACCGGGATGTGGCGGGCTCCGAAGAGCGCGCCAGTCGTCCAGGGTACTCCCTGCTCACCGACCCCGAGAGGTCGGTTGTCGACTTCCTACTTGGCCTTCTCCACGACCGTCACCAGACGCCACCGCTTGGTGGCGGAGGTGGGGCGCGTCTCCATGATCTGCACCCGGTCGCCGATGCCGGCGGTGTTCTGCTCGTCGTGCGCCTTCAGCTTGCTGGTACGGCGCAGGACCTTGCCGTACAGCCCGTGCTTCACGCGGTCCTCGACCTCGACGACGATGGTCTTGTCCATCTTGTCGCTGACGACCAGGCCCTCACGGACCTTGCGGTAGCCACGCCCGGCCAGGCCGGGCCCGGTCGAGGTCTCGGCGGTGTTGGTGACCTCGCTCATGCGACACCCTCGTTCGGGGCGACCGAGAGACCCAGCTCGCGCTCGCGCATGATCGTGTAGATCCGGGCGATGTCGCGGCGGACGGTCTGCAGTCGCCGGTTGTTGTCCAGCTGGCCGGTGGCCACCTGGAACCGCAGGTTGAAGAGCTCTTCGCGCGACTCGCGCAGCCGGGTGGCCAGCTCGTCGGCGGACAGCTCGCGCAGCTCAGGCGCAGTGAGGCCGGCGGCCATCACACCTCTCCTTCGCGAGTGATGAAGCGGCACTTCATGGGGAGCTTGTGGATCGCGCGGCGCATGGCCTCGCGGGCCACCGGCTCGGCGACACCCGACAGCTCGAACATGATCCGACCGGGCTTGACGTTCGCCACCCACCACTCGGGCGAGCCCTTACCGGAACCCATGCGGGTCTCGGCCGGCTTCTTCGTCAGCGGGCGGTCGGGGTAGATCGAGATCCACACCTTGCCGCCACGCTTGATGTGACGCGTCATGGCGATACGAGCGGACTCGATCTGCCGGTTGGTCACGTACGCGGGCTCGAGAGCCTGGATCGCGAAGTCACCGAAGTTGATCGCGGTGCCGCCCTTGGCCCGCCCGGTGCGGTCGGGGTGGTGCTGCTTGCGGTGCTTGACCCGACGTGGGATGAGCACTGGTCAGCCCTCCGTGTTCTCGGCGCCGGCGGCCTTCGCGGCCGCGGTGCCCTCGGCACCGGCGGCCTCGCCGATGCTCTGCGCGGGAGCAGCCTCACCCGAGGCCACGGCGACGGCGCTGGTGGCGTCCGCGGGAGCCTCGGCCGGCTGCTCGGTGGAGACCGGGGCGTCAGCCGCAGCGCGGCCTGCCTCGGTGCCCCCGGCGGTGGTGCCGGACGAGCCGGAACGCCGCTGGGGACGCTGGGCGCGCTCACGGCGCTGCTGACGCTGCGCGAGGGCCTCGAGGGCCTCCCGCTCAGCGCGCGAACCGCTGGCGTCGCCCTTGTAGATCCAGACCTTCACACCGATGCGGCCGAAGGTCGTACGGGCCTCGTAGATGCCGTAGTCGATGTTCGCCCGGAGGGTGTGCAGCGGCACACGGCCCTCGCGGTAGAACTCCGAGCGGCTCATCTCGGTGCCGCCGAGGCGACCCGAGCACTGCACCCGGATGCCCTTGACCTGCGGGCTGCGCTGCGCGGACTGCATCGCCTTGCGCATGGCACGACGGAAGCTGACCCGGCTGGAGAGCTGCTCGGCGACACCCTGGGCGACCAGCTGCGCGTCGGACTCGGGGTTCTTCACCTCGAGGATGTTCAGCTGCACCTGCTTGCCGGTGAGCTTCTCCAGCTCACCGCGGATGCGGTCGGCCTCCGCACCACGGCGACCGATGACGATGCCCGGCCGGGCGGTGTGGATGTCCACTCGGACCCGGTCACGGGTGCGCTCGATCTCCACCTTCGAGATCCCGGCACGCTCCATGCCCTTGCCCATGAGCTTCCGGATGGCCACGTCTTCCTTGACGTAGTCGGCGTACAGCTTGTCCGCGTACCACCGGGACTTGTAGTCGGTGGTGATGCCGAGCCGGAACCCGTGCGGGTTGACCTTCTGACCCACTAGCGGGTCCCTCCCCTCGTGTTGCTCTTCTGCTGCTGGGTGGCCGGGCCGGACTGCCCGGTCTCCCGACGTGCCTTGCGCGACCGGAGGGCCAGCTCAGCGCTCGAGCTCACCTCGGTCACCTCGACGGTGATGTGGCTGGTCCGCTTGTTGATGCGGAACGCCCGGCCCTGCGCCCGCGGACGGATCCGCTTGAGCGTGGGGCCCTCGTCGACGAACGCGGCGCTGACGACGAGCGCAGCGGGGTCCAACTGCAGGTTGTGCTCGGCGTTGGCGACCGCGCTGGCGACGACCTTGGCCACCGGCTCGCTGGCGGTCTGCGGGGTGAAGCGCAGCAGCGCCAGTGCCTCGTCGGTCGGCAGGTAGCGGATCATGTCCACCACCCGGCGGGCCTTCATGGGGGTGACGCTGACGAACCGGGCCGTGGCCCGGGCGACCGGCGTCTCCTGTCCCAACTGGGAAGTCATCTGGGTCTCTTCTCTACCTGGTCGTCGCTCAGCCGCGCCGCGACCGGCGGTCGTCCTTGACGTGCCCACGGAAGGTGCGCGTGGGCGCGAACTCGCCGAGCTTGTGCCCGACCATCGCCTCGGTGACGAACACCGGGACGTGCTTGCGGCCGTCGTGCACGGCGATCGTGTGCCCGAGCATGTCGGGGATGATCGTCGAACGCCGCGACCAGGTGCGGATGACGTTCTTGGTGCCCTTGTCGTTCTGAGCGTCCACCTTGGCGAGCAGGTGGTCGTCGACGAACGGGCCCTTCTTGAGGCTGCGTGGCATGTCTGTCGGACTCCTCTACCCGCTCAGCGCTTCTTGTTGGTGCGCCGGCGGCGCACGATCAGGGCATCACTGGCCTTGCGCTTGCGCGTGCGGCCCTCCGGCTTGCCCTTCGGGTTGACCGGGTGCCGGCCACCGGAGGTCTTGCCCTCACCACCACCGTGCGGGTGGTCGACCGGGTTCATCGCGACACCGCGGACGGTCGGGCGCTTGCCCTTCCACCGCATCCGGCCGGCCTTGCCCCAGTTGATGTTCGACTGCTCGGCGTTGCCGACCTCGCCGATCGTGGCGCGGCACCGGACGTCGACGTTGCGGATCTCGCCCGAGGGCATCCGCAGCTGGGCGAAACGACCCTCACGGGCGACCAGCTGGACGCTGGTACCGGCCGAGCGGGCGATCTTCGCCCCGCCACCGGGCCGCAGCTCGATGGCGTGGATGACCGTGCCGACCGGGATGTTGCGCAGCGGCAGGTTGTTGCCGGGCTTGATGTCGGCCGCGGGGCCGCACTCGACCGTGTCGCCCTGCTTCAGCTTCGCCGGGGCGATGATGTAGCGCTTCTCCCCGTCGGCGAAGTGCAGCAGCGCGATGCGCGAGGTGCGGTTCGGGTCGTACTCGATGTGCGCGACCTTGGCCGGCACACCGTCCTTGTCGGCCCGGCGGAAGTCGATGAGGCGGTAGGCGCGCTTGTGCCCACCGCCCTGGTGACGAGCAGTCACACGACCGTGGACGTTGCGCCCGCCACGACCGTGCAGCGGTCGGACCAGCGACTTCTCGGGATGGTCGCGGGTGACCTCGGCGAAGTCGGCGACGGACGAGCCGCGGCGGCCCGGCGTCGTCGGCTTGTACTTACGGATGGCCATGGTTCCTCAGAGTCCCTGTCTGTTCTCTCTGGTCCGATCGGTGGTCACCGGCGCTCAGGCGCCGGGTCCACCGAAGAGCTCGATGCGGTCACCGGGGGCAACGGAGACGATGGCGCGCTTGGTGTCCTTGCGCTTCCCCATCACAGCGCCCTTGGAGCGCTTCCTCTTCCCCTGGCGGTTGATCGTGTTGACGGCGAGGACCTTCACGTTGAAGACCTGCTGCACAGCGATCTTGATCTGGGTCTTGTTGGCGTCGGGACGGACGATGAACGTGTACTTGTTCTCGTCCAGCAGCCCGTAGCTCTTCTCGGAGATGACCGGGGACAGCAGCACGTCCCGGGGGTCGCGGACGCTCATGCCTTCTCCTCGGACGTCTCGGTCGTGGTGGCCGGCGCGATCGAGGGCACGTCGCCGTCGATCTCGTGGGTCTCCAGGTCGGGGAGCTCGGCCGAGGAGGCCGCGCCCTTCCCGCCCCGGGCCGGGCCGGTGACGTACTCGGTCAGCGCGGTCTCGGTGAAGACGACCTCGTCGGACACCAGCACGTCGTAGGTGTTCAGCTGACCGGCCTCGATCAGGTGCACCCGCGGCACGTTGCGCAGGCTGACCCAGTTGAGGACGTCGTCGCGGTCGAGGACGACCAGCACGCGCTTGGCGGTGCTGATCGCGTCCAGGACCTTGAGCGCGGCCTTGGTCGAGGGCGCGTCGCCGTCGACGAACGCGGAGACGACGTGCACGCGGCCGTCACGAGCCCGGTCGGAGAGGGCACCACGGAGGGCGGCGGCCTTCATCTTCTTGGGCGTCTTCTGCTCGTAGTTCCGCGGCTGCGGACCGTGCGAGATGCCACCGCCGGTGAACTGCGGCGAACGCAGCGAACCCTGACGGGCCCGGCCGGTGCCCTTCTGGCGGTACGGCTTGGCGCCGGTGCCGCTGACCTGGGCGCGGGTCTTGGTCGAGTGCGTGCCCTGGCGGGCCGCGGCCAGCTGGGCCACGACGACCTGGTGCAGCAGCGAGACGTTGGCCGGGGCGTCGAACAGCTCGCCGGGCAGCGTCACGCTGCCCGAGGTCTCCCCCGCCGGCGTCCGGACGTCGACCTGACGGTCGGTCCGGGTCGCGGTCGACTCTGCAGAAGTCGGTGCGGTCACTTCGCGTCACTCCCCACGGGGCCGCCCTTGACCGCGGACCGGACGAGCAGGAGCCCGCCGCGGGGGCCGGGGACGGCGCCCTTGATCAGGACCAGGCCCTTCTCGGTGTCCACCTGGTGGACCTTCAGCGAGAGCGTGGTCGTGGTGACCGCGCCCATGCGCCCGGCCATGCGGACGCCCTTGAAGACGCGACCCGGGGTCGAGGCCCCGCCGATCGAGCCGGGGGCGCGGTGCTTGCGGTGGGTGCCGTGGCCGGCGCCGAGGCCCTTGAAGCCGTGACGCTTCATGACGCCGGCGGTGCCCTTGCCCTTGCTGGTGCCGATGACGTCGACCTTGGCCACGTCGGAGAAGACCTCAGCGGTCAGCTCCTGACCGACCGAGTAGTCGGCAGCGTCCTCGGTGCGCAGCTCGACCAGGTGCCGGCGCGGGGTGATGCCCGCCTTGGCGAAGTGCCCGCCCTCAGGCTTGTTCACCTTGCGGGGGTCGATCGCGCCGAAACCGAGCTGGACAGCGGAGTAGCCGTCCTTCTCGGGGGTGCGCACCTGGGTGACCACGCACGGGCCCGCCTTGATGACGGTCACCGGCACGATGCGGTTGTTCTCGTCGAAGACCTGGGTCATCCCCAGCTTCTCGCCGAGGAGACCACGGAATGTGCTCGCCATGTCTGGGACAGCCCTTACTGGATGTTGACGTCGACCGAGGCCGGCAGGTCGATGCGCATCAGCGCGTCGACCGTCTTCGGCGTCGGGTCGAGGATGTCGATGAGCCGCTTGTGCGTACGCATCTCGAAGTGCTCGCGCGAGTCCTTGTACTTGTGCGGCGAGCGGATGACGCAGTACACGTTCTTCTCCGTCGGCAGCGGCACCGGGCCGACGACGCGCGCTCCGGTCTTCGTCACCGTGTCCACGATGCGCCGAGCCGAGGCATCGATGGCCTCGTGGTCGTAGGCCTTCAGCCGGATGCGGATCTTCTGTCCCGCCATCGGTTGTCTTCGCTCCTGCCGATCGGTTGTGAAAGTACAAGTGGGTCTGCTGACCCTGGGTCGGTGTCCCGACCCGGCTGACGGGCGGCGGCCGTTCCGGCCGCCGCCCGTCAGGGTGTCACTGGTTGATCTTGACGACCCGGCCGGCGCCGACGGTGCGGCCACCCTCGCGGATGGCGAAGCGCAGGCCCTCCTCCATGGCGATCGGCTGGATCAGCTCGACCGACATCTCGGTGTTGTCGCCGGGCATGACCATCTCGGTGCCCGCAGGCAGCGTGACGACGCCGGTGACGTCCGTGGTCCGGAAGTAGAACTGCGGACGGTAGTTGTTGAAGAACGGCGTGTGCCGGCCACCCTCGTCCTTCGAGAGGATGTAGACCGAGCCCTCGAAGTTCGTGTGCGGGGTGATCGAGCCCGGCTTCACGACGACCTGGCCGCGCTCGACGTCCTCGCGCTTGATGCCACGCAGCAGCAGACCGACGTTGTCACCGGCCTGGCCCTGGTCGAGCAGCTTGCGGAACATCTCGACACCGGTGACGGTCGTCTTGGTCGAGTTCGGGCGGATGCCGACGATCTCGATCTCCTCGGAGACCTTGACGATGCCGCGCTCGACGCGACCGGTGACGACCGTGCCGCGACCGGTGATCGTGAAGACGTCCTCGACGGGCATGAGGAACGGCTTGTCGATCTCACGCTCGGGCTCCGGGATCGCCGTGTCGACGGCGTTCATGAGCTCCATGAGCTTGTCGCCCCACTCGGCGTCGCCCTCGAGGGCCTTCAGCGCCGAGACGCGGACCACGGGGACGTCGTCGCCCGGGAACTCGTACTCGGACAGCAGCTCACGGACCTCCAGCTCGACGAGCTCGAGGATCTCCTCGTCGTCGACCATGTCGGCCTTGTTCAGCGCCACCACGATGTAGGGGACACCGACCTGGCGGGCCAGGAGCACGTGCTCCTTGGTCTGCGGCATCGGGCCGTCGGTGGCGGCGACCACCAGGATCGCGCCGTCCATCTGGGCCGCACCGGTGATCATGTTCTTGATGTAGTCGGCGTGCCCGGGGCAGTCGACGTGCGCGTAGTGCCGGTTCTCGGTCTGGTACTCGACGTGGGCGATCGAGATCGTGATGCCGCGAGCCTTCTCCTCGGGCGCCTTGTCGATCATGTCGAACGCGGACGCCTCGTTGAGGTTCGGGAACTTGTCGTGCAGCACCTTGGTGATCGCCGCGGTCAGCGTCGTCTTGCCGTGGTCGATGTGCCCGATGGTGCCGATGTTGACGTGCGGCTTGGTCCGCTCGAACTTGGCCTTGGCCACTGGGTTCCTCTCGTCGATTCTTCGCAGTCGTTCGCGTGTCTGGGGTGCGAGCTCACGCTCGCGGTGGCCGGCGGGTGGACCGCCGTCCGGTTACTCGCCGGTCGCCTTGGCGATGATCTCCTTGGCGACGTTGGCCGGGACCTCGGCGTAGGTGTCGAACACCATGGTGTAGCTCGCCCGCCCCTGGGTGCGGCTGCGCAGGTCGCCCACGTAGCCGAACATCTCCGACAGCGGCACCAGGGCCCGGACGACGCGAGCGCCGGAACGCTCCTCCATCGCCTGGATGGTCCCGCGGCGGGAGTTCAGGTCGCCGATGACGTCGCCCATGTTCTCTTCCGGGGTGACGACCTCGACCGCCATCATCGGCTCCAGCAGGGCCGGGCTGGCCTTGCGGGCGGCCTCCTTGAAGGCGATCGATCCGGCGATCTTGAAGGCCATCTCCGAGGAGTCGACCTCGTGGTACTGGCCGTCCAGGAGCGACGCCTTGACGCCGACCATGGGGTAGCCGGCGAGGATGCCGTACTGCATGGCGTCCTGCATGCCGGCGTCGACCGACGGGATGTACTCCCGCGGGATGCGGCCACCCGTGACCTTGTTCTCGAACTCGTAGGTCGCCGAGTCGCCGCTCATCTCCAGCGGCTCGAGGGCGATCTGCACCTTCGCGAACTGGCCGGAGCCGCCCGTCTGCTTCTTGTGCGTGTAGTCGTAGCGCTCGACGGTCTTGCGGATCGTCTCGCGGTAGGCCACCTGCGGCTTGCCGACGTTGGCCTCGACGTTGAACTCACGCCGCATGCGGTCGACCAGGATCTCCAGGTGCAGCTCACCCATGCCGGAGATGACCGTCTGACCGGTCTCCTCGTCGAGGCGGACCTGGAACGTCGGGTCCTCCTCGGCCAGCTTCTGGATGGCCGTGCCCAGCTTCTCCTGGTCGCTCTTCGTCTTCGGCTCGATGGCGACCGAGATGACCGGCGCCGGGAAGGTCATCGACTCGAGGATGACCGGCTTCTGCGGGTCGCAGAGCGTGTCACCCGTCGTGGTCTGCTTCATGCCGTTGACGGCGACGATCTCACCGGCGCCCACGCCCTGACGCTCTTCGCGCTTGTTGGCGTGCATCTGGTAGATCTTGCCGACCCGCTCCTTGCGGTCCTTGGTGCTGTTGAGCACCGGGGAACCCGCGTCGAGCTTGCCGGAGTAGACCCGGATGTAGGTGAGCTTGCCGAGGTGCTGGTCCGTCTGGATCTTGAAGGCCAGCGCGGAGAAGGGCTCGTTCTCGTCGGCGTGCCGCAGGACCTCGGTCTCACCGTCGAGCGCGGTGCCGACGATCGCCTCGACGTCCAGCGGGCTGGGCAGGTAGTCGACGACCGCGTCGAGCAGGGGCTGCACGCCCTTGTTCTTGAAGGCCGTGCCGGTCAGGACCGGGTTCACCTGGCCGGCGATCGTGGCCTTGCGGATGGCCGCCTTGAGCCGGTCGGCGGCGATCTCCTCGCCGGCGAGGTAGTCCTCCATGAGCGAGTCGTCGAAGTCCGCGATGTTCTCGAGGAGCTTCTCGCGGTACTCCGCGGCCTGGTCGGCCAGCTCGGCGGGGATGTCCTCGATGGCGTAGTCCTCGCCCATCTTGGTCTCACCGCGCCAGGTCAGGGCCTTCATCTGGACCAGGTCGACGACGCCGATGAAGTCGGCCTCGGCACCGATCGGCAGCTGCAGCACCAGCGCGTTGGCGTTGAGCCGCTCCACCATCATGTCGACGCAACGGAAGAAGTCGGCGCCGGTGCGGTCGAGCTTGTTGACGAAGCACATGCGCGGGACGCTGTACTTCTCGGCCTGACGCCAGACCTGCTCGGTCTGCGGCTCCACGCCGGCGACCCCGTCGTAGACGGCGACCGCACCGTCGAGCACCCGCAGGGACCGCTCCACCTCGACGGTGAAGTCGACGTGACCCGGGGTGTCGATGATGTTGATGTCGTGGTCGTTCCAGGAGCACTTCGTCGCGGCGGACGTGATGGTGATGCCGCGCTCCTGCTCCTGCTCCATCCAGTCCATCGTGGCCGCGCCGTCGTGGACTTCACCGATCTTGTAGTTGATACCGGTGTAGAAGAGGATCCGCTCGGTCGTCGTCGTCTTGCCGGCGTCGATGTGCGCCATGATCCCGATGTTGCGGGTCTTGGCGAGTTGGGCCTCGTTCTGGGCCATTCCCTTACTCCTCTTCCTTCTCGTCCGTGCGCGGTGTCCGGGGGTCGCCCGGTTCCACCGCGGGCAGCGGCTGCTGATGGACTGGCGTCACCAGCGGTAGTGCGCGAAGGCCTTGTTCGACTCGGCCATCTTGTGCGTGTCCTCGCGGCGCTTGACCGCGGCACCGAGGCCGTTGCTGGCGTCCAGCAGCTCGTTCATGAGGCGCTCGGTCATCGTCTTCTCGCGACGCGCCCGGCTGTACTGGATGAGCCAGCGCAGGCCGAGGGTCGTGCTGCGGGAGGGGCGGACCTCGATCGGCACCTGGTAGGTCGCACCACCGACGCGGCGGCTGCGCACCTCGAGAGCCGGCTTCACGTTGTCCAGCGCGCGCTTGAGCGTGACGACCGGGTCGGTGTCGTTCTTCGCCCGGACGCCCTCGAGGGCGCCGTAGACGATCGCCTCGGCGACAGAGCGCTTGCCGTCGACGAGCACCTTGTTCACCAGCTGGGTGACCAGCGGCGACTGGTACACCGGGTCGGCGATGAGCGGACGCTTCGGCGCGGGGCCCTTGCGCGGCATTAGCTCTTCTCCTTCTTCGCGCCGTACCGGCTGCGAGCCTGCTTGCGGCCGCGGACACCCTGGGTGTCCAGCGAGCCACGGATGATCTTGTAACGGACGCCGGGGAGGTCCTTCACCCGGCCGCCGCGCACGAGCACCATCGAGTGCTCCTGCAGGTTGTGACCGACGCCCGGGATGTAGGCGGTCACCTCGACACCGCTGGTGAGGCGCACGCGAGCGACCTTGCGCAGCGCCGAGTTCGGCTTCTTCGGCGTCGTCGTGTAGACGCGCGTGCACACGCCGCGGCGCTGAGGGGATCCCTTCAACGCCGGGGTCTTGGTCTTCTCGACCTTGTCCTCGCGGCCCTTGCGGACCAGCTGCTGGATCGTGGGCATGGGTGGCCTGGATCTCCTGCCTGCGCTGGGTCGTGCTGTGGATGTGGTGCACTGCGTGTGGTGTGCCCGGTGGCCCGGCCCTCTCGAGTCTGCCCGCGACCCACCCTCCGACCCCCGCGCTCGGGCGTGTCGCCCTTCGCGAGAACCGGCCAGTTGATCGAACCGGACTCGTCGCCCCTCGCGATCCGGCGCCGGCCACACCACCTTGCAGTGGACCCCGTCGGTGACGGGAGTGGCCCCTGACATCCGGTCGATCCGAAGACCGATGGACGCCCAGGTGAACCGCTTACGGGAGCAGGCCCAGTCATCCTGGGCACAGCTGACCACAGTACCCGGCCCTGCCGGACCGGTCAAAGCCGGGTCGACATGTGGGCTGCGCACCGGTTCAGCCGGTCCGTCCTGGACCAACTGCCGTTGCCTCGGGCATGTTCCCGGGCGCTGCGCGCAGCTGCCCGAGGGGTCGTGCGGGGAACGTACCGGAACCGGACGGCGGCGGGCAGGGGTCCCGGCGCGCGTCGTCGTCCGTCGTCACGTCGCTTCTGTCGGACTCCCGCCCTACGGTCGGTGGCGACCCGCTCACGTCCCGCACCTCGTTGGTGGTGCGCCTGCCGCTCGGAGGTACGCCGTGCTCCCCGACAACGCCCGCGAACTCAAGGCCCGGCTGTCCAAGCGGCTGAGCGAGGTACCGCCGTCCAGCGTCGCGGCCAGTTCCGTCGACGGTCCCTCCCGGTGGAGCGGAGTGGCCCTGGGGCTGACCCCGGTCGCCAGAGGTCAGGTGCACCTGGCGATCCGGCTGATCGAGCAGACCGACGCCGACCTCGTGCTGGGCGGGCTGGACGCCGGCGCCCGGGAGGAGGTGGACGTCCGGGTCATCGGGCCGGTCCGACTGCTGACCTCGCCCACCCCCGATGAGCTCCGGCGTCGGGGGCGTCCGTTGCGGCCCGGGGCGTCCGTCGGCCATCGCGACGTCACCGCCGGCACCCTCGGGGGATTTGTCCGGCGCCGCGGCACGGAGGAGCTGCTCGTGCTCAGCAACAACCACGTGCTGGCCAACAGCGACGCGGGCAGGGCGGGCGACCCGGTGTTCCAGCCGGGTGTCGCGGACGGGGGTCTCGACACCGACCGGATCGGCAGTCTGGCTGCCTTCATCCGGTTCCGCCTCGAGCCGGGGAACCTGGTCGACGCCGCGGTCGCCGCCCTGGACCCCGACATGACGGCGAACCCCGCCGGCTACCCCGGCGGCCCGCTCTCCGCCGTGGTCGCCGCCGCGGACGACACCGACCCCGACGAGCTGGTGGAGAAGGTGGGGCGCACGACGGGCCACACCCACGGGCGGATCACCGCGGTCGAGGTCGACGGCGTTGGGGTGCAGTTCGACGATGCCGTGCACACCTTCGACGACCAGGTGGAGATCGAGGGCGTCAGCGGGGGGTTCAGCGCCGGGGGCGACAGCGGGTCGGTGATCTGGCGCAGCCGCGACCGCGCGCCGCTGGGTCTGCTGTTCGCCGGGTCGACCACGGGCGGCAGCGCCGGTGGCGGCGTCACCTTCGCCAACTCCCTGGCCACGGTGCTGCGCGAGCTCGACGTGGAGTGGTTCGCGGGCTGAGCGACCCCGGAAGGAGGGCCTCGGCCGGCCTTGCCCTGTCCTGATCCGGCGCCGGAGGGCACCATGGGGGCATGACCGACCGCGCCTCAGCCCGCGCAGCCAAGGACGCGCTGGCCTCCCGCTTCGCCGCCGACCCCGGCGTCGCCGCGGTCGGGCTGGCGCGGCAGGCCGCCGACTACGTCGTCCGGGTCGACCTGACCGAGGCGGGCGCCGGCGCCCGCGTGCCGGCCGACGTCGACGGCGTACGGGTCGTCACGCACGTGATCGGCACCGTCCGCGCCCTCTGAGCGCCCCGGGGGCCCACTCCCCCGCCGGGCCGTTACCGTCGGCGGCAGTGGCACCGACGAGGGTGCCACGGACGCCGAGGAGGGCGCGTGCGCATCGGGATCCAGGCCAGCTACGCCGGTGACTTCAAGCAGACCGCGGACGAGATCCGTGACCTGGAGTCCGCCGGGCTCGACGTCGCGATGTGCGCGGAGGTGTACACCTTCGACGCGGTCAGCCAGCTGGGCTACCTGGCAGCCGTGACCGACCGGGTCGAGTTGATGAGCGGCATCCTGCCCATCTACAGCCGCACACCGGCGCTGATCGCGATGACCGCGGCCGGTCTGGACTTCGTCTCCGGCGGCAGGTTCACCCTCGGACTGGGCGCCTCCGGGCCGCAGGTCATCGAGGGCTGGCACGGGCTGCCCTATGACGCCCCCCTGCAGCGGACCCGCGAGATCATCGAGATCTGCCGCCAGGTGTGGCGCCGCGAGCGGCTGGAGCACGACGGCAAGAAGTACCAGGTGCCGCTCCCGGCCGACCAGGGCACCGGCCTCGGCAAGCCGCTGAAGCTCATCAACACCCCGGTGCGGCCGCAGATCCCGGTGCTGCTCGCCGCGCTCGGGCCGAAGAACGTGGAGCTCGCCGCCGAGATCGCGGAGAAGTGGGAGCCGATCTTCTTCCACCCCGAGCGTGCTGCCGACGTCTGGGGCGCCTCGCTCGAGGCGGGCAAGGCCAAGCGGGACCCGTCGCTCGGTGAGCTCGACGTCGTCGTCGGCGTCCCGGTGGCGATCGGCGAGGACGTCGACCACCTGGTGGAGGCAGTGCGGCCGGGGATCGCGTTGTACGTCGGCGGCATGGGCGCCAAGGGCAAGAACTTCTACAACGACCTGGCCCGCCGGTACGGCTACGAGGCCGAGGCGGAGGCGATCCAGGAGCTGTACCTGGCCGGGCGCAAGGACGAGGCGGCCGCCGCCGTCCCGGAGGACCTCGTGCGCGCGACCTCGCTGATCGGGCCGGAGTCCTACGTGGCCGAGCGGATCGCCGCGTTCGCCGCGGCCGGGGTGACCACGATCAACCTGCAGCCCCTCGACGACAGCCGCGAGGGCCGGCTTCGCACCGTCGAGACGATGCGCCGCCTGGCGGGCTGACGCCGGCGGGGCCGGGGTGACCCGGCCCCTTGCGTCACGTGACGCCCGGCGAGACACAGAAGGGCCCCGGGAGCTCGCGCTCCCGGGGCCCTTCTGTCACTCACTCAGCGCATCAGCGCCAGTCGTACTCCTCGAGCCGGACGGCCTCGCCCGTGCCCTGACCGAAGACGTCCGGGCTGTAGTACTGCCCGTCGTCGTACCCGGCCATGGTGTAGACGGCGGCACGCGCCTCCTCGGTGGGCTCGACCGTGATGTTCCGGTAGCGGCTGATGCCGGTACCGGCCGGGATCAGCTTCCCGATGATCACGTTCTCCTTGAGCCCGAGCAGGCTGTCGCTCTTCCCCTGGATGGCGGCGTCGGTGAGCACCTTGGTCGTCTCCTGGAAGGAGGCGGCCGACAGCCACGACTCCGTCGCCAGCGACGCCTTGGTGATCCCCATCAGCACCGGACGGGCCGAGGCGGGCTCGCCGCCCTCGGCGACCACCCGACGGTTCTCCGTCTCGAACAGGGTCCGCTCGACCAGCGCACCGGGCAGGAACTCCGTCGCGCCCGAGTCGATGATGGTCACCCGCTTCAGCATCTGGCGGATGATCACCTCGATGTGCTTGTCGTGGATCGACACACCCTGGCTGCGGTAGACCTCCTGGACCTCGCGCACCAGGTGCAGCTGCACCTCACGCGGGCCCATGATCCGCAGCACCTCGTGCGGGTCGACCGCACCCTCGGTCAGCTGCTCGCCGACCTCGACGTGCCCGCCGTCCTCGACCCGCAGCCGCGAGCGACGCGACAGCTTGTCGTAGACGACCTCTTCGGACCCGTCGTCCGGGGTGATGGTGAGCTTGCGGAACTGGTCGCCGTCCTCGATCCGGACGTTGCCGGCCAGCTCGGCGATCGGGGCCTTGCCCTTGGGGACACGGGCCTCGAAGAGCTCGACCACACGCGGCAGACCGTGCGTGATGTCCGCGCCCGCCACACCACCGGTGTGGAAGGTGCGCATCGTCAGCTGCGTGCCGGGCTCGCCGATCGACTGGGCGGCGATGATCCCGACCGCCTCGCCGACGTCCACGAGCTTGCCGGAGGCCAGCGACCGGCCGTAGCAGGTGGCGCAGGTGCCCAGCAGCGACTCGCAGGTGAGCACGCAGCGCACCTTGACCTCGGAGACCCCGGCGTCGACCAGCTGAGCGATCAGCACGTCGCCCAGGTCGGCCCCGGCCGGGGCGATCTGGGTGCCGTCGGCAGCGACCACGTCAGCGGCCAGTGCACGGGCGTAGACGCTGGTCTCCACGTGGGCGTCGCGGATGACCGCGCCGTCCACCACGGTGCCGATCGGCATGAGGACGCCGCGCTCGGTGCCGCAGTCCTCCTCGCGGATGATGACGTCCTGCGAGACGTCCACCAGCCGGCGGGTGAGGTACCCGGAGTCGGCGGTGCGCAGCGCGGTGTCGGCCAGGCCCTTGCGGGCACCGTGCGTGGAGATGAAGTACTCCAGCACGGACAGACCCTCCCGGAAGTTGGCCTTGATCGGCCGCGGGATGATCTCGCCCTTCGGGTTGGCCACCAGGCCACGCATGCCGGCGATCTGGCTGATCTGCATCATGTTGCCGCGAGCGCCGGAGTTGACCATGACCCAGACCGGGTTGGTGGTCGGGAAGTTGTCGACCATCGCCTGGCTGACCTCGGCGCGGGCCCGCGTCCAGATCTCGATGAGCTCCGAACGACGCTCGGCGTCGGTGATGACGCCGCGCTCGTACTGACGCTCGATCTTGCGGGCCTCGTCCTCGTGCCGCTCCAGGATCGCGGCCTTCACCGGCGGGGTGACGACGTCGTCGATCGCGATCGTCACGCCCGAGCGGGTCGCCCAGCGGAAACCGGCCGACTTGAGGGCGTCCAGCGTCGCCGCCACCTGCACCTTCGGGTAGCGCTCGGCGAGGTCGTTGACGATCGCGCCCAGCGCCTTCTTCGGCACCTGGTAGTTGACGAACCGGTAGTCCTCCGGCAGGGCCTCGTTGAAGAGGACCCGGCCCAGGCTGGTGGAGACGATGGCCGGCTGACCGGGCTCCCAGCCCTCGGGAGCCTCCCACGGGTCGTTCGGGCCGCTGTCGACGCCGAAGACCTCGTCGAGGCGGATGAGGACCCGCTCCTGCAGCCCGAGCACGCCCTTGTCGAAGGCCATGACCGCCTCGGCCGTCGTCGAGTACGACCTGGGCCGCTCGCCCTCGGGCACCTCGACCGACCCGGAGAGAGAGGTCAGGTGGTAGAGGCCCAGCACCATGTCCTGGGTCGGCGCGGTGATCGGACGACCATCGGCCGGGCTCAGGATGTTGTTGCTGGAGAGCATGAGGATGCGGGCCTCGGCCTGCGCCTCGGCCGACAGCGGCAGGTGCACCGCCATCTGGTCACCGTCGAAGTCCGCGTTGAACGCGGTGCAGACGAGCGGATGGATCTGGATGGCCTTGCCCTCGACCAGCTGGGGCTCGAAGGCCTGGATGCCCAGACGGTGCAGCGTCGGCGCCCGGTTCAGCAGCACCGGGTGCTCGGTGATGACCTCTTCCAGGACGTCCCACACGACCGGCCGCGCGCGCTCCACCATCCGCTTGGCGGACTTGATGTTCTGCGCGTGGTTGAGGTCGACCAGCCGCTTCATCACGAAGGGCTTGAACAGCTCCAGCGCCATCTGCTTGGGCAGACCGCACTGGTGCAGCTTGAGCTGGGGGCCGACGACGATGACCGAACGGCCGGAGTAGTCGACGCGCTTGCCCAGCAGGTTCTGCCGGAACCGGCCCTGCTTGCCCTTGAGCAGGTCGCTCAGGGACTTCAGCGGACGGTTGCCCGGGCCGGTGACGGGACGGCCACGACGACCGTTGTCGAACAGCGCGTCCACGGACTCCTGGAGCATCCGCTTCTCGTTGTTGACGATGATCTCCGGCGCGCCCAGGTCGAGCAGTCGCTTGAGCCGGTTGTTCCGGTTGATCACCCGTCGGTACAGGTCGTTCATGTCGCTGGTCGCGAAGCGGCCACCGTCCAGCTGCACCATCGGGCGCAGGTCCGGCGGGATCACCGGCACGCAGTCCAGGACCATGCCCATGGGCGAGTTCTGGGTCTGCTGGAACGCGGCGACGACCTTCAGCCGCTTGAGCGCCCGCAGCTTGCGCTGGCCCTTGCCGCTGCGGATGGTCTCGCGCAGCGAGACGGCCTCGGCGTCGAGGTCGAAGCCGGCGAGCAGCTTCTGCAGCGCCGCGGCGCCCATGCCGCCCTCGAAGTACTCACCGAAGCGGTCGCGCAGCTCGCGGTAGAGGCCCTCGTCGGCGATGAGCTGCTTGACCTCGAGCTTGCGGAAGGTGTCCATCACCTCGTCGAGGCGGTCGATCTCCCGCTGGGCCCGGTCGCGCAGCTGGCGCATCTCGCGCTCGCCGCCCTCGCGCACCTTGCGGCGCACGTCGGACTTGGCGCCCTCGGCCTCCAGCTCGGCGAGGTCGGCCTCCAGCTTCTGCTGGCGCGCCTCCACGTCGGCGTCGCGGCGACCCTCGAGGTTGGACTTCTCCGCGCTGATCTCGGCCTCGACGGTCGGCAGGTCGCGGTGACGCGCCTCGTCGTCGACGGTGGTGATCATGTACGCAGCGAAGTAGATGATCTTCTCGAGGTCCTTGGGCGCCAGGTCGAGCAGGTAGCCCAGGCGCGAGGGGACGCCCTTGAAGAACCAGATGTGGGTGACCGGCGCGGCCAGCTCGATGTGGCCCATCCGCTCACGACGCACCTTGGCGCGAGTGACCTCGACGCCGCAGCGCTCGCAGATGATGCCCTTGAAGCGGACCCGCTTGTACTTCCCGCAGTAGCACTCCCAGTCCCGGGTGGGACCGAAGATCTTCTCGCAGAACAGACCGTCCTTCTCCGGACGGAGAGTGCGGTAGTTGATGGTCTCGGGCTTCTTCACCTCGCCGTGTGACCACTGGCGGATGTCGTCACCGCTGGCCAGACCGATGCGCAGTTCGTCGAAGAAGTTGACGTCGAGCACTCGATGTACCCCTTTCCGGGGCTAGTTCTTCGCTTCTAATCGATGAGGGTGTGGGGCCGGCCGGCCCTGACTCGGTCAGGGCCGGCCGGCGGCCGATCAGACGTCTTCGACGGACGACGGCTCGCGACGGCTGAGGTCGATGCCCAGCTCCTCCGCGGCCCGGAAGACCTCGTCGTCGGTGTCACGCAGCTCGATCGCGTTGCCGTCGCTGGAGAGGACCTCCACGTTCAGGCAGAGCGACTGGAGCTCCTTGAGCAACACCTTGAAGGACTCCGGGATGCCGGGCTCCGGGATGTTCTCGCCCTTGACGATCGCCTCGTACACCTTGACGCGGCCGAGGATGTCGTCGGACTTGATGGTGAGGAGCTCCTGCAGCGCGTAGGCCGCGCCGTAGGCCTGCATCGCCCAGCACTCCATCTCACCGAAGCGCTGACCACCGAACTGCGCCTTACCACCGAGCGGCTGCTGCGTGATCATCGAGTACGGCCCGGTCGAACGGGCGTGGATCTTGTCGTCGACGAGGTGCAGCAGCTTCAGGATGTAGACGTAGCCCACCGAGATCGGCTCGGGGAAGGGCTCCCCGGAGCGGCCGTCGAACAGCCGCGCCTTGCCGGTCTCCTTGACCATCCGGTTGCCGTCGCGGTTCGGGACCGTCGAGCCCAGCAGGCCGATGATCTCCTCCTCCTTGGCACCGTCGAAGACCGGCGTCGCGGTGCGGGTGCCCGGGGCGGCCTGGCGCGCAGCGCCCGGCAGCTTGGCCGCCCACTCCGGGGTGCCCTCGACCTCCCAGCCGGTCTTGGCGATCCACCCGAGGTGGGTCTCCAGCACCTGGCCGACGTTCATCCGGCCGGGCACGCCCAGCGGGTTGAGCACGATGTCGACCGGCGTGCCGTCCTCGAGGAACGGCATGTCCTCCTGCGGGAGGATCTTGGAGATGACGCCCTTGTTCCCGTGGCGGCCGGCCAGCTTGTCGCCGTCGCTGATCTTGCGCATCTGGGCCACGTAGACCCGGATGAGCTCGTTCACGCCGGCGGGCAGCTCGTCGCCGTCCTCGCGGGAGAAGACCCGGACGCCGATGACCTTGCCGGACTCACCGTGCTTGACCTTGAGGCTGGTGTCGCGCACCTCGCGGGCCTTCTCACCGAAGATCGCCCGCAGCAGCCGCTCCTCGGGGGTCAGCTCCGTCTCGCCCTTGGGCGTGACCTTGCCGACGAGGATGTCGCCGGGGACGACCTCGGCACCGATCCGGATGATCCCGCGCTCGTCGAGGTCCGCGAGGACCTCCTCGGAGACGTTCGGGATGTCCCGGGTGATCTCCTCGGCACCGAGCTTGGTGTCGCGGGCGTCGACCTCGAACTCCTCGATGTGGATCGAGGACAGGACGTCGTCCTGCACGAGGCGCTGCGACAGGATGATCGCGTCCTCGTAGTTGTGACCCTCCCAGGGCATGAAGGCGACGAGCAGGTTCTTGCCCAGCGCCATCTCGCCCTCGTCGGTGCACGGGCCGTCGGCGACGACCTGGCCCACCTCGACCCGCTGGCCCTCTTCGACCACCGGGCTCTGGTTGATCGAGGTGCCCTGGTTCGAGCGCTGGAACTTCAGCAGCCGGTAGGTCTGCCGGGTCCCGTCGTCGGCCATCACGGTGACGTAGTCGGCGGTGGAGTCCTCGACCACACCGGCCTTCTCGGCCACCACGACGTCACCGGCGTCGACGGCGGCACGCAGCTCCATGCCGGTGCCGACCAGCGGGGCCTCGCTGCGCAGCAGCGGGACCGCCTGACGCTGCATGTTCGCGCCCATCAGGGCGCGGTTGGCGTCGTCGTGCTCGAGGAACGGGATCATCGCCGTCGCGACCGAGGTCATCTGCCGCGGCGAGACGTCCATGTAGTCGACGTTCTCCGGGGCGAGGTCGGTGGTCTCCCCGCCCTTGGTGCGGACGAGGACCAGGTCCTCGGCGAACCGGCCCGACGCGTCCAGCGGCGAGTTGGCCTGGGCGACGACGAAGCGGTCCTCCTCGTCGGCGGTCAGGTAGTCGATCTGGTCGCTGACGGTGCCGTTGACGACCTTGCGGTACGGCGTCTCGATGAAGCCGAAGGGGTTCACCCGGCCGAAGGAGGACAGCGAGCCGATCAGACCGATGTTCGGGCCCTCAGGGGTCTCGATCGGGCACATCCGGCCGTAGTGGCTCGGGTGCACGTCGCGGACCTCCATGCCCGCACGCTCACGGGACAGACCACCCGGGCCCAGCGCCGACAGGCGGCGCTTGTGGGTCAGGCCCGCGAGCGGGTTGGTCTGGTCCATGAACTGCGAGAGCTGGCTGGTGCCGAAGAACTCCTTGATGGAGGCGACGACCGGCCGGATGTTGATCAGCGTCTGCGGCGTGATCGCCTCGACGTCCTGGGTCGTCATCCGCTCGCGGACCACGCGCTCCATGCGGGAGAGGCCGACCCGGATCTGGTTCTGGATCAGCTCGCCGACCGTGCGCAGGCGACGGTTGCCGAAGTGGTCGATGTCGTCGACGCCGTGGTCGGGCTCGCCGGCGTGCAGACGCACGACGTACTCGATGGTGGCGACGATGTCGTCCTCGGTCAGCGTCGAGGTGCCCTTGGGGACGTCGACACCGAGCTTCTTGTTGACCTTGTAGCGGCCGACCTTCGCCAGGTCGTAGCGCTTCGGGTTGAAGAAGAGGTTCTCCAGCAGCGCCTGCGCCGACTCACGCGTCGGCGGCTCGCCCGGGCGCAGCTTGCGGTAGATGTCCAGCAGCGCCTCGTCCTGGCCGGCGAGGTGGTCCTTCTCCAGGGTGGCCAGCATGGTGGGCGACCACTGGAAGTGCTCGCGGATCCGGTCCTCGGTCCAGCCGAGGGCCTTGAGCAGGACGCTGACCGGCTGGCGGCGCTTGCGGTCGATCCGGACGCCGACGGTGTCGCGCTTGTCGACGTCGAACTCCAGCCACGCGCCGCGGCTGGGGATGACCTTGGCGCTGTAGACGTCCTTGTCCGACGTCTTGTCCAGGCTCTTGTCGAAGTAGACGCCGGGGCTGCGGACCAGCTGGGAGACGACGACGCGCTCGGTCCCGTTGATGACGAACGTGCCCTTGCTCGTCATGACCGGGAAGTCGCCCATGAACACCGTCTGGCTCTTGATCTCGCCGGTGGTGTTGTTCATGAACTCGGCGGTGACGAACAGCGGCGCCGCGTAGGTCATGTCCTTGTCCTTGCACTCCTCGAGGGACGCCTTGACGTCCTCGAAGCGCGGGTTGGAGAAGGACAGCGACATCGAGCCGCTGAAGTCCTCGATCGGCGAGATCTCCTCGAGGATCTCGGCGAGGCCGCCGACGGCGTTGGCCTGGTCCTCGGGGGCGAGGGTGGCCTTCCACTCCGGGGCGCCGACCAGCCAGTCGAACGAGGCGGTCTGCAGGGCGAGCAGGTCCGGGACCTCGAGGGGCTCGCGGATCTTGGCGAACGAGACGCGGAGCGGCGCGCCGGGGATCTTCTGCTGGTCGGTGCCGCCGGTACGGGGACCGGGCTGGACGTCGACCGCGGTGGTGCTGGGATCAGTGGTGGTGGTGCTGGTGGGGCGAGAGCCTGCCAAGATGCGTCCTTTCGAGGACCTCACGACGTGCGGGCGGTGGGTGCAGTTCGTCCTGGGTCGTCGTCGTTGTCGGCGAGGCTGACCGCGGATGCCTGCCCCATCGGTACGGTCAACACGGGGTGACCCGGAGCCGTTCCCGGGCACCCCTCGTGACCCGTCTCGACGGGCTGGCAGTCAGAGGGCAGCGCAACAGGAGACCCTACCCCTGCTCAGCGCCGGTGTCCACGTCGGGCCGCCGGAGCGGTCGGGACCCACCCGCGAGGGGTGGCCGGCGCCCACCCGGCCCGAGGGACACGGGGCTCCAGCAGGAGCCCGGCGCCGCGGGATCGGGGGTGAGCGGGATGAGTGCCCTGCCGATGATGCCAGTGCCACAGCCCACGTGGGACCGCCACGCCGCGACCTGTGGGTGAACGAAGACCCCGTGGACCCCACCCGGCGACAGCGGCCGGGACGCACGACAGGGGCCGACCCACCGGAGTGGATCGGCCCCTGTCGTCAGTGCGGGGTGGTGCTACCCGGCCGCCACGGAGGTGGCGGCCGGGTGGGGGGTCACTTGACGGTGACGGTGGCGCCGGCGCCCTCGAGGGCGGCCTTGGCCTTCTCCGCAGCGTCCTTGGCGACCTTCTCCAGGACCGGCTTCGGTGCGTTGTCGACCAGGTCCTTGGCCTCCTTGAGGCCGAGGGACGTGAGGCCGCGCACCTCCTTGATGACCTGGATCTTCTTGTCGCCGGCAGCCTCGAGGACGACGTCGAACTCGTCCTGCTCGACCGGGGCCTCGGCGGCGGCAGCGCCGCCGCCACCGCCGGCAGCCGCGACAGCGACGGGGGCGGCGGCGGTGACCTCGAAGGTCTCCTCGAACTGCTTCACGAAGTCCGACAGCTCCAGGAGGGTCATCTCCTTGAAGGCGTCGAGCAGCTCGTCAGTGGAAAGCTTGGCCATGGTGTCTCCTTGAGGGGGTCAGTCGGTGCTGGCCGCGGAGTCCGCGGCAGCATCGGTCGTGTCGGGGGTGGTGTCAGCAGCAGAGTCGGCGGGAGCTGCGTCGTCCGAGGCGGCAGCGCCCTCGGCCGGCTTCTTCTCCTGCAGCGCGGCGGCCAGCCGGGCGACCTGCGACAGCGGGGCCTGGAACAGCCCGGCAGCCTTGGTGAGGTTGCCCTTCATGGCACCGGCCAGCTTGGCCAGCAGGACCTCACGGGACTCGACGTCGGCGAGGCGGGTGACCTCGGCAGCGTCGACCGTGCGGCCTTCGACCACGCCGCCCTTGATGACCAGCAGCGGGTTGGCCCGCGCGAAGTCACGGATGGCCTTGGCGGCCTCGACCGGGTCGCCCTCGATGAAGGCGATCGCGGTGGGGCCGTTGAGCAGCGGGGCCAGGTCGGAGTGACCGACCGAGTCCGCCGCCCGCTTCGTCAGGGTGTTCTTGACGACGGCGTAGCTGCTGCCCGCACCGAGGGAACGACGCAGCTCGGTGAGCTGCGCCACGGTCAGCCCGCGGTACTCGGTGAGCACGGCCGCGCTGGACTTCTGGAACCGCTCGGTGATCTCCTCGATCACCGCGGCCTTCGCCTGCGTGGGCATGGGCCTCCTCTCGTCTGTCGGGCGACCACCGGCGACGTGCGCCCGGGGCGATCGGGCCCGGAGACGAGGAACGCCCCGGCGCAGAGCGCACGGGGCGAGGGACGTTCACGGTCCGGGCGCTGAGCCCAGGCCGTGCCACGTTCGTCGAACCGTCCACCTGCGCGGGTCGCCCGGTCGATTCCGGACCTTCGATCGCACGCGGACGTGCGACGACCAGCGGTCTTGGGGGGAACAGCAGGAAGAGTACACGGCCCTGCGCCCCCCGACGCACGAGGGCCCCGCAGCGACGTGCGCTGCGGGGCCCTCGTGGGGACGGGGTCCGTCGATCAGACAGGTGCGCTGATCAGGAGGGCTCGTCCACGGTGAGGTTGCGGGTGCGGTTCGGGTCGACCTGGATGCCCGGGCCCATGGTGGTGGAGACGGTGACCTTGCGCAGGTACCGGCCCTTGGCCGCCGAGGGCTTGGCCCTCAGGACCTCGTCCAGGGCGGCGGCGTAGTTCTCCACCAGCTTGGCCTGGTCGAAGGACGTCTTGCCGATCACCAGGTGCAGGTTGGCCTGCTTGTCGACGCGGAAGTTGATCTTCCCGCCCTTGATGTCGTTGACGGCCTTGGTGACGTCGGGGGTCACCGTGCCCGTCTTCGGGTTCGGCATCAGGCCACGGGGGCCGAGGATGCGGGCGATGCGACCGACCTTGGCCATCTGATCCGGGGTGGCGATCGCGGCGTCGAAGTCCAGGAAACCGCCCTGGATCTGCTCGATCAGGTCGTCGGAGCCCACGACGTCGGCGCCGGCGGCCTCCGCCTCGGCTGCCTTGTCGCCGGTCGCGAAGACGATGACGCGGGCGGTCTTGCCGGTGCCGTGCGGCAGGTTGACCGTGCCGCGGACCATCTGGTCGGCCTTGCGCGGGTCGACCCCGAGCCGGATGGCGACCTCGACGGTGGCGTCGTACTTCGTGGTCGAGGTCTGCTTGGCCAGACCGGCGGCCTGCAGCGGGCTGTACAGCGTGTCCGCGTCGACCAGCTCGGCGACCTTGCGGTAGTTCTTGCCGTGCTTTGCCATGGTGGTTCTCCTTCCCCCCGGAGCGGGGGTCGCGTGGTGCGCGGGCCTGGCGAGGCCCTCCCACGAGTGCTGTCCGGGTCCGCGTGGACCCGGGTGGTGCAGCGCCGCCGTCAGCCGGCGGCTGCCGTCACTTGACGGTGATGCCCATCGACCGGGCGGTGCCGGCGATGATCTTCTCGGCCTGCTCGAGGTCGTTGGCGTTCAGGTCGGCCATCTTGGTCTGCGCGATCTCGCGGACCTGGTCGCGGGTGACCGTCGCGACCTTGGTCTTGTGCGGCTCACCCGAGCCCTTGTCCACACCGGCGGCCTTCAGCAGCATGCGCGCTGCCGGGGGCGTCTTGGTGACGAAGGTGAACGACCGGTCCTCGAAGACCGAGATCTCGACGGGGATGACGCTGCCGCGCTGCGCCTCCGTCGCGGCGTTGTACGCCTTGCAGAACTCCATGATGTTGACGCCGTGCTGACCGAGGGCGGGGCCCACGGGCGGCGCGGGGGTGGCCGCACCGGCGTTGATCTGGAGCTTGATGACCGCGGTCAACCGCTTCCTGGGGGGCATGACTTCCTTCTCCGTGACGGTGGTGCCTGGCTGGAACGGCCCGGTCGCAGGGCCCGCGCCGAGCGTGCGAGGCGTGGGAGACGACCGGGTCCTTCTAGATCTTGGTGACCTGGGTGAACGACAGCTCGACCGGCGTCTCGCGGCCGAAGATGGAGACGAGCACCTGGAGCTTCTGCTGCTCCGGGTTGATCTCGTTGATGGTCGCCGGCAGCGTCGCGAACGGCCCGTCCATGACGGTGACGGACTCGCCCACCTCGAACTCGACCTCCGGCGCGGGGCCGGCGCTGGGAGCCGCCTCGGCCGTGGAGACCGGCTTGGCGGTGGTGGCCGGCACCAGCAGGTTGACGACCTCGTCGATGCTCAGCGGCGACGGCTTGGAGGTGGCCCCGACGAAGCCGGTGACGCCCGGGGTGTTGCGGACCGCACCCCAGGACTCGTCGTTGAGGTCCATCCGGACGAGCAGGTAACCGGGCAGCTTCTTGCGGTTGACCTGGGTCCGCTTGCCGTTCTTGATCTCGGTGACCTCCTCGGTGGGCACCTCGATCTGGAAGATGTAGTCCTCCATGTCCAGCGACGTGATCCGGGACTCGAGGTTGGTCTTCACCTTGTTCTCGTAGCCCGCGTAGGAGTGGATCACGTACCAGTCGCCGAACTGGCCGCGCAACGTCGAGCGCAGGGCCTCTGCCGGGTCCTCGTCCTCCGCCGCCGCGGTCTCGAGGGCCTCGACGACCACGGGGTCGTGGTCGGGGGCGGGCTCGGCCAGGGGGTCGGCGACCAGGGCGTCGTCGACGGCGCCCCGGGAGTTGCCGCCGCCGGCGACGGGGGCGTCGCCCATCGGGTTGTCCGCCGTGAGGTCCGTGGTCCCGAGGGAGCCCTCGGCGGCACCGGTCTCGCGGACACCGGTCTCGACGTCGACGGTGCCGTCCTGGGCAGCGGCATCGTCCAGGTCGGTGTCCGCGACGGCGCTGTCGGTATCGAAGGGCTCGCGGGGGTCAGTCACAGGGTCTCTTCCTTGTCGGGTGTGGTGCAGTCGCGGAGGGCGGTCAGCCGAAGACGGCGAGCACGCCCTGGGCGAAGAGGAGGTCCAGGCCGGCGACGATCGCGACCATCACCGCCACGAAGATGATCACCACGGTGGTGTAGGTGATCAGCTCCTTGCGACCGGGCCAGATCACCTTGCGCAGCTCGGCGACGACCTCGCGGAGGAACCGCCCCACGTCCCGCTTCTTCCGCTGCTCGGCGGCGCGTTCCCGCTCGGCGGCGGCGCGGGTGCGCGTCCCCGTGGAACCCGTGTCGGGCGTCCGGCCGGCGGGACGGCTCGACGTGCGGGACCGGCGCTGGGTGGGGGTGGCGACGACCTTGTCCTCGTCGGTCTCCGCATCGTCGGCGACGTCGGCCTCAGCGGCCTCGAGCGCTCCCGCGTCCTCCACGCCCGGCGTCTCGGCGTCGAGCCGCTCGGCGTCGACCTGCTCGCCGTCCGGCTCGCCGTCCTTCTCGCTCACAGCGCCTCGCTCACGTCGGTCCGGCTCACTTCGGTCGGCTCTTCTCGGTCGGTCGTCAGGTCGTGGCAGGGGTGACAGGACTTGAACCTGCAGCCTGCGGTTTTGGAGACCGCTGCTCTGCCAATTGAGCTACACCCCTAGGGGACGCCGGGTCCGCGTCGCGACGCGGCCCCAGTCTCGACGTGACCCCCCGAAGAGGGCCTCCGGGGCACGCCGGTGGCGGGGTCCCACAGGCCCCAGGTCGTCGAGTGTACGGGACCGGCTCGGCCAGCAGCCAACACGGGAGCCGGGTCACCTCCCGCGGGGTGCACGGAGCGGGCTGGGGCACCCGGTCGGTCTGCCACGATCAGATCATGCCGACCGCCCCCGCCCCCGGGTCCGAGCCCGTCGAACCGGCGCCATCGGCGGAGCGGCGGGTCTCCCGGCGGGTCGCCGCCGTCGCCTCCTCCACGACGATGGCCGCCGACGCCCGCGCCAAGGCGCTGCGGGCCACCGGGCGCCCCGTGATCAGCTTCGCCGCCGGCGAGCCGGACTCCCCCACGGCCGACCACGTCGTCGAGGCGGCCGTCCGGGCGGCCCGGGACCCGGCGATGCACCGCTACACCCCGGTCGGGGGTCTCCCCCAGCTCCGGGAGGCGATCGTCGCGAAGACGCTGCGCGACTCGGGCCTGACCGCCCAGCCGACCGACGTCCTGGTCACCGCCGGGGGCAAGCAGGCGGTCGCCCAGGCACTGGCAGCGCTGCTCGACCCCGGCGACGAGGTGCTGCTCCCGACGCCGCACTGGACCACCTACCCGGAGGCTGTCCGGCTGGCCGGCGGCGTGCCCGTCCCCGTGGTCGCCGACGAGGCCAGCGGCTATCTGGTCTCCGTCGGACAGCTCGAGGCGGCGCGCACCCCCCGGACGAAGCTGCTGCTGTTTAGCTCCCCGGCCAACCCCACCGGCGCCGTCCACCCGCCCGAGGAGGTGGCCGAGATCGGCCAGTGGGCGCTGGCTGCCGGCCTCTGGGTGGTCACCGACGAGATCTACGAGCACCTGACCTACGACGGGTCGACGGCGCCGTCGTTGCCCGCCCTGGTGCCCGAGGTCCAGCCGAGGTGCGTGGTCGTCAACGGCGTCGCCAAGGCGTACGCGATGACCGGCTGGCGGGTGGGCTGGCTGATCGGGCCGGCCGACGTGGTGGCCGGGGCGACGGCCCTGCAGTCGCACTCGGCCGGGCACGTCTCGAACGTCGCCCAGGCCGCCGCGGTGGCCGCGCTCAGCGGTGACCAGTCGAGCGTCGCGGAGCTGCGGGCCACCCTCGACCGGCGCCGCCGGACCGTCGTCCGGATGCTGCGGGAGATCCCCGGGATCGCCTGCCCCGAGCCGCAGGGCGCCTTCTACGTCTACCCGTCGGTCACCGCCCTGCTCGGCCGCTCGATCGCCGGTCGCACGGCCACCACCAGCGCCGAGCTGGCCGAGCTGCTGTTGGAACTGGCCCAGGTCGCCGTCGTCCCGGGCGAGGCCTTCGGCACGCCGGGGTACCTCCGCCTGTCCTATGCCCTCGGGGACGACGACCTGGTCGAGGGTGTCCGCCGGATGCAGCAGCTCCTGGGCTCCGCAGGCTGAGACCCGCGGACCCGATCAGCCCAGCGCGACGACGGCGCGGGCCAGGGACAGGACCTTGTCGCCACCACTGGTCACGGTGAGGTCCACGCGCACCCGGCCGTCCTCGAGGAGGGCAGCGACCCGGCCCCGAACGGTCAGCTCGGCACCGAGGTCGTCGTCGGGCACCACCACCGGCCGGCTGAAACGCACCGAGTAGTCGACGACGGCACCCGGGTCGCCGGCCCAGGCGGTGACCGCACGGACGGCGAGCCCCGCGGTGAGCATCCCGTGCGCGATCACACCGGGGAGGCCGACCTCACGGGCGACCCGCTCGTTCCAGTGGATGACGTTGAGGTCACCCGAGGCGCCTGCGTAGCGGACCAGGTCGGCGCGGGTGACCCGGGAGGTCTGCTCGGGCAGTTCGGTGCCGACCTCGACGTCGGTCGGTCGCGGGCTCATGCCGTGCCCCGGGCGACGAGCATCGAGCGGGTGGTGCAGACCGGCTCGCCGTCCTCGGTGGCCAGGTCCACGCGGGTGGTCAGCATGTCGTTGCCGGCCACCGTCTTCACCGCGTCGATGGTGGCGGTCGCGACCAGTCTGTCGCCGGCCCGGATCGGGCGGTGGTGGGTGAACCGCTGCTCGCCGTGCACCACCCGGCTGTAGTCGAGCCCCACCTCCGGGTCCTCGACGACGACGTTGCCCGCACCGAGGGACAGCACGATGGCGAAGGTCGGCGGGGCGATGACGTCGGGGTGACCGGCGGCACGCGCGGCGGCCGGGTCGCGGTAGACCGGGTCAGGGTCGGCCAGCGCCGCGGCGAACTCCGCGATCTTCTCGCGCCCGACCTCGTACACGGCAGAGGGCGGGTAGCTGCGCCCGACCAGTCCTGCGTCCAGCGCCATGCTCCCGCCCTCTCCTCGCGACCGCTGCGGTCAGCGCGTCTCGCGGTGGACCGTGTGCTTGCGGTCGGTCGGGCAGTACTTCTTCAGCTCGATCCGGTCGGGGTCGTTCCGCCGGTTCTTGCGGGTGATGTAGTTGCGGTTCTTGCACTCCTGGCAGGCCAGGGTGATCTTCGGACGAACGTCGGTGGCTGCCATGAGCGCATCCTCGCCTTGTCGGTGGTCGAGTGTCCCTCGACGCTTCTCGGGTGGTGCCCGTGCCCGGCGGATGCCGAACACGACGACGGACCCCGTTCCCGGGGTCCGTCTGGGGTAGCGGTGACCGGACTTGAACCGGTGACACAACGATTATGAGCCGTTTGCTCTACCAGGCTGAGCTACACCGCCAGGTGACCGTCCGGCCCGGTCTTCCGACTGCACCGGTGGTCGTTGTGCGAGCCCCTTTACGGAATCGAACCGTAGACCTTCTCCTTACCATGGAGACGCTCTGCCGACTGAGCTAAAGGGGCCTGCTCCGAAGAGCCGTGGAGAACTGTACCTGATGCCCTTCGGCCTCCCCGCAGGGGCCCGCCGCGAGCCTGCGAGCAGTGCTGGGCAGGGCGGTCCCTTCTCAGGTGCGGACGAACAGCCGCCGGTGGGTGGCCCCCGGCGCGGCGGCGCGGACCCCGGTGCGCGCCAGCAGCCACCCCTCGAGCCGGTCCTCGGGCAACGGGCGGCTGACCAGGAAGCCCTGCAGCTTGTCGCAGCCCATCTGGGTCAGCAGGTCCCGGGTCACCTCGTCCTCGACCCCCTCGGCCACCACGCGCAACCCCAGGTTGTGCGCGAGCTCGACGATCGACCGGGCGATGAAGGACTCGTTCTGGCTCGTCGACATGCCCAGCACGAAGGACTTGTCGATCTTCAGCTCGTCGATCGGCAGCAGCCGCAGCTGGGACAGGGACGAGTAGCCGGTCCCGAAGTCGTCCATGGACAACCGCAGACCGAGCGCGTGCAGGTCGGCCAGCACGGTGCTGTTGCGCACCGTGTCGTCGACGACGCTGCCCTCGGTCAGCTCGAGGGTCAGCAGCTCGCCCGGCACCCCGTGGTGGCGCAGTGCCCGGCGGACCCGGTCGACGATGTCCGGCTCGGCGAGGCAGTGGGCCGAGAGGTTGACCGCCACCGACAGGGCGATGTCCTGGTCCAGCCACCGCCGGCAGCGGTCCAGCGCCCGGTCGAGCACGTGGTCGGTCAGCAGCCCGATCCGACCGATCTGCTCGGCCAGGCTGATGAAGTCGTCCGGCGAGATGTCCCCGTAGCGCGGGTGCGCCCAGCGCACGAGGGTCTCCACCGAGACGATGTCCGCGGTGCGGGTGTCCACGATCGGCTGGAAGACGACCGAGATCTGCCCGTCGGCCATCGCGGTCTCCAGCTCCGCGCCCAGCTGCAGGCGGCGCAGGCTCTGCTGGTCCAGGACGGGGTGGTAGGTCGCCACGCCCCCGGAGCCCTGTGCCGCGAGCAGCGCGACGTCCGCCCGCTGGATCAGCGTGCCGGACTCCGACCCGTGCACGGGCGCCGCAGCCACCCCGATCGTCAGCGCGACCTCCAGGTCCAGCCCGGCGACCCGGGCCCGGGTGGAGGCGGCCTCCCGCAGCCGACGGGCGGCCCGCTCGGTGGCGGCCAGGGACAGGCCCGGCAGCAGGACGGCGAACTGACCGCCCTCCATCCGGGCGACGACGGCCTGCGGCGGCGCGTGCTCACGGAGCAGCCCGGCGGTGACCAGGAGCAGTTCGTCGCTGGCGGCGTGCCCGAGGGTGTCGGTGACGTCGGTGTAGCCGTCCAGGGCCGCCAGCACCAGCCCGGCCCGGGCGGTGGTCGGCTCGGCCAGCAGCAGCGCGTCGATCTCCCCGCCCAGCCGCTGCCGGTTCGGCAACCCGGTCAGCCGGTCGTGGTCGCCGTCGTGCCGGATCTGGCTGAGCAGCTGCTGCTGCCGGATCGCGGCGTTGACGTGGGTCAACATCGACTCCAGCGCACTGCGGTCCCCGTCGGCGAAGGTCACCACGTCGCTGCGCCGGTCACAGACCTCCAGGTACCCGGGCTCACCGGCTGCGGTGACCACGGGCGCGCCGAGCACCTCGCGGGCGTGGCGACGGGCCAGGGCGGCCAGCTCCCATGGCTCCGCCCGGGCCGTCGAGAGGAGGACCGGTCCCGCGGCATCGGGGGCCAGGGCACGCTGCCGGATCGGGTCGTCGGGATCGCCGGGACCGTCGTACCAGGCGAGCTCGCCATCGGCGGCATCGACGACGAGTTGCGGACCCTCGTCGAGGTAGGGC
This sequence comes from Modestobacter sp. VKM Ac-2978, assembly GCF_026968025.1. Classification (NCBI taxonomy): domain Bacteria; kingdom Bacillati; phylum Actinomycetota; class Actinomycetes; order Geodermatophilales; family Geodermatophilaceae; genus Modestobacter; species Modestobacter sp. VKM Ac-2978. The sequence goes on along the minus strand of NZ_JAPVBP010000003.1, from coordinate 507,305 downwards.
GGCAGCCACAGCGCCACCCGGTCGGCGTTGAGCAGCTCACGGACCGCGCTCACGATCTCCCGCGTCCCCGCCTCGTCCGGGGTCACCAGCTCCACGCGCCGGGCGAAGTCGTAGACCTGCTGGACGGTCCGCCGTTCCCGGATGGCGTGCGAGGACTGCCGGAACATCGCCACAGCCCCGAGGACGAGCGGGCCGATCAGCACCCAGCCCCACGCCGTCTCACGGGTCAGAAGGAGGGCGACGACACCGACGACCACGCTCAGCGGAGCCACGGCGAAGGCCGGGATCGCGCTGAGCAGCAGCCCCCAACCCGGGAAGCCCCCGGACAGCCAGATGGCCAGACAGGTCATCAGGATGCCGACGACCGTCGCCGCCAGCAGCGCCAGCACCAGGGACAGCCAGCTCAGCGGGTCGTCGAGGTCGAGCGGCGGGAGCCACGACAGCACCAGCAGCGCCGTGCACACCTCGGCGACGGTCAGGCCGATGTTGTAGGCGGCCTTGGTCAACGGGAGCGACTGACGGACCAGGACGATGGCCACGGCGGCCACGCGGGCGATGACGGCCCAGACGCCTCCGACCTCGACGAGTGCGATGACCAGCACCAGCTCGGAGGGCGAGACCGCGAAGGTCTGGCGCCGGAACTCGAGCTCCAACTGGGACGACTCGGTGAGCAGGAAGGCGAGGAAGAGGGCCAGGACGGCCCACACCGACGGGGTGGTCCAGGCATGCGGCAGCGTCAACGCACCGAGCACCGCCGCCACCGAGAGCGCGACGGCGACGATCATCTCGGGGCGCCGGATCACTGCTGCCCCCCACTGCGGAGGGGCCGGCTGCTCGGCCAACGTCAGCCCGTCTGTCAAGTGGCGTGGTCGACAGACGTTAACAGCGGTGGCCCCTTCCGGGCAGCCACCTCACCCGATGGGGCAGTCGGCTCGTCACGACCGCCCCGTAGTCAGGCGGCCGCGTCAGCGGTTCCAGCGCCACCCGCGGTTCCAGCGCCAGCCACGGTCGGCGGCGGAGGGGCGGGCGGTGGCGAGCGAGGTGGTGCCGGTCATGACGTCTCCTGAGGGCGCGGATGGACTCGGGGTCGCGGTAGCCGCCCACGCGGGGGCAGAGCGTCGTCCGGCACAGACCGCAATGAAGAGACTGCAGCGGGTCACCCACACGCGCAAGATTAGACACGACTGGGCTAATGATCTTCGTTGTGTCGTGACTTTGTGTAATGAGTGATCCGCCCAGCGTCACGTCCGAGTGGCCCCCGAACGGGTGTCAGCGTGGTGGACGGCGTTCCGAGAGGTCGTCGCGGGACAGGTCGTCGAGCTGATCCCACAGCGAGGGTCCTGGTGGTCCCAGCGAGCCGAGCACGGCGGCCACCTGTACGAACCCGGTCCGCGCGGCCGCCCCGACTGCGCCCGGGTCCATCGCCTCCTCCCCCAGCAACTCGACGGCGTCCCGCTGCGCGTCCTCGGCCGTGCGGACCCGGCCGGTGTCGGGTCCCATCCGCACCTCGCCATCCGCACCGACCAGGACCGCTGCGACGTCCAGGGCAGCACTGAGCGGGTCCCCCCGGGGCCCGCGGACCGCGAAGCTGGGCACGGTCACCCCGAGCGTCCACAGCAGCTGCCGATCGACGGCCGCCTCGTGCTCCTGGCTGTACGCGAGCCCGTACCTGAGCCGTTGCGCGTGCTCCTGGACCGCCACGGTGGCACCCACGAGCTCCGCCGACGACGACACAGATGCGTCCCCGGCCGCCAGTGCGGCGTGCACAGCGGTGACGACCGGCTCGCTCCGAGCCTCGTCGGCGATCAGGAGCGCCAGCCCGCGCAGCGCGGCGTCGGTCGACGCGTCGAGGCGCCCCTCCCGGCCGCCGTCGCGCACGGCCGTCTCGAGCACCGGGAGCACGACACCGGCCTGTCCAGCCACCAGTCCGCTCACCTCCGCGCCGATCCGGACGAGCGTCACCTGGTCGACCAGCACCTCGTCCGGTGAGTCCGGGGCCAGTCCCCGACCCAGTGACTGCAGCAGCGCCCCGACCGCCGGCGCCGCAGCCGGGCCGGCCGCGGCGAGGGTGACGACCGCAGCCAGGTCCTCGGTCCCACCCGGCCAGGGCCGGCTCAGGAGCGTCGTCCAGGCAGCCGGGTCGGCGAGCAGCTCGCCCGCAGCAGCCCGGTCGCCGGCGTGGCGGAGGACGGTCAGCGCCACCGCCACGGGGTCGGCGGCCGGCGCGCCCACCCGGACCGCCGCGCCAGCCCCCTGCACCGCCTCACGGGCCAGGAACTGGCGCCCCCAGGACGCAGCGAGTGCCGAGGCTCCAGCTCCGCCCCGGCCGGCCAGGACGCCCAGCACCGTGCCCATCCCGACCGCCAGCACGTCGACCGCGCCGTCGGGGTCCGCCGGCGCCAGCCGCAGGTCGCCCAAGGCGCGACGGGCTGGGCTCCCTGGGGCCGCCCCACCGGCCACCGAGTCGAGCGTTCCCGCCAGCAGGCCGGCCAGCGCGTCGACTGCGCCGCTCCGCTCACCCAGCACGGTGAGCAGCCAGCGGAGCCCGTCGACGCCGAGCCGCCCGACCACGGCAGCCGCGAAGGCGGGGCTCGCCGCGTGGCCGGACCAGCCGGCGGCTGCAGCGTCGAGCTGCTCGGCCGTGCCCGGCCGGAGGAGGTCCGCCGCCGCCTCCCTCCCCAGCGCGGCGAACGCGCCGTCCCCCCACCCCGGCATCCGCCCGGCGAGCCAGGCGGTGACCCCTGCGGCGTCTCCCGGGCGGGCGGCCCCACCCAGCGGCGCGGCGACCGCGGCGAGCACCGCCGCGACCGCGGCGGCGTCGGCGGCCAGCTCGTCCAGCAGGGCCCGGTGCTCGACTGCGCGCTCGGCGTCGTCCACCGCGACCGCCGCGCTCAGGTCGGCGGCCTCGTCGCGGCCGGGAGCGGGTACGCCGCCGTCCCACGCCGGCCCCATCAGCACGGCGAGCCGGGACCCGGCGCGGGCGAACTGGTCACGTTGGTCGGCGCGCAGGACGGCGACCCGGGCGAGCACGGTCAGCCAGAGCTCACGGTGCTCAGCGAGCCGGGCGGCCGCCGTCGTCAGTGCGCTGTGCAGCTCGCCGGCCACCGCCGTCGCCGTGGCGACCTCGGTGGTCACCGCCGCCGCGTCGGCTCCCTGCCAGCCGGTGTCGACGGCCGTCGCGTCCAGCAGGTGCACCGTCGTCCCCGCGGCGAAGCCGGCGGATGCGAGCTGGTCGAGGACGTCGCCCAGGGCAGCCGGGGAGCCCGGCGGGTCGGGCAGCTCCACCGGCGTGGGGAGCAGCGTGCTCATCGGGGGACCGCCGCTCCCCGCCCGGGGAGCAGCTCGCCGTCCAGCTGTTGCCAGGAGTCGGCGGCCGTCGCCACGGCGCTCCGCAGCCAGGCCAGCTCGCCGGCCAGGCAGCCACCGGCGGTCGCCACCGTCTCGCCGAACCCGGCCACCACCGGGCCGAGCGGCCCACCGACCCCCGCACCGTCGCCGGCCGCACCGACCTGGGCCGCCCGGACCGATGCGGCGTCCAGCACCCCGGCCAGCGCGTACAGCCGGGCCGGGACCACCTCGATCACCATGCCGGGCAGTCTCGCGGCCGGGCGGTGTCGGCTCGGCCGTCGTCCACAGGGCCGGTGGCGTCGCAGGCCGGTTGACGCGCCGTCGTCCACACCGTCCACAGGCTCCGTCCACAACCGGTGGACGACGGCGGAGGACCGTTGCGGGCGACCTCTAGGCTGCGCGCGTGCGCACCGGACCGCCCGACGTCGGCGACCCCGAGGCCGGGTCGACCCTGCCGTTCGTGCTGGTCTGCTGGCTGGTGGGGGCGCTGATGGTGTTCGGCGCGATCGCTGCCTCCGACGCCTTTCTGGAGCAGCAGGAGGTCCAGTCGGTCTGCGACGGTGCCGCGCTGGCGGCGGCGAACCAGGTCGACGAGGGCGCCGTCTACACCCGCGGGGTGGGCACCGAGCTGCCGTTGACCCGCGCGGCGGCCGAGGCGGCCGTGGCCGACCAGCTCGGGGACGCCGGCGTCGTCCTGGACTCGTGGTCGGCGGCGACCGACGGGGCCGAGGTGACCGTGCGGTGCAGCCGGTCGGTCCCGATCGCCTTCGGGTGGCTCTTCCTGGCCGGCGAGCCGCTGGAGCGCACCGCCGTGGCCAGTGCCCGGGCCCCGACCGCATGAACGAGGACGGCCCCCGACCGCGAGGTCGGGGGCCGTCGTACCAGGTGTGGCGGGTGAAGGATTCGAACCTTCGTAGGCTAAGCCGACGGATTTACAGTCCGCTCCCATTGGCCACTCGGGCAACCCGCCGTGGTGGTACTGGGAGAGCTTACAAGACGGGGGACGACGTCCTCGCCGGGTCCCCGGCGGCACGTCGTCCCCACTGAGGAGGAACCGACATGGCCGATGCGTCCTTCGACGTGGTGAGCAAGGTCGACCGGCAGGAGGTCGACAACGCCCTGAACCAGGCGGGCAAGGAGCTGTCGCAGCGGTTCGACTTCCGTGGTGTGAACGCCACCATCGCCTGGGCCGGCGAGGAGGCCGTGAGCCTGCAGGCTGACACCGAGGAGCGGGTGGCCGCAGCGCTGGAGGTGTTCAAGGAGAAGCTGGTCAAGCGGGGCATCTCGATGAAGGCGCTGGACGCCGACGAGCCACAGTCCTCGGGGAAGGTCTACAAGATCTCCGCCCGGATCCAGCAGGGCATCGCCTCGGACAAGGCCAAGGAGATCGCCAAGGCCATCCGCGACGAGGGCCCCAAGGGCGTGCAGGCGCAGATCCAGGGCGACCAGCTCCGGGTCAGCGGCAAGAAGCGCGACGACCTGCAGGCGGTCCAGCAGCTGCTGAAGAGCAAGGACTTCGAGATCGCGCTGCAGTTCGACAACTACCGCTGAGCTGAGGGAGACGGCCCCCGCGCTGCGGCGCAGGGGCCGTCAGCCCAGCTCCCGGGCCATCTGCTGCAGCCGCGCGATGCGCTCGGCCATCGGCGGGTGCGTGGCGAACATCGACGCCATCCCCTGCCCGCGGAACGGGTTGGCGATCATCAGGTGGCTCTGGGTCACCAGCCGGTCGTCCTGCGGCAGCGGTCGGGCCGCCACGCCGCGTTCGAGCTTGGACAGCGCACTGGCCAGCGCCAGCGGGTCGGAGCTGAGCCGCGCACCGGAGGCGTCGGCCTGGTACTCCCGGCTGCGGCTGACCGCCATCTGGACCAGGCCCGCGGCGACCGGGCCGAGGAAGACCAGCAGCAGGCCACCCAGCCCGCCGCCCTGGCGGTCCTCGGACCGGCCACCGAACAGCGAGGCGAACATCGCCATGTGCGCCAGGTAGGTGATCACGGTGGCCATGGCGCCGGCGACCGAGCTGATCAGGATGTCGCGGTTGTAGACGTGCGACAGCTCGTGGGCCAGCACGCCGCGCAGCTCCCGGCGGTCCAGCAGCTCCAAGATGCCCTGGGTGCAGCAGACCGCCGCGTTCCGTGGGTTGCGGCCGGTGGCGAAGGCGTTCGGCTGGTTCGTGGGGCTCACGTAGAGCCGGGGCATGGGCTGCCGGGCCTCGGTCGCCAGCTCGCGCACGATCGCGTACAGCTGCGGGGCCTGGGTCTCGGTGACCGGGAAGGCGCGCATCGCCCGCAGCGCCAGCTTGTCGGAGTTGAAGTACGCCCAGCCGTTCACGCCGAGCGCCAGCACCAGCGCGATGAGCAGCCCGCCGCGGCCGAAGAAGCTGCCGACCAGCAGGATGACCCCGGCCATCAGGCCCAGCAGCACGGCCGTCTTCAGTCCGTTGTTCCAGCGTTGCACGAGCGGTAGAACGCCGCCGGCCCGATCGCCGTTCCCCCGGCAGCTGGGGCCCGGCTGTGAGGTGAGCCCACCCTGTGTGGCTTCCCTCACGTCGGCGGCCGAGCCGGTCCCCCGGCGCGCCGCGCACGTAGCCTGGTGGGTCGGAGGTACCTCACACATGACTGGCACCAATCACGGGATCAGCGCCCCCGGAATCAGCTCTGCCGCCAACGGTGTTGCCCCTGGCATGCACCCCGCCGTGGACCCCGACATCGACGCCGCCTCCAGCTCCGCCCCCGGCGGACTGGTGAAGAGCGTCGTCGCGCTCGACCGCGTCGTCATCCGGCTCGCCGGGGACTCCGGCGACGGGATGCAGCTCACGGGTGGGCGCTTCACCAGCGAGACGGCCTCGTTCGGCAACGACCTCTCGACGCTGCCGAACTTCCCCGCCGAGATCCGGGCGCCGACGGGCACCCTCCCCGGGGTCAGCAGCTTCCAGCTGCACTTCGCCGACCACGACATCATGACCCCGGGCGACGCCCCGGACGTGCTGGTCGTGATGAACCCGGCGGCGCTGAAGGCGAACCTCGTGGACCTCCCCGGCGGTGGCCTGCTGATCGCCGACTCCGACGAGTTCACCCCGCGGAACCTGGCCAAGGTGGGCTACGCCAGCAACCCGCTCGAGGACGGCTCGCTGGAGAAGTGGCAGCTGGTGAGCGTGCCGCTGACCTCGATGACCACCGATGCGCTCGCGGACTCCGGCCTGGGCAAGAAGGAGGCCGAGCGCAGCAAGAACATGTTCACCCTCGGCCTGCTGTCCTGGATGTACCACCGGCCCACCGAGGGCACGATCCGGTTCCTGGAGCGGCAGTTCCGCCGCAAGCCGCAGATCGCCGCGGCCAACATCGCCGCCTTCCGCGCCGGGTTCAACTACGGCGAGACGACGGAGGCCTTCGCGGTCTCCTACGAGGTCAAGCCGGCTCCGATGGACCCGGGCAAGTACCGGCACATCTCCGGCAACCAGGCGCTCTCCTACGGCCTGGTCGCCGCGGGGCAGCGCTCGGGCCTGCCGGTGTTCCTCGGGGCCTACCCGATCACCCCGGCCAGCGACATCCTGCACGAGCTGTCGAAGCACAAGGCCTACGGCGTGCGCACCTTCCAGGCCGAGGACGAGATCGCCGGCATCGGCGCGGCCCTGGGCGCCTCCTTCGGTGGGGCGCTCGGTGTGACGACGACGTCCGGTCCGGGTGTGGCGCTCAAGGCCGAGACCATCGGCCTGGCCGTGATGACCGAGCTGCCGCTGCTCATCGTCGACGTGCAGCGCGGCGGGCCCTCGACCGGCCTGCCCACCAAGACCGAGCAGTCGGACCTGCTGCAGGCCCTCTACGGCCGCAACGGCGAGGCCCCGGTGCCGGTCATCGCGCCCCGCTCCCCCGGCGACTGCTTCGACGCCACGCTGGAGGCCGCGCGGATCGCGCTGACCTACCGGACGCCGGTGATCCTGCTGTCCGACGGCTACCTGGCCAACGGCGCCGAGCCGTGGTCGATCCCGGCCGCCGACGAGCTCCCCGACCTGCGCACCGAGTTCGCCACCGAGCCCAACGGCGAGGACGGCGAGTTCCTCCCCTACCTGCGTGACCCGGAGACCCTGGCCCGACCGTGGGCGGTCCCCGGGACCGCGGGGCTGCAGCACCGGATCGGTGGGCTGGAGAAGGCCGACAAGACCGGCAACATCTCCTACGACGCAGACAACCACGACTTCATGGTCCGCACCCGGCAGGCCAAGATCGACGGCATCGCTGCCTCGATCCCGGCGACCGAGGTCGACGACCCCGACGGGAATGCCCAGGTCGCGGTCATCGGTTGGGGCTCCACGTACGGGCCGATCGGCGCGGCCTGCCGTCGGATCCGCGCCTCCGGCCGTTCGATCGCCCAGGTGCACCTGCGCCACCTCAACCCGCTGCCGGCGGACCTGGGCGAGATCCTCGCCCGGTACGACCGGGTGGTCTGCCCCGAGATGAACCTCGGTCAGCTGGCCATGGTCCTGCGGGCCAAGTACCTGGTCGACGTGCACAGCCACACCCAGGTGCGCGGGCTGCCGTTCCGCGCCGCCGAACTGGCTGCCGTGTTCCAGGACGTCATCGACGGGACCACCGGGACGGTCGCCACCCTCGACACCGGCTCCGACACCCCTGCACAGACGGGAGCGGCACTGTGACCGCCATCGAGTCCACCAACGCCCACGTGCACGACCTCGGCATGCCCGCCGCAGGTCCGGACGTCACCACGATCTCCGGCGCCATCGACGCCTCGGTCGCGGCGAACGGCCCGAAGCAGACGACGCTGAAGGCCAAGGACCTCAAGACCGACCAGGAGGTGCGCTGGTGCCCGGGGTGCGGTGACTACGTCATCCTCAACGCGGTCCAGAGCTTCCTGCCCAGTCTCGGCATCGCCCGCGAGGACATGGTCATCGTGTCCGGCATCGGGTGCTCCTCCCGGTTCCCGTACTACATGAACACCTACGGGATGCACTCGATCCACGGCCGGGCCCCGGCCATCGCGACCGGTCTGGCTGCCTCCCGCCCCGACCTGTCGGTCTGGGTCGTCACCGGGGACGGCGATGCGCTGTCCATCGGTGGCAACCACCTGATCCACACCCTGCGCCGCAACGTGAACCTGACGATCCTGCTGTTCAACAACCGGATCTACGGGCTCACCAAGGGCCAGTACTCGCCGACGTCGGAGGTCGGGAAGGTCACCAAGTCCACCCCGATGGGCTCGATCGACGCCCCGTTCAACCCGGTGTCGCTCGCGCTGGGCGCGGACGCCACCTTCGTCGGCCGGGCGATGGACTCCGACCGCAAGGGCCTCACCGACGTGCTGCGCCAGGCCGCGGAGCACCAGGGCACGTCGCTGGTGGAGATCTACCAGAACTGCAACATCTTCAACGACGGTGCGTTCGAGCTGCTCAAGGACCCGGCCACCGGCCCGATGTGGACCATCCCGCTGGTGCACGGCGAGCCGCTGGTCTTCGGCCCGGGGGGCGCCTCCTGCGTCGTCCGCGACGACTTCGGCGGCCTGCGGATCGCCGAGACCAACCAGGTCGACGCGAGCCAGATCGTGGTCCACGACGCGCACCGCGAGGACCCGTCGTACGCCTTCGCGCTGTCCCGGCTGTCCAGCCAGGACCTGCGCTACAGCCCGATGGGCGTCTTCCGGTCGGTGGCCAAGCCCACGTACGACCGGATGATGGCCGACCAGCTCGAGGACGCCGCGGCGCAGGAGCCCGCCGACCTCGACGCCCTGCTGGCCGGCGGCGACAGCTGGACCGTCAGCTGACCCGAGTCGAACGCTGAACGCCGGTGGCCTGAGGACCTCTCCGATCCTCAGGCCACCGGCGTTCATGCCTCGCCGAGCAGCTCGGTGAGCACCGCCAGGGCCCCGGCGAGCTCGGCCCTGGTGGGGTGGGCGAACCCGAGCACCAGTCCGGCCCGGTCCCCGTCGGCGCCGGTCAGGTGGTGCCGACCCAGCCCGTCCAGGGCCACCCCGCGGGCCGCGGCCGCCGCGATGACCGCCGCCTCCACCACGGGGTCGGGCAGCGGCACCAGCACGTGTGCTCCGGCGGGGTCTCCGTCCGCCAGGCAGCCGGCCGCGGTCACCGCCGCGAGCACCTCCGCCCGGCGGCCGGCGAGCTCGCGGCGCAGCCGACGCAGGTGCCGGGCGAGGTCGCCGGAGTCGGCCAGCGCGGCGAGGACCCGCTGACCGGCCCGAGCCGGGCGGGTGCCCGTCCTGGTGCGCCGGGCGAGCAGCTCGGCGCGCAGGCCCGGTGGCGCCACCACCCAGCCGGCACCCAGGGTCGGGCTCACGATCTTGCTGGTGGTGCCGAGGTGGACGACGACGTCCGGCCCCAGGGCACCGAGCAGCGGCAGCGGCGCGACGTCGTAGCGCAGCTCGCCGTCGTAGTCGTCCTCCAGCACCCACCAGCCCTCGGTGCGGGCGCGGGCGACGAGGTCCAGCCGGCGGGCTGCCGACATCCGCAGGCCGAGCGGGTACTGGTGGGCCGGGGTGCAGTAGACGGCGGCCAACCCGGCCGGCACCGCGGAGACGACCAGTCCGTCGCGGTCGACGGGGACGGGCACCGGCTGGACACCGGCGTCGACCAGCGCACCGACGACCCGCTGGTACCCCGGGTCCTCCACCCCGACCCGGCTGCCCGGGGGCAGGACGCGGGCGACCTCGGCCACGGCGGCCGAGGTGCCGGACGTGGCCAGCACGTCGGCCGCGGTGGCCGACAACCCCCGGTGGCGCAGCAGGTGCTCGGCGACGGCGGCGCGGAAGGCCGGGTCCCCGGCCGACTCGGTGGTGGCATCGGGCGCGCTGTCCCCAGCGGCGCGCCAGGCACGCCGCCAGGCCGCCTGGTCGAGCACCTCGAGACAGGGTGACCCGGCCCGCAGGTCGACGAGCGCGGGACCCGCCGGCGGCGCGACCCGGCCGGCGCGGGCCGGTGCCGGTGGGGCCAGCACCGAGCCGACCACGAACGTGCCCACCCCGCGGCGCCCGGCAGCCCACCCCTCGGCGAGCAGCTGGTCGTAGGCGGCAGCGGTGACCGTCCGGCTGACCCGCAACGCCGTGGCCAGCTCGCGGGTGGACGGCAGTCGGTCACCGGGGCGCAGCGCACCGGCCACGGCGGCCTCCCGCAGCCCGTCGGCCAGCTGCGCCGACAACGGCCTCGCGACCGACCGGTCGAGGACGACGGGCGGGACGTCGATCAGCGGACACCTCCGGTGGCCTGGCAGGAAAGCGGCGGAATGGCCCTTGGAGGATGCCACTGCGTGCTGCACGTTGGGGCCATGGACGTCGCAGCCCCGCTCTCCCCCACCCCCCGCAGCACCATCCGCCGGGGGGCACGCCGAGCCCGCACCGACCGCGCGGAGCTGTACGCCGTGCTGGACGCCGGGCTCGTCGGGCACCTGGGCGTCGTGCTCGACGGCGCGCCGGTGGTGCTGCCCACCGGGTACGGCCGGGTCGACGACACCCTCTACCTGCACGGCTCCACCGGGGCGGCCACGCTGCGCGCCGCCGCGGACGGCCAGCCGGTGGCCTTCACCGTCACCCACCTCGACGGCGTCGTCTACGCGCGCTCCTCCTTCCACCACTCGATGAACTACCGCTGCGCCGTCGTGCACGGCACCGCGCAGCTGGTCACCGACCCCGCCGAGCGGCTGCGCGCGCTGGCGGCGCTGACCGACCAGCTGGCCCCAGGCTCCTGGACGGCGACCCGGCAGCCGGACCGCCGGGAACTGGCCGCCACCGCCGTCCTGTCGCTGGACCTCACCGAGGCGAGCCTGAAGGTGCGCTCCGGCCCACCCGGGGACGACGAGCGCGATCTCGCGGGCGATGCCGGCCCGTCCCCGGTGTGGGCTGGGGTGCTGCCTCTGCGCACCGTGCTCGGCGAGCCGGTGCCCGACCCGCTGCTCCGGGCCGGCGTCCCGGTGCCGGCGCGGGTGCGGGACCGGTCGCTCAGCTCGCCGGGGTGACCCGGAGCACCTGGTCCTCGCCGCCGCCGTTGTCCGTGGTCACGTACAGCGCGCCGTCCTGCCCCTGCTCGGGCGTGCGGATGCGGCCGTGGGCGTCCTCGAGCTCGGGCAGCCGGAAGGACTCGACGAGCTCGCCGTCGTCGGTCAGCCGGAGCGCGAGGACGCCGGTGTCCTTCTGCACGCCGATGAGCAGCAGCCCGTCGTAGTCGCCCCAGGCCTCGCCGTCGAGGAACGTCGCCCCGGACGGCGCGATGGTCGGCTCGCCGGAGGACCAGACCGCGGGCACGGCGCCGGGGGCGGTCATCGGCACGCTCTCGTCGTAGACGCCCGCCCCGACCGGGTCCCAGCCGAAGTCGGCGCCCGGCTGGAGCAGGTTCACCTCGTCGTCCCGGTCGGGCCCGTGCTCCACCGAGTACACCTGGCCGGAGTCGGGGTGCACGGCCAGGCCCTGCACGTTGCGGTGCCCGTACGTCCAGATCCGGTCAGCGGCGTCGGCGTCGTCGGTGAACGGGTTGTCCGGCAGAGCCTCACCGGTCTGCGGGTCGATCCGGAGGACCTTGCCGGCGAGTGAACCGAGGTCCTGCGGGTTGGTCCCGAGGGCGTTGTCACCCGTCCCGACGAAGAGCGCGCCGTCGGGGCCGAACTCGACCCGGCACCCGCCGTGCCGGCCGCTGTCGGCGTTGACCGGGATGCCGCCCAGCAGTGGGTCGGCGACCCGGGTGGCGGCGGTCCACCCCTCGTCCACGGTCCAGGCGAGCACCTGGATCTCGGGTCCGTCGGCGGCCCGCACGCCCTGGCAGGTGTAAAAGCGCCGGTTGTCGGCGAAGGCGGGGTCGAGGGCGAGGCCCATCAGGCCGGTCTCCCCTTCGGCGAACAGGTCGCCGAAGTCCGCGTCCAGCGGGCGCGCCTCGCCGTCGGGCAGCACCGCGGTCAGGCCACCGGCGCGCTCGTCGACCAGCAGGGTGCCGTCCGGCGCCTGGGCGACGTCCCAGGGGTGGTCGAGCCCGTCGAGCACCACCTCGACGTCCAGCGCGGGGGCACCGGTGGGTGCGGACACCGGTGCAGGGGCGGCGGCACCGGTGTCGGCAGCGCCGGAGTCGGTGGCACCGCAGGCGACGAGCAGCAGGAGCGGTGGCAGGGCCACCCAGGGACGGCGGGTCATCCTCCCCAGGATGCCCCGGATCAGGCCGTGCGGCTCAGCTGGTGCGGGTCACCACGTACGTGCACAGCCCGGACAGGGCCTCCCGCACCGGGCCGTCGGGCACCGCCGTCAACCGGTTGCGGGCCCGGTCGGCGTACTCGCCGAGCACCGCGGTGGCCCGGGCGAGCGAGGCCGAGCTGCGCAGCAGGGCGAGCGCCTCGGCGTGCTCGGTGTCGTCGACGACCGGGCCGGCCACCAGCTCGCGGAGCCGGGCCTCGGCCGGGTCGTCACCGGCCAGGGCGAACAGCACCGGCAGGGTGGCGATCCCCTCGCGCAGGTCGGTTCCGGGCCGCTTCCCGGACACCCCGGCCTCGCTGACGATGTCGATCAGGTCGTCGGAGAGCTGGAAGGCCACCCCGACCTCCTCGCCGAACGCGGTCAGCGCGGTGACCAGCTCCGGGGCGGCGCCGGCGAACGAGGCACCGAAGCGGGCGGAGGTGGCGACCAGGGACCCGGTCTTGTCGGCCAGCACCCCGAGGTGGTGGCCGACGGCGTCCTCGCCCGGCTGGGCGCCGACGGTCTCCCGCAACTGGCCGGTGACCAGCCGCTCGAACGTCCGGGCCTGCACCCGGACGGCCTCCGGGCCGAGGTCGGCCAGCAGGTCCGACGCCCGGGCGAAGAGGAAGTCGCCGGTCAGGATGGCGACGCTGTTGGTCCAGCGGCTGTTCGCGCTCGGGGCGCCCCGGCGGACGGAGGCCTCGTCCATCACGTCGTCGTGGTACAGCGTGGCCAGGTGGGTCAGCTCGCAGACGACGGCCGCGTCGACCACCTCGGGGGCCTCCGCGTCGCCGAGCTGGGCGGCGAGCAGGGCCAGCAGCGGCCGGAACCGCTTGCCGCCGGCGGCCATCAGGTGACCGGCGGCCTCGTTCACGAACGCGTGCTCGCTGGCGACCGAGGAGGCCAGCCGGGCCTCCACCCGCGCCAGCCCGTCGGACAGGGCCTCACCGAGCTCACCATCGGGCAGCCAGGGGCCGATCGTCGAGGCCGGGCTGGCGGGCCGGTGCCACGACTGGCCCTCCCGCTGGGGGTCGAGTCCGCCGCCCTGGGGGCTGGTGGTGCCGGCTCCGGTCATCAACCGACGAAGATAGCCGTCGCGCACGGCCACCGGCGCACCGGCCTGCCGCCACCCGCGGCGTCGGAGCCGGTCAGCCGACGAACACCGCGGCCGACTCGGCCAGCTCGAGCACCGCGCCGGGCAGGACGCCGAGCACCAGCGTCGCGGCCGCGGTGACCGCGAGCACGATCGTCGTCGGCAGGCCGGGGACCCCGACGGTGGGGCCGTCGGGCGCGGGGTCGGAGAAGTACATGAGCACGACGACCCGCAGGTAGAAGAACGCCGCGATCGCACTGGCGACCAGCGCGGTGACGACCAGCGGCCAGGCCCCGACCTCGATCGCGGCCCGGAAGACGGCGAACTTGCCGGTGAACCCGCTGGTGAGCGGGATCCCGGCGAGGGCCAGCAGGAAGAAGGTCATCAGGGCGGCCACCAGCGGGGAGCGCTGAGCCAGACCGGCCCACTGGGAGAGGTGGGTGGCCTCGCCGTCGCCGTCCCGGACCAGGGTGAGCAGCCCGAACGCGCCGAGCGTGGTGAGGCCGTAGGTGACCAGGTAGAACATGGTCGCGGCCAACCCGTAGCCGGTGCCGTCCGGGCCGAGGCCGATGACCCCGGTGAGCAGGAAACCGGCGTGGGCGATCGAGGAGTAGGCCAGCATCCGCTTGACGTCGGTCTGGGTGAGCCCGAGCACCGCGCCGACCACCATGGAGGCGATCGCGAGGGCGTAGACCAGCGGGCGCCAGGTCCAGTCGGCGGTGCCGAAGGCCACGTAGAGCAGCCGCAGCACCGCCCCGAAGGCGGCGACCTTGGTGGCCGCGGCCATGAAGGCGGTCACCGCGGTGGGGGCGCCCTGGTAGACGTCGGGGGTCCAGCTGTGGAAGGGCGCGACGCTGGCCTTGAACATCAGCCCGACCACGAGCAGGCCCAGCCCGATCACCATGAGGGCGCTGCCGCCCTCGGTCACCACGGCCACCCGCACGTCGGACAGCCGCACGCTGCCGGTCGCGCCGTAGACGAGGGCGAGCCCGTACAGGAAGAACGCCGAGGCGAACGCGCCGAGCAGGAAGTACTTGACGGCCGCCTCCTGGGACAGCAACCGCCGGCGGCGGGCGAGCCCGGACAGCAGGTACAGCGGCAGGCTGAGCACCTCGAGCGCCACGAACATGAGCAGCAGGTCGTTGGCGGCGGTGAACAGCATCATGCCGCCGATGGCGAAGGTCGCCAGCGGGTAGACCTCGGTCTGCACCCGCTCGGAGGTGGCCAGCTCACGGTCCCGGACGCTGCCGGCCGGGACCGCGGCGGCGGCGACGAACGCCGAGCGGGCCGGGTCCAGGGCGCGCTCGCTGAACAGCAGGACCGACAGCGCGCCCAGGAGGGCGATCGTCCCCTGCAGGAACAGGGCCGGCCCGTCGACGGCCAGCGCCCCGGCGGCGGTGACCTCCTCGGTGCCGGCCAGCAGCAGCGTGGCGACGAAGGCCCCGACGGTGCCGATCAGGGCGATCGTCACCTGCACGGAATGGCGCACGGACCGGGGCACGAACGCCTCGACCAGGACGCCGACGCACGCGGCACCGAAGACGAACAGCAGCGGTGCGAGCGCTGCGTAGGACAGGTCCGGTGCCTCGATGGCGCCCATCAGTCGGTCCCCCCGGTCCCGGTGCTGCCCGGTGCAGCCGGCGTGCTGCCCCCGGGGTCGACGCCGATGTCGCTCATGGTCGCCTCGACCGCCGGGCTGACCAGGTCGATCAGCGGCTGCGGGTACACCCCGAGCACCAGGATCAGGGCGACCAGCGGCGTGACGACGGCGATCTCCCGCCCGGACAGGTCACGGACCGCGAGCACCCGGGACCGCGCCGGCGCCTCCAGCACCGCGGTCGCCCCGCCGGCGCCGCGCTCGGGGACCGCGGTGGCGCCGTCCCCAGCGCCGTGACCAGCAGCACCGTGATCGGCGACGTCGTCATCGGCAGCGCCGTCCTCGTCGACCAGGAGCACGCCGCGCGGCGGCCCGTGCATGACCCGCTGGTACATCAGCAGCACGTAGAGGGCGGCCAGCACGATCCCCACGGTGGCGATGATCGTGAACACCGGACGGGTCGGGAACGCCCCGATCAGCACCAGGAACTCGCTGACGAAGCTGTTGGTGCCCGGCAGCGCGAGGGAGGCCAGCCCGGCGAGCAGGAAGACCCCGGCCAGCAGCGGCGCCTTGGCCGCCAGACCGCCGTAGTCGCGGATCTGCCGGGAGCCGCCGCGGGCGATGACCATGCCGACGACGATGAACAGCAGGCCGGTGGCGATGCCGTGGTTGACCATGTAGAGCACCGCGCCGGTGGCCGCCTCGGTGGTGAAGGCGAAGATGCCCAACGCGATGAAGCCGAAGTGGGCGATCGAGGTGTAGGACACCAGCCGCTTCATGTCGCTCTGCCCGACGGCCAGCAGCGCGGCGTAGATGATCCCGGCCACGGCGAGCACCAGCACCCAGGGGGCCAGGTCGCGGGAGGCGTCGGGGAACAGCGGCAGGCAGTAGCGCAGGAAGCCGAAGGTGCCGACCTTGTCCAGCACGCCGACCAGCAGCACGGCGCCGCCGATGGGCGCCTCGGCGCCGGAGTCGGGCAGCCAGGTGTGGAAGGGCACCAGCGGCGCCTTGATGGCGAAGGCGAGGAAGAACCCGGCGAACAGCAGCTTCTGCACGTTCGGGTCGATCTCCAGCTGGCGCAGCGCGTCGAAGGCGAAGGTGCCCTCCCCGAGCTGGGAGTTGCTGACCACGTACAGCCCGATCACCGAGGCGAGCATGACCAGCCCGCCGAGCAGGCTGTACAGGAAGAACTTGACCGCGGCGTACTGCCGGTTCGGGCCGCCGAAGCTGCCGATCAGGAAGTACATCGGCACGAGCATCGCCTCGAAGAAGACGTAGAACAGGAAGACGTCGGTGGCGGCGAAGACCCCGACCATCAGCGACTCGAGCAGCAGCAGCCACGCCCAGAAGGCGGTCATCGACCGCGCCGGGCGGCCCGGCCGGGCCACCGGGGTGTCCCGCCACGAGGCGCCCACGACGACCGGCACCAGCACGCCGATCAGCAGCAGCATCGACAGTGCGATGCCGTCGACGCCGAGGGCGAAGTCGACCCCGAAGTCGGGGATCCAGGCCACCGAGGTGGTCAGCTGGAACCGCTCACCGCCGGGGTCGAAGGCGACGGTGGTCAGCACGGCGAGCAGCAGCACCAGCAGGCTCACCGCCAGGGCGAGCTGGCGGGCCAGGGCCTCCCGGGCGGCCGGCAGCGCCGCGACGACCGCCGCACCGACCGCCGGGACGACGATCATCAGGACCAGCCAGGGGACGTCGGTCACGGCCGGGCCGCCTCTCCGCGGGTGGGGGTGTTCGGGGTGGTCATGCCGTCACCGCGACCAGCGCGCCGGCGACCAGCACCGCGCCGCCGAGGATGCCGAGGGCGTAGCTGCGGACGAACCCGGTCTGCGCCCGGCCCAGCCGGGCCGAGCCGCCGCCCAGGGCGGCGGCCGCGCCGTTGACCGCGCCGTCCACCCCGCGGGCGTCCAGCCAGACCAGCGCGCGGGTGAGCCACACCCCGGGGCGCATGACGAGCGACTCGTTGACCGTGTCGGCGTACAGCCCACGGCGCGCGGCGGTGACCACCGGCGAGACGCGGGCCGGCGCCGTCGTCGGCACCTCGCGGCGGCCGACGAACAGCCAGGCCGTGAGCGCCCCGAGGGCGACGACCACGGTGACGACGATGCTGACCACCAGCGGCGACACCAGGTGCGCGGCCTCCTCCGGCTCGCCGAACACCGGCTCCAGCCAGCCACTGAGCGGGAAGGCGGCCACCAGCAGGA
This sequence comes from Modestobacter sp. VKM Ac-2978, assembly GCF_026968025.1. Taxonomy (NCBI): domain Bacteria; kingdom Bacillati; phylum Actinomycetota; class Actinomycetes; order Geodermatophilales; family Geodermatophilaceae; genus Modestobacter; species Modestobacter sp. VKM Ac-2978. The sequence continues at coordinate 489,886 of NZ_JAPVBP010000003.1, read as the reverse complement.
AGCCCGCCGCGACCGACCCGAAGGCCAGCAGCACCATCGGCGCCGTCATCGACGCCGGGGCCTCGTGCGGGTGCACGCCCTCCTCCCAGCGCGGGCGGCCGAAGAAGGTCATCAGCATCAGCCGGGTCATGTAGAAGGCGGTGAGCCCGGCACCGAGGACGGCGACCCCGCCGAGCACCCAGCCCGACCAGCCGCCGCGGTCCAGCGCCACCTCGATGATCGCGTCCTTGGTCCACCAGCCGGACAGGAACGGGAAGCCGATCAGCGCCAGGTAGCCCAGCCCGAAGGTGACGAAGGTGACCGGCAGCTTCCTGGCCAGGCCGCCGAAGCGGCGCATGTCGACGGAGTCGTCCATCGCGTGCATCACCGAGCCGGCGCCGAGGAACAGCCCGGCCTTGAAGAAGCCGTGCGCCAGCAGGTGGGCGATGGCGGCCGCGTAGCCGACCGGCCCGAGCCCCACGGCCAGGAACATGTAGCCGATCTGGCTGACCGTGGAGTAGGCCAGCACCTTCTTGATGTCGTCGTGGGCGCAGCCGGCGATGGCCCCGATCAGCAGGGTGACCGCGCCGACGGCCAGGACGACGGTGCGGGCGGTGGGCGTGGCGTCGTAGAGCGGGGCGCTGCGGGCGATCAGGTAGACCCCGGCGGTCACCATCGTGGCCGCGTGGATGAGCGCCGAGACCGGCGTCGGGCCCTCCATCGCGTCGGGCAGCCAGGCCTGCAGCGGGAACTGGCCGGACTTGCCGCAGGCGCCGAGCAGCAGGAGCAGCCCGATCGCGGTGACGGTGCCGCCGGCGAGCAGCCCGACCGAGCCGAAGACGCCGGCGTAGGACGTCGTCCCGAGCTGGGCGAACATCAGGAAGATCGCCAGCGCCAGGCCGACGTCCCCGACCCGGTTCATCAGGAAGGCCTTCTTGGCCGCCGTGGCGGCCGCCGGGCGGGTGTGCCAGAAGGCGATGAGCAGGTAGGACGCCAGGCCGACGCCCTCCCAGCCGACGTAGAGGGCCACGTAGCTGTTGCCCAGGACCAGCAGCAGCATCGCCGCGACGAACAGGTTGAGGTAGGCGAAGAACCGGCGGCGGCCGGGGTCGTGCGCCATGTAGCCGATCGAGTAGACGTGGATCAGCGCACCGACCCCGGTGATCAGCAGGGCGAAGACCGCCGAGAGCGGGTCGAACAGCAGCCCGGCGGTGACGTCGAGGTTGCCGGTGTCGATGAAGGTGAACAGGTCCAGGCTCACCGTGCGGCCGGCGCGTTCGGTCAGCGCGAGGGTGCAGGCCAGCGCGACGGCGAACGCCGCGACCACGGTGCCGGTCGCCAGCAGGTGCCCCCAGCGGTCGGTACGCCGCCCACCCAGCAGCAACAGCGCAGCACCGGCCAGCGGCAGCACGATCACCAGCCACGCGACGGACAACAGCCCGTCGACCGGGACCGACGCAGGCACGACCTCGTTCACCCCTGGGCTCCCGTTCCGCTCAGTACTTCAGCAGGTTGACGTCGTCGACCGAGGCCGAGCGGCGGGTGCGGTAGATCGACATGATGATGGCCAGGCCGATGACCACCTCCGCGGCGGCGACGACCATCACGAACAGGGCGATGACCTGCCCCTCGACCGTCCCGGTGCTCCGGGCGAAGGTGATCAGCGTGAGGTTCACCGAGTTGAGCATCAGCTCGATGCACATGAACACGACGATCGCGTTGCGCCGGACCAGGACGCCGACCGCGCCGATGGTGAACAGGATCGCGGCCAGCACCAGGTAGTTCGTGATGGTCATCGGGGCGCGCTCTCTCCGCTGCCGGGGACCGGGCCGGTGGTGCCGCCGCCGATCGTGCCGAGCGCCGCGTCGGTGCCCCCGGCGTGCGGCAGCCCCTCCCGCTCGATCCCGACGCTGCCGGTGCGCGGCATCTCGGCGACCCGCACGGGCTCGACCCCGGTCGCGAAGCTGCTCGGCGCGAGACCGCCGTCGGGCAGCCGGCCGGGCGCGGCGATGGAGTTGGCCCGCGCGTAGACGCCGGGCCCGGGCAGCGTCTGCGGCCGGTCGGTGAGGAACCGGGCGCGGGAGCGCTCCTTCTGGCTGCGCAGGACGCCGGGCTCCCGTTCGGCGTGGGTGAGCATCAGCGCACCCACCGCGGCCACGATGAGCAGCGCACCGGTGACCTCGAAGGCCAGCACGAAGCGCCCGTAGAGCACGGCGGCGATCGCCTCGACGTTGCCGGCAGCCGGCCCGCCCTCGGTGCCCTGCACCGCCGTCAGACCGATCACCGGCAGGTCCTCGGCGCCCCGCGCGACACCGGCACCCACCAGCCCGGCGAAGCCGATGCCCAGGACGATCGCCGCCACCCGCTGCCCACGCAGCGTCTCGACCACCGAGTCCGACGTCTCCCGGCCGACCAGCATGAGCACGAACAGGAACAGGATCATGATCGCGCCGGTGTAGACGATGATCTGCGCCGCACCGAGGAACGGCGCCTCCTGGACGACGTAGAACACGCCCAGGCTGAGCATGGTGGCGACCAGCCACAGCGCGGAGTGGACGGCGTTGCGGGACAGGACCATCCCCAGCGCACCGGCCAGGGCGACCGGGGCCAGCACCCAGAAGACGATGGTCTCCCCGGTGCCGATGACCACCCCGGTGTCCGCAGCGGCGGCCAGCACGCTCATGCCCGCTCCCCGACCACCGGCTCGGCGGCCGACCCGGGCTGCGGCGCCCGCACGTAGTAGTCCTGCTCGCTCTCGCCCAGCCGCATCGGGTGCGGCGGCTGCTCCATCCCGGGCAGCAGCGGGGCCATCAGCTGCTCCTTGGTGTAGATCAGCGCCTGGCGGTCGTCGTCGGCGAGCTCGAAGTCGTTGCTCATCGTCAGCGACCGGGTGGGGCAGGCCTCGATGCACAGCCCGCAGAAGATGCAGCGCAGGTAGTTGATCTGGTAGACGGCGCCGTAGCGCTCACCCGGGGAGAAGCGGGCGTCCTCGGTGTTGTCCCCGCCCTCGACGTAGATGGCGTCGGCCGGGCAGGCCCAGGCGCAGAGCTCGCAGCCCACGCACTTCTCCAGGCCGTCGGGGTGCCGGTTGAGCACGTGCCGGCCGTGGTAGCGCGGCTTGGTCTGCTTCGGGACCTCCGGGTACTCCTCGGTGGTCACCTTCTTGAACATCGTGGCGAAGGTGACCCCGAACCCCTGGGCGGGCCCGGGCAGCCAGCTGGACCGCTTGCCGGGGGCCGTGCTGGACGGCGCCGCGGAGGACTGGCGGGCGATGGCCGTGCCCTCCCGCCGGGCCGGGCTGGCGCCGGACGTCGGCTCGGTGGGGGGCGGCGGGGTGGGCTCAGACATCGTCGGTCTCCTCAGGCGTGGTCGAGCTGCTGCGCCGGCCGGTGCCGACCACGGTCCCGGCGCTGACGGACTCCCGGCTGCGCAGCCGCGGGGAGGGTGGGACGACCAGGTCCATCGGGGGCACCGGGAACCCGCCGGCAGCCCGGTCCCGGCCCCGGGCGTCCAGCACCTGCGGCTCGGCCGGTGCCGGCCCGCCGGCGGCGGCCTCGCGGGCGGCGACCCGGGTGTCCCGGTTGCGCATCCGGGAGGCCAGCAGCAGCCCACCCAGCAGCACCAGCGCGATCGGCACCCCGACGAAGACCGCCATCTCGCCGGCGTCCACGTCGGTCTCCCGGGCGACGGCGCGCAGCGTCGCGACGACGAGGATCCAGACCAGGCCGACCGGGACGAGCACCTTCCAGCCGAAGCTCATGAACTGGTCGTAGCGGAGCCGGGGCAGCGTGCCGCGCAACCAGACGAAGACGAACAGCGCGACGACGACCTTGGCGAAGAACCACAGCAGCGGCCACCAGCCGGTGTTGGCGCCGTCCCAGATCGAGATCGGCCAGGGCGCCCGCCAGCCGCCGAGGAAGAGCGTGGCGGCCAGCGCGGAGACGGTGACGATGTTGATGTACTCGGCCAGGAAGAACAGGGCGAACTTCAGCGACGAGTACTCGGTGTGGAAGCCGCCGACCAGCTCGCTCTCGGCCTCGGGGAGGTCGAAGGGCGCCCGGTTGGTCTCGCCCACCACGGCGATGGCGTAGATGACGAAGGACACCGGCAGCAGGACGGCGAACCAGCTGGGTCCGGTGAACTCGAGGCCGAAGAGGGACAGCTCGGTGCCGTCGGCCTGGGCGGCGACGATCTCCGAGGTCGACATCGAGCCGGCGTAGAGGAACACCGCGACGATCGACAGGCCCATCGCGATCTCGTAGCTGATCATCTGGGCCGCGCTGCGCAGCGAGCCGAGCAGCGGGTAGGTCGACCCGGAGGCCCAGCCGCCGAGCACGATGCCGTAGACGCCCATCGCCGAGCAGGCGAGCACGATGAGCACCCCGATCGGGGAGTCGACGAGCTGCAACGGCGTGCGCTCGCCGAAGATGCTGACCGTCGGGCCGAGCGGGATGACCGAGAACGCCAGGAAGGCCGGGATGGTGGCGATGACCGGCGCCAGGAAGTACACCGGCTTGTCGGCCAGCGCCGGCATGATGTCCTCCTTGAACGCCAGCTTCAAGCCGTCGGCGAGGCTCTGCAGGTAGCCGCGTGGCCCGACCCGGTTGGGGCCGATCCGCTGCTGCATCCGGGCGACGACCTTGCGCTCGAAGACGATGGCGAACAGCGTCATCAGCACCAGCACCCCGAAGATGCCGACGATCTTGATGAGCACGATCCACCAGACGTCGTTCCCGAAGTCCACCAGCGTCGGCTGGTCGGCGGCGGCGAAGACGGTCACTCCTGGGCTCCCCGCAGGCTCGAGACGGACGTCGCGCCGGCCGGGGTGGGCGGCGGACCCGCCAGCCGGACGACGGAGCCGGGGCCGGCGCCGAGCTGGGTGCGGACCTCGCTGCCCGGCGAGCGCATCGGCAGCCAGACCACCCCGTCGGGCATCTCGACCAGCTGCACCGGCAGCGTGACCGCCCCGGCCGGGCCGGTGACGGTGAGCGGGTCGCCGTCGGCCAGGCCGAGACGGCGGGCGGCGTCCTTGCCCAGCCGGGCGACCGGGGGCCGGGCGGTGCCGGCCAGCGCCGGCTCCTCCCGCTGCAGCGTCCCGACGTCGACCAGCTGCCGCCAGGAGGCGAGCACCGCCTCGTCGTCGGCCAGCTCCGGCAACGGTGCCGGGGCGACGTCGGCTCCGGTGCCGGCGGGTGCCTGCGCGGCGCCGCCGAGGGCGGTCAGCTGGGCGCGGACCTCGGTCACCGAGCCCACCCGCAGGTCGACGCCCAGGTGCTCGGCCAGGCCCTGCAGCACGCGGCCGTCGGTGAGCTGACCGGTGCCGTGCAGGGTCGCGTCGAAGGGACGGACCCGTCCCTCCCAGTCCAGGTAGCTGCCGGCCTTCTCCGGGGCGGCGGCGACCGGCAGGACGACGTCGGCATGCGCGGTGACCGCGGTCGGGAACAGCTCCAGGCTGACCACGAACCGGGCCGCCTGCAGCGCCCGCTCGGCCAGCACCGGGTCGGGCAGGTCGGCGGGGTCGACGCCCCCGACGAGCAGCCCGGACAGGGCGCCGTCCCGGGCGGCGGTGAGGATGCCGGTGAGGTCGCGTCCCGGCGTCGCCGGGACGTCGGCTCCCCAGCGCTGGGCGACGGCGGCCCGGTCGGCGGCGCTGGCCACGGTGCGGCCGCCGGGGAGCAGGGTCGGCAGCGCGCCCACCTCGACCGCGCCCCGCTCCCCCGCCCGGCGCGGCACCCAGCCGATCCGGGCGCCGGTCTCGGCGGCGAGGGCGCTGACCGCGGAGAAGCCGCCGGGCAGCTCGGCCAGCCGCTCCCCGGCCAGGATGACCGCGCCCGGGCGGAACAGCGCGACGGCCGCGTCGGCCAGCACGCCGTCCACCGGGTTGGCGGCCAGGTCGCGGAGCAGCTGGGCCTCCTGGCCCGGGACCGTCGGCAACACGGTGGCCTGCAGCTTCTCTGCGGCCCGGGTGCCGAAGGGGGCCACGTCGAACACCTGCAGGCCCGCCGTCCGGACCGTCCGGCGCAGCCGCAGGAAGACGATCGGCGACTCCTCCTCCGGCTCGAAGCCGACCAGCAGCACGGTCGGTGCGGTGCTCAGGTCGTCGTAGCTGACCGCGCCGGCCCCGGGGGCGGTGCCCGCGACGTGCGTGGCCAGGAAGTCCAGCTCCTCGGCGGAGTGCGCGCGGGCCCGGGCGTCGACGTCGTTGGTGCCCAGCGCCACCCGGGCGAAGGCGGCGTAGGCGTAGGCGTCCTCGACGGTCAGCCGGCCACCGGGCAGCACCCCGACCCCGCCGGCCGCGCGCGCCGCCCGCAGCCCCTCGGCCGCGGCGGCCCAGGCCTCCGGCCACGAGGCCGGCTGCAGCTCACCGTCCCGGCGGACCAGCGGCGTCATCAGCCGCTCGTTGCTGCTGGCGTAGCGGAAGGCGTACCGGCCCTTGTCGCAGTTCCACTCCTGGTTGACCGCCGGGTCCTCCCCGGCCAGCCGCCGGGTCACCGTGCCGCGCCGGTAGTCGGTGCGCTGGGCGCAGCCGCTGGCGCAGTGCTCGCAGACGCTCGGCTCGCTGCGCAGGTCGAACGGGCGGGCGCGGAACCGGTAGGTGGCGCTGGTCAGCGCGCCGACCGGGCAGATCTGCGTGGTGTTGCCGGAGAAGTAGGACTCGAACGGCTCGTCCTCGTAGATCGCCACCTGCTCCAGCGCGCCGCGCTCGAACAGCTCGATGAACGGGTCGCCGGCCACCTGCTGGCTGAACCGGGTGCAGCGGGCGCAGAGCACGCAGCGCTCGCGGTCCAGCAGCACCTGCGAGCTGATCGGCAGCGGCTTGGGGAAGGTGCGCTTGGTCTCGACGAACCGGGACTCGGCGCGCCCGTTGCTCATCGCCTGGTTCTGCAGCGGGCACTCCCCGCCCTTGTCGCAGACCGGGCAGTCCAGCGGGTGGTTGACCAGCAGCAGCTCCATCGTGCCCTGCTGGGCCTTGTCCGCGACCGGGCTGGTGAGCTGGGTCTGCACCACCATGTCCGGGGCCACCGGGGTGGTGCAGGAGGCGACCGGCTTGCGCTGCCCCTCGACCTCCACCAGGCACTGCCGGCAGGCGCCGATCGGGTCCAGCAGCGGGTGGTCGCAGAACCGCGGGATCTGCACGCCGATCTGCTCGGCGGCCCGGATGATCAGCGTGCCCTTCGGCACGGCGACCGGGAAGCCGTCGATGGTGCAGTGCACGGCGTCCGGTGGGGTGTGCGGGCCGGGCGCGCCAGGCGGCACCGCCGGTGCGGGCTCGGGGGTGGTCGGGGTGAGGGTCATCAGGCTGCTCCAACCGGCTCGAGCCGCAGCGAACGACCGAGGCGGGCCTGCTCCTCGGCCGGCAGCAGCGCGACGTAGTCGTCCTTGAAGTACTTCAGCGAGCTGGCGATGCAGCTGGTCGCACCGTCGCCGAGGGCGCAGAACGAGCGGCCCAGGATGTTGTCGCAGGTGTCGGTGAGCAGGTCGAGGTCGGCGGCCCGGCCCTGCCCGTGCACCAGCCGCTCCAGGATCTGGACCAGCCAGTAGGTGCCCTCCCGGCAAGGAGTGCACTTGCCGCAGCTCTCGTGCGCGTAGAACTCGGTGAACCGCAGGGTCGCCTCGACGATCGAGTCGGTCTCGTCGAACACCATCAGCGCGGTGGTGCCCAGCATCGAGCCGGCCGCGGCGACCGAGTCGAAGTCCAGCGGCACGTCGAGGTGCTCGGCGGTGAAGTAGGGCGTCGAGGAGCCCCCCGGCGTCCAGAACTTCAGCTCGTGACCGGGCCGGACGCCGCCGGCCATGGCCAGCAGCTCGCGCATCGTCGTCCCCATCGGGGCCTCGTACTGGCCCGGGTGCACCACCCGGCCGGACAGCGAGTAGATCTTCGGGCCGGGCGACTTCTCCGGGCCCATGCTCTTGAACCACTCGGCGCCGCCGCGGACCACGTACGGCACGCTGGCCAGCGTCTCCACGTTGTTGATCACCGTCGGCGAGCCGTAGAGGCCGGCGACGGCGGGGAACGGCGGCTTGAGCCGGGGCTGCCCGCGGTAGCCCTCCAGGGAGTCCAGCAGCGCGGTCTCCTCGCCGCAGATGTAGGCCCCGGCGCCGGCGTGCACCACCAACTCGAGGTCGTAGCCCGTGCCCAGCACGTCGCTGCCGAGGTAGCCGGCGGCGTAGGCCTCCTGCACGGCGGCCATCAGCCGGCGATGGGCGTGCACCGCCTCGCCACGGACGTAGATGACGGCGAAGTGCGAGCGGATCGCGTACGCGGTGATGATCACGCCCTCCACCAGGGAGTGCGGGTCGGCCATCATCAGCGGGAGGTCCTTGCAGGTGCCCGGCTCGCCCTCGTCGGCGTTGACCACCAGGTACTTGGGCGCCGCGGCCGGGCCGGTGGGCTCCTCCCCCGGCTTGGGCTGGGGGATGAAGGACCACTTCATCCCGGTGGGGAAACCGGCGCCGCCGCGACCGCGCAGGCCGGAGTCCTTGACCAGCGCGACGACGTCGTCCGGCGCCATCTCCAGGGCCGAGCGGAGCGCGCGGTAGCCGTCGAGGCGTTCGTAGGTGTCCAGCGTCCAGGAGCGGGGCGCGTCGAAGCGGGCGGTGAGGACGGGGGTCAGCGGCATCTCAGGTCTCCCGCTCGATCGAGCTGTTCTGCCCGGCGCCCGAGCTGGTGGGCGGGGTGTCGGTGCCCTCGCGGCCGCGCTCGGCCGGCTGGCGGCCGGCGGGCTCGGGGGTGTCCGGGTGGTGCTGCGCCGCCCCGGCCCGCTCGGCCGGGGTGTCAGCGGAGGCGACGGCGGTGTCGGCGGCCTGCTCGGACGCCGTCTCGCCCGGCCCGCCCGCGGGCTCGACGTCCGGCTCGGGCGCCTGCTCGGGCTGGGCGTCGCCCATCGGCGGCGCGGACTCGCCGCGCTCGGCGGCCAGCCGCACCCCGATCAGCGTCGGCCCACCGGCCGACGGGGCATCGATCGCCGCCCGCTCGGCCTCGAGGTCGGCGTGCTGGGAGAAGCCGGCCAGCTGGCGGGAGACGCCGCGGAAGTCGGTCAGCGGCGCCCCGCGGGTGGGTGGCGGCTTCTCCCCCATCCGCAGCGCGGTGACCAGCGCGCGGGCCGACTCGACGTCCTGCTGGTCGTAGAACTCGTAGTCGACGGTGACCACCGGCGCGTAGTCGCAGGCGGCCAGGCACTCCGCGTGCTCCAGGGTGACCGAGCCGTCGGCGGCGGTCTGGTCGTGGCCCACGCCGAGGTCGGCGGAGATCGCGTCGTAGATCCGCTGCCCGCCGAGGACGGCGCAGAGCGTGTTGGTGCAGACGCTGACCAGGTGCTCACCGGTCGGGTGCCGCTTGTACATCGTGTAGAACGTCGCGACCGCGCCCACCTCGGCCTTGGTCAGCCCGAGCAGCCGGGCGCAGAACCCCACGCCCTCGGGCGAGACGTAGCCCTGGACCGACTGGACGAGATGCAGCATCGGCAGCAGAGCCGACCGCTCCTGCGGGTAGCGGGCCATCAGCTCGCGGGCCTCGGCCTCGGTCTGCTCGGTCAGCGGCGGCAGATCCGGGGCGGCCGGCTCGACCGGGCTGGAGTCCAGCCCGGTGACCGCCGTCCCCTCGTAGGAGCCGGGCAGTGCGCTCACGTCAACTCCTCGCTGACGCTCGTCGCCGCCGCTCGCGCGGTGCGGCTCTGCTCATGGGATGAACTCGCAAGCTCGTTCATCAGCGGTCGACGCCTCCCATCACGGGGTCGATCGAGGCGATCGCGGCGATGACGTCGGCGATCATGCCGCCCTCGCTCATCGCCGCGGTGGCCTGCAGGTTGACGAAGCTGGGGTCCCGGACGTGCACCCGGAACGGGCGGGTGCCGCCGTCGCTGACCACGTGGTAGCCGAGCTCGCCTCGGGGCGACTCGATGGCCGTGTAGACCTGGCCGGCCGGCACCCGGAAGCCCTCGGTGACCAGCTTGAAGTGGTGGATCAGGGCCTCCATCGACTGGCCCATGATGTGCCGGACGTGGTCCAGGGAGTTGCCCATCCCGTCGGCGCCCAGGGACAGCTGCGCCGGCCAGGCGATCTTCTTGTCCTCGACCATCACCGGCCCGGGCTCCAGCCGGTCCAGCGCCTGGCCGATGATCTTGATCGACTCGGTGATCTCGCCCATCCGCACCAGGTAGCGGCCCCACGCGTCGCAGGTGTCCGCCGTCGGCACCTCGAAGTCGTAAGTCTCGTAGCCCAGGTACGGCTCGACCTTGCGCATGTCCCAGGGCAGCCCGGCCGCACGGAGGACCGGTCCGGTGACGCCGAGGGCCACGCAGCCGGTGAGGTCGAGGTAGCCGGTGTCCTTGAGCCGGCGCTGCCAGATCGGCTGGCCGGTGAGCAGCCGGTGGGTGCCGGCGACCCGCTCGGGGAGGACGGCGAGCAACTCCCGCACGGACTCGACGGCGCCCTCCGGGAGGTCCTGCGCCAGCCCGCCGGGGCGGACGTAGGCGTGGTTCATCCGCAGCCCGGTGATCTCCTCGAGCACGTCCAGCACCAGCTCCCGCTCCCGGAAGCCGTTCGTCATCCCGGTGAGCGCGCCCATCTCCATGCCGAAGGTGGCCAGTGCGACCAGGTGCGAGGCGATCCGGTTGAGCTCCATGACCAGCACCCGGATGGTCTGCGCCCGCGGCGGCGCCTCGATGCCGAGCAGCTTCTCCACGGCCAGGCAGTAGCCGGTCTCGTTGAACAGCGGGGCCAGGTAGTCCATCCGCGTGACCAGGGTCGTGCCCTGGGTCCAGGTGCGGTACTCCGTCGTCTTCTCGATGCCGGTGTGCAGGTAGCCGATGACGACGCGGGCCTGGGTGACCGTCTCGCCCTCGAGGTCGAGGACCAGGCGGAGCACCCCGTGGGTCGAGGGGTGCTGCGGGCCCATGTTGACCACGAGCCGCTCGTCGCCCTGGGTGTCGGCGCCGAAGGTCTGGTCCCAGTCGCCGCCGGTGACCGTGTAGACCCGGCCCTCGGTGGTCTGCCGGGAGCCGGCGTAGGGGTCCTGGGTGGTGGTCATCGGTAGCTCCGGCGCTCGTCGGGGGGCGGGATCTGCGCGCCCTTGTACTCGACCGGGACGCCGCCGAGCGGGTAGTCCTTGCGCTGGGGGTGGCCCTCCCAGTCGTCGGGCATGAGGATCCGGGTCAGCGCCGGGTGGCCGTCGAAGACGACGCCGAACATGTCCCAGGCCTCGCGCTCGTGCCAGTCCGCGGTCGGGTAGACGGAGGTGACCGAGGGGACGTGCGGGTCCTCGGCGGTGACCGCCACCTCCAGCCGGATCCGCCGGCGGTAGGTCATCGAGGTCAGGTGGTAGACGACGTGCAGCCGCGGCCGCTCCGGCGTCGCAGCCGGGCCGCCGCTGTCGGCGTAGTCGACGCCGGAGACGCTGCTGCACAGCTCGAAGCGCAGCGCCTCGTCGTCCCGCAGCGCCCGGACCAGGGTGAGCAGGTGCTCGCGGGCGACGAAGTACGTGATCTCGCCCCGGTCGACCAGGACCCGGTGGACGGCGGCGGCGTAGGTGGCCTCACCGACCGCGTCGATCAGCGCGTCGGTGACCTCGTCGAACCAGCCGCCGTAGGGCCGGTCGGTGGAGTGCAGCGCGACGGCCCCGCCGGGCTCGACCCGGACCAGGCCACCGAAGCCGGAGGTGTCGCCGCTGCCGGTGACGCCGAAGGCGCCCTTGCGGAACCCCCCGCCGGGCTCGGTCGCCGCGTCGAAGCCGGCCTCGTCGCTCATCGGTCCGCTCCGGGCAGGACGACGGCGTTGCCTCCGCGCTGCTCGATGGCGAACTGACCGGTGCGGCCCTCGGCGGCGGCCTGCTCGTAGGCGCGCCGCGCCGCCGGGTCGGCCCGGACACTGGAGGGCATCGCGAGGTGCAGCTCCGGCGCCGTCCCGTTGGCCCGGGCCTCGGCCTGCTCCCGGGCACGCTTGGCGCCCAGCGGCTGGTGCTGGATCTTGTGGTGCAGCTTGAGGATGGCGTCGGTGAGCATCTCCGGCCGCGGCGGGCAGCCGGGCAGGTACATGTCCACCGGGACGATGTGGTCGACGCCCTGCACGATCGCGTAGTTGTTGAACATGCCGCCGGAGCTGGCGCAGACGCCCATGGCGAGCACGTAGCGCGGCTCGGGCATCTGGTCGTAGATCTGCCGGAGGACCGGGGCCATCTTCTGGCTGACCCGCCCCGCGACGATCATCAGGTCGGCTTGGCGGGGGGAGGCGCGGAAGACCTCCATGCCGAAGCGGGCCAGGTCGTAGCGGCCGGCGCCGGAGGCCATCATCTCGATCGCACAGCAGGCCAGGCCGAAGGTGGCCGGCCACAGCGAGGACTTGCGGGTCCAGTTGACCAGCTTCTCCACGCTGGTCAGCAGGACGCCACTGGGGAGCTTCTCCTCCAGGCCCATGTCAGCGACCTCCGTCCGTGCTCGGTCCGGTGCGGGTCAGTCCCATTCCAGCCCCCCGCGGCGCCACTCGTAGACGAAGGCGATGAAGACGGTGCCGATGAAGACGGCCATCGCGGTGAGGCCCCACAGGCCCAGCGCGTCGTTGGCGACCGCCCATGGGTAGAGGAAGACGATCTCGATGTCGAAGACGATGAACAACATCGCGGTCAGGAAGTACTTGACCGGGATCCGCCCGCCGGTGAGCGGCTGGTCGACCGGCTCGATGCCGCACTCGTAGGCCTGCACCTTCGCGCTGTTGTAGCGGCGCGGGCCGATGAACGGGGCCGCGGTGACCGAGAAGAGCGCGAAGCCCGCGGCGAGCACGAAGAGCCCGACCAGGGGCACGTAGTTCGACAGCATCAGCCACCCCCGACCGGGGGCGTGCACGTCTTCGGGCGGGACACTGCGACGACCTCCCCGTGCTCGCGGACAGCGGACCGACGACCGTGAACTGGTTCACCGCCTGCTTGTGAACAAGTTCACAAGGTCGAGTGGTCAGAGCCTATGCCGAGGGGTGTCGGAACACCAGGACCCCCGGTGATCGAGTTCACACCGGGGGTCCTGACAGGCCGCGCAGAGCGCGGATCGTGGGGTCACAGCGGCCCGGGGGCCGACGTGCGCGGCGGCGCGGTGGGGTCGGTGGGGCCCGGTCCCGGGACCGGCGCCGGGGCCGGCGGGGAGATCGGGTCGGTCGGGGAGATCGGGTCGGTCGGGTCCGGTCCCGGGACGGGATCCGGGGCCGGCGGGGAGATCGGGTCGGTCAACGACGGGGACGGCAGGGGCGCGGGGGTGGGCGGGATAGTCATGCCCGGAGCCTGCTCCTCCCGGGGCGGCCGGGGAACACCGTCCGCTCCGGGCGCAACGCCTCGCCGTCCGGCCCGGGCGACGCTCGCCGAGTGACGATCTGTGCACGTCTGGTCCGGGCACCACACGTCGACATCTCGACACTCGGCGTCCGGGTCAGCGTGTCGTGGAGGCGTCCGGCCGTCTGTCGACCCACGAGATCATGGCGGCGACCAGCAGCAGGAGCGCGGGCACCAGGAGGTACAGCCCACCACTCAGCAACGTGACCAGCCCCCACGCGACGGACACCAGCCCGAGCGCAGCGACGACCGCAGGGGCCAGCACCGTCCCGCGGACGCGCTCGACCCGCAGGGCGAGAGCCGCGCAGGCCGCAGGTGGGCCGAAGACGACGAAGAAGACGCCCGACCCGCTGATCTCCCACACCAGGGGGCCCTGCCAGGCCGCGAGGCCGAGGACGACCACGAGCGCAACGACGACCAGTGCCCGGGCTCCCGGGGACGGGGCGGCTCGGCGGACCACCTAATCACCTCCTCGATCGCGGTTGCGGCTCGACCGTCGCCCGCTGCACGTCATCCAACCCGCCCCGCACCGCCACCACGCCGCGTCCAGACCGCCGGAGGTGAGCCGATGACCCCAGCAGGGCAGGGTGCTCCCGTGACCACCCCGCGCATCGACGTCCCGCTCGTGCGCCGGCTGGTCGCGACCCAGTTCCCGGAGTGGGCCGGCCTGCCGGTCGTGCCGGTGGAGCCGGGCGGCTGGGACAACCGCACGTTCCGGCTCGGTGCGGAGCTGCTCGTCCGGCTGCCCAGCGCGGCGGCCTACGCCGTCCAGGTGGCCAAGGAGCAGGAGTGGCTCCCCCGCCTGGCGCCGCAGCTGCCGCTGCCGGTCCCCGTGCCGCTCGGCCAGGGCTCCCCCGGCGCGGGCTACCCGTGGCCGTGGTCGGTGTACCGCTGGCTGGACGGCACCGATGCGTCCGGGACGCCGGTCGACGACCTCAGCACGTTCGCCACCGACCTGGCCGGGTTCCTGACCGCCCTCCAGCAGGTGGACACGGCCGGCGGGCCACCGGCCGGACCGCACAGCTGGTTCCGCGGCGCCCCGCTCACCCACTACGCCGGCGAGACCCACGCAGCGATCGAGGCACTGGGCGGGTCGATCGACGGCGCCGCGGCCACCGCCGTCTGGGCGGCTGCCGCATCGACCTCCTGGGACCGGCCGCCGCGGTGGTTCCACGGCGACGTCGCGGCCGGCAACCTGCTGGTGCGGGACGGCCGGCTGGCCGCCGTCCTGGACTTCGGCACCTGCGGGGTGGGGGACCCGGCGTGCGACCTCGTCATCGCCTGGACGCTCTTCACGGACCGGAGCCGGGCGGCCTTCCGGTCCGGCCTCGACCTGGACGACGGCTCGTGGGCCCGGGCCCGCGGCTGGGCGCTGTGGAAGGCGCTCGTCGTGCGGGCCGGTCTCGCCGGGACGAACGCGGCCGAACAGCACCGCGCCGACGCCGTCCTGGCGGCCGTGCTGGCCGACGACTAGACCCGGGTGCCCCGGTGCAGCGCGACGACGCCGCCGGTCAGGTCGCGCCACGCGACGTCGGCCCAGCCGGCGCCCTGCAGCCACCGCGCCAGCTCCGGCTGCGGCGGCCACGCCCGGATGGACTCGGCCAGGTAGACGTAAGCCTCCGGGTTGCTGCTGACCGCCCGCGCGATCACCGGCAGCGCCCGCATCAGGTACTCGGTGTAGACGGTCCGGAACGGCGCGAGCGTGGGGCTGGAGAACTCGCAGACCACCAGCGTGCCGCCGGGCCTGGTCACCCGGGAGAACTCGCGGAGCGCCGCCTGTGGGTCGGCCACGTTGCGCAGCCCGAAGGAGATGACGACGCCGTCGACGCTCTCGTCGGCCAGCGGCAGCGCCATCGCGTCCCCGGCCACCTTCGGCACCGGCCGGGACGCCCCGGCGCGCAGCATGCCCTGGGAGAAGTCGCAGGCGATCGCGTGCACTCCCCCGGCGGCGAGCTCGACGGTGGAGACCGCCGTCCCGGCCGCGACGTCGAGCACGGTCGCACCCGGCCGCGCACCCAGCGCCTCGCGGGTGGCCCGGCGCCAGCCGGCGTCCAGCCCGGCGGAGAGCACCGTGTTGGTCACGTCGTACCGGCCGGCGACCCGGTCGAACATCGCCGCGACCTCCGCCGGCCGCTTGTCCAGCCCGGCTCGCGTCCCCGCCGTCCCCGCCCGTTCCCCGGTCGCCACGACGGCGACGCTACCTGCGCCTCTCCTACCCTGGAGCGGTGACCACGGCAGCCGCACGCACCGCGACCAGCGCGGCAGCGGTCACCACCACCCCACTGGGCGCCCGGCGCACGCCGCTGCTGACCCTGCTCCCCCGCGACGGCGCGCTGGCCTGGGTGCGCCGCGGCGAGGGCCTGATCGGGTGGGGCGAGGCGGCCCGGCTGGAGGTGTCCGGCCCCGGTGCGCTCACCGAGGCCGCCGACTGGTGGGCCCAGCGCTGCGCCGGCACCGAGGTCCACGACCCGGTCGGCGTCCCCGGTTCCGGGCCGGTCCTCTTCGCCTCCGTGGCCTTCGACCCGGCGGTGGGGACGTCGGTCTTCGTCGTCCCCGAGGTGGTCGTGGGCCGCCGCGACGGGTGCACCTGGGTGACCGTCACCGGCGACGCGGACGACGAGGACCTCGCCGTCGTCGAGACCTCACCGCAGCACGCGGCCACCTCGATCGGCCGGCTCGCCTACGCCGACGGCGCCCTGGACCCGATGGCCTGGTGCGGTGCCGTCACCGCCGCGGTCGCCCGGATCGACGCCGGCGAGCTGGACAAGGTGGTGCTGGCCCGCGACCTGCTGGTCAGCGCCGACCGGCCGCTGGACCCCCGCCGGCTGCTGCTCCGCCTGGCCGAGCGGTTCCCGGACACCTGGACGTTCGCCGTCGACGGCCTGCTCGGGGCCACCCCCGAGTTGCTGCTGCGCCGGACCGGCCGCGAGCTGGACGCCCGGGTGCTGGCCGGTACCGCCCCGCGGGGCGCCGGCGCGGAGGACGACCGGCTGGCGGCGGGCCTGCAGACCTCGGTCAAGGACCACGCCGAGCACGCCTACGCCGTCGACTCCCTCGCCGACGCGCTCCGGCCGTTCGTCGACGAGCTCGTCGTCCCCGAGCAGCCCAGCGTGCTGACCCTGCCCAACGTCCGGCACCTGGCCAGCGACGTCCGCGGCCGCCAGCGGGACGACGACGCGACCGGGCTGCTGGAGCTGGTGGGCGCCGTGCACCCCACCGCCGCGGTCGGCGGCAGCCCGACCGCCACCGCTGCCCGCGTGATCGCCGAGCTCGAGGGGATGGACCGCGGCCGCTACGCCGGGCCCGTCGGCTGGCTGGACGCCCGCGGCGACGGGGAGTTCGGGCTGGCGCTGCGCTGCGCGCAGCTGACCGGGGCCGACGGCGGGCGGCAGGCCCGGTTGTTCGCCGGTTGTGGCATCGTCGCCGGCTCCGACCCGATCGCCGAGCTGGCCGAGACCCAGGCGAAGCTGGCCGCCTTCCAGGCCGCGCTCGAGGACTGAGCCCCTCCCCCCGAGGAGGGACCCCGCCGCGCGAGTGCCCTCCCTCAGGTCAAGACGGCACGCCCACGTTCCGAGACTGTTCGGTACAGGACACCGACAGGGGGACGACGGGACATGGACGGCAGGACGGCGAACGGCCGCGACCGCAGGGTCGCTGTCGCCTGGCTGTCGCTGGCCGCTGCCCTCGTCGTCCTGGTCGGGTCCACCGGCGGCGAGACCGTGTCCTCGGTCGTCTCCCTGGTCGTCAGCATCACCGCCGCGGTCGCCGCATGGCTGGGCGTCCAGCGGTGCCGCCCGGGGCCGGCGGCCCGGTGGGTCGCGGTCGCCGTCTCGTTCAACGCCCTCGGCGACCTGCTCTGGCAGCTGCAGGCGTGGCTGGCCGACTCCCCGCCGGACGTCTCGGTGGCCGACGCCGCCTACCTGGCCTCCTACTGCGCCCTCGGGGCCGCCCTGCTGGTCTACGCCGGGGACGGCGACCCTCACCCACGGGCGCGGTTCCACGCCCTGCTCGACGGCGCGGCCGTGCTGGTGGTCGCCCTGCTGGTGGTCTGGCAGAGCTCCGTGCACTCGACGCTGACCGACGCCGACCTGCCGCTGGGCACCCGGGTCATCTGGGCGGCCTACCCGCTGCTGGACGCGGTGGTCATCGGCCTGGTCGTACGCGGCATGGTCGTGCAGTCGCGGGTCAGGCTGCCGACGCTGCTGCTCGGCCTCGGCTCCACCGCCTGGCTCGCCTCCGACCTGGCCTGGCTGTTGCTGGCCGCCCCGGACACGGTCAGCGGCTGGCTGGACGCCGGCTGGCTGATCGGTGCGGCCGCGTTCGCCGCGCTGCCCTGGACGGACCGCTCGGGCCTCCCGACCGGCCCGACGGTGACGCCCGCCACGGCTGGGACCGGACGCTGGCGGATGACCCTGGCCTTCCTGCCGCTGCTGGTTCCTGGCGCCTTCGAGCTCCGGGCCTGGCTGGCCGGTGAGGACATCGACCCCTTGCCCGGCCTGCTGGCCACCTCCACGCTGACCGTGCTGATGATCGTGCGCGCCCAGCGGCTGCTCGCCGACCAGAGCCGCGCCCGGGCCGAGGTCCACTCCCTGGCCCGGCGGTACGAGGCGCTGGCGATGACCTCCTCCGACGCGGTGGCCGTCGTCGACCGCGACGGGCGGCTGACCTCGGACTCCCGGTCACTGGCCGAGCTGCTCGGGCGCCCCGGGGGCGCCGGGCGGTCGCTGCCGCAGTTGCTCAGCGGCATCGGCATCGACCCCGCCGACGTGCTGACGGCCCTGGACCGCGCCCGGCTGGTGCCCGGTGAGCCGGTGGAGCTGGACCTGCGCGGGGACCACCCGACCGGGGGCACGGTGTGGCTGGGCGGTCGCGCCGTCGACCTGCGGCACGACCCCGACGTCGGCGGCATCGCCGTCAGCGTCTACGACATCACCCCCCGCAAGCTCGCCGAGCAGGAACTGGCCCACCAGGCCTTCCACGACGGGCTCACCGGGCTGGCCAACCGGTCGCTCTTCCTGGACCACGCCGAGCAGGCGCTGCGCCGGGCCGGCCGCACCGGCAGCCCGCCGATCGTGCTCTGCCTGGACCTGGACGGCTTCAAGGACGTCAACGACAGCCTCGGCCACCTGGCCGGGGACGACCTGCTCCGCACGGTCGCCGAGCGGCTGCAGGGCGTCGTCCGGGCGGCGGACACGGTGGCCCGGCTGGGCGGCGACGAGTTCGCCGTCCTCATCGACGACACCCGGGGCGGCCTGCCGGCCGCCGCCTCGCTGGCCGAGCGGCTGCTGCAGGTCCTCGACGAGCCGGTGCTGCTGCACGGCCACCGGGTGACCGTGGCCGCCAGCATCGGGATCGTCGCCGCCGAGCCCGACGCGACCCCGCTGTCGCTGTTCCGCGACGCCGACATCGCGATGTACCAGGCCAAGGCCGCCGGCCGTGCCCAGTGGGTGGTGTTCGACCCGGGCATGCGCACCGCGGCGCTGGAGCGGATCGAGCTGGAGCGGGAGCTGGGCGGGGCACTGGCCGCCGGCCAGCTGCGGCTGGTCTACCAGCCGGTCGTCGACCTGCAGACCGAGCGGGTGGTCGGCTTCGAGGCGCTGCTCCGCTGGCAGCACCCCACCCTCGGCGCGATCAGTCCGGACCGGTTCGTCCCGATCGCGGAGGACTCCGGGCACATCCTGCCGATCGGCCGCTGGGTGCTGGCCGAGGCCACCGCCACCGCCGCCCGCTGGCAGCGCGCCCACCCCCGGAGCACGCCGCTGTCCATGGCGGTCAACGTCTCCGCGCGGCAGCTGGCCGGCGGCACCCTGGTCGACCACGTCGCCGAGGCGCTGACCTCCAGCGGGATCACGCCGTCCTCGCTGGTCCTGGAGGTCACCGAGACGGCGCTGGTCACCGACCCGGACGCGGTGGCCGAACGGCTCCTGGAGCTGCGCGCGCTGGGCACCCGGCTGGCCCTGGACGACTTCGGCACCGGCTACTCCTCGCTAAGCTACCTGCGCCAGTTCGACGTCGACGTGCTCAAGATCGACCGCTCGTTCGTGAACCTGCTCGACGGCTCGGCCGACGACGCGGCGATCGTGCACGGGCTGGTCCAGTTGGGCCGCACGCTGCGGCTGGAGGTCGTCGCCGAGGGCGTGGAGACCGAGGTCCAGCGCGACCGGCTGCGCGCGGAGCGCTGCGACCTGGCCCAGGGCTGGCTGTTCGCCAAGCCACTGGAGGTCGACGAGGCCGAGCTGCTGCTGCTCGCCGAGGCGTCCACGGCACCGGCGCTGCCCCGGCCGCGGCCGGCGACCAGCCCCGGCGACCTGCCCGTCGCCCAGGCCTGAGCCGGCGACAGCTCAGCCGAGGGCGGTGACGGCGGCCGCGCGCAGCCGCGTGGCCAGAGCCGCCTCGGCAGCCGCGTCGGTGCGGACGACGACCACCCGCGGCCCGCCCGCCCCCAGCGCGGCGACCAGCTGGGTGGGGTCGCTGACCGCGGTCGCCGCCCAGCCGAGCGAGCGGGCCACCGCCACCAGGTCCCGGCCGTGCGGGGTGCCGAACACCCGCCGGTAGCTGGCCGCGTACTGCGGCTGCCCCGGCTCCAGCTGGGCGAAGATGCCGCCCCCGTCGTTGTCCGGGACGACGACGGTCAGGTCCGGCCGCGGCTCACCGGCCCCGGGCAGCAGCCCGGTCAGGTCGTGCAGGAACGTGAGGTCGCCCATCAGCGCGAACGCCGGCCCGCCCCCGGCCCCCTGGTGCGCCAGCGCAGCCCCGACCGCCGTGGAGATCGTGCCGTCGATGCCGGCCACCCCCCGGTTGGCCAGCACGGTCACCCCGGGCCGCGGCACGGCCAGCCGGTCGACGTCGCGCACCGGCGTCGAGGAGCCCAGCACCAGCAGCGCGCCGGCCGGCAGCAGGGCCACCAGGTCCCGGGCCAGTCGGGCCGCGGTCAGCCCACGCCCGGGGACGTCGTCCAGCTCTGCGTCGACCGCCGCCCCGACCAGCCGGGCGGCCTCGGCCCACTGACCTGCCCACTCCCCGCCGCCCCGCGGCCCGGGGTCGCGCAGCGCCAGGCCCGGGTCGAGCTGGGCGCTACCGACGACGCTGCTGCCCCGGCCCGGGTCGGCCCAGCGCGGCGTCGGCCCGTAGGTCTCCACGGTCACCGCCGGGTCGCCCAGCAGGGCGTTGACCGGCCGGGAGAGCGTGGGCCGGCCGACGACGACCACCCGGTCGGGCCGGTGTGCGGCCAGCCAGTCGGCGGCCCCCAGCAGCAGGGCCGGCCCGCGCACCGCCCCGCTCGCCCCCCAGGCCCCGCTGCTGGGCTCGGCCAGCACCGGCCAGCCGCGCTGGTCGGCGACGACGGCAGCGGCCCGACCGACCGCGGAGGGCGCGTCCCCGGCGACGAGCAGGGTGCGACCTCCGCCGGCCGGCTCGCCGCCGGTCAGCGGCGCGCTCCGCGTCCCGTCACCGGCCGAGGTGGTCCACGCAGCGCCGTCGGGGCGCCCGGCGAGGTCACCCGAGAGCGGCGCCGGTCGCTCCCCGCCGTCGTCGGGCATGAGCGGCTCACGGAGGGACAGGTTCAGGTGCACCGGGCCGGGGTCGCCGGACAGCGCACCCCGGGCGACGAGCAGCGCCTTGGCGACGACCGACCGCCAGTACCTGTTCTGTGCTGCCTCGCGACCCGGTTCGGGCACCCCGACGTCCAGTGCCCAGCGCACCGCACCGCCGTAGAGGCCGACCTGGTCGATCGTCTGGTTGGCGCCGGTGGCGCGCAGCTCCGGCGGGCGGTCCGCGGTCAGCGCCAGCACGGGCACCCCGCTCTCGTGCGCCTCCAGCACCGCCGCGTGCAGGTGGGCGGTCGCCGTCCCGGAGGTGGTGAGCACCGGCACCGGCCGCCCGGCGGCCTTCGCCAGCCCGAGCGCGAGGAACGCCGCCGTCCGCTCGTCGATCCGCACGTGCAGCCGCAGCCGGCCCGCCATCTCCGCGTCGGCCAGCGCCAGGGCGACCGGCGCGGAGCGGGAGCCGGGGGCGACCACCGCGTCGGTGACGCCGCCGCGGACCAGTTCGTCGACGAGCACCCGGGCGAAGGCGGTGGCCGGGTTCACCGGGCCGTCACCGCGGCCAGCCGGGCGCGCCAGCGCTGCTCGACCGCCGGGTCGGCCGCGGTCTCGGCGAGCCGGTCGGGCTCCGGGCGGCGCACCGGCAGCGCACCGTCGACCGGCAGCAGCGGGTCACCGGTGACGTCGTCGGTGAACAGCGCGACGGTGGCCAAGCCGCAGGCGAACGGCAGCTCCGGCAGCGCGGCGGCCAGCGCGACGCCGGCGGCGATCCCGACCGAGCTCTCCAGCGCCGAGGAGACCACGCACGGCAGCCCGTGCGCCTCGGCGACCGCCAGCGCCGCCCGCACCCCGCCCAGCGGCTGCACCTTCAGCACCACCACGTCGGCCGCCTCGCGCAGGTCGACCTCGCGGGGGTCGGCGGCGCGGCGGACCACCTCGTCGGCGGCCACCCGGACCTCGACCCGCCGGCGCACCGCCGCCAGCTCACCGATCGTGGCGCAGGGCTGCTCGGCGTACTCCAGGCCCACCCGGTCCAGCTCGCGCAACCGCGCGACCGCGGTGTCGACGTCCCAGGCGGCGTTGGCGTCCACCCGGATCGCCCCGGCCGGGCCGAGCGCGTCGCGCACCGCCTCGACCCGGGCCAGGTCGTCGGCGGCGGACTGGCCGGGCTCGGCGACCTTCACCTTCGCGGTGCGGCACCCCGACGCCGTCACGATGGCGTGTGCCCGGTCCGGCTCCACGGCCGGCACCGTGACGTTGACCGGCACGCTGTCCCGCAGCGGGTCGGGCCAGCCGAGGACGGCGGCCTCGTGCGCCGCGGCCCACCAGCGGCGGCTCTCGGTGACGTCGTAGTCCCAGAACGGGGAGAACTCGCCCCAGCCGGCCGGGCCGTGCACCAGCACCCCGTCGCGGACGTCGATGCCGCGGAACCGGGTGCGCATCGGCACCGACCAGACGTGCACCGCCAGGGCCGCCGCTGCGGCGTCGGGAGGGGCGGTGACCACGGCCGACAGCGTAGGCGGGCGGCCGGGACACCCGGCCGTGGTCCTGGTGCACAGACCAACCGACCCCTAGCGTGCACTCCGCAGCGCCGCCGTGATCACGGCGCGCCCGAGACCCGGAGGTCCCCCGTGGCCCACTCGACGGCTCCAGGGACCGTCACCGCCGACCGCACCCCGCGCCGTCCCGGGCTGCCGGTGCGGTGCGGCGTGCGCGGCTGCGCCTGCGAGGACCCCCGCCAGCTGCGCAACGCCGCGAACCTGGTCACCGTCATCCGCACGCTGGCGTCGCTGGCGCTGGTGACCACCGCCGCCGTCCAGCACTCGTGGCCGTGGCTGCTCGCCGCCTACCTGACCTACTGGATCGGCGACTCCGCCGACGGCAACGTCGCCCGGTGGCGGGACCAGGAGACCCGCTTCGGTGCGGTGTTCGACGTGGTCTGCGACCGGATCAACTGCATCAGCTGCGCCCTGGTGCTGCTGATGTTCATCGACGCACCGTGGCCGGTGGCGGTCTTCCTCTTCCAGTTCGTCGTGGTCGACCTGCCGCTGACCCTGCTGCCGATGCGCTGGCCGGTGCTCTCGCCCAACTACTTCTTCCTCGTCGACCGGCTGGCCTGGACGTTGAACTGGCATGTGGTCGCCAAGGTCACCAACACCACCCTGCTGGTGCTGCTGCTGGTGTTCGTGCCCGACCAGCGGGTGGCCCTGGTCGCCGCCTCGGTGGTGCTGGTGATCAAGGTCTGGTCGCTGGGCCGGGTGCTGCGGCTGCCCCGGCCGACCGACCCGGTGCACGTCCGGCAGCCGACCCCGGGCGCCGCCGCCCGTGCCTGACGCCGGCGCGATCGGGCTGATCGCCCTCGGCCTGGTGGTCGGCGCGGTCTCCGCGGTCACCCCGTTCCTGCCGGTGGAGGCCTACGTGATCGGCCTGGCGGTGACCCACTCCCCCACCGTGGCCGTCGCCGGCGCCGTCGCCGCGGCGATCGGCCAGACCGCGGGCAAGGTACTGCTGTTCTCCGCGGCCCGGGGCGCGACCAGCTCACGCTGGCTGGAGCGGCTGCGGGAGCGCGGGGCGGCGGAGGCGGCCGCCATCGCCGCCGCCGAGGCGGCTGGGGAGCCACCCCCGGGCGGGCCGGTGAAGCGGGCGCTCCGGCCGGTGGGCCGCTGGCTGGGCCGGGTCAACGCCCGCGGCGTCGCGCTGCTGTCCGGCCGCTGGGGTCCGGGGGTGGTGCTGCTCAGCGGCTCGGTGGGCATCCCGCCGCTGCTGGCGATCGCCTTCTACGCCGGGACGTCGAAGATGAGCCTGCGGGCGTTCGTGGTGACCTGCCTGATCGGCCGCGCCATCCGGTTCGTCGTCCTGGCGCTGGTGCCCGACCTGTTCTGAGTGCGGGCCGCCGTAGCCTGACTCCTCGTGCACCGGCAGCTGACCCTCGTGGCCGCGCCGCCGCCGGAGGCGGCCGCGGCGGTGCTGTCCACCGTCTGGCCGGCGCTCCTCCGCAGCCTGGACGGCGACGGGCCGCTGGCCGTGCTGCCCGCCGGCACCGGGCCCGCCGACGCCGCGCGTGCGGTGCTCCGGCCCGACGAGCCGCTGGAGCCGGGCACCGACCTGGTCGTGGTGACCTCCGGGTCGACCGGCGTCGGCAAGGGCGTGCTGCTCTCCGCGGCGGCGCTCCGGGCCTCGGCGGCCGCCACCGCCGACCGGCTGGGCGGCCCCGGCAGCTGGCTGCTCGCCCTGCCGACCTCGGCGATCGGCGGGCTGCAGGTGCTGGTCCGCACCGCGCTGGCCGGCCGGGAGCCCGTCGTCCTGAGCCGGGGCGAGTCGCTGGCCACCGCCGCGGCCCGGCTGCCGGCCGGCGACCGCCGCCACGTCGCACTGGTGCCCACCCAGCTGCGCCGGTACCTGGCCGACGAGCCGGCCGCGCTGGCCTCCTTCGACGGCGTGCTGATCGGCGGCGCCGCCACCGACCCCGCCCTGCTCGCCGCCGCCCGCCGCGCCGGGGTGCAGGTGCGCACCGCCTACGGCATGAGCGAGACCGCCAGCGGCTGCGTCTACGACGGCGTGCCGCTGGCGGGGGTCTCCGTGCGGGTGGCCGACGGGATCGAGCTGGCCGGCCCGGTGCTGGCGCACGGCTACCGGCTCGACCCGGCCGGGACGGCGGCCGCCTTCCGCGACGGCTGGTTCCGCACCCGGGACGCCGGCTCACTGGACGACGCCGGCCGGCTCACCGTGCACGGCCGGCTGGACGACGTGGTGATCAGCGGCGGGGTCAACGTCTCCCCGCAGGCGGTCGAGGCGGTGCTGCGCGAGCACCCGTCGGTCACCGACGCCGTCGTCACCGGGCTCCCCGACCCCGAGTGGGGGCGGCGGGTCGTCGCCGCCGTCGTCGCCGCCCCCGGCACCACCCCGGACCTGGCTGAGCTGCGCCCCTGGGTCACCACCCGGCTCGGCGCGGCCTCCGCCCCCCGCGAGCTGACGGTCGTCGACGCCGTGCCCACCCTGCACACCGGCAAGCCCGACCGCCGGGCCGTCGCACGCACGCTGTTCACACGCACGCCGAGAGGAACCGACTGATGGCCACCCCCGCCCAGTGGCTGGCAGGCGCCCGACCCCGCACGCTACCCGCCGCGCTCGCCCCGGTGCTCGTCGGCTCCGGCGCCGCGGCCGCGCTCGACGGCTTCCGGCTGGTGCCCGCGCTGCTCGCCCTGGCCGTCGCGCTCGCGCTGCAGGTGGCGGTCAACTACGCCAACGACTACTCCGACGGGAAGCGCGGCACCGACGCCGACCGGGTCGGCCCGATGCGGCTGGTCGGCTCCGGCGCGGCCACCCCGCACCAGGTGCTGGTCGCCGCGCTGGCGTCCTTCGCGGTGGCGGCGGTGGCCGGCCTGGCGCTCGCAGCGGTGTCCAGCTGGTGGCTGGTCGCCGTCGGCGCGGTGAGCATCCTGGCGGCCTGGACCTACACCGGCGGCCCGATCCCCTACGGCTACCGGGCGCTGGGCGAGGTCTTCGTCTTCGTCTTCTTCGGCCTGGTCGCCGTGGTCGGGACGACGTTCGCCCAGACCGAGACGCTGGACGGGCTGGCGTTCGCCGCCGCGGTGCCGATCGGGCTGCTCTCGACGGCGCTCCTGGTCGTCAACAACCTCCGCGACGTGCACGGGGACGCCGCCGTCGGCAAGCGGACGCTGGCGGTGCTGCTCGGCGAGGCCCGCACCCGGCTCTTCTACACCGGGCTGCTGGTCGTCGCCTTCGCCGTGATCGCCGGGATCGGCGTGGTCCGGCCCTGGGCGCTGCTCGGTCTGCTCGCCGCCCCGCTGGCGGTGCCGCCGGTGCGCACGGTGCTGGGCGGCGGCCGCGGGCCGGCGCTGATCGGCGCGCTCAAGGCCACCGGTCAGCTCACCCTGGTCACCGGCGTCCTCTTCGGCCTCGGCCTCGCCCTCAGCTGACGCCCCACCTCGAGCGGCCCCCGCAGCGGGGCCGTCAGGCGTCGTCGGCGGCGGTGCCGCGGAGCTCGGCGCGCAGCCGCTCCTTGCGCTCGTTGCGTGCCACCAGGGCACCGGTCAGCTGCTCGCGCACCCGGCCCAGCGCCAGGTAGGACACCGGCATCGCCAGCAGCACCCCGAACAGGAAGCCGGGGGTGCCGGGCAGCCCGAGCACCCACAGCAGCCCGATCAGCGCGGCGGCGATCGCCAGCCGCCCGAGGGTGTAGATCGCCAGCCACTTCGCGACACCACCCTGGCTCGGCGCCCCGCCGTCGGTGCCCCCGGGCACGGAGGCCCCGGCTGCCCTCATCTGCTCAGCCACGACGGCCCTCCCACTTGGTCGACAGCACCACGGTCGTCCGGGTGCGTGCGACGCCCCGGACCCTGTTCAACGCACTGATGGTGTCCTCCAGTGCCCGGATGTCGGGAACCCGCACCTTGAGCACGTACCCCTCGCTGCCGGCGACCCGCCAGCAGTCCTCCACCGACGACAGCTCCGCCAGTGCCTCTTCCAGGCCGGTGTCGTCGACCTGGTCGCTCTCGATCACCCCGACCAGGGCGGTGACACCGAGCCCGACCGAGGCCGGGTCGACCAGCGCCTGGTAGCCGGTGATCACACCGGCGGCCTCCAGCTTGCCGACCCGCTCGTGCACCGAGGGGGCCGAGAGCCCGACCTGCCGGGCGAGCTCGGCGTAACTGGCCCGGCCGTTGGCCCGCAACAGGCTGATCAACTGCTCGTCGACCGCGTCGATGTCGCCCTCCGGCTCCTCGGGTGCGCGCCCGGCGGACCGCCGGCGCAGGGCCCGCCCCGGTCGGGCAGGAGATCACCGGGTCCGAGTATCGCCGCGGTCGTACATTGGTGGCGATGAGGGGGGTGGCCTGATGGTCTTCCTGGTGATGTTGGTGATCGCGGTGGCCGTGGTCGTGCTCGTGATGCGCGCCGCGTCGGCGCAGGACGGTGGCCGAGGAGGGTCGGGCGGCATCGGTCGCCCGGAGCGTCCGCCGCGTGGGCCCCGCCCACCGCGAGCGCAGCGGCCGACCCGGCCGGTGGCCCCGGACGACGACCCGGAGTTCCTGCGTGAGCTGGAGCGGCGGGCCCGTCGGGACGACGGCAGCCTGAACTGAGACCCGCGGGCCCACTGGCCCGCTCCCGGACGCACCACGAGCCGTCAGCCCTGCGGGGCTGGCGGCTCGCTGCGCCTGGACGTCCTTCTCAGGCGGCGTTGCTGCCGGACGGCGCGGGAGAGGCGGCCGGGCTGACGCCGAGCCACCGGCGCCAGCCGAACCGCCGCCCGGCAGGTCGTCCGTCCCCGGCCGCCGGGGCCACGGGAGTCGCGGGAGTCGCGGCCTCCGTGGTGGCGGACTCCGTCGTGTCGGCCGCGGGGTGCGTGGCGTCGTCGCGGTCCGGCCAGCCGAGGCCGGAGCCCTCGCCAGGCTCGCCGGGCCAGCCGAGGCCGCCGTCCGACTGGCTGTCGACCTGCTGACGGTCGGGGAGGCCGGGCGCGTGCCGGGGCGGGCCCGGCTCCACCGACGTCGTCCGCAGCCGCAGCGCGTCCGCGACGATCGGGTCGACGCGGGCACCGTTCCCCGCCGAGTGCCTACCCACGGTGGACCCGGCCGCGCTCAGTCATGCGGTCAGGATGCACGGTCCAGCCCCCGGAGCGCACCTCTCCGGGTACCACGCGGTCCCTGTCCACCCGATCGTGACGGTGGGTGGCCGCCTCGGAGCGCCCGAGGCGTCAGACGCCGCCGTAGCTGTGCAGGCCGGTCGACACCAGGTTGACGAACAGCAGGTTGAAGATCATCACCACGAGGCCGACGATGTTGATCCACGCCGAGGGGCGGCCCCGCCAACCGGCCGTGGTGCGGGCGTGCAGGTAGGCCGCGTAGACGATCCAGGCGATGAACGCCCAGGTCTCTTTCGGGTCCCAGCCCCAGAACCGGCCCCAGGCGCTCTCCGCCCAGATCGCGCCGGCGATGACCGCGAAGGTCCAGATGGGGAAGCCGAAGACGGCGGTGCGGTGGGCCGTGCGGTCCAGCGCCGCCGCCGTGGGCAGCCGGTCCAGCAGGGAGGGGGCAGCAGGAGCGCCCGTGGAGGCACCGGCGGTCACCGTCGCGTCCCGCCGGGTGCGCACCAGGTAGAGCGCGCTGGCGATGCCGCTGACGAAGAAGATGCCAAACCCGATGGTGGCGGTGCTCACGTGGATCGCCAGCCAGCTGGACCGCAGGGCGGCCACCAGCGGGCCGGCCTCGGCGTACAGGAACAGCCCGATCAGCACCATCGACAGCACCACGGGCGCCAGCAGGAAGACGCCGATGTGCCGCAGCGACGGCGCCCGCACGGCGAGCACCAGGTAGGCCACGACGGCGACCAGGACCACCGCGGTGGCGAACTCGTACATGTTGCCCCAGGGCAACCGGTCGGTGGCCATGCCCCGGGTCACCAGCACCCCGGCGTGGGTCACCGCGCCGAGCCCGGTCAGCACCATCGCGACCAGGCCCAGCCGGCGGGCCCGAGCCGGCTCGACCGGCTCGCCGGCGGCCCGGACGTCGACCGGCGGCTGGGCGGGGACGCCACCGGCGGCGACCAGCTGCTCGCTGCGCCCGCGGACGGAGCGGCCGAAGGCCAGCTCGGCGCAGAAGGCGACCACGGCCAGGGAGTACAGGCCGACGCTGATCGAGAACAGGGTGTCGGACAGTGCGGCCAACGACTCGTCGATCACGACGGCGGTGCCTCCTCATCGGGTGCCGGCCCGTGTCCACGGGCCGCTGGGGTGCTCGCCGGGGCGTCGGCGCGGGCGGCCAGGGCTGCCTGCACGTCCTCGGTGAGCGAGGTGAAGCGGGGACCGGTGTCAGCGCTGCCGCGGGTCAGCGAGCCGATCGACAGCACGGTACCCCCGCCGTCCGGTGCGGGGCCGGAGCGGGCGAACACCCGCTCCCGGCGCACCAGCAGCATGCCCAGCAGGCCCACCAGGACGGCGATCGACGCCCCGAGCACCCACACCTGGCCGGGGTCGTGCGAGACCTGCAGGGCCGCGAACTCCTTCAGGCCGCTGAAGGTGACCACGGTGCCGTCGGGCAGGGTGGTCGACTCTCCGATGGCGAGGTTGGTCCGGGCCACCCGGTTCAGCAGACCCCGGTCGATCTGCTCCCGGTCCAGCGCGTAGACCGACTGCGGCAGGCCGGAGTCCAGCCCCAGGTAGCCGGTGTAGACGTCGATGCCGACCTGCGGGTCCAGCGGCTGCGGGTCGATCGAGGTGAGGACGCCGGCCTGCAGCACACCGGTCGGGGCGAGGAAGCCCTCGATCGCCAGCTGCTCGGTCGAGCCGGCACCCAGGTCGGGCACCTTGAGCACGCCCTGGCTGAGCATCGTCCCCAGGTCGGCGGGGAGGAACGGCGCGGAGAGGTCGGTGAACGTCTGGCCGTCCGGCCGGGTGATGCTGAAGACGGGGCTGAAACCGTGCCCGGTGACGTAGACCCGGTCGCCGCCCACCCGCAGCGGGTCGTTGACCCCGATGGTGGTGCCCACTGGATCGGCGCCGTCCAGCTCCCAGCTGATGTCCGCGGTGTACGAGGCCGCGGTGAGGTTCTCCTCGTACTCGGCCTGGAAGTCGTCGAGGTCCACGCACAGCCGCGAGAGGTCCTCACCGTCGACCAGCGGCCCGGACCGGTGGGTGTCGTACTGCTGGAACGCGTTGCAGAAGCCCTGGCCCTCAGTCACCAGGATGCTGCCCTCGTAGCCCCAGAGCTTCCCGCCGGCCAGGCCGAGCAGCAGCGCCAGCAGCGAGAGGTGGAACAGCACGTTGCCGGTCTCCCGGAGGTAGCCCTTCTCCGCGGAGACCTCCGGACCGGACCGGCCCTCCCGGCGGACGACGCGGAAGCGGCGGACCCGCAGCTCCTCCTCCACCACGTCCAGCGCGGCCGGGCCGGCCAGCGAGGTGGTCAGCGCCGCCGACTCCGGCAGCCGCTGCAGGTGCCGGGGTGCCGTCGGCGGCGGGGTGAACAGGGAGCGGCCGTGCTCGATCGCCCGGGGCACGACGCAGCCGATCAGCGAGATGAACAGCAGCAGGTAGATCGCCGCGAACCAGGGCGAGCTGAAGACGTCGAACAGGTAGAGCCGGTCCAGCCAGGGTCCGAGCGTGGGGTACTCGGCCAGGTAGCCGGCCACGTCGCTCTGCGACAGCGACCGCTGCGGCAGCAGCGAACCCGGGATCGCCGCGACGGCCAGCAGGAACAGCAGGATCAGCGCCGTGCGCATCGCGGTGAGCTGCCGCCACCAGCGCAGCAGCCGGCCCGCCACCCGGCGGCCGGGCGAGGGCGGGGACGGCGGGCTGGCCGGTGCGGCCGGCCGCGGCGGAGCGGTTGCGGTCACAGCGGCGCCGACTCGGCCAGACCGGTGGCGGCCAACCAGCCGCGCAGCCAGATCATCAGCTCGGTCCACGCCCCGGTGACCAGCATCAGCCCGACGCCGATCAGCACGATCCCACCGATCCGGGTGACCGTGCGGGCGTTGCGGCGCAGGAACGACATGGTCCCCACGGCCCAGCGGGCGCCCAGCGCCACGAGCACGAACGGCACGCCCAGCCCCAGGCAGTAGGCCAGCCCCAGGAACGCGCCCCGCCCCACGGTCGCCTCGCTGAAGGCCAGGCTCTGCACGGCCTGCAGGGTCGGGCCCAGGCACGGGGTCCAGCCCAGGCCGAAGACCACGCCCAGCAGCGGGGCGCCGGCCAGGCCGACGGCGGGGCGGGCGGAGATCCGGGCGGTGCGCTGCAGGAACGGCAGCCAGCCGAGGAAGCCCAGCCCGACCACGATGGTGACCAGGCCCATCACCCGGGTGATCACGTCGTTGTACTCGAGCAGCAGCCGGCCCAGCCCGCCGACGGCGCTGCTGATCGCCACGAAGACCACCGTGAAGCCGAGCACGAACAACACCGAGCCCAGCACCATCCGGCCGCGCGAGGCCCGCTCGTCGACCGGCCCGACGGCGGTGGCCACCGAGGCGCCGCCGGCGAGGGGCTGGCCCCCCGACACGGCACCGGCCGACGCGGGGACCGGCGCCGGGACCGGAGCCGCCGTCCGCGGGGCGCTGCCCACCAGGCCGGTGACGTAGGAGAGGTAGCCGGGGACCAGCGGCAGCACGCAGGGCGAGGCGAAGCTGATCAGCCCGGCCAGTGCCGCCACCGCGGCGGCGACCAGCAGCGGCCCGTCGCCGATCAGCTCCCTGATGGCCTCCACCACGGCTCAGGCCTCCCCGGTCAGCTGGGTGATCACGGTGCGCAGGTCGTCCTGGCGCACAGCACCGGTGTACACCGCTGCGACGCGACCTTCACGGTCCAGCACGATCGTCGAGGGGATGGCGGCGGCCGGGTAGTCGCGGAAGGCCAGCGCCACCTCACCGCGGGGGTCGAACAGCGAGGGGAAGGTGATCCCCTTGCTCTCCAGGAAGGCGTTGGCCAGCTGTTCGGTGTCCTTGACGTTCAGGCCGAGGAACTGGACGCCGTCGTCCCGGACCTCGGTGTAGA
Source organism: Modestobacter sp. VKM Ac-2978 (assembly GCF_026968025.1). Lineage (NCBI taxonomy): Bacteria > Bacillati > Actinomycetota > Actinomycetes > Geodermatophilales > Geodermatophilaceae > Modestobacter > Modestobacter sp. VKM Ac-2978. The sequence goes on along the minus strand of NZ_JAPVBP010000003.1, from coordinate 458,556 downwards.
CCTCCTGGAACTCGGGGCTCTCCACCCGGCAGGGCGCGCACCACGAGCCCCAGAAGTTGAGCACCGCGACGTCCCCGGCCAGCTCGCCGGAGTCGAACTCCCCGCCGTCGAGCAGCGTGCCGGAGAAGCCCGGGGCGCTGGCCCGCTCCCCCTCGGGGATGACCTCGCCGGACGGCGTGCCCGCCACGAAGCGGAACTCACCACCGTTGGTCACGTCCACGGGGTCGTCGCCGGTGCTGCAGCCCGCGGTGAGCACCGCGGCCACCGCCAGCGCCGCCGCCAGTCGGCTACGCACCGGGCACCGCATCGGGGTCGGTGGCCCCGGCCGGCTCGGCGTACTCCAGCCGCACCAGCCGATCGCCGTCGTAGGTGAGCGAGGTGACGCTGGCCAACCCGCACTCCCGCCGTCGCGGGTCGTGCAGGTAGCGACGGCCCTCCAGGTGCAGCCGCACCGTCCAGACGGGGAGCTGGTGGCTCACGCAGACGGCGGCGTGCCCGCGGGCGGCGTCCCGGGCCGTGTCGATCGCACCGAGCATCCGCGCGGCGATCTCCCGGTACGGCTCGCCCCACGACGGCGTCCACGGGTTGCGCAGCCGCCACCAGTTGCCCGGGTGCCGCATCGCCCCGTCACCGACGCCGAAGGTCTTGCCCTCGAAGGAGTTGCCGGCCTCGATCAGCCGCTCGTCCGTGGCGATCTCCAGCCCCAGCGTGTCGGCGATCGGGCGCGCGGTCTGCTGCGCGCGCTCCAGCGGGCTGGCCACCAGGTGGGTGACGTCGCGGTCGGCGAACCAGGCGGCCGCGGTGCGGGCCATGCCCTCGCCGGCCTCGCTCAGCCGGTAGCCGGGCAGCCGGCCGTAGAGCACGCCGGCGGGGTTGTGCACCTCGCCGTGCCGCATCAGGTGGACGACGGTCGTCTCGCTCACGGCTGCAGCTCCAGGGTGTCCTTGGCCTCGGGCGAGGCGGGGCCGCCGGCGGCGGCCGCGGCGGCCGACGCGGCGGCGGGCAGTGCGGCCAGCACGTGGTCGAGCGCCTCGTCGTCCAGGGCGGCGCTGACGAACCACGCCTCGAACGCCGAGGGCGGCAGGTAGACACCGCGGGCGAGCATGGCGTGGAAGAAGGCGGTGTGTGCGGCGACGTCCTGGGTCCGGGCGTCGTCGTAGTCGCGCACCTGGCGCTCGTCCGGGACGAAGAACACCGAGAACATCGAGCCGGCCTGCTGCACCCGGTGCGGCACCCCGGCGGCGAAGAGGGCCGCGCTGGCGGCGCCCCGCAGCAGAGCGGCGACGGAGTCGCAGCGCTCGTACACCTCGTCGGTGCACAGCCGCAGCGTGGTCAGCCCGGCCGCCACCGCGACCGGGTTCCCGGCCAGGGTTCCCGCCTGGTAGACCGGCCCGGACGGGGCCAGCTGGTCCATCACGTCGGCGCGGCCACCGAACGCCGCGGCCGGCATGCCACCGCCCATGACCTTGCCGAAGGTGAACAGGTCGGCGTCCACCGGGTCCAGGCCGTACCAACCGGCGCCGGAGACCCGGAACCCGGTCATCACCTCGTCGACCAGCAGCAGCGCCCCGTGCGCGGCGGTGATCCGGCGCAGGTGGCCGTTGAACCCGTCCAGCGGCGGGACGACACCCATGTTGCCGGCGGCGGCCTCGGTGACCACGCAGGCGATCTGGTCGCCACGCTCGGCGAAGACGGCCTCGACCGCCGCGACGTCGTTGTAGGGCAGCACGATCGTGTCGGCCGCCGCGCCCGTGGTCACGCCCGGGGTGTCGGGCAGGCCGAGGGTGGCGACGCCGGAACCGGCCGAGGCCAGCAGGGCGTCGACGTGCCCGTGGTAGCAGCCGGCGAACTTCACCACCAGCGGCCGGCCGGTGTACCCGCGGGCCAGCCGCACCGCGGAGAGGACCGCCTCGGTGCCGGAGTTGACCAGCCGCACCCGCTCGACCGGGGCCACCCGGGAGACGATCTCCTCCGCCAGCTCGGCCTCCGCGGCGGTGGGGGTGCCGAAGGTGAACCCGTTGCGGGCCGCGGCCGTGACGGCGGCGACGACCTCCGGGTGGGCGTGCCCCAGGATCATCGGGCCCCAGGAGGCCACCAGGTCCACGTAGCGGCGGCCGTCGACGTCGGTCAGCCACGGACCCGAGCCCGAGGCCATGAACCGCGGGGTGCCCCCGACGGCCCGGAACGCGCGCACCGGGGAGTTCACCCCGCCGGGCGTCACCCGACCCGCCCGCTCGAACAGCTCTGCCGACACCGGGGCCTCGTACGGGTAGGGCTCAGTCACGGTCCCACTCTCCCAGGCGCTCCGGTGTCCGCGCCGCTCGCGGGGTGGACGGTGAGCAGCGCCACGCTCAGCTCACGACCGGGTCAGCGCAACCAGCGGGCGGCCTCGACCGCCCAGTAGGTCAGCACCGAACCCGCACCGGCGCGCCGGATCGAGGTCAGCGTCTCCAGGACAGCCCGCTCGCGGTCGACCCAGCCGTTGGCGGCGGCCGCCTCGACCATCGCGTACTCGCCGCTGACCTGGTAGGCGGCCACCGGGACGTCGACGGCGTCGGCCACCCGGGCGATGATGTCCAGGTAGGGCCCGGCCGGCTTGACCATCACCGCATCCGCGCCCTCGGCGATGTCCTGCGCCACCTCGCGCAGCGCCTCGTCGGTGTTCGGCGGGTCCATCTGGTAGGTCGAGCGGTCACCGAACTGCGGCGCACCCTCGGCCGCCTCGCGGAAGGGCCCGTAGAACCCGGAGGCGTACTTGGCGGCGTAGGCCAGGATCGGCGTCTCGGTGTACGCGGCGCTGTCCAGCCCGGCGCGGATCGCCGCGACCTGGCCGTCCATCATCCCGCTCGGGGCGATCACGTGCGCCCCGGCCTGGGCCTGGGCGATCGCGACGGCGGCGTACCGGTCGAGCGTCGGGTCGTTGTCGACGACGCCCGCCGGGGTGACCACGCCGCAGTGCCCGTGGTCGGTGTACTCGCACAGGCACAGGTCGGCCATCAGGACGAGCTCGTCGCCGAGGTCGGCCCGCAGCTGCTGCAGCGCCGCGTTGACCACGCCGTCGGCGGCGTCGGCCTGGGAGCCCACCGCGTCCTTGTCCGCCGGGATGCCGAACAGCATCAGCCCGCTGATCCCGGCCTCGGCCGCCTCGGTGGCGGCCTTCCGCAGCGACTCGGGGCTGTGCTGGACGACGCCGGGCATGGAGCTGATCGGCACCGGCTCGGCGATGCCCTCCTTGACGAACACCGGCAGCACCAGGTCGGCCGGGGACAGCCGGGTCTGCGCCGTCCACCGGCGCATGGCCGGGGTCGAGCGCAGCCGACGACCCCGGGCGAACCCGGGGTTCGTGCCGCCCTGGCCGGAGGTCACTTGGACTCCCCGGCCTCCGCCTCGGCCCGGCGGGCCTGGGCGAACTCGGCGAGCGCGTCGACCAGCGGGCCGACGGCCGCGGTCTCCGGCTGCACGTCCACCCGCAGGCCGAACTCGGTGGCGCTGGCCGCGGTGGCCGGGCCGATCACCGAGACGACGGTGCGGGCGTGCGGCTTGCCCGCGATGCCGACCAGGTTGCGCACGGTCGAGGACGAGGTGAAGCAGACGGCGTCGAAGCCGCCGCCCTTGATCGCCTCGCGCACCGCCGCCGGCGGCGGCGCCGCCCGCACGGTGCGGTAGGCGGTGACGTCGTCGATCTCCCAGCCGCGCTCCTTGAGCCCGGCCGCGAGGGTCTCGGTGGCGATGTCGGCCCGGGGCAGCAGCACCCGGTCGATCGGGTCGAAGACGTCGTCGTACGGCGGGAAGTCGGCCAGCAGGCCCTCGCTGGACTGGTCGCCGCTGGGCACCAGCTCGGGCACGATGCCGAACTCGCGCACCGCGTCGGCGGTCTGCTGCCCGACGCAGGCGACCTTGACCCCGGCGAAGGCGCGGGCGTCCAGGCCGAGCTCGGCGAACTTCTCGCGGACGGCGCGCACCGCGTTGGTCGAGGTGAAGACGATCCAGCCGTAGCGGCCGGTGACCAGGCCCTTGACCGCGCGGTCCATCTGCGCGGGGCTGCGGGGCGGCTCGACGGCGATCGTCGGCACCTCCACCGGCACGGCCCCGTAGGCGCGCAGCCGCTCGCTCATGTCGCCGGCCTGCTCCTTGGTGCGCGGCACCAGCACCCGCCAGCCGAACAGCGGGCGGCTCTCCCACCAGGAGAGCTTGGCGCGCTTGTCGACCACGGCGCCGACGGTGACCACGACCGGCCCGGCCAGGCTGTCCAGCCCGGCGGACTTCTCGGCGACGGCGGCGAGCTTGGCGGCGACGCTCTTCTGCGCCGTCCCGGTGCCCTGGGTGGTGACGACGACCGGGGTGTTGCCGGACAGGCCGCCGTCGAGGAGGCCGGCCGCGGCGGTGGCCACCTGGTCGGCGTCAGCCTGCAGCACCAGCGGGCTGCCGGTGCCGGTCGCGGCGGCGGCGAGCGCCGCCAGGTCGACCTGGGCGTCCAGGGTGCGCAGGTCGGCCTGGACCGAGCTGGCACCCAGCGGGACACCGGCGTAGGCGGGCACGGCGGTGCCGATCGCGACGCCGGGGACGACGTCGAACGCGACGCTGGTGCGGGTGACCGCCAGCGCCTCCTTGACCACGGCGTCGCTGGTGAACGGGTCACCGGCGATCAGCCGGACGACGACGCTGCCGTTCTTGGCCGCGGCCACCGCGGACTTGGCCACCTCGGCCGGCTCGCCGCTGACCGTGGTCAGCTCGAGGTCCGGGTGGGCCTCCAGCAGCGCCTCGCGGACGGCGGCGGAGACCTCGGGGTCGGCCAGCACCGTGTCGGCGCCGGCGATCGCGGCGCTGGCCCGGACGGTCAGCAGCTCCGGGTCACCGGGCCCGGCGCCCACGAAGACCACCGTGCCCTTGCCGTTGCCGTTCTGCTTGCGTGAGCGCGTCATCGCGTGCTCCTGTTCCTGCCCCGGGAGGGGGTCGCTGCGGGTGGTACGGGACGGATGGGGCGGGGGGCGTGGCCCCCGCGGGGGGCGGTCACCGGCTGGCTGCCATCAGCGCAGCCGCGCCGCGGTCCAGCAGCTCGGCGGCCAGCTCGCGCCCCAGGGACTCGGCCGCGACGGCCGGCCCGGTGATCGAGCTCCGGACGCCGTCGCTGCCGTCGAGGGCGGTGACCGACGCGCGCAGGTAGAGCTCCGCGGCGCCGTCCTCGTCCTCGGCGAGCTCGGCGTGTGCGGCCACCGGGGCGCTGCACCCGGCCTCCAGCGCGGCGAGCACCGCACGCTCGGCCGCCACGCACGCCCGGGCCGTGGGGTCGTCGAGCACGGCGAGCAGCTCACGCACGCGGGTGTCGTCGGCGCGGCACTCGACGGCGAGGGCACCCTGCGCCGGGGCGGGGAGCACCTGGATCGGGTCGAGCACCTCGGTCACCGCCGACAGCCGGTCCAACCGGGCCAGACCGGCCCGGGCCAGGACGACGGCGTCCAGGTCCCCGGAGGTGACCCGGCCCATCCGGGTGTCGACGTTGCCGCGGATCGGCACGATCTCCAGGCCGAGGCCCAGGGCGCGCAGCTGGGCCACCCGGCGGGGGGCACCGGTGCCGATCCGGGAGCCGGCGGGCAGCTCCCCGAGGCTGAGGCCGTCACGGGCGACGAGCACGTCGCGGGGGTCCTGCCGCGGCGGGACGGCGGCCACGGTCAGGCCGGGGCTCGGCGAGGTCGGCAGGTCCTTGAAGCTGTGCACGGCGAGGTCGACGGTGCCCTGCTGCAGGGCGTCGCGCAGGGCCGTGACGAAGACCCCGGTGCCGCCGAGCTGGTTGATCGCCTCGGTGGACCGGTCGCCGTAGGTGCTGATGTGCACCAGCTCGACCGGCACGCCGGTGGCCGCGGTGAGCGCGTCGGCGACGTGCTGGGACTGGGTGAGCGCCAGCTGGCTCGCCCGGGTGCCCAGCCGCAGCGGCGACTCCACGCCGGTCACGCGGCGCCGCCGGTGCGCCCGTCGCGGGTGGCGTCGATCCGCGGGTCCAGCGCCGACAGCGGGGTGCCGGCCGGCAGCTCGGGGTCGACGGTGACCGCGTCGGAGAGGCTGGTGCGCTCCCCGTCGGTGACACCGGACAGCCCCAGTCCGAACAGCGCACGCAGCGCGTCGGCGTAGTCGGTGCCGCCGGGGGCACCGGCCAGCTCCTTCACCCGGACGGTGGGCTCGTGCAGCAGCTTGTCGACCACCCGGCGGACGGTGCGGGCGATCTCGCTGCGCGCCTTGGCGTCCAGGTCGGGCAGGCGCGTGGACAGCCGGAGCAGCTCGGCGTCGACCACCTCGGCGGCCTGGCTGCGCAGCGCCGAGACGGTCGGGGCCACCGCGGCGGCCTGCCGCTCGGCGCGCAGCAGCGAGGTCTCCAGCTCGACCAGGGCGTGCGCGGCGGCGATGTCGTCGGCGGCGACGGAGCCGGCGACCGGCTGGCCGGGGTGCGCGGCGCGCTCCCCCTGCAGCATCGCCAGGTCCACGACGTGCACGCCGGGCAGGCCGCCGACCGAGGCGTCGACGTCGCGCGGGAGCGCGAGGTCGACGATCACCAGCGGCCGCCCGGCCCGCCCGAGGAGGGCCTCCTCGACCAGGTCGGTTCCGATCACGGTGCCGGTGGCGCCGGTGCAGGTGACCAGGACGTCGGCCGCAGCGAGCTCGTCGGGCAGCTGCTCGAGGTCGGCCTGCCGGCCGCCGATCGACTCGGCCAGGCGGGCGGCGCTGGCCGGCGTCCGGCTGCTGACGGTGACCGCCGCGCCCCGCCGGGCCAGGGTGGTCGCGGCCAGGGCGCCCATCGAACCGGCACCAACCACCAGCACCGGGCGGTCGGCGAGCTCACCGAGGGTCTCCGACACCCGGTCCAGGGCGACCGAGACCAGGGAGGCCCCGGCCCGGTCGATGCCGGTCTCGGCGTGCACGCGCTTGCCCACGCGCAGCGCCCGCTGGGCGATCGGGTGCAGCTCGCGCCCGACCGTGCCCTCCTCCTGGGCGAGGGCGTAGGCGGCGCGCAGCTGCCCGAGCACCTGGGTCTCACCGACGACCATCGAGTCCAGGCCCGCGGCGACGGTGCACAGGTGCCCGATCGCCTGGTCCTCGTAGTAGACGGTGACGTACGGGGAGAGCTCCTCCACCGTCGCGCCGGCGTGCCGGGCGAGCACCCGGCTGACGTCGGTGATCCCGCCGTGGAAGCGGTCGACCTCGGCGAACACCTCGATCCGGTTGCAGGTGGCCAGCACGATGGCCTCGGAGACGTGGTCGCTCTCGACCAGCTCGTGCAGGGTCTTGACCTTGTCGTCGCCGGTCATGCTCACCTGCTCGAGCAGGGCCACCGGCGCCGTCTGGTGGCTGATGCCGACCGCGAGCAGGCTCATCGGGCGACCCCCTGGGCGGCCCGCAGCGGGGCCAGCAGCGGCGGCGTCCCGTCGCGCTGCTGGTCCAGGAAGGCCAGCACCTGCAGCTCCACGGACAGGTCGACCTTGCGGACGTCGACACCCGCAGGGACCGTCAACGCCACCGGCGCGAAGTTCAAGATGCTCCTCACCCCGACCGAGACGAGTCGGTCGCAGACCGACTGGGCCACCTCGGCCGGTGTCGTGATGACGCCGATCGTCGCGTGGGTCTCGGCAACGACGGCCTCCAGCTCCTGGACCGGGCGGACCTGGAGGCCGCCGACCCGGTGCCCGACCGTCGCGGGATCGGTGTCCAGCAGGCCGACGAACTCGAAGCCCCGGCTGGCGAACCCGGCGTAGTCGGCCAGCGCAGACCCCAGCCGGCCGATCCCGATGAGCACACAGGGCCGGGAGCGCTCCCCACCGAGGGCGTCGGTGAGCCGGTCCCGCAGGCCCGAGACCGAGTAGCCGACCCCGCGGACGCCACAGGGACCGAGGTAGGACAGGTCCTTGCGCAGACCGGCGGGGTTCACCCCGGCCGCCGAGGCGAGCTCCCCGGAAGAGACGTGACTGCGACCGCCGTCGGCGAGACCGGCCAGCACCCTCAGGTACACGGCCAACCGGGCAACGGTGGCCTCCGGGATGATCCGGGGCCGCGACTGGGGCACGGGCAGACTCCACAGCGATCCGAACGCACTCCCGGACGGGCCGGGGACGATCGGGGGGACTCAGACAGGTCAGGGAGACGGGCACGTCGGCACCCGGCAAACGCCACGGTAACCGCTTGTGAACGCCTGAACAAAGTCGCCGAGACCGTCCGTGCAGGTCGCAGCCGTCCGCTGTGGTGAGGACCACGCCTCAGGAACCCCCGTACGGGTACCCCCAGCATCTCACCGGCCGCCCGCGCCGTCCCATCCGGGGCGGGTCAGTGCGGCGCGGGGATGCCCAGGTCGCGGCGGAGCCGCGGGACGTCGACGGTGAAGTGGCTGTGCTCCCGGCCGTCCAGCAGGACCACCGGCACCCGGTCGCCGTACTCGATCCGCAGCTCCGGGTCAGAGTCGACGTCGACCAGCGAGACGCCCAGGCCGGCCTCCCCGGCGATCCGGGTCAGCGTCTCCGCGGCGATGACGCACAGGTGACAGCCCTCGCGGCTCAGCAGCTGCAGCCGGGGCGCCGGCTCAGTCATCGGAGGCCTCCGCGGCCGACTGCTCGGCGTCCACCGCGGCCGCGGCCCGCTCCAGCCCCAGCTCGCGGAGCCGGGCCCGGCTGACCTTGCCGGCCAGGGAGTGCGGCAGCTCGGGGACGAAGTGGACGGCCACCGGGACCTTGAACCGAGCCAGCGACCGGCCGGCGTGCTCGCGCAGCTGCGCCTCCGTCACCTCCGCGCCGGGGGTGCGGACGACGACGGCGTGCACCGCCTCGCCGCTGCGCTGGTCCGGCACGCCGATCACCGCGCTCTCGGCCACCCCGGGGTGCTCGCCCAGCACCCGCTCCACCTCGCCCGGGTAGACGTTGAAGCCGCTGACCAGCACCAGGTCCCGGCGCCGGTCGACCAGCTTGAGGTCGCCCTGGGCGTCGCGGTAGGCGATGTCGCCGGTGAGCAGCCAGCCGTCGGCGTCCGGGCCGTCGGCCCCGTCGGGCCAGTAGCCGCCGAACAGGTTGGGGCCGCGCACGCAGATCTCCCCGGTCTCCCCGTCGGCGTCCTCGTCGCCGAACGGGTCGCCCCAGACGTCGGCACGCACCCGGCTGCCCGGGTCCGGCCCGGCGGTCGGCCCGCCCGCGGTGTCCCGCAGCACCAGCTCCACACCGGGCAGCGGACCGCCGATGCACTCCGGCTTCGCCCGCCCGGTGGCCAGCGTGCTGGCCAGCACCGGGGCGGCCTCGGTCAGCCCGTAGCCCTCCCAGACCGTCACCGCGGCGCGGGTGCGCATGGCCTCGAAGAGCGCACCGGGCATCGGCGCGGCACCGCAGCTCGCCGTGCGCACGGCGGCGAACCCGCGGCGGAGCACGGCGTCACTGCCCGCCGCGTCGGCCACCGCCAGCCACGCGGCGTACATCGGCGGGGCACCCGGCACCGCCGACACCTCCTCGGCGGCCATCAGCGCCAGGGACCCCGCCGGGTCGAACTCGTCCAGCAGCACCGCACAGGCACCGGTGGCCGCGACCAGGCCCCAGCCGCTGTTGAAGCCGTAGACGTGGAACAGCGGCAGGGTCAGCAGCACCCGGTCGCCGGTGCGCACCGGCGGCGGCTGGAGCGCCAGGCACTGCTGCTGGTTGGCCAGCAGCGCGGCGTGGGTGAGCATCGCGCCGCGGGGCCGCCCGGTGGTGCCGCTGGTGTAGGCCAGCAGGGCCAGCGCGTCCGGGTCGTCCGGATCGGCCGGCGGCGGACCGTCGGCTGCCGGGGGACCGACGCACACCGGGACGCCGCCCAGCTCCGACCGCTCCCCCGCCACCACGAGCAGCCGGGCACCGGAGTCGGCGAGCAGGTGGGAGACCTCCGGGTCGGTGTAGGCGGTGTTGACCGGGACGACGACCAGCCCGGCCCGCAGCGCACCCATCACCGCGATCACCCAGTCCACGCCGTTGGGCAGCTGCACCGCCACCCGGTCACCGGCGTCCAGTCCGCGCTCGAGGTACCCCGCGGCCGCCCGGTCGGTCAGGGCGTCGACCTCCGACCAGGTCAGCCGGCGTTCGCCGTGGAGCAGCGCCGGCGCGTCGCCGTGGCCCGCGGCCGCGCGGCGGACGAGTGCGGAGAAGGAGCGCACCGCACCGTCCTGCTCGTGGCCCTCCTGCAGGTGTCCGGCCTGCTCGTGCGGTTCTCGTTCGACCGGCACGACGGACCTCCGCGGGGACAGCAGCCGTCTCGGACGGCGGGGACGTGGACGCAGCGGCACGATGTTGTCACCATGGGCGGCGGACCGCACCGTCCGTGGCTGCGTGGCGCCCGAGCAGCTCAGCTCGGCAGGGATGTGAGGAGGTCCGACAGCGGCATGACCCGCCTCCCCTCCGTCGCGTCCCCGGCCGTCACGTCTCCCGCCGTCGCGTCCCCGACGCCATCGCCGGTCGTCCCCCGGCCGCGCCGGGGTGGCGATCCGACCCCGGCCGAGGCCGAGGTCTGGGCGCTCGTGGGCCGGGCGCAGGCCGGTGACGCGGACGGGTTCGGGCAGCTCTACGACCGGTACGCCGACGTCGTCCACCGTTACGTGTCCCGCCGGGTCGCCGACCAGGCCACGGCGGAGGACCTCACCAGCGAGACGTTCGCGCGCGCCCTGCGCCGGATCGACTCACTCACCTTCCAGGGGCCGGACGTCGGAGCCTGGCTGATCAGCATCGCCCGCAACATCGCGCTGGACCACGTGAAGAGCGGCCGGCACCGGCTGGAGGTCCTCACCGCCGACATGCGGGACGCGGACCGGGCGACCGACGGCCCCGAGGACGCCGTGCTGCAGCGGTTGGCGAACGTGGACCTGCTGGCCGGCGTCCGGCTGCTGTCCGCCGACCAGCGGCAGTGCGTGGTGCTGCGCTTCTTCCAGGGGCTGTCGGTGGCCGAGACGGCCACGGCCATGGGCCGCAAGGACGGCGCGGTGAAGGCGCTGCAGCACCGGGCGGTGCGCCGACTGGCCGCACTGCTGCCCGACGGACCGGCCACGGGAGGGTGACCCGGCGATAGGGTCGCGGTGACGGTCAGCGAGGTGGCGGTCGACGACGTCGGCGCGACACCGGGGAGGTGGTGCGGGATGGCCGGAGTGCCCTTCCGGGGCCGGAGGGCGCGCACCCCGGTCGAGCTGGAGGACGACGAGGCCCGCGCGCTCGTCGCCGGCGCCGCCTCGGCCGCCGCGGCGGAGACCGAGGCCACCGCCCCCGCGCCCGATCGCACGGCAGCGGCGTTCTTCGACGTCGACAACACGATGATGATGGGCGCCTCGCTCTTCTGGTTCGCCCGCGGCCTGGCCGCCCGCAAGTACTTCACCAGCCGCGACGTCGCCTCGTTCGTCTGGCAGCAGGCCAAGTTCCGGGTCGCCGGGAGCGAGAGCGCGACCGACATGCACACCGTCCGGGACAACGCCCTGGCGTTCGTCGCCGGCCGCGAGGTGCAGGAGATCGTCGACGCCAGCGAGGAGATCTACGACGAGCTGATGGCCGACCGCATCTGGTCGGGCACCCGCAACCTCGCCCAGCAGCACCTGGACGCCGGCCAGCGGGTCTGGCTGGTCACCGCCACCCCGGTCGAGCTCGCCTCGATCATCGCCCACCGCCTCGGCCTGACCGGCGCGCTGGGCACCGTCTCCGAGATCGTCGACGGCCGCTACACCGGCCGACTGGTCGGCGAGATGATGCACGGGGAGTCCAAGGCGCAGGCCGTCCGGGCGATCGCCGAGCGGGAGGGCCTCGACCTGGCCCGCTGCACCGCCTACAGCGACTCGACCAACGACCTGCCCATGCTGACCCTGGTCGGCACCGCGGTCGCGGTGAACCCGGACTCCGAGCTGCGCGCCGTCGCCCGCTCCCGCGGCTGGACCGTCAAGGACTACCGGACCGGCCGCAAGGCCGCCAAGATCGGCGTCCCCACCGTGGGCGCGGCCGCCCTCTCCGGCGGCGTCGTCGGCGGCTTGCTGGCGCTGCGCCGCCGCAGCCTCTGGCCGTTTTGATGGCGATCCTCCGGATCGCATCGCGGCCAACTGCCGTGCCCGGTCTGCGCTGAGCCGTTTGCCGGCTCACCTCGGGGGGCCCTGCGGGCCCCCGCTCGGTGTGCCCGCGACTTCGTCGCGTCTCCTGCTCCGCCAGTCGGGTGCCGTGCCCGACCGGCGCTGAGCCGCTTCCTGCACTTCCTCTGGGGGCCTTCGGCCCCCGTCGTCGCGCCCGGCTGCGCCGGATGTCGAGTCTGGTCGGCTTTCGGCTGGTCAGCTGGTCAGTTGGTGGTCAGCTGAAGACGCTGCGTCTTTGGAGGAGGAGGCGGTAGAGGGAGTGCTGGATGGTCTCGCGGACCTGGTCGGTCAGGTTGAAGACGACCATCGGGTCGTCGGCGGCCGCGGGCCCGTAGGACGCGGTCTCGATCGGCTCGCCGAAGGCGATGAACCACTTCGACGGCAGCGGGACCGCACCCAGCGGGCCCAGCAGCGGGAAGGTCGGGGTGATCGGGAAGTAGGGCAGGCCGAGCAGTCGGGCGGCGGTGCGGGCGTTGCCGATCATCGGGTAGATCTCCTCGGCCCCCACGATCGCGCACGGCACGATCGGGGTGCCGGTGCGCAGCGCGGCGCTGACGAAGCCGCCGCGACCGAACCGCTGCAGGGTGTACCGCTCGTGGAACGGCTTGCCGACGCCCTTGAAGCCCTCGGGGAAGACCCCGACCAGCTCCCCGCCGGACAGCAGCCGCTCGGCGTCCTCGTTGCAGGCCAGGGTGACGCCCAGCTTCCGTGCCAGGGACCCGATGAAGGGGACCTGGAACACCAGGTCGGCACCGAGCAGCCGGAGCCGGCGGGCCGCCGGGTGCTCGTCGTGCAGCGCCACCGTGGCCATCAGCGCGTCGACCGGCACGGTGCCCGAGTGGTTGGCCACCACCAGGGCGCCCCCGACGTCCGGCACGTTCTCCAGCCCCTGGGTCTCCACCCGGAACCAGCGGTGGAACAACGGCCGGAGCCCCGGGAGCAGGAGGTGGTCGGTGAGGTCGGGGTCGAAGCCGAACTCGTCGGTGTCGTACTCGCCGATCAGCCGGCGGCGCAGGAACTCCAGACCCCCGGCCAGCTGCTCGTCCCAGCCCGGCGGGGTCGCCGGGGGCGGCGGGGGCGGGTCGTCGTCGGGGCGCAGGGGGATCACCCGGGCCTCAGGCATCGCGCACCGCCCGCAGGCCCGGCACCGAGGGCGCAGCGCGGCGGCGTCTTACGGTGACGCTGCCGAGAGCGCCCTGCACGGCGTGCACGCCACCGGCGACGGAGCCGAGCACGGTCCGCGCGGAGGCGGCGACGTCATCGACGAGCTCGGCACGGACGACCGGGGGCAGGCTGCGCCCGTAGTCGGCGAGGGCCTCGGCGGTGCTGTACTGCGGCTCGTAGCCGAACTCCTCGCGCAGCACCTGGGTGTCGATGACCCGGCCGAAGTTCAGGAAGCGCATCTGCTCCGGCGACCAGTCGACCAGGCGGGCCCAGCGGGTCGTCCGGCCGAGGGAGCCCATCGCGGCCTCCGGCAGGGGCAACGCGACACGGCCGAGCCGGCGGATCGCCTGGGAGAGCAGGACCGTGCCGTCGGCACCGACGTTCGCGGTGCCGACGAAGTCGCCGGTGGCGGCGCGCGTGAGCACGGCCACGGCGTCGTCCTCGTGGAGGAGCTGCAGCCGGGCGTCGTGCCCCAGGGCGGTGGGGACGACGGGCATCCGGAGGAACCCGGACAGCAGCGAGTCGATCCGCGGGCCGATGAGGTTGGTGAACCGCAGCAACGCGACACCCACGTCGGGGCGGCGACGGGCGAAGGCGCGGACGTACCCCTCGATGTCGAGGCTGTCCTTGGCGAAGCCGCCACCGGGCACCCGCCGGGCCTGCATGGTCTCGGTGAAGACCGCAGGGTCCCGGGAGCTGGCGCCGTAGACCGCGCTGGTGCTCTTCAGGACCAGTCGGCGGACCGCGGCAGACCGTTGACAGGCAGCCAGCAGCTGCATGGTGCCGATGACGTTGAGCTCCTTCATCGACACCCGCCCCCCGGCACCGGCCGGTGTGGCGCTGATGTTCATGTGCACGACGGTGTCCACCGACGCCGACTCGATCACCTTCCCGATCAACGGGCTGCGGATGTCGGCGCGGACGAACTCGGTGCGACCGAGGCGACGCAGCACCTCGGGGGCCGGGGGGACGGTGTCCACCCCGATGACCCGGGTGATCGCCGGGTCAGCAGCGAGCTCGGCCGCCAGCGCGCCGCCCAGCCACCGGCTGACGCCAGTGACGAGGACGACCGCGGGCGGCACGAGCGTCAGCTCACTTCTTGTTGCGCCGCTGGACGCGGGTCTTCTTGAGCAGCTTGCGGTGCTTCTTCTTCGCCATCCGCTTGCGGCGCTTCTTGATGACAGAACCCATGTCCCGCTCCCGACGTCGTCTTCGCTCGGCGGCCGGGGGTGGTGACCGGGGTGGTCACGCGGATCCGTGGTCCGGGCGCCGGGCGAGGTGATCAGCTCGTGCGCGGCCCGCCCCAGGGGGGTGGCACCGCTCAGCACCCGAGACTACCCGGCGGGTGCCCCCGAGCGGGAACGCCCGCCCGGCGAGGTGCCGGAGAGCCGCCTCACGCGCTCCCACCGCGGACGTGCGAGCGGTGGGTGGCGCGAGGGTCAGGCCTTCGTCCCGGGCCCCGCCTGAGCGGGTGACGTGCTGGAACGGCTCCGCTGCAGGGCCCCGCCACGAGGTGCGAGTAGCGGGGGGCAGCAGGGTCCTTCGCTCAGGCGATGTCGGTGTAGGCGTCGCGCAGGTACTCGTGCACGGCGCGCTCGGGCACCCGGAAGGAACGGCCGACGCGGACGGCGGCGAGCTCCCCGCCGTGGACGAGCCGGTAGACGGTCATCTTGGAGACGCGCATCAGGGCGGCGACCTCGGCGACGGTCAGGAACGAGACGGCGGCGCGGGGCGCCGGCACGGCGGCCGGGCGACCGAGCGGCATCGAGGCCGGGTGGGCGGCGGGGACCGGGCGGGCCATCGAGGCGGCCGAGATGGGCCGGCCCATCTGGCGGGGCATCGGGACACCCGGACGGACGGTCTGGACGGCGGCGCGCTGGGGCATGGTCACGTGGATCATCTCCGGTTCTCAGCTCCATGTGCGGCCACCGGCTTCCCCACCGGCGAACAGAACGCTCATGTGCTGGAACAGAGCGTAAGGGGACCGGAGTGACAGAAGCGATGGGTGAAACGAACAGGCGGACCGGTCCGTCCTGGGCACAAGTGGACAGAAACACCGCGTGACACACCCGTCACGGCGTGTTGTCCCCAAGTCGACAAGCTCCACAGGGGCCGTTCTCCACAGATTTCTGTGGAAAACCACATGCGTGTGATTCAGCCCGGCGTCAGCGGGTCAGGAGGTGCGGCCGAGCTCCACCGAACGCTGGTGCGCCGCCTCGATCGCGGCGATCAGCGCAGCCCGCACGCCGTGCCGCTCCAGTTCCCGGATGGCGGCGATCGTCGTCCCGCCGGGGCTGGTGACCGCCTCGCGCAGCTGGACCGGGTGCTCTCCGGAGTCACGCAGCATGACCGCCGCGCCGTAGGCGGTCTGCACGATCAGGTCGGCGGCGACCGTGCGGGGCAGCCCGAGCAGGATGCCGGCGTCGATCATCGCCTCGACCAGGAAGAAGAAGTAGGCCGGTCCGCTGCCCGACAGCGCGGTCACGGCGTCCTGCTGGCTCTCCGGCACCCGGCGCACCTGCCCCACCGGCAGCAGGAGCGCCTCCGCCTCGTCCAGGTGCGCCTCGGTCGCGTGCGCCCCGGCCGAGAGCACGCTCATCCCGGCGTCGACCAGCGCCGGGGTGTTGGGCATGACCCGCACCACCGGGGTGCCGGCCGGCAGCGCCGCCTCGACCCGGCTGGTGGGCACCCCCGCCGCCACCGAGACCACCAGGTGCTCCTGGGTCACGTGCGGGCCCAGCGCCGCCAGCAGCGTGTCGATGTCCTGCGGCTTCACGGCCAGCAGCAGCACCCTCGCCCGGGCGGCCGCCCCGGCGAGGTCGGTGGTGCCGACGCCGTACCGAGCCGCCAGCTCGGCCGCCCGCTCCGGGCTGCGCTCGACGACCAGGAACTCCCGCCCGTCCCCCGCCTGGCGGACCAGGCCGGCGAGCAGCGCCTCACCGATCTTGCCGCCACCGATGACGGCCAGCCGTGCGTCGGGACCCGCGTGCCCTGCATAGATCATGTCCGCGACCGTAGTGCCCGGGCGTGTGCGTCCGGAGGTGCCGGGGTAGCGGTCCGCCATGTCCGGAGAACTGAACGGCAAGCGAGTGGCCGTGCTCGCCACCGACGGCGTCGAGCAGGCAGAGCTGGACCAGCCGTGGCAGGCGCTGGTGGACGCCGGCGCCCGGCCGGAGCTCATCGGGCTCGAGGCCGGCACCCTCACCGCCTACCAGCACATCGACAAGGGCGACACCAAGGACGTCGACGTCGCGGTGTCCGACGCCGACCCCGGCAGCTACGACGCGCTCGTGCTGCCCGGCGGCGTGATCAACGGCGACTTCGTGCGCGCTGACCAGGGGGCCGTCCGGTTCGTGAAGGCCTTCTTCGACGCCGGCAAGCCGGTGGCTGCCATCTGTCACGCCCCGTGGGTGCTCGCCGAGGCCGACGTCGTCCGCGGCCGCCGGATGACCTCGTGGCCCTCCCTGCAGACCGACTTGCGCAACGCGGGCGCCGAGTGGGTCGACGAGGAGGTCGTCGTCGACGGCAACCTGACCACCAGCCGCAACCCCGACGACCTGCCGGCGTTCGGGCGCACCCTCGTCGAGCAGATCGCCGCTGCGGGCTGACCGGGCAGGTCAGCTGCCGGCGAGGAGGCCCGCGGCCGGGGCGATCACCAGCACCGTCCCGGCCAGCAGCAGCACCGCCAGCAACGGGACCGGCAGCGCACCCTGACCACGGCGCTGCCGGTACGCCGCCACTCCGGCGACCAGACCGGTCACCGTCACCGGGGCCGCGACCAGGGCGACGTAGGGCAGCAGCTCCCACAGCACGGTGAAGGCGAAGTAGACGCCGATGCCGGCGGCCAGCGCGACCACCATCTCGCCGGCGAACCGCGCCCAGGCCAGCACGCTCTCCCGGCCGGTCAGCGGCTCCTCGTCGGCCTTGGCGGCCTCACCCCTGGCCGCCTCGGCCTGCGCCGCGGAGACGACCGGGATCGGGCCGGTGACCGGGTGGTCGGCGCCGCGCCGCCCCGCGCCGGTGGCGCCCCGGGCCGTCGCCCCCGTGGAGCCCGTCGGCGCGGACCTGCTGTGCGTGGAGGTCGGGCTCGACGAGGTCGTCGGGGCCGCCGCCGGGATGGCGGCGGTGGAGGGCCCGGTACCGAAGAGCGGTTCTGCACCCGGTCCGGTCGGGGCGGCATCGGACTTCCGCCGACCGGTGCGTACCGCGGGGGGCGCCTCGTCCGCGCGCCCGGCCGCCGGCCGGGCCGACGCCGGGGCGGCCGGCGGTGTATGGGGGCTCAGCAGCCCGGCTGCCGGCCGCGCCTTCGGCTCGGGAGCCGGGGTCCAGACCGGGACCGACGGCGCGCGCTCCGGGGAGCGGGGCGGGGTGGCGGAGCGGCCGTTCGGCGTGGCCGAGGGCGAGCGCACCGGCGCCTCCGCCCGCGATGACCCCGTGCCGGTGTCCACCCGCGCCGAACGGCCGGTGGACTCGACGTCGCCGTTGGGTTGCCGTCGACGGCCGGGGCGGGTGCCGAGCTCGCTCTCCAGACCGTGCTCGCGCAGGATCTCGGCGAGCGAGCGGACGCTGTACTCCCCTGACGGGTTGGGCTGCGTCATCACGCTCCTTCCAGCTGGTCCAGGCGCCGCAGGATGACGCCCTCACGCAGCGCCCACGGGCAGATCCGCACGAACGGTACGTCCACCGACCGCATCGCGGCCTGCGCCACGACGGCACCGGCCGGGACCTGGTGCGCCCGGGCCGCAGACACCCCCTGCAGCTCGGCCAGCGCCGTGCACTCGATCCGGGAGACGAAGCCGAGCACCTGGGCCAGCCCGGTGGCGGTCAGCTCGCGCGGGGCGCGCAGCCCGGCGGCCGACGGAGCCGCGCCGGCCAGCCGGGCCAGCGTCCGGAAGGTCTTGGACGTGGCGGCCACCAGGTCCGGCGGGCCGGCGTCACGCAGCTTCCTGCCGACCGGGGCCAACACGTCGGTGGCGTGGTCGGCGAGCTCTGCCAGCGCGGACAGGTCGGGCCGGCTCCCGGTCTCGGCGTCGGGCAGGAACCGGCGGGTCATCCGGCCGGCGCCCAGCGGGACCGACAGCGCGACGTCGGGGTCCTCGTCGACACCGGTGGCCAGCTCGAGCGAGCCGCCGCCGATGTCGAGCACCAGCAGCCGCCCGGCGCTCCAGCCGAACCACCGCCGCACGGCGAGGAAGGTCAGCCGGGCCTCGTCCTCGCCGGTGAGCACCTGCAGGTCGACGCCGGTCTGCTCGCGGACCCGGCGGAGGACCGCAGCCCCGTTCTCCGCATCGCGGATCGCCGAGGTGACGAAGGCCAGCAGCTCGTCACAGCGCTGCTCGGCCGCCTGCTGCTTCGCCTTCTGCACCGCGTGCAGCAGGCCCTTCTCCCCCGCCTTGGACAGCTTGCCGTCGGCGCCGACGTGCTCGGCGAGCCGGAGCACGGAGCGGTCGTCGTGCATCGGCGTGGGGTGGGCACCGCGGTGCGCGTCCACCACCAGCAGGTGCACGGTGTTCGAGCCGACGTCCAGCACCCCGAGTCGCATGCCCGAGAGTCTGCCTGGCCCCCTCCGGAGGCTCGCGGCGAGCGGGCGAGGCGTGAGGGGGAGGGGGTCCTTTCACTAGGCTGCACCGGTGGACCCGAGCACAGCCGCCGACAGCCCTCCCGAGGTCGGGCTGGACTTCCCCCGCGAGTGGATCGAGTTCCTGGACCCGGCTGATCCGGAGCACCTCGTGCGGGCCGACCTCACCTGGCTGACCAGCGCCTGGACCTGCGTCTTCGGTCGTGGCTGCGCCGGGGTGGTGGCCGGCCGCGCCGAGGACGGCTGCTGCAACCACGGCGCCTTCTTCACCGACACCGACGACCTCACCCGGGTCGAGGAGTCGGTCGGCGAGCTGACGCCCGCGGACTGGCAGCGGCATCCCGGCACGACCCCCGGCCGGGACGACTGGACCGAACCGGACACCCTGACCGAGCCGGCACCGGGCGAGGACGCCGAGCAGGCGCTGCGCACCCGGGTGGTGGACGGCGCCTGCGTCTTCCTCAACCGGCCGGGGCACCCGGCCGGGGCCGGCTGCGCGCTGCACGCCATGGCACTGCGCCAGGGCCGGCACCCCCTGGAGACCAAGCCCGACGTCTGCTGGCAGCTGCCCGTGCGCCGGGAGCAGGAGTGGGTCGACCGCCCCGACGACAGCCGGGTGCTCGTCTCCACGATCGGCGAGTTCGACCGGCGTGGCTGGGGCCCCGGCGGGCACGACCTGCACTGGTGGTGCACGGGCTCACCGACGGCGCACGTCGCGGCCGAGCCGCTGGTGGAGACCTACGGCCCCGAGCTCGTCGCGCTGCTCGGGCCGGCCGCGTACGCCGAGCTACGCCGGCTGACCGAGGCCCGCCTGGACGCCGGCCTCGTCGCTCCCCACCCCGCCAGCCCCCGGCCAGTGCCGGTGGAGCTGCACCGTCGCCGTCCCGACTGAGCCACCCGGGCGGGCGCCGGCCCGGAAGGTCTGCCGGTAGGCCCGCGGGGAGACCCCGCGGCGCCGGGTGAACTGCTCCCGCAGGCCGGCCGCGGTGCCGAAGCCGACCAGCCGGGCGATCTCCTCGACCGGGGCGTCACTGCCCTCCAGCAGGGCCTCCGCCGCGGCCAGCCGCTGACCGAGCAGCCAGGCGTGCGGCGTCGTCCCGGTGGTGGCCTTGAACCGGCGGGCGAAGCTGCGGGGGCTCATCAGTGCCCGGCGGGCGAGCAGCTCGACGCTGATCTCCTCCGCCAGGTGCGCCCGGGCCCACTCCAGGACGACGCCCAGCAGGTCGTCCTCGCAGCGGGCGACCGGGGTGTCGATGTACTGCGCCTGCCCCCCGTCCCGGTGCGGGGGCACGACCATCTCCCGGGCGAGCGCGTTCGCCGCTGCGGGGCCCCACTCCCGGCGCACCAGGTGCAGCAGGGTGTCGACGCCGGCGGCCGTGCCCGCACCGGTGATCAGCCGACCGCAGTCGACGTAGAGGACGGCGGGGTCCACCGTCACGGCGGGGAACCGCGCGGCCAGCTCGCCGGCGTGGCGCCAGTGCGTGGTGGCGCGGCAGCCGTCCAGCAGCCCGGCGGCGGCGACGACGAAGGCGCCGGTGCACTGGCTGACCACGATCGCACCCCGGGCATGGGCGTCGCGGATCCCGGCGATCAGCGCGGCCGAGGGCTCACGCTCGTACAGCTCCCAGGCGGTGATCAGCACGATGTCCGAGACCGCCAGCCGCTCCAGCCCGTCGTCGACCAGCAGCCGGACACCGGTGTCGGTGCGCACCTCACCGGGCACCTCGGTGACCAGCGCGAAGTCGAACAGCGGCAGGCCCATCGCGGTGCGGTCGTAGCCGAAGACCTCCGACGTCACCCCCAGCCCGAAGCTGCCGACGACGCCATCGGCGACGACGACGCTCACCACGACCGGGGCACCAGGAGTGGTCATGCCGACAGGATGGCAGAACAGACGCGGTCGTGGTCAGTCCTGCCACTCGTCCGGTCGTCCACCGAGCGCGACGCTCTCCACATGTTGCTGATCACCTGCCCCGTCACCCGGACCGACGAGCTGGTCGCCGACCGGCGGATCCGATCGGTCGCCAACCACCCCACGCACATCGCCGTCGCGGTCGAGTGCCCGTCCTGCGGCGGCACCCACGTCTTCCGGACCGGACGACGGTGGGAGGAGCGCCGCACCGACCTCGCCACCCGGACCGCCCAGCAGGCCGCCGTCCAGGCGACGACGGCCGCCGCCGCTCGGGCTGCACGGCTCCGACAGCCCGCGTAGCTTCGAACACATGAGCGAAGCGAACAGCACCGGCCCGGACAGCCCGCAGAGCACCGAGAAGGACCCCGACGACTGGGTCACCGGTGACGAGCCGGCCACCGGCGCACAGAAGAGCTACCTGAACACCCTGGCCCGCGAGGCCGAGGAGGACGTCCCCGACGACATCAGCAAGGCCGACGCCTCCAAGAAGATCGACGAACTCCAGGAAGAGACCGGCCGCGGCCAGTAGCACGCAGGCCGCCGACCACTGCCACCAGTGGTCACGCCGGAGGCGGTGACGTCGGACGGCGGGCCCGCAGGGTCCACCTCCGACGTCACGGGAAACGGCTCATCGCAGGGCAAGCCTGCACCTGGCCGCGGGGTCCGAGACGCCGGAGGCGGTCACGCCGGACGGCGGGCCCGCAGGGTCCACCTCCGGCGTGACGGGAAACGGCTCAGCACGAGGTGACCCGGCACCTGGCCGCGGTGCGATCCGGAGGATCGCAATGAGTCAAGCCTCGAACTTGTACCCCAGCCCCCGGACGGTGACCAGGTAGCGCGGATTGGCCGGGTCGGGCTCGAGCTTGGCGCGCAGCCGCTTGACGTGGACGTCGAGGGTCTTGGTGTCCCCGACGTAGTCGGCGCCCCAGACCCGGTCGATCAGCTGGCCGCGGGTGAGCACCCGGCCGGCGTTGCGCAGCAGCAGCTCCAGCAGGTCGAACTCCTTGAGCGGCAGCGACACCGTCTGGCCGTCGACCGCCACGACGTGCCGGTCGACGTCCAGCCGTACCGGTCCGGCGACGAGGGCGCCCTCGGCCGTGGGCTCGGCCTCGGTGCCGCGGCGCAGCACGGCCCGCATCCGGGCGACCAGCTCCCGGGCGGAGTACGGCTTGGTGACGTAGTCGTCGGCCCCCAGCTCGAGCCCGACGACCTTGTCGATCTCGGCGTCCTTGGCGGTGAGCATGATGATCGGCACGGAGCTCTTGGCGCGCAGCGACCGGCAGACCTCGGTGCCCGACAGGCCGGGCAGCATCAGGTCCAGCAGCACGATGTCGGCCCCGGCCCGGTCGAACTCGACGAGCGCGTCCGTCCCGGTGGAGGCGACGACGGTGTCGTAGCCCTCCCGCCGCAACATGTAGGACAGCGCGTCGGAGAAGGACTCCTCGTCCTCCACCACGAGCACTCGGGTCATGACCGTCCCTTCTGCAGGACCCCGGAGGGTCCATCATCGGCCCCTGAGGGGCCTTGATCGGTTGTCTGGCGGCTGCGCAGTGGTGGTACCGGTGGCCGTTCGGGCGCACCGTCGTCGTCCATCGCCCCGTCGGCGTCTGCCGCGAGGGGGATGCGCAGGGTGAAGGTCGAGCCGAGGCCCTCCTCGCTCCAGACCGCCACCGAGCCACCGTGGTTGGTGGCCACGTGCTTGACGATCGCCAGCCCCAGCCCGGTGCCCCCGGTGGCGCTGGCCCGGGACTGGTCGACCCGGTAGAAGCGCTCGAACACCCGCGAGCGGTCGGAGCGGGGGATGCCGATGCCGGAGTCGGTCACCGCGACCTCGGCGAACCCGGACCGGGCGCGCGCGCCGACCGCGATCGTGGTGCCGCCGGGGCTGTAGGCGACGGCGTTGGCGAGCAGGTTGGTCAGTGCGGTGGCCAGCTGGGCCTCGACCCCGCGGACCACGAGGCCGGGTTGGGCGGCGACGGCCAGCTGGATGTCCTTCGCCGCAGCGGCGGCCCGGGTCCGGTCCACGGCCTCGGAGACGACCGTGCCCACCGCGACCGGCACCAGCTCGGGCAGCGGTTCGGCCCCCTGCAGGCGGGAGAGGTCGATCAGCTCGCGGACCAGCCGGGACAGCCGGTCGGCCTCGTGGCTCATCCGCGCGGCGAACCGCTGGACGGTCTCCGGGTCGTCGGCCGCGTCCTGCACCGCCTCGGCCAGCAGCGCGAGCGCGCCGACCGGGGTCTTGAGCTCGTGCCCGACGTTGGCCACGAAGTCCTTGCGGACCGCCTCGACCCGCCGGGCCTCGGTGACGTCCTGCAGCACCAGCGCGACCGGCCCTGGGGAGGTGGCGGGCCCGGTCCCGAGCCGGATGCCGTGCACGGCCACCATCCGCGGCCCTGCTCCCACCAGGTCACTGGGCAGGGCGACGTCGGCTCGCTGGCTCCCGGTGACCTGCACCTCGCGGGCCACCTCGACCAGCCCGGGGACGAGCAGCCGGTTGCCGCGCAGGACGCCCAGCGCCCGGGCGGAGGCGTTGGCCAGCAGCACCGCCTCGTCACGGCCGAGCAGGACGACGGCGGGGTCCATCAGGTCGACCAGCCGGCGGCTCATCGCGGCGTCGGAGTCCGTGCGGCGCTCGGCGCGATCGGCCGCACCGGCCTGCTGGTCGGCCTGGGCCTGCCGCCGGGCGCGCGAGGACCGCACGACCAGTGCCGCCGACGCCGCCAGCAGCAGGCCGAGCACCAGGCCCACCAGCAGGGCGACGACCGGGTCCACAGGTCCGATGCTAGACAGGACCCGGGCGCGGACCAGCATCCTCGGTGGCTGTCACCCGGTCGGGTCGGAGGAGTTCACCGTCGGGCCCCTGGCCGTTCACCTGGCGGCCTCCTCAGGCGTGGAACCGGGTCTCTACCCTCGAACACACACGTGTCGCGACCGACGAATCCGCCGGCGGCGCACACGCGGGGGGGATCGCGTCGTCCCGGGTCGCCGTCCCCCGGGTGCCGCCTGCGCGCGGCGACGGGACGAGGAGGAACCGTGTTGCGAGAGAGCTACCGCGAGGAACTGGACGACATCAACGCCTGTCTGGTGGAGATGTCGAACTCGGTCGGCTCGGCGATGAGCACGGCCACGACCGCCCTGCTGGACGCCGATGTCGCCCTCGCCGACCTGGTGATCGCCGGCGACGAGCGCATCGACGCCGTCCGCGAGAGCATCGAGGAACGCTGCTTCACCCTGCTGGCCCGCCAGCAGCCGGTCGCCACCGACCTGCGCACCATCACCACGGCCATGCGGATCGTCGGCGACCTCGAGCGGATGGGCGACCTCGCCGAGCACATCGCCAAGGTGGCCCGGATGCGCTTCCCGGAGCACGCGGTGCCGCAGGAGGTCCGGCCGGTCTTCCTGGAGGCCGGGCACATCGCGGAGAGCCTGGTGACCAAGGCCGGCACGGTGATCGCCAAGCGGGACGTCGAGGCGGCCGTCGAGCTCGAGGCGGAGGACGACCTGATGGACCAGCTGCACAAGCAGCTGTTCCGTGAGCTCCTCGCCCCGACCTGGGTGCACGGCATGGAGTCGGCCATCGACGTCACCCTGCTGGGCCGCTACTACGAGCGCTTCGCCGACCACGCGGTCAGCGTCGCCCGCCGGGTGGTCTTCCTGGTCACCGGCGAGAAGCCGACCCTGGCGGTCACCGACCCTCGCTGAGCACCACCCAGCGAACGAGGAGGGGCCCGGGCGATGTGCCCGGGCCCCTCCTCGTCTGCTACTTCTTGCCCTGGTTCTTGACCGCCTCGATCGCGGCGGCGGCTGCATCGGGGTCGAGGTACTGGCCGCCGGGCGTGACCGGCCGCAGGTCGGCGTCCAGGTCGTAGCGCAGCGGGACGCCGGTGGGGATGTTCAGCCCGACGACCTCGTCCTCACCCATGTCGTCCAGGTGCTTCACCAGGGCGCGCAGGCTGTTGCCGTGCGCGGCCACCAGGACGGTCTGACCGCTGCGCAGGTCCGGCACGATCGCGTCGTACCAGTACGGCAGCATCCGGACGACGACGTCGGCCAGGCACTCGGTGGCCGGGCGGGCCTCCGAGGGGAGGAACCGGTAGCGGGGGTCGCCGTCCTGGCTGTACTCGCTGCCGGCCTCGATCGGCGGCGGCGGCGTGGCGTAGCTGCGCCGCCAGGTCATGAACTGCTCCTCGCCGTACTCGGCGAGCGTGGCTGCCTTGTCCTTGCCCTGCAGCGCCCCGTAGTGCCGCTCGTTGAGCCGCCAGGAGCGGCGGACCGGGATCCACTGCCGGTCCGCCGCGGCCAGCGCCAGCTCCGCGGTGGTGATGGCCCGCTTGAGCAGCGAGGTGTGCAGGACGTCGGGCAGCAGCCCCTGCTCGGCGAGCAGGTGCCCGCCGCGGGCGGCCTCGGCACGCCCCTTCTCCGACAGCTCGACGTCCACCCAGCCGGTGAACAGGTTGGCCTTGTTCCACTCGCTCTCGCCGTGGCGGAGCAGGATGAGGGTCCCGGTGCTCGTCGTGTCGCTCACGCGGCCATCCTGCCCGACCGCCACCCGGCCCGTGCACGGCAGCCCGGCGGCCTCACGCCATCGCGCCGGCCATCGCGCCGGTCGGCTCCGGGGAGCGCACCCCGCGGACGGCGGCGGCCACCAGCTCCCCGGCCCGGCGCAGCTGCTCCTCGGTGTGTGTGGCCATGACCGCCAGGCGCAGCACGCCCTGTCCGCGCGGGACGGCCGGGTAACTGACCGCGTTGGTGTAGACCCCGGCCTCGTGGGCGGCGGCCCAGGCGCTGCGGGTGGCCTCGTCCTCGCCGGTGCGGACGGCGATGACGGCGCCCTTGCCGGGCAGGGGCGGGGCACCGCACTCGGTGAGCACCCGGCGCAGCAGGTCCCCGTTGTCCCGCAGGCGCTGCATCCGCTCCGGCTCCCGGCGCAGCACGCGGAGCGCGGCGAGCGCGGCGGCGACCGCTGCCGGGGCGTTCGCGGCGCTGAAGATGTAGGGCATCGCCGAGGCGCGGATGCCGTCGGCGACCGCGCGCGAGGTGAGCACCGCGCCGCCGACGCTGGCCAGCGACTTGCTGAACGCCACGGTGACCGCGTCGACCCGGTCCAGGACACCGGCCGCCTCGGCGGCGCCCCGGCCGTTGGCCCCCAGCACCCCGAGCCCGTGCGCCTCGTCGACCACCAGGCGGGCGGAGAACCGCCCGCAGAGGCCGGCGATCGCCGCCAGCGGCGCCGACTCCCCGCTCATCGAGTAGACGCCGTCGACGACCACGACCGCCCCGGCCTCGGGGTCCAGGCGCCCCAGCCGCCGCTCCAGCGAGGCCACCGAGTTGTGGGTGAAGCGGAGCACGGTGCCCCGGCTGGCGGCCGCCGCGGCGTGCAGGCTGGCGTGGGCGTGGGCGTCGACGAGCAGCGCGTCGCCGGGCGCGCCGATGGTGGAGAGGATGGCGGCGTTGGCGTTGACCCCGGCGGAGGTCAGCACCGCGTCCTCGGTGCCGTGGTGCTCGGCGAGCTCCCGCTCCAGGGTCAGGTGCAGGCGGGTGGTGCCGTTGAGGATGCGGCTGCCGGCCGCACTGGTGCCGTACTGCCGCAGGGCGGCGACCGCGGCCTCGACCACCTGGGGGTCACCGGCCAGGCCGAGGTAGTTGTTCGTGCCCAGGTTGATCCGGGTGCGGCCGTCGTCGAACACCGTGAGCGGCTCGGGTGCCCCGGCGGTGGGCACCGAGTGCGTGGCCATCCCCTCCCGCACGTGCCGCCGCATCATCTCCGCGCGGGTGCTCTCCAGCAGCGGGGCGAAGGGGTCGCGGCGGGTGGGGACGGACCGGGCAGCGTCGAACACGGGCAGCTCCTCGCAGTCGGCGCGGGGATCGCAGCCGTTCACCCCTGACCTTGGCGGCCAACACGCTCCGTGGTCAACGGATACCGCTCAGTCCGGTCGAGGGTCACCCGAGCAGGCGTGGGACGGGTCACTCCTCGACGGAGCGTGTCGGGTCGGGGCAGCCGGCAGGGCCCGGGCGGGTGACACCCGGTCACGCGAGGGGGCGGACGGCTCAGCTGGTCCGGCGCCGGCCGGGGAGCCAGACCAGGACGACGATCGCGGCGACCACCGCGGCGCCCGCGGTGCCGACGGCGGTCAGGTGCATGGCACCGACGAACGCCTCCCGGGCCGGGTCGACGACGGCCGCGGCAGCTGCGGCGGCCTCCCCGCCGGTCGCCTCGGCGTCCTCCACCGCGGCGAGCGTCGCCACGATCGACTCCCCCGCCTGGTCCCGCGCCCCGGCAGGCAGCGCCAGGACGTCGTCCCCGAGCCGGTTGGCGTAGGAGGTGGCCAGCACCGAGCCGAGGATCGCCACGCCGAGCGCGCCGCCGACCTGGCGCACCGCGTTGTTCACGGCCGCCCCGGCACCGGCCTTCTCCCGCGGGACGACGGACATGATCGACTCGGTCGCCGGGGCCATCACCGCCCCCATGCCGATGCCCTGCAGCGCGAGGTCGGCGAGCACCAGCCAGACCGGTGCATCGGCGTCCAGCAGTTGGATGCCGGCGAAGGAGAGCGCGATCAGCGTGAAGCCGGTGGCGCAGACCGCCTTGGCCCCGAACCGTTCGGCCAGCCGCGAGGTGCGCGGCGCGGTCAGCGCGATGCCCAGGGCGACCGGCACCAGCGAGGCCCCGCTCTCCAGCGGGGAGTACCCGCGCACGCCCTGCAGGTAGTAGACGAGGTAGAACGTCGCCCCCTGCAGGGCGAAGAAGTTGAGCGCGAGGGCGCCGGCCGCCGCGGAGAAGGCCGGGTTGCGGAACAGCGAGACGTCCAGCGCCGGGTGCGCCGTGCGCCGCTGCCACCAGATGAAGACGACCAGCAGGACGACGCCGGCGGCCAGCGGTCCCCAGGTCTGCGGCTCGCTCCAGCCCTCGCTGCCGCCGCGGATGATCCCGTAGACCACCCCGACCAGTGCGGCGATGGACAGCAGCACGCCGGGGACGTCGAGCCGGCCCGGGTCGGGGTCCTTGGACTCGGGGACGACGGTCAGGACGCCGACCGCACCGACCGCCGCGACCGGGACGCCGAGCAGGAAGACCGCACCCCACCAGAAGTGCTCCAGCACCAGGCCACCGGCCAGCGGCCCACCGGCGACGGCGAGCCCGGAGGCACCGGCCCACAGGCCGATCGCCCGGCCCCGCTCACCGGAGGGGAAGACGTTGGTGATCACGGCCAGGGTGGCCGGCTGGATCGCCGCGCCGCCGACGCCCATCAGCGCCCGCCAGCCGATCAGCTCGAGCGCCGAGTCGCTGAAGGCGGCCAGCACCGACCCGAGCGCGAAGATCGTCAGCCCGGCCAGCAGCACCTTGCGCCGGCCGATCCGGTCGCCGATGACACCCCAGCTGAACAGCAGCCCGGCGAACACCAGGATGTAGGAGTCGATCGCCCACTGCAGCTCGCCCTGGGTGGCGTCCAGCTCCCGCTGCAGGGTGGGCAGCGCGACGTTCAGGATCGTGTTGCCCATGATCACCATGAGCAGGCAGACGATCATCGTGCCGAGCACCCACCAGCGGCGCTCGTAGCCCGGCGGCAGCTGGTCGGTCGCCGGCGCCGGGCGTTCGGTGGTGCTCACCCCTGCGGGTCCTGGGGCCGCCGGGCGGGGTCGGCGAAGGCGGCGAAGGCCTCCAGGTTGCGCAGCGACTCCCCGCGCTTGACCCGCCAGTCCCACTCGCGGCGGATCGAGGTACCGAAGCCGATCTCCAGCAGGGTGTTGAAGTGGTCGTCGGCGTAGGTGAGCACCGAGCCGAGCAGCCGGTCGATCTCCTCGGGGGTGATCACCGCGTGCGGGAGCCGGCCGGTCAGGTAGACGTCACCGACGCTGTCGATCGAGTAGCTGACCCCGTAGCTGCGCGCGTTGTGCTGCAGCAGCCAGGCCCACACCTGCTCCCGGTTCTCGTCGGGCTGCCGGCAGACGAACGCCTCGATGGTGAGGGCGTGTGCGCCGATGGTCAGCCCGACGACCGTCTTGAGCTTCTTCGTGCCGGGCAGGGTGACGACG
Organism: Modestobacter sp. VKM Ac-2978; assembly: GCF_026968025.1. Classification (NCBI taxonomy): domain Bacteria; kingdom Bacillati; phylum Actinomycetota; class Actinomycetes; order Geodermatophilales; family Geodermatophilaceae; genus Modestobacter; species Modestobacter sp. VKM Ac-2978. The sequence continues at coordinate 429,780 of NZ_JAPVBP010000003.1, read as the reverse complement.
AAGCGACCCGACCCCGGGTGTTCGTGCTCCAGCTCGGCCGCGCGCAGCGTCTCCTCGACGACCGCGTCGAGTTCGGGGATGCTGCGCTCGCTCATCGCCGGGCCCGACCCCCGAGGCTGTTCCCGCCGGTCAGCACCCGCACGGCCTCGGCGGCCCGGTGTGCCCTGCGCACCCGGCGCCGGCCCATCTCGCTCATCGCCGCGGCGTAGGCGTCGACCAGCGAGTCGGTGGTGCGGTCCCAGCTGAACGCGGCGGCGTGCCGCCGGGCGCCGGCAGCGAGCAGTTCACGGCGGGCCAGCACCCGGCGGATGGCCGCGGCGTAGGCCTCCGGGTCGCGGCCGGCGACCAGCAGCCCGGAGACCCCGTCGTCGACGGCGGTGGGCAGCCCGCCGACCGCCGCGGCGACCACCGGGGTGCCGCAGGCCTGGGCCTCCAGCGCGACCAGGCCGAAGGACTCGTTGTGGCTGGGCACGACGGCGACGTCGGCGGCCCGGTAGTGGTCGGCGAGCTGCGCGGGCGCCTGCGGCGGCAGGAAACGGACCACGTCGGAGACGCCCAGGGAGACCGCCAGCTCCTGCAGCCGCTGCGGCTCGGCCAGCCCCGACCCGCTGGGCGCACCGACGACCAGCACCTCGAGCCGCTCGCGCAGGGTCGGGTCGGCGGCGAGCATCCGGGCCGCGGCATGCAGCAGCATCTCCGGGGCCTTGAGCGGCTGGATCCGGCCGACGAACAGCAGGACGACGGCGTCCGGGGCCACCCCGATCCGCGCCCGGGCGCCGCGGCGGTCACCGGGCCGGAAGACGTCCAGGTCGACGCCGGGCGGGACGACCAGCGTGCGGCGGGGGTCGGCGTCGTAGAAGTCGACCAGCTGCCGGGCCTCCTCGGCGGTGTTGGCCACCAGCCGGTCGGCCTCCGCGACGACCTGCTGCTCCCCGATCACCCGGGTGCGCGGCTCGGGCTCGTCGCCCTCGGCCAGCGCGGCGTTCTTCACCTTCGCCAGCGTGTGCGCCGAGTGCACCAGCGGCACGCCCCAGCGGTCGCGGGCCAGCCAGCCGACCTGGCCGGAGAGCCAGTAGTGGGAGTGGACGACGTCGAAGTGCCCCGGCTCGTGCTGGGCCTCCTCGCGCAGCACCGCGGCGGTGAAGGCGCACATCTGCGCGGGCAGCTCCTGCTTGCCCAGGCCCTCGAAGGGGCCGGCGCTCACGTGCCGAACGGTCACGCCCGGGCTCATCTCGACCACCGGCGGCTGCTCGCTGGAGGTCGCCCGGGTGAACACGTCGACGGCGATCCCGCGGTCGGCCAGCCGGCGGGACACCTCGACCACGTAGACGTTCATGCCCCCGGCGTCACCGGCGCCCGGCTGCTCCAGCGGACTGGTGTGCACCGACAGGGTCGCGACCCGGCGCGGCAGCACCGGCGCGGCGGGCTCGGGCACGGCGCCGGCCCGCCACGGCGTGGGCTGGCGCGGAGAGCGGCGAGCGGGCACGGAACTCCTCCCGCTCGGACGTCGGGCCTGGTGCCGGCCTGAGTGGTCGTACGGCACCCGGGCGGGCACCCCTGTCGTGCTCTCAGTGTGCAACAGCGCCAGGATGGGCACATGTCCAGCCCCGTCGCCCCGTCGTCCTCCAGCGCCCCCTCCGCCGGGTCGGGCCGCGTCGCCGTCGTCACCGGCGCCTCCAGCGGCATCGGCGCCGCGACCGCCGAACGGCTGGCGGCTGACGGCTTCTCCGTCGTGCTGGCGGCCCGCCGCATCGACCGGCTGACCGAGCTGGCGGAGCGGATCGGCGGCCGGGCGGTGCAGCTGGACGTGACCGATCCCACCTCCGTCGCCGCCCTCGCCGACGGGCTCGACCGGGTCGACGTGTTGGTGAACAACGCCGGCGGCGCCTTCGACAGCAACCCGGTCGCCGACGCCGACCTGGACTCCTGGGAGCGCACCTACGACGTCAACGTGCTGGGGACGGTGCGGGTGACCAAGGCACTGCTGCCGGCTCTGCGGGCCTCGGGCGCCGGCGACCTGGTGTTCGTCGGCTCGACCGCCGGGCTGGTCAGCTACGAGGGCGGGGCGAGCTACACCGCGGCCAAGCACGGCGTGCACACGCTGGCCGAGACGCTGCGGCTGGAGCTCGTGGCCGAGCCGGTGCGGGTGGTCGAGATCGCGCCCGGGATGGTCAAGACCGAGGAGTTCTCGCTCAACCGCACGAAGTCGCAGGAGAAGGCCGACACCGTCTACCGCGGGGTGCGCGAGCCGCTGGTCGCCGCCGACGTCGCCGACTGCATCGCCTGGGCGGTCACCCGGCCGCACCACGTGAACGTCGACCTGCTCGTCGTCCGGCCCCGCGCGCAGGCCGCCCAGCACAAGGTGCACCGCGAGTCCGACTGAGAACCGCCCCGGACGACGTCGAGATCCGGCTGAGCGCTGTCTCCGGGCCCACCGACCCAGCACCCAGCCGGATCTCGACGTCGGCAGCCGATCCCCTTCATCGAGACGTCCCCGTCCGACATGATCTGCCCGTGCAGGGTCTCCCACTGACGATCCGCCCGGCCGTCCCCGCCGACCACGACGCGGTGCAGGCGCTGGCCGGCGAGCTCACTGCCGGGATCGCGACGTGGCGACCCGCGGACGGCGCGGCCGCCGCGGCGGCGAGCTGGGTGGTCGACGCCTGCCGGGCCGCCGCCGATGACGACCACGTGCTGCTGGTCGCCACCAGCGCCGAGGAGGGCGTGCTCGGGTTCGCCGGGGCGAGCGCGCGGCGGCACTTCAGCGGCGAGCGCGAGGTCTACCTGGGTGAGCTGGTGGTCGCGCCCGGCGCCCGCCGCCGCGGCGTCGGCACCCTGCTGGTCGCTGCGGTCGAGGCATGGGCGCGCTCCCGCGGGCTGCACCGGGTCACCCTCGACACCGGCAGCGCCAACCACTCGGCGCGGGAGCTGTACGCCCGGCTCGGCTACGCCGAGGAGCAGGTCACGCTCTCCCGGGCACTGTCCTAGTCCGCGTTGCGGTGCAGGAGGTCGTAGGCGCGGGCCACCCGCGCCGGGTCGGCGGCGGTGCCGCTCTTCTCGAACAGCGCCTGCGCGTCGGCGACCTCGGCCGAGGCGGCGCTGCCGGAGTTGAGCACCCGGGAGATCAACCCGGACAGTGCGGCGTCCGCCTCGACCCGGGCCATCCAGCCGCTGAGCTGGGCGGGGTCGGCCGGCATGGGGGCCGGGGTGCGCAGCGCGTCGTAGAGGGCGCCCAGCTGCAGGGACTCGGCCGGGTTCACGGGCGCACCGCGGTCGGCTCGGGCACCAGGGTGACGCCGAACTGCTCCCGCACCGCAGCGACCACCCGGTCGGCGAAGGCCATCAGCTCGGTGGCGGTGGCGCCGGGCTCGGTGGTCAGCGCCAGGCTGTGCCGCGACGACGTCCCGACCTTCCCGGCGCGGGTGCCCCTCCCGTAGCCGGAGTGCTGCACCAGCCAGGCCGCGCTCAGCTTCACCTGCGCGGCCCCGTCGGCACCGATCCCGGCCGGCCAGGACGGGCACTCGGGCACCGCGGTGCCGACCGGCACGACCGGGTTGGTGAAGAACGACCCGGCGCTGCGCGAGTCGGGGTCGGCCGGGTCCCAGACCATCCCCTTGCCGCGGCGCAGGCCCAGCACGGCGTCCCGCACCGCGGCCAGCGGCGCGGTCTCCCCCAGCTCGACGCCCAGCGCCTTGGCCAGCTCCGCGTAGCTGACCGGGCTCGACTGCTCCGAGGCCCGCAGCAGGAAGGTCACCGAGAGGACGACGTACGCGCCGGGCTGGGACTTGAGCCGGCTGTCCCGGTAGGCGAAGCCCAGCTCGGCGGGGAGGAACACCCGCTCGGCCCCGGCGGACCGGTCGTACACCCGCACCGAGGTGATCAGCGCCGCGACCTCCTGGCCGTAGGCGCCGACGTTCTGCACCGGGGTGGCGCCGGTCGAGCCGGGGATGCCGGACAGCGCCTCCATCCCGGCCAGCTGCTGGGCCACGGTGTGCGCGACCAGGTCGTCCCAGGGCTCACCGGCCTCGACCTCGAGCTCGACGCCGTCGGCGGTGTCGGTGCGGGAGATGCCCCGGGTGCGCACCAGCACCACGTCGCCGGGCCAGCCGGTGTCCGGGGCCACGATGTTCGAGCCGCCGCCGAGCACCAGCAGCGGGCGGGCGGCGTCGTCGGCGTCCCGGACGGCGGCGACCAGCTCGTCGCGGCCGGTGACCTCGACCAACCGCTCGATCGGACCGCCGACCCCGAGGGTCGTCAGGTCCGCCAGCTGGGCGTCATGGCGTACCTGCACGCCACCACGGTAATCGGCGCCACGACTAACCTCGTGCACCGTGAGCGACCACACCCAACGTGCGTCGCTGCCGCCCGTCCGCAAGGCCCCCCGGCTGGCGGCGGGCCGCGCCCGCGCCCTCGGGCTGCCGACCCGGGGCACCACGAACGCCAACCGGCTCCGTCGGGTCGACCGCTGGCTGGTGGCCACCCAGGTGGCCCGGCTGCGCGACGCCGCCCGGCCGCTGGTCGTCGACCTCGGCTACGGGGCGTCGGCGGTCACCACGCTGGAGCTGGTCGACCGGCTCGCCCCGGAGGTCGACCGGCTCGAGGTGGTCGGCCTGGAGATCGACCCCGAGCGGGTGGCCGCCGTGGCCGACGACCGCGACCCGCCGCGAGTGGACTTCCGGCTCGGCGGCTTCGAGCTGGCCGGCCTGCGCCCGGTGCTGGTGCGGGCGTTCAACGTGCTGCGCCAGTACGACGAGGAGTCCGCCGGCCGGGCCTGGGACACGATGCGCGCCGCGCTGGCACCCGGGGGGCTGCTGGTCGAGGGCACCTGCGACGAGTGGGGACGACGAGCGACCTGGGTGGCCCTGGACGAGGACGGCCCGCTCACCCTGACCCTGGCCGCCCGGGTGTCGGACCTGGAGCGCCCCTCCGACCTGGCCGAGCGGCTGCCCAAGGCGCTGATCCACCACAACGTGCCGGGGCAGCCGGTGCACGCCTTCCTCACCGCCTTCGACACCGCCTGGGCCTCCGCGGCCGGGCTGTCGACGTTCGGCCCACGGCAGCGCTGGGCCGCCGCGGTCGAGTCCCTCGCCGACGCCGGCTGGCCGCTGGTCGGACCCACCCGGCGGTGGAAGCACGGCGAGGTCAGCGTCCGCTGGTCGGCGGTCGCGCCGACCTGACCCGCGCCGTGCGGCACGATGACGAGGTGCCCGCCCCCCTGCTCAGCCCCGACGAGCTGCACGACCGGTGCATCGCCGCCGTCGTGGGAGACGGCGAGCGGATCGGGGTGCTCGCCCAGGAGCTGGACGCCGGGCGCACCGCGGCCGCCGGTGGGCTGCAGACCGAGGTGCCCTGGGTGGCCGGCTGGACGGCCCGCGACCTGATCGCCCACCTCGGTGCCGTGCACCGCTGGGTCACCGGGATCCTGCGGGCCGGCTCCACCCGTCCGCCGGGCTCCTACAGCGGCATCGCCCCGCCGCACGACGACCTGCACGGCTGGTACGCCCTGGGCCTCACCGAGCTGGTCGCCACGCTGCGCACCACCGACCCCGATGCGCCCGCCTGGCACATGAGCCCGGCCGCCGGCCGCACCGCCCGCGACTGGGCCCGGCGGCAGGCGCACGAGCACACCGTCCACCGGCAGGACCTGGAGGCGGCCGCGTCCCTGGACCACGCTCCCGTCGACCCGGTGCTGGCCGGTGACGGCGTCGACGAGCTGCTGGCCGTCGTGCTCCCCCGCTGGCAGCACACCGCCCCGCTGCTCACCGCCCGGACGTCGGTCGGCGTCACCGCGACCGACCTCGAGCGCGGCTGGACCGTGGAGGTCGCCGACGGCGCCGTCCGGTGCACCGACGGCGCCACCGCGGACGCCGACGCCCAGCTGTCCGGGACGGCGGCCCGGCTGCTCCTGCACCTGTGGGGCCGCCCGGCCGAGGTGACCGTGCACGGTGACCGGGCCGCCGAGGCCCTGCTGCGGGGCCGCTGACCGTGGGCCGACGCGACCGCGGGCACCTCACCGCACTCCCGGGCGCCACCGAGGTGGGCGGCGGGACGGCGGAGCTGCTGGCCGACGCCGACCGGGACGGCTCCTGGCAGCTGCTGGTCAACGGCACCCCGCAGTCGCACGTCGACCTGACCGACCCCACGTACCTGGAGTTCGAGTACGTGCGGCGGATGGGGCACGTGCTCGACCTGGTCGCCGAACCCGGCCGATCGCTGGACGTGGTGCACCTGGGCGGGGGTGCGCTGACGCTGCCCCGCTACGTGGCGGTGACCCGCCCCGGGTCCGCGCAGCGGGTGATGGAGCTCGACGAGGCGCTCACCGAGCTGGTGCGCCGCGAGCTGCCGCTGCCCCGGAACGCCCGCGTCCGGGTCCGGGGGATCGACGCCCGGGCCGGGCTGGCCGCGCTGCCCGACGCCAGCGCCGACGTCGTCCTGGTCGACGTCTTCGCCGGGGCCCGGACCCCCGCCCACCTGACCACGGTGGAGTTCGCCACCGACGTGGCCCGGGTGCTGCGCCCCGGCGGCACCACGGCCTGGAACGTCTCCGACGGCCCGCCGCTGCGCTTCGCCCGCGCCCAGGCGGCGACCCTGCGGGCCGTCTTCGGCCACGTCGCCCTGCTCGCCGAGCCCGGCACGCTGCGCGGGCGCCGGTTCGGCAACACCGTGGCGGTCGCGTCCGCAGCCGAGCTGCCGATCGCCGGGCTCACCCGCCGGTGCGCCGGTGACCCGATGCCCTCCCGGGTGGTCAGCGGCGCGGAGCTGGACCGCTTCGTGGGGCAGGCCGTGCCGGTGAGCGACGCCGTGGCCGAGCCCTCGCCCCCGCCGCCGGCCGGCATCTTCGACTGAGCACCTGGGGGTGTGCACCTGCCCGGCCCCCGGCCTAGGGTCGGCCCATGAATGCTCCCGCATCCCGACGGCTCACCCGCGACACCCGGCACAAGGTCATCGCGGGGGTGTGCTCCGGTCTGGCCCGCCGTTTCGGCCTGTCCCGCACCGGTCTTCGAGTGGCGTTCGTCGTCTCCTGCGTGCTCCCGGGCCCGCAGTTCATCGCCTACCTCGCACTGTGGGTGGTCATGCCCCGCGACGACCGGTACTGACCCCGCCCCGTCCTGGGGCGGTGAGAGCTCACCAGTTCGAGTTGCCCCGGGGCAGCTCGCGCACCGCAGGCCGCACGTCCACCAGGTAGACGACCGCGGCGATCACGGCCGGCAGGCCGAGGAAGCTCAGCGGCCCCTGCCAGAGGAGCACCAGCGTCGCGATGCCGGTGATCGCCATCCAGCCGGGCTTGCTCAGCTTTCCCGCCGCGACGAACGCGGCGGCCGGTCGGATGATCGCGTCGATGAAGGCCCACACCGCGAGGGCGAGGGTCGCGTAGAAGACGACGAGGTTGATGAGCCCGTCGATGCCAGCCATGTCAGAAGGATAGGCGCGCCGAGCCCCGCGGCGGCGCCTCGACCCTCGCGGCACCCGCCGGCCCTGACCCCTCGCCGGTGACAGCACTGCGCCCCGGCACCCGCAGTGCGGGGGCCGGGGCGCTGTGCTCAGCTCTGTGTCAGCTGGTGGCGTCGGTGCTCTTCGCCGGGACGGCCAGCGGGTCGGGCAGCGTGGTGCCCTCGGACATCACCGGGGCGACGGTCGCCGGGGTGGCCTTGGTGGTGCGCTTGGCGGCCGCCTTCTTGGCCGGGGCCTTCTTCGCCGGGGCGGTGGTCTCCCGAGCGCTGCGCTTGGCCGAGTCGGCGACCTCCTGGGTCTCCTGCTGCGCGGCGTCGACGGCCTTGTCGGTGCGCGACTTGGCCTTCTGCGCCACCGAGGTGACCTCGTCGGAGGCCTTGCCGATCGTCTCGCCGGTCTCCTCGAGCACGTCCTCGACGGTGTCCTCGACGGCGTCGACGGCCTTGTCGGTGCGCGACTTGGCCTTCTGCGCGACCGAGGTGACCTCGTCGGAGGCCTTGCCGATCGTCTCGCCGGTCTCCTCGAGCACGTCCTCGACGGTGTCCTCGACAGCGTCGACGGCCCGCTCGGTACGGGCCACGACCTTGCGGAACGCCGGCTGGGTGCGGAGGTCGTCGACGACCTTCTCGCCGCGACCGGCCAGCTCCTCGATCGCGCCGAGCGTCTGGGTGCGGGCGCTCTCCACGAGGCCGGTGACGGTGCCGAGCACGGTCTCCGGGCGGACGGTGGTGGCGACCCCGCGGGCCTGCTCGGCACGGACCCGGGCCTCGGCCGCGGCCTGGGCGGCGCGGGCGCGGGCGGCCTCGACGCGGCTGCGCGCCTCCTTGCTGGCCAGGTCGGCCTGCACCTGGGCCTCGCCGGGCAGTGCCTCGGCGCGGGAGCGGAAGGTGCCCACGACGGTGCGGGCACGGTCGACCGCGACGTCGCCGGCGCCGAGGGCGGCCAGCAGGCCGGTGCGGACGAAGGTCTCGCCGTGGTGCTTCAGGGTGTCGGTGCGGCTCATGCCGTCTCCTCCTGGGGAGTGGGGGTGGGTGCGGTGGTGGTGGGAGCGGCCGCCTGCTCGCGGGCCAGCTGCGCGGCGTGCTCCCGGGTGTAGGTCTCGTACAGCTCCAGGAGCACGGCCTTGTGCCGCTCGGAGAGCGCCTCGTCGGCGCGCAGGGCGGCCACGGTGCTGGCCGTGCCGGACCGCCGGTCGAGGATCCCGGCCTGCTCGTAGAGCGTCTCCGCGGAGATCTTCAGGCCGCGGGCGATCTGCGCCAGGATCTCGGCGGAGGGCTTGCGCAGCCCGCGCTCGACCTGGGACAGGTAGGGGTTGCTGACACCGGCCCGGCGGGACAGCTCGCGCAGCGACACCTCGGCGGCGTTGCGCTGGGTGCGGATGAACTCACCCACCGAGGAGCTGACGGTGGTGTTCACGGTCGAGGCCTCGGCGGCCGCGGTCGCCACGCTCTCGCGGACCGCGGTCACCTGCTCCCGGACGAACTCCGTGGGTCGCTGCACAGCCCCACGCTAACCCAATGCGCTAGCTCCTGCAAGCAGACTGCTAGCGGCTCGCGCCACTGAGGACCGCGGCCGCCCGGACCTCGCCCACCACGCCCTCGCCGCCGGTCACGGGTGTGACCAGCCACCGGGCCAGCGTCTCCGCCGGCACCCCCAGCCGCCGCAGCCCCGCAGCCAGCGCCGGCGCCCGGCCGCGGTCCCCGCCGTCGTCCAGCTTCAACGCGACCGCCCCGGCCCCCGGCAGCGCCGCGACGTGCACGCCGTCGGCCCCGCCCTTCACCAGCAGACCGTCCACCGCCTGCATCAGCTCGGTGTCCTCCCGGCCGGTGCCGGCCACCAGCCAGGGGTGCGCGCGCATCGCGTCGGCGACCCGACGCCCCGGCGTCCCGGGCTCTCCCTGCACCAGCGACAGGACGCCGCGGGCCAGCCCGGTCAGCGAGATCGCGTGCTGCGGCGCGCCGCACCCGTCGACCACGACCGCCGCGACCGGCTCCCCCGCGGCCTCGCCCAGCCGTGCCTCGATCGCCTGCTGGATCGGGTGCTCGCGGTCCAGGTACCCGGCGGTCGGCCAGCCGGCCGCGGCACAGGCGGCCAGCATCGCCGCGTGCTTGCCCGAGCAGTTCATCGCCAGCCGCTCCGGCGCCCGGCCGGCCACCAGCCACTCCGCGCGGGTCCGCTCGTGCTGCGGCAGCGCCGGCGGGCAGCCCAGGTCGTCGGGGCCCAGCCCGGCGGCGGCGAGCAGCTCGCCGGCCAGCGTGCGGTGCTCGTCCTCACCGTTGTGCGAGGCGGCCGCGATGGCCAGTTCCCGGTCGTCCCGCGGCTGCCAGCCCGCCTGCAGGTACGTGGTGGCCTGCACCGGCTTGTTCGACGAGCGCGGCAGCACCGGCCGGGCGACGTCGCCGACCTCCAGCAGCGGTGCGCCGTCGGCACCGAGCACGACCAGCGCGCCACGGTGCACCGACTCGAGCACGTCGACCCCGAGGCCGGCGCGCCACACCTCGACCAGGACGGGCTCGTCGGCCCACTGGCTCAGGCGGTCACCCATCAGGCGCGGTGCCGGGACTCGTCGGCCAGCAGCTGCGCCACGTCGGCCAGGCCCTCGCGGTAGCGGCGGGCCAGCTCACCGGCGACGGTGTCCATCACCTGCTGCACGCCGCGGCGCCGCTCGGACAGCGTCCGCTCCCCCTCGCCCAGCGCCCGGGCGGCCTGCTCCAGCTGGTCGTCGGGCAGGGACGGGACGTCGGACAGGTCGACCCCCGGCGCCAGCCCGTTCACCCAGGTCTCGAACTGCTCCGGGGACGTCGGCTGGACGGTCTGGTGCCGGCCGAGCCCGTGCGCGGGGCCACGGCCCTTCTCCGACAGGATCTCCGGCAGCAGGTCGACCAGGGAGCGACCGTCGTGCTCGGCCCGGCGCTGCAGCTCGCGCCGGACGATGTCCAGCCGGCCCTGGAGCAGCCGCCGGGTGTAGGAGAGGTTGACCTCCTCCTGCTCGGCGCGGTGCCGCAGCGCGCGGACCTCGGTCATCGGCAGCTCGTCGACCCCGTCCAGGAAGGACGGGTCGAGCAGCTCGTCGACGCCGGCGCCGCCGGCGGGAGAGGGGACAGTCATCGGGAGACCTCCGCAGTGGTGGGGACGCGCGTGATGCCCAGCAGCTGCCGGGCCTCGGTCGGGGTGAGCGGCGGGCGCTGGGCGATCCGGGCGAGCCCGGCCGCGCGGGCGACCAGCTGGGCGTTGTCGCGCACCGGCTCGCCGGGGGCATAGGTCAGCGTGTCCTCCATGCCGACCCGCAGGTGGCCGCCGGCCGACAGCGCGGCCAGCATCACCGGCAGCGAGGTGCGGCCCACGCCGGTGGCGGCGAAGGTGGCCCCGGGCGGGAGGAACGGCAGGCAGGCGGCCAGCGCCGCCGTCGTCCCGGGCATGCCGCCGGGCACCCCCATCACCAGGTCGACGTGCACGTGCCCGCCGGCGGGCGGCCCGTGCCGGTCGAGCAACCGGGAGAGGGTCGTCAGCTGGCCCAGGTCGAACACCTCGTACTCGGGCACGATCCCGCGCTGCTGCATCTGGGTGTGCAGCTCGACGATGAGGTCCCAGGGGTTGTAGAAAACGTCCCGGCCGAAGTTGACCGTGCCCAGGGAGAGCGAGGCGGCGTCCGGCTCGGCGTCCAGCACCGCCAGCCGCGCCTCGGCCGGGTCGGTGACCGCGCCGCCGGTGGAGAGCTGCACGACCAGGTCGGTGCTCTCCCGGACGGCGGCGACGACCTCGCGGACCCGGGGCAGGTCCAGCGTCGGCCGGGTGTCGGTGCCGCGCACGTGCAGGTGCAGCACGGCGGCGCCGACGGCCCGGCAGTCGCGGGCGCTGCCGACCACCTCGTCGACGGTGACCGGCAGCGCCGGGACGTCGGCCTTGGCCGACTCGGCGCCGGTCGGTGCCAGGGTCAGCAGGGTGCCCTGGACGCCGACCGGAGTGCTCACCGGCCGATCGTCGCAGACCGGACCGCGCGCACGCGGTCGCGGGCCGCCGCCCGGGTGTCGTCGAGTGCCGCCGGGGCGTCGTCGGGGTCGATGACGGCGACGGCCTCCCCGACCCGCAGGTCGGCGTCGGGTGCCACTGACTGCTTGACCAGCGCCAGCCCGATCACGCCCAGCTCGTGGTGGCGGACCACGCTGCCCACCCGGCCGACCTCACGCGTGCCGGCGGTGACCGGACTGCCCGGCGCGGGGAGCACCTCGCTCATCCCGTCCAGGTGCAGCAGCACCTGGCGGCGCGGCGGGCGGCCGAGGTTGTGCACCCGGGCGACCGTCTCCTGGCCGCGGTAGCAGCCCTTCTCCAGGTGCACGGCGCTGTCCAGCCAGACCAGCTCGTTGGGGATGGTGCGGGAGTCGGAGTCGATCCCGGCGCGCGGACGGCGGGCCTCGACCCGCAGCGCCTCGTAGGCGTCCAGGCCGGCGAGCACCGCACCGGCGGCCAGCAGGGCGTCGGCCCGGGCGGCCACCTCGGCCCGCGGCACCAGCAGGTCGACGACCGCCGCCGTCCCGTCGCCGATCGCCGGCATCCGGCGCACCCAGCCGCCGTCCGCCAACGGCGCCACCTCGTGCACCTCGGACGGCACCGGCCAGTCGGCTGCGGTGAGCACCGCGTCGCCCTGCGGCCCGACCAGGCTGAGCAGGGCCCAGCCCTCGGTGCGCAGCTCCGGCTCGACCCGCAGCATGAACCGCATCTTCTGCAGCCAGGCGGTCAGCGCCGCACCGGTGCCCGGTTCGACGTCGGCCCAGGTGGTGCCGGCCAGCTCGGCCAGCACGGCGTGGTGCTCGACCCGGCCGTTCGGGTCCAGGAACAGCGCCTCGGTGCCGGTGCCGTCGGGCATCGCGCGCAGGTGCTGCGAGGTGAGGTCGTGCAGCCAGCTCAGCCGGTCGGGGCCGGGGACGGCGACGACGTCCCGGTCACTGCGGTCGACCAGACCGGCCCCCTCGGCCAGCCGGCGCTGCTCGGGCAGCGGCTCGCCGTAGTGGGCCGCGACCGAGCCACCCCCCTCGAGGTCGAGGGCGACGGCACCGGGGCGCTGCAACAGGGGGGAGCTCATGCGTTCTCCTTCTCCGCGCAGGCTCGACAGGTGCCGGACAGCGCCACGTGGCCCACGTCCAGGGTGAAACCCAGCTGGGCGCTCAGACGTTCCGCGGCACTGTCGAGCAGCTCCGGGTCGACCGAGTGGATCTCGCCGCACGACTGGCACACGACGTGCAGGTGCGGGTGCTGGGCGGCGTGGTAGATCGGTGCGCCCTTGCCCAGGTGGGTGTGCCAGACGAGGCCGAGCCGCTCGAGCAGCTCCAAGGTGCGGTAGACCGTCGAGGTGTCCGGGGCGGCGCCGTCCGGGCCGGCCTCGGCCCGCAGCCGGGCGCCGATCTCCTCCGGGGTGCCGTGCTCCAGCGCGGCGACGGCCGCGAGCACCCGCTGTCGCTGGCTGGTCAGCCGCAGACCGCGAGCCCGCAGCTCGGCGGCCAACGGCGGCGCGCTCTCCGGTCCGGACACGGTGCCGAGCCTAGTTCGCCGGTACGGCAGGGTGGACGCCGTGACGAACGCGCGGGTCGTGGTCTGGCGGGACGGCGCAGCGACGGTGGTGGCCCCGGACGAACCGGTGGTGACCGGGTTCGACCTGGGGCTGGGGCGGGGCGACGGCGTCTTCGAGTCGGTGCTGGTCACCGGCGGGACGACCCCGCACCTGGACGCCCACCTGACCCGGTTGCGCCGCTCGGCGTCGATCATGGAGCTCGCCCACCCCGGGGACGACGCCGTCCGGGCCGTGGTGGCGGCCGGGGTCGCCGACTGGCCGGCCGACGTCGAGGGGGCCTGCCGGGTCCTGCTCACCCGCGGCCTCGGGGACGGCACCCCACCGACGCTGCTGGCCCTGCTGGCCCCGGTGCCGGCGGAGACGCTGCGACAGCGCGAGGAGGGCATCGCGGTGGTCAGCCTCTCCCTGGGCGTGCCCGCCGACGCCCGCGCCACCGCCCCGTGGCTGCTGGGCGGGGCCAAGACGCTCTCCTACGCGATGAACATGGCCGCCCTGCGGCACGCGCACGCGGTCGGCGCGGACGACGTCGTCCTCACCTCCGTGGAGGGCCGGCTCCTGGAGGGCCCGACCTCGACCGTCGTCTGGGCCGCCGGCGGCCGGCTGCACACCCCGCCGGTGGAGACCGGCATCCTGGCCGGGACCACCCAGGCCCGGCTGTTCGAGCGGGCCGAGGCCGCCGGGTGGCCGACCGCCGTGACCGCCGGTTCGGTCGAGGACCTGCAGGCCGCCGACGCGGTCTGGTTGCTGTCCGGCATCCGGGGCGCCGCCACGGTCACCCGGCTGGACGGGGTGTCCCGGGGAGATGCCGGGTCGTCCCAGCGGGTGCGCGAGCTGCTGGCCCGGTAATCTCTTCCGAGGTGCGCCGGGAAGTCTGGTCGGCAACTCTCTTCCCGACCCTGCACAACGGAGCCGCCACGTGACCACACCCGCCCGCTTGTTCAGCCGGGGGTCCTACCCGGAGGCCACGCGGATCGCCGCGATCCTCCGCAAGGAGACCATCGGCGGGGCGCTCCTGCTGGTGGGCACCGTGATCGCCCTGGTCTGGGCGAACTCGCCCTGGGCGGAGTCCTACGAGGCGCTGCGCGACACCCGGGTGGGCCCCGAGTCGCTGCACCTGGACCTCACCCTCGGCACCTGGGCGGCCGACGGGCTGCTCGCGATCTTCTTCTTCGTGGTCGGGCTCGAGCTCAAGCGGGAGTTCGTCGCCGGCGACCTCCGTGACCCTCGGCGGGCGGCCCTGCCGGTCGCCGCGGCCGTCGGCGGCATGGTGGTCCCCGCCGTCCTGTTCGTGCTGGTGAACCTGGGCACCGGCGACGGCGCACTGCGCGGCTGGGCCATCCCGACGGCCACCGACATCGCCTTCGCCCTCGCCGTCCTCGCGGTGATCAGCACCCACCTGCCCACCGCGCTGCGCACCTTCCTGCTGACCCTGGCCGTGGTCGACGACCTGCTCGCCATCACGGTGATCGCGATCTTCTACACCTCCGACCTGGCGATCACGCCGCTGCTGCTGTCGCTGGTCCCGCTCGCCGTCTTCGGGTTCCTGGTGCAGAAGCGGATCCGCTCCTGGTGGCTGCTCATCCCGCTCGCGGTCATCACCTGGGTGCTGATGCACGAGTCCGGGGTGCACGCCACCGTCGCCGGGGTGCTGCTCGCCTTCACCGTGCCGGTCGTCCGCAGCCAGGCCGCCGGCGGCCCGGACGCGGGCCCCGGCCTGGCCGAGCACCTCGAGCACCGAATCCGCCCGATCTCCGCCGGGTTCGCCGTCCCGGTGTTCGCCTTCTTCGCCGCCGGCGTCACCATCGGCGGCTTCTCCGGTCTGGTCGAGTCGCTGTCGGACCCGGTCGCCATCGGCATCGTCGTGGGCCTGGTGGCCGGCAAGACGCTCGGCATCACCGGCGCCACCTGGCTGGTGTCCCGCTTCACCCGCGCCGAGCTGGACGAGTCGCTGGGCTGGCCCGACGTCATCGGCCTGTCCATGCTCGCCGGGATCGGGTTCACCGTCTCGCTGCTCATCGGCGCACTCGCCTACGGCGAGGGCTCGCTGCGCGACGAGCACGTGAAGGTCGGCGTCCTGGTCGGCACCCTGACGGCGGCCGCGCTGGCCTCGATCCTGCTCAAGTCGCGCGACCGCCGCTACCGCCGGATCGCCCTGGAGGAGACCGAGGACCTCAACGCGGACGGCGTGCCCGACGTCTACCAGACCGAGGACGGCCGGCAGGTCCGCACCGTCGACGACAAGGCGACCCACGACCCGGACTGGAAGGGCACGCCCCCGCCCGGGCGCACCGCCGGCCCGTCGTCCGACACCTGAGAAAAGGTCGTTGCCGAGCCCTCGTCCGCGTCGTACCGTCGTGGCACACGAGAGAGGAGGTGGTCCCGAAGTTGATGACTTACAGGACACGTGAGGTGGCTGTCCGCTAGCCGCCGTCCAGATGGGCCGCCCGTTCAGAACCTGTGGAAGACCCACAGCACCTGAGCGACGGCACTCCCGCCCGTCCGTCGATGGCGGCAGGCGAGAACCGGACAGTCACCCGACCCCCGGGCTGCCGACGTTGTCCAGTCGGCCCGTGAGTCGCTCCCCACCACGGTGGGTACAGCGCCGCGGAGCAGCCCGGGGGTTGTCCGTTGTCTGGGGGGAGGGGTCGGGCGTGCAGTTCACCGGTCGCTCCGTCGCCCTGGACACCTCGGCCGGCATCTGGCTCGCCGAGTCCGCCGCGTCCGCCACGCCGGCAACCGTGGCCGCGCTGGTCCCCTCCTCCTTCGAGGCCATCGCCCGGGTCTTCCACCCCGCCGTGCGGTACGTGGGGGACGACGACGTCGAGGTCCCCTGGGCCTCCGTCGCAGCCGCCAACGGCACCACCGTGCACCCGCTGATGCAGTGGGGCTCGGTCACCGGCGCGATGGAGTACTTCGAGAACGACGACCAGTCGCCGCTGTGGCACGGCGCTCCTGCCCGCGGCCACCTCCCCGCCCCGGTCGCCGAACGCCTGGTCGCGGTGCTGTCCCGCTGGACGACGACCCCCGACGTGTGCTGGTTCGCCGTGGCCCAGGGCGGCGCCGTCATCACCGACCACCCGACGCTGAGCCTCCCCGACCGCGAGTACTGGCTGATCAACGGACCGATCGAGCTGGCCGCACAGAACATGGCCGCCGAGCCGTTCGAGCAGAGCGCCAACCTGTGGTGGCCGGCCGACCGCGCCTGGTGCGTGGTGACCGACATCGACCTGGTCAGCACCTACGTCGGGGGCAGCGCCGCCTGCATCGCCGAGCTGTTCGCCGTCGAGGGCCTGGAGGTCGTCCCCGCGGCTCCCGGCCAGCGCACCACCTGGGACGCCGACCAGGTCAACCCCACCCCACCCGACGCCCCCGACTGCTAGGCGACAGAAATGGCCATTTCTGTCGCCCAGCGGGTCAGAGTTGGGCGAGTTCGGCGGCCAGGTCGTCGAGGCCGAGGCTGCCCTGGGAGAGCGCGGCCATGTGCCAGGCCTTCAGGTCGAAGTCGGCGCCCCGCGCCTGCTGGGCCGCCTCCCGGCCGGCCAGCCAGGCCCGCTCCCCCAGCTTGTAGCTGATCGCCTGCCCGGGCATGCCGAGGTACCGCACGAGCTCGCTGTCCAGGAAGTCGGCGTCCCGGCCGCAGTTCTCCCCGAAGAAGGCGCGCGCCAGCTCCGGCGTCCACGGCTCGCCCCGGTGCGCCGCAACGGCGCCCTCGGCGTCGTCGGGGATCGGCAGCTCCAGGTGCATGCCGATGTCGACCACCACCCGGACGGCGCGCATCTGCTGCGCGTCCAGGTAGCCCAGCCGGGCCCCGGGGTCGGTCAGGAAGCCCAGCTCGTCCATCAACCGCTCGGCGTAGAGCGCCCAGCCCTCGACGTTGGCCCCGACCGACCCCAGCGAGGTCTGGTAGGACGACAGCTCACCGGAGACGTACGCCCACTGCGCCAGCTGCAGGTGATGACCGGGGACGCCCTCGTGGTACCAGGTCGAGACCAGGTCCCACAGCGGGAAGCGCTCCCGGCCCAGCGTCGGCAGCCAGGTGCGGCCGGGACGGGAGAAGTCCTGGGTCGGCCGGGTGTAGTACGGCGCCGCGGCGCTGCCCGGCGGGGCGATCATCGCCTCCACCTGGCGCACCGGGCCGGCGATGTCGAAGTGCACCCCGTCGAGGGCCTCGATCGCGGTGTCCATCATCGCCTGCAGCCGCTGCCGGACCGGCTCCACGCCCTGGACGGCCTCGCCGTGCTCGGTCAGCCAGCGCATCGCCTCCATCGGGGTGGCCCCCGGGAGCACCTTCTCGGCCTCGAGGCGCTGCTCGGCCAGGATCCGCTGGTGCTCGGCCCAGCCCCAGGCGTAGGCCTCCTCCAGCCCGGTGCCGGTGCCGAGGTCCGAGCCGTTCCACGAGCGGGCGAACCGGGCGTACCGCTCGCGGCCGACCGCGTCGGGGGTGCCCTCGGCCTGCGGGGCGTACTCGTCGCGGAGGAAGTCGCGGACGGCGGCGACCGCGGCGTCGGCTCGCAGCAGCGGCGGCGTCGAGCTCGGCGCGCACCTCGTCGGGGCCGGCGGCGACCAGAGCGGCGAAGTAGGGGCCGGCCAGCCACTCGTCGAGCTGCCCGACGACGGTGTGCACCTGGCGGGGCGCGGCGAACAGGCCCTGCGCGGCCCCGGCGGTCAGCGACTCGCGGTAGCCGCGGTAGGCCGCCGGCACCCGGGCGAGCCGGCGGGCCAGCACCGCCCAGTCCTCCGGGGTCCTGGTCGGCATCATCGAGAAGACCTGCCGGATGGCGTGCACCGGGGAGAAGAGGTTGGAGACCGCCCGCAGGTCCTCGCCGGCCTCGTGCAGGTCCAGCGCAGCCGTGAGCCGCTCCCGCAGCAGCCGCGCACAGCGGCGCTCGACCGGGTCGTCGTCCAGGGACGGGTCCGCGGCCAGCACGCGGTCCAGCTCGGCGAGCGTGGCCCGGATCAGCTCGGCCTCGGCGGCCAGCCCGGTCGGGCTGGTGTCCGGCAGCCGGTCGTCACCGGGGCGGGTGCCCAGCTGGGTGGCGACGATGGGGTCCAGGTCGCAGACCGCGTCGACGTAGCGGTCGGCGACCTGGCGGGGGGTGGTGGCTGGCTGCGTCACGGGGTTCAGCGGATCCTCTCCAGGCGGGCGGACATGGTGGGGCGCAGCGGCTGGTCGCCTGCCGCCCGGTCGACGGCGTAGAGCAGGGCGCCGTCGACGATGCCGTAGAGCCGCTTGGCCCGGCTGGTGTCGGGGTGGTCGGGGGTACGGGCCAGCACGTCGCTGTCCAGCTCCCAGCTGGTCGTCGTCCGGGCCGCGCCGACGTAGATCTCCACGAGGCCGGCCGGCGAGCTGACCAGCAGCTCCACCTCCTCCTCGCCGCGGGGCCGCCAGAAGCCGGACTCCCGCTGGTCCGGGCCGTCGACCTGGCCGTCGGCGGTCAGCCGCCAGGTGCGCGACTCGTAGCTGAGGAAGCCGCGCCCGTCGTGGGCGAAGCGGACCCACTGCCCGAAGCGGTGGTCGCCCCCGGTGCCGGCGGCCTGTCCCTCCCCGTGCCACTCGCCCAGCAGCGGCAGCACCGACAGCAGCTCGTGTGCCACCTCGGGCCCCTCGCGGACGTCGACGGTGTCCGGGACCGGCAGCTCGGTCGGACCGGCGACCGGCCCGGTCGGCAGGCCGGGCGGGACGGGGGCGCTCATCGTGCGCGCCCCGGACGCTCGGCGCGGGCGACCCGCCACGCCGAGGCGGCGAAGCCCAGCGCGACCAGTGCGACGAGGGTGATGAGCACCCAGGCGGAGAACAGACCCATGCCCGTCACGGTAATCCGGACACCCTGCGCCCACCGGGAGCGGGGCGGCCTCACCCGGCCGGGCGATCTCCGGCGGCAGCCGCCGACTCCGCTCAAGCGTCGGCGCGCACCGGCCGACGTAGGAAGTGCACGACGGATCTCGAACCCCGTGGATCCGAGCCCCCCGAGGTGGAGAACATGTCGATGGACGCGGCCCTCCGGCCGACCGAGGCCCTGACCGGACCGGTGGCAGAGCGGCTGCACGTGACCAGCACCGGCGACCCGGACGGGCCGGTGCTGCTGCTGGCACACGGCTTCGGCTGCGACCAGGGCATGTGGGACGGCGTCCTGCCGCACGTCAGCGCCGACCACCGCGTGGTCCGCTACGACCTGATGGGCTACGGCCGGTCCGACGTCGCGGCCTACGACCCGGTCCACTACGCGACCCTGGACGCGCACGCCGAGGACATCCTGGCCATCTGCCGGGAACTCGACCTGCACGACGTCACGCTCGTCGCGCACAGCGTGAGCACGATGATGGCCCTGCTCGCCGCGGTCCAGGAGCCCGGACGCTTCCGGCAGCTCGTGCTGGTGGCCGCGTCCCCGTACTTCCTGCAGGACCCGGCCGACGGCTACGACGGCGGCTTCTCCACGGCCGACATGGCCGAGGTCGCCGGCGCGCTGGACAGCAACTACTTCACCTGGGCCGAGGCGATGGCCCCGGTGATCATGGGCACCCCGGACGCCCCGGACAACGGCGCCCGGCTCACCGCCAGCTTCTGCCGGGTCGATCCCGACGTCGCCCGCCAGCTGCTGGTCATCATGTTCACCACCGACTTCCGCCCGCTGCTGCCCCGGGTCACCACCCCCACGGTGGTCGTGCAGAGCCGCGCCGACGCCCTGGTGCCCCCCTCGGTCGGTGACCACCTGCACGCCCGGCTGACCGGCTCGACGCTCGTGCAGCTCGAGGCCATCGGGCACTGCCCGCACATCAGCGCCCCCGAAGAGACGGCCGCGGCCATCCGCGCCCACCTGCTGCCCCGGCGCTGAGGGTCCGACCATGAGGGACTACGCGGAGCTGTGGGAGCACGCCCCGAGCGGACACCTGCTGCTGGACGACGACGGCCTGATCACCGCGGTCAACGCCACCTTCACCGACTGGACCGGACACACCGCCGCGGACCTGCTGGGCACCCCGTTCCCGACGCTCCTGCCGATCGGCGACCGGGTCCTGTACACGACGCACTCCCTCCCCCAGCTGATGGTCAGCGGCCGGATCGCCGAGGCCTCCGTCCAGGTCGTCGGGCCCAACGGGTCGCGCCACCCGGCCCTGCTGAGCGCCACCCGCGTGGAGGGCGCGGACGGCCCGGAGACCCGGGTCGCGCTGGTCGACGCCCAGCAGCGCCGCCGCTACGAGGAGGAGCTGCTGGCCGCGCGGCGGCGGGCCGAGGAGTCCGAGGCGCGGATCACCCAGGCCGAGGCAGAACTCGCCGAACTCGTCCACCACGACGAGCTCACCGGGATGCTCAACCGCCCGGGCCTGCTGCGGGCGCTGCACGGCCGGCTCGGGGCGGCCCGCACCGACCGGGGTGACGACTCGGTGCCGACCGTGCTGTTCGTCGACCTCGACGGCTTCAAGACGGTCAACGACGCCCTCGGGCACGCCAGCGGTGACGAGCTGTTGCAGGTGGTCGGGCGGCGGATCAGCTCCGCCGTCCGCGCCGGCGCGGACGTCGCCCGCTTCGCCGGCGACGAGTTCGTCGTCCTCGACGACGTCACCGCCGCCGGCGCCGCCCGGGTCGCCGAGCGGCTGATCGACCTGCTCGCCGAACCGGTCGTGCTGCACGGCGTGGAGGTCGTCGTCACCGCGAGCGTCGGGATCTGCTCGGCCGAGGTGCCGGTGACCGGGGCGGACACGACCGAGCTCGCCGAGCTCCTGCTCCGCCGGGCCGACCACGCCATGTACCGGGCCAAGGCCCAGGGCAGCGGCCGCTGGACCGCCCACCGCCCCGGGGACAGCGACCCGGGCGCCGACCGGCTCCTGCTGCTGGAGCAGCTCCGCAACGGCATCCGCCAGGGTGAGCTGCGCGTGTACTACCAGCCCCGCCGGCACCTGCCGACCGGGCAGCTGAGCGGCGTCGAGGCACTGGTCCGCTGGCAGCACCCGACCCGGGGGCTGCTCCAGCCGGCCGCGTTCATCGACGCCGCCGAGCAGTCCGGCGTCATCCGCGAACTGGGCGCCTGGGTGCTGACCGAGGCCGTGGAGCAGGCCGTCCGCTGGGACGCGTCGGGCGGGCCGGCGGGGCTGCAGACGGCGGTCAACCTCTCCGCACGCCAGCTCGCCGACCCCGACCTGGTGCCGCTGGTCGCCCGCACCCTGGCCCGCGCCGGGCTGCCGGCCTCCCGGCTGGTCCTGGAGATCACCGAGACGGCGCTGATGAGCGACCCCGACGCCGCCCTCCGCTCGCTCCAGGCGCTCAAGGCGCTCGGCGTCCTGCTGGCCGTCGACGACTTCGGCACCGGCTTCTCCAGCTTCACCTACCTCAAGCGGTTCCCCGTCGACGAGCTGAAGATCGACCGGTCGTTCGTCACCGGGATGACCACCGACGCCGGCGACCACGCGATCGTCGCCAGCTGCGTGCACCTCGCCCACGCGATGGGCCTGGTCGCCGTCGCCGAGGGGGTGGAGACCGCCGCCGAACGCGACGCCCTCCGCGCGCTGGGCGCCGACCAAGCCCAGGGCTACTTCTTCAGTCGACCGGTCCCGCCCTCGGCGCTGCTCGCCGAGCCGGCCGACGTCCCCGCCTGAGCGGTCGCCTGCACCACCTCCGCCCAGGGGGTGGCCTCCAGCCCGAGGACGGCGGTGGTCTCGCTGCTGTCCAGGACGAAGTCGGCGTCCCACTGGTGCCGGATCGCGACGAGCTCGCGCATCTGGGAGTCCGCGGCCCCCAGCGCGCGCAGCACCGGCCACGGGATGCCGCTGACCCGCGCCGGCCGGCTGCCCATCGCGGCGGCCACGTCGGTGAGCACCTCCCGCTGGCTGCGCGGCTCCCCGCTGGGGACCATCCACGCCCGCCCCTCCGCCCGCGCATCGGTGCCGAGGGTGACCAGCGTGGCCGCGACGTCGGGGACGTAGGTCCAGCTGTGCCGGGCGTCGGGGTCGCCGATCACCCAGGCCCGCCGGCCGGCGCGCAGCGTGGCCAGCTGGCGGACGACGTGCGACTGCGGGGGCGGCACCGTCGGTCCGACGAAGTCCGACGCCCGTGCCTCGGTGACCCGCAACCGGCCCGCGGCCCGCGCGGCGAGCGCGTCGGCCCACATCGACGCCTTGAGCCGGCCCTTGACGTCGGTCGCCGCGAGCGGGGTGTCGGCGGTCATCGGCCCGCCGGGGCGGCCGTACCCGTAGAGACTGCCCATGACGACCAGCACGCCGGCGTCCTCGGCCGCGCAGCGCACCGCCGCGGCGATCGGCGGCCAGTCGCGGGTCCACCGGTCGTAGCGCGGCGGGTTGACCGCGTTGTACAGCGCGTCGGCCGCACCGACCGCCGCGGAGAGCGCAGCTCCGTCGGCGGCGTCCACGGCCCGGTGCTGCACGTCGCCGGTGCTCGTACCGCCGCTGCGGGAGAGCACCACCACCTCGTGCCCCCGCTCGGCCAGCAGCTGGGCGGTCGCCGTCCCCACCGGGCCCTTGCCGAGCACCACGTGTCTCCCCATGTCGTCCTCCGGTCGTCGTTCGAGAGCAGTGCTCTCGGCGGTGATGCCGTCGACCGTCCTCCCACCCCTCATTCTTGTCAAGAGCGGTGCTCTTGATTGCGTGCACCGCTCTTGGATGGCAGGCTGCACCGGTGCCGCCCACCACCGCCCGGGCGCGGGCCCGCGCCGAGATCACCGCCGAGATCACCGACCTCGCCAAGCAACAGCTGGCCACCGTGGGTGCCGCGGGCCTCTCGCTCCGGGCCGTCGCCCGGGAGCTGGGCATGGCCTCCTCCGCCGTGTACCGCTACTTCCCCAGCCGCGACGACCTGCTGACCCGGCTGATCATCGACGGGTACGACGCCCTGGGAGAGGCCGCCGAACGGGCCGACGACCCGGCGGCGCGGCCGGTGACCCGGTGGCTCGGGGTCTGCCGGGCCGTGCGTCGCTGGGCCCTGGACCACCCGCACGAGTACGCGCTGCTCTACGGGTCACCGGTGCCCGGCTACCGGGCGCCCCGGGACACCGTGCCGGCGGCCATCCGGGTCGGCGCCGTGCTGGGCCGGGTCCTCGGCGACGCCGCCCACGCCGGGCTGCTCCCGCCCGCGACCGGCCGGGCGACCGGCGTCGTGAGCCCCGACGCCATCCCGGTGCTGGGCGGGGAGCACCCGACGCTGGACGACGCCGTGCGGGCCCGGGCCCTGCTGGCGTGGAGCAGCGTCTTCGGCACGATCAGCTTCGAGCTCTTCGGCCACTTCACCGGCGCATCCGCCGACCCGGACGCGTTCTTCGACGACGCGATGCGCGACCTCGCCGGGCTCGTCGGCCTGCGGGACGCCTGAGCGTGCCCTTCACCGGCAGTCACCCCGCCGCCGTCCTGCCGTTCCTGCGCACGCCACTGCCCGCCTCGGCGCTGGTGGCCGGCAGCCTCGCCCCCGACCTGCCGTACTACCTGCCCGCACACCCCGGGTTCCGCACGCACACCGCGCTCGCCGTGGTGACCGTGGACCTGCTGCTGGGTGTGCTGCTGTGGGCGCTCTGGCACGGGCTGCTGGCGGCGCCGGCGCTGCACGCCACCCCGGCAGGCCTCCGGGGCCGGCTGGACGGTGCGCGGCTGGGTCTGCGCCGGCGACTGCGCACGCCGGGACAGGCGGCGCTGGCGGTGGCGGCGCTCCTCGTCGGGGCCGCGACGCACGTGCTCTGGGACGAGTTCACCCACCCCGGTCGCTGGGGAACCGAGCACGTCACGCTGCTGCGCGAACCGTGGGCGGGCCTGCCCGGGCACCGGTGGGCCCAGGAGGGCAGCGGGCTGCTCGGGCTCCTGGTCCTGCTGGCCTGGCTGGTGTGGTGGTGGCGACGCACTCCCGCCGTCCCGGCGCCGCACCGGCCGGCCTGGTGGGCGCCCTGGCTGGTGGTGGCGGGGGCCGGTGTCGTCGGCGGGCTGACCGCCGTCCCCGGCGCGGCCGATCTGCGCTCGGCCGCGGTCGAGGCCGCCTTCCGCGGCGGCGGGGTGGCCGCCGGGACCGCGCTGGCCCTGGCCGCCGTGTGGTGGGTGCGCCGGCTCGCAGACGACAGCGCCCGCCCCGGCCGGAGCCGGAGCGGGCACTGACCGGCCTGCTTCCAGGGGCCCGCCCTGAGCTTGCGAAGGGTGGGGAGGAAGCAGGTCCTCACGCGATGGCGAGCGTGGTCTCGTTCAGCCCGACCTCGGCGTCGATCGCCCGCTCGGCGCGGCCGACCGGCGCCAGGGTGCGCAGCGTCCAGCGACCCGGTGCGGCGAAGAACCGGAACTCACCCTCCGGGCTGGTCACCACCTCGGCGGTGAACTCGTCGGTGGCGTCCAGCAGCCGCACGTACGCGCCGGCGACCGGGGTGCCGTCGTGCCACACCGATCCCTGGATGACGGTCTGGGTGCTCAGGTCGACACCGGCCAGGCTGCCGCCCTGCTTGGGGGCTCCGCACATGTCAGCTCACTTCTCGATCGGGACGCCGACCAGCGAGCCGTACTCGACCCAGGAGCCGTCGTAGTTCTTGACGTCGGACTTGCCGAGCAGCTCGCGCAGGACGAACCAGGTGTGGCTGGAGCGCTCGCCGATGCGGCAGTACGCGATCGTCGGCTTGGTCTCGTCGTAGCCCTGCTCGGCGTAGAGCTTGGCCAGGTCCTCGTCGCTCTTGAACGTGCCGTCCTCGTTGGCCGCCTTGCTCCACGGGATGTTCATCGCCGTGGGCACGTGCCCGGCCTTCTGCGCCTGCTCCTGCGGCAGGTGCGCCGGGGCGAGGATCTTGCCGGAGAACTCGTCGGGCGAGCGGACGTCGATGATGTTCTTGTTGCCGATCGAGGACACGACCTCGTCGCGGAAGGCGCGGATCGACAGGTCGGGCTCGCTGGCCCGGTAGGTGGTGGCCGGGCGCTCCACGGCGTCCTTGGACAGCGGGCGGCCGTCGAGCTCCCACTTCTTGCGCCCACCGTCGATCAGCTTCACGTCGCGGTGCCCGTAGAGCTTGAAGTACCAGTAGGCGTAGGCGGCGAACCAGTTGTTGTTGCCGCCGTACAGCACCACGGTGTCGTCGTTGCCGATGCCGCGCGAGGAGAGCAGCGCCTCGAACGCCTCGCGGCCGACGAAGTCACGGCGCAGCGGGTCCTGCAGGTCGGTCTTCCAGTCCAGCTTGACAGCGCCTTCGAGGTGGCCGCCGTCGTAGGCGCTGGTGTCCTCGTCGACCTCGACGAAGACGAGGCCGGGGTGGCCCAGGTGCTCCTGGGCCCAGTCGGCGGTGACGAGCACGTCGCTACGGCTCATGAGTGTGGTTCCTCCATCAGGTGGGGCGGATGGTGCGGACGTCGTGCGGTGCGGATCTGGAACGGGTGCCGCTCCCGTGCGGGACCGCGGAGCCGGTGTCCACCGGAGCGCACATCCGGCGGGGTGCGGCCAGGGCGTGCGGAGAGCGGCGCGGGACGGGGTCTCCGGCGCGGGGGTGCGGCCTCAGCAGGCCGGACAGCGGGAGCTGCCGACGCGGCACAGGTCGACTGTGCGGCGCGAGGTCAGCAGGGGGCCCACGGCGCGAGGGTAGCGGATCATCGCCCCGGCCTCACATGAGCGGCCACCAGGGCGGCCAGCTCCGCCGGCCCCGGCGCGCCGGTGTTGCGGGCCACCACCGTCCCGGCGCCGTCCAGCCAGATCAGCGTCGGCGTGACCCGCACGTCGAGCGCCCGGACCTCGTCCAGGTGGCTCTCGGCGTCCACGTGCACGTACGACAGCCCCGGATGCGTCGCCTCCAGGCGCTGCAGCCGGGCACGGGTGGCCCGGCAG
Source organism: Modestobacter sp. VKM Ac-2978 (assembly GCF_026968025.1). NCBI lineage: Bacteria > Bacillati > Actinomycetota > Actinomycetes > Geodermatophilales > Geodermatophilaceae > Modestobacter > Modestobacter sp. VKM Ac-2978. The sequence goes on along the minus strand of NZ_JAPVBP010000003.1, from coordinate 403,981 downwards.
GGCCCACAGAAGGCCGTGGAGAACTGGACGACGGTCAGCTCCGCCTCCGCCGGACGCACGCCGAGCCCGGCGAGGGCGGCCGTGGCGCCGGCGGTGCTGGTCGTCGTGGTCACCTGAGGGGCAACGGGCGCCCCGCCGGTCACATTCCGGCGGATCCGCCCGGCAGCGCCGATCAGCCCTGCAGCACCGTGTCGGTCGCCGCCACCACCACGAGGACGCCGTCCTCCCCGGGGTCGACGCTGGTCAGCTCCAGGCCGAAGGGCAGCTCCGGCACCGGGTACCGGAAGTCGAGCACGTCGACGGCCCGGTCCAGCACGAAGCCGGGGACGTCGACGCCCGCTGCCGATGCGTCCTCGACGTCGACCACCAGGTCCTGTCCGTCGAGGGTGACGTTGCCCCGGGCGATGACCGGGACCTCGATCCCGGCCAGGTCGATCGTGCGGTCGATCCGCAGCCGGTCGCCCTCCGGGGCCAGCCGGGTGTCGCCGCCGAGCTCCCGGGCGAGCAGTTCGTAGGAGAGCGTCGCCGTCCCGTCGACCTGCTCGACCGGGATCGCCTGGACCGAACCGGAGATCACGTCGGACAACGGCACCTGCACCCCGTACAGCTGCACGTCGGCGCGGGTGCCGGCCGGCTCGCCGAGCTGCTCGGCGGTCAGGCTGATCCGCACCTCGTCGTAACGACCGGCCAGCGCCTGGGTGAGGAACGGGAACCCGGTGATGTCGACCTCTGGCGTACCGGCCAGCCCACCGCGCTCGGCCACCTGCTCGGCGACCTGCCCCTCGGCGACGGAGACGCCGACCCGGTCGACCAGGAACAGCAGGCCGAGGGCGAGCAGCAGGACGATCAGCAGTGCCTTCACGTGTCGAGTCTCCCCTGCCGCTCAGCCGGCGCCGTACGAGGCGAGGGCGTAGGCCACGGGTGCGACGGCGGCCAGCGGGAGCACCGCCTGCACGACCGGCAGCGCCCAGCTCCACCCGCCGCGCTCGGCCACGACGTAGGAGGCGCCCAGCGCAGTCAGCGCGGCCGCCCCACCCAGTGCCGCGCCGTAGATGGCCGCCGACAGGGCGTCGACCAGTGCGTCGCCCTCGCGGCCCAGCAGGGCCACCCCCGTGGCGGCCAGCACGGCGAGGACGACGCCGAGCAGGCCCCGGGGCACGTCGGGGGTGATCTCCGGGCGGGGCAGCACGAGGTCGACCAGGTGACCGACCAGCAGTGCGGCACCGACCACCAGCACCGCCGTCTCCAGCGCCCGTGCCCCGCCCTCGAGCCGGGCCACCCCCAGCAGCACCGCCAGCGCACAGACCGAGCACAGCAGCAGGACGACGCCGGCCAGGGACGCGACGAGGTACCGGCGGGGTGCCGGGCGGGTCATCTGGTGGACGACGGCGGCCAGGAACCCCAGGCCGAGCACCGCCAGCAGCCAGTCCAGCTGCGGGCGGCCCGGGAGGAGCATCGCCGCGTCGGCCGCGATCGCCGCGGCGCCACCCAGGGCGAGGGACCCCGCGGAGCCACGGATGCCGGTGGCGACCACCCAGCCGGCGACCAGGCCCGCCTGGAGCAGCGCCACCGAGGCGACCCGCCCCGTGTCACCGAGCGCAGCGGGCAACCAGACGGCCACCGCGGTCACCACGACGACCAGGCCGGCGGCCGGGAGGTGGTGGGCGCGCGGGGACAGCTGCGTGTCCGGAGCGGCCTGCGTCACCCCGCGATCCTCGCAGAGGGTGCCCGGACCGCCGGGCACGCCGGCGTCGTCGTGTCGCCGGCGCGCGACCGGACCGTGCGGTGGGTCACGACCTCGCCGGGACGGCGGAGCACGTCCGCTATCCTGCAGCCTCACCTCGACAGCGCAGTCGACGGCCTGGGTCCGCCCAGTGAGGAGACGACATGCGACTCGTGCTCATGACCTCGGCCCGTCAGGCCACCACGGAGGTCCTCCCTGCGCTCGGGCTGTTGGCCCACCAGGTGCGCATCGTGCCCCCCGAGCTGTCCAGCCTGCTCGACGGTGACGCCGGGGACGTCGTCCTCGTCGACGCCCGGCACGACCTCGTCTCCGCCCGGACCCTGTGCTCGCTGCTCGCCTCGACGGGTGTCGCCGCCTCCCTGGTCGCGGTGCTGGCCGAGGGCGGCCTCGTCGCGCTGTCGGCCGACTGGGGCGTCGACGACGTCGTGCTCGACACCGCCGGCCCGGCCGAGGTCGACGCCCGGCTGAAGTGGGCCGCCGCCCGCCGGCTGGCCGCCGCGACCCCCGCCGACGGCGCGGAAGGCGGCGTGACGAAGGCCGGCGAGCTGGTCATCGACGAGCACAGCTACTCGGCGAAGCTCCGCGGCCGCCCCCTGGACCTCACGTACAAGGAGTTCGAGCTCCTCAAGTACCTCGCCCAGCACCCGGGCCGGGTCTTCTCCCGCGCCCAGCTGCTGCAGGAGATCTGGGGCTACGACTACTTCGGCGGCACCCGCACCGTCGACGTGCACGTCCGCCGGCTGCGCGCCAAGCTCGGCGCCGAGCACGAGGCGCTGATCGGCACCGTGCGCAACGTCGGCTACAAGCTCGACCAGCAGGTCGCCGACGCGACCGCGGCGGCCAACGTGGCGGCGATCGAGACCGGTGTCCCGCTCTCCTGAGCCCGCTCCGCTGAGCCCGGTGCAGGTCGAGGTCTCCGAACGGCTCCCCACCGCCGCCGTGGGCGAGGTGCGGGCCCTGCTGGAGGCCGCACTGGCCGCCGACGGTGTCCGGCCGGTCTCCGAGGAGTCCGAGCTGCGACTGCAGCACGGCGGCCCGGTCGGTGGCGCCGACCTCATCGTGCGGGACGACGCCGGCACGCTGCTCGGCTACGCCCGGCTGGAGCTGCCGCCCGGCGACCCGGAGGCCGAGGCCGAGCTCGTCGTGGCCGCGGCCAGTCGCCGTCGCGGCGTGGGCACCGCCCTGGTCGCCCGGCTCGAGGAGCTCGCTGCCGACCGGCCGCTGCGCGTGTGGGCCCACGGTGAGCTGCCCGGCTCGGCCGAGCTCGCCCGCCGCCGCGGCTACGACCGGGCGCGCGTGCTGCTGCAGATGCGCCGACCGCTGGACGGGGTCGACCCCGACCCCCGGCCGGCGCTGCCCGACGGGGTGTCCGTCGCGACGTTCCGGCCGGGCACCGACGAGGACGCCTGGCTGCGGGTGAACGCCCGCGCCTTCGCCTCCCACCCGGAGCAGGGCCGGTGGACCCGCGGCGACCTGGCCCTGCGCGAGGCCGAGGCCTGGTTCGACCCGGCCGGGTTCTTCCTCGCCTGGCGGGAGACGCCGGGCGGGCAGGAGCTGCTGGGCTTCCACTGGACCAAGGTGCACCCGGCCGGCGACGCCGGCGACGAACCGATCGGCGAGGTCTACGTGCTCGGCATCGACCCGGACGCGCAGGGGATGCGGCTGGGCCGGGCCCTGACCGACGTGGGGCTGGCGCACCTGCGCGCCCGTGGGCTGTCCGCCGTGCTCCTCTACGTCGAGGAGGAGAACACCACCGCCGTCGCGCTCTACGAGCGGAGCGGGTTCACCCGGCACGCCGTCGACGTCTCCTGGCGGCGCGCACCCCGGCGCTGAGCGCCTTCGCCGCCGTGCCCGCTGAACGCCTTCGCCGCCGTGCCCGCTGAGCGGCCCGATCCGCCCGTCGGCGCCCCGCCACGCGGCGGTTCACCCGTTGGACGTACAGCGTCTGCCGTTTCGTGGGCCAAGTCTCAGTCCGCGTTCACCCCGCGTTCATCGACGCACCTGGATCCGTCCATCTGGGCTGCTTAGCGTCCTCGGCGTTCGATCTTCCCTGCCCGGCTCCGACGTCCGGGCACACACCAGTCGAAAGGCCACTGAGTTGAAGCTCAGCACCACGACGCGCACCGCGGCAGTGTCCGCAGCGCTCGCCGCCACCCTCGCTCTCGCCGCGTGCGGCGCCTCGAACGAGGAGAGCGGCACGGGCACTTCCGGGGGCGACAGCGGCGGGGAGCTCAGCGGCACCCTCGTCGGCGCCGGCGCCAGCAGCCAGCAGGCGGCCATGCAGGGCTGGACCGCCGGCTACTCCAGCGTCCAGCCCGATGTGACGGTCAACTACGACCCGATCGGCTCCGGCGGTGGCCGTGAGCAGTTCCTCGCCGGCGGCACCGACTTCGCCGGCTCGGACGCCGCGCTCGACGAGGAGGAGCTCGCGCAGGCCGAGGAGCGCTGCGGCGAGTCCGGCATCTTCGAGCTGGCCAACTACATCGCGCCGATCGCCGTGGTCTACAACGTCGAGGGCGTCGACGAGCTGAACCTCTCCCCCGAGGTCCTCGCCGGCATCTTCAACCAGCAGATCACCAACTGGAACGACCCGGCGATCGCGGCGGACAACCCGGACGCCACCCTGCCGGACCTCCCCATCACCCCGGTCAACCGGAGTGACGAGTCCGGCACCACGGAGAACTTCACCGAGTACCTGGTCGCCGCAGCCGGCGACGCCTGGCCGCACGAGGCCAGTGGCGACTGGCCGGTCTCCGGTGGCGAGGCCGCCCAGGGCACCTCCGGCGTGGTCAGCGCGGTCGGGGCCGGCAACGGCAGCATCGGCTACGCCGACCTGAGCCAGGCCGGCGACCTGGGTGTCGCCAACATCGGCGTCGGCGAGGAGTTCGTCGAGCCCACCGCCGAGGCCGCCGCCGCCGTCGTGGAGAACTCGGAGACGCTGGAGGGTCGCGGCGAGTACGACTTCGCCATCGAGCTCGCCCGCGACACCACCGAGTCGGGCAACTACCCGATCGTGCTGATCAGCTACCACGTCGGCTGCGTCGAGTACGAGGACCAGGAGACCGCCGACCTGGTCGCGGACTTCATGAGCTACGTGGTCAGCGAGGAGGGCCAGCAGGCCGCGGCCGAGGCCGCGGGCAGCGCGCCCATCTCGGACAACCTGCGCGAGCAGGCGCAGGGTGCGATCGACGCCATCACGGCTGCCGGCTGATCGAGCCGGTCAGCAGCGCGCTGCGGCGGCCCGGAGTGTCCACCCGGACACCCCGGGCCGCCGTGGTGCATGACCCACTGCACGCCTCCCCAGCATCCAGCGGTACGAGCCCCCGGAGCGATCGGTGACCTCCACCACCAGCGCACCACCCGCCCAGCAGCCCAAGAGCCGGCCCGGTGACCGCATCTTCGCCGGCACCGCCAAGGGCGCGGGCATCCTCATCCTGGTCATCCTCGCCGGAGTGGCCCTCTTTCTGATCAGCGAGTCGGTCCCGGCGCTGACGGCCTCCCCGGACGAGATCGCCGGTGACGGTGGCCTCGCCTCCTACATCGGGCCCCTGATCTTCGGCACCCTGCTCTCCGCGGTGATCGCCCTGCTGGTCGCCACCCCGCTGGCGGTGGCGATCGCGCTGTTCATCACCTTCTACGCGCCGCGCAAGCTGGCCGCCGGGCTGGGCTACGTGGTCGACCTGCTGGCCGCGATCCCGAGCATCGTCTACGGCTTCTGGGGCATCTTCTGGCTCGCCCCGAAGCTGGTGCCCTTCTACCGCTGGCTGGAGGAGAACCTCGGGTTCATCCCGTTCTTCGCCGGGCCGGTCTCCTCGAGCGGCCGGACCATGCTGACCATCGGGCTGGTGCTCGGCGTGATGATCCTGCCGATCGTCAGCGCCATCTCCCGCGAGGTGTTCAGCCAGGTGCCGACGCTGCACACCGAGGCCGCCCTCGCCCTGGGCGCCACCCGCTGGGAGATGATCAAGATGGCCGTCATCCCCTACGGCAAGTCCGGTGTCATCGGCGGCTCGATGCTCGGCCTGGGGCGCGCCCTCGGCGAGACCATGGCCGTGGCGATCATCCTGTCCGGCTCGGCCGCCGGGATCACCTGGGCGCTGATCACCAGCGCCAACCCGCAGACGATCGCAGCGAACATCGCGCTGGAGTTCCCGGAGTCGACCGGACTCGCCGTCAACACCCTGATCGCCAGCGGGCTCGCGCTGTTCGTGATCACCCTCCTGGTCAACATGCTCGCCCGGTGGGTCGTCAACCGCCGGTCCGACTTCTCCGGAGCCAACTGATGAGCACCTCCACCCAGCAGTCCAGCGCCGCGCCGGAGACCTCTGCGCCGCCCCAGGGCGCCCTGGGCGGCCACGAGAAGCAGGCGCCGTGGGTGCCGTGGGCGGTGTTCGGTGCCGCCGCCGTCCTCGCGCTGGCGATCGGCCTGCTGACCAGCTGGAACATCGTGCTGTTCGTCATCTACACGGTGGTGCTGGGCACGCTGGGCACCTACCTGCTGTCCCGGGTGACCGAGGGGCCGCGCAAGGCGGTCGACCGGCTGATCACCTGCCTGGTGGTCAGCGCCTTCGGCATCGCCATGGTGCCGCTGGTCTCGCTGGTCTACGAGGTGGTCCGTCGCGGTGCGGAGCGCTTCGACGCCGAGTTCTTCACCGCCTCGCTGCAGGGCGTCATCGGCTCGGGTGGGGGCGCGTACCACGCGCTCATGGGCACGCTGATCATCACCTTGCTGACCACGCTCATCTCCGTGCCGATCGGCCTGATGACCGCCATCTACCTGGTCGAGTACGGCACCGGCCGGCTCAAGCGGTCGATCACCTTCTTCATCGACGTGATGACCGGCATCCCCTCGATCGTCGCCGGTCTGTTCGCCTACGCACTGTTCGTGCTGATCTTCGGCCCGGGCGTACGGCTGGGGATCATGGGCGCGGTGGCGCTGTCGGTGCTGATGATCCCGGTGGTCGTGCGCTCGGCGGAGGAGGTGCTCAAGCTCGTCCCGAACGAGCTCCGCGAGGCCGCCTACGCCCTGGGCGTGCCCAAGTGGCGCACGATCCTCAAGGTGGTCATCCCGACCGCGATCGCCGGCCTGGCCACCGGTGTCACGCTGGCCATCGCCCGCGTGGTCGGTGAGACCGCACCGCTGCTGATCACCGTCGGCATCACCAACGCCTTGAACTTCAACGCGTTCGACGGGCGGATGGCGACCCTGCCGGTGTACGCGTACTACCAGCTCACCCAGCCGGGCGTGCCACCACAGGACGCGATCGACCGGGCCTGGACAGCGGCCCTGGTCCTCATCATGCTGGTCATGGGCCTCAACGTGGTCGCCCGCCTGATCAGCCGTCTCTTCGCCCCCAAGACCAGTCGCTGACCCGGAACCCGGAGGAACACCACGTGGCCAAGCGCATCGACGTCTCGGACCTGGACATCTACTACGGCAACTTCAAGGCCGTGGAAGGGGTCAACCTCTCCATCGAGCCGCGGAGCATCACGGCGCTGATCGGTCCCTCGGGCTGCGGGAAGTCCACCTTCCTGCGGGCCCTCAACCGGATGCACGAGGTGATCCCCGGCGCCCGCGTCGAGGGCAAGGTCGTCATCGAGGGGCAGGACCTCTACGGCTCCGACGTCGACCCGGTCGACGTCCGCCGGCAGATCGGCATGGTCTTCCAGCGGCCGAACCCGTTCCCGACGATGTCGATCTACGACAACGTCGCGGCGGGCCTGCGGCTGAACGCCAAGAAGACCAGCAAGAGCGACATGGACGGCCTGGTCGAGCGCTCTCTCAAGGGCGCGAACCTCTGGAACGAGGTCAAGGACCGGCTGAACCGCCCGGGCTCGGGGCTCTCCGGCGGTCAGCAGCAGCGGCTGTGCATCGCCCGGGCCATCGCCGTCCAGCCCGAGGTGCTGCTGATGGACGAGCCGTGCTCCGCGCTCGACCCGATCTCCACGCTGGCCGTGGAGGACCTGATGATGGAGCTCAAGGAGCAGTTCACCATCGTCATCGTCACCCACAACATGCAGCAGGCCGCGCGGGTCAGCGAGACCACCGGGTTCTTCAACCTCAACGGGGTCGGCCAGCCCGGCCGGCTGATCGAGTACAACCCCACCGAGAAGATCTTCAGCAACCCCGACGAGAAGGCGACGGAGGACTACATCTCCGGCCGGTTCGGGTGATGCTCCGCTGAGCGGCTCTCCCGCCGCTCAGCTGCAGGACGATGCGGCCTCGGCCTCCGCGACAGCGGGGTCCGGGGCCGCTGTCGTGGGCACCGGGGTGCCGATGTCGACGGGAGCCAGACCGGTGTACTCCGGCCCGACGACCAGCTGCACCGCCGAGCCGACCAGGTCCGTCTCCACCAGCACGGCACCGGGCACGGCCGCCGCCACGGTGCGCGCGGGCTCCAGCGCCGCCGGGCCGTACCGGACCACGGTGCGGTCCACGGTGGCCGGTTCGATGCCCCGGGCACCGACCCGGAACCCCGCGGCGGCCAGACCGTCGGCCACCTCGCCGGTGCGCCCGGCTGCGGAGCCGTCCAGCACGTCCACCGTCACCCCGGCCGGCGCCACGGAGACCGTCGTCCCCTCGGGGACCGGGTCGCCGGCCGCCGGCTCGGTGAGGGCGGGGTCGGTCGGCGCCGCGTCGGCGACGTCCTGCGCGGCCGGGGCGGGCAGCCGGCCCGCGTCGATGACCGAGTCGAACAGCTGCCGGGTCGCGGTCGCGTCGACGACCACCACCGCCTGGTCGCTGCCGTTGGGCACGTGGCCCACCTCGGCGACCGGGAGCCCGGTCCGCTCGATCGCGCTCCCGGACAGCTCGCCCAGGGTAGCCCCGAAGGACCGCAGGTCCCCGAGCGTCGTCCCGGCGTCCACGGTGAACGCATCGCCGGCCCGGGAGAGGAAGCGGGTCAGGGTCAGCGGGTCGACCAGTGTGCTGTCCGCCAGGGCGGAGTCGAGTGCCGAGACCAGCACCCGCTGCTCGCGCTCGGCCACCGCGGCACCGGTGACGTCGGTCCCGGTGGCGGCGGGCTGCAGGTAGCCGGTCACCTCCGCGCCGGCCAGCTGGAGGCCACCCGTCCCCGGGCAGACCGGGACCCCGCCGAGCGCCTCCACCATGCCGGGCAGCCGGGCGAGGTCGACGGACACGTAGTGGTCGACCCGCAGGCCGGTCAGCTGCTGCACCGACCGGACCAGGCACGAGGGCCCGCCGTCGAGCAGTGCGGCGGCGAACGGCTCGGTCACGGGCTGGCGCAGCTCGCCGTCCGCCGTCCGGCAGACGGGGGTGTCGGTCAGCGCCGTGGGAGGCAGGCTGACCAGGACGGCCTGCTCACCGTCGCCGGAGACGTGCACGACCACGGGGCTGACCCCAGGCAGCCCACTGCGCCCGGGCACACCGGTGCCGACCAGCAGGTAGGTCGACGAGGTCTCCTGCAGCTGCGGGGCGAGCACCTCGGGGCCGTCGGTGACCAGTGCGTCGACCCGGTCGATCCCACGGTCGACGTAGAAGTAGAGGCCGACGTAGAAGACGGCCACCAGGCCGAGCAGGGCCACCAGCGCGAAGGCGACCCGGGTCAACCGACGACGGACCGGACCGGCCGGTGGACGCGGCGCCGGCAAGTCGGCGACCGTGGCGCCCCCGGGGACGACGGGCACATCCCGACCGGGGATCGGCGGCACCGGCAGGCTCCGGCGCACGCCGGGCACCGGCACCGAGTACTGCGGTGGCGCGGAGGGGGTGACCGACGGCGGGTGCACCGGCCGCGGGGGCGGCGGGGCCGCCGCCGGGGACTGCGGGGCCGCCGCCGGGGGCTGCGGAGTCGGCGGGGCCGCTGCCGGGGGCGGGGCCGGAGCGGCTCCGTGCGCCGCCCGGGGGACCGGCCGCAGGGGCACCGGCGCGAACGGTGGCGCTGCCGGGGGCGTCGCGGCCTGGCTGCGGCCGGCCGGTGGCGCCGGGTCCGGCGGGACGCCGGGGGGACGTGACGACGACCCGACCGGCGTCGAGGCGGGGAACGGGGGACGACGGTCTGCCGTCGGCGCGGCCCGCGGCACGGCGAGAGGCGCGGGCGCGCGGGATCCGGGTGGGGCGACCGGCGGGCGGGCGGGCCGGACAGCCGGCTCCTCGGCCGGCGTGGCGGGCTCCGGATCCGAGGCCGGTCCGGGCATCGCCGGCTGCCAACCGGTCGGGAGCACCGGCGGCGAGGGCACGGCGGACGGCTGCGGACGGTCCCGCCACGCACCCCCGGGACCGAGCTCGTCGGAGATCGCCGGCCGGCCGGGCCGGGCGGGACCGTCACCCCTGGCGGGGCCCGGCTGCCACAGCGGGGTGCCGGCGTCCTCGACCGGCTGCTGACGGCCGGTGGCCTCACCGGCCTCGCGTCGCTCCGCCCGTCGCCGGCGGACCCCGGTGCCCGAGCGGGCGAGCAGCTCGGCGACGGTCAGCGGCGCGGCCGGGCCGTTCGCACCGGGACCACCTGGCTCGCCTCCCGGGACAGGAGGGACGGCGCCGGTCGGTCGGTCGCCGCGCCGGGGACCGTCGTCGGCCCCGTCCCGCGTCGGCTGATCCGCCACCGGCGTCGACATCCCATCGTCGTTGTCCGCAGTCGCTCGCTGCGCGGTCGTCCTGCGCCCTGGGACGGCCGGAGACCGCCGCCAGCGCGACCGTTCCACGATACGGGCGGTGGGCCACCAGGCCGGCCGGACGCGCGGGCGGCGGACGGATCCCGTCGCGCAGGACGGGGGTCTCGACCGGCAGATCGACCCGCCGGACCGTAGCGTCTGGCCCGTGAAGTTGCCCTTTCCCGGCCCGTCGGACGTGCTGAACGCCGCCGGGGGCCTCCGCGACGGCGTCGCCGAGGCCCTCGCCCTGCTGCCTCGGGTGGTGGGGGCCCTCAACGAGGGTGAACAGCTGCTGAAGCGCGTCGGGGTGCTCGTCGACCGGATGGAACGCATCGCCGACCGGGCCGAGGTGGCGGTCGCCGGCATCGACGTCACCCGCGCCCTCGCCGACGAAGCCGTCGCCCGGATCGGCGTCACGAACGACGCCGCCGACGCCGCCGTCGCCCGGATCGGGGTCACGAACGACGCCGCCGACGCCGCCGTCGCACGGATCGGCGTCACCAACGACGCCGCGGACGCCGCCGTCGCACGGATCGGCATCACGAACGACGCCGCCGACGCCGCCGTCGCACGGATCGGGGTGACCAACGACGCCGCCGACGCTGCGGTGGCCCGGATCGGCGTCACCAACGACGCCGCCGACCGGTCCGTCGCACGGATCGGGGTCACCAACGACGCCGCGGACGAGTCCGTCGCCCGGATCGGGGTGACCAATGACGCCGCGGACGCCGCCGTCGCACGGATCGGGGTCACGAACGACGCCGCGGACGAGTCCGTCGCACGGATCGGCGTGACCAACGACGCCGCCGACCGGTCCGTCGCCCGGATCGGGGTCACCAACGACGCCGCCGACGAGTCCGTCGCCCGGATCGGCCGGTCCACCGATGCCGCCGATGAGCTCCTCACCGCGGTCGCGGGCACGGCCGGCGCCGCCGACGGCACGCTGGCCCGCGCGGAGGCGCTGCTCGCGACGATCTCCCCGCTACTGGAGGACTACCGCCCCGCGTTGCGGACGCTGGCCCCGGTGCTGACCCGGTTCGCCGAGGAGCTGCACACCGACGAGGTCACCGCGATCATCACGCTGGTCGACCGGCTCCCCGACCTGGTGGTGCACCTCGACGAGGACCTGCTCCCCGTGCTGCTGACGCTGAGCGACGTCGCACCGGACGTGCACACCCTGGTGGAGACCGTGCAGGACATGCGCCAGGTGGTGAAGGGGTTCCCGGGGTCGCGGCTGTTCCGTCGCCGTGGCGCGGAGGAGATCGCCGAGGAGGAGGCGGCCGAGGCCGACAGCTCCTCCTGAACGCACCGACCGGCGCCGCCCCCAGGGGACGACGCCGGTCGCTGGTCGGTCAGATCGAGGGCTCAGGTCTCGGTCGGGTAGCCCAGCGCTCGGACGACGTCCCCGATGCGCTCGAAGACCTGGCCCTCGGGCAGCCGGGACAGCTCCTCGGCGACCACGTCCGGGGCCCGGTGGTCACGGGCGGCCTCGACCAGCTCCGAGCCGGTGCTCGGGAAGTCCGCGCGGTCCAGCCAGCGGGACAGCTCCGCCCGGGCCACGACCGCGTTCGCGTCCATGCCCTGCGGGACCCCGCCGACCAACGTGCCGGCCGGGTCGGCGTCGATGTCGGGCTGGTCCTCCCCGACCGGCTCCACCTCGCGCCACTCCTCGGAACGGGTGGCCCGCTCCCCCTTCATCATCCCCTGCACCTCGTGCTCGAGCTCCTCGTCGATGCGCGGGTTGTGCTTGGTGCTCCGGCTCCCGGTGAAGCCGCCGTCTGACTCGCTCACGTTCTCCTCCTCCGTGCGGGCGTCGCCGCGCCGCTCAGTCCTTCTCCAGTGCGCTGGGCTTGTGCACGGCGGTGCCCCCGCTCTTCTCGCTCTCGACCTCGTACTGCGGGTCGTCGGGGCTGGCGCGCACCGTTCGCCCGGCAGCCTCGGTGTCCTCGGTGATCTTGCGCTTCACCGTGCCCTCGGCCGTGCCGCCGTGGCTCTTCCAGCTCACGTGGTCGCCCTTCGAGAACTCCTCCGCCATGTCAGGCCCCCTCTCGCACCGTCGGTCCGGTGTGCCTGCCCGTGGCGGCACGGGCGCACACATCGGGCGCCGGTGCGCGTCGACCGGCTCTCCGCCACCCGACGGCGGTCACCCGTTCGGGGGGTCTCTGCGCGGTCGGTGGTGCCGGCGGCAGGATCGTCACGTAGCGTGCTCACTCGACGGGACGCACACAGCGTCTTCCCTGATCAGTGCGATCAACTGGTCACGCTGGGTGAGGTCCTCGTCCACGATCGCCGGCCCGGCTGGCCCCATTCCCCCGGGGCCGGCCGGGCCGGCCCCGTTAGGGTCGGTCCTCGTGGCGACCGAGGACGAGGCACCGATCGACGAGGCCCCGATCGACGAACCGGCCCGCACGGCAGCCGCGCCCGGCGCCGGGGCGGCCGACCCCGCCGTCCGCCCGGTCGACGTGCTCAGCGTGACCGCCGTGCGGGACGTGACGCCCGCGGTCCGCCGGGTCACCCTCACCGCGCCCGCCGCCGTGGTCGCCGCCTGCGGACCCACGATGTCCCTGCTGGTCCCCCGCGCCGACGACCGCTCCCCCCGCTGGCCGCAGGTGGCCCGCGACGGCCGCATCGTCTGGCCGCAGGGCAGCCACGGCGTCGCCCTGCGCAGCTACACCGCGCGCCGGCAGGACCCGGGCGCCGGGGAGGTCGACGTCGACTTCGTGCTGCACGGCGACGGCCCGGCCGCCTCCTGGGCGGCGGCCGCCACGCCCGGCGCCGTGCTGGGCCTGGCCAGCGCCGCACCCCTGGGCGCCTCCCCCGCCGGCTGGTTGTTGCTGGCCGGCGACGAGACCGCGCTCCCGGCGATCAGCCGGATCCTGGCGGCGGCCGCCCCGGACACCCGCGGCGTCGCCCTGCTCGAGGTGGCCGGCCCGCAGGAGGAGCAGCCGCTGACCGCCCCGGCCGGTGTCGAGCTGCGCTGGCTGCACCGGGCCGGGACGGCGCCGGAGGCGAGCACCCTGCTGGTCGACGCGGTGGCCGCGCTGCACCGCCCGCCGGGTGAGGACCTCTTCGCCTGGGTGGGCGCCGAGTCGGCCGTCGTCCGCGCGGTGCGCGCCGACCTGCGGGGCCGCTGGGGGCTGCGCCGAAGCCAGCACCACGCCATCGGCTACTGGCGCGCCGGCCGGGCGATGTCCCCGGCCGGGTGACCGCCTCGCAGCCCGGACACCCAGGCTCCTCACAGGTGGCGTCCAGGACAGCCGCAGTCGCCAGCGGCATGCTGGAGCGATGACGACGCTGCCGCAGGGTCCATCGGGGGGAGATGTGTCCACCACCAGCTCCCGCTCACCGGCTCCCGGCGCCCAGCGGCCCGAGGCCCGGCTCCTGGTCGTCGACGACGAGCCGAACATCCGTGAACTACTGTCGGCCAGCCTCCGGTACGCCGGCTTCGAGGTGGCGACCGCGCCGGACGGGCAGCAGGCCCTGTCCGTCGCGGAGCAGTTCCGCCCCGACCTGCTCGTGCTCGACGTGATGATGCCCGGGCTGGACGGCTTCGGCGTCGTCCGCCGGCTGCGCCAGAACGGGTCGCACACCCCCGTGCTGTTCCTGACCGCCCGGGACGCCGCCGACGACAAGGTCACCGGACTGACCCTGGGCGGGGACGACTACGTCACCAAGCCGTTCAGCCTCGACGAGGTGCTGGCCCGCATCCGGGCGGTGCTGCGCCGCACCCAGAGCGTGCAGCCGGCCACCGAGGCACCGCGGCTGACCTTCGCCGACATCGAGCTCGACGAGGAGTCGCACGAGGTCCTCAAGGCCGGCAAGCTGGTCAGCCTGTCGCCGACGGAGTTCAAGCTGCTCCGCTACCTGATGACCAACGCCGGCCGGGTGCTGTCGAAGGCGCAGATCCTCGACCACGTGTGGAACTACGACTTCAACGGCGAGGCCAACGTGGTCGAGTCCTACATCTCCTACCTGCGTCGCAAGATCGACACCACCGAACCGCGGCTGCTGCACACGTTGCGCGGCGTGGGCTACTCGCTGCGCCTGCCCCGCGGCTCGTGACCGCCACCGCCCCCAGGACGCCGGTGGAGCCGACCACGACCCCTCCGTCCGCAGGTGCGCCGGCGGAGCACCCGGCCCGGGGCTCCGCGCCCCGGATCCCGCTGCGGGTCACCCTCGTCGCGCTGATGGTGGCCCTGGTCGCGGCGGCGCTGGCCGCCACCGGCTTCGCCGCGACCTCTCTGCTGCGCGACTACCTGGTCGAGCAGCAGGACACCGAGCTGGCCCGATCACTGGACCAGCTGGCGGCGCAGCCGTACGTGGTCCCCCGGGTCTGTTCCCCCGGTGAGATGCGGTTCCCGAACAACCAGTACCTCGCCTGCGTCGACGTCGGCGCCGAGGACAGCACCCTGGCGGTGGCGACGGGCCCCCGGGACGACGGCGACCTGCCCGACGTCAGCGGCCTGGACCCGGCGTCCGTCGACGGGCCGCAGGTCTTCACCGCCCGCTCGGCGGACGGGCAGACCAGTTGGCGCGTGGGCGCGATCCGGGTGCCCGGCACCCCGTTCAGCGACGAGGTCGTCCTCTTGGTGGGGCTCGACCTCGCCGAGGACGAGGAGACCCTCGGCTGGCTGGTGCGGATCGAGCTGGTGGTCGGCCTGCTGGTCCTCGCGGTACTGGGTGTCGCTGGGTACCTGGTGGTGCGCAACAGCCTGCGACCCCTCGTCGAGGTCGAGCACACGGCCCAGGCGATCGCCGCCGGTGACCTGTCCCGGCGCGTGCCCGACGGCGACGACCGGACCGAGGTCGGCCGGCTGTCGCAGGCGCTGAACGGCATGCTCGGCCGGATCGAGAGCTCCTTCCGCGCCCAGCAGGCCTCCGAGGAGCACGCCGTCGCCTCCGAGGCCCGGATGCGCCGGTTCGTCGCGGACGCCAGCCACGAGCTGCGCACCCCGCTCACCTCCATCCGCGGCTTCGCCGAGCTGCACCGGCAGGGCGCGGTCCACGGCCCGGAGGACACCGGCCGGCTCATGCAGCGGATCGAGTCCGAGGCGACCCGGATGGGGCTGCTCGTCGAGGACCTGCTGCAGCTGGCCCGGCTGGACCAGCAGCGGCCCCTGGCACTGGGCCCCGTCGACCTGGCCGAGCTGGCCGGCGACGCCGTGCACGACGCCCGCGCCGTCGCCCCCGACCGCTCGCTCAGCCTGCAGCTGGACCCCTCGCTCACCGACGTCCCCGTCGTGCGCGGCGACGAGGCGCGGTTGCGCCAGGTGATCGGGAACCTGGTCACCAACGCGCTGACCCACACCCCCGCCGACACCCGGGTGACCATCCGGGTGGCCGAGGACCAGGCCGAGCCCGGCTGGCTCGTCCTCGCGGTCACCGACGAGGGCCCCGGCCTGGCCCGGGCCGACGCCGACCGGGTGTTCGAGCGGTTCTACCGCGCCGACGCCTCGCGGACCCGGGCCGCGGGGGGCACCGGCCTCGGGCTGTCCATCGTCGCCGCGCTGGTCGAGGCGCACGGCGGCCGGGTCGAGCTGCGCACCGCCCCCGGCGAGGGCGCCACCTTCGCCGTCCACCTGCCCCGGTCCGGTCCGCCCGCCCCGCCTGCGGACCAGGCGCCCGGCCCCTCCTGACCCGGCCGTCGGGCCGCCTGGTCTGATCCACGGGTGACGATCGAGGGGACTGCGACCGAGGCCGAGCTGCTGGCGGCCGTCACCGACCTGGGCAGCGCCCTGCGCGAGCTGGTCGGCACCGCGGTGACGACGACGGTGCCGGCTGCCGAGCTGCGGTCGGCGGCCGTCGCCGTCCGGCAGGTCACCGCCCGGCTGTCGGCCGCCCGACGCAGCCGGGACCAGCTGCCGGCGCTCGACGACCCGGGGCAGGCGCGCCGGGTCTTCAACCCGGTCAGCGGCGTCGGGAACCCGCTGGCCCCGCCCCTGGTCATCCGGCGCGAGGACGACGGCGTCGTCACCGAGGTGGCACTGGGGCTGGCCTACGAGGGCCCGCCGAGCTACGTGCACGGCGGGATCAGCGCGCTGATGATGGACCAGCTGCTCGGCTCCGCGGCGATCGCGGCCGGGCTCTGGGGCATGACGGCGCGGCTGGAGCTGGACTACCGCCGTCCGGTGCCCCTGGAGACGGCGCTGGTGCTGCGGGCGGCGGTCCGGGAGAGCGCCGGCCGCCGGACCACGGTCTCCGGGACGATCGCGCTGGCCGCGGCCCCGGACCAGCCGCTGGTGGAGGCGCGCGGGGTGTTCGTGACGCCCCGGCCGGAGCAGGCCGCTGCCTACTTCTCCGCCATCACCGATGCCTCCGGCCGGTCGACCCCACCCGGCCGCCCCGGGGACGCGACCGCGGTCGTCGAGCAGCCCGGCACCACCGGCTGAGCCGACCGGCCGCCGGGCCCGGGTGCGCCATGCCGGACACTGGTGCCGGGAATCCCCACCACGTCGATGGGGTTGCCCCACTGATCGCGTCGCCGGCCGGCGACGTCTGCCGTCGTCCCCGGGAGCTCGACAGCGTGTCCATCGCCGACCACCGGCTCACCCAGCTGCAGACGCTGGAGGCCGAGTCCGTCCACGTGATCCGCGAGGTGGCAGCCGAGTCCGAGCGACCGGTCCTGCTGTTCTCCGGCGGCAAGGACTCGATCGTCATGCTCGAGCTCGCCCGCAAGGCGTTCGCTCCGGCGCGCATCCCCTTCCCGGTGATGCACATCGACACCGGGCTGAACTTCCCCGAGGTCCTGGAGTTCCGGGACAAGCGGGTCGCCGAGCTGGGCGTGGAGCTGGTGGTCGCCTCGGTGCCCGACGCCATCGCCGCCGGCACGGTGCGCCAGGAGCCCAACGGGTCGCGCAACCGGATCCAGACCCCGGTGCTGCTGGACGCCGTGGAGCAGCACGGCTTCACCGCCCTCTTCGGCGGCGCACGGCGCGACGAGGACAAGGCCCGGGCCAAGGAGCGGATGTTCTCCTTCCGCGACGAGTTCGGCCAGTGGGACCCGAAGAACCAGCGCCCCGAGCTCTGGGACCTCTACAACGGCCGCACCCACCTCGGTGAGTCGATCCGGGTGTTCCCGCTGTCGAACTGGACCGAGCTGGACATCTGGGGTTACGTCCTCCAGGAGGAGATCGCGATCCCGCCGCTGTACCTGGCGCGGGAACGGGACGTCGTCGACCGCCAGGGGATGCTCTACGCGGTCAACGAGTTCATCACGCCCCGGGACGGCGAGCAGGTGCTGCGCGAGAGCGTCCGGTACCGCACCGTCGGCGATGCGAACCTGACCGCGGCCGTCCGCTCGACGGCCACCAGCATCGAGGAGGTCATCGCCGAGATCGCGGTGACCCGGCTGACCGAGCGCGGCGCCACCCGCGGTGACGACAAGGTCAGCGACGCCGCCATGGAGGACCGCAAGAAGGAGGGCTACTTCTGATGGCGGTCCTGATGGCGGCGAGCACGCGCGGCCAGCGCGGCCTCCAGCCGCTCGACCTCGGCCTGCTGCCCCTGGACGCGGGCCCGGCGCAGCGAGCGCCGCATGCGCCGGCGGCGGTCGACCAGCACCCGGACGACGACGCCCAGCAGCACCAGCCCGGTCAGCCAGCCCACCACCTCGGGCACGCCCGGGCCCAGTGGCGCCCCGAACGCCGCGCCGATCAGACCGCTGGCCCACTCGGTGACGACGTAGCCGACGACGTAACCCAGCAGCACGACCATCAGCGCGGGCACTGCGGCAGCGAAGACGAACACCGTCACCTCTCCGTGGACGTGGGGCCCAGCGTCCGCCTCCGCGGAGCCGCCCGCCAGCGAGACCTCCGACGAGACAGGGAAGAGGCCGCCCGATGACCTCCGCCGAGGCACCCATCGACGTCCACTCCGCCGCCGCCGAGGCGGCCGCGGAGATCGCGCACGCCCGCAAGGACATCCTGCGCATCGCCACCGCCGGCTCCGTCGACGACGGCAAGAGCACGCTGATCGGCCGGTTGCTGTACGACAGCAAGGCCGTGTTCGAGGACCAGTACGCCGCGATCGAGCGGGCCAGCCGGGGCGACTACGTCGACCTGGCGCTGCTCACCGACGGGCTGCGCGCCGAGCGCGAGCAGGGCATCACGATCGACGTCGCCTACCGCTACTTCAGCACCCCGCGGCGCACGTTCATCCTCGCCGACACCCCCGGGCACGTGCAGTACACCCGCAACATGGTCACCGGCGCCTCGACCGCGGACCTGGCGATCGTGCTGGTCGACGCCCGCAAGGGCATGGTCGAGCAGAGCCGCCGGCACGCCTTCCTGGCCTCCCTGCTGCGGGTGCCGCACCTGGTGGTCGCGGTGAACAAGATGGACCTGGTCGACTGGTCGGAGGACGTCTTCGAGGGCATCCGCGACGAGTTCACCGCCTTCGCCACCAAGCTCGAGGTCCCCGACCTGACGGTCGTCCCGATCTCCGCGCTGCAGGGCGACAACGTGGTGACCCGGTCCACGCACATGCCCTGGTACGAGGGCACCTCGCTGCTGCACCACCTGGAGCACGTGCACGTGGCCAGCGACCGGAACCTCGTCGACACCCGGTTCCCGGTCCAGTACGTGGTCCGGCCGCAGTCCGACGCCTTCCACGACTACCGCGGCTACGCCGGCCGGGTCGGGGCCGGCGTGCTGCGCCCCGGCGACGAGGTGCAGGTGCTGCCCAGCGGGCTGACCACCACGATCACCGCGATCGACGGGCCGAACGGCCCGGTGGAGGCGGCCTTCCCGCCCATGTCGGTGACCGTGCGGCTGGCCGACGACCTCGACGTCTCCCGCGGCGACATGATCTGCCGCCCGCACAACGCCCCGCAGGTCACCCAGGACCTCGACGCGCTGGTCTGCTGGATGGCCGATGCCCCGTTGACACCGCGGATGCGGCTGGCCGTCAAGCACACCACCCGCACGGTGCGCGCGATGGTCAAGGAGCTGCAGTACCGGCTGGACGTCAACACGCTGCACCGGGAGACCGACGCGACCGGGCTGGGCCTCAACGACATCGGCCGGGTGCGGCTGCGCACCACCCAGCCGCTGTTCGTCGACGACTACCACCGCAACCGCGTGACCGGCCGCTTCATCCTGATCGACGAGGCGACCAACGCCACCGTCGGCGCCGGGATGCTCACCCCCGCAGGCTGATGGCCGCAGGACCCCGTCCTCCCCGGGGCGGGGTCGTGCGGCGGTGACCGACGTCGCCGCACCGCGGGTCCGCTCGCGGGGCGCGGTGCTGCTGCTGGTCGCGGCGATCGTCGCCGTGGCGCTGAACCAGCGGCCGGCCGTCGTCGCGGTGGCGCCGCTGCTGGGCGCCCTGCGTTCGGACACCGGCCTGAGCAGCGCGCTGGCCGGCCTGCTGACCGCGCTCCCGGTGCTCTGCTTCGGTGCCTTCGCCCCGCTCGCCCCACAACTGGCCCGCCGGATCGGGCTGGAGACGGCGGTGGCAGCCTCGCTGGTGCTGCTGGCCGGTGGCATCGCCCTGCGGGTGCTGCCCCCGGTCGCGCTCCTGTACGCCGGCACCCTGGTGGCCGGCGCGGCGATCGCCATCGCGAACGTGCTGATGCCGGCCTACGTCAAACGGGAGTTCACCCGGCCCGGCGCGGTGATGGGCGCCTACTCCGCGTCGCTGAACGTCGGCGCGGCCGCCGCCGCGGGGCTCACCGTGCCGATCGGTGCGGCGCTCGGGGTGGAGTGGCGGGTGGCGCTCGCCTCCTGGCTGGTGCTGGCCCTCGCGGCCCTGGCTCTCTGGCTGCCGGTGGCGGGGGTGCGCGGCACCCGGACGGCGCCGCCGGAGGCCGGCTCGTGGTCGCTGCTGCGGCAGCCGCTGGCCCGGCAGGTGACCGCCTACCTGGGCCTGCAGAGCGTGCAGTTCTACTCCTTCGCCGCCTGGCTGCCCACCCTGCTGGCCGACGCCGGGGTGCCGGTGCGGGAAGCCGGGCTGCTGCTGGCGGCGACCAACGTCACCGGCGCCCTCGGGGCACTGCTGGTGCCGGCCGCAGCCGGTCGGATGCCGACCCAGCGGCCGCTGGTGGCCGGCGTGCTGGCCGCGTACGCCGTCGGGCTGGGCGGGCTGCTGCTCGCCCCGGCCAGCGGCACGTTGGTCTGGGTGGCCGTGTTCGGCGTGGCCCAGGGCGGCGGGTTCGCCCTGGCGCTGACGCTCATCGTGCTGCGCAGCCCGAGCCCGCTGGTGGCCGCCCAACTGGGTGGCGTGGCCCAGTGCCTGGGGTACCTGGTCGCCTCGACCGGGCCGGTGGCGCTGGGGGCGCTGCACGACGCCACGGCCGGGTGGACCTGGCCCCTGGTGCTGCTGATCGCGCTGCTGACCCCGATGGTCTGGGCCGGCTGGGGTGCCGCGCGCGACGCCGTCCTGGACCCCGGAGAGCCGAGGACGGCGTCGCGGCCGGACTAGGCCGTCGGGTCGGTCGCGGCGTCCGGCTGCGGGGCGTTCGCGGCCTCGCCGTTCCAGTCCCTGCCGGCCTCGTCGGCGTTCTCGGAGGCGCTGTCGGTCTGCCCGGCGACGGTCTCCACCATCTCCTCGTCGGACAGGCCCTGTCCGGCGGGCTCGGTGTGGCTGGTCGGCTCACTCATGCGACGACTCCTTCGTCTGACGGTCGCGGTCCCCCGGACCGTCCCCGTCCGGCCGGAACGGCAAACCAGCGCCGGTCAGGGCCCGGTGGGCTCGCCCACGGCGGCGGGCGACAGCTCGAACCACACCCGCTTGCCGCCGCGGTGCTCCTCGCACCCCCAGCGGTCCGCGATGGCATCGACCAACTGCATCCCCCGGCCCCGCTCCTCGGTGAGCGACAGCTCCCGGACCACCGGCGGCACCGCGGAGCCGTCCAGCACCCCGACCCGCAGCCAGGCACCGGCCAGGCTCAGCTCCAGCGTCAGCACGTCGCCGCCGGCATGGTCCACGACGTTGGCCACCAGCTCGGTGACCAGCAGCTCCGCGTCCTCCGGGTCCTGCTGTGCGCGCCAGCTGCGCATCACGTCACGGACGAGACGCCGGGCCAGCGGGACGCTGCTCGCCCGGAGCGGCAGGTCGACGCTCGCGGTGAAGGAGGACACGGGTCTCATCTCGGCAGCCTGAGTTCCGGTTGTCCGCAACCGGCATGGGCACCACCATCCCATCGAGTGCGCCGATGCGCAATGCCCGTTGCATGTCATGGTCATTGCATGCAAGATCTGTTCAGTTCAGTTCAGTAGTGTGCAACTGGACTTTCGAGCCGAACGGCTCGTACCGATGCCCGAGGGGGGTGAGGGTGTGACCGAGACCGATGGACCGTTCGAGGACGACGCCACCCGCGCCCTGCGCACCCTGCTCACCGAGCTGGACGCCTGCACGGCCCAGCTGGAGCAGGCGAGGGCGCGGGCAGAGGCGCTGCTCGCGGCCCGGGCGTCCGGCCTGCCCTGGCAGGACGTCGTCGGCTCGGAGGCGCGCCCGCTGATCGTGGAGCGGATCAGCACCGTGCTCGGCGCCCTCTCCACCGCCGGGCATGCCTGGCGGCGGGAGCAGGCGGCCGCTCTGCAGGCCGAGGACGTGAGCATCAACCGGATCGCCGCGATGTTCGGCGTGACCCGCCAACGGATCTCCGCCCTGCTCCGCGAGGCGAACGACCCCGCCTGACCCGCGCGGCCCTGGCTGGGCCGTCAGGCGCTGATCGCGTCGATCGCCTTGTAGACCCGCTGTTCGGAGATCGGCCGAGGGGTGCCGACAGTCTGCGCGAACAGCCCCACCCGGAGCTCCTCGATCATCCAGCGCACCCGGGTGACCGGGTCGTCCGGCGCCCCGGTCGGCGGTGCGGCCGCACGCAGCTGCGCGTACTCGGCCGTCACCGCGGCGACCTGCGCGGTCCACAGTTCGTCGCGGGCGGCATTGGCCGGCAGCTTCTCCAGCCGGTGGGCCATCGCCGTCAGGTACCGCACGAGGTCCGGCAGCCGGCGCCGGCCGGCGGTGGCGACGAACCCGCGGTGCAGCAGCCCGCCCATCTGGGCGCGCAGGTCGGCGATCGCCGCCTCCGGCACCCGGCGTCCGGGCGCGGCACCGATGGCGATGGCCACCTCGCGGGCCTGGGTCAGCACCGCCTCCACCCGGCGGACGGCGTCGGAGGTCAGCGGCAGCAGCTGCTCCCGCGCCGAGGCGACCAGCGCGGTGAACGCCGCCTCGGTGCGCGGTGGACCGCCGCCCGCGGCGATGAGCTCGTCGGCCGCCGCGTCCACGCAGTCGGCCACCAGGTCGGGGATCTCGCCGTCCGGGTTGAACTGCAGTGCCAGCCGGCTGCGTGGGCCCAGCCCCTTGACCACCTGCCTGACCGGTGCCCCGGCGACCAGCACCAGCAGCCGGCGCGCCCCGCGCCAGCCCAGCCGGGTCGCCTCCGCCTGGGTGGCCACCACCCGGACGCCGACCGTCGCACCCTCGTCGACCAGCGCGGGGTACGCGGTGACCACGTGACCGCCGCGCTGCACCTCCACGGTCGCCGGCAGGTCCCCGAAGGTCCAGCTGGTCTGGCCGGTGCGCTCGTAGGTGGAGGCTGCCCGCGCCAGGCTGGCGCGGGCGTGCGGTGCCACCTCGGCGCGCAGCGCGGTCAGGTCCTTGCCCTGGGCCAGCGGACGCTGCTGGTCGTCGAGCACCCGGAAGGTCGCCCGCAGGTGGGCGGGCACCTCGGCCGGCTGCCAGGCGTCGGGCGGGATGACGACCGAGGTGGCCCGGCGCAGCTCGCGCTCCAGCGCCGGCAACAGCGGCTCGGTGGGGTCGATGTGCGGCAGCACCTCGCGCACCCGGTCGGGGATCGGCACCAGCCCGCGGCGCAGCTGCTTGGGCAGGGAGCGCAGCAGCTCGGTGACCAGCTCCGCCCGCTGCCCGGGCACGGTGAACGCCAGAGACTCCCCGGAGGTCGCGGCCAGGGTGTCCAGCACGCCCAGCGGGACGTCGACGGTGACGCCGTCCTCGGCCGCTCCCGGGGCGAACGCGTAGGACAGCGGCAGGGTCAGCCCCTGGGTCAGCCGCACCTCGTCCGGGTAGTCCTCGGCCTGCACCTGCCCGGCGGCCGCGGCGTTGGTGAGCATCTCCGGGGTGAAGGTCAGCAGGTCCGGCTGGGTCCGCCGGGCCTCCTTCCACCAGCGGTCGAAGTGCCGGGTGGAGACGACGTCGGCCGGCACCCGGGCGTCGTAGAGCTCGAACACCGTCTCGTCGTCCACCCGGATGTCCCGGCGGCGGGCCCGCTCCTCCAGCTCGGCGACCCGCTCGATCGCTGCCTGGTTCTCCGCCCAGAACCGGTGGTGCGTCGTCCACTCGCCCTGCACCAGGGCGTGCCCGATGAACAGCTCGCGGGAGACGACCGGGTCGATCGAGCCGTACTGCACCCGCCGGCCCACCACCAGCGGCAGGCCGTAGAGGGTGACCCGCTCGGTGGCGACGACCGAGCCGCGCTTGGCGTCCCACCGCGGCTCGCTGTACTGCCGGTTCACCAGGTGGTCGGCCAGCCGCTCGACCACCTCCGGCTCCACCCGGGCGACGGTGCGGGCGAAGAGCCGGCTGGTCTCGACCAGCTCTGCGGCGACCACCCAGCGCGGCGGCTTCTTGGCCAGCGGGGTGCCCGGGGCGATCACGAACCGGGTGTTGCGGGTGCCCAGGTACTCCCGGCCGGGCCGGCCGGGCTTGCCGCTGCGGTCCTTGACCGGCTCGGCCTGCATGCCGACCTGGGAGAGCAGCCCGGCCAGCAACGAGGCGGTGACGCCCCGCTCGTCGGGGGCCGGAGCCAACGAGCCGGTGGTCATGCCCAGCCGGCGGGCGGTGCTGCGCAGCTGGCCGTGCAGGTCCTGCCACTCCCGGATCCGCAGGTAGTGCAGGAACTCCTTCTTCACGGTGCGCCGGAACTGGTTGCCCGACAGCTCCTCGGCCCGCTCCGCCAGGTAGCTCCACAGGTTCAGCAGGGCGAGGAAGTCGGAGTTCTCGTCGGCGAACCGCTTGTGCAGCTCGTCGGCGGCCTGCTGGTGCTCGGCCGGGCGCTCCCGCACGTCCTGCACGGTGAGACCGGCGGCGATGACCAGCACTTCCTCCAGCACGCCGCGCCGGTCGGCCTCCACGACCATCCGGGCGATCCGGGGGTCCAGCGGCAGGGCGGCCAGCGCCCGCCCGGTCTCGGTGAGCTTCCCGTCGCCGTCCAGCGCGGCGAGCTCCTGCAGCAGGGCGAGACCGTCGGCGACCGCCCGGCGGTCCGGCGGGTCGATGAACGGGAAGTCGGCGACGTCGCCCAGGTCGAGCGAGGCCATCTGCAGCAGCACCGAGGCCAGGTTGGTGCGCAGGATCTCCGGGTCGGTGTACTCCGGCCGGGCGTCGTAGTCGTCTTGCGTGTACAGCCGGATCGCGATGCCCTCGCTGGTGCGCCCGCACCGGCCGGAGCGCTGCCGGGCCGAGGCCTGGCTGACCGGCTCGATCGGCAGCCGCTGCACCTTCGTGCGATGGCTGTACCGGGAGATCCGCGCGGTGCCCGGGTCGACGACGTACTTGATACCGGGCACCGTCAGTGACGTCTCGGCGACGTTGGTGGCCAGCACGATCCGGCGGCCGGTGTGCGCCTGGAAGACCTTGTGCTGGTCGGCGGCCGACAGCCGGGAGTAGAGCGGCAGGACGTCGATGGGGGTGCCGTTGCGCTCCGTCGTCCCACCCAGGGCCTCGGCGGTGTCCCGGATCTCGCGCTCACCGGCGAGGAAGACCAGCACGTCGCCCGGTCCCTCGGCGACCAGCTCGGCGCAGGCGTCGACGATCGCGGAGGTCTGGTCCCGGTCGGGGTCGGCCTCGGGCTCGTCGGGGTCGATCACCGGCCGGTAGCGGACCTCGACCGGGTAGGTGCGCCCGCTGACCTCGACGACCGGCACCCGCGCGCCGTCGGTCGAGAAGTGCTTGGCGATCCGGTCGACGTCGATGGTCGCCGAGGTGATGACCAGCTTCAGGTCCGGACGGCGGGGCAGCAGCCGGGCCAGGTAGCCCAGCAGGAAGTCGATGTTGAGGCTCCGCTCGTGGGCCTCGTCGATGATGATCGTGTCGTACTGGCGCAGCATCCGGTCGCGCTGCACCTCGGCCAGCAGGACGCCGTCGGTCATCAGCTTGACCAGCGTCTTGTCGCCGACCTCGTCGGTGAACCGGACCTTCCAGCCGACGGTCTCGCCCAGCGGGGAGCCGATCTCCTCGGCGATCCGCTCGGCCACCGTGCGGGCGGCCAGCCGCCGCGGCTGGGTGTGCCCGATCCGGCCGCGCACCCCACGGCCCAGCTCGAGCAGGATCTTCGGCAGCTGGGTGGTCTTGCCCGAGCCGGTCTCGCCGGCCACCACGACCACCTGGGAGTCGCGCAGCGCGGCGGCGATGTCCTCGCGGCGCTGGCTGACCGGCAGCTCCTCCGGGTAGCTGACCACCGGGACGGCGGCGCGACGGCGGGCGATGCGCTCCTCGGCGGCGACGACGTCCGCGGCGATCTGCTCGTGCTGGCGGGCGCGGGCGGCCGGGTCCTTGGTGCGCCGGGTGCCGTCGAGCCGTCGGCGGAGCCGGTGCTCGTCGGCGAGGGTGAGTGCGGACAGCCGGGACCGGAGGTCGTCGTGCGGGGTGGTCACGGGGTGCTCGCAGTTCCTTGGAGAGGGGGGACGACCACCCAGGGTCTCACCTCCCCGGCCACGGTCGCAGGCGTCACACTCCGTGCAGCATGCAACTGGTTGCGTGCACCGCGCAACGGATTGTATGGTGCAACGGTTCCTCCGGCGCACCGTCGCGCTGCGCAGACCCGCCGCGAACCCCCGGAGCAGTGATGACCGACCTCGCCCGCCACCCGGACCAGAGGGTGGCCCTCGGCGACGAACTCGGCCGCCTGATGCGGGTGATGCACGCGCTCAAGGCCCTGGCCACCGACGAGTCCGGCCCCGACGCCCGGGAGCGGGCGGCGCACGTGCTGCTGTTCCCCCTGACCCGGCTGGGCCCGCTCCGGCAGGGCGCGCTCGCCGAGATGGTGCACGCCGACCCCTCGACGGTCAGCCGGCACGTCACCCTGCTCGTCGACCAGGGGCTGGTGCGCCGGGTCGCCGACGAGCGGGACGGCCGGGCCAGCCGGCTCATCGTGACCCCCGCCGGCGAGGCCGCCCTGGAGCGGCTGCGCGAGGAGCGCAACGCCCACCTGGCGCAGGCCACCGCCGGCTGGACCCCGGCCGAGCTCGACTCCTTCACCACCGCGCTGCAGCGGTTCGTCCAGGACCTCACCGACCACCTCCCGACCCCCGGTGCCCCAGCTGGCAGCGCCGGGGACGACCGCGAGGAGAAGAAGGACCGATGACCCAGACCAGCGACCGCGCGACCGGGGCCACCCGCCGGGACGCCCGCGCCGCCGCGGCGGCGCCCGACGCCTCCGGGGTGTTCACCCACCGCCAGATCATGACGATCCTGGGCGGCCTCCTGCTCGGCATGTTCCTCGCCGCGCTGGACCAGACCGTGGTGTCCACGGCGATCCGCACGATCGCCGACGACCTGAACGGCTACGACCTGCAGGCGTGGGCGACCACGGCGTTCCTGATCACCTCGACGATCACCACGCCGCTCTACGGCAAGTTGAGCGACATGTACGGCCGCCGGCCGTTCTACCTCTTCGCGATCGCCGTCTTCGTGATCGGCTCGATGCTGTGCGGCCTGGCCGACACGATGTACCAGCTGGCCGTCTACCGGGCGATCCAGGGCATCGGTGCCGGTGGGCTGATGTCGCTGGCGCTGGCGATCATCGCCGACATCGTGCCGCCGCGGGAGCGCTCGAAGTACCAGGGGTACTTCATGGCCGTCTTCGGCACCTCCAGCGTGCTCGGCCCGGTCATCGGCGGCTTCTTCGCCGGCCAGTCCGCGATCCTGGGCATCACCGGCTGGCGGTGGATCTTCTACGTCAACGTGCCGCTGGGCATCCTCGCGTTCGCCGTCGTGTTCAAGGTGCTGCACCTGCCGCACACCAAGCGTGAGCACCGCATCGACTTCCCCGGCGCCCTGGCCCTGATCACCTTCCTGGTGCCGCTGCTGATCGTCGCCGAGCAGGGCCGCACCTGGGGCTGGGACAGCACCGGCGCGCTGGTCTGCTACGCCCTCTCCGCCGTCGGCTTCGTGCTCTTCGTGCTGGCCGAGCGGGTCTACAAGGACGATGCGCTGCTGCCGTTGCGGATGTTCGCCAACCGGACGTTCGCGGTGACCAGCCTCAGCAGCATCGTGCTGGGCGCCGGCATGTTCGGCGGCATCCTGCTGCTGCCCCAGTACCTGCAGATCGTGCTCGGCTCCAGCCCCACCCAGGCCGGGCTGCAGATGATCCCGCTGGTCATGGGGATCATGGCCGGCTCGATCATCGCCGGTCAGGTCATCGCCCGGACCAGCGTGTACAAGCCGTTCCCGCTGGTCGGCGTGGTCTTCATCGTCACCGCGCTGGTGTCGCTGTCCGTCATCGTCGGCGCGGACACCTCGGTGTGGGCGCTGTTCCCCTTCATGACCCTGATGGGGCTGGGCCTGGGCTTCAACTTCCAGCCGGTCATCCTGGCGGTGCAGAACGCGGTCAGCCCGCGGGAGATCGGCGTCGCCACCTCGTCGGTGACGTTCTTCCGGCAGATGGGCGGCACCCTGGGGACGGCGGTCTTCCTCTCCGTGCTGTTCACCCGGCTGCCCACCGACATCGGCAGGGAGGTCTCCGCCGCCGCTGCCGCCGACCCGGCACTGGCCCCGCAGCTGCAGGCGGCAGCCGGCAACGCGGCCGACCTGTCGGACACCTCCTTCATCCAGGAGCTGCCCCGCGCCGTCGCCCTGCCGTTCAAGGCCGGTTTCGCCGACTCGATCGACATGGTCTTCCTGATCGCCGCCGGCGTGGTCGCGCTGGGCTTCTTCGTGCTGCTCTTCCTGCCCCAGCTGGAGCTGCGGACCCAGTCCGGCATCCAGGCCCAGCAGGCCGGCGCCCGCGAGGTCACCGACGACCCGACCACCGCAGCGGCGCACGCGGCCGGTGCCGCGGCGCCGACGTCGGTCGAGCCGCCGGTCGACGACGCCGACCGCTCCGACCGGCGCCTGGACGACGACCGGGTGGGCGCACCGACGTCCGGCGGGGGCCGGCACGAGGCGGCGCCGGACCAGCCGACCGGGCTGGACAGCGTCCCGGCCGACCACCTGCCCGACGGGGCGCGCAACCAGCGCTGACCGCTCCTCGCACGCGCTCCGGGCGCTGTGCACGTGCTGCGCCACGTGCACAGCGCCCGGAGTGCGTACAGGGCGGTCAGTGGGTGAGCTTGAGCCCGACGACGCAGCCGACGATCCCGGCCAGCAACAGCACGCGGACGACGGAGACCGGTTCCTCCCCCGACCACATCGCCCAGCCGGCGGTCAGCGTCGCGCCGATGCCCACCCAGACGGCGTACGCAGTGCCGATCGGCAGGCCGCGCATCGCGTAGGCCAGCCCGGCCATGCTCCCGGCGAGGCCGACCGCGAAGACCACGGTCGGCGCCAGCCGGGTGAACCCCTCCGACCGGCCGAGGGCGGTGGCCCAGACGGCCTCGAGCACGCCGGAGAGGACGAGGACGAACCAGTACACCGGGGCCTCCAGGTGCACCGTCTTGTCGCTGTCCGGGTACGGCGCGCTCGTCCGGGAGCCCGGTGCCGGGCTCGTCCCCAGCCTGACACGGCCGGGGACGGCCTCGTCAGCTGCCGGGGGTGAAGACGGCGCGCACGCAGCCGTCCTCCTTTTCCTTGAACATCTGGTAGCCGCGCGGCGCCTCGCTCAGCGGCAGCACGTGGGTGGCCAGGTGCTCGGTGGTCAGCTCCCCCCGCTCCATCCGCTCGAGCAGCTCGGGGATGTAGCGCTGAGCGTGCACCTGCGCCCCGCGGAGGGTGATGCCCTTGTTCATCAGCGCACCCAGCGGGAACTTGTCCAC
Organism: Modestobacter sp. VKM Ac-2978; assembly: GCF_026968025.1. Lineage (NCBI taxonomy): Bacteria > Bacillati > Actinomycetota > Actinomycetes > Geodermatophilales > Geodermatophilaceae > Modestobacter > Modestobacter sp. VKM Ac-2978. The sequence continues at coordinate 374,692 of NZ_JAPVBP010000003.1, read as the reverse complement.
CATCGCGGCGAAGACCCCGAGGGTGAAGATGCTTCCGCCCTTGCGGCAGGCCATGATCGCCTCACGGAGGGCGGTGGGCCGGTCGGTCTGCAGCCGCATCTGCTGCTTGACCTGGTCGTAGACCCCCGCGGCGCCGGAACTGTGCGCCTCCATGCCGACCGCCTCGATGCAGACGTCGGGCCCGCGGCCACCGGTCCGCTCGCGCAGCTCGGCGAGGACGTCGGTGCTGGAGTAGTCGATGGCCTCGGCACCCACGTGCTCCCGCACCTGCTGGAGCCGCTCGGGGACGCGGTCGACGACGAAGACCTGCTCGGCCCCCAGCAGCATCGCCGCCCGCGCCGCCATCTGGCCCACCCCGCCGGCGCCCCAGACGGCCACGACGTCGCCGGGCTTCGTGCCGGCCAGGTCCGCGCCCATCCAGCCGGTCGAGGCCGCGTCGGAGGCGAACAGCGCCCGGGTGTCGGAGATGCCCTCGGGGACGACGAAGGTGCCGACGTCGGCGTAGGGCACGCGGATGTACTCCGCGTGACTGCCGGCGTAGCCGCCCATCGCGTGCGAGTAGCCGAGGCAGCCGCCGGGGCTCTGCCCCCACAGACCCTCGGTGATCCCGGGGTTCGCGTTGCCGTTGTCGCAGAGCGAGTACTGCTCCTGCTTGCAGTACCAGCAGTTCCCGCAGGCGGCGAACGGGGCGCCGACGACGCGGTCGCCGACCTTGCGGTGCCGCACGGCGGGCCCGGCCTCGACGATCTCGCCGATGAACTCGTGGCCCAGCACGTCGCCGGCCCGCATGAAGGGGATGTACCCGCCCAGCAGGTGCAGGTCCGACCCGCAGGTGACCGACTGCTTCACCTTCAGGATCACGTCGTGGTCGTTGAGCAGCTGCGGCTCGGGCACCTCCTCGACGGAGACCTCGTTCACGCCGGTCCAGGTCGCGGCCTTCACAGCACGCCCTCCTTCGGTGCTCGCTCGACCATCCCGTCGAGGGCCTTGCCCTGCGGGGTCTGCTTGCGGAGACCGTGCGGCTGCGGCTCGTTCCGGAGCACCTCGCCGGTCTCGATCCGCTGCTTGGCCTCCCGCAGCGCCGAGCGCAGCTCTCCCAGTTCGTCCTCACCGACCCGCTCGCGGAAACGGGCGGCCAGCTCGGCCCCGCGCTCGCCCGGGGCCGGGGTCACCCGGATCTCCACCCGGTCGCCGAACCGCACCAGCGGCGCCGGCGTCGTCGTCCGCAGCTCGTCGGGGTCGGTGAGCACGGTGACGGCCCGCCAGCGCCGGGCGGCCGTGTCCGGGTCGTCGGTCACCGACGCCTGACCGACGCCGGGGAGCCGCAGGTGCTGGAGCTGCTGGAGTGCACCGCTGCCGGCCTCGGTGGCCAGCCCGGCCGCACGAGCCAGGATCTTCGGTAGGGGCATGCCGCGCTACCTACCCGGGCCGGCCGGGCGACCAACCCCGGACAGTGCGACACGCTGCACGCCTGCCGTCTGACGCTGGTCGCCGAGCACCGCCGGTGACCACCACCGTGCGCTTAACCTGGCAGGGGGCCGGCCACCCGCCCCGCCGACACCGCCGTCGTCAAGGAGCCCCCGTGCGCTCGTCGCTCGTCCTGTCCCCCCGTGACCTCGAGTTCCTGCTGCACGAGTGGCTGCAGGTCGAGACCCTGACCAAGCGGGAGCGGTACGCCGAGCACTCACGGGAGACGTTCGACGCCGTCCTGGAGCTGGCTGAGCAGATCGCCACCGAGCAGTTCGCCCCGCACAACCGCAAGGCCGACGAGAACGAGCCGCACGTCGTCGACGGCAAGGTGGTGCTGATCCCGGAGGTGGCGGCCGCGCTGCGGGTCTTCGCCGAGGCCGGGATGAACGCCGCCGCACTGCCCGAGGAGCTCGGCGGGCTGCAGCTGCCGGCGGTGGTGAACCAGGCCGTGCACGTGTGGTTCCAGGCGGCCAACATCGGCACCTCGGCCTATCCGTTCCTGACGATGGCCAACGCGAACCTGCTGGTCGCCCACGCCACCCCGGAGCAGGTACAGACCTACGTGCCGCCGATGGCCGAGGGGCGCTGGTTCGGCACGATGGCGCTGTCGGAGCCGCAGGCCGGGTCGTCGCTGGCCGACATCACCACCCGCGCCGTCCCGCAGGACGACGGCAGCTACCGGCTGACCGGCAACAAGATGTGGATCTCGGCCGGTGACCACGAGCTGACCGAGAACATCGTCCACCTGGTGCTGGCCAAGGTGCCCGGGGGCCCGGCGGGGGTGAAGGGCATCTCGCTGTTCATCGTGCCGAAGTTCCTGGTCAACGAGGACGGGGCGCTCGGCGAGCGGAACGACGTCGTGCTGGCCGGCCTGAACCACAAGATGGGCTACCGCGGGACGACGAACACCCTGCTGAACTTCGGCGAGGGCGTGCACACCCCCGGCGGGCAGCCCGGCGCCGTCGGCTTCCTGGTCGGCGAGCAGCACCGTGGGCTGACCTACATGTTCCACATGATGAACGAGGCGCGGATCGGCGTCGGGATGGGCGCCACCGGGCTGGGCTACACCGGGTACCTGCACGCCGTCGACTACGCCCGGGACCGCACCCAGGGCCGGCCGCTGTCCGGCAAGGACCCCGCCGCGCCGCCGGTACCGATCGTCGAGCACCCGGACGTGCGGCGGATGCTGCTGGCCGGCAAGTCCTACGTCGAGGGCGGGCTGGCGCTGGGCCTGTACTGCGCGCGGCTGGTCGACGAGGAGCGCACCGCCGAGGACGAGGCCGACCGGCAGCGGGCGCACCTGCTGCTGGAGATGCTGACCCCGATCGCGAAGAGCTGGCCCTCGCAGTGGTGCCTGGCGGCCGACGACCTGGCCATCCAGGTGCACGGCGGCTACGGGTACACCCGCGACTACCCGGTCGAGCAGTTCTACCGGGACAACCGGCTGAACCCGATCCACGAGGGCACCCACGGCGTCCAGGCGCTGGACCTGCTGGGCCGCAAGGTCGTCATGTCCGGCGGGGCGGGCCTGAGCCTGCTCGGGGAGACGATCGCGGCGACCACCGCCCGGGCGGCCGGCACGCAGTGGGCCGACCTCGGCGAGCAGCTCGACGGCCTGGTGCAGCAGCTCGGGGCAGTGACCGCGACGCTGTGGGGGCAGGGCGATCCGCAGGTGGCGCTGGCCAACGCCAGCGTCTACCTGGAGGCGGCCGGTCACGTCGTCGTCGGCTGGCTGTGGCTGGAGCAGGCCCTGGCCACCGAGGGCCGGGACGGCGACTTCTACACCGGCAAGCGCCAGGCCGCGCGCTACTTCCAGCGCTGGGAGCTGCCCAAGGTCGGCCCGCAGCTGGCCCTGCTGGCCTCACTGGACACCACGGTCTTGGAGATGCGCGGCGACTGGTTCTGAACGCGACGACGGCGGCCCTCCGGGAGGAGGACCGCCGTGGTGGGGCAGTGCAGCGGCGCCGGGTGGGCGCCGAGGAGGTCAGGCGGCGTTCGCGGCGACCGGTGAGCGGTTGTCCGCCGCCGTGTGCCGTGCGCGCGGGCCCGATGCCGCGCGCTTCTCCGCCTCGTACCGCGCGGTGGACTGTGTCCCCATCGCGATGACCAGGGCCGTCAGGACCAGGAACCCGATCAGGGTCAACGCCGGCCAGAACACCATCTGTCGCTCTCCATGCTTCTCTTCGAGACTCGCCGGGACGCGCCCGCCGACTTCCGTCCGGCATCCACTGCCCGGCGCGGGGCGCGGTGAACCGCTGGTCACCCGGAATTCACCCAAACGAGTTGTGACGCTCCTCGCACCCGCCGTGGGGCGGCCGACCAGGCACGTCGGGGCGACGCGGCCCTCCTGCCACCCGGGACCGCCCGGTATCGGATTCTCCGCCGATGGAGGAGTGCCAGGGGCCGGGCCGGGGCACCCACCGCTCGACAATGACGGCGCAACACCCTCGGAGGCCACGAATGGCCGGAGCCAGTGCGCGCGACCCCCGCGAGGGGGCGCGCAGTGACACTGCGCAGGACAACCGGGAGCGAGACATCGCTCCCGAGGACGACAACATCACGCACGAGCGGGCCGACTTCGCGCCCACCGGCGCAGACACCGCCACGGGTACCGGCGCGACGCTGAAGCGCACGGCCAAGGAGTTCAGCGAGGACGGGCTGACCGACTGGGCGGCCACGCTGACCTACTACGGCGTGCTGGCGCTGTTCCCGGCCCTCGCTGCACTGGCGTCGATCGTCGGCCTGCTCACCGACCCGGAGCAGCTCACCACCGCGCTCACCGAGGTCGTGCCGGCGCAGGCGGCCGACACGCTGAACCCGGTGATCGAGCAGGTCGCCGGCAGCCCGAGCGCCGCCGGCTTCGGTCTGGTCCTGGGTCTGTTCGGGGCCATCTGGTCGGCCTCCGGCTACGTCGGCGCCTTCACCCGGGCGGCCAACGTGGTCTACGAGACCCGCGAGGGCCGCAAGATCTGGAAGCTCAAGCCGCTGCAGCTGCTGGTCACCCTGATCGGCATCCTGTTCGCCGCGCTGATCCTGGCCATGCTGGTGCTCAGCGGCCCGGTCGTCGACGCCGTCGGCCAGGCGATCGGCCTGGGCGACACCGTGCTCACCATCTGGACCTGGATCAAGTGGCCGGTGATCCTGGTGCTGCTGGCGCTGATGATCGCGGTGCTCTACTACGCCACTCCGAACGCCAAGCTGCGCGGCTTCAAGTGGGTCAGCCCCGGTGCTGGCGTAGCCATCCTGGTGGCGGTCCTCGCCTCCGCGCTGTTCGCCTTCTACGTGGCGAACTTCAGCAGCTACAACGCCACCTACGGGGCGCTGGCCGGCGTGGTGATCTTCCTGATCTGGTTCTGGCTGATCAACCTCGCCCTGCTGTTCGGCATCGAGTTCGACGCCGAGATGGAGCGGAGCGTGGAGCTGAAGGCCGGCGTGCCGCGCGCCGAGAAGGAGATCCAGCTCGACGCCCGGGACGACCCGAAGCGTCAGCAGACCACCTGATCGACCCCTGCACACCCACGACGGCCCCCGGTCCAGCTGGACCGGGGGCCGTCGTGGGTCAGGTCGCGTGTCCTCAGTCGGTCGGCCGGCGCATCGACCACATCTGGGCGGGCCGCTCGAACTGGGTGGCGATCTCCCAGCTGACCCCGGGCGGGCCGGTCTCCTTGCGGAAGTTGCCGACCGCCAGCCGGGCCAGGTCCGGGTCCTTGGCCACCCGGGCGGCCAACTCACGGGCGCGGCCCTCGACGGCGTCGTCGTCGTGGGTCTCCCAGGCCAGCCCGAGCCGCACCGCGGCCTCGCCGTCCAGCTCCTCGCCGAACAGCGCCATCGCCGCAGCTGCCTCGCGCCCGATCAGCCGGGACAGCAGCACGAAGTGCCCGCCGCCGGGGTGGATGCCGCGCTTGAGGAAGCCGCAGATCAGCCGGGCGTCCCGGGCGACGATCCGCAGGTCGGCGGCGAGCAGCATGTTCATCCCGGCGCCCACCGCCGAGCCGCGGACGGCGGCGATCGTCGGCACCCGCACCTGGCCGAGCCGGAAGAAGGAGTCGTAGATGGCCCCCATCCCGGCGTAGGCCTCGGGCGCCGCCGGGTCGCGGCCGGCGTCGGTCAGGGTCTGCACGTCCCCGCCGGCGCAGAACGACTTGCCGACCGCTTGCACCACGAGGGCGCCGACGTCGTCCCGGCCGTCGACCTCGTCGAAGGTCGCGATCAGCTCGGCCGCCATCGCGGGGGTGAGCGCGTTGCGGCGTTCCGGGGCGTTGAGCGTGACGACGGCGACGCCGTCGGTGACCTCGAGCTGGACCTCACCTGAACTGCCGGACATGCGACTCCCTCGCGTCGTCGGCCGGCGGCGGTGCCGACCGTGTCCCTGCGATCAGACCACGAGGCAGGCGAGGTCTCTCATCGGCCGGTCGACTGCCCGTCGTCGCCGCGGCGGGCCAGCGGCACCCGCTCCACCCAGCCGGCGACCGTGGCCAGCCCGCGGCTGACCGCCTGACCGGCCGGGGCGATCCGCGCGGGGGCGTGCTGCACGCCCGCGTCGACCAGGTCACGGGTGCGGTCGAGCACGGTCAGCGGCAGCCCGGACAGGGCGTTGCCCGGCGGACGGCGGGACACCGTCGGGTGCGGCCGGGTCGGTGAGACCAGCCGGGCCAGCTGCCACTGCCGGCCCAGCCGGCGCAGCGCGTCGGCGTCCAGGGCATCCTGCAGGCGGGGGAACAGCACGTCCTCCTCGTCCCGGACGTCCTCGCGCAGCACCTCCACCAGGCGGGACAGCGCGGCAGCCCGGCGCGGGTCGTCGTGCGGGAGGGTCTCCAGTTCGCTGACCAGCTCGTTGACCTCCTGGTGCTCCTCCTCGACCTGGAGGGTCAGCGCGTCACCATCGGGCAGCACCCGCCGGATCGCCGGCCAGAGCACGGTCTCCTCGGCGAAGGCGTGGCTGAAGACGAGCCGGTCGATCCGGCGCAGCACCCGCTCCTGGTCGGTGCCGGTGGTGCCGTCCAGCTCGTGCAGCAGCCGGTCCAGCTGCTCGTGGTCGTCTCGCTGACGGACGAGGACGCTGCCCGGCCCGCCGAGCTCCTCGACGGTCTGGTCGGCGATCGATCGGGGCATCAGGAACTCCTGGCGTGCGGCGGTGCGGCGTCCGGGGCTGGGACGTCTGATCCTCTGCCCCGCTCCGGTCGTCGGCATGCGCGCGCCTCGCTCGAGACCCGTTACGCCACCGTCCACGGTGGCGGCAGGTTCCGGAACTTGTCGGCCGACACCGAGAGGCGGACCGCGCCGTGACCGATCGCCGACACGCGCAGGCGACCTGGGCGGACTCGGTGACATGGAGCGGAGATCGCCTGCACGATCCGCCAGAGGACGCCAGACTGCTGTGAATCGGGTCACCCGAAAGGGTTGTCCAGGTGCGGACTCGTCCCTACGGTTGTCGCCGAAAGTCATTCGAAACTTTCGGAGCGTGATCGGGGTGGTGCTCCCGCCGCCCCGCCCCACCCGTCCCTCATCGTGGAGCCGGACATGCGCCCAGAACGACCAGCCCTGCACCTCTCGACGCCCCCGAGCAGCAGCCGCGCCCCCTCCCGGTTGCGCCGCACCTCCCGACGGACCGTCCTCACAGTGCTGACCGTCGCCCTCACCGTCCCCACCGGCGCCACCTCTGCCTCGGCCGCGCCGGTCGCCCCCGTCGGCATCCCGTCCTCGACCGGGCCCGGCACCCTCCAGCCGACCGACCCCGGGGCGTACGTCGCCCCCTCCGGTGGCCCGGGCCGGTTCCCGCTGGCCGTTCCCGGCCACGCCGCCACCCTGGTCGTCGACACCGACGACCACGAGGGCGTCCAGCGGGTCGTCGGGGACCTCCGCGACGACATCGCGCAGGTCACCGGGCAGACCCCACAGGTCGTCACGGACACGGTGCCCACCGAGCGGGAGGTCGTCATCATCGGCACGCTCGGCCACAGCGACCTGGTCGACGACCTGGTCGCCGCAGGCAAGGTCGACGTGACCGGGATCGCCGGGGAGTGGGAGACCTCGCTCCAGCAGGTCGTCGAGGACCCGATGCCCGGCGTCGATCAAGCACTCGTGATCGCCGGCAGCGACCAGCGCGGCACCATCTACGGCGCCTACGACGTCTCCCGGGGCATCGGCATCTCGCCGTGGCAGTTCTGGAACGACGTCGTGCCCGAGCACCGGGAGACGTTGTACGTCCTCCCTGGCCGACACACCCAGGGCACGCCGGACGTGAAGTACCGCGGCTTCTTCATCAACGACGAGAACCCGCAGCTGGGTCGCTGGGCCCCGCACTTCTTCGGCCCCGGCAAGGCGGAGGGGTTTCCGAACGGGTTCAACGCCGACTTCTACGGCCAGGTCTTCGAGACCATGCTGCGGCTGAAGGCCAACTATCTGTGGCCGGCGGTGTGGGGTCGCGCGTTCGCCGAGGACGACCCGGCCAACCACGAGACCGCCAGCCGCTACGGCGTGGTCATGGGCACCTCGCACGAGGCGCCGATGATGCGCGGCATCGAGGAGTGGAACCGGCACGCCGTCCCGGCGGAGCGGGACGACGCGGGGAACGTCGTGGAGCCTGGCTCGGACCCCTACGGCGGCACCGGCGAGTGGAGCTTCCGGCGCAACCGGACGGCGATCGAGGCCTACTGGCGGGAGGGCATCCAGCGGATGGTCGACCAGGGCTTCGAGGGCGTGGTCACCATCGGGATGCGCGGCAACGGCGACGTCGCACTCGAGGACGGCGCCGGCATCGCGCTGATGGAGGACATCATCGCCACCCAGCGGCGGATCATCGAGGAGGTCACCGGCAAGCCCGCGGCCGAGACCCCCCAGGTGTGGACCCTCTACAAGGAGGTCCAGCGGTACTGGGACGAGGGGCTGCGCGCCCCCGAGGACGTCACGGTGATCATGACCGACGACAACTGGGGCAACATGCGCAAGCTCCCCCAGCCCTCCGACGCCCGCCCCGGCGGTTTCGGCCTCTACTACCACTTCGACTACGTCGGCGGTGGCCGCAACTACAAGTGGGTCGACACCACGTCGCTGCCGAACCTGTGGGAGCAGCTGGAGCAGTCGGCCGCCGCCGGCATCCACGACCTGTGGGTCACCAACGTCGGTGATCTGAAGGGCAACGAGGTGCCCACGCAGTTCTTCCTCGACCACGCCTGGGACACCGAGCGCTGGGGCCTGGACGACCTGCACGAGTGGGAACGGCGCTTCGCCGTGGAGAACTTCGGGCCGACGTTCGCCGCGGACATCGCGGAGGTGCTCTACCAGTACGGCGTCCTGCAGTCGCGGCGGAAGCCGGAGCTGCTCAACCGGGCGATCAGCCTGGACGAGACCAAGGACCTGCGCACCGACCCCTCAGCCGTGCTCTACGACGACGAGGGCAACCCCTTCAGCCTCACCGCCTACCGGGAGATGGACCGGGTGACCGCCGACTGGCAGGCGCTGGCCGCGCAGGCCGACCGGCTGTCCAAGCGGGTGCTCCCCGCCCAGCGGGACACGTTCTTCCAGCTGGTCGGCTACCCGGTGCAGGCGACGGCCAACGTCTACGAGCTGCGCAACGCGCAGTTCACCAACCTGCTCTACGCCGAGCAGGGCCGGGCGGCCACCAACCGGCTGGCCGACGAGGCCGAGGCCCACTTCGCCGAGGACCTGGCGCTGGCCGAGCGCTACAACACCGAGATCGCCGGCGGGAAGTGGCAGGGCTTCCAGACCCAGCCGCACATCGGTTACGGCGACGTCGAGCGGTACGGGCCCAACGCTCCCTGGCAGCAGCCGGAGGAGGACCACGAGGCGCTGCCGGATGAGATCTACCCGGCGCTGCAGCGCATCGAGGTGCCTGCCGTCGCGGAGATGGGCGTGGCGATCGACGGGTCGGAGGCGTCCTGGCCGGCGTCGTCGGAGCCGGCGGTGCTGCCGGTGTTCAGCCGGTACGCGAGCACCCCGGTGCCCTACGTCGAGGTGTTCAACCAGGGGTCCCAGCCCTTCGGCTACACGATCGAGCCGGGTACGCCGTGGGTGCACGTGGACAGGCCGCGCGGCCGGGTCACCGACCAGGTCCGGGCGGAGCTGATCGTGGAGTGGGGCCGCGCCCCGCAGGGCCGCACCGAGGTGCCGATCACGATCACCGGTCCGGACGGCGTGCAGGTGGTCGTCACCGCGGTCATCGAGAAGCCGGACGTGCGGGGCGCGCAGGGCTTCGTCGAGGCCGGCGGGTACGTCGCCATGAACGCGGAGCACTACAGCCGGGCCGTGGAGACCAAGGGCGTCACCTGGACGACGATCCCGGACATCGGCCGGGACAGCGACGGCGTGAAGCCCTTCCCGCTGAGCACGCCTCGGCAGACCCCGGGTGGCGACAGCCCGCACCTGGAGTACGAGATGCACCTGACCACCACCGGCCCGGTGGACGTCACGGCGTACCTCTCGCCGCGCAACGACGTGCTGCCGCCCGAGGGCCTGCAGTACGCGGTGTCGATCGACGACGCGGAGCCGCAGATCGTCGACGTCATCGCGGCGACCGGCGCCGACGACACCACGATGAACAAGCAGTGGGAGCGCAACACCTCCGACAACGTCAACCGGACGACGACGCAGCACGTGATCGAGACCCCCGGTCACCACGTGCTCAAGTTCTGGATGGTCGACCCGACGGTGGTGCTCCAGGAGCTGGTGGTGGACACCGGCGGCGTGCAGCCGAGCTACCTCGGCCCGCCGGAGAGCCTGTTCGCCAGCAAGGGGCGCATCGCGGCGCGCTGACGCCACGATGACCCCTGGGACAGCCCGGGCCGGCTCCCACCGGCCCGGGCTGTCCCGTGTCCGGGGGACACGGGGCCCTCCGGGCAGAGGTGAGGGAGAGTGGGGGCATGGCGAACGTGATCGGGCGGGCCCGGCGGACGGCGGAGGAACCGGTGGGCGAGAAGCTGGCCGGGCCGCTGCACGCGGTCGACGCGGCAGTCGGACGTCGGGCGCTGGAGTCGCACGAGGACGTACCGGCCCTGTGCGGCGCGTACGTCCAGGTGGTGCCGGTGGAGGACGTGCCGGACGACACCGGACTCTGCCCGGTCTGCCAGCACGGCAGCTGAGCGATCGCGTCGTACCCGTCCAGCACACTGCCGCGGTGACCTCGGGCAGTCCGGCGCAGGACGGCGGCGTCCCGGAGCGGGTGCTGCTGGTCCGCCCGGCGCCCGGTCAGGTGGAGGCGCACGCCCTCGCCGGCGCCGGTGCGCCGGTACGGCTCCCGGAGGAGGAGCTGCCCGGGTTCGTCCGGCAGCGCGCACGCACCCGCTGGGTCTGGGACGACACCACCCGCTGGTACCCGGGGCTGCTGGCGGCCGGGGTGCGGGTCGAGCGCTGCTCCGACCTGCGGCTGAGCCGGGCGCTGCTGTGCCACTCCCCCTTCGTCGACCAGGCGTTCCTCGCCGGGGACGACGCCGCGGCCTGGGACGCGCTCGCGCCGGTCGCCGCCGAGGACCACGCCCTCTTCGCCCTCGACGACCTGGCCGACCGGCTCGACCCGGGCGCCGAGCACGGCCGGCAGCAGGCGGCCCTGGCCGCTTCGCCGCACCGCGGCCGGCTGGCGCTGCTGCTCGCCGCGGAGTCCTCCGGTGCGCTGGTGGCCGCGGAGCTGACGTACGCCGGGCTGCCCTGGCGCGCCGACGTCCACGACCGGCTGCTGACCGAGCTGATGGGCCCACGGCCACTGCGCGGGCAGCGGCCGGCGGAGCTGGAACGACTGGTGCCGGAGATCCGCACGGCCCTGGGGGCGCCGCAGCTGAACCCGGACTCCCCCGGCGAGCTGCTGCGGGCGCTGCAGACCGCCGGGCTGCCGGTGGCCGACACCCGGTCCTGGACGCTGGAGCAGCTGGACCACTCCGGCATCCCGCCGCTGCTGGAGTACAAGAAGCTCGCCCGGCTGCTCGCGGCGTACGGCTGGGCGTGGCTGGACAGCTGGGTGCGCGACGGCCGGTTCCGCCCCACCTACCTGCCCGGTGGGGTCGTGACCGGCCGGTGGGCGTCGTCCGGCGGAGGCGCGCTGTCGGTGCCGGTGCAGATCCGGCCGGCGGCCGTCGCCGACGCGGGCTGGCGGTTCGTCGTCGCCGACGTCTCCCAGCTGGAACCACGGGTGCTCGCCGGGATGAGCGGCGACACGGCGATGGCCGAGGCCGCCCGTGCGGCGGACCTGTACCAGGCGATGGTCGACAGCGGTGCGGTGCCGAGCCGCAGCGACGCGAAGCTGGGCATGCTCGGCGCGATGTACGGCGGCACCCGGGGCGAGAGCGGGCGGATGCTCCCCCGGCTGGCGCGCCGTTACCCGCGGGCCATCGGCCTGGTCGAGGAGGCCGCCCGGGCCGGCGAGCGCGGCGAGGTCGTGCACACCCTGCTCGGACGCGGCTCTCCCCCGCCGACCGGCGCGTGGGCCGAGCCCTCCCTGGAACCGTCAGATGACGATGTGCCGCCGGAGGACCGGGCCCGCGACCGCCGCGCGTGGGGGCGGTTCACCCGCAACTTCGTCGTCCAGGGCACAGGTGCGGAGTGGGCGCTGTGCTGGCTGGCCGACCTGCGCAACCGGCTCTGGCAGCTCGGGGACGCCGGCGCGCTCACCGACCGTCCGCACCTGGTGTTCTTCCTGCACGACGAGGTCGTCGTGCACACCCCCGCCGACCTCGCCGACGAGGTGACCGCGGCGGTGCACCAGGCCGCGGCGGAGGCGGGCCGGCTGCTGTTCGGCTCGTTCCCGGTCGACTTCCCGCTCGACGTCTCGGTCGTCGAGTCCTGGGCCGACGCGGACTGACGCCGGGTCAGACCTGCAGCAGCGACAGGACACGCTGCGCCGACTGGTTCGCCTGGGCGAGCATCGCGGTGCCGGCCTGGGTCAGCACCTGACCGCGGGTGAAGAGGGTCATCTCCTGGGCCATGTCGGTGTCCCGGATCCGCGACTCGGCCGCCGTGGCGTTCTCCAGGGCCACCCCCAGGCTGCTGATCGTGTGCTCGAGCCGGTTCTGTACGGCCCCCAGCTCCGCCCGCTGCGCGGACACCAGCCCGATCGCCTGGTCGACGGCGCGGATCGCGGCCGGGGCGCCGACGGCGGGGCGGTACACCGGGCTGGCCGCCAGCACCTCGTCCGCGGTCGCGTCGTCGGCGGGCACGGGGCCGCGGAAGACGACGTCGTCGCCGACGGCGGTGAAGGCGTCGTCCCCGCTGGTGAGGCCGGCTGCCTGGGCCGCGGCGCCCAGCTGCCCCAGCGCCTCCGCGAGCGAGACGACCTGGTCGCCGGTGGTGTCGACGAGGGACACCCGGCCCAGGTCGAGGGTCCGGCCGGCGACGGAGACCGTGCCGGTGAGCCGCGGTACGTGGCCGCCCGCGGCGGCATCGAGGAAGACGAGCGAACCGGCCGCCGGGCTGTCCGCGGGCAGGGCGGGGACCGTCCACACGGTGACCGGCGGCGCGCCGGTCAGCGGGGTGTACGCCGGGGTGGCCGCGGCCAGGTCCGCCGCCGTCGCGTCGTCGGCGGGCAGTGGGCCGCGGAAGAGCAGGTCGTCGCCGTCGTCCAGGAACGGGTCGTGCGGCCAGCTGAAGCCGGCGGCCCGCGCGGCCGCGTTGAGATTCGCCACGGCCTCGGCGTTGGTCACGCCGTCGCCCTCGGGATCGGGATGGCTCACCGCTCCCAGGTCGAGGGTCAGGCCATCGACCGAGATGGTGCCGGCGAGCGCGGCGACGCCGCCGGCCACCAGGGTCACGCCCTCGAACACGAGCGCGGCGCCGCTGGGGCTGTCGGTACCGTCCGGGCCCACCGCCGCGGTCGTCCGCACCGCCGGCTCGCCCTGGGTGACGTCGACGTCCGCGAGCCCGAGCGCGACGGCGTTCGTGCCGGTGCCCAGGCGCAGCCCGATCATCTCGCCCACCTGGGCACCCACCTGGAAGACCCGGTCCCAGGTGCCGTCCAGCAGGGCGTTGCCGTGCGAGGTGGTGGTGGCGGCGATCCGGTCCAGCTCGTCCCGGAGCTGGCTCAGCTCGGCCTGGACAGCCGACCTGCCGGCGGCGTCCACCGCCCCGTCGTTGGCCGCCCGGACGGCGAGGTCGCGCATGCGCTGCAGGATCGCGGCGCTCTCGTGCAGCGCACCCTCCGCCGTCTGCAGGACGCTGATGCCGTCCCGGGCGTTGCGGAGCGCCTGGGTCGTCCCCCCGATCCGGGAACGCAGGCCCTCGGAGAGGGTCAGCCCGGCGGCGTCGTCGGCGGCCCGGTTGACCCGGAAGCCCGAGGAGAGCCGTTCCAGCGACGTGCGCAGCGCCTGGTCGTTCGTCGCCAGCACGCGGGAGGCGTTCATCGCCGCGATGCCGGTGGTGACGGTGAGACCCACGCTGTTCCTTCATGGCCGGATGGACCGCCGCAGCCGTGCGGCGGGAGGGTGACAGTGGCCCGGGGCGTGTCCGCCCCGGGCCACCGTCCGCTCAGTGCGGGTCGACCGCCACGAGGAAGCACCCGGCTGCGCCGAACGGCTGGACGTCGAAGCCCAGTTGCAGCAGGCACTCGGCGATCGCGGCGTTCATCGTGTGCTGCACCGCCTCCTGCGCCGCGACGCCGCGGACGTGGTGACGGCTCATCCGGTCGTGCTGGTGCCAGCTGACCAGCACACCCGGGTGCCCGGGCTCGGGCGTGAGGCACACGCCGCCGGCCGGACCCTCCCCCGCGCAGTCGTGCAGCTGCAGCCCCGCCTCGACCAGCGCCGCAGTCACCTCGACCCCCAGCGAGACGAGCTCGTCCTCGTCCGCCAGCGGCCCGTCCCACTCCTCGGGCAGCCGGTCGAGCTGGTCCCCGAGGTCGCTGAGCCACTCCCGCTCGGCCGGCAGCTGCCGGCGGATCAGCCGGCCGTCGGAGCGCAGCACCCCGTAGACCGCCCGGCCAACACCCGCCGGTGCCGACATCGCCAGCCAGTCGGCCTCGATCGGGTCGGCGAACGGGCCCGCCAGCACCTGTTCGCGGGCGCCGTCCTCCTGCTCCTCGACCAGCCACCAGGCCGGCGGGGTGCCCTGCGCGCCGCCCTGCCGGCCCGCCGGGTGTGCCGCCATGCCGGTGGCCGGGACCGGCTGCAGCGCCACCGCGTTGGCCGGCTCAGCGACCTGGGGCTGGGCTGCCGCACCGCCGGCGACCGCCGCTGCGCCCACCGCCACCGGGACCGCCGCCTCTGCCGGCGCCTGCTGGCGCTGGCCCTGCACCTGGTTCCGCTCGAACTCGTACTGCGCGGTCGAGCTCTGCGCGAGGGCCACGACGAGCGCGGCCAGCACCACGAAACCGACCACTGCGACCACCGGCCAGATCAGCATCACTGCCACCCACCGGAGACGGCGCCCCAGCTCGCGGCCCGACGCGCGGAGCCCTGGGCCCACCGGAGGAGTGAGACAGCGGACGACCACAGGGAGGTGTGCACCGGCGTCGTCCCGTCCTCGCCGTCCACGCCGGCCTCGCCGTCCACGCCGGCCTCGCCGTCCGAGCCGTCCGAGCCGTCATCGAAGAGCTGGAGCAGGGCGGCCAGGTCCAGCTCCTCCTCCGCCGGGATCACGGAACGGGACGACGGGCGGGGTGCCAGGTCGAGCAAGGTGGTCACAAGGGCTCCTCGGTGCAGTCCGTCGCGGCTGGGGAAGCGCCGCTGACATGCCAAAAGCTAGGGCTCCCGACACCCCGGACGACGCGCTTTCACGCCGTCATCACGGTCCCGTCACCGAATCGTTGTGCGGAGCACCCGAACGGTCGATGACCGGCCTCTCAGCAGCCGCCTTGTCGACATGTGCGCGGCGCTGAGCTGGGCTTTTCCCGTTCTCGGGCACGGTCATCCTGATCGCGCGAGGAATCGGGCATGTTGCGCCCGCCATTTCGCAGCCCGTCCCGTGTCGTTTCTCGCGCACGACCCGCGGAACGGTCGATGACGCTTCTGCACGGCACCTGCAGTCGCATTCGCCGTCCTGGAGCGGGATCAGCGGCGACGCGCCCTCCGCGCCAACGTGGACGCCAGCAGACCCGCGGCTGCGGCAGCGAGGAGCGCCATGGTCACCCGCAGCGCCACCGGCCACCGTCCCCGGTCGGGCTCCCCTGCGGCCCGCACGTCCAGCTCGGGCACGAGCCCTGCGGCCAGCTGGAAGCGCCCGACCCCGTAGTTGCCGCCGCCGGTGGGGACGGCGCTGAGCCGCTCGGTGGCGCCGTCGTCGAGGGACACCCGGGTCACCCAGTACTCGTCCGGGTCACTGCCCTCCACCCGGTCGCGCCCGGCGAGGACGACCACCTCCCGCGCCGAGGCCCAGCCCAGCACCCTGCCCGCCTCCGCGACCACCCCGTCCACCGGGCGAGGGACCTCCGTGGGTTCGCCGGTCGCGGCGACGAAGTCGATGACGTCGGGGATCGAGCCCCACTGCTCCTGGCACGCCGTCCACTCGGCCTCGTCGATCACGTCCAGGCACGGGAACGGCGCGCGGGAGGTGGCCAGCAGTGCGCCGTCCGGGGACCACGCCTCCGCGCCGCCGAGCTGGTGCCCGGCGGGCAGGGCGAGGTCGCGCCGCCCTCCGTCCGCGAGGTCGACGATCGCCAGGGTCCCGCCGACGGCGGCGGAGTGCTGCACCGCGAGCTCGCTGCCGTCCGGCGAGAACGCCGCCGTCGACGCCTGCGTGGCCCCCGCCAGCGCACGGACCTCACCGCTCGACACGTCGAGCACGCTGACGTCCCCCTCGACCGGCGTCCCGCTGTAGGGGTTCGTGGCCGCGTCGCCGGCCAGGTAGGCGACCCGTCGTCCGTCCGGCGACCAGGCCACGGGGACGGCGCTGCGCCCCTCCGGCAGGGGGTACGAGGTGACCTCGCCGGTCGCCAGGTCCTGCACCGCCAGGTCGAGTCGGTCGCTGTCGTGGTCGCCCACGACGACTCGGGTGCCCTCGGGGGACAGCAGCATCGGCGCCGGGTCGCCCTGGCTCTCCGGGCCGGCCCGGTCCTCGGCGAGGTCGACCCGCCGGTAGACGTCGTCGTCGGCACTGACCGCGACCGCCTGCGGGAAGTCCATGAACTCCACTCCCCACCCGTGCTGGAAGAGGGCCACTGCACGCCCGGGAGGAGCGGAGGACACGTCTCCGGTCAGGTAGGAGTAACCCGCCATTCGATCCGGGATCCCGGCCGCGGCGCCCTGCTCCGCAGCATCCGCACCGCCGCCGGACAGCAGGGCCACGACCAGGGCGGGCAGCAGGACCAGCCCGCCGACGACCAGCGGAAGACGCTTCCGGGTGTCCACGGCGCCAGCATGGCCGCTGCCCGTTCGCTGGGACCACCCGCTGAGGTGGCCGGCACCTGAATCGAACGAGCACGGACGGAGACCATCGCGCAGGGCGCGAACGCGCAGGCCAGCACGAGTGGGCCCCGTGGGGATCGAACCCACAACCCGCGGATTAAAAGTCCGCTGCTCTGCCAGTTGAGCTAGAGGCCCGGCCGAGCGAGTCTCCCAGAACGCTGGGCGGGAGTGCTCAGAGCGCGGTGAAGATCAGGATGAGCAGGGCGGTGAGCACGAGGCTGATCAGCAGGGAACCCATGCAACCGAGCCGGTTGGTGAAGAAGAGGAACACCAGCCTCCGATGCCCGCCATCCCGGCCGGTCAACCGCGGTCAGCCGACGGCGACCCGGCCGGGGCACCGTCCGCACGCCGGAGCGTAGGGCGGCTCAGCCGCCGGCGGTCACTTCGAGACGTGCCGGTTGGGCAGCTTGCCGAGCACGCGGCCGGCCTCGTACTTGACCTCGAGCCGCTCCTGCGCCGACGCCGTCGGACCCCGGCGCGGCTCGCCGCTCTCCAGGTCGAAGGCCGAGCCGTGCCACGGGCACACGATGCAGTCCGCCCCGCGCACCTGCTCCACGGTGCCCTCGGCCAGCGGCCCGCCCACGTGCGCGCAGGAGTTGATGAAGGCGTCGACCCGGGCGCCCCGGCGCACCACGGCCAGCGCCACGGGCGTGCCCCGGCCCTCGCCCGTGCGCAGCGCGGGCCGCCCCTCCGGCAGGTCGTCGAGCGGGCCGAGGTCGATCCAGTCGGTGGTCAGCTGCCGGGCGTCGGTGACGGCGTGGTTCGCACCCGAGGACTGCGCGTAGGACATGTGGCCGCCGATGGCCGCCGAGCCACTGGCCAGCCCGAGGCCGCTGTAGGCGAGCACTCGCCCGAGCGTGCCGTTGCCCTTGCCGCGGGCGACCAGCGAGCCGACGTACAGCCCCAGCGCGACGACGTTGGTGGCGGCGTGGATGGCACCCAGCCGCCGGACGGCGTCGTCCTGCTCCGACCAGTCGGCCGCGCCGGCCATCGCCGCGGGCAGGCTGGCCGCCACGCCGGTGCCGATCAGCGCGGTGGCGGCCGGGCGGGCCGGCGGCATGAGATCCAGGATCCCGGCCGACAGCCAGGTGCCCACCGGGACCATCGCCAGAATCGGGTGCAGCGGATGGCCCAGCCAGGTGCCGTGCAGCAGGTCGCGGAACGCCTGCGGCTGCAGCACCTTGTTCACCACCGTCCGGGCGGACTCCAGCTTCGCGTCGAACGACGACACCTCGGACAGGCGGTCCAGCACACCGAACAGGCTCATGCAGCGGCCCATACCCGGCGCAGCCGACCGGAACCCGCCGTTGCCGGGCTCGCTGCCGTGAGCAGGACGCCGACGCGCGTACCGACACTCTGCGTGAGCGACATCACGGAGTGTTGCGGGAACGCAGCGGGAATGCACATGCGGCCCACTGGTTGCTGCCGCAGGATGACCCTGCTGCCCGAGCACGGCCCCGTGCTCACGTCCTGAGGAGGACCCGTGACCTGCCCGTCCCTGCTCCGCCGCACTGCCGTCGGCGGCGTGCGCGCGGGTGGGTTCGACGACGTGGTCGCGCCGACGTGGGTGCGGGAGCGGTCCAGCGCGGTGCGCGAGCGGCTGCATCAGGACGACGCCGGGGCACAGTTCGCCCGCTTCGTCGTCGTCGGCGGGGTCTCCAGTGCGCTCTACGCCCTGGTCTTCATCGGCCTGCAGGGCCTGGGCGCCCAGCCCGCCAACCTGGCCGGCGCGATCGCCTCCACCCTGCTGGCCAACGAGATGCACCGCCGGCTCACCTTCCACGCCGGCGGCCGGGTCTCCTGGTTCACCGCACAGTGGGAGGGCGGCGGCCTGGCCGGCATCGGGCTGGTCGCCACCTCGCTCGCGCTGGCGGGCCTGCACACCCTGACCGGTGACGTGGGCGCCGTCGTCCAGCTCGGCCTGATCGCCGCGGTCACCGGCGCGATCGGCCTGGTCCGGTTCGTCGCCCTGCGCAGCTGGGTGTTCTCCCCCGCTCCCCGCGACTGAGCTCCCCGCGACCGGGCTCCTCGCGACCCTGCACGGCGGCTCGCCGCTGCGGCTGACCGGGGCCTCGGCGTCCCGCCCCTAGGCTGCCGACATGTCGATCATGGTCCGATCCGCCCGCCTGGCGGCCGCCGGGGCGCTGCTGCTCGCCCCGCTCACGGCCTGCAGCTCGTACAGCGCCTCGTGCTCGGGCAACGAGTGCACCGCGACGCTCACCGGCGACGGCGCCGAGGTCACGATCCTGGGCACCGAGCTCTCCTACGGCGGCACCGAGGACGGCCGGGCGACCGTCACGGTCGGCAGCACCAGCGTCACCTGCGCCGAGGGGGAGAGCGTCTCCGCCGGGCCGCTGTCGCTGACCTGCACGACGGTGGACTCCGGCTCGGTGGAGCTCAGCGCCTCCCTGGGCTGAGCCGCCTCCCTGGACTCAGCCGGCGTCGGCGACCTCGACCACCAGCCGGGTGGGGTCCGACAGCGCGGACACCCGGAACGGGACCTCGGCACTGGTGCCGATCCAGGCGACCGAGGTGCCCTCGAAGGTGGCGTCGTAGACGACGCCCTGCACGGTGTCGGTGCCGGAGACCGACACCGGTCCCCGGGCGACCTCCTCGGCGCCGGTCTCGTACGGGTAGCTCGTGCCCTGCAGCGTCACCTGGAGGAACGCCGACCCGGGGACGTCGACGGCGTCCCCGGAGCCCTGGGACGACGGCGCGTCGACGTACTCGACCTGCCACCCGGGGGTGCCGCTGCCGGCGAGCTCGAACACCACCCGCTCGAACCCCTCGTGCGGGGCGGCGCGGACCTCCGTCACCGTGAGCCCATCCGGGTCGACCGGCTCAGCGGTGTCGGCAGAGGTGTCTGCGGGGAACTCCGGCGCCGGGCTCTCCGCCCCTGCCGTGGTCGCGGTCGCGGTCGGCGCGGTGGTCTCCTCGGCCTCCGGTGCAACGCTGGACGTCGCCTCGTCGGTCGAGGCCGTGTTGTCGGTGCCGGGCTGAGCGGCACAGCCGGCCACCAGCAGGAGAGCGACGGCGAGCCCGGCGGAGCGGGTCACCCGAGCGGAACGGCGGATCGGCACGAGGTGGATGCTGACACGGCGGGCCCTGCCGGTACGGACGCCACGCGCACCGGTGGCCCCCCGGTGCGAGGACCCGCCCGAGGCCATGTATGGTTCTCCCTGCCTCCAGCGACCACGAGCCCCCATCGTCTAGCGGTCCAGGACGCCGCCCTTTCAAGGCGGTAGCACGGGTTCGAACCCCGTTGGGGGCACGCACCATGCAGCACAGCAGTTCATGCACCACAGCAAGGCCCTGTAGCGCAGTTGGTTAGCGCGCCGCCCTGTCACGGCGGAGGTCGCGGGTTCGAGTCCCGTCAGGGTCGCCACCCGGTGTCCAGTACACCGGGAGGGGCAGGTAGCTCAGTTGGTACGAGCGCTCGCCTGAAAAGTGAGAGGTCGGCGGTTCGACCCCGCCCCTGCCCACCTCACCTCATCCCCGTCTGCCCGGCCGCGCTCCTGGCCGCTGGGCAGACGTCCAGCGAGTTCCTGCCCAGCGCACAGGGAGCTCTCAGGTCCAGGATGCACAGTCACCCCATGACGACCACCTCCCCCGCGTCCAGCTCCCGCGCCCAGCTCACCCGGCCGGACGGCAGCGCCCTGCGGGTGCTGGTCGTCGACGACGAGCCCTCGATCTGTGAACTGCTGTCCCTGGCGCTGCGCTACGAGGGCTGGGACGTCCACACCGCCCCCGACGGCACCGCCGCGGTCCGCGACGCCCGCGAGTTCCGCCCGGACGCCGTCGTCCTGGACGTCATGCTCCCGGACATGGACGGCCTGGAGGTGCTGCGCCGGCTGCGCGCGGACACCCCGCTGGTCCCGGTGGTATTCCTGACCGCCAAGGACGCGCTGGAGGACCGGATCGCCGGGCTCACCGCCGGCGGCGACGACTACGTCACCAAGCCCTTCAGCCTGGAGGAGGTCGCCGCCCGGCTGCGCGGCCTGCTGCGCCGCACCAGCCGGGTCGTGGCCGACGACGGCCTGCTGGTCGTCGGCGACCTGACCCTGGACGAGGAGAGCCACGAGGTGACCCGGGCCGGGGAGGACGTCCGGCTGACCGCCACCGAGTTCGAGCTGCTGCGCTACCTGATGCGCAACCCCAAGCGGGTGCTGTCCAAGGCGCAGATCCTCGACCGGGTCTGGCAGTACGACTTCGGCGGCCAGGGCAACATCGTCGAGCTCTACATCTCCTACCTGCGGCGCAAGATCGACGCGGGCCGCCCGCCGATGATCCACACCCTCCGGGGCGCCGGGTACGTGATCAAGCCCGCCGCATGACGTCTGTCCCCTCCCGGTGACCGGCGGTCCTCCCCGGTCCCGCCGCTCGCTGCGCACCCAGCTGCTGATCGCCTTCGTCGTCCCGCTCGTACTGGTGCTGACCCTGGTCGGCGTCGTCTCGGTGACCGCGCTGCGCTCGGAGCTGGTCGGTCAGGTGGACAGCCAGCTCGCCACGGCCATCGACCGGTCGCTGGCCTCCGACCGAGGCCCCAGAGACGGCGACGGGCGCGGCGGGCCGGAGGGTCTCGACGCCCGCGGCCAGAGCGAGGACACCCTGGTCGCCAACGTGACCGATGGGGTCGTCACCCGGTCCGGGGTGCTGGGCGAGCGTGGCGAGACGCTGCAGCTGACCGACGCCCAGGAGGCCGTGCTAGCCGACCTGCCCGTCGACGGCGGGCCGGTCACCCGGGACCTCGGCGGCGAGCTCGACGAGTACCGACTGGCGGCCGTCATCGCCGGGAACGGCGAGGTGCTGGTCAACGGCCTGCCGCTGGGCGGCGCGTCCGACGCCGTCCGCAACCTGGTCACCGTCGAGCTGCTGGCCGGGCTGGCCGCGCTGCTCGCCGCCGCCGGCACCGCCGTGCTGGTCATCCGCCGCACCCTGGCACCGCTGGACCGGGTGGCGGCCACCGCGACCCGGGTCTCGGAGCTGCCGCTGGCCAGCGGCGAGGTGCAGTTGGCCGAGCGGGTGGCCCCGCAGGACACCGACCCGGGCACCGAGGTCGGCCAGGTCGGGACGGCGCTGAACCGGATGCTCGACCACGTCGAGGGCTCGCTGGCCGCCCGCCAGGAGTCCGAGACCCGGGTGCGCCAGTTCGTCGCCGACGCCAGTCACGAGCTGCGCACCCCGCTGGCCTCCATCCGCGGCTACGCCGAGCTGGTCCGGCGGCAGCACACCGAGGTCGCCGGGGACGTCGGCCACGCGATGCGGCGGGTGGAGTCCGAGGCGCTGCGCATGTCGGCCCTGGTCGAGGAGCTGCTGCTGCTGGCCCGGCTCGACGCCGGCCGGGAGCTCGCCACCGAGGAGGTCGACCTCACCGCCCTGGTCGTGGACGCGGTCAGCGACGCCCACGTCGCCGGCCGCGACCACCGCTGGCAGCTCGACCTGCCCGACACCCCGGTGCTGGTGCGCGGCGACGCCGCCCGGCTGCACCAGGTGCTGGTCAACCTGCTGGGCAACGCCCGCACGCACACCCCCGAGGGCACGACCGTCACCACCCTGCTGCGGACGGAGGGGGACGCGGCGGTGCTGCAGGTCGTCGACGACGGCCCCGGCGTGCCCGCCGCGTTGCAGGACCACGTCTTCGAGCGGTTCGCCCGCGGCGACGCCTCCCGGTCCCGCTCGGCCGGGAGCACCGGGCTGGGGCTGGCGATCGTGCACGCCGTCGCCGCCGCGCACGGCGGCAGCGTGGAGCTGGCCAGCACCCCGGGACGCACCGCGTTCACCGTGCGGTTGCCACACGCCACCCAGGCCGGCTGACCCGCCGCCTCAGCGCACCGCGACGTCGGCGGCGACCTGCTCGTACACCTGGGCGTGCACCCGCTGCACGGCGACGCGCTGCTCGGCCCGCCACGCACGGTCCACCCGGGCCGGCGCCGGCCGGGTGAGCGCCGCCACCACGGCCGAGTTGAGCGACGCGGCGTCCAGGCCCTGGCGGGGGTCGTTGCCGTACACGACGACGTCGGACCACTGCTGGGCGTGCTGGCCACCGCCGGGCACGACGACCCGGGTGCCGGCGTCGCGGCACAACTCCACCCAGCCCGAGTGGGTGCCCGTACGGCGGGGCAGCACCGACACGTGCAGCTCCTGCAGGTGGCGGACCCAGGCGGCCGGGTCGTCCGGCCAGCTGCGGGCCAGTTCCAGCTCTCCGGCGTCGGCGAGCGCCAGCAGCCCCGGCAGCCGCGCGGCGAGGTCGACGTCGGGGTGCACGTCGACCCGCAGCCGGCCGCCGCCGGAGACCGCACCGGACAGCGCGGCCCGGACCAGCTCCTCGGCCTCGGGCACGTCGGCGCCCAGCCGGCCCAGGTGCAACCCGACCAGCCGCGTCTCCCGCCCGACGTCCGGGGTGGGGCCGGCCAGGGAGGGGTGGGCGACGACGATCGCCGTCCGGCCGTAGCGGTCGGCGATCTCGTCGGCGGCGCCGCGGGTCAGGGTGAGCACGACCTCGGCGGTGCCGAGCAGCGCCCGCAGGTGCGCGCGGTGCCGGACGCGGGCGGCCTCGGGGTGGGTGCCGGTGTCGGCTCCCTCGAGGGCGTCCAGGTGGTGCACCGTGACGACCAGCGGCACGCCGGTGCGCCGGACCGCCGCCGTCCAGGCCTCCATCTCGGCCACGGTCAGGTGGTCGTACCCGCCGTGCAGGTGCAGGACGTCGACCTCGCGGGCGTGCGCGGTGAGGTGACGGACGTCCAACCACGGACTGGGTGAGCCGGCCGGTCCCACGCGCAGGGTGGTCTCGGGCAGGACGGCGTCCAGGTACGCACCGGCGTACGGCACGGTCGCCACCCGCAGCGAGCGGGCCGTCTCCTCGGGCACTGCGGTCACGCGGTCGTACGCCTCCTGCGGTCGGGCACTCCGACGCGGCAGGTGCGGTGCTCCTCGACGGGTGGGGGTCTGTCAGCGGATCGTCCCTACCCGGTGTAGCTGCTGCCGAACCGAGAGGCAAGGCGTCGCTCCTCCGTCCGGGTGACCGGAGGCCCCCCGACCCGTTCCCCCTTCCGGTGGCGGTGCGTGCGGCCGCCCCGCCCGGTCGGTTAGCGTTCCCGGTCGGCCGCTCCCCGGGCCGCCGTGGGACACCGAGAGCCGGAGGACGAGTGGGCGGAGACGGCGAGGAGCGCCCCGGCGCCCCCGAACCCGACCCGGCCGTCGCCGAGCCGCCGGAGACCGGACGCCGCCGTCCCCGGCCGGTCGGGTCGATCCTCAGCGCTGCCCTCCTCGTCGTGCTGCTGGTCGGCGCCGGCCTGTTCGCGCTGCTGCGCGAGGACCCGCTGACCTACGGCGGCCGCTACGTCACCGACCCCGGCGCGGTCCTCGCCGAGGCCGACCGCGTCTTCACCGACCACGTGGCGGAGCGGCAGGGGGTCAGCAGCGCGGACAGCCGCTGCTGGTTCCAGCTGGCCGACGCCGCCGGCTCCGAGGTCCGCCCGGACCTGCTCTGCGGCCCGGCGCTCTTCGTCGACGGTCAGGACGACGCCAGCTGGCTCCGCTTCCCGCTGACCGGCACCCCGGCCGGGGGCGACGTGCGGCTGTCGGTGGCCGCGCTGCCCGCCGACCCCGCCCCGGAGCCGCTGACCGACCGCGAGCTGCTCCGCCGGCCCGACGGCGGCGAACCCCCGCGGGGCACCGGCGGTCTGACCGCGCCGGCCGTGCCCCAGGCGGCGGCCGGCCACACCGCGGTGGGGCCGTTCCCCGACGTCACCTACCGCGAGCCGGCGGGCCCGGCCCGGCTCTCCGGCCCGGCCGCGGCGGTCACCGTCACCGGCCTGGCGCAGCCGGACCGGGTCGGCACCGGGGACGCCGCCCTGCGGCCGGCCGACGGTGAGCAGTTCCTCGCCGTGCGGTACGTGGTCGAGCAGGGCGAGGGTCGCTCCCCCACCCCGCCCACGATCACCTACCAGGTCGGCGACCGGCAGCCGGTCCCCGTCCCGCCGGCGCTGACCGCCCCCGGCACCACGGTCGAGGCGCTGCTGTCGGTGCCCACCGACCCCGCCGTCGCCGACCTGGTGGTCACCGACGCCGGGGTCGAGCAACGACTGTCCCTGCTCACCGGCGCACCCGGCCCGGACAACCTGCAGGTGCTGGCCCGCACCTCCCGGGAGGCCGACGTGGACGCCTCCCGGCAGCTGTCGGCGACCCTGAGCGCACCCGGCCGGGTCTCGGCGTCCCTGCCGGCCACGATCGCGGTGCGCGGCGGCCGGCTCGAGTGGTTCGTCCGGGACGAGCGACCGGCCGACCCGAGCCGCGCGCTGCTGCTGCTCGACGTCACCATGGCCCTGCCGGACTCCGCGCCCGGTGCGGTGCCACCCGGGCTGCTGTCGCTGCGACTGCCGGACGGGACGACGCTCCGGGCGCAGGACCTGGACGACTCCCCGACGCGGGTGATCACCGCCTTCGACGTGCCCGCCGACTTCACCGAGGGGACCGTCGTCGTCGCGGGCTCCGCGACCTTCCCCGACGGCGCCACCGTCGACCTCGGCGACGGCCGCGTGACCGTGCCGGTCACCGTCCCCGCGGGCTGACGGCGGCCCGGGCCACTCCCGAGGTGCCTCAGCCCTGGGCGCGGAGCTCGGCCAGGATCGGCTTGGCGACGGCCAGGGCGTGGTTGGCCGCCGGCACCCCGGCGTAGACCGCGGTGTGCAGGCACACCTCGGCGATCTCCTCGTCGGTCAGCCCGTTGTGCACCGCGGCCTTGACGTGCAGCGCGAACTCGTCCCAGTGCCGCAGCGCCGCGGTGATCGCCAGGGTCAGCATGCTGCGCTCCCGGCGCTCCAGACCCGGCCGCTGCCACAGGTCGCCCCAGGCGACGCGGGTGATGAAGTCCTGGAAGTCGGCGGTGAACGGGGTCACCGCGGCGACCGCCCGGTCGACGTGGGCGTCGCCGAGCACCTCCCGGCGCACCCGCATGCCGGCGGCCCGCCGCTGCTCGTCGGTCTCCAGCGGTCCGGTCTCCTGCTGTTCGGTCACGGCGTGCCTCCGGTGGCGTGTGCGATCAGGGCCCGGCTGACCTGCTCGGGCTGTTCCAGGTTGGCCAGGTGCGCGGCCGGGCTGAGGCTGAGCAACCGGGCGCCGGGGACGCCGTCGGCGATCAGCTGCTGGTGCTCCGGCGGCACCGCCTGGTCGTCGGCGCCGGAGACCACCAGCGTCGGTGCGGTGATCCGGTGCAGGTCGGGACGCTGGTCCATCGCCGCGATCGCGGCGCAGCAGCCGGCGTAGCCCTCGTCGTCGGCGGCCGTGACCATCGCCTGCAGCCGGGCGACCAGCTCGGGGTGGGCGGCGGCGTACGGCGGGGTGAGCCACCGGCTGACCACCGGCTCGGCGATCGCCCCGGTGCCCTCGGCGCGCACGGTGCGCGCCCGGTCCGCCCAGCTGTCCGGGTTGCCGGTGTGCGCCGAGCTGCACAGCACCGCCAGGGTCAGCACCCGCTGCGGGTCGCGCACCGCCAGCCGCAGGCCGGTCATCCCGCCGATCGAGACGCCGGCGACGTGCGCCCGGTCCACCCCGAGCCGGTCCAGCAGCGCGACGACGTCGTCGGCGAGGTCGTCGATCGTGGCCTCGCCGGGCACCGACGGCGAGCGGCCGTGCCCGCGGGTGTCGTACCGGACCACCCGGAAGTGCTCGGTCAGCGCCGGCACCTGCAGGTCCCACATGGACAGGTCCGAGCCCAGGGAGTTGGACAGGAGCAGCACCGGCGCATCGGCCGGGCCCTCGACGACGGCGTGCACCTCGACGGCGGTCATGCCGGGCCTCCTTCTCCTGCGGTGACGTCGGATGTGGTGGGGTCGGACTGGAGCGCGATGGTGTGGGCGGCGAGGACGGCGTCCACCTGTGCCCCGGCCTCACCGACGTCCGGGCTGCCGTCGGCGACCAGCGCGGCGCCGTCGACGTCGGTGCGCTCGGCCACGAGGTCGGCCAGCGGGCGACCGGACGCGGCCGCCTCCCGGACCGCGGCGGCCGCGGCGTCGTGCGCGGGGCCCGCGCCCAGAGTTGGGGTGAGCGCCTCGGCCAGCGCACCGGCCAGCTGGGAGTCGCCGGCCGCAGCCACCGTCCGGGCCATCCGCTCCGGGTCCAGCCGCAGCGAGGCCAGGCACTCGGCCAGCCAGGACGCCGCCGAGCCGACCGTGCCCAGCAGGTCGGTGAGCGTCGGCCACTCCGCGTGCCAGGTGCCCGCGCCGCGCTCGTGCTCCTGCTCCATCGCGGCGAAGAGGGTGGCGACCAGCCCGGGGGCGCGGCGGGCGGAGGCCCGGGCGGAGACCGCGGCCACCGGGTTGTTCTTGTGCGGCATCGCCGAGGAGCCGCCGCGCCCCTCGGCCACCTCGGCCACCTCGGCCACCTCGGTCTGGGCCAGCAGGACGACGTCCAGGGCGATCGTGGCCACCACACCGGCCGCCGCACCCAGCACGCCGGCGACGTCGGCGATCGGCAGCCGCACGGTGAACCAGGGCACCTCGGTGGCGACCAGCCCGAGCTCGGCGGCCAGCTCGCGGCGCAGGTCCACCCCGGAGCCGGAGCTGGCGGCCAGCGTGCCGACCGCCCCGCCGTACTGGACCGGCAGCGCCGCGGCGACCGCGGCGACCCGGGCCCGGGCACCGTCCAGCCCGGCGAGCCAGGTGGCGGCCTTGAGGCCGGCGGTGATCGGCAGCGCCTGCTGCAGCAGGGTGCGGCCCATCAGCACGTCGTCCCGGTGCGCCCCGGCCAGCCGGGCGCAGGCCTCGGCGGCTGCGGCGAGGTCGGCGTCGATCAGGTGCAGGCCGCGGCGGGCCAGCAGCACCGCCGCGGTGTCCACGACGTCCTGGCTGGTGGCGCCGACGTGCACGGCGCGGGCGGCGTGCGGGCCGACGGCGTCCTGCAGCGCCCGGACCAGCGGGGGCACCGGGTTGCCGGCGTCCCCGGCCCGGGCGTACACCGTCGCGAGGTCCAGGGCGGCCGGGTCGGCGCACACCCGGCTCACCTCGTCCGCGGCCGTGCCGGCCACCAGGCCGACCCGGGCGGCGGCACGGGCCAGCGCGCCCTCCACCTCGAGCAGGGCCACCAGCCAGGCGTCCCCGGAGGTGCCGGCGGAGACCGGGCCACGGGCAAAGGTCGCGTCGAGGATCACGCGCCCATCCTGGCGGGTGCCCCCGCGTGGCCGGTGCTCACACCGCGAAGAAGACGGTCTCGTCCATGCCCTTGGCCGTGCAGCCCTGCAGGTGGATGTCCAGCACGTAGCCGTCCGCGCTGGGCTGGGCGATCAGCGTGGCGCGGGAGGCGTCGTCCGGCAGGCTGCGCAGCACGGCGTCCTCGGCGTTGGCGGCGGCCTCGTCGGCGAAGTAGATCCGGGTGACGAGCCGGTCGAGCAGGCCACGGGCGAAGACCGAGACGTCGACGTGCGGCGCCTGCAGCCCGCCCTCGCCGTCGGGCACCCGGCCGGGCTTGAGCGTGCGGACGGCGTACTCACCGCCCGGGACCGTGTGCGACCGCCCGATCCCCCGGAAGCCGGAGGTGGTCGCGGCGCCGCGCGGGTCGTCCGGGTGGGCGAAGCGGCCGTCCGGGTCGGCCTGCCAGGTCTCGATCATGCCGTCGGGCACCAGGTCGCCGTTGCCGTCGAAGACCCGACCGCGCAGCCAGATGGCGCCCGGGGTGCCCTCGGCGACGACGTCCGGGCCGTCGGGCCAGGTCAGCCCGATGGCCAAGTACGGGCCGACGGTGGAGCTCGGGGTGGTGCCCAGCCGGAAGGGCTCGGTCAGGAAGCCGGTGCCGCGCCGCGGCGTGCCCTGGCGGCGGTCGTTGCTCTCGTCGGCGGCCAGCACCAGCGGGGACAGTCGGTCGTCGCTCACGCCACGTCTCCGTCGTCGTCGGTCTCGAAGGGCGTCTGGTCCTGCCCGCGCAGCACGATGTCCCACTGGAACGCCAGCGCCCAGTTGGGCTGGCTGCGCTCCAGGTCGAAGCGGCTGACCGCCCGGTGTCGCGCCGTCGTCGGCATGGAGTTGAAGATCGGGTCCTGCCCGAACAGCGGGTCGTCCGGGAAGTACATCTGGGTCACCAGCCGCTGGGTGAACGCCTGACCGAAGAGGCTGAAGTGGATGTGCGCCGGCCGCCAGGCGTTGTGGTGGTTGCCCCACGGGTAGGCGCCGGGCTTGATGGTGGTGAACTCGTAGCGCCCCAGGTCGTCGGTCACCACCCGGCCCAGCCCGTCGAAGTGCGGGTCCAGCGGGGCGGGCCAGTTGTCGACCACGTGCCGGTAGCGGCCCGCGGCGTTGGCCTGCCAGATCTCGACCAGTGCGTGCGGCACCGGGCGGCCGTCGCTGTCGAGCACCCGGCCGTAGACGATGATCCGCTGGCCCTGGGCCTCGCCGCCCAGGCGCAGCGTCAGGTCGGCGTCGGCAGCGGTGACCATGTCCTCGCCCAGCACCGGGCCGGTGACCTCGGTCAGCCGGTGCGGCAGGTCGACCGGCGTGCGCAGCGGCGCACGGAGCCCCGTGCTCTTGTAACCGGCGTAGGCCACCGGGGTGCGCCGGTCGGCGGGCTCCCGGAGGTAGCGGGGCAGCACGAGGGCGCTGTCCGACGCCGGTCGCGGCTCGCGAGATGTGGTCCCGGTCATGCCGGGACCGTACGACCCGGCACTACGCTGCCCAAGCAACGTCTTCCGCTGAGCAGAAAGAAGGACGCCATGGCCGGTGGTGCTGCCGCGTCCGGCCGGTCGGTGACCTCCCGTGCGCTCGGCGTCCTGGACGCCTTCGACGCCACCCACCCCCGGCTCAGCCTCTCCGAGGTCGCCGAGCGGTCGGGCACCCCGCTGACCACGACCCACCGACTGCTCGCCGAACTGGCCGCCTGGGGCGCCCTGGTCCGCCGCAGCGACGGCCGGTACGAGATCGGCCGCAAGCTCTGGGACCTCGGGCTGCTCGCCCCGGTCGACCTGGAGCTGCGGCAGGTCGCCTCGCCGTTCCTCCTCGACGTGCACACCGCCACCCGCGACACGGTGCACCTGGCGGTGCGCGAGGGCACCAAGGCGCTCTACGTCGAGCGGATCTCCGGCCGCGAGTCGGTGCCCGTGGTCAGCCAGGTCGGGAGCCGGCTGCCGCTGCACGCCACCGGGGTGGGGAAGGTGCTGCTGGCCTCCGCCCCGGACGACGTCCTGGAGCAGGTGCTCCGGCAGCCGACCCGGGAGACCCGGCACACCGTCGTCGACGCCGGGCTGCTGAGCCGG
Source organism: Modestobacter sp. VKM Ac-2978 (assembly GCF_026968025.1). Lineage (NCBI taxonomy): Bacteria > Bacillati > Actinomycetota > Actinomycetes > Geodermatophilales > Geodermatophilaceae > Modestobacter > Modestobacter sp. VKM Ac-2978. Next base: position 344,647 of record NZ_JAPVBP010000003.1, on the reverse strand, counting down.
GAGCTGGCCGAGGTGCGCCGCCGCGGCTGGGCCCGGACCGCGGAGGAGATGAGCCTGGGCGCGGCGTCGGTCGCCGTCCCGGTGACCGTGGAGCGGCTGGCCGGGCCGATGGTGGTCGCCGCGCTGGGCATCGTCGTCCCGGCCCACCGGCGCGACGTCGCCCGGCTGGCCCCGGTGCTGCAGGTGGCCGCCCGCGGCATCGGCCGGGCCCTGGCGCGCACCGAGCAGTTCCGCTGATCCTTCCGCCCAGCGGGAGGGGGAGGTCGCCCGAGGTCGGCGGCCGGGGTCACACTCGGGCGATGCGCACCCAGGTGGGGATCATCGGAGCCGGCCCGGCGGGGCTGCTGCTGTCCCGGCTCCTGCAGCTCCAGGGCATCGACACCGTCGTCCTGGAGAACCGGTCCCGCGACTACGTGGAGGCCCGGATCCGGGCCGGCATCCTCGAGCAGCACACCGTCTCCACGCTGATCGACGCCGGCATGGGCGACCGGCTGCAGCGCGAGGGCATGCCGCACGACGGCATCTTCCTGCAGTACCCCGGCACCCGGCACCACCTGGACTTCCCCGAGCTGTGCGGCCGCAAGGTGTGGGTCTACGGGCAGACCGAGGTGACCAAGGACCTCATCGCCGCCCAGCTCGACGACGGCCCGCCGCTGCTGTTCGAGGTCTCCGACGTCACCCCCGAGGACGTCGACAGCGACAGCCCCCGCATCCGGTTCACCGACGCCGACGGCGTGCCCCAGGTGCTCGAGTGCGACGTGATCGCCGGCACCGACGGCTTCCACGGCGTCTCCCGCCCGGTGGTCACCGGCGGCACCTCCGGCCGGCTGTGGGAGCGCACCTACCCCTACGCCTGGCTGGGCGTCCTGGCCGACGTCGCCCCGTCGGAAAACGAGCTCGTCTACGCCTGGCACCCCGACGGCTTCGCACTGCTGTCGATGCGCTCACCGTCGGTGTCGCGGCTCTACCTGCAGGTCGACCCGGACGAGAAGATCGAGGACTGGTCCGACGACCGGATCTGGGACGGTCTGTCCACCCGGTTCGCCCTCGACGGCTGGGAGCTGGAGACCGGGCCGGTCACCGAGAAGTCCATCCTGCCCATGCGCTCGTTCGTCAGCGCGCCGATGCGCCGCGGCCGGCTGTTCCTCGCCGGCGACGCCGCGCACATCGTCCCGCCGACCGGCGCCAAGGGGCTCAACCTCGCCGTCGCCGACGTCACGCTGCTCGCCACGGCGCTGGTCCGCCTGCTGGCCGAGAAGCAGACCGACCTGGTCGACAGCTACAGCGACCGGGCGCTGGCCCGGGTCTGGCGCTGCACCCACTTCTCCTGGTGGATGACGTCGATGCTGCACCGCTCCGGCGACGACTTCGACGCCGAGCTGCAGCTCTCCCAGCTCCGCCGGGTCTGCTCGTCCGAGGCCGCCGCCCGCGAGCTCGCCGAGAACTACACCGGCCTCCCCCTCGACGCCTGAGGCCGCCCCCGCCCCGCCCCCTCTCCACCACCACAATGGCCATTTCGGTGGTCGGGGGGGGTCGGGACGGCGCTGGGCCGGGCTGTCGCGGAGCCGTGTGCAGCTGGCAGACTCTGCCGGGGCGGATCGTCCAGCTGGGGTCGACATGTCGATGTCCACGGTCAGATGTCCTGCATCTGGTGATCGACTTCGGCTACTTGTGCCCAGTCCAGCGCCGGACACGGACCAGTTCGCACCACTAGTTTCAGCAGCATGCTCTCGACGCTCTTGACCATCACCGGCGTGCTCGTGGGGCTGTTCGTCCTGCTCTCCCTCATCGTGCACCTGTCCGCCCGCCCGGCCACCCGGGTCAACACGACGGGCACCCGCGCGCCGGGCTGGGTGGGCGACGCCGGGCAGCCACACCCCGACGCATGGGCCCCGCTGTCGACCACCAGCACCCAGATCCGCGCCGTCCGCTGAGCTGACCTGGGCGGCGGCCTCCCCGGGCCCCCGGGACCGGCCGACACCGGCCCGGCGGCCCGGCGTCGGAGATCCGACCCCGGTTAGGCTCGCCCGCGATGACCAGCGACTCGACCGCGTTGCAGGTCTACCCGATCGGTCAGCTGATCGGCGTCCGCGCGGTCGTGGACCAATTCGACGTCCGGGTCGGCGCCGCCCTGCACAGCCTCACCTCGGCCGAGTTCGGGGTCTGGGCCATGGCGCACGGGCCCGCCGACCACGTACCACGCCCGTGGACCCCTGACGCGCTGGCCGCGCAGGCCGAGTCGGTCGGCGTTCCCGACTGCGCGCAGCGGCTGGACCGGCTGCAGGAGCAGGGGCTCGTCGCCCTGGCCGCGCCCGGCACCGAGTCGGCCCGCGACCTGGCCCGGCGGGTCCGGATGGTGCCCCTGGTGCTGGGCCTGGGGAACAGTGCCGCCGCGCCGGACGCCTACGCGGTCGGGCTGCCCGGCCGCCCGCTCGCCGTGCTGTCGGCCGCCGCCTACGACCTGTTCGAGTGGGCGCACATGGAGACCAGCCTCTGGCGGGCCTGCGAGGGCGCCGCGACCACCGCCGCACGGGTGGGCATCGCCGACACCCTCGCCACCGATCCCGACGCGCTGCTGACCTCGTTGCTGGAGGACCTGCACCGGCTCCTCACCCCCAACGCCGTCCACCTGGACACCTGGGCGGTGAGCTGATGCCCCCCTCCGGCATGCCTTCCCCCGACCAGGCGCTCGTCTTCCCCCTCGGCCATCCCATGGGGGCCTTCCACCAGCACCGCGGGGAACCGCCGAGCTACTGGGTGGTCCGGCTGGGCTGGGACAGCCCGCTGCTGGGCGACCAGACCACCGCCGACGTGTGGACGCTGACGCACGGGGTGCCCAGCCGGGTGCGGGACGGCGTCCCGTGGACCCGCACCGCGGTCCGCGAGGCAGCCGAGGAGGCCGGCGTCCCCGACTGCGACCTCGTGCTCGACACGCTGATCGAACGGGGGCTGGTGGCCGAGCTCGTCCCCGGCAGCGAGCCGGCCGCCGAGTTCGCCCGCACCCACCGGGTGCAGTCTCTGCTGCTGGGGCTGGGCGAGCCGCCCGACCGACCGGGCGTCGACGGCATCGGCCTGCTCGGCACGCCCGCGTCCGCCCTGGTGGGGCCGGCCACCTACGAGTTCTGGCAGTGGGCCCACCTGTGGCCGACGCTCGCCGACGCGGTGGTCGGGCTGGCCGAGATGGCCGCCCAGGCACCGGACCCCGACCCGGCCGACACCGACCCCGCCGCGGTGCTGGACCGGTCGTTCCGGGAGCTGCACCGGCTGCTGTCCGGCAACGCGGTCTACCTGGACCGGTCCCTCGCCGTGGCCGACGCCCAGCGCTGAGCCCGCCGCCGGACAGGGTGGTCCCTCAGCGGGCACCGGTCATCAGCTCGGCGGCCCGCTCGCCGATCGCCACGGCCGTCGCCGCGGGCCCGCGGGAGGGCACCGTCGGCATCACCGAGGTGTCGACCACCCGCAGGCCCGTCACGCCGCGCACCCGCAGGTGCTGGTCGACGACCGCCCCGGGGTCGGTGGCCGGCCCCATCCGGGCGCTGCCGGCCAGGTGCACCGCGGTCGCCAGGTGGGCCCGGGTCCACCGGTCCAGCTCCCGGTCGTCGGCCAGGACGGCGTCGGGCAGGCCGGTGCGCTCGGCGACCAGCGGGGCGAAGGCGGGGGTGCGCAGCAGGTCGGCGGCCAGCCGGACGCCGGCCCGCAGCTGTCGCCGGTCGGCGTCCGCGGTCAGGTAGCGGTACCGGATCCGTGGCTGCACCAGCGGGTCGGCGGTGGTCAGGCTGATCCGGCCGCGGCTCTCCTCCTGCTGCAGGGCCACGGCGAGGTAGAGGTCGTCCCGCCGGCGGGCGGAGTCCAGCAGCCGGGGCACCGAGGCGCCCCGCAGCGCCCGCAGCGTCGCCGCGGGCCGGCGCAGCACCTCCGTGACGCCGGACAGCGCCGACCCCGACGTCCGCGAGAGCATCACCTGCCGGAAGGGCTTGAGCCAGGGCATGACCTCGAGGTGGTCGGCGGTGTTCAGCGCGGTGGCCAGCGGCAGCAGCCCCCGGGGCATCGGGGTGCGCCGGGCCGGCCGGTAGGTCACGTAGACGTCGGGGTGGTCACTGAACCCCTGACCCACCCCGGGCACGTCGGCGACGACGTCGATGCCGGTGGCCCGCAGGTGGTCGGCCGGGCCGATGCCGGAGAGCAGCAACAGGTGCGGGGAGCCCACCGCGCCGGCCGACAACACGACCTCCGCGGCACGCACCGGGCCACGGTCGGTCTGCACGCCCACCGCCCGGCCGTGCTCCACCAGCACCCGGGTGACCCGCACCCCGCCCACGACGGTGAGGTCGGGGGACGCCCGGCGCGGGGACAGGTAGGCCATCGCGGTGTTGACCCGCACGCCGTCGGCGACGGTGAACGGCACCGGCCCGTGTCCGGGCGGGCCGTCGGCGTTCTTGTCCGGCTCGGCCGGGAAGCCCAGCGCGTCGCAGGCGCCGGCGAAGGCATCGGTGAGCGGGTGCGGCTCGTGCACCCGGGTGACCGGCAGCGGGCCGGTCGAGCCGTGGCCGGGGCGGTCGCCGTAGTCGGCGTCGCTCTCGCAGCGGACGAAGGCCGGGCGCAGCGCGTCGGCCGACCACAGGTCGTTGCCCGCGGCGGCCCAGCCGTCCAGGTCGGCGCGGGTGGCCCGGATGAAGTAGGTGCCGTTGAGCGCGCTGGACCCGCCCAGCACCTTCCCCCGCGGCACCGGCCAGCGCAGGTCGTCGGTGAGCTCTCCGGTGAGCTCCCAGTTCGCGGGATGGCCGGGGGTCGCGGCACCCATCGTCGCGGCGTCCCGGATCGTCGCCGGGAAGTCCTCGGGGCGCGGGTGGTCGGCACCGGCCTCCAGGACCAGCACCCGCCGGCCGGCGTCGACCAGCCGGGCGGCCAGCGCACAGCCCGACGACCCGGCACCGACGACCACGACGTCCCACTCCCCCGTCAGCTCCACCCCCGGCACCCTAGGACGGCGGCGGGCTCAGGCCAGTCGCACCCGGTCCCCGGCGGGCTCGACCCGGCCCTCGGTGACCAGTTTGGCCAGCGTGGCCCGGGTCGACTGGGCGGCGGCCGGCCAGACCGCCCGCGGCACGGCCGCGTAGACGACGGCGACCAGCTCCTCGACCGTCCGGGGCCCCTCGGTGAGGGCATCGAGCAGCTGCTGCTCCCGGTACGCCCGGTGCGCCAGGTAGAACCGCAGCACCGCCCCGGGGTCGGTGGTCAGCTCGGGCCCGTGGCCGCAGTACAGCGCCGAGGGCCCCAGGTCGTGCACCCGGCGCAGCGACTCGAGGTAGGCGAGCACGTCGCCCTCGGGGTGCGTCACCACCGACGTGCCCCGGCCGAGCACGTGGTCGCCGACCAGCACGGCACCCGACGCCAGCCGGAAGGCCAGGTGGTCGGCGGTGTGCCCGGGCGTCGGGACGACGTCCAGGGTGGTGCCCGCCAACTGCAGCCGCTCCCCCGCCCGGAGCAACCGGCCGCCCGGGCCGGCGACCTCACCGGTGGCCGCAGCGACCGGCGCACCGAAGTGCCGCCCCCACGGCAGCGCCGCCTCGGCGTGGTCGGCGTGGTGGTGGGTGACCAGCACGGCCACCACCCGGGCGTCCCGGGCGGCCAGCGCCGCCTCGACGGCGGCCAGGTGCCGGGGGTCGTCCGGCCCGGGGTCCACGACGACGGCCTGGCCCGAGCCCGGCTCGCCCACCAGGTGGGTGTTCGTGCCGTCCAGCGTCATCGGCGAGGGGTTGGGGGCCAGCACCCGGGTGACCAGCGGCTCGGGGTCGGCGACCGGCGCCATCGTGCCGGGTGCGGGCAGCGCCCAGCTGGTCCGCGGGTCGACGGGGGCGGTCACGGGCAGCACGGTAGCGGGCCCGGCGGGCCCCGATGCCCGTCGCCGGGAGCGGCTACCGTCGAGAGCATGCGCGCTCTCACCACCCCCTTCCGCGCCGGACTCTCCGCCGCAGCCGCCGTCGTCCTGCTGGCCGGCTGCGGCAGCGACGACGAGCAGCCCGATGCCGCGTCGACCGCCACCAGCTCCAGCAGCGCCAGCAGTTCCGCCACCACCTCCGACGAGGAGGTCCAGGCGTTCTGCACCGAGGCCGAGACCGTGCTCACCACACCGCCTGAGGCCGGCCTGACCCAGCAGGAGCAGCTCGACCGGACCATCACCGACCTGGAGCAGCTGGACCCGCCGGCCGAGATCAGTGCCGACTGGGACGTCCTGATCCAGACGTTCGTCGGCGTGCGGGAGGCCGTGGCCGACGTCGACCTGACCACCCCCGAGGGGCAGGCCAGCGTGGAGGAGGAGCTCGCCGGCCTCGAGGCCGAGGCGACCGACGCCCAGACCCGGCTGGACGCCTGGCTCACGGAGAACTGCGACAACGCCTGAGCCGACGACGCACCGCGGCCCGGCCCCCTCCCCAGGGTGCCGGGCCGCAGTGCGTCGGTGCCGGGCCGTCGTCGCCCGGGTCAGCCGCAGCCGCGGATCGTGATGCCCCGGGCGCGCAGCCACGGCACCGGGTCGACCTGGCCGCTGTGCATCTGCCCGTCGGGGTGCACCTCGAAGTGCAGGTGCGGCCCGGTCGACTGACCGCGGTTGCCCACCTCGGCGATCTGGTCACCGGCCGCGACCCGCTCCCCGGCGCGGACGAAGTGCCGGTTGACGTGGCCGTACACGGTGATCGCACCGTCGTCCCCGCGCAGGTAGACCGCCAGCCCGAAGCCGGTCGCCGGCCCCGCCCGCTGGACCACCCCGGCGGTGGCCGCGCGCACCGGCGTGCCGATGGGGGCGCCGATGTCGACGCCGAAGTGCGTGACACCCCAGCGTGCGCCGAAGCAGCTGCTCGTGATGCCGACGGCCGGCCGGGCGTAGCCGGAGCCGGTGGCGGAGTCGGAGCCCGTGGCGGCGGCGTCCGCCTGGAGCGCCTGCTGGTCGTCGGCGAGCGCCTGGGCCCGGGCCTGCTCCTCGGCCAGCCGGGCCGCGGCCTCCTCGGCCGCCCTCTGCTGCTGCCACACCTGGTAGGCGTTGCGCGCGCCCTGGAGCGTGAGCAGCTGCACCTGGGCGTCCTGCAGCTGCTGGTCCAGCGCCGCCTTCTCCGCGGTCACCTGGGTGTACACCGCCTGCTGGTTGGCCAGCTGCCGTTCGGCCTCGACGCGGGCCCCCTCGGCCGCCGCCTCGGCGGCCACCTTCTCGTCGCGGGCGGCCCGGGCCGCCGCATCGGCCTGGGCCTGCTGCACCCGCGCCTGTTCCATCACGCCCAGGACGTCGACCTGGTGGTCGCCGACGTAGGACAGCATCGCGGCCTTCTGCACCAGCTCGGCCGGCCCGCCGACGTCCAGCAGGGCCATCTCGCTGGTGAGCTCGCCGCCGTTCTTGTAGGTGTCCCGCGAGAACTCGGCGATCCGCAGCTGGGCGGCGGCGACGGCGTCGGCCGCGGCCTGCAGGTCCTGCGCCGTCCGTGCCGCGGCGGCCTCGGCCAGCACCCGGGCCTCCTCCGCCGCCAGGTAGGCGGTGCCGGCGGCCTCGGCCAGCACCTGGACCTGCTCCAGCTGCGCCTCGGCGGCCGCGACCTGCCCGGCGATCCGGCCGACCTCGGCTGCGGCCGCGTCCTGCGCCGTCAGGGCGCCGGTGAGCTGCTCGTCGCTGGGGTTCACCGGCTCGGCGTGCGCGATGCCGCCGCCGGCCCCGACCAGCACGGTCGCGACGGCTGCGGTCAGCGCACCGGCCAGCAGTCGGGACGGCCGGCGGCGTCCGGCGCGGACCCGGCGGACGGCCGCCGTGGCCGGGCGCCGCAGGTGCTGCGTCATGGTCGCTCCCTGGGGAAGAGGGATGGACGGGTGGGCTCAGCGAGCGTCCCAGGCGCACCACGAGTCACACGGTCAACACGCGCAGCAACCACGAGCCGTCATGAAGTCGTTCGGTCGTCCCCCGGTCCGGTCATCATGTCGACCCGACTGCTCAGACGCCGCCCGGCCGCCCCAGCTCCTCGGCGAGCCGGGTGAGCTCGTCCCCGCCGGCCATCATGTCGGTCAGCTGCTCCCGTGTCACCTCGCCCTTGGCGAAGTCCCCCATGCTCCGGCCACGGTTGAGCAGCAGGAAGCGGTCGCCCACCGGGTGCGCGTGGTGCGGGTTGTGGGTGATGAAGACGACGCCGAGCCCCTGGTCCCGCGCCTGGGCGATGTAGCGCAGCACCACGGCGGCCTGCTTGACCCCCAGCGCCGACGTCGGCTCGTCCAGGATCAGCACCCGTGCCCCGAAGTGCACCGCCCGGGCGATCGCCACCGACTGCCGCTCCCCGCCGGACAGCGTGCCCACCGGCTGGTCGGGGTCGCGGATGTCGATGCCCATGGCGGCCAGCTCACGCCGGGTGACGTCCTTGGCCGTCGCCCGGTCGAACCGCCGGAACGGGCCCCACCCGGTCGTCGGCTCCGAGCCGAGGAAGAAGTTCCGCCAGATCGACATCAGCGGGATCATCGCCAGGTCCTGGTAGACGGTGGCGATGCCAACGTCCAGCGCGTCGCGCGGCGCACCGAAGTCGACCGGCTCGCCGTCCAGCAGCAGCTCGCCCCGGGTCGGCCGGTGCACCCCGGCGAGCACCTTGATCAACGTGGACTTGCCGGCGCCGTTGTCGCCGAGCACGCAGGTGACCTGCCCGGCGCGCACGCTGGTGGAGATGCCCTCGAGGGCGATCACCGAGCCGAAGTCCTTGCCGATGCCGCGCAGCTCCAGCAGCGGGGCGCCACCTGGCGCGTCGGTCGCGGTGCTCATCGCCGGGCCGCCTCGGCGTAGCGCCGGACCAGCCGGTTGGTGAGCACCGCGAGCAGCAGCATGGCCCCGAGGAAGAAGTAGAACCAGTCGGCGTCCCAGTTCAGGTAGACGATCCCCTGCTGGGTCATGCCGAAGATCAGTGCGCCCAGTGCCGCGCCGATGGCCGAGCCGAACCCGCCGGTGAGCAGGCAGCCGCCGATCACCGCCGCGACGATGTAGATCAGCTCCTGCCCGGTGCCGGTGTTGGCCTGCACCGAGGTAAGCCGGACGGCGGTGATCGAACCGACCAGCCACGCGGCGGTGGCGGTGGTCATGAACAGCACGATCGTCGTCCGCTGCGCCGGCACCCCGACGTTGCGGCTGGCGACCTCGTCACCGCCGGTGGCGAAGACCCAGTTGCCGAACCGGGTGCGCAGCAGCACCCAGCTGGCCACCGCCGTGACCAGCAGCCACCAGAGGACGGCGACGCGGAACGGCTGCCCGAAGACGTCGATCGTGGAGGCGAGCACCAGCTCGGCCGAGTGGTAGCCGGGGGCGTCGGCGATCCCGCGCACGATCACCGTCCCGGTGAACAGCTTGGTCAGCCCCAGGTTCAGCCCCTGCAGCATCAGGAACGTGCCCAGCGTGATGATGAAGCTGGGCAGGCCGGTGCGGGTGACCAGCCAGCCGTTGAAGGCGCCGATCCCCAGCGCCAGCACCAGCGCGGCGCCGATCGCCACCCAGATGTTCTGCTGCAGCTCCACCGCGACGATGCCCACCGTCAGCGCGGTGGTGCCGGTCATCACGCCGGCCGAGAGGTCGAAGTGCCCGCCGATCATCAGCAGCGCGACGGCGACCGCCATGATCCCCAGCACCGAGGCGACGTCCAGCCAGTTGGCCACCCCCGCCAGCGACCGGAAGACGTCGGACTGGGCGGAGAAGAACCCCAGGATGACGACGGCCCCGATGAGCGAGCCGAGCTCGGGCTTGACCAGCAGCCGGCGCCACGGACCGACCCGGGCGACGCGTTCGTCGGCGCGGGCCGGCCCGTCGACGGGCGCCTCCCGGGTCGCGCTCAGCGGGTCCCTGCCGAGGCGAGGTCGGCGATCTCGTCGACGTTCTCGGCGTCGACGATCCCCGGGCCGGTCAGCACGGCCTGGCCACCCCCGACGGTGTTGAGGTTCTCGGCGTACAGCTTGAGCATCACGACGGGCAGGTAGCCCTGCTCGTACTGCTGCTGGTCGACGGCGAAGGAGATCGTGCCGTCCTGGATCGCGGAGATGACGTCGGCGTTGAGGTCGAAGGTGGCGATCGCGGCGTCGGAACCGGCGTCGGCGGCGGCCGAGGCGGCCACCGAGGCGACGGCGGAGTTCAGCGTCAGCACGGCGTCGATCGAGGGGTTGCTCTGCAGCTGCGAGGTGATCGTCGACTGGGCCGCCTGCAGGTCGTTGATGTCCACCTGCAGCAACTGCACGTCGCTGCCCAGCCCCTGGGAGGCGCCGTCGCACCGCTGCTCGAGGCCGATGTTGCCCGCCTCGTGCACCACGCACAGCACGTTCGTCGCGCCGTCCTGGGCCAGCCGCTGCCCGGCGCCGATACCGGCGATCGTCTCGTCCTGCCCGACGTGCCCGATCGCGCCGAACTCCGCGGAACGCTCGGCGCCGGAGTTGATCGTCACCACCGGGATGCCTGCCTCCGTCGCGGCGCTGATCGAGTCCTCGAGCGCGTCGGGGTTGGCCATCGAGACCACGATGCCGTCGACGTCCTGGTTGACCGCGGCCTCGATCAGCTGGGACTGCCGCTGCGGGTCGCCGTCGCTCTGGTAGTCCACACCGACGCCGAGGTCCTCCCCGGCGGCCTCGGCGCCGTTCTGCACCACGTCCCAGAAGGCGTCCCCGGCCGCCCCGTGGGTGACGACCGCGAAGTCGAGGTCACCGGAGGCGGCCGCGCCACCGCCGTCCCCGCCCTCGTCGCCACCGCCATCGCCGGAGTTCTCCGTGGAGCAGGCGCTCAGCAACAGGGGTGCTGCCAGGGCGAGTGCGAGCAGCCGCATGGGTCGAGCCATCGTGTGCGTGTCCTCCTGTGTGGCGGCGCTGCGATGCCCCGCTGGTGTCCTCCACCGGTCGGCCCCGACTCGGGCCACCCAGAGGAGTGTGCGGCACCGGGGTCGGCCGGCGCCTCTGGTCCACCCCTGATCATGCCCGCCGCGGCAGGCGGACACGGCACGGACCTCCTCGACGAGACCCGGCCGTTTGTCGTTGCGCCGTCCACGGAGCGGCAACGCGCGCCCCGCGGGGGCGCGCGCACGCGGCGGACGGGCGTGCGGCTGCCTAGGCTGCCGGTCGTGGACGTGATGGGCTCCGGGCACGAACAGGTCGTCTTCTGCTCCGACCCCGGGTCGGGGCTGCGCGCGGTGATCGCGGTCTACTCCACCGCGCTCGGCCCGGCGCTCGGCGGCACCCGCTTCTTCCCCTACGCCTCCGAGGAGGCCGCGGTGGCCGACGCCCTCGCGCTGTCGAAGGCGATGGCCTACAAGAACAGCCTGGCCGGCCTCGACCTGGGCGGTGGCAAGGCGGTCATCATCGGCGATCCGCACACCGACAAGACCGAGGCGCTGCTGCGCGCCTACGGACGCTTCGTCGAGAGCCTCGGCGGGCGGTACCTCACCGCATGCGACGTCGGCACCTACAACGCCGACCTGGACGTCGTGGCCCGGGAGACCCGCTTCGCCCACGGCCGGTCCGAGGCCTTCGGCGGCTGCGGGGACTCCTCGGTGCTCACCGCCTTCGGCGTCTTCCAGGGGATGCGTGCCGCGGCCCAGCACCGCTGGGGCTCCCCGACACTGGCCGGCCGCACGGTCGCCGTCGCCGGGGTGGGCAAGGTGGGCAGCTGGCTGGTCGACCGGCTGGTCGCCGACGGCGCGTCCGTCGTCGTGACCGACGTCGACCCGGCCGCGGTCGCCCGGGTCCGGGCACGGCACTCCACGGTGCAGGCGGTCGCCGACACCGCGACCCTGGTGCGCACGCCGCACGCCGTCTACGCCCCCTGCGCCCTCGGTGGCGCCCTGGACGACGAGACCGTGGCCGTGCTGCCCGCCGAGATCGTCTGTGGCGGGGCGAACAACCAGCTGGCCCACGAGGGCACCGCCGAGCTGCTGCGCGGCCGAGGCATCCTCTACGCCCCCGACTACCTGGTGAACGCCGGCGGTGTGATCCAGGTCGAGGACGAGCGGCACGGGTTCTCCTTCCCCCGGGCCGAGTCGAAGGCGACCTCGATCTTCGACGTCGCCCTGCGGGTCTTCGCCGCCGCCGATGCCGAGGGCGTCTCCCCGGCCGTGGCCGCCGACCGACTCGCCGAGGAGCGGATGAGCTCCGTGGGGCGACTGGCGACCATCCGACTGCCCCGATGACCGGCTCCTGCAGCCGAAATGGGTGAGACCCCGGTCACATACACCTCCGGATGAGGCAGCCGGGGGGTGGGCTGCGTGCCCGTGACCGATCCGTGTCGTAAGCTCGGCCAAGGACACAGTCACTCAGTCGGGGTCGCCACACGGGCCGTCCAGCCCAGTGCTGGAGACGACCCGCACTCCGTCACGAGGGGGTCGAGCCATGGGGCGCGGCCGAGCGAAGGCCAAGCAGACACGCGTGGCCCGTGAGCTCAAGTACAGCTCACCCAACACCGACCTCACTGCCCTCCAGCGCGAACTGGCTGGACAGCCGTCGTCGTTCCCCTCCCGGGGGCCGAAGGACGACGACGAGGACGACACGCACGTCGGGAGCTGGTCGCAGGACGACGAAGACGACGACTGGGCTGCCAGCCGCTGAACCGGCGACCCAGCCCTCTGTAGCGCAGCGACACCGGTCCTCCCTCGGGGGGAGCGGTGTCGCCGCGCGTCCCGATCCGGCAGGTCCGCCGCGAGCGCGCGGTGGGGGCCGGGGCTCCTCCGTCAGCGGTAGGAGCTGACCAGCCGCGCCGAGGCGTCTCCGTCGTGCGCCCCGACCGTGCCGGCCACCCAGGCCGGGACGCCGCGGGCGAGGAGCAGGTCGACCGCCCGGTCCGCGTGCTCGGGCGCGACCGCGGCCACCATGCCCACGCCGCAGTTGAAGGCCCGTTCGGACTCCGCGCGCGGCACGCCGTGCTCCTCCAGCAGCCGCACCACCGCGGGCAGCGCCCAGGTGCTCCGGTCCAGCACCGCCTCCAACCCGGCCGGGACGACGCGGACGGTGTTGCCGGCCAGCCCCCCACCGGTGATGTGGGCGAAGGCGTGCACCGTCTCCACGCCCAGCTGCTCGACCAGCGTGAGGCAGTCGCGGGCGTAGATCCGGGTGGGCTCGAGGAGTTCGTCCCCGAGCGGGCGGCTCAGGCCGGCCGGCGTGCCGGTGAGGTCCAGCCCCGCCCGGTCGACGACCCGGCGCACCAGCGAGTAGCCGTTGGAGTGCAGCCCGGAGGAGGCCATGGCGACGACGACGTCGCCGGCCCGCACCCGCTCCGGCCCCAGCACCGCATCGGCCTCGACGACCCCGACCGCGGTGGCGGCCAGGTCGTAGTCGTCCGCGCCCATCAGGTCACCGTGCTCGGCGGTCTCCCCACCCACCAGTGCGGCACCGGCCTGCGTGCAGCCCTCGGCGATCCCGGTGACGATGGCGGCGATCCGCTCCGGCACGACCCGACCGCAGGCGACGTAGTCCTGCAGGAACAGCGGCTCGGCCCCGCAGGCGACCAGGTCGTCGACGACCATGGCGACCAGGTCGATCCCGACGGTGTCGTGCCGGTCCAGTGCCCGGGCCAGCGCGATCTTGGTGCCCACGCCGTCGGTCGAGGAGGCGAGCAGCGGCTTGCGGTACTTGGCGGTGTCCAGGGCGAAGAGCCCGGCGAACCCGCCCAGCCCACCGACGACCTCCGGGCGGTTGGTCTTCTCCACCGCGGCGCGCATCAGGGTGACCGCTCGCTCGCCGGCGTCGATGTCGACCCCGGAGGCGGCATAGGTCAGCTCGCCCTCGTGGGCCGTCACGGCCGGCTCAGCGCGTCGTCGGCCCCACCGGGGACCGTCGGACTGCCGGCCTGCTGGCCGGTCCAGCCGGTGACCGCGGAGGCCTCCTCGGTCAGCGCCCGGCGGCCGATGCCCTCGAGGAGGTGCTTGCCCAGCACCTCCGGCTGGCCGAGGGCGATCGGGTACTCGCCGGTGAAGCAGGCGGTGCACAGTCGGTTGGCCGGCTGCTCGGTGGCGGCGATCAGCCCCTGCTCGGAGACGTAGCCCAGCGAGTCGGCGTTGATCGAGGCGCGCACCCCGTCGACGTCCAGGCCATTGGCGACCAGCTCGGCGCGGCTGGCGAAGTCGATGCCGTAGAAGCAGGGCCACTTCACCGGCGGTGAGGCGATCCGCACGTGCACCTCGAGGGCGCCGGCCTCACGGAGCATCCGGATGAGCGCCCGCTGGGTGTTGCCCCGCACGATCGAGTCGTCGACGACCACCAGGCGCTTGCCGCGGATGACGTCGCGCAGCGGGTTCAGCTTCAGCCGGATGCCCAGCTGCCGGATCGTCTGGCTGGGCTGGATGAACGTGCGCCCGACGTAGGAGTTCTTGACCAGGCCCAGGCCGTAGGGGATCCCGGAGGCCTCGGCGTACCCGACCGCGGCCGGCGTGCCCGACTCGGGGACCGGGATGACCAGGTCGGCCTCGACCGGGTGCTCCTTGGCCAGCCGGCGGCCGATCTCGACCCGCGCCGCGTGCACGCCGCGGCCGGAGATCGTGGTGTCCGGCCGGGCGAGGTAGACGTACTCGAAGACGCAGCCCTTGGGGTCCGAGGGGGCGAAGTGCTGGCTGCGCAGCCCGTCCTCGTCGATGGCGATCAGCTCGCCGGGCTCCACCTCGCGAACGAACGAGGCGCCGCAGATGTCCAGCGCCGCCGTCTCGCTGGCGACGACCCAGCCCCGCTCCAGCCGGCCGAGGACCAGCGGCCGCACGCCCTGCGGGTCACGGGCGGCGTAGAGGGTGTCCTCGTCCATGAAGGTGAAGCTGAACGCCCCCCGCAGGCGCGGGAGCACCTCCATCGCCGCCGCCTCGACCGACATGTCGGGCTTGGCCGCGATCAGCGAGGTGACCAGGTCGGAGTCGTTGGTCGCGACGAACGCCCCGGCCACGCCCTCGTCGGCCGCGGCGCTGGCCAGCTCGGCGGTGTTCACCAGGTTGCCGTTGTGACACAGCGCCAGCCCGGTGCCCGCCCCGGTGGTGCGGAACGTCGGCTGGGCGTTCTCCCAGGTGGAGGCCCCGGTGGTGGAGTACCGGGCGTGGCCGACGGCGATGTGACCACGGAGGCTGCCCAGCGTCGGCTCGTCGAACACCTGGCTGACCAGGCCGAGGTCCTTGTAGACCACGACGGAGGAGCCGTCGGACACCGCGATGCCGGCCGCCTCCTGACCGCGGTGCTGGAGGGCGTACAGGCCGAAATAGGTCAGCTTCGCGACCTCTTCCCCGGGAGCCCAGACCCCGAAGACGCCACAGGCGTCCTGGGGACCAGGGTCATGGGGGTCGAGGTCGTGCGTCAGCCGTCCATCACCGCGAGGCACGGGTGCGAGCGTACCGGCTGCGCCGTCCCCTCCCGGGTGGGACCGCTCACTCGGGAGGGGACGGCGGAGGACCGGTCAGGAGATGTTGCCCAGCTCGGCGTTGATCGTGGTGTCGTCGCCGTGACCGGTCCTGACCACCGTGTCACCGTGCAGCGTCATCAGCCGGTCGGTGATCGACCGCAGGATCGTCGGCTTGTCGCTGAACGACCGCCCGGTGGCACCGGGACCACCGCAGAACAACGTGTCGCCGGTGAAGACGGTGCGCAGGTCGGGCGCGTGCAGGCAGGTGCTGCCCGGGGAGTGCCCGGGGGTGTGCAGCGCCTGCAGCTGCACGTCGCCCACGCCGAACCGGGTGCCCTCGACCAGGTCGTGGTCGGGCTCGGTGTCGGGGTGGACGACGTCCCAGAGCATCCGGTCCGCGGGGTTGAGCCAGATCGGTGCCCCGGTGGCCTCACGCAGGGCGACCGCCGCGGTGATGTGGTCGTTGTGCCCGTGGGTGAGCACGATCGCGGTCACCCGGCGGCCGCCGATCGCCTCGATGATGGGGGCGGCGTCGTGCGGCGCGTCGATGACGAGCACCTCGTCGTCGTCCCCGACCAGCCAGACGTTGTTGTCGACGTCGAAGTCCTGCCCGTCGAGGCTGAAGACCCCGCTGACGACGGCCTGCTCGACCCGGGCCCTCACTGTCCGGCCCCCTCGAACACGACCACGGAGCGCAGCACCTCGCCGGCGTGCATCTTGTCGAAGGCCGCCTCGACGTCGGAGAGCCCGATCGTCTCGCTGACGAAGGCGTCCAGGTCGAACCGGCCCTGCAGGTACAGGTCGATCAGCATCGGGAAGTCCCGGCTGGGCAGGCAGTCGCCGTACCAGGAGGACTTGAGCGCGCCACCGCGGCCGAAGACCTCGATCAGCGGCAGCTCGATCGTCATCGTCGGGTTCGGCACGCCGACCAGGACGACGGTGCCGGCCAGGTCGCGGGCGTTGAACGCCTGCTCGTAGACCGCCGGGTGCCCGACCGCGTCGATCGCCACGTCGACCCCGAACCCGCCGGTGAGCGCCTTGATGGCCTCGACCGCGTCGGTCTGGGAGGAGTTGACGGTGTGGGTGGCGCCCATGCCCTTGGCCCACTCGAGCTTCTTGTCGTCGATGTCGACGGCGATGATCGTGCCCGCACCGGCGAGCCGGGAGCCGGCGATCGCGGCGTCACCGACGCCACCGCAGCCGAAGACGGCGACCGAGTCGCCGCGACCCACCCCGCCGGTGTTGATCGCCGCACCCACACCGGCCATCACGCCGCAGCCCAGCAGCCCGGCCGCGGTCGGCTTCGCCGCCGGGTCGACCTTCGTGCACTGCCCGGAGTGGACCAGCGTCTTCTCGGCGAACGCGCCGATCCCCAACGCTGGCGAGAGCTCGGTGCCGTCGGCCAGCGTCATCTTCTGCGCGGCGTTGTGGGTGTTGAAGCAGTACCAGGGCTTGCCCTTGGCGCAGGCCCGGCACTCCCCGCACACCGCGCGCCAGTTCAGCACCACGTAGTCGCCGACGGCCACGTTGGTGACGCCCTCGCCGACCGCCGAGACCAGGCCGGCCGCCTCGTGGCCCAGCAAGAACGGGAACTCGTCGTTGATCCCGCCCTCCCGGTAGTGCAGGTCGGTGTGGCAGACCCCGCACGCCTGGACGTCGACCACCGCCTCACCCGGCCCCGGGTCGGGGACGATGATCGTCTCGATGGTGACCGGAGCACCCTTGCTCAGGGCGACGACGCCCTTGACCTCGTACGGCATGTCGCCAGCCTAGGGAACGAGCCGCCGGTCCGCGCCCCGCTCCCGCACCGTGGAAACGACGGTTGTGCGTGCAACGAATTGGTCTCGCCTCACCCGGCAGGGGGCCGCGATGCAGCCGAAATCGTCACATCGTCGTACGGTGCCCTGCGGTCGCGATCTGTGTCACACGAGTGCACGGGTCGCGGTCGGGTTGCGTCCGTCCGGCCGCGCCGTTCCCGTACTCGGAGGTCGTTCCGTGGCAGTACCCAGCTTCCTGGCCCGGGAGCGCATCATCGCTCGCCCGGGCTTCAACCGGTGGCTCATCCCGCCCGCCGCGCTCGCCGTGCACCTGTGCATCGGCCAGGCCTACGCGACCAGCGTCTACAAGGCCGCGCTCGTCTCGCACTTCGACTCGACCCTGACCGCGATCGGCATCATCTTCTCGATCGCGATCGTCATGCTCGGCCTCTCCGCCGCCGTCTTCGGCACCTGGGTCGACCGCAACGGCCCCCGCGCCGCCATGTTCACCGCCGCCTGCTTCTGGTCGGTCGGCTTCCTGGTCGGTGCCCTCGGCATCTCCACCGAGCAGCTGTGGCTGGTCTACCTGGGCTACGGCGTCATCGGCGGCATCGGCCTGGGCATCGGCTACATCTCGCCGGTCTCCACGCTGATCAAGTGGTTCCCGGACCGGCCGGGCCTGGCCACCGGCATGGCGATCATGGGCTTCGGTGGTGGCGCGCTCATCGCCTCGCCGCTGTCCCGCCAGCTGATGAACTGGTACGACCCGTCCTACGACGGCACCGCCGGCACCACCCCGAGCGGCGCCTCGGTCGCCGGCCTCTTCGTCACCCTGGGCCTGGTCTACCTGGTCTTCATGATGTTCGGCGCCTTCATCGTCCGCGTCCCCGCCGACGACTGGCGGCCCGCCGGCTTCGACCCCTCGACGGTCAAGCAGAGGGCGATGGTCACCACCGAGAGCGTCTCGGCCGGCAACGCCATCAAGACGCCGCAGTTCTGGCTGCTGTGGACCGTGCTGTTCTGCAACGTGACCGCCGGCATCGGCATCCTCGAGCAGGCCGCGCCGATGATCCAGGACTTCTTCCGCAACGGGGAGACCTCCGCGGTCGCCGCCGCTGCGGCCGGCGGCTTCGTCGGGCTGCTCTCGCTGTTCAACATGGCCGGCCGGTTCGTGTGGTCCTCGACCTCGGACTACATCGGCCGCAAGGGCATCTACATGGTCTACCTCGGCGTCGGCCTGGTGCTGTACGTCCTGCTGGCCACCATCGGCAGCAGCGCCGTCTGGCTGTTCGTCGCGCTCGCCGCGATCATCATCAGCTTCTACGGCGGTGGCTTCGCGACCGTCCCGGCCTACCTGCGTGACCTCTTCGGCACCTACCAGGTCGGCGCCATCCACGGCCGCCTGCTGACCGCCTGGGCCGCCGCCGGCATCGCCGGCCCGCTGATCGTCAACGGCGTCCTGGACGCCCAGGGCACCCCGGGTCAGCTCGTCGCCGCCGACTACCGGCCGGCGCTGTTCATCATGGTCGGCCTGCTGGCCGTCGGCTTCGTCGCCAACCTGCTGGTCAAGCCGGTCGCGGCGAAGTGGCACGAGCCGCACGCCACCACCCCCGCCACCGCCCGCGCCAACCCCGAACGGAGCACCACTCGATGAGCGAGCAGAGCAGCACACCGACCGGCCTGGTCGCCTTCGCCTGGGCCCTGGTGGGCCTCCCGCTGGTGTACGGGCTGGTGCAGACCATCCGCACGGCCAGCACCCTGTTCACCGGCTGAGCCACCGCACCACGCAGCACAGCGCCCCCTCTGCCACACGGCAGAGGGGGCGCTGTCGTTCGTGGGGCTGTCGTGGGTGGCGCCGTCGAGTGCGCAGTCTCGGTCGCCCGACACGGCGTGTCCCGCCGTGTCGGCGCCCTCAACTGCTCAGTCGGTCAGCGCAGCGGGGGCAGCGGGAGGTGCTCGGAGAGGTCGGCGCGGTTGCCGCTGGCGCTGACCCTCCCCTCCCCCACCGCCTCTGCCCAGGACAGGGCACCGGTCGCCAGCCGCAGCCAGGTCGCGGCGTCGGTCTCGACCACGTTGGGCGGGGTGCCGCGGGTGTGCCGCGGCCCGGGCACGCACTGCACCGCCACGAACGGCGGCACCCGCAGCTCGACCGAGCGCCCGGGCACGTGCTGGGCCAGCCAGCGGGCCGAGGTCTTCACCGCAGCCCCCAGCACCGCGCGGGGCGGCTGCTCGGCCTCCCCGGCCAGCCAGCCGGCCGTGGGGGCGAGCGCCGCCCGCAGGTCCTCGGCCGAGATCGGCGCGACGCCGGCCACGGTCAGCTCGTCGGGACGGTGCCCGCCGGGACGGTGCCCACCGCGACCTCCGGGCTGCCGAACAGCGCCGGCAGGGTCGCCGTCCACGCCGCCCGCAGCTCGGCCAGCGGCAGCTCCAGCAGACCGTCCAGCACCAGGGCGTCGCCGCCCGTCGTCCCGAGCTCGGTGACCGGCACACCCGATGCCTCGGCGGCGGCGCGCACCGCGGCGGGGTCGGCGGTGGTGACGACGACGCGGGCCACCGACTCGCCGAACAGCGCCGCCGTCGGGTCGCCGGTCACGCTCAGCCGGGCGCCGGTGCCGTACCGCAGCGCCGACTCGGTCAGCGCCTGCGCCAGCCCGCCGTCGGCCAGGTCGTGCGCCGAGCTGACCAGTCCGTCGGCCGACAGGGACACCAGCAGCTCACCCAGGGCCCGAT
This sequence comes from Modestobacter sp. VKM Ac-2978, assembly GCF_026968025.1. Taxonomy (NCBI): domain Bacteria; kingdom Bacillati; phylum Actinomycetota; class Actinomycetes; order Geodermatophilales; family Geodermatophilaceae; genus Modestobacter; species Modestobacter sp. VKM Ac-2978. Next base: position 324,814 of record NZ_JAPVBP010000003.1, on the reverse strand, counting down.
CGGCGGCCAGGTCGAGCCGGGGCGGCAGCCCGCCCAGGTGGCCGTGGACGACCGCGGCCCAGGCCGAGCCACCGAACTCCGGCCGGGTCTCCCCCAGCAGCAGCACGGACTCGCCGTCGGCCCGCCAGCCGGTGGGCACCCGGCGGGTGACGTCGGCGTGCACACCCAGCACCCCGATCACCGGGGTGGGGTTGATCGCGACGTCCCCGGTCTGGTTGTAGAGGCTCACGTTGCCGCCGGTGACCGGCAGGCCGAGCTCGCGGCAGCCGTCGGCCAGGCCCCGGACGGCCTCGGCGAACTGCCACATCACCTCGGGGTTCTCCGGGGAGCCGAAGTTCAGGCAGTTGGTGACCGCCAGCGGCTTGGCCCCGGAGACGGCGACGTTGCGGTAGGCCTCGGCCAGGTTCAGCTGGGCGCCAGTGTAGGGGTCCAGCCGGGCGTAGCGGGCGTTGCCGTCCAGCGACAGCGCGATGCCCAGGTTGCTGGACTCGTCGATCCGCAGGACGCCGGCGTCCTCGGGCTGGGCGAGCACGGTGTTGCCCCGCACGTAGCGGTCGTACTGCTCGGTGACCCAGCTCTTGTCCGCGCCGTCCGGGCTGGACACGACCGCGAGCCAGTCGGCCCGCAGGTCGGCCGAGGACGACGGCGGGGTGTCGGCCTGCAGCGCGTCCAGGTCGGCCGGGCGGGACATCGGACGCTCGTAGCGCGGGCCCTCCAGGGCGACCGTGCGCGGCGGGACGTCGACGATCCGCTCGCCGTGCCAGTCGATGGTCAGCCGGTCGCCGTCGGTGACCTCACCGATGACGGTGGCCAGCACGTCCCACTTGGCGCAGACGGCCATGAACGCCTCGACCTTGCCCGGCTCGACGATGGCGCACATCCGCTCCTGCGACTCGCTCATCAGGATCTCGGCGGGGGTGAGCGTGGAGTCGCGCAGCGGGACGGCGTCCAGGTCGATCGCCATGCCGCCGGAACCGGCCGCAGCCAGCTCGCTGGTGGCGCAGGAGATGCCGGCCCCGCCGAGGTCCTGGATGCCGGTGACCAGGCCGGCGGCGAAGATCTCCAGGCAGGCCTCGATCAGCAGCTTCTCGGTGAACGGGTCGCCGACCTGGACGGCGGGGCGCTTGGCCGGGCCCTCGGCGTCGAAGGTCTCGCTGGCCAGCACCGAGACCCCGCCGATGCCGTCGCCGCCGGTGCGGGCCCCGAAGAGGACCACCTTGTTGCCGGTGCCCTCGGCCTTGGCCAGCTGGAGCTCCTCGTGCCGCAGCACGCCGACGCACAGGGCGTTGACCAGCGGATTGCCGGCGTAGCAGTCGTCGAACAGCAGCTCGCCGCCGATGTTGGGCAGGCCCAGGCAGTTGCCGTAGCCGCCGACCCCGGCGACCACGCCGGGCAGCACCCGGGCGGTGTCGGGGGCGTCGGCGCGACCGAAGCGCAGCGAGTCCATGACGGCGATCGGGCGGGCGCCCATGGTGAGGATGTCGCGGACGATGCCACCGACCCCGGTGGCCGCGCCCTGGTAGGGCTCGACGTAGCTCGGGTGGTTGTGCGACTCGACCTTGAAGGTGACCGCGTAGCCCTCGCCGACGTCGACCACGCCGGCGTTCTCGCCCATGCCGACCAGCAGGGCGTCGCTCTTCGGCAGGTCGCCGAAGCGGCTCAGGTGCACCTTGGAGGACTTGTAGGAGCAGTGCTCGCTCCACATCACCGAGTACATGGCCAGCTCGGCGGTGGTCGGCCGGCGCCCGAGGATCTCCCGGATCCGGGCGTACTCGTCGTCCTTGAGGCCCAGCTCGGCGTAGGGCTGCGCGTCGTCGGGCTGCTCGGTGGCCAGCGCCACGGTGTCCAGCAGGTTCGTCCGGCCCGGGGCGGTGTCCAGCTTGGAGAGGCCCTCGGTGGCGCTCACGCGGCGACCATCGCGGTGAGCACGGAGGTGAAGAAGCCCAGGCCGTCGGTGCTCGGACCCGTGAGGGCCTCGACCGCGTGCTCCGGGTGCGGCATCAGCCCGACCACCCGGCCGTCGGCGCTGGTGACCCCGGCGATGTCGCGGGAGCTGCCGTTGGGGTTGCCGTCGACGTAGCGCACCACCACCCGGCCCTCGCCCTCCAGCCGGTCCAGCTCGGCCGGTGCGGCCACGTAGCGGCCCTCGCCGTTCTTCACCGGGACGACGATCCGCTGGCCCTGCTCGAACGACGACGTCCACGCGGTGTCGGCCCGCTCGACCAGCAGGCCCTGGTCACGGTTGCGGAAGTGCAGGTGGCCGTTGCGGGTGAGCGCACCGGGCAGCAGCCCCGCCTCGCAGAGCACCTGGAAGCCGTTGCAGATGCCCAGCACCGGCAGGCCCTGGCGCGCCGCGGCCACGACGTCGGCCATCAGCGGCGACCGGGCGGCGATGGCGCCGGCCCGCAGGTAGTCGCCGTAGGAGAAGCCGCCGGGCAGGACGATCGCGTCGACGTCCTTCAGGTCGTGCTCGGCGTGCCACAGCGCCACCGGCTCGCCGCCGGCCAGGCGCACTGCGCGCGCTGCGTCGACGTCGTCCAGGGAACCCGGGAAGGTGATGACACCGATGCGCACTGGGTCTCTCTCAGTCGGTGGTACGAGCGGGGAGGTGCAGCTCGACGTCCTCGATGACGGGGTTGGCCAGCAGCGTCTCGGCGATCTGCCGGAGCTCGGCCTCGTCGGGCTCGCCGTCGACCTCGAGGACGAAGTGCTTGCCCTGGCGGACGCTGCGCACGCCGGTGTGGCCGAGGCGCCCGAGGGCGCCGAGCACCGCCTGCCCCTGGGGATCGGAGATCTCTGGCTTCAGGACGACGTCGACGACCACCTGGGACACGCCGATGAGGGTACCGGCCCGGCGATGGGCGCCGACACCACGCCGGTCGGCGGGTGTCCTCCGACCGGGGCTCATCCGAACGGGTCACCGACCTGCACCGTTGTGCTGGACAACCGGCCCCGACTGCCGATGATGGGCCCGGACACGGTCGCCACCGGGCGGTCGGCGAGGTGGACGGAGGAGCACGGGATGGTCGCCGGAGTGCCCAACGTGGACCACCCAGCCGCTGCCACCGCGCTCAGCGTCCTCCCCCTCGGGCAGGACGAGGCGCTCACCGCCCGGGTCCGCCGGGAGGGCGAGACGTACCTCTACCTCAGCGCACCGCGCAACGCCCTCGGGGAGGCCACCCGCTTCGTCGAGCAGGACATGCTCGAGCTGTCCTGGCAGGCCGACGACGGGCTCCGGTCCGTCCCGGCCGACGCGGTCGCGGTCACCGACGACGGCCTGTGGAAGGTGAAGATCACCGGCCCGGCCAGCAAGATCCAGCGCCGCGACGCCGTCCGCGCCCCCATCGGGCTGTCGGTGACCCTCTCCTGGGACCGCGCCACCCTGGTCGGGAGCACCGTCGACCTCAGCGAGGGCGGGCTGCTGGCCGTCTTCCGCCCGCACGGCGACCTGGGCGTGGGCGTCCCGTTCCCGACGCGGAACCAGTCGCTGGCCCTCTCGCTCGACCTCTACTCCGACGAGCTCGTCACCGAGGTGGCGCTGGTCCGCCGCCGACCCCGGCAGGACAACCTGCACGAGTGGTCGCTGCGCTTCGTCGACCTGCCCGACCCGGCCGCCGACCTGATCCGCTCGCACGTCTTCACCGCGCTGCGCAACGCCCGCGCCCGCGGCATCACCGCCATCTACTGAGCCACCTGGGCCACCACAATGGCCATTTTGGTGGCCCAGGTGGCTCAGTTCCAGGGCAGGCCGGTGAGCTGCTCGTAGGCCCTGACGTAGCGGTCGCGGGTGGCGGCGACGACGTCGTCCGGGAGCTCCGGCGGCGGGGACACCCGGTCCCAGCCGGAGGTGGTCAGCCAGTCCCGGAGGTACTGCTTGTCGAAGGAGGGCTGCGGCGCGCCCGGCGACCAGGTCATCGCCGGCCAGAAGCGCGACGAGTCCGGGGTCAGCACCTCGTCGGCCAGCACGAGGCCGTCAGCGGCCGTGCCGAACTCGAACTTGGTGTCGGCCAGCACGATCCCGGCCTGCTCGGCGATCTCCGCGCCGCGGCGGTAGAGCGCCAGGGTCAGCGACCGCAGCGCCTCCGCCCGGTCGGCACCGACGGCGTCGACCACCTGGGCGAACCCGATCGCCTCGTCGTGCTCGCCCACCTCGGCCTTGGTCGAGGGGGTGAACACCGGCTCGGGCAGCCGAGACCCCTCGACCAGCCCGGCCGGGAGCGGGACGTCGACGATCGCACCCGTGCGCTGGTACTCGACCGTGCCCGACCCGGACAGGTAGCCGCGGGCCACGCACTCCACCGGGAGCATCTCCAGCCGGCGGACCAGCATCGACCGGCCGGCCAGCTCGGCCGGGACGCCGGAGGCGAGCAGGTCGTCGCCGGCGGCCAGCAGGTGGTGCTCCGCGCCGTGCTCGGCCAGCACCGGCGCCAACTGCTCGAACCACCACACCGACAGCGCGGTGAGCACCCGCCCCTTGTCCGGGACGGGGGTGGGGAGCACGTGGTCGTAGGCGGAGACCCGGTCGCTGGCGACCAGCAGCAGCCGGTCGTCGTCGACGGCGTAGACCTCGCGGACCTTCCCCTGGGCGACGAGTTCGAAGGGCAGGCTCACGACAGCCCGGCCAGCCGGTCGAACAGCGGGCCCAGGTTCGCCACGTACTGCTCCGGCCGGCAGATCTCGTCCAGCCGGGCCTCGTCGAGGGTCACGCCGTCCTCGGTCGCCCGCTCGCGCAGCGTCTGCCGGAACGGGGTGCCGTCGGACCAGGTGCGCATCGCCGCGGACTGCACCAGCGCGTAGGACTGCTCACGGCTCATCCCGCCCTCGACCAGCTCCAGCAGCACCGCCGAGGTGTAGATCAGCCCGCCGGTGGACTCCAGGTTGGCGCGCATCCGGTCGGCGTCGACGACCAGGTTCTCCACCAGGCCGGCGGTCAGGTCCAGCAGGTAGTCGGTGGTGATCGCCGCGTCGGGGAGGAACACCCGCTCGGTGGAGGAGTGCGAGATGTCCCGCTCGTGCCACAGCGGGATGCCCTCCATCACCGGCACGATCGCCGCGCGCACGACCCGGGCCAGCCCGGCGATCCGCTCGGAGCGGATCGGGTTCTTCTTGTGCGGCATGGCGCTGGAGCCCTTCTGGCCCTTGCCGAACGCCTCGGACAGCTCACGCACCTCGGTGCGCTGGCCGTGCCGCACCTCCAGGGCGATCGCCTCGCACACCGTGGCGATGACGGCCAGCGCGGACACCCACTCGCTGATCCCGTCGCGCAGCACGACCTGGGTGGACGCGTCGGCCGCGCGGAGGTCCAGCGCCTCGGCCACGGCGACCTCGACCGAGGGGTCGATCAGGGAGTAGGTGCCGACGGCACCGGAGATGGCCACCACGCCGACGGCCGCACGGGCCCGGCGCAGCCGGTCCCGGGAGCGGGCCATGGCGAAGGCGAGGTCGGCGACCCGGTGGCCCCAGACGACCGGCTCGGCGTGCACGCCGTGCGTGCGGCCCACCTTGATCGTGCCCCGGTGCGCCAAGCCGTGGTCGCGCAGCGCGGCCACCAGCCGGTCGGCCTTGGCCAGCAGCACGTCGGTGGCGTCGGTGAGCTGGACGGCGAGCGCGGTGTCCAGCAGGTCCGAGGAGGTCATGCCGTGGTGCACGTAGGCCGCGGCCGAGCGCGGCTCGGTGTTGTCGGCCCACGCGGTGAGGAAGGCGATGACGTCGTGCTGCGTCGTCTCCTCGATCTCCGCGACCCGCTCGGGGGTGGGCGGCGGCGCGTTGCGCACCGGCTCGACGACGTCGGCGGGCACCCGCCCGGCGGCCGCGTGCGCCTCCAGCACCAGCGTCTCGACCCGACACCACAGGTCGTACTTGTGCTGATCGCTCCAGACCCGGCCCATCTCCGGCAGGGTGTACCTGTCGATCATGCGGGCACCGCTTCGGACCGGTCAGCTCGTCGCACCACGGCCCCATCCTCTCGCACCGCTGCGAGCGGGCCCCCATCAGCTCGGAGGACTCGATGTTGCAGCGGGCCAGACACCTGGTCGACCGCGCCCGGGAGCGCATCCGGGCCGCGGCCGAACACGATCCGCACGCCTGGCCCGACGGCACCGTGCTGGTCCTGGAGGACGGCAGCCGCGCCGTCGTCGACCACGTCGAGGAGCCGCACCCCGGTGACGGCCACCACGCCGCCGGCGCCCCCGCCCGCGCCGCTGCTCCCCTCGCCCCCGGCAGCCCGCACCCCGACGCCCCGGACGTCGACGTCCCCGGCGGGGTCAGCGGCCCCCCGGCACCGGGTGGTTCACCCCCGGCGCCCGGCCGGGACCGCAGCCGGGGCAGCCTGCTGGCCCCGGAGTCCGCTCCCCGGACCGTCGAGCGGGACGTCCCCTACGGGCTGCGGGTCGCCGCGGCCTGGTCCTGGCGGACGGTGGCCGTCGTGGCCGCGCTCTACCTGCTGTTGCGGGCCGCCGGCTACGTCGCCGTCGTCATCGTGCCGGTCATCGTGGCATTGCTGCTGGCCGCGCTGCTCCAGCCGGGCGCGGTCTTCCTGCGGCGCAACGGCTGGCCGACGTCGCTGGCCGCGCTCACCATGCTCGTCGTCGGCGTGGGCGTGGTCGCCGGGATCGTCACCCTCGTGGTCGAGGAGTTCGCCGCCGGCTACGCCGACCTCGTGTCCCAGGTCGACGAGGGGCTCACCCAGGTCCAGGACTACGTCACCCGCACCTTCGCGGTCACCGACGGCCAGATCACCGACGCGGTCGAGAGCGCCAACCAGGCCATCGCGGACAACCAGGACGTGCTCACCTCCGGTGCGCTGACCACCGCCGCGACCGTCGGCGAGGTGCTCACCGGCGCCCTGCTGACCCTGTTCACCCTGTTCTTCTTCCTGCTGGACGGCCGCCAGATCTGGCTGTGGGTGGTCGGGCTGACCCCGGCGAACTCGCAGGCCTACCTGGACGAGGCGGCCCGCCGGTCCTGGCGCACGCTGATCTCCTACGTGCGGGCCACCGTGGGGGTCGCCGCCTTCGACGCCGTCTTCATCGGCATCGGCCTGGTCTTCCTCGGGACGCCGCTGGTCGTGCCGCTGGCCGCGCTGGTCTTCCTCGGCGCGTTCATCCCGATCATCGGGTCGTTCCTGGCCGGCACGGTCTCGGTGCTGGTCACCCTGGTCGCCGTCGGACCGGTCCGGGCGCTGATCGCCCTGGGGATCATCGTGCTGATCATGCAGCTGGAGAGCCACGTGCTGCAGCCGCTGCTGCTGGGCCGCGCGGTCTCGGTGCACCCGCTGGCCGTCGTCCTCGGCATCGCCGCGGGACTGCTGATCGGCGGGGTCTTCGGCGCGCTCATCGCCGTCCCGGTCATCGCCTGCGGCAACGTGGCGGGCACCTACCTGTCCCGGCGGAACGAGGGGCCACGACCACCCCGACCCGACACCCGCCGCGCCCGCCGACCGGTCACCGCCCGCTGACGCCGCCCGCTCAGCAGGGGTCGAGCCGGTCCAGCGACCGTGCAGCCGCGTCAGGACGCGGCTCAACCGCCGCTGGGGCGGGTCAACCCACCACAGCGGGGGACGGCCGGGCCGTCAGGGGGCGGTGATGCGGCCCTCGACGGCGGCGAGGGCGATGTCGGTGCGCCAGTGGGCGCCGGCCAGCCGGACGGCGGCCAGCCGCTCGTAGACGGTCTGCCGTGCCGCGGCCAGGTCGTCGCCGACCGCGGTGACCGCGAGCACCCGGCCCCCGGCCGAGTGCACCAGGCCGTCGGCGCCCAGTGCCGTGCCGGCGTGCAGCACGCCCTCGCCGTCGGCGCCGGTGACCGGGTCGCCGAGGCGCGGCCGCTCGGGGTAGCCCGAGGCGGCGACGACGACGGTGACCGCCGCCCCGTCCCGCCAGCGCAGCGGCGGCTGCTCGGCCAGCGTGCCGGTGGCCGCGGCGTACAGCAGCCCGGCCAGCGGGGTCTCCAGCAGCGGCAGCACGACCTGGGTCTCCGGGTCGCCGAACCGGGCGTTGAACTCCACCACCCGCACACCGCGCGAGGTGAGTGCCAGCCCGGCGTAGAGCAGACCGCTGAACGGCTCCCCGCGGCGGGCCATCTCGTCGATCGTGGGCTGCAGGACGGTGGTGCGGACCTGCTCCACCAGGCCCTCGGGCGCCCAGGGCAGCGGGGCGTAGGCGCCCATCCCGCCGGTGTTGGGCCCGCCGTCGCCGTCGTCCCGGCGCTTGTGGTCCTGGGCGGGCAGCAGCGGCACCACCGTCGTCCCGTCGGACAACGCGAACAGCGACACCTCCGGGCCGTCGAGGAACTCCTCGATGACCACCGAGTGCCCGGCGTCCAGCACGGCCCGCCCGTGCGCGACGGCCGCCGCGCGGTCGGTGGTGACCAGCACGCCCTTGCCGGCCGCCAGCCCGTCGTCCTTGACCACGTAGGGGGCGCCCGCCTCGTCCAGCGCGGTCTCCAGCTCGGCCGTGCCACCGACGGCCCAGAACTGCGCCGTCGGCACCCCGGCGGCGGTCATCACGTGCTTGGCGAAGGCCTTGGAGCCCTCGACCTGCGCGGCCTGGGCCGACGGGCCGAAGCAGGCGATCCCGGCCTCGCGCACCGCGTCGGCGGCGCCGGCGACCAGCGGCACCTCCGGGCCGACCACGACCAGGTCGGCCTGCCACTCGACGGCGAGGGCGCTGACCGCGACCGGGTCAGCAGCGTCCAGCGGGAAGGCCTGGGCCAGGGTGACGGTGCCGGCGTTCCCTGGCGCGCAGGCCAGCGCCGTGACGGCGGGGTCGGACTGCAGAGCCACGCACAGGGCGTGCTCCCGGGCACCGGAACCGATCACGAGGACGCGCACCGGGCGAACCTACCCAGCGGTCTCCCGCCCCCACCACGACGGCCGTCTCGGTGCGGAGGTCACCGCCCGGGCCGGGCGCGCAGCTGCCGGTGCAGCGCCCGCAGCCGGGCCGACTCGGCCGCGCGGGCCCGGGCGTCGGCGCGCAGCTCCTGCCGGTGCGCCTCGGCCTGGAGCTTGCGCCAGGCGACGAACCGCGCGGGGTCCAGGTCGCCGCGGTCGATCGCGGCCGCCACCGCGCAGCCGGGCTCGGTGCGGTGCGCGCAGTCCCGGAAGCGGCACCCGGCCGCCCAGTCGGCCACGTCGGCGTAGGTCGCCGTCAGCCCCTCCCCGTCGGCCAGCGCCAGCTCGCGCATGCCGGGGGTGTCGATCAGCAGCCCCCCACCGGGGAGCGGGTGCAGCTCCCGCGCCGTGGTGGTGTGCCGGCCGCGCCCGTCGCCGCGGATCCCGGCGACCTCCGCCACCGGCTGGCCGGCCAGCGCGTTGAGCAGGCTGGACTTGCCGACGCCGGAGGGGCCGACCATCGCCGCGGTGCACCCGGCCGGGACGAGCCCCCGCACGGCGGCGAGCCCACTGCCGGTGACCGCGCTGACCGGCAGGACGTCGACGCCGACGGCGTCCTCGGCGACCTGCGCCACCGCGGCCGGCACGTCGGCGCACAGGTCGGCCTTGGTGAGGACGACGACCGGCGTCGCCCCGCTGGCCCAGGCGACGGCGAGGTACCGCTCGATCCGCCGCAGCCTCGCCTCGGCCCCCAGGGCGTCGACCACGAGGACGACGTCGACGTTCGCCGCGACCACCTGCGCAGCGGACCCGCGGCCGGCCGCCGTGCGCACGAAGGCGGTGCGCCGCGGCAGCACCTGCACCGCCTGCTCCCCACGCAGCACCACCCAGTCCCCGACCGCCGGCGCGGTCCCCGCGTGCACCGCGCCGGCACAGCTGACCCGGCGCTCCCCCTCGGCGGTGAGCACGGTGAGCCGGCCGCGGTCGACCCGCGCCACCCGGGCCGCCTCCCCGCCGTCGGGGAGCCCCGTGACGTGCTCTCCTGCGCCTGACCCTGATGAGACATCCCTCACAAGGGTCATGCTCGTCTCCAGGTGAGCGCGTTGTCCCCCGATTTGTCCTCATGACGTCGGCGCGCGTTCAGACCCCGGACAGCGAACTGGGTTTCCCTGGAGCCATGCAGGAGACCGGCCTGAAGGCCGTTCACTCGCCCCGTCTGGAGCGCTCACCGCGCATCATCGGGCACCGCGGTGCCCCCAGCTACCGACCCGAGCACACCGTGGCCAGCTACGAGCTGGCGATCGACCTGGGCGCCGACCTGATCGAGCCCGACGTCGTGGTGACCCGGGACGGCCAGCTCGTGGCCCGCCACGAGAACGAGCTCTCCCGGTCGACCGACGTGGCCCGGCACCCCGAGTTCGCCGACCGCCGCCGCACCCAGGAGGTGGACGGCGAGGAGCTGACCGGCTGGTTCAGCGAGGACTTCACCCTCGCCGAGCTGCGCACCCTGCGCGCCGTCGAACGGCTGCCCGGGATGCGGCCGATGAACACCGCCTACGACGGCCGGTTCGGCATCCTGACCCTGGCCGAGGTCGTGGAGGTGGCCCGTCGCCGCTCCACACCCGGCCGCCAGGTGCGGGTGCAGGCGGAGCTGAAGTGCCCGTCCTGGTTCGCCGCGCAGGGGCTGCCGATGACCGAGCTGGTCGCCGCGGAGCTGCGCCGGCTGGACGCCACCCGGTCCGACGGCTCCGTCGTCGTCATGGCCTTCGAGCAGGCGGCGCTCCGCGAGCTGCGGGCCGACCTCGGCAGCGACGGCCCCCGGCTGGTGCAGCTGATCGAGGAGGAGGGCCGCCAGGACGCCCTCGTCACCCCCTCGGGCCTGCGCGAGGTCTCCACCTACGCCGACGGGATCGCGCCGCACAAGGGCCGGATCCTGCTGCACGGCGCCGACGGCGGGCTGGTCGGTGTCTCGGACCTGATCACCCAGGCGCACCGGGCAGGGCTCACGGTCGAGCCGTGGACGCTGCGGCCGGAGAACGTGTTCCTCCCCAGCCACCTGCGCCGCGGCGGCGACCCCCGCGGGCTGGGCGACGCCCAGACCGAGGCCCGGCTGCTCTTCGCCCTGGGCGTCGACAGCGTGATCACCGACGCGCCGGAGACCGCCCACCGGGCCCGTGCGGAGCTCTCCGCCGCCGCCATGGCCCCGGTGCGCCCCCGGGTCTGACCGCCCCCGCCGGCCGGGCGGACCGGACCTGGTCGATGGCGGAGGCGATCATGCGCTGGTTGACTCGGCTCATGACGTCGATCCCGGAGCCGGACTCCCCCCTCGACCCGGACCAGCCGGTGCCCGACGACGCAGGCGAGCTCCTGCCGGACACCCCGGACACGCTGCCGCCCCCGCCGATCGAGTCGACCCCGGACGACCCCGGCGGCGACCCCGGCAGCGTCCCCGAGCCCGCCTGACACCAACTACGTGACGGGCCAGGCCGGAGACCGGTCGAGCGCCCGGACGACGCGAGCCGGGGACGGCTCGGGTGAGCCGATCCCGGAACGAACCACGGCGTCGCCGAGAGGCGACTGTGGGATGAGGTCGCGGGGGCCGGAGGCTCCCCGACCTCATCCCACGAAACGGCTCAACGTCCGCCGGGCGACCCTCCTGGCCGCGGTGCGGCCCGGAGGGTCGCCATCAGCTCAGTCGATCAGGTCGTGCAGGACGACGTTCTCGTCCCGCCCGGGGCCGACGCCGATGACGCTGACCCGGGCGCCGGAGAGCTCCTCGAGCCGGCGCACGTAGGCCTGCGCGTTGGCCGGCAGGTCCTCGAAGCGGCGGCAGGCGGTGATGTCCTCGAACCAGCCGGGCATCTCCTCGTAGATCGGCTTCGCGTGGTGGAAGTCGGTCTGCGTCATCGGCATCTCGTCGTGCCGCACACCGTCGACGTCGTAGGCGACGCAGATCGGCACCGTCTCCAGCCCGGAGAGGACGTCGAGCTTGGTGAGGAAGTAGTCGGTGATGCCGTTGACCCGGCTGGCGTAGCGGGCGACCACGGCGTCGAACCAGCCGCACCGCCGGTCGCGGCCGGTGGTCACGCCGACCTCGCCGCCGTGCTTGCGCAGGTACTCGCCCCACTGGTCGTGCAGCTCGGTCGGGAAGGGGCCGGAGCCCACGCGGGTCGTGTACGCCTTGAGGATGCCGACGACCCGCTCGATCCGGGTCGGGCCGACGCCGGCGCCGACGGCCGCCCCACCCGCGGTCGGGTTGGACGACGTCACGAACGGGTAGGTGCCGTGGTCGACGTCCAGCAGGGTGCCCTGGGAGCCCTCCAGGAGCACCCACTCACCTGCGTCGAGGGCCTTGCCCAGCAGCAGCCGGGTGTCGACGATCCGGTGCTTGAGCGCCTCGGCGTACCCGGCGTACTCCTCGACCACCTCGTCGACGTCGATGGCCTTGCGGTTGTAGACCTTGACCAGGACCTGGTTCTTCTCCTGCAGCGTGCCCTCGAGCTTCTGCCGCAGGATCGACAGGTCGAGCAGGTCCTGCACCCGGATGCCGGTGCGGGCCACCTTGTCGCCGTAGGCCGGGCCGATGCCGCGGCCGGTGGTGCCGATCTTGCGCTGGCCGAGGAAGCGCTCGGTGACCCGGTCCAGGGCGCGGTGGTGCGGCATGATCAGGTGCGCGTCGGAGGAGATCACCAGGCGCGAGGTGTCGACGCCTCGCTCCTCGAGGCCGGCGAGCTCGCCGATCAGCACCTCGGGGTCGATGACCACGCCGTTGCCGATGACCGGCGTGCAGCCCGGGGTCAGGATGCCGCTGGGGATCAGGTGCAGCGCGTACTTCTCGCCGTCCGGGGTGATCACGGTGTGGCCGGCGTTGTTGCCGCCCTGGTAGCGCACGACGTACGGGACGCGGCCGCCCAGCAGGTCGGTGGCCTTGCCCTTGCCCTCGTCGCCCCACTGGGCGCCGATCAGCACGACTGCCGGCATCGGGGGGTTCTCCTCGTTCGTCGCGTCTGCCCAAGACACCGGCGGTTCCCGGCTGGCCAGGTGGCAGGGTATCGGCATGCCCGCGACTCAGCTCGACCTGCGCGGCCTGGCGGCGGTCCAGCCGCCGTCGCGCCGGCACGTCGCCTCGGTGGTGGACGGCGCCGAGGCGGTGCACGTGCTGGGCCCGGTGCCGGCGCTGTCCGCCGTCCTGACCCGGTTGTGGAAGACCGAGCGGCTGCCCGCGGTGCCGGTGAGCTGGGAACCCGCGGACGACCCGGCGTCCACCGGGCTGGCCCGTTCCCTGGGCGTCGGCACCGGGGCGGAGCGTGAGCTGCCGCTGGTCCGGGACGACCACGGCGGGGTGCTGCTGCACACCGGCCTGGTGACCGCGCACGGCGCGTCGCGCCGTGTCCTCGCCCGCCGGTTCGGCGCCCGGGCGTACTGCGACGACACCCGAGTGGCCGACGGCTCGATCACCCGGATCGACGTCCGACCGGACTGGACGGCGGTGGACCGGATCGGCGTGACGGTGGTGACGCTGCCGCTGCGCCCGGTGCGCCGGGCCGTCGGCCGGGCGCTGCAGCTCGCCTCCGACCCCGCGCAGGTCAGCCGGGACGGCGTCCCGTTCGACCGCCAGGTGCTGAAGTGGACCTGGTACGCCGACGACCGGGTGCGCTGGCGGCTGCGCCCCTAGGCGGACGCCGCTCGGTGCGTCCGACATCGTGGACACTGGGGACTCCGCCCCGCTCGAGAGGTCCCGCTGTCGCCGTGCCACCCCTCCACCCCTTCTCGGCCGCGTCGCCGGTGAGCACCGAGCGCCCACCCGGCTTCGGCCCCGCGGCGCCCGCCGCGCCCCGCTCGGCGGGCGCCGGGTGCTGGACCGGTTGCTCGCCCGCCCGGGCATCGGCGCGCTGGTCGGGGTGCTGGTGCTCGCCGTCTTCTTCGGGCTGCAGGCACCGGGGCTGATCAGCTCCGGCGGCCTGGCCACCGTGCTCGACGTCGCCGCCCTGCTGGGCATCGGCGGCGTGGCGGTCGCACTGCTGTTGGTCGCCGGCCAGTTCGACCTGTCCATCGGGGTCGTCGCGGTGGGCAGCAGCCTGGTCACCGCGCTGCTGGTGACCCAGCTCGGCCTCGGCATCTGGCCGGCCCTGCTGGTGTCGCTGCTCGCCGCCCTGCTGGTCGGGGCCGCCAACGGGCTGCTCGTGGTCACCACCGGGCTGCCCAGCTTCCTGGTGACGCTGGCGACGTTCCTCGTGCTGCAGGGCACCTCGCTCGCCGGGGCCGCCGCGATCGCGGGGTCCTCGCGGATCACCGGGCTGGCGGACGCACCGGGCTGGGAGTCGGCGCTGGCGGTGTTCGGGGCCACCGCGCAGCTGGGTGACGGACGGTTCCGCATCTCGCTGCTCTGGTGGCTGCTGGCCACCGCCCTGACCACCTGGCTGCTGTGGCGCACCCGCTTCGGCAACGCCGTCTTCGCCAGCGGCGGCGCCAGCCGGGCGGCCCAGGAGCTGGGCGTGCCGGTCGCGCGCACGACGGTCCTGCTGTTCCTGGGCACCGCTGCGGCCGGCTGGCTGATCGGCACCCTGACCCTCGTCCGGCTCGGCGGCGTGCAGGTCGACCCGGCCCTGGGCGAGGAGATCGAGTTCATCGTGGTCGCGGTGATCGGCGGCTGCCTGCTCACCGGCGGGTACGGCTCCACCGTGGGCGCCGCGCTGGGGGCGCTGCTGTACGCCGTGGCCCGGGAGGGCATCTCGCTGGCCGACTGGGACCCACGTTGGTTCCAGGCCTTCCTCGGGATGCTGCTGCTGGTGGCCCTGCTGGTCAACGGCGTGGTCCGCCGCCGGCTCCGCTCGGTGCCCCGCTCATGAGCACGGCCGCCCACCTGTCCCCGCACGGCTCCCCAGCGCCGGTCCTGGAGCTGCGCGGGGTGACGGTCCGCTTCGGCAGCGTGCCGGCGTTGTACCGGGTGTCGCTGGCCCTGCGGGCCGGCGAGGTGGTCTGCGTGCTCGGGGAGAACGGCTCGGGCAAGTCGACGCTGGTCGCCGTCCTCTCCGGCCTGCAGCAGCCGGTCGAGGGCGAGTTGCTGGTCGACGGCCGGCCGGAGCGCTTCCGGTCGCCGCAGCAGGCTCGTGCCTTCGGGATCGCCACGGTCTGGCAGGACCTGGCGATCGCGCCGCTGATGTCGGTCTGGCGCAACTTCTTCCTCGGCGCCGAACCGACCCGCGGGCTGTGGCCGTTCCGGCGGCTGGACGTCGGGCGGGCCGAGGAGATCACCACCCGGGCCATGGCCCGGGTGGGCGTCCCGGGGCTCGACCCCGGTCAGGCCGCCAGCGCGCTGAAGGCCGGGGAGCGGCAGAGCCTGGCGATCGCCCGCGCCCTGCACTTCGGTGCCCGGGCGCTGGTCATCGACGAGCCGACCGCACCGATGACGGTGGCCCAGCGGGCGCTGGTGCTGGAGTCGGTGGTGGCCGCCCGCGAGGCGGGGCTCGCCGTGCTGTTCGTGACCCACAGCCCGCAGCACGCGCACCTGGTCGGCGACCGCTTCCTGCTGCTCGGCGGTGGGCGGGTGGCCGGTGACCTGACCCGGGAGGACGTCGACGTGCACGACCTGACCCGGCTGGTCGCCGGCGGGGACGAGCTCTCCCGGCTGGGCGACTCGCTGCGGGCCGCCCGGCGCGACCGCTGAGCGGGCGCCCGCGGGCTACACGGTGATCCGGTACTGGGCGATCTTCCGGTAGAGGGTGGCCCGGGACAGGCCCAGTTCGGTGGCGGCGTGCACCACCGTCGTCCCGGGGCGGCTCAGGCAGCGCACGATCTCGTCCCGCTCCAGCTGCTCCAGCCGGCCGAGCGTCCGGCTGCCGTCGGACAGCACCCCGGGCGGCAGGTGCGCGACGTCGACGAGGTCGGTCCGGGCGGCGGCCGCGCGCACCGCCGCCCGCAGCTCCCGCACGTTGCCCGGCCAGGCGTGCGCGGCCAGTGCCCGCAGCGCACGCGCGGTGAACTCGACGTCGCGGTGCCGGAGCTGCCGGGCGAAGGCCCGGGCCAGCGGCTCGACGTCGGCGGGCCGGTCGCGCAGGGCGGGGACCTCGGCGACCGCCTCCACCAGTGCGGCCAGCGGGCCGGGGAGGGCGGTGAAGGAGGAGCCGGTGAGCACCAGGGGGCCCGGCGCCCCCGCGGTGATCGGGACGGCGGCCACCTCCGCGGCCAGCTGCTCGGCCGCCCAGACCGGGAGGGTGTCGGCCTCGGCGACCACGACACAGGTGTCCGGCGCGTGCAGCTCCGGCGTCCACAGGGTGAGCCACTCGCCGACCTCGGCCGGCTCGGGTGGCCGGGCGACCAGCACCCGTTCCCGCAGGCCGGTGGCGCGGCGGGCCAGCGAGGCCGCCGTCGTCCGCCCGGCACCCGGCTCGCCGACCACGGCGACCAGCCGGCCGCCGGTGACCGCGTCGCGGACCGCGCCCACGGCCGCCTGCCAGGCCGGGGACACGCAGGGGTCGTCGGCGACGCCGTCGACCAGCCGGCCGGTCAGCACGTGGAACACCTCCCCGCGCGGCGTCGCACGGAGCAGCTGGCCACCGGCCCGCACCTGCATCAGCGCCGCGGTGTTCCCCGCGGCGGCCTGGGCCAGCGCCAGCAACAGCTCCGAGGAGGCATCGGACCAGGTGGTGAGGTTGATGCTGCCCACCAGCCCACCGGTGCGCGGGTCCAGCACCGGCACGGCGGCACAGGTGTAGCGGCGCAACGGTGCGACGTAGTGCTCGGGGCCGTGGACCAGGGTCGGCACCCGGTCGGCGAGGGCCAGGCCCAGACCGTTGGTGCCGGCGGTCTGCTCGCCGAAGTAGAAGCCGGGCGCCAGGTGCACCCGGTCCAGGGAGCGGTTGATCGTCTCGTCGTCGCACCAGCGGGCCAGCACGAGACCCTGCGGATCGGTGAGCATGAAGCCGACCGGCTCGCCGGCCAACGTGCCGTGCAGCCCACGGACCACCTCTGCACCGCACTCGTAGAACAGCGAGTCGGTCGGCACCCCGTCGACGTAGACCGGCACCACCTCCTCCGGGGTGACCCCGTAGCGCTCGCTGCGCTGCCAGGAGGCACGCACCCGGGCCGGGCTGCTCGGCCGGTCGAGCCCGGCGGCACCGGCCGGCCGCAGCCGGCCCGGAGGCGGAGGTGACACGGCGACCCTCCTCGGGACGCTGGCGGGCGGACCCGCAGGTGTCGGCCGGGCGACGGGCCTCGGGCGCGGCTGTGGCCGGCGGGGACCCGGGCCCGAGGTGTCTCAAAGTGAGACAGCAGACCCCCTCATTGTGGTCCACGCCACACCTACCGTCGATCCCGAGGTGCTCCGGCCCGCAACGACGCGGGCGGGAGGGAGTCGAGGAGGACCCCATGTACAGCAAGGACGGCGTCGACTACTTCGTGGTCGACGCGCACATCGCCCTCTGGGACGCGCGGCCGGAGAACCAGCGGAACGTGCACGGTGAGCAGTTCATCGACTGCTTCTACGACTACCACCGCAACCTCAGCCCGGAGTCCGAGGTCTGGCCCTACGAGGAGTACCTCTACCAGGGCGGCGAGCGGCTGATGCGCGACGTCTTCGCCGGCGGCATGGTCGACCACGCCATCTTCCAGCCGGCCCGGCTCGGCGAGTTCTACCACCGGGGGTTCGGGCAGACCGAGGAGGCGTTCGCGCTCACCCAGCAGCACCCGGACAAGCTCACCTACAACCACTGGTGGGACCCCCGGGACGGCGAGAACGGGCTGGACCAGCTGCGGGCGGACGCCGAGCGCTTCGGGCTCAAGGGCGTGAAGCTCTACACCGCCGACTGGCACGGGGAGTCCCGCGGCTGGAAGCTCACCGACCCGATGGCCTACCGGTACCTCGAGCTCTGCCGGGAGCTCGGGATCACCAACATCCACGTCCACAAGGGCCCGACGATCCGCCCGCTGGACCGGGACGCCTTCGACGTCGCCGACGTCGACCACGTGGCGACGGACTTCACCGACCTGCAGTTCATCGTCGAGCACTGCGGCCTGCCCCGGCTGGAGGACTTCTGCTGGATCGCCACCCAGGAGCCCAACGTGCACGCCGGCCTGGCGGTGGCGCTCCCGTTCATCCACACCCGGCCGCGGTACTTCGCCCAGATCATCGGCGAGCTCGTCTACTGGCTCGGGGAGGACCGGATCCTCTTCTCCAGCGACTACGCGCTCTGGACGCCGACGTGGCTGGTCGAGCGCTTCGTGGACTTCCAGATCCCCGAGGACCTGGCCGAGTACGCACCGCTGACCACCGAGGTGAAGAAGAAGGTGCTCGGGCTCAACGCCGCGAAGCTCTACGACATCCCGGTGCCCGAGCACCTGCGGCTGCCCGACGCCGACGAGCCGGCCACCGGGCCCCGCGAGCCCGGCGCCGCGGACCTGGCGATGTCCTGATGACGGCGACCCTGCTGACGCCGGTGACGGAGGCGCAGGTCCGTGCTGCGCTGGGCACCGTCGTCGACCCCGAGCTCGACGAGCCGATCACCGACCTGGGCTTCGTCCGGTCGGTGGCCGTCCAGGGGCCGGCGGTGGCGGTGCACCTGCGGCTGCCCACGTCGTTCTGCGCGCCGAACTTCGCCTGGCTGATGTGCTCCGACGCCCACGACGCGGTCTCCGCCGTCCCCGGGGTCGAGCGGGTGGTGGTGGAGCTCGACGACCACCACGACTCCGACCTGATCAACCGCGGCCTCGCCGCCGGGGCCGGGTACCGGGGCACCTTCGGGCACGAGGCCGAGGAGTCGCTGGACGAGCTGCGGGCGGTCTTCGTCCGCAAGGGGCACACCGCGGCGATGGAGCGCGCGCTCACCGCCCTGCTCCGCGCCGACCGGTCGCTCACCGAGGCCGACCTGCAGCGCACCACGCTCGGCGACCTGCCGGCCGACGAGCCGACCACCGGTGCGCTGCTGCGCCGGCGGGCCACGCTCGGCCTGCCGATCGACCCGGACGCCGCGGTGCTGGTCGCCGCCGACGGCACCCGCCCGTCCCCCGGCGAGGCCGCCCTGTTCCTGCGCCGGGCCCGGTCGGTGCGGATCTCCGTCGACGGCAATGCGCACTTCTGCCGCGGCCTGCTCGCCACCCGCTACCCCGGCGCCGAGGCCGACCAGTCGCCCCGGCCGGACGCCGACTCCCGTTCACTGCTCCCCCTGGAGGTCCTGTCATGAGAGCCGTCCGCGTCACCGGGTACCACGAGCCGCTCCGGCTGGACGACGTCCCGCAGCCGGAGGTCACCGGCCCGCACGACGTCGTCGTGAAGATCGGCGGCGCCGGGGTCTGCCGCACCGACCTGCACATCCTGGAAGGGCAGTGGGCGGAGAAGTCCCAGGTCACGCTGCCGTACACGATCGGGCACGAGAACGCCGGCTGGGTGGCGGCCGTGGGCAGCGCCGTCAGCCACGTCGCCGAGGGGGACAAGGTGATCCTGCACCCGCTGGTCACCTGCGGGCTGTGCCGCGCCTGCCGGTCCGGGGACGACGTGCACTGCGAGAACTCGCAGTTCCCCGGCATCGACAGCGACGGCGGGTACGCCGAGTACCTGAGGACCACGGCCCGCAGCGTGGTGCGGATCGACGACTCGCTGGAGCCCGCGGACGTCGCGGCCCTGGCGGACGCCGGGCTCACCGCCTACCACGCGGTGGCCAAGGCGGCCCGCCGGCTGCGGCCGGGGTTCCGGTGCGTGATGATCGGCGCCGGCGGGCTCGGGCACATCGGCATCCAGGTGCTCAAGGCGCTCTCGCCGGCCGAGCTGATCGTGGTCGACCGCAACCCCGAGGCGGTGAAGCTGGCCGAGTCGATCGGTGCCGACCGGGGGATCGTCGCCGACGGTAGCCAGGTCGAGCAGGTGCGGCAGCTCACCGGTGGACACGGCGCCGAGGTGGTCATCGACTTCGTCGGCGAGGGCGGCTCGACGAAGGAGGGCCTGTCGATGACCCGGAGGGCCGGGGACTACCTGGTGGTCGGGTACGGGGAGAACGTCGACGTCCCGACGATCGACCTGGTGTCCGCGGAGATCAACGTGCTGGGCAACCTGGTCGGGAGCTACAACGACCTGGTCGACCTGATGGCGCTGGCGGCGCAGCAGAAGGTCACGCTGCACACCGCGAAGTACGCGCTGGCGGACTTCCAGTCGGCGATCGACGACCTCGACGCCGGCCGGGTCCGCGGTCGCGCGATCCTGGTGCCCTGACGCCCCCTGGTGGGGCCGAGTGGTTCTCGGCTCCACCAGGGGCAGCTCAGTTGAAGATGCTGACGCCTCCCGGGCCGACCAGCAGCCCGAGCACGATCAACACGACCCCCCACACGATCTGCTTGCGGACGACCGCGACGATCCCCGCGACGACCAGGACGACGGCGAGGATCCAGAGCAGGGTGACCATGGCTTGCCTCCTTCTCTAGGCGGCACCCCGTGGCGCCGACTGGATCTTGACGCTAACGAGACCGCCGAGTCTCGGCATCAGGACGATCATGATCCGTATCTCGGCCGGGGCGGCCTGCCACTGGCCGCGCCGACTGAGCAGTCGCGGTCGCCGACTCGCGCGGACACGCCGCGGGGAGCGACCAGAACTGCTCAGTCGGCAGCGGGATGCTGCGCAGACCGACTGGTCAGGGCACCAGCGTGGGGTCGCAGTCGCGCAGCAGCTGGGTGCAGCGCTCCTGCTCGTCGACCTCGCCGATCCGACCGGCCGCCGTGGCCAGCACGGTGACACAGCGCAGGAAACCGCGGTTGGGCTCGTGCGACCACGGCACCGGGCCGTAGCCCTTCCAGCCGTTGCGGCGCAGCGCGTCCAGCCCGCGGTGGTACCCGGTGCGGGCGTAGGCGTAGGCCTCGATGGTGCGGCCGGCCTCCAGCGCGGTCTCGGCGAGCGCGGCCCAGGCGGCGCTGGAGGTGGGGTGCCCCGCCGCGACCTCGGCCGGGTCGGCGCCGGCAGCCAGCGCGTCGTCGGCCTCCGGGATGCCCGGCAGCAGGGTGGCCGGCGGCTCGCCGAGCAGGTTGTGGTGTGCGTGGGTCATGGCTCAGGCCGCCTGCGACCGGCCGGCGGACAGCAGGTGCTCGCAGGCCTCCACGATCCGGTCGGCCATGCTCGCCTCGGCAAGCTTCATGTAGGTGCGCGGGTCGTAGGTCTTCTTCACGCCGACCTCGCCGTCGACCTTCAGGACGCCGTCGTAGTTGCTGAACATGTGCCCGGCGATCGCCCGGGTCAGCGCGTACTGGGTGTCGGTGTCGACGTTCATCTTGACCACGCCGTAGGAGAGCGCCTCGCGGATCTCCTCGAGCGCGGAGCCGGAACCGCCGTGGAAGACCAGGTTGAACGGCTTGGCGCCGTCCCCGAGGCCGAACTGCTCGGCGACGACGGCCTGGCCGCGCTCGAGCACGTCGGGGCGGAGCTTCACGTTGCCCGGCTTGTAGACCCCGTGCACGTTGCCGAAGGTCGCCGCCAGCAGGTAGACGCCCTTCTCCCCGAGCCCGAGGGCCTCGGCGGTGCGCACGAAGTCGCCGTCGGCGGTGTAGAGCTTCTCGTTGATCTCGTGGGCGACGCCGTCCTCCTCGCCGCCGACGACGCCGATCTCCACCTCGAGCACGATCTTGGCCGCCGCGCACTTCTCGATGAGCTCCTGGGCGATCTCCAGGTTCTCGGTGAGCTCGACGGCCGAGCCGTCCCACATGTGCGACTGGAACAGCGGCTCCTTGCCGGCGTCCACCCGCTCCTGGGAGAGGGCGATCAGCGGCCGGACGTAGCTGTCCAGCTTGTCCTTGGGGCAGTGGTCGGTGTGCAGCGCCACCTGGACGGGGTACTTGTCGGCGACCACGTGGGCGAACTCGGCCAGCGCGACCGCACCGGTCACCATGTCCTTCACCCGGGTGCCCGAGCCGAACTCCGCACCCCCGGTGGAGAACTGGATGATCCCGTCACTGCCGGCGTCGGCGAAGCCGCGCAGCGCGGCGTTGATCGTCTCGGACGAGGTGCAGTTGATCGCCGGATAGGCGAACCCGCCCTCCTTCGCCCGGGCGAGCATGTCGGCGTAGACCTCGGGTGTCGCGATCGGCATGCCCGCACCTTAGTGGAGCCGACCGCCACCGGGCGCACCGCTCATCGGCCTCTCCGGGGCACCGCCGTGAAGGTGAGGAGGAGGGCCCTCAGCCCTGCTCGATGCGGCTGACGGCGCGGGCGGCCACCACCACCGGGTCGTAGGTGGGCGAGAACGGCGGGGCGTAGGAGAGGTCGCTGCCGGCCAGCTCCTCGGCGGTCATCCCCGCCCAGATCGCGGTGGCCAGCACGTCGATCCGCTTCGCCGACCCCGGCCCGCCGACCACCTGCGCCCCGAGCAGCTGCCCGGAGCCCGCCTCGGTGACCAGCTTCACCGCGATCTCCTCGGCACCGGGGAAGTAGCCGGCCCGGGTGCTCGCCTCGATGACGTCGGTGCGGTAGGCGAACCCGGCCTCCTCGGCCTGGGTGGTGCACAGACCGGTGCGGCCGACTTCTAGCTCGCGCACCTTGGTCACCGCGGTGCCGAGCACCCCGGCGAACCGGGCCGGCCGGCCACCGATCACCGAGCCCGCGACCCGGCCCTGCTTGTTGGCGTGCGTGCCCAGCGCGACGTGCGCGACCTCGCCGGTGACCCGGTGGAACGTCTGCGCGCAGTCACCGGCGGCGAAGACCTCCGGGTGGTCCCGGCAGCGCTGGCTCCGGTCGACGTCGACCGCGCCGGTCGGCCCGATCGCCAGCCCGGACTCGGCGGCCAGGGACGCCTCCGGCCCCATGCCGAGCCCGAGGACGATCAGGTCGGTCTCGTACGTGCCGACGTCGGTGCGCACCCCGCAGGCCCGGCCGTCGGCGTCGACGAGCACCTCCCGCACCGCCTGGTCGGCGTGCACCGTCATGCCCATCGCCCCGAGAGCGGCGCAGACCCGCTCGCCCATGTCGGTGTCCAGCAGCGCCATCGGCAGCGGGTCGGCCAGGACGACGGTGACCTCCAGGCCCCGGTCCTGCAGGGCCTCGGCCATCTCCAGCCCGATGTAGCCGCCGCCGAGGACCAGCCCGCGCCGCGGGCCGTCGGCGGGCAGCCGGTCGATCGCCGCCCGGATGGCCGCGCCGTCGTCCAGCCGGTGCACGCCGAACACCCCGGGGGCGTCCAGGCCGGGGATCGGGGGCCGGCTCGGCCGGCCGCCGGTGGCGACGACCAGCCGGTCGTAGCCGAACCGCGCGCCCCCGCGGGCGTGCACCACACCGGCGTCCAGGTCGATCCCCTCGGCCCGCGTGCCGATGTGCACGGTGATGTCGGAGGCGGCGAACTGCGCCGGCGTCCGGGCGATCAGGTCGTCCCGGTCGCTCACCTGCCCGGCGACCCAGTAGGGGATGCCGCAGGCGGAGTAGGAGACGACGTCGCTCTGCTCCAGGACGACGATCTCCAGCTCGGCCGCCGTGCGCAGCCGCCGGGCCTGGGCGGCCGCCGACATCCCGGCCGCGTCGCCGCCGACCACCACCAGTCGCTCGGTCATGCCCTGCAGCCTCCCACCGCCGGACGTCTCAGGCGCCGATGAGGCCGGAGACGGCGGCCAGGTCGCCGCCGGAGGCCCGGCGGAACATCTTCCCGGGGTTGAGGAGCCCCGCCGGGTCCAGCGCGTGCTTGATCGCCTGGTGGACCGAGAGGGAGACCGGGCCGATCTCCCGCTCCAGCCAGTCGGCCTTGATCGTGCCCACCCCGTGCTCACCGGTGATGGTGCCACCGAGGGAGAGGCCGAGCTCCAGGATCGCGTCGAAGGCGGCGTAGGCCCGGGTGCACTGGTCGGGGTCGGCACCGTCGAAGACGACGGTGGGGTGCATGTTGCCGTCGCCGGCGTGCCCGACGACCCCGACCACCAGCCCGGCGGTGGCGGCGATCGCGTCGCAGCCGTCGATGAACGTGGCCACCCGCGACCGCGGGACGGCGACGTCGTCGAGCAGCAGGCTGCTGCCCAGCCGCTCCAGGGCCGGCAGCGCCATCCGCCGGGCGGTCATCAGCAGGTCGCCCTCGGCCGGGTCGTCGGTGGAGTGCACGAAGTCCGCCCCGGCCTCCTCGCACAGCCGGGTCAGCGCCGCGATCTCGGCGAGCGCCACGTCTCCCCCGCTGTCGGACTGGGCCAGCAGCAGCGCCGCCGCGTCCCGGTCCAGGTCGGCCTTCATCAGGTCGTCGACCGCGCGGATGCAGGTGCGGTCCATCACCTCGAGCATGCTGGGCACCAGGCCGCTGGTGACCACCCGCTCGACCACCTGGCCGGTCTGCGCGCTGGTGCCGAAGCTGGCGACCAGGGTGACCGGCGGCTGCGGGGCGGGGCGCAGGGCCAGCGTCGCCTCGGTGATCACGCCCAGCGTGCCCTCGGAGCCGACGAACAGCCGGGCCAGGTCGTAGCCGGCGACGCCCTTGACGGTGCGCCGTCCGGTGCGCAGCACCCGCCCGTCGGCGAGCACGACCTCCAGGCCGAGCACGTAGTCGGTGGTGACGCCGTACTTCACGCAGCACAGCCCGCCGGAGTTCATCGCCAGGTTGCCGCCGAGGGTGCACCAGTCGTAGCTGGCCGGGTCCGGCGGGTAGAACAGCCCGTGCTCCCGGACGGCGTCGCGCAGCGTCTTGTTCACCACGCCGGCCTGGACCACGGCGAGCCGGTCGGCCGGGGCCACCTCCAGGACGGCGTCCATCCGGGTCAGCGCCAGGGTGATGCACCCGTCGACGGCGTTGGCCGCGCCGACCAGCCCGGAGCCGGCGCCCCGCGGCACCACCGGCACCCCGTGCCGGCTGGCCAGCCGCAGCACCGCCGACACCTCCTCGGTGCTGCGCGGCAGCGCCACCGCGGCCGGCAGCCCCGCCTCGGCGAGCATCGCCTGGTCGCGTGCGTAGGCGGCGGTGACGTCAGGGTCGGTGAGCACGCTGTCCGGGCCCAAGGCGTCCTGGAGCTCGCGGACCCACGTCGTCGTGAGGGCGGTCACACGGTCACCGTACGTCTCTCCTTCAGGAGAGGCCGAGATCCGCCAGCTCGAACGCCGCGCGGTACTCCAGGCCGGCGGCCTCGACGGCCGCGCGGGCGCCGCGGTCGACGATCACGGCCACGCCCAGCACCTCGGCGCCTGCCTCCTGCAGCGCCTCGACGGCGGTGAGCGGGCTGCCGCCGGTGGTGGAGACGTCCTCGACCACCAGCACCGTGCGGCCGGCCACGTCGGGCCCCTCGATCCGCCGCTGCATCCCGTGCGCCTTGGTCGCCTTGCGCACCACGCAGGCGTCCAGGAAACCCTCGCCGCCCGAGGCGGCGTGCAGCATCGCGGCCGCGACCGGGTCGGCGCCGAGGGTGAGCCCGCCGACCACGTCGTAGCGCAGGTCCCCGGTGAGCTGGCGCATCACCCGGCCCACCAGCGGGGCGGCCTCGTGGTGCAGCGTCACCCGGCGCAGGTCGATGTACCAGTCGGCCTCCTGGCCGGAGGAGAGGGTCACCTTCCCGTGCACGACGGCGAGGTCGACGATGAGCTCGAGCAGCCGGTCGCGGTCGGGGTGGGCCGAGGCAGGGGCGTTCATCCCGCCGACCCTACTGAGGCCGGTGGAGCGGGCGCCGGTGACCGGGACCCGCCCAGCCCGGCACGGCTCAGCCGGCGGGGGCGAGCACCTGGTCGATGACGTAGACCGTGGCGTTCGCCGTGGGCACGTTGCCGCAGACCACGGTCGCCGGGGCGGCGCCGGCCAGGGTGCCCTCGACGGCGACCGTCGGCGCCTCGGCCGTCCCGACGACGGTGATCGGGTCCCCGTTGAGCGTGACGTGGTCGCCGACGAGGTCGGCCGGCGCCAGCCGACCGGGCAGGACGTGGTGGGTCAGCAGCGAGGTCAGCCGCGGGACGTCCCCGAGCAGCGCGGGCAGGGCATCCGGGCCCAGCGCGTCGAAGGCGGCGTTGGTCGGGGCCAGCACGGTGACCTCCTCGCGGGTGTTGAGCACGTCGACCAGGTTGGCCGCGCCCACGGCGGCGGTGAGGGTGCTCAGCTGGGGGTTGGCGCCCACCGCCGCGCTCACCGGCTGGGCGGCCAGGTCCGCCGGCGCGCCGGCGGCCGCGGGGAAGGCCTGCTCGCAGCCCGGTCCGATCGGACCGGTGGGCGCCGCAGTCGCCTCCGGTGTCGGTGCGGCGCTCGTCTCGGCCGCCGTGGCGCTGGGGGTGGCGCGCGCGGTCGGTGCGTCGTCGGACCCGCTGCAGCCGGCCAGCCCGGCCAGGAGCACCGGGACGGCGAGGAGCCCACCGATCCGGGACGGGACGACGGCTCGGGTCTGCCGGGGGGCCATCACTGCGGCTGTCCTCCTGGTCTCGGTCACCACACGCTCACGGTGGTCCTGGCCCGCTGGTCAGGCCGCTGTCAGCATCGCATCCGGCACGGCAGGCGACCGAGCTGCCGTCCCGGCGTGCCACCCTGTCGCGGTGAGCAGCAGCCCTCCGCCCTCCGGCCCGGCCCGCCCGGAGACCCCCGCCTCGGTCAAGGTCTCCATCGGGGTGCTCGCCGCGCTCGCCCTGCTGCTCCTGCTGAACGCGCTGCTCACGTTCGTCGTCCGGGACACCGTGATCGACACCCTCGCCGATGCCCAGCCGGGCTCGCCCCGCTCCGACGCCGAGCGGGCCGTGCTCCTGAACCTGGTCCAGGCCGTGGTGTTCGGGGTGCTGGCCGCCGTCTCCGCGGTCGCCCTCAGCCGCGGCCGGGCGTGGGCGCGGTGGACCGGGCTGGCCGTCAGCCTGCCACTGGGGCTGCTGACCCTCGGCGCGACCTTCCTGACCGGTGGCGTGGCGGCCTCGTCGCTGCTGGTGCTGGTGCTCTGTGCGGCCGCCGGCACCAGCCTGCTGGCCCGGACGACGGCTGCGTGGGCCTCGTCCGGCCCACGCAGCCGCTCCTCCCGCTGACGGGGGTCAGAAGCGGTTCCGGCGCTGCGTCTCCGCCTTGTACCAGTCGCTGGAGGGCTTGAGCGCCAGGAGCACGATCCCGGCGATGGTGAGCAGCAGGCCGAGGATGCCGAGGAAGCCGAGGGCTCCTGCCCCCAGCAGGCTGAACAGCACGCTCAGGCCGCCCAGCACCCAGAGGACGATGCGCGCCCAGTTGCGACCCTTCCAGGCGAAGAACAGCACCAGCAGGTAGGCCGCCGTCAGGAGCAGGCCGATGCCCGCGCCGATGGTGAGCGCCGCCGAGGCCTCGTCGCGGGTGAGCGCCTGGTCGGCGACCAGGTCGTTGATCTGCGAGTCGAGGCTGGTGAAGGTGATGATCGAGGCGATCAGCCCGAGGATCGTGTTCGCCAGGAACGCACCGATCCCGGCCTTGACCGTGGTCGGTCGCTCCGTCGGGACATCCGGGGCGCCGCCGTACTGGGCGCCGGGTGCGGCGGGGTAGGCGTACTGGCCGGGCTGCTCCGGCCCGCCCTGCCCGTAGCCGGGCTGCTGCCCGTAGCCGGGCTCCTGGCCGTAGCCGGGCTGCTGGCCGTAGCCGGGCTGCTGGCCGTAGGGGGGCTGCTGGCCGTACGGGGGCTGCTGTCCGGAGCCGCCCTGCTGGGGGTCCTGCGGTCCTGACGTCATGACGCTCCTCGGATCACTGCTGTACGCGAATTCCTGATCATGGCGCATCCCGGCGTGCCAGGTGCCGACCCTGCCGCGCGGTCACCCCTTCTTCACCCTCCCGCGCCAGGCCCGGCGGCGCCCGTGCCCGCCGTCGGGACGGCGGGCACGGGCCTCACTCCCCGGCGCCGGGGCCGAGCGCCGGCGGGGTCGGTGCCGGGCTCGGACCCGCGGTCGGCTTCCCGGGCACCGTCCCCGTGGTGACCGTCAGCCCCACGTCGCCGTCGGCCACGTCGGCCGCCCAGTCGACGACGACGTCGTCGCCGTCGCGGATCTCCCCGGCGAGCAGGGCCCGGGCGAGCTGGTCACCGATGGCCGACTGCACCAGCCGGCGCAGCGGCCGTGCCCCGTAGACCGGGTCGAAGCCGTTGAGCGCCAGCCACTCCCGGGCGGCGTCGGTCACCCGCAGGGTGAGCCGGCGGGCAGCCAGCCGGCGGGCGAGCACCTCGACCTGGATGTCGACGATCCCGACGAGCTCGTCGGAGCCGAGCGCACGGAACGTGACGACGTCGTCGAGCCGGTTGAGGAACTCCGGCTTGAAGTGCGCCCGCACCACGTCCTGCACTGCCCGCTGCTTCTGCTCGTCGGGGACCGACTGGTCGGCGATCACCTGCGACCCCAGGTTGGAGGTCAGCACGAGCAGCGTGCTCCGGAAGTCGACCGTGCGGCCCTGCCCGTCGGTGAGCCGGCCGTCGTCGAGCACCTGCAGCAGCACGTCGAAGACGTCGGGGTGCCCCTTCTCCACCTCGTCGAGCAGCACCACCGTGTACGGGCGCCGGCGCACCGCCTCGGTGAGCTGGCCACCCGCCTCGTAGCCGACGTACCCGGGCGGGGCACCGACCAGCCGGGCCACCGAGTGCTTCTCGGAGTACTCGCTCATGTCGATGCGGACCATCGCCCGCTCGTCGTCGAACAGGAACTCCGCCAGCGCCTTGGCCAGCTCGGTCTTGCCGACGCCGGTGGGGCCCAGGAACAGGAAGGAGCCGGTAGGCCGGTCCGGGTCGGCGACGCCGGACCGCGCCCGGCGGACCGCGTCGGAGACGGCGCGGACGGCGTCGGGCTGGCCGACGACCCGCTTCGCGAGCTCCTCCTCCATCCGCAGCAGCTTCTGCGTCTCCCCCTCCAGCAGCCGGCCGGCGGGGATCCCGGTCCAGGCCTGGACGACCTCGGCGATGTCGTCGGCGCCGACCTCCTCCTTGAGCATCGAGTCGCTGGCCGCGACCGACGCCTCGGCCTCGGACAGCGCCCGCTCCAGCGCCGGCATCCGGCCGTAGCGCAGCTCGGCGACCCGGGCCAGGTCGCCGTCCCGCTCGGCGCGCTCGGCCTCCAGCCGCGCCCCCTCGAGCTCCTCCTTGGTGTGCTGGATCCGGTCGATCGCGGTCTTGTCCTGCTGCCAGCGGGCGGTCAGCTCGCCGAGCGCCTCGCGGCGGTCGGCCAGCTCCTCGCGGAGCGCCGCCAGCCGCTGGAGGGACGCCGGGTCGTCCTCCTTGGCCAGCGCCATCTCCTCGATCTCCAGCCGGCGCACGACCCGCTCGACCTCGTCGACCTCGACCGGCCGGCTGTCGATCTCCATCCGCAGCCGGCTCGCGGCCTCGTCGACCAGGTCGATCGCCTTGTCGGGGAGGAAGCGGGCCGTGACGTACCGGTCCGACAGGGTGGCCGCAGCGACGATCGCGCCGTCGGTGATCCGCACCCCGTGGTGCACCTCGTAGCGCTCCTTGAGGCCGCGCAGGATGCCGATCGTGTCCTCGACCGACGGCTCCCCGACGTAGACCTGCTGGAAGCGGCGCTCCAGCGCCGGGTCCTTCTCGATGTGCTCGCGGAACTCGTCGAGCGTGGTCGCGCCGACCATCCGCAGCTCACCGCGGGCCAGCATCGGCTTGATCATGTTGCCGGCGTCCATCGCCGAGTCGCCGCTGGCGCCGGCCCCGACGATGGTGTGCAGCTCGTCGATGAAGGTGACGACCTGCCCCTCGGCCTCGGTGATCTCCTGGAGCACGGCCTTGAGCCGCTCCTCGAACTCACCGCGGTACTTGGCCCCGGCGACCATGGCGCTCAGGTCCAGCGCCATGAGCCGCTTGCCCTTGAGGCTCTCCGGCACGTCGCCGGCGACGATCCGCTGGGCCAGGCCCTCGACGATCGCGGTCTTCCCGACGCCGGGCTCACCGATCAGGACGGGGTTGTTCTTGGTGCGTCGGGACAGCACCTGCACCACCCGGCGGATCTCCGTGTCCCGCCCGATGACCGGGTCCATCCGGCCCTCGCGGGCGCGGGCGGTCAGGTCCACGGCGTACTTCTCCAGCGCCTGGAACGTGCTCTCCGGGTCGGGGCTGGTGACCTTGCGGTTGCCGCGGACGGTGCGGAACGCCGCGACGAGCGCGTCGCGGGTGGCCCCGGCACTGGTCAGGACGGCGCCGGCCTCACCGTCGGTGGTGGCCAGGCCGACCAGCAGGTGCTCGGTGGAGACGTACTCGTCGCCCAGCGCACTGGCCTGCTCCCCGGCGGCGTTGATCGCCCGGAGCAGCTCCCGGGACGGCGCGGGGGCGGCCACGGTGGACCCGCTGACGCTCGGCATCCGGCGCAGCGCGGCGTCGGCCTTGGCGCGGACGTCGGCCGGGTCGGCGCCGGTGGCCTGCAGGAGTGGCCCGGCGATGCCGTCGGCCTGCTCGAGCAGGGCGGCCAGCAGGTGCAGGGGCTCGAGGGCCGCCTGGCCCCGGTCGACCGCCAGCCGCTGAGCGGCGGCGACGGCCTCCTGCGAACGGGTGGTGAGCTTGCTCTGCATGGCGGGTGGGCCTGTCCTCTCCTGCGACACGGGACGGTTCGTGCAGTCCAACGGAGCAGGACTTGAGTCTGTTCCACTCAACCTGAACACGTCCAGGGCCGCCCCGCAGGCCCGCCCGGGACCTCCGCCCCTGGCAGAAAAGCTGACGAGAGGGACCACATGGCTGCCTGCCGCCGGATCGCGCCCTACTCTTGCCCCATGACAGACATCCCGTCGCCGAGCGTCGCTCTCGACGATCAGCTCTGTTTCGCGCTCTACGCCGCCTCGCGGGCGGTCACGGCCCGCTACCGGCCCATGCTGGACGAGCTGGGGGTCACCTATCCCCAGTACCTGGTCCTCATGTTGCTGTGGGAGGAGGACGGGCAGACCGTAGGCCAGTTGGGCACCCGCCTGGCGCTGGACTCCGGCACCCTGTCCCCCCTGCTCAAGCGGCTCACCGCCGCGGGGCTGGTGACCCGGCACCGCCGGGCCGACGACGAGCGGTCCGTCTCCGTCCGGCTCACCGACGCGGGCCGGGCCCTCGAGGCCCCGGCGTGCGCGATCTCCGGGCAGATGATCGACGCCCTGGCGCTGAACCAGCAGCAGTTCGACGAGCTGAAGAGCCAACTGCGGCTGATCACCGAGCGGGTCGCCGACACCCGCGCGGTCGCCTCCGCCTGAAGAAGGACCCCGCTGCCCCCCACCGCTCGCGAGCTCGCGGCGGGACCCTGCAGCGGGGCCGGACGGGCAGGGGTCGGCTGCGGGGCCGGTCCGGTGGCGGGAACACCGGCGGCCAGGAACGGTTGACCCCGTCAGAACCGGTGTCCGGTCGCGACGCAGACCTGCGCCGCGACCGCCACCGACGAGGAGGAGGTCCGATGCCCACCCGTACCGCACGCACCGCCTGGAACGGCTCCCTGCAGGAGGGCTCCGGCCAGGTCGAGCTCTCCAGCTCGAAGGTCGGCACGTTCGACGTCAGCTTCCCGAAGCGGGCGGCCGAGGAGGCCGGGGGCACCACCAGCCCCGAGGAGCTCATCGCCGCCGCACACTCGTCCTGCTACGCCATGGCGCTGTCCAGCGAGATCGGCAAGGCCGGCGGCACGACGCAGTCGCTCGAGGTGAGCGCCGACGTGACCCTGGGCCAGGAGGACGGCGCCCCGACGATCACCGGCATCGCGCTGACCGTGCGCGGCGAGGTCGACGGGCTCGACGCCGCCGGGTTCGACAAGGCAGCCCAGGCCGCCAAGGCCGGGTGCCCGGTGAGCAAGGCGCTGGCCGCCGTGGACATCACGCTGGACGCCGCCCTCGCCTGACGAAGGACCCCGTGCCCCCAACCGCTCGCGAGCTTGCGGCGGGACCCTGCAGGGGGCCGAACGCACGAGGCCCGTCTCCCCGGTGGGGGGACGGGCCTCTGCGCGTCCTGGCGGTCAGCCGCGTCGGCCCGCGAGCTGGGCGTCGACGTCGGCGGTCGTGCCCCCCGAGGTGGCAGCGCGCTCGCTCTGCAGCCGCTCGTCCCCCGTCTCGGTGCGCAGCGCGACCTCCCGGATCAGCAGGACGGCCACGATCGTGATCAGCGACAGCAGCGCCGCGATGAGGAAGACCCGCCCGGTGGCGTCGCCGTAGGAGACCTGGATCAGCGCGCGGACCGGCGCCGGGGCGTCGGCCAGGTCGGCGAGCCCGATCTCCTGGGAACCGGCCGCCGCGGAGGCGCCCGGGACGTCGGACAGCCCGGACTGGATCAGCGTGCCCACCCGGCTGGAGAGCACCGCACCGAGCACCGAGACGCCGATCGTGCCGCCGAGGCTGCGGAAGAACGCGACCGCCGAGCTCGCCGCCCCCAGGTCGGTGGCGGCGACGGTGTTCTGCACGGCCAGCACCAGGTTCTGCATGGTCATCCCGATGCCGACACCGAGCACGGTGAGGAAGACGCCCAACACGACCATGTCCGTGGCGTGGTCGATCGTGGCCAGCAGGCCGAACCCGAGGGCCACCAGCAACGAACCGGCGACCAGGTAGCGCTTCCAGAACCCGGTGCGGGTGATCAGGATCCCGGAGACGGTCGAGGAGACCAGCAGGCCGCCGACCATCGGGATGGTGAGCAGCCCGGCCGCCGTGGGCGAGTAGCCGCGGGAGATCTGCAGGTACTGGCCGAGGAACACCGTGGAACCGAACATCGCGACACCGATCGCGACGCTGGCGATGATCGCCAGGGTCGTCGTCCGGTCACGGAACAACCGGAGCGGGACCATCGGCTCCTCCGCACGCAGCTCGGTGACCACGAACGCGACGAGGGCGAGCACGCCACCCCCGACGAACAGCACGGTCTCCAGGGAGGCCCAGGCGAAGCTGTCCCCGGCCAGGGTCACCCAGATCAGCAGCGCCGAGACGCCGGCGGTCAGGAACGTCGCGCCCAGGTAGTCGATGGAGACCGCGCGCCGGGTGACCGGCAGGTGCAGGGTCCGCTGCAGCAGCACCAGGGCGACGAGGGCGAACGGGACGCCGACGAAGAAGCACCACCGCCACCCCAGCCAGCTGGTGTCGACCAGCAGGCCACCGATCAGCGGGCCACCGACGGTGGCGACCGCCATCACCGAGCCGAGCAGGCCGGAGTACCGACCCCGTTCCCGCGGGCTGATCATCGCCGCCATCGCGATCTGCACCAGCGCCTGCAGCCCACCCAGGCCCAGGCCCTGCAGCACCCGCCAGCCGATCAGCGTCGGCAGCGACTGCGAGAGCCCGGCCAGCATCGAGCCGACGACGAAGACCACGATCGCGATCTGGATGAGCAGCTTCTTGCTGAACAGGTCGGCGAGCTTGCCCCAGATGGGCGTGGACGCGGTCGAGGCCAGCAGGGTGGCGGTGACCACCCAGGTGTACTGGCTCTGCGAGCCGCGGAGGTCGGTGATGATCGTCGGCAGGGCGTTGGAGACGACGGTCGAGGACAGGAACGCCACGAACATCGCCAGCAACATCCCCGACAGCGCACTGAGGATCTGCCGGTGCGTCATCCGGCCCTGCTGCTCGGCGGGGCCGAGCGGCGCTGGGCCGGCGGTCGCCCCGGCGGCCGGCCGGGTCGGTGCGGAGCTGCTCATCGGTGGTTCTCCTGGACGTTGCGAGTCCGAGTGCGAGCGCCGTCCGGTGGCCGATCGGCCCCGCGCGCCGGGAACCCGGTACATGTAGACAGCAACCATCTTGCACCCGTTTGTTGCGGTCTGCAACGACCAATCCGGGTGAACCGCGTCTCCCGGATGCAGGACGGGCGGCGACCGGACCTCTGGGGTCCGGTCGCCGCCCGTCCGGCGGTACGTGCTCAGCCTGGGGTCAGGCCGGCACCTGCAGCGCCTCGAGCACCAGCTCCGCCGGGTGCCAGGCGGTGCGCTGCGTGCCGTGGAAGATCTGCTGGCGGCAGGACACCCCCGTGGCGGCGATGACCGCGTCGGGCGCGGCGGCCCGGACGGCGGGGAACAGCCGGTCCTCCCCCACCTGCAGGGACACGTCGTAGTGCTCGGACTCGAATCCGAACGACCCGGCCATGCCACAGCAGCCGGCGTCCAGCTCCTGCACGGTGACGCCGGGGATCCGCGACAGCAGGGCCACCGTGGCCGCCGTCCCGGCCTCGGCCTTCTGGTGGCAGTGGCCGTGGAAGACCACCGTGCGCCCGGCCAGCCAGCTGTCCTCGCGCAGCTGGAGGCGACCGTCGTCGATCGCCTCGACCAGCAGCTCCTCCGGCAGCTTCACCCGCGCCGCGACGTCCCGGACGTTCGGGTCGTCGGGGAGCAGCTCCACGTGCTCGGCACGCAGCGTGAGGATGCAGGAGGGCTCGCAGCCCACGATCGGCGAACCCGGCTCGGAGCCCTCGCAGAGGTTCGCCGCCAGCTTCTGCGCCTTGCCCCGGGCGTCGTCCAGCAGGCCCTTGGAGATGCTCGCGCGGCCGCAGCAGCCCTTGCTCTCCAGCCGCACCGGGTGCCCGGCGGCCTCCAGCAGCCGCACCACGGCCTGGCCGATGCCCGGCTCGGTGTAGCTGGTGAACGAGTCGGCCAGCATCGTGACCGGCTGCTGGGTCAGTGCCGCCGGCGCCTCGTGCCGCTTGAACCAGCGCATCAGCGTCGTCCGGTGGAAGACCGGCAGGTCCCGCTGGCGCGCGATGCCGAGGCGGGAGTCCATCAGCGCCCGCAACGGCTTGATCTTCAGCGGCAGGTTCGACAGCGGCGCCGTCGCCGAGCCCAGCCGGTTGAGGGTGCGGATGGCCCCGAACGCCCGCGACCGCAGCGGCGTGCCGTGCACGTCGTGCTTGGCCGCCAGCGCCTCGCTCTTCATCGCCGAGACGTCGACGCCCAGCGGGCACTCGCTCTTGCACGCCTTGCACATCAGGCACAGGTCGAGCACCTCGTGCAGCCGCTCGTCGGCCAGCGCGGTGTGCGGGTCGCCCTCGCTCAGCGCCTTGACCAGCGCGCCGGCGCGGCCGCGGGTGGAGTGCTCCTCCATCCGGGTGGCGATGTAGGACGGGCACATCGCCCCGGTCGTGGACTTGCGGCACAGCCCGATGTTCATGCAGCGGTCGGCCGCGCCGAACATGCCGCCGACGACGTCGAACTGCAGCCGGGTGCGCAGCGGGCCGGGCTGCGGCGGATTCTCGTCCCGCAGGTGCTCGGTCATCGCCGGCGAGTCGACGATCTTGCCGGGGTTCAGCGTGCCCTGCGGGTCGAAGATCCCCTTGACCTGGCGCATCGCCTCGTAGAGGTCGTCGCCGAACAGCTCGCGGTTGAACTCGCTGCGGGCCAGCCCGTCGCCGTGCTCGCTGGAGTTCACCCCGCCGTACTCGCGCACCAGGTCCTTGACCTCGACCGCGACCGAGCGCATCACCTCGACCTGGCCCGGCTGGGAGAGGTCGACGAACGGGCGGATGTGCAGGCAGCCGACCGAGCAGTGACCGTAGAACCCCGCCTCGAGCCCGTGCCGGTCCAGCACGTCGCGGAACCGGGCGGTGTACGCGGCCAGGTGCTTGGGGTCGACGGCGGTGTCCTCGACGAACGCCAGCGGCCGGCGGGCGCCCACGGAGTTGGCCATCAGCAGGCCCAGCGCCGACTTGCGCACCTTCAGCAGCGCGCCCTGCTGGGCCGGGGTGACCGCCCGCAGGGTGTGGTAGCCGTGCCCGTTGCGCTCCCACAGCTCGACGAGGGAGTCCATCGACTCGACCAGCTGCGCCTCGTCGTCCCCGGTGAAGGAGACGAACAGCAGCGCCTCCGGGTCGCCCTGCAGGATCCTGCCCAGCCCGGCGTACTCGATCTTCTGCCGGGAGAGGTCCAGGATCGTGCGGTCCAGCAGCTCCACCTGCGCCGGGTCGACCGACAGCGCGTCCTCGGTGGCGTTGATCGCCGCCTGCACGGTCTCGAAGTGGCCCACCGCGAAGACCTGCTTCGAGGGCTTGGGCACCAGCCCGACCCGGGCAGCGGTGATGATCGCCAGCGTGCCCTCGGAGCCGACCAGGAACTTCGCCAGGTCGAACGGCTGCCCCTCGGCGAGCCGGTCCAGCCGGTAGCCGCCGGCCCGCCGCCAGAAGGACGGGAACCCGGTGGCGATCGCCTCCGCGTTCTCCGCCACCAGCTCGGGCAGCCGGCGGTAGATCTCCGCCTCGAGCGTGTCGCCCTGCGCCCGGCGGGCGCGCTCGGCCTCGTCGACGACCCCGAAGGTGGCCGTCGACCCGTCGGCCAGGACGACGTCGACCTCCTCGACGTGGTCGATCGTCATGCCGAAGCGCACCGAGCCGCTGCCGGCGGAGTTGTTGCCGATCATCCCGCCGATGGTGGCGCGGTTGGACGTCGAGGTGTCCGGCCCGAACATCAGCCCGGCCGCGGCGGCGGCCCGGTTGAGGTCGTCCTGCACGACGCCGGGCTCCACCCGGGCGCTGCGGCCCTCCGGGTCGAGCTCGGTGATCCGGTGCATGTGCCGGGAGAGGTCCAGCACCAGCCCCGGTCCGACGGTCTGCCCGGCCAGGCTGGTGCCCGCCCCGCGGGCGAGCACCGGGATGCCGGCCTCGCGGGCCAGCCGCACGGCGGCGACCACGTCGGCGGTGTGCGCCGGGTAGGCGACCCCGACCGGCGTCATCGTGTACATCGAGGCGTCCTGGCTGAAGATGTGTCGGGTGTAGTCGTCGAAGGCGACCTCGCCGTCCAGCGCCCGGGTCAGCTCCTGCTCGAGGTCTGCCACCCCCACACGGGGGCGCTCCGGGGCCGCTGTCATGCCTGCTGCAGGCGCTCGAGGGCCGCCTGGATCCCGTTCGGGTCGATCTGCACACCACTGCGGACCAGGCCCATCTGCACGCCACCCAGGGTGCCGACGAGGGTCAGGTCGTTGAAGTGGCCCAGGTGTCCGATCCGGAACACCTTGTCGGCCAGCTTGCCCAGCCCGGCACCCAGCGACATGTCGTACTCGCGCAGGATCGTCGCCCGGACGGCGTCGGCGCCGCCGTCCGGCATGTAGATGGCGGTGAGCGAGCCGGAGTACTCCCGCTCGTCCAGGGCCAGCACCTCCAGGCCCCAGCCCCGGACGGCGGCCCGGGTGGCCTCGGCGTGCCGGGTGTGCCGGGCGTAGACGTTGGCCAGGCCCTCGTCGTCCAGCATCTCCAGCGCGACCTTCAGCGCGTAGAGCAGGTTCGTGGCCGGCGTGTAGGGGAAGAAGCCGCGCTCGTTGGCGGTCAGGATCGGCTCCCAGTCCCAGAAGGAGCGGGGCAGGCCTGCGGTCTTCGACGCCTGCAGCGCCTTGTCGCTGACCGCGTTGAAGCTCAGCCCCGGCGGGAGCATCAGCCCCTTCTGCGACCCGGCGACGGTGACGTCGACGCCCCACTCGTCGTGCCGGTAGTCGATGCTGCCCAGCGAGGAGATCGTGTCGACCAGCAGCAGGGCCGGGTGCTCGGCGGCGTCGATGGCCTTCCGCACCTCGGGCACCCGGCTGGTCACGCCGGTGGAGGTCTCGTTGTGGACCACCATGACGGCCTTGATCTCGTGCCCGGTGTCGGCGGCGAGCCGCTCCTGGGCGGCGGCCGGGTCGGCGCCGTGCCGCCAGTCGCCGGGGACGAACTCGACCTGCAGGCCGAGCCGGCTGGCCATGTCCTGCCAGAGGGTGGCGAAGTGGCCGGTCTCGAAGGCCAGCACCTTGTCGCCCGGGGAGAGCGTGTTGGTCAGCGCCGCCTCCCACGCCCCGGTGCCCGAGGCCGGGTAGATGACCACCGGCTGGGTGGTGCCGAAGACGGGCTTGACGGCCTCGAGGACCTCCAGGCCGAGCGCGGCGAACTCCGGGCCGCGGTGGTCGATGGTCGGGGCCGACATCGCCCGCAGCACCCGGTCGGGCACGTTGGTCGGCCCCGGGATCTGCAGGAAGTGGCGCCCGCCGGTCGTCGTCGTCACTGACATTCCCGTGCCTCCATGGGTGTGGCCCTCTCGTCCGGATCCCCGGCTCGACACCGGAAGTCCACCATGCGGGAGGCTACTACCGGCAGGCGGATTGGCGCAGAGACATCTCGGACGTCCTGTGACCCTTGACACTGACGGGCAGCAGACCTTCTAATCCCCGCTAGCGAAAAGGCGGTTCCGCATCGCGGAAGCGCTTGACCGGCGGGTGGCACACCCGCCTCGACCAACCCTGGGGACGCCGGTGTCCGTACAGCTCGTCTTGATCTCGATCTTGCTGGTGGTCTTCCTGATCGCCACGGTGCTGCCCGTGCACATGGGTGCGTTGGCCCTGGTGGCGGCGTTCATCGCCGGCTACTTCATCTACGGCACCGACGGCGACCCGACGTACGACGACGCGGTCTTCGGCTTCTTCCCCGGGTCGCTGTTCGTCGTCCTGGTCGGGGTGACGTACCTGTTCGCCATCGCCAAGAACAACGGCACCGTCGACTGGCTGGTGCACGCCGCGGTCACCGCATCCGGCGGCCGGCTCGCAGCCATCCCGTGGGCGATGTTCACCGTCACCGGCGTGCTCACCGCCATCGGCGGCGTCGTGCCGGCGGTGGTGGCGATCATCGCCCCGGTCGGCATGTCCTTCGCGCGGCGGTACCAGATCAACCCGGTGCTGATGGGCCTGTTCATCATCAACGGCGCCACCGCCGGCGGGTTCTCGCCGCTGTCGATCTTCGGTGTCATCACCAACACCGTGGTCGCCGACAACGGCCTGGAGGGCAGCCCGCTGTTCCTCTGGGGTGCCTCGATCGTCATCAACATCCTGCTCTCCATCGCCGTCTTCTTCCTGTTCGGCGGCCGCAAGCTGCTCGGCGGCGGGCGGGTCGACCTGACCGACAACCGCAGCGACGACTTCGTGGCGGCCTCCGTCGCCGGGGACGCCACCGAGGACACCGGCGAGGACATCCCCGGCGGGCCTGCCCGCGGCGTGGCCGTCGGCAGCACCGGCACCGCCGGTGCGGCGGTCTCCGGCGGCCGGGTGACCGAGGCGCGGCACGGCGAGCCGGGCCACCAGCACTCCCACGTCGAGGACCGCGCCGACCAGAAGGCGCTGCAGACCACCGCGCTGGCCGTCGACAACGCGCCCGACCCGGTCACCACGCTCGACCGGGACCGCTCGCTGACGCTGATCGGCCTGGTCATCCTGGTCGTCGGGTCGCTGCTCCCCCTGGGCCTGGACATCGGCCTGATGGCCATCACCGTCGGCGTCATCCTGTCGGTGGTCGCGCCCCGTGGCGCCAAGGGCGCCGTGGGCCAGATCGCCTGGCCGACCGTGCTGCTGATCTGCGGCATCGTCACCTACGTCGGTCTGATGCAGGACCAGGACGTGCCCGGCTGGCTCGGGGACAACGTGGCCCAGCTCGGCCTGCCGCTGATCGCCGCCCTGCTGATCTGCTACATCGGCGCCGTCGTCTCGGCCTTCGCCTCCACCACCGGCATCCTCGGTGCGCTGATCCCGCTGGCCGTGCCCTTCCTCCAGGGCGACAACGCGATCGGGGCCATCGGCCTGATCACCGCCCTGGCGATGTCCTCCTCGATCGTCGACTCCAGCCCGTTCTCCACCAGCGGGGCACTCGTGGTCGCCAACGCCACCGAGGCCGAGCGGGAGCGGACGTTCAAGAACCTGACCGTCTGGGGCTTCTCGATGGTCGCGCTCATCCCGCCGATCACCTGGCTGGTCCTGATCGTGCCCGGCTGGCTCTGAGCAGCACCCGCACCACCCGCGCCCCGGTCGGCACCCAGCCGCCGGGGCGCGGTCACGTCCGGACCACATCGAGACGACGCCACCCCCGGAGGCAGACGTGAGCACACCCGCACCGCCCGACCAGCCGCCCCTGACCGGCATCACCGTGCTGGAGGTCGGCGTCTTCATGGCGGCCCCGTACGCCGCGATGCAGCTGGCCGACCTGGGCGCCCGGGTGGTCAAGGTCGAGGACCCCCGGTCCGGCGACCCGGTCCGGGCCAGCGGGCCGTTCGTCGACGGCGAGAGCTCGCCGTACCTGCGGCTGAACCGGAACAAGGAGTCCGTCGCGCTGGACCTGAAGTCGGCCGCCGGCAAGCAGGCCTTCCTCGACCTGGTCGCCTCCGCCGACGTGGTGATCGAGAACCTGCGGCCCGGCGCGATGGCCCGGCTGGGGCTGGACGCCGAGGCGATCTGGGCGGTCAACCCGCGGGTGGTGCACGCCTCCGGGTCCGGCTGGGGGCAGGACGGACCGCTCGCCCCGCTGCCCGGGCTGGACATCATGGCCCAGGCGCGCAGCGGGATCATGAGCATCACCGGCACCCCCGGCGGCGAGCCGGTCAAGGTCGGCGTCCCGGTCTGCGACCTGGTCTGCGGCCTCTACCTGGCGCTCGCGGTCACCGCGGCGCTGCGCGAGCGGGACCGCACCGGCGTCGGCCAGTCGATCGATGTCTCGCTGTTCGAGGCCGGGGTCAGCCTCGCGGTGTGGGAGGCCGGCAAGTGGTTCGCCACCGGCGAGGTGGGCGGCCCGCTGGGCTCGGCGCACCAGAGCCAGGCGCCCTACCAGGCGTTCCAGACCGCCGACGGCTGGGTGACCATCGGCGCGAACACCCCCAACACCTGGGCCGGGCTCTGCGCGACCCTGGACATGGCCGACGAGCTCGCCGACCCCGGCTACGCCGACGCCAGCCGCCGGCACGCCCGCCGCGGCGAGCTGCTGGACGTCGTGGAGAGCCGCACCCGGGCCCGCACCACCGCCGACCTGCTCGCCGCGCTGGGCGCGGCCGGGGTGCCGTGCGCCCCGATCAACGACTACGGCGAGGTGTTCACCGACGAGCACCTGAACGCGCGGGAGTTCTTCTGGGACGCCCCGCACCCCACGCTCGGGCCGGTGCGGCAGATCGGCTCGCCGATGAGGTTCTCCCGCACCCCCGCCGTCCGCGGCGTCGCCGGCCCCCCACTGGGCGCCGACACCCGCGCGGTGCTCACCCGGTACGGCGTCCCTGCCGACGTCGTCGACGCCGTCATCCCATCCAGTCGAGAGGACGACGCATGAGCGAGCTCGAGGTCACCCAGGACGGCGCGGTGCTGACCGTGCTGTTCAACCGACCGGAGGCCCGCAACGCGATGACCTTCGCGATGTACGAGGGGCTCGAGGAGGCCTGCGCCCGGGCCGACGCCGAGGAGTCGGTGCGGGTGCTGGTGCTGCGCGGCGCAGGCGGCCGGGCCTTCGTGGCCGGCACCGACATCGCCCAGTTCCTGGAGTTCACCAGCGGGGACGACGGGATCGCCTACGAAGCGCGGATCGAGCGGGTGGTCAACCGCCTGGAGGACGTCACCGTGCCGACCGTCGCCGCGGTCGAGGGCGCCTGTGTCGGCGGCGGGCTCGCCCTGGCCGCCGCCTGCGACCTGCGGGTGGCGACGGCGTCGTCGCGGTTCGGCGTCCCGATCGCGCGCACGCTGGGCAACTGCCTGTCGATGAACACCTACTCGCTGCTGGTGCACCACCTGGGCCCCGGTCGCACGCTGGACATGCTGCTGCGGGCGAAGCTGCTGTCCGCCGCCGACGCGGCCGCCGCCGGCTTCGTCGGCGAGGTGGTGCCCGACGGCGAGCTGGACCCGGCGCTGGCGTCGCTCACCGAGACGCTGCTCGGGCACGCGCCGCTGAGCATGAAGGCCGCCGGCCAGGCGGTGGCGCGGCTGCGCCGGGCCACCCTCCCCGACGGGGACGACCTGGTGCGGGAGGTGTTCGGCAGTGCGGACTTCCGAGCCGGCGTGCGGGCGTTCGTGGACCGTGGACAGGTCAGCTGGACCGGCCGCTGAGCGCGCGGGCGCCGTCCTCCCGCAGCTCGGCGGCCAGCCCGGCGGCGGTCCGCTGCAGCAGCGCCACGATCGCCGGCACGCTCTCCATCGGCACCCGCCCCTCCGGGCCGGAGACCGAGATCGCGGTCTGCGCCGGGCCGCCGGGCACCGGGACGGCGACGCAGCGGACGCCGATCTCCTGCTCGCCGTCGTCCAACACGTAGCCCTGCGCGGCGATCTGCGGCAGCAGCGCCAGCAGCTCGTCGGGGTCGGTGACCGTCTTGTCGGTGCGGCGGGGCATGCCGCCGCGCTCCAGCAGCTCGCGGGCGGTCGAGACGGGCAACTGGGACAGCAGCGCCTTGCCGACCCCGGTGCAGTGCAGGTGCACCCGGCGGCCGACCTCGGTGAACATCCGCATCGAGTGCTTGGAGGGCACCTGGGCGACGTAGACCACCCGGTCGCCGTCCAACATCGCCAGGTTCGCCGTCTCCCCGGTGGAGTCGACCAGGTCACTCAGGTGCGGCCGGGCCCAGGTGCCGAGCGTCCGCGAGGAGCTCTCGCCGAGGTGGATCAGCCGGGGGCCCAGCACGTACCGCCGGGAGGGGAGCTGGCGCACGTACCCGCGGGCGACCAGGGTGCGGACCAGCCGATGGATCGTGGACAGCGGCAGGCCGCTGTCCACCGCGAGCCGGGAGAGCGCGACCTCGCCGCCGTCCTCCGCCATCAGCTCCAGGAGCAGGAAGGCCCGCTCGAGGGACTGCACGCCCCCGTCGGAACCGCTGATCGCGCCGCCGGTCTCGGCCATGCCACTCCTCCGTCGTCCCGCGCACCCGGGGCCGCCACCGTGCCCGCTCCTCGGGAGCCCGGGGCCGCACGGCCGCCGGGCACCGGAGCGCCCGCGGTCGTCTTGACCCCACTGGTGACCGAGGATACGTTTTCCACATCACAGATGGAACCTTCCGCTTCTCGGAAGGTGACACCACACGTACGGCCCGTCCCGCCGGCCCGGGGAACGCCCCGGTACCGCTGCCGGACGGCACCGACCCCCAGGGAGAGCAATGAGCAGCGTCGACGGCGTGGAGATCACCGGCCCGATGGGCCCGCGGTTCGACGAGGTCCTGACGCCTCGGGCTCTGGAGCTCATCGCACTGCTGCACCGCGAGTTCAACGGCCGCCGGCTGGAGCGGCTGCAGGCCCGCACCGAGCGGGTGCAGGCGCTCGCCGACGGCGGCACGCTGGACTTCCTGCCGGAGACGGCCTCGATCCGCGAGGACGACTCCTGGCGGGTGGCCCCGCCGGCCCCCGGCCTGGTCGACCGCCGGGTGGAGATGACCGGGCCGACCGACCGCAAGATGACCATCAACGCGCTCAACTCCGGCGCCAAGTGCTGGCTGGCCGACCAGGAGGACGCCAACTCCCCGCTGTGGGAGAACGTCGTCAACGGCCCGCTCAACCTGATGGACTCGATCGACCGCACCATCGACTTCACCAGCCCGCAGGGCAAGTCCTACGAGCTCAAGCCAGACGACGAGCTGCCGACGATCATCGTCCGCCCCCGCGGCTGGCACCTGCCGGAGAAGCACATCACCGTCGACGGTGAGCAGACCTCCGGCAGCCTGGTCGACTTCGCGCTCTACCTGTCCGCCTGCGGGCAGAAGCAGATCGACCGCGGTCAGGGCCCGTACTTCTACCTGCCGAAGATGGAGAGCCACCTCGAGGCGCGGCTCTGGAACGACGCCTTCAACCTCGCCCAGGACCAGCTGGGCATCCCGCGCGGCACCATCCGGGCCACCTGCCTGATCGAGACCTACCCGGCGGCCTTCGAGATGGAGGAGATCCTCTACGAGCTGCGCGAGCACTCCTCGGGCCTCAACGCCGGCCGCTGGGACTACCTG
Organism: Modestobacter sp. VKM Ac-2978; assembly: GCF_026968025.1. Taxonomy (NCBI): domain Bacteria; kingdom Bacillati; phylum Actinomycetota; class Actinomycetes; order Geodermatophilales; family Geodermatophilaceae; genus Modestobacter; species Modestobacter sp. VKM Ac-2978. The sequence goes on along the minus strand of NZ_JAPVBP010000003.1, from coordinate 281,494 downwards.
TTCAGCGTGATCAAGACGTTCCGCACCCGCGGTGAGGACTTCACCCTCCCCGACCGGAACTCGATCACCATGACCGTGCCGTTCATGCGGGCCTACACCGAGCTGCTGGTGCGCACCTGCCACAAGCGCGGCGCACACGCGATGGGCGGCATGTCGGCGTTCATCCCGAGCAAGGACCCGGAGAAGAACGAGTTCGCGTTCAACAAGATCACCGATGACAAGAGCCGCGAGGCCAACGACGGCTTCGACGGCTCCTGGGTGGCCCACCCGGGCATGGTCCAGACCGCGATGGACGCCTTCGACAAGGTCCTCGGCGAGCGGCCGAACCAGCTGGACAAGCTGCGTGCGGACGTGTCGGTCAGCGCCGCCGACCTGCTCAACGTGAAGGCCACCCCCGGCGAGGTCACCGAGGCCGGTCTCCGGGCCAACGTCAGCGTCGGCATCCAGTACGTGGAGTCCTGGCTGCGCGGCTCGGGTGCCGCCGGCATCAACGGCCTGATGGAGGACGCCGCCACCGCCGAGATCAGCCGCAGCCAGGTCTGGCAGTGGCTGCACAACGGGGTGTCGCTCAACGACGGCCAGCAGGTCACCACCGAGCTCGTGCAGCGGGTGATCGAGGAGGAGGTCGCCGCCATCGCGGAGGCCAAGGGAGATGCGTACTCCTCCGGCCGATGGGACGATGCCCGTGCGCTCTTCACCGAGATGGCCCTGGGCGACGAGTACAACGACTTCCTGACCGTCCCGGCCTACGAGCGCATGCCCTGATCCACTCCCCGCTGACCACCAGGATGGCCATCTTGGTGGTCAGCGGGGGCCGCACCACCTCGCACGTCACAGCAGGTCCGGCAACGAAGGCGGAACCTCATGAGCGGCACGCACGGCACCCAGACGACGGCCGGCCCGGTCCTCGGCGACACCCCACCCGAGGCCACCTCGGCCACCGGTGAAGCAGGGGACAACGCCGCGGGCATCGCGGCCGTGGGCCGGGTGGCCCGCGAGCTGATGCCCGAGACCGGGGTGATCGCCGACCCCACCCAGCTGCGCACCTACGAGTGCGACGGCCTGGCCCACTACCGGGTCACCCCCGCACTGGTGGTCCTCCCCGAGACGACCGAGCAGCTGGCCGGGGTGGTCAAGGCCTGCTCGGAGCACGGCGTCCCGTTCGTCGCCCGCGGCTCGGGCACCGGACTGTCCGGCGGCGCACTCCCCCGGGCCGACGGCGTCCTGCTGGTCACCTCCCGGATGCGCACCATCCACGAGGTCCGCCGCGCCGACCAGCGCGCGATCGTGGAGCCCGGCGTCATCAACCTCGACGTCACCCGGGCCGCCACGCCGGAGGGCTACTACTACGCCCCCGACCCCAGCAGCCAGCAGATCTGCTCCATCGGCGGCAACCTGGCCGAGAACTCCGGCGGCGCGCACTGCCTGAAGTACGGGTTCACCAGCAACCACGTGCTCGGCACCGAGCTGATCACCCCGCAGGGCGACGTCGTGCAGCTGGGCGGCCTGGCGCCGGACTCCCCCGGCTACGACCTGCTCGGCACCGTCGTCGGGTCCGAGGGCACCCTCGGCATCGCCACCACCGCCACCGTCCGGCTGGTGCGGCTGCCCGAGGAGGTCCGCACCCTGCTCGTCGGGTTCCACACCACCGACGACGCCGGGGCCGCCACCTCGGCGATCATCAGCGCAGGCGTCCTGCCCGCCGCGATCGAGATGATGGACGCGCTGGCCATCGAGGCCGCCGAGGCCGCGGTCCACTGCAACTACCCGGACGGCGCCGGCGCGGTGCTGGTCATCGAGCTCGACGGCGCCGCGGCCGAGGTCGAGCACGAGTACGCCCTGGTCGAGCGGTTCTGCCAGGAGAACGGCTCCTTCGAGCTGCGGCTGGCCACCGACGCCATGGAGCGCGCGCTGATCTGGCGGGGCCGCAAGTCCGCCTTCGCCGCGGTGGGCCGGATCAGCCCCGACTACATCGTGCAGGACGGCGTCATCCCGCGGACCGCGCTCCCCGAGGTGCTCCGGGCGATCGCCGAGCTCTCGGAGTCCTCCGGCGTCCGGGTGGCCAACGTCTTCCACGCCGGCGACGGGAACCTGCACCCGCTGGTGCTCTTCGACGGGGAGAAGGAGGGCGCCGGCGAGGCCGCGGAGAAGGTCAGCGGCGCGATCCTGGACCTCTGCATCACCCACGGCGGGGCGATCACCGGCGAGCACGGGGTGGGCGTGGACAAGGCCGCCTACATGCCGAAGATGTTCACCGACGACGACCTGGACACCATGCAGCTGGTCCGGTGCGCCTTCGATCCCGGCAACATCTCCAACCCGGGCAAGATCTTCCCGACGCCCCGACTGTGCGGCGAGGTGCCCGGCAAGCGGAAGCACGCGCACCCGCTGGTCGAGGCCGGTCTGGCGGACGCGTTCTGATGACCACCGTCGACCTCGACACCGCCCGTACCGCCCTCTCCGACGCCTGCGGGGAGGTCACCGACGCCACCCCCGCCGACGCCGTCGACGGGGTGCCCGCCGCGCTCGTCGCCCGGCCGGGCTCCACCGAGGAGACCGCCGCCGTGCTGCGCGCCGCCGCGGCGGCCGGGCTCACCGTCGTCCCGCGCGGTCGGGGCACCAAGCTCACCTGGGGCCGGCCGCCGGAGTCCGCCGACGTCGTGCTGGACCTGAGCCGGATGAACCGGGTGCTCGACCACGCCGCCGGCGACCTCATCGTCGACACCGAGGCCGGCGCGCTGTTCTCCGACGTCCAGCAGGCCGCGGGCTCGGCCGGGCAGCGACTGGCCCTGGACGAGCCGATCGCCGGCGGCACGGTCGGCGGCATGCTGGCCACCAACGCCAGCGGTCCCGGCCGGGTCGCCGTCGGCACCGCCCGCGACCTGCTGATCGGCGTGACCGTGGTGCGCGCCGACGGCGTGGTCGCCAAGGCCGGTGGCCGGGTCGTCAAGAACGTGGCCGGCTACGACCTGGGCAAGCTGGTCATCAGCTCGTTCGGCACCCTCGTGGTCGTCACCCGGGCGGTGTTCCGGCTGCACCCTGTGCCGGCGGCCCGGCGGTTCGTCTCCGTCCCGTTCGGCACCGCCGAGGACGCCTCCCGGCTGGTCCAGTCGGTGGTGCACGCGCAGGTCGTGCCGGCCGCCGTCGAGGTGGAGTGTCGCGCCGACGGCGCCGGCACGGTCGGTGTCCTGCTGGAGGGCACCCCGGCCGGCGTCGAGGCCCGGACGGCGAGCACCCGGCAGCTGCTGGGCGACGGCGCGTCCGCCGCCGAGGAGGCGCCCGCCGGCTGGGGCGTCCTGCCCTGGACCGAGGAGCCCGGGTCGACCGGGCTGAAGCTCACCTGCGCGCTGTCCGGCCTGGCACCGGTGCTCACCGCCGCCCGCCGGGCCGCGGACGACGCCGGGGTGCAGCTCACCGTCCGCGGCTCCGGTGGGGCCGGCGTCCTCTACGCCGCGCTCGCCGCCGACGCGCCGGTCGACGCCGTGGCCGGCGTGGTCGCCCGCACCCGGGCGGTCTGCACCGAGCACGGCGGCTCGCTCGTCGTCCTCGACGGTCCGCCGGCGGTCAAGACGGCGGTCGACACGTGGGGCCCGGTACCGGCGATCGACCTGATGCGCCGTGTGAAGGAACAGTTCGACCCCGAGCGCCGCCTGGCGCCCGGCCGGTTCGTCGGAGGCATCTGATGGTCGAGTCCACCCGCGCCCGTTCCGACGAGCCGCAGAGCGACCCACGCAAGGCCGACGCCCTCAGCGCCGGTCCGGTGCCCGTGGGCACCCCGACCGTGCGGTCGGCGTTCGACGAGGACCACCCGCCCTCGGCGGAGCTGATCAGCGACTGCGTGCACTGCGGCTTCTGCCTGCCCACCTGCCCCACGTACACGCTGTGGGGCGAGGAGATGGACTCCCCGCGTGGCCGGATCGACCTGATGAAGGCCGGGCTGCAGGGCGCACCGCTGACCGACACGATGGTGCAGCACTTCGACGCCTGCCTGGGCTGCATGGCCTGCGTGACCGCCTGCCCCTCCGGCGTCCAGTACGACAAGCTCATCGAGGCCACCCGCGTGCAGGTGGAGCGGCACCACACGCGCAGCCCGGGCGACCGGGCGATGCGCGCGGCGATCTTCGCCCTCTTCCCCTACAAGAAGCGGCTGCGGGCGCTGCGCGGGCCGCTGCGGGCCTACCAGGCCAGCGGCCTGCCCAAGGTCGTGCGCGGCAGCGGGCTGCTGGACCGGCTGGCGCCGAAGCTGGCCGCCATGGAGGGCCTGGCCCCGGTGCTGGAGAAGCGGGAGAAGCTGCCCGAGCGCGTGCCGGCCACCGGCACCCGGCGGGCCGTGGTGGGCATGCTGACCGGCTGCGTGCAGGGCGAGTTCTTCCCCGGCGTGAACGCCGCCACCGCGCGGGTCCTCGCCGCCGAGGGCTGCGACGTGATCATCCCCCGCAAGCAGGGCTGCTGCGGGGCGCTGTCGGTGCACAACGGCCGGCAGGAGGAGGCGGAGTCCTTCGCCCGCTCCACGATCGACGCGTTCGAGGCCGCCGGCGTCGACACGGTCGTGGTCAACGCGGCCGGCTGCGGCTCCAGCATGAAGGAGTACGCCGACCTGCTCGCCGACGAGCCGGACTACGCCGAGCGGGCGAAGGCCTTCTCCGCCAAGGTCCGGGACGTCTCGGAGTTCCTCTCCGACCTCGGCAGCGTCGCACCGCGGCACCCGCTGGAGGTCACCGTGGCCTACCACGACGCCTGCCACCTCGGGCATGCGCAGGGCATCCGGAGCCAGCCGCGCAGCCTGCTGCGGGAGATCCCCGGCCTGCAGGTCAAGGAGATCGCCGAGGCCGAGGTGTGCTGCGGTTCGGCCGGGATCTGGAACGTGCTGAACCCCGAACCCGCCCGCGAGCTCGGCGACCGGAAGGCGCGCAACATCGCCGGCACCGGGGCCCAGCTGCTGGTGACCGCGAACCCCGGGTGCCTGATGCAGGTCTCGTCCTCGCTGGAGCGGCAGGGCACCCGGATCGGACTGGCGCACACCATCGAGGTCATCGACGCCTCGATCCGGGGCCTCCCGGTCACCACCCTCGGCCCCCAGCACTGAGGAACGGCCCGCCCCTGCTGGGGCGGGCCGTTCGGCGTTCAGTCGGTCTGGCCGGCGACCTCGGCCTCGTGCGCCTCGCCGAGCCGGTTCAGCCGGCCCAGCAGCTGGGCGAGGGTCGCGACGTCGGAGGTCTCCCAGTCGGCGAGGTCGGCCTCCCAGCGCGCCCGGCGGGCATCACGCAGCCGGCTGAGCCGTCGGTGCCCCTCCTCGGACGTCGACAGCACCTGGGCCCGGCCGTCGTCGGGGTCGGCGACCCGGTCGACCAGGCCGAGGTCGACGAGCGAGGACACCTGGCGGCTGACCGTGCTCTTGTCCAGCCCGAGCCGCGCGACCACGTCACTCGCCCGCAGCGGGCCCGCGTCGTCCAGCAGCACCAGCAGGCCGTACGCCGCGCCGTCCAGGTCCTGGTGCAACTGGCCACCCAACCGGCCGGAGATGGCCCGGGCCCGGCGCAGCAGCAGGGCCACCTCGCGTTCGAGCGCGACGTAGGCGGCGTGCGGGTCCTGCCCGGAGATGTCCACGTCGGCTCCGTCCGGGGTGGCGCGAGCTGCGCTGTCGACGGTCACACCGTTCTCCACGTCCGAGGCGGACCCGGCGTTCCCGGAACCCGTCACTGCCGGCCCGTCGGCCGCCACACCACCAGGGCAGAACTGGACGTGCGGGGCACCAGGTCCCGGCGGTAGGCCGCCGCCACCGCGGACTCGGCGGCGATCCGGTGGGCCTCGGAGAGCTCCAGCTCGTCGAGCAGTTCGGTCACCCGGGCCTGCAGCGCCTCGACCCGGGACTCGAGCTCGATGATCCGCTTGATCCCGGCCAGGTTGACGCCGTCCTCCTGGCTCAGCCGCTGCACCTCGCGCAGCAGCGCGACGTCCCGCGGGCTGTACCGGCGGCCCCCGCCGGCCGTGCGACCGGGGCTCACGAGGCCGAGCCGGTCGTACTGCCGCAGCGTCTGGGCGTGCATGCCGGCCAGCTCGGCGGCGACGGAGATGACGAAGACCGGGGCGTCCTCGGCGAAGGAGCGGCCGGGGTCGGGGAGCGTCATCGCGCCGCTCCGTTCCGGAGCGCGGCCGTGACCTCCGGTCGCGGGTCGTCGGGCAGCTCGGCGGCGAGCTTCTCGATCGCCTCCCGGGCACCCGGGGTCAACCGACTGGGGACGGCGACCTCCACGGTGACCAGCAGGTCGCCGGTCGTGGCCTTGACCGGCACGCCGCGCCCGCGGACCCGGAAGGTGCGGCCGCTGGAGGTGCCGGCCGGGACCTTCAGCGACACCGCCCCGTCCAGGGTGGGCACGGTGAGCGTGGTGCCCAGCGCCGCCTCGGCGAAGGACACCGGCACGGTGAGGGTGAGGTCGTTGCCGCTGCGCCCGAAGAGCTCCGAGCCGCTGACGTGGACGACGACGAACAGGTCGCCTGCCGGGCCACCGCGTCGTCCGGGGGCGCCCTTGCCGGGCAACCGGATGCGCTGCCCGTCCTTGACCCCGGCCGGGATGCGCACGGTGATGGTGCGGGTCTGGGTGGTGACCCCGCCGCCCTTGCACTCCGGGCAGGGGTCGTCGACCACCGAGCCGGTGCCGCGGCACTCCTTGCACGGCTCGGAGAAGGCGAACGCGCCCTGGCTGCGGCTGGTGACGCCCGCGCCGTTGCAGACCGGGCAGGTGTGCGGGCTGGTGCCCGGGCGGGCACCGCTGCCGGCGCAGGTCGGGCAGGTGCCCGGGCTCTGCATCCGCAGCGGCACGGTCACGCCGAGCACGGCCTCGTCGAAGGCGAGGGTGGCCTCCGTCTCGACGTCCTGACCTCGGGCCGGCCCGGACGCGGCCTGGCTGCGGCCGCGCGCGGAACCACCCGGACTCGCGGCGCCGCCGGTGAACAGGCCGCCGAAGAGGTCGCCCAGGCCACCGGCCCGCCCCCCGGCGCCGGGGGCGCCGGACGCGCCGCCGAAGAGGTCGCCGAGGTCGAACGGCTGGCCCGCGCCGGCACCGCCCCCGCCGGGGAAGCCACCGGGGAACCCGCCGGGCGCACCGGCGCCGGGCCGGAAGCCCCCGGCACCGAAGAGCCGGCGCGCGTCGTCGTACTCCGCCCGCCGCTTCGGGTCGGACAGGACGTCGTAGGCCTCCGAGACCTCCTTGAAGCGGGTCTCGGCCTGCGCGTTGCCCGGGTTCTTGTCCGGGTGCAGCTCACGGGCCAGCTGTCGGTAGGCCTTCTTGATGGCGGCGGCGTCGGCGTCCTTGGCGACGCCCAGGGCCGCGTAGTAGTCCTTCTCGATGAAGTCCCGGGTGCTGCTCATCGGGCGCCTCCTCTCTGCTGGGCGGGGGACGGGCCGGGCCGGCCTCCGGGGGACGGAGACCGGACCGGCCGGGGGGTCGGGCTCAGCCGGCGGCCGGGCCGGAGCCCGACTGATCGGCGTCCGCGGCGGTGTCGACCACCTCGGCGTCCACGACCTCCGGTCCCGCAGCCGCAGCAGGGGCGGCCGGGGTCTCCGGCTCGCTCACGCCGACCATCGCGGTGCGCAGCACCCGGTCACCGCGCTGGAAGCCCGGCCGCAGCACCGTGGTGGCGGTGGGCTCGCTCACCTCCGGGGAGGTGTCGTGCAGGACTGCCTCGTGCAGGGCCGGGTCGAACGGGTCGCCCGGCTTGCCGAACGAGGTGACCCCGAGGCCGTCGAGCAGCCCCAGCACCCGGTCGGCGACGACCTTGAAGGCGCCGGTGAGGTCGCCGTGGTCCCGGGCGCGCTCGATGTCGTCGACGATCGGGAACAGCTGGCCGGCGAAGCGCTCGGCCGCCTGGTCGACGACGAGGACCCGGTCACGCTCGACCCGACGCCGGTAGTTGGCGTACTCGGCGGTGACCCGCTGCAGGTCCTCGGTCCGCTCGGCCAGCTGCCGCGCGGTGTCGTCGGCCCCGCTCTCGATCCCGCCGGTCACCGGCGGTTCGACGACCGGGCCCGCTCCGTTGCCGGAGGCGCTCGTGTCGTTGTCGTGCTCGCTCATGTGTTCTCCCTGCTCCGGCGTGGCACCGGCCGGCTCGTCGCCGGCCGGCACGCGGACCGTGCCGCTGGTCGGGTCGATGCGCCGCTCGTCACGGATGACGACCCGCGGCGCCTGCTCGTCCTGCTGGCTCATCGTCCCTCGCCAGGTGCACCGGCCCGGTCACCCGGGCCGGTGCGCCTGCGCGTCGACGGTGAGGTCAGCGCTTGTCGGACTCGTCGTCCACGATCTCGGCGTCGACGACGTCGTCGTCCCCAGCGGCCGCGGTCGAGGTCGAACCGGTGGAGTCGGTGCCGCCGTCGAAGCCGGCGTCCCCTGCCGCACCGTCGGTTGCCCCGTCGGCCTGCGCCTGGGCGTAGAGGGCCCCGCCGACCTCCTGGGAGATCCGGGCGACCTTCTCCTGCGCCGTCTTGATCGCGGCGATGTCCGACCCGCCGAGGGACGAGCGGAGCTCGGTCAGCGCCTCGCCGAGCTCCTCCTTCTTCTCGGCCGGGATCTTGTCGCCGTTCTCGGCCAGGAACTTCTCGGTCTGGTACTGCAGCGACTCGGCGAGGTTGCGGGTCTCGGCCTCGTCGCGACGCTTCTTGTCCTCCTCGGCGTGCGCCTCGGCGTCGGCCATCATCCGGGCGATGTCGTCCTTGGGCAGGGCCGAGCCGCCGGTGATGGTCATCGACTGCTCCTTGCCCGTGCCGAGGTCCTTCGCGTGGACGTGGACGATGCCGTTGGCGTCGATGTCGAAGGCGACCTCGATCTGCGGGACGCCGCGGGGCGCCGGCGGCAGGCCGGTCAGCTCGAACATGCCGAGCTTCTTGTTGTAGGACGCCATCTCGCGCTCGCCCTGGAAGACCTGGATCTGCACGCTCGGCTGGTTGTCGTCGGCCGTCGTGAAGATCTCCGAGCGCTTCGTCGGGATCGTGGTGTTGCGCTCGATGAGCTTGGTCATGATCCCGCCCTTGGTCTCGATGCCCAGGGAGAGCGGGGTGACGTCGAGGAGCAGGACGTCCTTGACCTCACCGCGGAGCACACCGGCCTGCAGCGCGGCACCCACGGCGACGACCTCGTCGGGGTTGACGCCCTTGTTGGGCTCCTTGCCGCCGGTCAGCTCGCGGACCAGCTCACTGACGGCGGGCATCCGGGTCGAGCCACCGACGAGGACGACGTGGTCGATGTCGCCGACCTTGACGCCGGCGTCGCGGATCGCCTGGTTGAACGGCGCCTTGGCGCGGTCGAGCAGGTCCTGGGTCAGCCGCTGGAACTCGGCGCGGGTGATCGTGACGTCCAGGTGCATCGGGCCGTCGGCACCGGCGGTGATGTAGGGCAGGTTCACGTTCGTCGACTGCGCACCGGACAGCTCGATCTTCGCCTTCTCGGCGGCCTCGCGCAGGCGCTGCATGGCCAGCTTGTCCTTGGCCAGGTCGATGCCGGACTGGGCGTTGAAGGTCTGCACGAGGTGCTTGACGACCCGCTCGTCCCAGTCGTCTCCACCGAGCTTGTTGTCACCGGCGGTGGACTTGACCTCGATGACGCCGTCGCCGATCTCCAGCAGGCTGACGTCGAAGGTTCCGCCACCGAGGTCGAAGACCAGGATGGTCTGCTCGGTCTCGCCCTTGTCCAGGCCGTAGGCCAGGGCCGCGGCGGTGGGCTCGTTGACGATGCGCAGCACGTTGAGGCCGGCGATCTCGCCCGCCTCCTTGGTGGCCTGACGCTGGGCGTCCTCGAAGTATGCAGGGACGGTGATGACGGCCTCGGTCACGGGCTCGCCGAGGTAGGTCTCGGCGTCGCGCTTGAGCTTCTGCAGCACCCGGGCGCTGATCTCCTGCGGGGTGTACTGCTTGCCGTCGATGTCGCCGGTCTTCCAGGTGGTGCCGACCTCGCGCTTGACGCTGCGGATCGTGCGGTCGACGTTGGTGACCGCCTGGTTCTTCGCCGACTGGCCGACGAGGACCTCGCCGTTCTTGGCGAACGCGACGACCGAGGGAGTGGTGCGCGCACCCTCGGAGTTGGCGATGACGGTGGGCTCGCCGCCCTCGAGGACCGCGACGACGGAGTTCGTGGTGCCGAGGTCGATTCCGACTGCTCGTGCCATGGAAGGCCTCTCCTAGCGTTGCTGACGGGGTGGTGCTGGTCTGGGAGTCGGGGGCCCGGCGCCGTCCACCATTGGGCCTTGCGCCTGGTCCGCTCAACTTTCCTGCCCAGCCTAACGGCAGTCTGCGCCTGCGTGTTCCCGGGGGCGTTGGGCGTGACGCGCCCCTCACCTGCAGGGCGCCGTCCTCACGGCACGGGGCGCGGCTCGCCCCCCGGAGGTGAGGACGGCGACGGTGGGGCCGCCGTCGTCCACAGGCCCCTGGCCGACCGGGCGGTCTGGCGTCGTCGAGCACCGAGACTCTCCCGGTGCACCCGGCACTGAGGTACACGGCGGACGAGCGGATGGGCGTCTTCTCCATCGCGGAGGCCCACTCCGCCGGCTACGGCGACGACGAGATCCGCGCGCTGCGCTCATCCGGGCGGTGGGTGCGACTGCGCCAGGGCGTCTACACCACGGCCGAGGACCTGGCGGTGACCGAACGGGACGGCGTCCGGCACGCGGTCGACTGCCTGGCCGTGCTGACGTCGCTGGCCCGCCCCACCGCCGTCGTCAGCCACACGTCCGCGGCGCGGGTGTGGGGCTGGCCGGTCCCCCGGCGGGAGCCGGACACCGTGCGGCTCACCGACCCGCACCAGTGGCGGCGCACATCCGCCTACCGCATGGCCTGCACGCCGGTACCGCCGGAGCACCGGGCGCACCGCGGGCCGGTCCCCCTGACCTCACCCGCCCGCACCCTGGTCGACTGCGCGCGCGAGTGGGCACTGGAGGACGCGGTCATCGCGATGGACGCCGCGCTGCTCGCCGGGAGGGCGACACCGGTGGGGCTCCGGGACGCCCTCGCCGTCGCTGCCCACTGGCCCGGCGTCCCCCGCGCGATCCGGGCCGTCGCCCTCGCCGACGGCCGAGCCGAGTCACCACTGGAGACGCGCGGGCGGCTGCGGGTCGTCGGGGCGGGCCTGCCGCTGTTCGAGCCGCAGGTCGAGATCTGGTCCGGCGGCCGGCGTCTCGCCGTGGTCGACGGCTGGTACGACGACGCTGCGATCGCCCTCGAGTTCGACGGGAAGCTGAAGTACACCGATCCGTGGCGTGACCGCACGCCCGGCGAGGTGCTGTGGGAGGAGAAGCGGCGAGAGGACGCCCTCCGCGGCCTCGACATCCGGGTGGTGCGGATCGCCGACGAGGACGTCGGACGCGGGTGGGATGCGCTCGACCGGCGGCTGCGCGCCCTGCTCGGCGCCGACGGCCCTGTCGACCGCCGGTTCACCGTCGTGCCCCGCGCCATCGGCCGCCCGCGCGTCGGCTGACTCGCCGCCGCCCTCACCTCCCGGGCGCCGCCCTCACCGCACGGGATGCGGTCGGCCCCCGGGAGGTGAGGCCGGCGCGAGCCCAGACGGCCGGCGGGACGCCGCGGCGACCCCGGCGGGGGCGGGGTTCGAGGGTTACCCGCGAGTAGCCTGTGGGCGCCCGGTTAGTGTCCGTGCCGGGTGGGCGATGACGCCCGCGCACGCACGAGAGGGAGCCCATGGGCCCGTTGCAGATCGTCCTCGGCACGCTGGCCGTGATCCTGCTGGTCGTCTCGGTGGTCTATGCCACCAAGGCCGTCCGCGCGATGCTGCGGATCTTCCGCACCGGCCAGCCCGACCCGACCCGGTCCGGCCCGGTCGGCCCGCGGCTGAAGACGCTGGCGGTCGAGTCACTGGGGCACACCCGGATGCTCAAGTGGTCGGCCATCGGCGCCGCCCACTGGTTCGTCTTCATCGGGTTCTACGGCCTCTTCCTCACGCTCGTCGAGGCGTTCGGGGAGGTCTTCAACCCGGAGTGGCACCTCCCGCTCATCGGCGAGTGGGCGCTGTGGAACCTCTTCGTCGACCTGATCGGCGCCCTCACGGTGTTGGGCATCGTGTACCTGATCATCCGGCGACAGCTCGACCACCCGCGCCGGAAGGGCCGGGACAGCCGGTTCGCCGGGTCGAACGAGGGGCGCGGCTACTTCGTCGAGGCCGTCGTCCTGACCATCGGGATCTGCATCCTGCTGATCCGCGCGATCAAGGTCGCCGCCGACCTCACCGACGCGCCGGCCTGGTCGCACCCGGTCTCCGGCCTGCTGGCGAACATCGTCCCGGCCAACCCCGACCTGCTGTCGGTCGTCGCGTTCATCAAGATCGTGGTGAGCCTGGGCTGGCTGATCACCATCTCCCGGGTGCTCAACATGGGCGTCGCGTGGCACCGGTTCAGCGCGTTCTTCAACATCTACTTCAAGCGTGAGGACGACGGCACGCAGGCCCTCGGCCCGCTGCCGGCGATGACCTCGGGCGGCAAGCCGATCGACTTCGAGGACCCGGGCGAGGACGACGTCTTCGGCCGCGGCAAGATCGAGGACTTCACCTGGAAGGGGATGCTGGACTTCACCACCTGCACCGAGTGCGGGCGGTGCCAGAGCCAGTGCCCGGCCTGGAACACCGGCAAGCCCCTGTCGCCGAAGATGGTGATCATGGACCTGCGGGACCACCTGTACGCCAAGGCCCCGTACCTGACCGGCGCGACCAAGGCCTCCGACGATGCGCCGAACTTCGCCGACTTCACCACCCTGGAGCCCAGCGCCGAGCAGGTCTGGGCGTCGGGCTACGCCCGGATCGAGGGCACCAACGACGCCCAGGCGCACCGCCCGCTGGTCGGCACCCTCGAAGAAGGCGGGGTCATCGACCCCGATGTGCTGTGGAGCTGCACCAACTGCGGTGCCTGCGTCGAGCAGTGCCCGGTCGACATCGAGCACGTCGACCACATCATGGACATGCGTCGCTACCAGGTGCTGATCGAGTCCAGCTTCCCCTCCGAGGCCGGCGTGATGATGCGCAACCTGGAGAACCGCGGGAACCCGTGGGGCGTGGGCGGCAACATCCGCGAGGAGTGGATGAAGGACCTGGACTTCGAGGTCCGGCAGGTCGAGGGCGCGATCGACGACGACGTCGAGTACCTGTTCTGGGTCGGCTGCGCCGGCGCCATCGACGACCGCGCCAAGAAGGTCACCAAGGCCGTCGCCGAGCTGCTGCACATCGCCGGCGTGGAGTTCGCCGTCCTGGGCAACGGGGAGACCTGCTCGGGTGACCCGGCCCGCCGGATGGGCAACGAGTTCCTCTTCCAGCAGCTGGCGCAGGAGAACGTGGAGACGCTCAACGCCGTCTTCGAGGAGCGCCCGGCCGGACGACGGAAGATCGTCGCCACCTGCCCGCACTGCTTCAACTCGATCAACCGCGAGTACCCGCAGCTGGGCGGCGACTACGACGTCGTCCACCACACCCAGCTGCTCGGCCAGCTGGTCGAGGAGGGGCGGCTGACCCCGGTCACCCCGATCGACCGCAAGGTCACCTACCACGACCCGTGCTTCCTGGGCCGGCACAACAAGGTCTACACACCCCCGCGGGAGATCCTCGACTCGGTGAAGGGCCTGTCCACCCAGGAGATGCACCGCTGCAAGGACCGCGGCTTCTGCTGCGGCGCCGGCGGCGCGCGGATGTGGATGGAGGAGAAGATCGGCAAGCGGATCAACGTCGAGCGCACCGAGGAGGCGCTCGAGCTGGACCCGGACGTCATCTCCACCGCCTGCCCGTTCTGCATCACGATGCTGTCGGACGCGGTGACCAGCAAGCAGCAGGCCGGCGAGGCGAAGTCGCACGTCGAGGTCCTGGACGTCAGCCAGATCCTGCTCCGCTCGATGGCCCCTGCGGGTGCGCCGGGCACGGAGTCCGGCCCGGGCGTGGGCACCGTGCCCGACGACCCGGCCGGCACCGGCTCCGCCGCCACCCAGCACAACTGACGAAGGACCCCGCTGCCCCCCCACCGCTCGCAGGCTCGCGGCGGGCCCCTGCAGCGGGGCCGGGAACGACCGTCCCCCCGCACGAACGCTGGTGCGGGGGGACGGTCGTCGGTGCAGGGGGACGAGCCGGAGGGACACTGGGCACCATGAGCTCTCCGTACGGCGGCGGTCGTCGCCGCGGGGAGGCCGAACGGACCGCCGCCTCCCGCAGCACGCGCATGCACTACGCCCGCGACGTCAACGACGAGCGCGCGCTGGCCGACGACCGCCCGACGATCCGGCGCAGCCGCCACTGGACCTGGCTGGCCCTCGCGATCGTGGCGATGTCGGTGCTCGCCGCCGTCGGCGGCCGCGGCGCCCAGGACGTGCCGATCACCGCCGACTGCGACGCCCCGCAGATCGCCGTGGCCAGCAGCGTCGTCACCGCCGGCCAGCCGCTGCGGTTCCGGGTGACCGGGGCCGAGGACGTCGACTACGTGATGACCCTGGACGGCGAACCGGTCCGCGGCGACGCCGGCACCACCGTCAGCTACACCGAGACGTCTGCTGGACCGGCGTTCCGGCTGCCCCAGTGCGTGAGCCCGACCCTGCGGCTTGCCGCGCCGGCCGGTGACGGCGTCCACGACCTGGCGATGCTGCGGGTGGCCGGCGACGGCACGACCGAGCAGGTGGCCGCGGTGCCGGTCACGGTCACCGGTACCGGGTAGGAGCACCCGACTCCCGGGCGGCGGCGGCTCGGGGAGGAGGATGAGCGGACGTGACCCGCAGCGCCGCCCCACCGCCGACGCGCACCTCCTCCCGGCAGGGGCTGGTCCTGGTCGGGACGGCGATCGTGCTGACCGGGGTCAACCTGCGCACCGCGGTGAACAGCGTCGGCCCGGTGCTGGAGGAGATCGAGCGCGGTCTCGGCATCTCCTCCGGCCTCGCCGGCCTGATCACCAGCATGCCGCTGATCTGCTTCGCCCTGATCGGCTTCGCCGGCCCACCGCTGGCCGCCCGGTATCGCGACGGTCACGTGCTGGCCGCGGCCCTGCTGGTCATGGCGATCGGGCTGCTGCTGCGGGTGTCGGTACCGAACGTGTGGGTCTTCCTGCTCGGCACCGTGGCCACGATGGTCGGCGGGGCGCTGGGGAACGTGCTGCTGCCCGGGCTGGTCAAGCGGTGGTTCCCGGACCGGACCGGGCTGCTGGTGGGCGCCTACAGCACGGCGCTGGCGATCGGCGGGGCGGTCGCCAGCGTCTCCACCGCGCCGATCGCCGAGGCGGCCGGCGCCGAGGGCTGGCGCTGGGGCCTCGGGATCTGGGCGGTGTTCGCGCTCGTCGCGGCGCTGCCCTGGCTCGCCGTGCCGGTCCGGCCGGGCGCCTCCCGGGGCGGGCACGCCGCGGTACGGCTGCGCGCGCTCGGGCGCAGCCGGCTGGCCTGGACGATGGCGGCCTTCTTCGGCCTGCAGGCGATGCAGGCCTACGTCATCGTCGGCTGGACGGCGCAGTACCTCCGGGACCAGGGGATGTCCGCGGAGGCAGCCGGGTTCCTGGTCGGGCTGAACGCACTGATCGTCATCCCGCTCAACGCCGTCGTCCCGCTCGGCACGGTGCGGCCGACCTGGCAGCGGCCGATGCTGCTGGCCTTCGTCGCCTGCTACCTGGCCGGCTGGACCGGCCTGCTGCTGGCCCCGCTCACGCTGACCTGGCTGTGGGTCTGCCTGCTCGGGCTGGGGATGGGCACGTTCGCGATGATCCTGGCCCTCTTCGGGCTGCGCGGGCGCACCCCGGAGTCGGTGAGCGCCCTCTCCACCGTCGCCCAGGGCTGGGGGTACGCACTGGCCGGGGTGGGCCCGCTGCTGGTCGGCCTGCTGCGGGGCCTCACCGGCGGTTACACCGGCATGTTCGTGCTGGTCTACGCCGGGGTCGGGTTGCTGCTGGCCACCGGCTGGAGCATCTGCCGGCCGAGGTACGTCGACGACGAGGTGCCCGCGCTCGGCGGCCCGGCCGGTCGCCCGGGGGACTTCCCGGAGACCGAGGTCGCCGGCGCCGAGCCACCGGTCGTCCTCCCGCGCCCCGAGCGCTGAGCTCAGACCGGCAGTTGCAGCGCGCGCAGCAGCTCGGTGGACCGGTCCCGGCGCAGCTCCGGTGACCGGGTGAGCAGTGCGACGGCGACGACGTAGGAGTCCTCACCCGCCCAGCCGCGCCCCTCCGCGGTGAGCTCGGCGATGTGCTCGCGGACCCGGGGCTCCCCGCTGTACGCGCCGAACTCCAGGCCCATCGCCAGGAAGTTGGCCACCCGGTACCCGAGGTCGCGGGCCGTGGCCAGGGTGGCGGCGGGGTCGGAGTAGCTGGGCAGCGCGACCAGCAGGTGATCGAACCCGGCCTTGAGCAGCCGGAGCACCATGTCGTTGCCGTACCAGCCGCCCCACAGCTCGGGCATCAGGATGTCGGCGTCCGGTGCCGGGATGTAGGGCGGGTTGGCGATCACCGTGGAGACGTCCCGCCCGCTCGGGGAGTCGGCCCAGGCGAAAAAGTCACCGTGCTCGACGGCGTAGCGGTCGGCCACGCCGAGGCCGCTGATCGTCTGCCGGGCCCGCTCGACCGACGTCGCGCTGATGTCGGTGCCGTGCACCTGCAACCCGGGCACCGCCCGGACGACGTGGGCGATGGCCCGTGCGTCACCGCTGCCGAGCTCCGCGACCCCCTCGGTCTGCCAGGGCACCAGCGTCGCGTACTGCGTCAGCAGGAGCTGCACCGAGAACGCGTAGTGCGCCGACTCCTCGGCACAGTCGAAGAAGCCGTCCACGATGTGGTTGCCCGACGGCTGGGGCAGGAGAACAGCGGTGTCCCGGGGGTCCATGGGGCAGGCCTACCCCGGAAGGCGGTCCGTCATCCGGCCTCGCGCCACCGTTCACCGAGTCGTCGGACACCCGCCGCCCGCGGGTACCCGTCAGGCCGGGTCGGGGCGGCGGGTCTCGGCCCGGCTGAAGTTGCGGAACGACCGGGACGGCGTCGGTCCGCGCTGGTCCTGGTAGCGCGAGCCGTAGACCGCCGAGCCGTAGGGGTGCTCGGCCGCGGAGCTCAGCTGGAACAGGCACAGCTGGCCGATCTTCATCCCCGGCCACAGCGTGATCGGCAGGTTCGCCACGTTGGACAGCTCCAGCGTGATGTGCCCGGTGAACCCGGGGTCGACGAACCCCGCCGTCGAGTGGGTGAGCAGCCCGAGCCGCCCCAGGGAGGACTTCCCCTCCAGCCGGGCGGCGAGGTCGTCGGGGATGCGGACGACCTCGAGCGTCGACCCGAGCACGAACTCACCCGGGTGCAGCACGAAGGCGTCGTCACCGGTGGGCTCGACCAGGGTGGTCAGGTCGTCCTGCTGCTCGGCCGGGTCGATGTGGGTGTACCGGGCGTTGTTGAAGACCCGGAAGAACCGGTCGAGCCGGACGTCGATGCTCGAGGGCTGCACCATCGCCGGCTCGTAGGGCTCGATCCCGAGCCGGCCGGTCGCCAGGGCCGCTCGGATGTCGCGGTCGGACAGCAGCATGGCGCGGAGTCTAGGGACCGCCCGCTCGGGACCTTGGTCCCGTCTCGCCCGACCCGGGTCAACAGCACTGGACCCCTGCCGATGTAGCCGGGAGACAACCGAGTGCCGGAACGGCAGTGGACGGAAGCAGAGGCCCGTGGTCCTGACGACAGCGACACCGGACAGGCCTCGTACGGAACGCCGGGCGATGCGACCGACCGGGGTCGAACGCACCTTCTCCCCCGACGAGCTCATCGTCTCCAAGACCGATGCCCGCGGGGTGATCACCTACGCCAACGACGTGTTCCTGCGGGTCGGCGCCTACTCCCTCGACGAGGTGATCGGCCAGCCGCACAACCTGATCCGGCACCCGGACATGCCCCGCGCGGTGTTCGCCCTGCTCTGGGAGACCCTGGCCCAGCGGCAGGAGCTGTTCGCCTACATCGACAACCTGGCCGCCGACGGCGCCCACTACTGGGTGCTCGCGCACGTCACGCCCTCCTACGGGCCGGACGGCGCCGTGGTGGGCTACCACTCCAACCGGCGCCGGCCCTCCCGCGCCGGGATCGCGGCGGTCAAGCCGCTCTACGACCAACTGCTCACCGAGGAGCGGCGGCACCCCACGGCGCGGGCCGCGGTGGCGGCCTCCAGCGAGCTGCTGCGCCGGCTGATCGCGGAACGGGCACCCAGCTACGAGGACTTCATCTGGTCGATCATCAGCGAGAAGGGCGACTGAGATGCCACGTCGTCCCTCCTCCGGCGACGCGGCCGAGCTGGCCGTCTACCGGGCCTTCGTCCAGCAGCTGACCGAGGCCTGCGATGCCGCAGCCCGGGGCGACCTCGAGGCGCGCAGCCGCCCGGTCCCCGGGTCCGACGGCGTCCCGGAGCTGGTCGCGCTGCAGCACAGCGTCAACCGCGCGCTCGACGTCTCCGATGCCTTCATCCGGGAGTCCAGCGCCGCGCTGACCTCGGCGGCCGAGGGCCGCTTCCACCGGCAGGTGCTGCTCACCGGCCTGCCCGGCGCCTACCGGCAGAGCGCGTCGGACATCAACGCCGCCCGGGACGCGATGCGGGGCAGTGCCGATCGCGTGGTGGAGGCCCGGGACTCCCGGCTGCGGCTGGCCGACGAGTTCGAGTCGGTCGTCCTGGCGATGAGCGAGGGGGTGGCGACCGCGGCGACCGAGCTCAGCGCCTCGGCCGCCGGCCTCACCGGGGCGGCGACCGCGGCGAGCACCGAGGTTGACCGCGCGCGCGACTCGATCACCTCGCTGGACCGCTCCTCGACCGAGATCCAGCAGGTCATCGCGCTCATCGAGACGGTGGCCGACCAGACCCGGCTGCTCGCGCTGAACGCCACCATCGAGGCGGCCCGCGCGGGCGAGGCGGGCAAGGGCTTCGCCGTCGTCGCCTCCGAGGTCAAGGACCTCGCCGACCAGACCGCCCGGGCCACCGAGCGGGTGACCACCCAGGTGGAGTCGGTGCGCGCGGCCTGCGACGACGTCGCGACCGTGATGAGCAACGTCGGGAACACCGTGACGGAGATGAACGGGCTGGTCGACGGGATCGCCGCAGCGGTCGACGGTTCCGCGTCGCTGGGGCCGGCAGGCAGCGACACCACCGGGCTGTCCCAGATGGCGGAGAAGCTGCGGTCGGAGATGACCGGCTTCCTGGGCGCGATGCGGGGCTGAGGTCCGGGGTCACCCGATGGGGGGAGCGGCGACCGGGCCGCTCCAGCGGGGGACCGGCCGGGCCGATGCCCCTCCTTCGAGCACCGCTGTGACGGCACGGGGTGCACCTCGGAGGAGGATCGGATGGATCTCGTGGGCCACCAGGGCAGTCGGCTGCCCGCGCACGGCCGGGGCGTGCGCGTGGTCGCCGTCGTCGCCGCTGCGCTGACCGGCTTCGGCGGTGCCGCAGCCGTGGACGCGCTGGTCGGCCCGCCGACGGTCCCCGTGGCGGAGGGCTTCGGCCCCGGGGACGGGCTGACCCGGTACGTGGTCACCGCAGCAGCGGGGGACGCGACGCCGGAGTTCGTGGCCGGACTGGACCAGCAGGACGGCGTCGACTCCGCGCAGCGGCTCTTCGACGGCACCGCCCTGGTCGCCGTCGACGGCCCCACCCTGCCTCAGCTGCGCGCCCTGCCCGGGGTCGCCGCGGTCGAGCTCTCCCCCTCGGTGCCGGTGTTCGGCACCGCCTCGGACCCGTACTACGCGCCGTACGCCTGGCACCTGGAGAACACCGGGTCCAACGCCTACGGCCAGTCCCCGGTGGTGGCCGACGCCGACATCGACGGCTCGGTCGGCTGGGACGCCTCCACCGGCGCCGGCCTCATCGTCGCCGTCGTCGACACCGGCTTCGACTCCGACCACCCCGACCTGGCCGGCTCGCTGTGGACCAACCCGGCCGAGTCCTGCGGCTCGGTCGACGTCGACGGCAACGGCCTGGCCGGTGACTGCCACGGCTGGAACTTCACGACGAACAGCCCCGACGTCGACAACGGCGCGGGCGGCGGGCACGGCACGTCGGTCGCCGGCGTCATCGGCGCCCGCAAGGACAACGGGGTCGGTTCGGCCGGCGTCGCCCCCG
Organism: Modestobacter sp. VKM Ac-2978; assembly: GCF_026968025.1. Classification (NCBI taxonomy): domain Bacteria; kingdom Bacillati; phylum Actinomycetota; class Actinomycetes; order Geodermatophilales; family Geodermatophilaceae; genus Modestobacter; species Modestobacter sp. VKM Ac-2978. Next base: position 261,432 of record NZ_JAPVBP010000003.1, on the reverse strand, counting down.
ACGTGACCCTGATGCCGCTGGTGATCGGCTCCGGCGAGGGCGTCGACGTCAACCTCGGCGCCCAGGCGATCCGCTACGCCGCCGACCACGGCGCCGCCGTCGTCAACGCCTCCTGGGGCGGACCGGTGACCGGGTCGGCGCTGGACAACCTGCGCGCCGCCGTCGCGTACGCCGAGGCCCGGGGCGTGCTGGTCGTCGCCGCTGCCGGCAACGACGCCGCCGACCGGGACACCTCGCTGGTCTACCCGGCGAGCCTGACCGAGCCGAACGTCGTCACGGTCGGCAACTCGACGGCCGCCGACACCGTCGCCGCCTCTTCGGCCTACGGCGCCACCTCCGTCGACCTCTTCGCCCCCGGCGAGCTCGTGGTCACCACCTCCAACAACGGCGACTACCAGCTGGTGAGCGGGACGTCGATCGCCGCACCCCAGGTGGCCGCCGCACTGGCGCTCCACCGGGCCACCATGCCGACCGCGACCATCGCCGAGCTGCGGGCGGCACTGCTGGCCGACGTCGACCCGATCGCCGCCTTCACCGGGAAGTCGGTCACCGGCGGCCGGCTGAACGTCAGCCGGCTGGACCCCGGTGCGGCCTCCGTCGGCTACCAGTTCACCTCGATGACGGCCCCGACGGGCCCGGCGACGCCGCGGGTCCGAACGACCGGCCCGGAACTGGCCGGGACCTACGAGATGGTGCTCGGCCTGGGCATGGAGCACGGCGGCGAGGTCTGGGCGCTGTCCGGTGAGCCCGTCACGGTCGCCGGGACGACGCTGACCACCGACGACGCCGGCCAGGTCACCGTCCCGCTGGGCACGCTGACCACCGTGGAGGGCCTGGAGCTCGCCCCGTCGGCCGACCTCGCCCCCGGCCGTTACGCGCTGAGCGCGCAGCTGCTCGTGGACGGTCAGCCGTTCGGCGGCACGTTCGCCGCGCCGCTCCTGGTCGGCGACACCTCGGCTCCCGCACCGGACGGCGGGACGACGCCGGGGACCGACCCGAGCACCACCGACCCCGGCACCACCGACCCGGACACCACCGACCCGGACACCAGCGAGCCCGGTACGACGAACCCCGGCACGACGGACCCCGGCACAGGCGGGAGCACTCCCGGCACCACCGACCCGGGCACCACCGACCCCGGCACGAGCGATCCGGGCACGACGGACCCCGGCACCACCGACCCCGGCACCACCGATCCGGGCACCACCGACCCCGGCACCACCGACCCCGGCACCACCGATCCCGGGACGACGGACCCGGGCACCACCGAGCCCGGGACGACCGACCCCGGCACGACGGACCCGGGCACGAGCGGCCCGGGCACCAGTGACCCTGGGACGACCGACCCCGGGACCACGGGCCCGGGGACCACGGACCCGGGGACCACGGATCCCGCGCCGGGCGACAGCACCCCGCCGCCGTCCGTCGTCACATACCCGGAGGTCGGGCCGTTCGGCCTGACCAGCATCTCCCCGGCGGTCGTCAGCACCGCCGGCGGGACGCGGGTCACGGTCACCGGGACCAACGTCCCCGACGGCGCACGGGTGCGGATCGGGGACACCCGGGAGGCCACCGTCGTCAGCTCCGACAGCACGTCGGTCGTCTTCACCGCACCGGAGCTGGTGGCCGGGGTGTACGACGTCTTCGTCTTCGGTCCGTCCGGCACCGAGTCCTCGGTGCTGGCCGACGGCCTCACCTACGTCGAGGACCCGGCCGGCGGCGGCACGACGCCGGGCACGGACGACGGGTCGACGCCGGACTCCGGCAGCACGCCGGGCACGGGCGGCGGCTCGTCCGTGGTCACCGCGGTCGGGCCGAACGGCGAGCGGCTGGTGCGCTCGGCGGCCTTCGGGCGGCTGGGCAGCTCGTTCTGGTCGCTGGACTGCAGCACCAGCTGCCGAGGCGTGCTGCTCTGAGCCGCTGAGACACAGTCGCCCCCGACCGGGTTCCGGTCGGGGGCGACTGCCTTGCTAAGCTCTCCGACAGGTCACTGACCTGTCGCGGGTGTAGTTCAATGGTAGAACATCAGCTTCCCAAGCTGACAGTGCGAGTTCGATTCTCGTCACCCGCTCCACGCGCCTCACCGGCGCATCGACCCTACTGCCTGGTCAGACCGGACATCCGGCTGCCGGGCCAGAGTGGTCTCCAGGGCCCTTGAGTGGTCTGGTGTGTCCCCCGTTGAGACACGCCAAGGACACGCGCGGCCGAGACGGCCACCGAGCGGCACCTGGCCCCCGCGGGCACTCCAGACCGCCCCAGGTTGTCTGAGGGCCGGAGAACCTCGTAGAAGCCCTATGCCCTCTACCCGGAACACCACGAAGCCCACGAAGACCCGGGCCGCCGACACCTTCCTGACGGTCGACCAGATCGCTGAGAAGTGGCAGGTCGGAACCAAGTTCGTGCGGCGGCAGATCGCCTCCGCCGCCCTGCCCGCCGTCCGATTCGGCCGCGCCGTCCGGGTCCGGTCGGTCGACGTCCTGGAGTACGAAGACCGTCTGGCAGCACGGTGAGTGCCGCGCCGGGCCGGAGGCCGCCACATAGCCCGCCAGCCGCCGCGTAACGGCTCCGCCGGGCAGCCCTGGGCCACCCGCCCCACCACCGGCAGCGCCCGCCCGAGGCCCCCCGGAGGATCACCCGGCGCCCGTTCGTCGTCCAGGCGGTCGCCGGGGTTGCCCGGCGTCAACCGCCCCCGACGAGCCACGAGAACGCGGCCACGACCGCCATGAACGCCACGCCTAGCACCGCCACCTTGGCGATGAGCAGGCCGATCCGCGCCAAGACGAACAGCCCGAGGGCGATCGAGACGAGCAGCCCGAAGGCCGTCCCAAGCGACATGAGGAGCACGACGGCGGCGATCACCAAGACGTCCTGCTTTCTGCGGTCCTGCTCCCCCGTGGGGCACGGCGGCTGCTTACTTCTCCACACGGCCTGCCGGCTCGTCCACCCCGTCGTTCCGTTGAGTCACTCCATGGGGGTCCGCCTCGCCCACCAGGACAATCCGTCTCACTCTGCGAGATAAGGCGGAGTCACAGCTCACTAACGCCGTAGTAGATGGTGCGGGGCTCGCTCCGTGGGCCGGTGTGGCCCTGGGAAGCCACACCCCGGACACCTCGTATGAGACCGGAGGCACCTCACCCACCGGCGCGGGGCGCTGGGGGGAAGGGGGGTCTATCCGTTTCTTGATTGAGCCCGAGCACCGCGAGGACCTAGCACTTACCCGCGGGTCACTCGCTCGCCGGTCCGCGTATCTGAGGTCAGTTCCGACTAACGCCGAAGGAGGACTCGTGACGTCAGACCAGCTCCGCCCGGCCGAGGACGGCGGGGAAGCGCGCCCCGCCATGCCAGCGCACCGGCGCTACGTCCGCGAGGTGACGAACCTGCTGCACCGCGCTGGGTTCCCCGAGGCCGGGCAGGACGCCGACACCGGGCTCGTGACCCTCAGGACGAGCTCCGAGGACGACGCCGCCCCGAGCTGGGCGCTGGACCTCCGCGCTGGCCGCCACATCCGCAAGGCCGAGTACAGCGACGCGCTGGCAGAGCGAGCCGACGCCGCCGGGCTGCGGTGGCGGGCCACGGTGCAGCGCCGGTACGGCCACGACACCGGCGCCTCGTACGTCGTGATGACGCTGGACCAGCTGACGGCGATCCTCCAGCGCCTGGAGCCCGCCGCCTGCACGAAGCCAAGCGCGCGGATACGCGCAGGTCTCGGGCTGGACGGGACGGACTGGTGGCCGCTGCGGGTGGCTGGGCGTCGTTCGGCTCGCCGTCCTATGGCACAAAGTCAGTCGGCGGCGACCTGGTCACCGACGACCGTGAGGCCGCCGCCCTGGCCCGCATCCGCGAGTTGCACGCCGAGGGCGCCAGCCTGGGCACAACGGCCGCCACCCTGACCACCGAGGGTCACCGCCCCAAGCGCTCCAACACTGGCACCCGCAGTCCCTGGCCCGGATCGTCGCCCGGATCGACGCGGAGAAGGCGCCCGCGTAGGCCCCTGAGAGCCACGTAGCGCCCGACCGGCGAGCCTCCTGCGCTCCTGCCCGGGCGGCCGTGATGGTCGGTACGTGGCGACTCACAAGATCGACCCCGACGAGGTTCTCCTGGGCGTGGCCCTCAAGCTCGTCCGGGCCCGTGGGCTGTACGAGGGTGTGATCGAAGAGATCGAGCGAGTCCTGACCTCGCCGACCGAGGGCCGCCCCGACGCCAACACCGACGGCACGTTCTCGTCTCACTACTGGCCGACGGCAGAGCCGCACCCCGCGATGAGCCTCATGCTCGGCGAGTTCGCGCACAACGCCCGGAGCGCGCTGGACAACCTCGTCACCGCGCTCGTCGTACGCAACGGCGGGAGCCCCAAGGGCCACCACAAGTTCCCGCTGACCACGCACAGCAACGAGTGGGCGAACTCAGTCGTTGAGCCCTGGCCGGATCTCGGTCCGCTGGCCGGTGTGACGCGCGAAGACCTCGACCTGATCCACGACGTCCAGCCGTTCCACGCCGGCGACCCCGCCGGTCATCCGCTCGCGCTCGTGGGTCGGGTGAACAACGCCGACAAGCACCAGATGTTGCACGCCGCGATCGCCTACACCGCCCCGGACGCCGACCAGCAGGTTCTGGAGGTCCTCCCCGCGACGACGCGGGTAGAGATCGTCTGGACGCCTCAACGGAGCACGCTGCTCACCCCCGGGGACGAGGTCACCCGTTACCGCTTCCTCGGCCCGGTGCCCGACCAGTGGCGGGTCAAGCTCAACTGGCCACTCGCCATCGTGTTCCGCGACCACAAGGGCCGCGACCTGCTGTTCTCCGAGCTGGGCCACATGTACGTAGCCGTGGCCCTGGCCGTCCAGCCGTGGATCGACCCGGATCCTCAGGCGTAGGTCAACGCCTTGGGCTCCGTAGGCGCGGACGAGATACGTGGCCGGCTGAAGTCACCAGATCCGCAGCCGCTTGGCCAACCGACACCGTTTGGTTGTCAGGCTGCACCCGTGGCTCGCTTGGAGACGGTCGCCCCCTGGATCATCCGCGCGAGGACCGACAGGGTGGTCAGCTTCTCCAGCGCCTCCTGCTCGTCCCACTCCTCCGTCTCGTGGGTGGCCGGGTTACGGATGACCCCGTAGATCCCCTGCGCAAAGTTCAACGCTCCCTGTTGCAGGGCCCTATCGAACTTGTTAGCCATGTCGGGGGCGACCCTCAGTCGAGCGACGCCCTGAGCAGGCTCATTGAAGCTGAACGCCTCCTTCATCAACTCCTGATCGTTGACGTCGGTGCGGTTCAACAGCGCCTGCGTCTGTGCCGAAAGCGCCCCCGCCGCCGCACTGACCGCCTGCCGGTGGTGCCCGCTGTTCCAGAGGGACGCGGCCGAGTCCCATACCCAGGTATGTAGTCCGGTCGCCCGCAGAGTCGGGCCGGGCGCACGGATCGCCGCGATGAGCCGCCGGTCTTCCAACTTTCCAAGGGCCCGCATACAGGGCGCGCGGTACTGGAGAAACGCGACCCCTGGGTGCTGCTGGGAGCTCGACGGATCGGGGATCGGGACCGCCTCGCCCACGGATTCCAAGATCGCCTCAATCAAGGGCGCACGCATGAGGAGCTCATCCAGAGCGTCGCTGATCTCCTCCTCCGAGCCCTCGGTGTGCTGGATCCAGTGGATCTTGGCCGCGTACTGCTCCACCACCTCACTCATCTCAAGGGCGCGGTTGAACTCCTCGATCACTTCCGAGGTCACGGGCGGGGCGGGGATGCGCACTGGGTGTCCTCAACATCGACCGGCAGCCTGAGCACGAGGACCGGACGGTACCGAGTGATCGGTCCAACCGGCACACCCTGGTCTGTCGGGGGTTGGTCCACGATGCGCCCATGGACCCGGAGACCCCGTACTGGTTGGTCATCGCGGCGAGCGCACTCGGAGGTGCCGGGTTGACTGGACTGGTGACGGCGGCTTCCAAGGCGGTCGACCTCCGCCACCGGCACGATGACACCAAGCGCGACCACTACGTCGCCCTGCTGGACGCGTTGGACGCTTTGCATCAGGCCACACTGCCCGCCGCCCTCGCCAGCACCCACGGTTTGTCGCCGAGCCGGAGCGCGGCTGGTCCCAGGAAGAGAAGGAACAGCTGAGAACTACGAGAGATCGGGCCTCGGAGATGGCCCACACGGTCGAGCCCGCATACACGGCTGCTCGTGTGGCGTTCCAACGCGTCTCCTTGTTCGCACCCTTCTACGTGCTGGACGCGGCTCAGCCGTTCTATCGGGTCCTAAAGCTGCACTACATGCAGCTATTCAAGAACACATGGGTGCCACCGTCTCGGGTCTGGTTGCCTCCATGGCCTGAGAACGAGTGGCGCAACTTCCGAAGTGCCGTCCGGCGTGACCTCGGTGTGGCCGGAAGCCGATGGGTGAACCGCCGAGGTCGGCGCAATGAGCTGGAGGCTTGAGAGGGCGCTCTAAGGCTTCTCCGGCTTGGCCTTGACCTCGGACAAGATGCGGTCGAGCACAGCTTGGAGGCCGAGCGGCATAGGCGCGTCCTCGCTAGTGCTGCCACCAGAGGCCACAGGCAACTCTCCGAACGCGCGCCGGGCGAGCAACTGACGCACCTCGGCGGCTTCCTTCTCCCCCAGCGGTTGCACATAGGCGTCCACGGTGAGCAGCTGGACCTTGAGCGTGGCCGCCCACTGAGATGCTCGTCGGTGCCGCCCTGCCTCGGCAGCCAGGTAGGCGGCTACGCCGAAGGCCGGGAGCGCAAAGATGGCCCGCTGCGCCACCTCGGTGGCCGAGGGTTCGCCTCGGAACAGGAAGCCCAAGATGACGAGCGCTCCGAGGACCAAGACGACAGCCAAGACGCGCAGGACCTCCGCCTGAGTCCGCTCTGATTTCCTGTACTCCTCGAAGTGCACGGCCAGGTTGGTGCTGCCCGCCACCCCAGCGGCCTGCCGAGAGCTGGACGCAGCGGCTTGGGCTGTTGACGCCGCTTGGCGAGCCTCCTGGGCTGCTCGGGTCGCGACGTCGTTGTCGATCGCTCGCTCCAGCTGGCGAGCCGTCTCCTCTACTTCTCGGTGCTCGAACTCGGCGGCGTACTTCGTTGTGAGCTGCTGTCGATAGCCGCGGAGAATCTCCTGCAGGTACTTCTGTGCGTCCCGCGCCAAAGGAGAGATGAGGTCCCTGAGGTCGTCGGGTGATGTGCGGGGCTCCCGCCGCAGCAGACGGACTAGACCCTCCAGCGCGTCCCCGCACTCGTGCATCAGGTAGCTGCTGGATACGCCAACCATCGGATCAACGACGTGTGAGGCGTTATCCATGATCATCTCGCGGGGCGTGGCGAAGCTGACGACGTTCCGCCACAGCTCAAGCACCCGCTCCACTGCTTGGTTCGTCTCTGGCGAAGGCGGGATCATCACTGGCGGTCCCACTTCGGGCGACCGCCACAACCGCCAGATCTCTTCTAAGACGTCGGCGAGTGGAGGACTACTTGAAGTCGTCACAGGTCAGTCACGTCGGCTGCTCGCGCACGAGGGAAAGGTACCCGTGACGCGTGCTCACGCCGGTTGACACGGGACAACCGTCCTACCGATAAGCCAGGACCTCGACACCGCTGGTGGCGCGGTTCTCGATGACGAACCGCGTGGTGTCCCGACCGAGCATCACCGTGACGTCGACCAGGGCGCGCACCAGCTGCTGACGCTGAGCTAGGGGCAGGCCGTCGAATCGCTCGCCGAGCTGGTCCCGGAGGTCGGCCGCCTCCCCGAAGCTGACGCGCGGCCGGCCGGAGACACGGGATCCGGGCAGCGTGTGCACGCCCTCGGCCAGCGCGGCGGCGGTCTGGCAGGAAGCCACTAGCGCAGAAGCACACGCGGGTCCAACCTTCTCCGGCCACTCGCAGGTTGTCGCCGGTGCCCCGGGGTGGGTAGAGGCACTGTCAGCTTCTGCACCGCTAGATCCCGCGAGGACATCGCGATGACCAGCAAGACCAGCAAGCGCCGGGACTTCGGCTCGATCGAGAGGCTCCACTCCGGCCGGTGGCGGATCCGCTACCGGGACAACGACGGCAAGGTGCGGTCCCGCACGTTCGACACCAAGATCCAGGCCGTCCGGGATCTGGCTCAAATCCAGGCGGATCTGACCCGTGGCGATTACGTGGACCCCCGGGCCGGGGCCGTCCGCCTGGACGCCTACCTGGCGTCGTGGATCACCCACCGCAGGGTCCGTGGCGAGCCTCTGGCCCCCCGGACCGCCGCCCTCTACCGCCTCCAGCTCAGAAAGCACATCGGCCCCGCCCTGGGACACGTCGAGCTGCGCCACCTCACCAAGGATCGCGTGCGCCGGTGGCATGAGGCGATGACGGGGACGGACGGGCCCGGCCGGTCCACCGCAGCCAAGTGCTACCGGCTGCTCCGGGCAGCGCTCGCCACCGCCGTGGAGGACGACCTGGTCAAGATCAACCCGTGCGTGACCCGTGGCGCCGGGGAGGAGCCCCGCCGGGAGCGCCCGCCGATCTCGCTGCCGGATCTGGCGCGCATCCTGGCCGCGATGGAGCCCCACTGGCGGGCCGTCGCAGTGATCAGCGCCCACGTCGGGCTGCGGTTCGGCGAGCTGGGCGCGCTCCAGCGCCGCCACATCGACGTGCTGCACGGTCGCGTGCTCGTGCACCAGGCCGCCGCACAGGTCCCGGGAGAAGGCCGGGTGGTCGGCAAGACCGAGTCCCGGGCATCGCACCGGGAGGTGGCCGTACCGCCGCACGTCCTGCCGGTACTGGTCAAGCACCTGGACACCTACGTCGGCCCGGAGCCGGATGCGTTGGTGTTCACCGGCCCCAAGGGTGGGGCGCTCAACAGCGGCAACTGGCACAAGAAGGTCTGGGGCCCGGCCCTGGTCGCCGCTGGCGTTACCGGCGTGACGTTCCAGGACACCCGCGCTACCGCAGCCACGATGGCTGGGCTGGCGGGCGGCACCCTCAAGGAGTTGATGATCCGACTCGGGCGCAGCTCGCCGGATGCTGCGCTGCGCTACCAGCGCTCCACCGCCGACCGGGACACCGAGCTGGCCGCGAAGATCTCCGCGATGCTGCTGACGGCGACCACCACCGGCACGGTGACCCCGATTGGCACCCGTGCCGTGACGATCTGAGCAGCAGTGACACGCAGGTGACACGTAGTGCCCCGGGCGCAGTCGTCTGGGGCGCTACCTCACTGCTGACCTGCACGCAGACTGTTGGGCCGGGGGGCGCACACGCTGCGTCCCAAGCTGACAGTGCGAGTTCGATTCTCGTCACCGGCTCTCCTCCTCCAGTGGCCCCTCCCGGGGCGGCACGGCGACCCTTCCGCGACGCTGGTCCGGTGAGCTCCCCCCGTCCGACGGTCACCGTCCGCAGCGCCCCCACCGCCGATCTCTCCACGAGCGAGCTCGACCGGCTGCGGGAGTTCCTCGACACGGCGTTCGGCGGCCGGTTCAGCGACGACGACTGGTCCCACACCCTCGGCGGTGTGCACGTGCTGGCCACCGTGGACGGTGAGCCGGCCGGGCATGCCGCCGTCGTCGTCCGCCAGCTCATCACCGGCGGCCGGACGCTGCGGACCGGCTACGTCGAGGCCGTCGCCACCGCGGCCACGATGCGCCGCCGGGGGGTGGGGGCCGCGGTGATGGCCGAGACGGAACGGCTCGTCCGCGGCGGGTTCGAGCTCGGCGCGCTGGCCGCGAGCGAGGACGGCGCCCGGCTGTACACCGCGCGCGCGTGGCTGCCCTGGTCCGGTGACCTGGCGGCGCTGACCCCGGACGGAGTGGTCGCGACCCCGGGTGAGGTGGTGTTCGTGCTGCCCACCCCGGCCACCCCGGCGCCGCTGGACCCTGCGGTCCGGCTGGTGTGCGACTGGCGCCGGGGCGACCTGTGGTGACGCCGGCCCGGGGCGTGCGCCCCGGGCCGGCCACCGCTCAGGCGGCCTTCTTCCCCACCATCCCGTGCGGGTCGATCACGTACTTCTTCGCCGCACCGGAGTCGAAGTCCTGGTACCCCTGCGGCGCCTCGTCCAGGGAGATGGTCGTGGCGTTGACCGCCTTCGCGATCTGCACCTTGTCGTTGAGGATCGCCTTCATCAGCCCGAGGTTGTAGCGCATCACCGGGCACTGACCGGTGGTGAAGGAGAGCGACTTCGCCCAGCCGGTGCCCAGGCTCAGCGACAGCGAGCCGACCTTGGCCGCCTCGTCGATGCCCCCGGGGTCGCCGGTGACGTAGAGCCCGGGGATGCCGATCGCCCCACCGGCCGCGGTGACCTCCATCAGCGAGTTCAGCACCGTGGCCGGCGCCTCCTTGCCCGCCCCCTCGCCGTGACCGCGGGCCTCGAAGCCCACCGCGTCGACGGCGGCGTCCACCTGGGGCTCCCCCAGGATCTGCTCGATCTGGTCCTGCGGCGAGCCCTTGGACACGTCGACGGTCTCGCAGCCGAAGCTGCGCGCCTGGGCCAGCCGCTGCTCGACGAGGTCGGCGACGATCACCACGGACGCGCCGAGGAGCTGGGCGCCGACGGCCGCCGCGAGCCCCACCGGGCCGGCCCCGGCGATGTACACGGTCGAGCCGGGCTTCACCCCGGCGGTGACCGCGCCGTGGAAGCCGGTCGGGAAGATGTCCGAGAGCATGGTCAGGTCCAGGATCTTCTCCATGGCCTGGTCCTTGTCCGGGAACTTCAGCAGGTTCCAGTCGGCGTAGGGCACCGTCACGTACTCGGCCTGCCCGCCGACCCAGCCGCCCATGTCCACGTACCCGTAGGCCGCACCGGGGCGGGCCGGGTTCACGTTCAGGCAGATCCCGGTCTTGCCCTCCTTGCAGTTGCGACAGCGCCCGCAGGCGATGTTGAACGGCACCGAGCAGAGGTCGCCGACCTCGATGAACTCGACGTCCGACCCCTTCTCCACGACCTCGCCGAGGATCTCGTGGCCGAGCACCAGGTTCGGCGGCGCCGTCGTCCGGCCGCGGACCATGTGCTGGTCACTGCCGCAGATGTTGGTGGTGACCACCTTGAGGATCACCCCGTGGTTGAGCTTGCGGCCCACGTTGGCCGGGTTCACCCCCGGACCGTCCTGCAGTTCCAGCTTCGGGTAGTCGGTCTCGTGCACCTCGACCTTGCCGGGCTCGATGTACGCAACGCCTCTGTTGCCAGCCATCTGGGGAGCTCCTCAGCTCTGGGGGACCGTCCTGGTCGCACACCCTCCGGACGCCACCACGACCGGCATGCATCGGAGAGCATGGGAGGCCGAGTGTGCCCCAGGTCACGTCCACCCCGCAGCTCCGTCCGACGATGCGGACCGCCCCCCGTTGCCCTGAGACCTGGCCCACTCCTACGGTTCGCTCGTCCCCCATGATCAGGAGCCCGCGATGAAGAAGCTCATCAACGACCCGGCAGACGTCGTCGACGACGCCCTGCGCGGCATGGCCGCCGCCCACCCGGAGCTGCGGATCGACGCCGAGCACCGGGTCGTCTTCCGCGGCGACGCCCCGGTGGCGGGGAAGGTCGGGCTCGTCTCCGGCGGCGGCTCCGGCCACGAGCCGCTGCACGGCGGGTTCGTCGGGCTCGGCATGCTCGACGCCGCCTGCGCCGGCGAGGTGTTCACCTCCCCCGTCCCGGACCAGATGGTCGCCGCGACCCAGGGCGTCGACGCGGGCGCCGGCGTGCTGCACATCGTGAAGAACTACACCGGCGACGTCATGAACTTCGAGATGGCCGCCGAGCTGGTGGCCGCGGAGTCCGGCACCGAGGTGGTCGCCGTCGTCACCGACGACGACGTCGCCGTCCAGGACAGCCTGTACACCGCCGGCCGGCGCGGCGTGGGCGTCACCGTGCTGGTGGAGAAGCTGGCCGGCGCCGCCGCCGAGGAGGGCCGCCCGCTGGCCGAGGTCGCCGAGGTGGCCCGCCGGGTCAACGGGCAGGGCCGCAGCATGGGCATGGCGCTGACCTCCTGCACCGTGCCGTCCGCCGGCAAGCCGACCTTCGACCTGCCCGCGGGGGAGATGGAGCTGGGCGTGGGCATCCACGGCGAGCCCGGGCGCCGCCGGGTACCGGTGGCCCCGGCCCGGGAGGTCGCCGAGATGCTGCTGGAGCCGGTGCTGGCCGACCTGGACTTCACCGGCGGCGACGGGGTGCTCGCCTTCGTCAACGGGATGGGCGGGACGCCGCTGCTCGAGCTCTACGTGGTCTACGCCGAGGTGCAGGCGGTGCTGGCCAAGGCCGGTGTGACGGTGGCCCGCTCGCTGGTCGGCTCCTACATGACCAGCCTGGAGATGGCCGGCTGCTCGATCACCCTGCTCAAGGTCGACGACGAGCTGATCCGACTCTGGGACGCGCCGGTGCGCACCCCCGCGCTGCGGTGGGGGGTCTGAGCATGACCGCGCTGGACACCGACGCCCTCGGGGCCTGGGTGCGCGAGTACGCCCGCGCCGTCACCGAGCACCGCGAGGAGCTCACCGAGCTCGACTCGGCCATCGGCGACGCCGACCACGGAACGAACATGCACCGCGGGATGACCGCGGCCGTCGCCGCCCTCGACGCCACCCCGCCGGCCGACGCCGCCGCACTGCTGAAGACGGTCGCGATGACGATGATCAGCAAGGTCGGGGGCACCAGCGGCCCGCTGTACGGGACGTTCTTCCTCCGGATGTCCGGAGCCCTGGACGACGGCTCCCCGGCTGCCTTCGCCGCTGCGTTCCGGGCCGGGGTCGAGGGCGTCGTCGCCCGCGGCAAGGCCGAGCTGGAGGACAAGACGATGGTCGACGCACTGCTGCCGGCCGCCGACGCCCTCACCGCGGCGGTCGAGGCCGGGCAGGAGCTGGACGCCGCCCTGCGAGCCGCCGCCGACGCCGCCGCGACGGGGCGCGACTCCGTCACGCCGCTGGTCGCCCGCAAGGGCCGGGCCAGCTACCTGGGCGAGCGGAGCGCCGACCACGTCGACCCGGGGGCCGAGTCGGCGGTGCTGCTGGTCGAGGCCGCCGCGGCGACGCTCGGGAGGAGCTGACCATGGCCGCCGTGGGGATCGTCGTCGTCTCGCACAGCCGGCCGCTGGCCGAGGCCGCGGTCGAGCTGGCCCGGCAGATGCTGCCGAACTCGACCCTGGCCATCGAGGTGGCCGCCGGCACCGACGACGGCGGGCTGGGCACCGACGCCGTCGCCGTCTCCACCGCGATCACGACCGCGGACACCGGCGACGGCGTGGTGGTGCTGATGGACCTGGGCAGCGCGGTCATGTCGGCCGAGACGGCGCTGGAACTGCTGGACGACGCCGTCCGGGCGCGGGTGGTGCTCAGCGCGGCCCCGCTGGTCGAGGGCCTGGTCGGCGCGGCGGTGGTCGCCGCCGGCGGCGCCGACCGGGACCGGGTGGCCGCCGAGGCGCTGCGCGGCCTGGCGCCGAAGCAGGCCCACCTCGGCTGATCGCCCGCCCCGCCTCACCAGCCGCGCGGCGGGCGCTCCCGGCCGTTGCGGCGCCAGTGTTCCTCGATCGCGGCGTCGTGGTCGGCCCGGACCCGGCGCAGCAGCAGGGCGAGCCCGCCGATCAGCGCGAGAAGGACCAGTACGACGACCAGGAGTCCGGTCATCTCACGGCTCAGGCCGGGAGCAGCAGGGTGGCGTAGAGGGTCAAGCCCGGGCCGAAGGCCATCGCCACCACCGGGCCGTCGACGTCCCCGAGCTCGTCGAGCACCAACAGCACGGTCGCCGAGGAGCAGTTGCCGTGCTCGGCGAGCACCCGGCGCGAGGGAGCCATCTGCTCCTCGGCGAGCCCGAGCTCGTCCCGGACGACGTCCAGGATCCGCGGCCCGCCCGGGTGCACGGCCCAGCCCGCCACGTCCTCGACCCGCAGGCCGGCCTCGGTGAGCAGTTCCTCGACCACGCCGCCGACGTGCCGGGCCAGCACGTCGGGCACCCGGGGCGACAGGCCCATCCGGAAACCGAGGTCGGTGACGTCCCAGGTCATGTGGTCGGCGGTGGCGTGGTCGGTGCGCGCGACCATCCCGGCGACCCGCCGTCCCCGTCGCGCGGCGGGCTCGACGACGACCGCGGCCGCGGCGTCGCTGAACAGCGCGTGGGTGACGACCTGCTCCAGGTCGGCGACGGCCGGCTGCACGTGCAGGCTGGTCAGCTCCAGGCACAGCAGCACGGCCGGCCGGGAGCGTGCGGTCACGAAGTCGCTGACCGCAGCCAGCCCGGGCAGCGCCGCGTAGCAGCCCATGTGGCCGACGAGCAGCCGCTGCAAGCCCAGCGGCATGCCCAGGTCACTGGAGAGCCGGATGTCCAGGCCCGGGGTGGCGTACCCGGTGCAGGTGGCGACGGCGAACTGCCCGACGTCCCCGGGAGCCAGCCCGGCGGCGTCCAGTGCTGTGGCGACGGCCTGCTTGCCCAGCGGCAGGCCCTCCGTGACGTAACGCTCCATGCGGGCGCCGGTGCCCCACTGCGAGACGTCCTCGTCGACGGGGTTGACCACCGCGTGCCGGCTCCGCACGCCAGCAGCGTGGAACACCCGCTCGGCGGCCCGCAGCCCGGCGTACTTCTCGGCGAAGTAGCCGTCCCAGACCTCGCCCTGCTCGTACCTCGCCGGCAGTGCCCGACCCGATCCGGTGATGACGGCGGCGCTCACCAGGCCGTTCCCGGCGCGTGGGGGGTGGCGGGACCGCAGACGCTCATGACCCGACGGTACGTGCGGAGCCCGGCGTCCGCCGCTCGGCGCCGGGCTCTGCACGCTTGGTCGCCGAGCCGGCGAACAGGATCCCGGTCCAGGGCATGGTGCGCATCCGCACGGTGTCCCGTCGTCCCCGCCGCCAGGCGACCAGGTCGCGCACCGACGGGCGCAGGCCGACCAGCCGCAGGTCCAGCCCCAGCCGGTCGGCCGTGGCCAGCAGCTCGCCGCGGTCGACGAACAGCGCCGGGTCGTGGATCCCCGGGGGCGGCCCGCCGGGCATCCGCTCGGCGATCCGGACGGCCACCAGCGGGGCGAGCCGGGTGGCCGCGATCGAGTCGATGACCAGCAGGCCCCCCGGCTTGAGCAGCCGGGCGCTCTCGGCGAGCACCTGCCCGGGGTCCTCGACGTGCTCGAGGATCTCCCCGGCGGTCACGACGTCGGCACACCCGTCGGCGAGCGGGACGGCGAGCACCGACCCGCGCACGACCCCGACCCCGTGCCCGCGGGCGACCTGCAGCCCGGGGAGGCCGATGTCGACGCCCACGTGCCGGTACCCCAACCGCTGCACGTGCGGGGCCATCAGGCCACCACCGCAGGCCAGGTCGACCAGGACGGCGTCGGGCGTCGACGCCGGGGGCACGTGGCCGGCCCGCGAGGCGGCGATCCACTGGAGCATCGCGAAGCCGCCGTGCGGGTCCCACCACTGGTCGGCCAGCTGGTCGTACTGCGCCGGGTCGTTGCGCTGCACGCCGCGGACGCTACTTGTCTTTGAGCGGGTCGTGGCCCCAGTTCATCAGCGACCACCGCCACTTCGACGTCTCGACGTCCTCCTTGGCTGGCTCCTGCGCCAGGTGCCGCTGCACGTAGCCGTGCACCTTGCGCATGTGCGCCAGGTCGTCGTCGGTGAGGTCGGCCTTCTTCGTGCGCAGCAGCTGCACGATCCGCCGGCCCGACTCGTGGCCGGTGGACTCCGCCGACCCGCTGCTCTTCTGCCCCACCGACTGCGACTCCTCGGTGGCCAGCCACTTCTCCAGCTCGCCGGCGGTCATGTTCACCGCCTCGCCGAACTCCCGGCGGACGGCGTCGGCGTCCTCGGCCTGGTGCTCGGACATGGGCGTCTCCCGGGTGTTGATCGACTGCGCCTGCGGTACCGCAGGTGGGTGGCGGAGAAACGGACCGAGGCGGAACGCGCCGACGCGGAGCGGACCGCCGAGGCCCGCGGCGAGACGCCCGACGAGGTGCTGGACCGCAACGTCAACGAGGTGCTGCAGGAGATCCGGGTGGCGATCACCGCCGTCCAGGTGCTGTTCGCCTTCCTGCTGACCCTGCCCTTCCAGTCCCGCTTCGCCGAACTGGGCACCTTCGGGACGACGGTCTACGCGATCACGATGACCAGCACCGCCCTGGCCACGGTGGTGCTCATCGCCCCCGTCTCCTTCCACCGGATGCTGTTCCGGCGGCGGCAGAAGGCGGCGATCGTCCAGTTCGCCGACCGGTCGCTGATGATCGGGCTCGGCCTGCTGATGACCGCCGTCGTCAGCGCGGTGCTGCTGGTGCTGGACGTGGTCCTCGGCCGATGGCCGGCGATCGTCGTGTGTGCGGCCATCGGCGTCGTCGGGCTGACCACCTGGTACCTGCTGCCGCTGCGTCGGCGGACCGAGCAGCCCTCCTAGGCTGGCCGGGTGCTGATCACCGGGAACGCACCGTGTCCGTGACCGTGGTGGGGAGCCTCAACGAGGACGTCGTGGTGACCGTCGACCGGCTGCCCGGCCGCGGGGAGACCGTCATCGGCTCGTCGGTCGCCGTCCTGCCCGGGGGCAAGGGCGCCAACCAGGCCGCGGCGGCCGGCCGGCTCGGCACCGGGGTGCACATGGTCGGCCGGGTGGGCACCGACCCGGCCGCCGGCCGGCAGCTCGCCGCGCTCGCCGACGCGCGGGTCAACGTGGGCCGGGTGCACCGCACCGAGGGCGTGCCCACCGGGACGGCGACGATCCCGGTCGAGGCGGACGGCGGGGAGAACCTGATCGTGGTGGTGCCCGGCGCCAACGCCGAGCTGACCCCGGCGGACGTCGACGTGGACTCGGTGCACCGCGCGGGCGTGCTGCTGCTCCAGCTGGAGACCCCGCTGGACACGGTGCGGGCCGCGGCCGCCGCCACCCGGGGCACCGTCGTGCTGAACCCCGCGCCGTCGCAGCCGCTGCCGGCCGACCTGCTGGCCCGGGTCGACGTGCTGGTGCCCAACGAGCACGAGCTGCGCAGGCTGGCCGACGCCCCGCCCGGCGACCTCTCCCCCGCCGAGCTGGCCGAACTGGCCCGCGGGCTCGGCGTGCGGTCGGCGGTGGTCACCCTCGGCGCCCGGGGGGCACTGGTGGTGCCGGCGGACGGCCCGGCGCTGGTGCAGGGTCCACCGCCGGTCCGGCCGGTCGACACCACCGGCGCCGGCGACTGCTTCTGCGGCGCGCTGAGCAGCGCACTCGACCGGGGCGAGCCGCTGGCCGACGCAGTCCGCTACGCGGTCACGGCGGCGGCGCTGTCGACCACCGGCCCGGGTGCGCGCGGTGGGCTGCCGGACGACGACGAGGTCCGGGCACTCCTGCCCCAGACCCCCGCGGCGACGCCCGTCGGCTGATGGTTGCGCCGCACCGGGCGGGGGCACGGGGCGGGGCATGACCGAGAGCAACGGACGCACCCCGCACGCCGAAGAGCCCGCCGAGGGCGACGCCCGGGCCGACCAGCACGACACCGGGCGCACGCCGCACCCCGAGCAGCCGGCCGAGGGCACCGACCCGGCGGCGGGCGTGGACCCGGAGAACCGGGTGACCGGGGCCTGACGCCCGCCTGAGGCGGGCTGCCACCGGCTCAGTCCCGACCCGGCTCAGTCCCGGCCCGGCTCGTCCGGGCTCGGCTGGGCAGGGTCTGGCTGGGCAGGGTCTGGCTGGGCAGGCGCCGGGGCGGGACCGGGACGCCGGTCCGGTGTCCGCGGCGCCCGCCGGGGTGGAGCGGTCGGCGGACGGACCGGAGTGCGTCCGGGCTGGATCGGCACGCTCGGACGGTAGCGGGCCGAGACCGGGGCGGGGCCGCTGTGGGAGGGCTGACATCGACGCAGCGCACGGCTGGGGTGATACTGATTGTGACGACCATTCCCAGTAACTGCTCTCGTGAGGACCTCCCGTGCGCCGCCTCGACCTGTTCCGCCGTCCGACGCTCGCCGCCGTGGCCGCCACCGCCACGCTGACCCTCGCCGCCTGCGGCGGCTCCAGCGCCGGCGCCGGGACCACGACGACCCAGGCCGACGAGGCGGACTGCCCCGGCGAGGTGCTCGACGTCGTCGTCTCGGTGAGCCAGTGGGGCTCGATCGTGGAGCAGCTGGGCGGGGACTGCACCAACGTCACCACCGTGCTCGCCTCCTCCGCGGTCGACCCGCACGACTACGAGCCGACGACCGCCGACATCGCGGCCTTCTCCGACGCCGAGATGGTCGTGCTCAACGGCGCCGACTACGACCACTGGGCCGCCGACGCCGTCGCCACCCTCGACCCCGCGCCGACCGTCGTCGATGCGGCCGAGGTGGTCGGCGCCGAGGGCGAGGAGCACGCTGAGGAGGAGGGCGAGGAGCACGCCGAGGAGGAGGGGGAGGAGCACGCCGAGGAAGAGCACGGTCACGGCGGGGTGAACCCGCACCTGTGGTACTCCCCGGAGTACGTCCAGGACGTCGCCGCCGCGGTGACCGAGCAGCTCAGCGAGCTGTCGCCCGACGCCGCCGACCACTTCGCCGAGCAGGCGGAGGCCTGGGAGGCGGACCTGCAGCCCTACCTGGACGAGCTGGCGGCGCTGCAGACCGCGGCCGCCGGGCGTTCGTACGCCGCCACGGAGAGCGTGTTCCAGTACACCGCCGAGGCGATCGGCCTGACCGACGCCACCCCCGAGGGCTACCGCGACGCCGCCAGCAACGAGACCGACCCCGCGCCCGGCGACGTGGCCGCCTTCGAGGCGGCGCTGACCGACGGATCGGTCGACGTGCTGGTGTACAACTCTCAGACGGAGGGCAGCGTCCCCGAGCAGCTGCGCGCCGCGGCGGAGGCTGCCGACGTGCCGGTCGTCGAGGTCACCGAGTCGGCGCCGGACGGGGAGTCGTCCTTCGTGTCCTGGCAGCTGGACCAGCTGCAGCAGCTCTCGAACGCACTCGGTGGGGGTCAGTGACAGACGTCCCGACGGCCGACCAGGTCGCCGCGCGGCCACCGGCGCTCGTCCTCGACGACGTCTCGGTGGTGCGCGGCGGCCGGGTGGTCTGGTCGCAGGGCACGCTCACCGTGCCCGCGGGCGCCGTGGTCGGGGTCATCGGCCCCAACGGTGCCGGGAAGACCACGCTGTTCCAGCTGGTCCTCGGCATGCTGCCGCCGGCCGGCGGGCGGGTCGAGGTGCTGGGCCGCACCCCCAGCCGCGGCGACCGCCGGATCGGCTACGTGCCGCAGAACTACACCGCCGCACTCGGCGAGGCGGTGCGCGCCCGCGAGCGCCGGGTCACGGTGCTGGTCGTCGCGCACGACCTCAACCCACTGCTGCCCGTGCTCACCGACGCCGTCTACCTGCTCGACGGCCACCCGCACCACGACCCGATCGACGCCGTCGTCACCGAGGACCTGCTCACCCACCTGTACGGCACCCCGGTCCGGGTGGTGCGCACCGCGCAGGGCGATCTCTTCACCCGGGGCGGTTGAGCCGTGGTCACCTTCCAGGAGAACTGGCTGCAGGTGCTGCAGACCACGTTCATGCAGCACGCCCTGCTCGGCGGTTCGATGGTCGCGCTGGCCGCCGGCCTGATGGGCTGGTTCGTCGTCACCCGGCAGAACGCCTTCGCCGCCCACGCCCTGGCCCACATCGGCTTCCCCGGCGCGACCGGCGCCATCCTGATCGGCGCCCCGGTCACGCTGGGCCTGGCGGTGTTCTGCGTCGGCGGCGGGCTGCTGATCGGGCTGTTCGGCAAGCGGGTGGCCGACCGGGAGGTGGCCACCGGCACGATCCTCGCGTTCGCCACCGGCCTCGGCGTGCTGTTCGCCTCGCTGGCCACGGCCAACGCCAGCAGCACGACCACCGTGCTGTTCGGCAACCTGCTGGCCATCAGCACCGACCAGCTGTGGGTCTTCGGCGGGTTCACCCTGCTCGTGGTCGGCGTGCTCGCGGTCATCGCTCGGCCGCTCGTGTTCGCCTCGGTGGACCCGACCGTGGCCGAGGCCCGCGGGGTGCCGGTGCGCGCCCTGGGCGTGGCCTTCGTCGTCCTGCTCGCGCTGACCATCACGATGGCCGTGCAGGTGGTGGGCACGCTGCTGCTGTTCGCGCTCGTGGTCACCCCGGCCGCGGCGGCGCTGCGGATGACCGCCCGGCCCGGCCTGGTGGCCGCGATCGCCGTGGCCATCGCCCTGGGCAGCGTCTGGTTCGGCCTGGTGCTCTCGGCGATGGTCAACCTCCCGCCGAGCTTCTTCGTCACCACCCTTGCCGTGCTGACCTGGGCGGTCACGCTGCCCCTCACCCGGGCCCGCGCACCGCGGGAGACCGCCGCACCGGTGCTGGACGTGCCTCAGCTGGTGCCCGACCGGACCAGGTGATCGACGTCTCCGTCGTCCACCCGTCCGGGGGCTGTCCCTCCGCAGGCCCGGGCGAGGAGGGTGGGACACGTGCACGACGACGAACGCGACCCGCAGCTGGACGAGACGACCACCGCCGACGAGGAGCAGACGCCGCAGCAGGCGACGGCCATCCGGATGCTGGCCAACCCCCGGCGGATCCGCCGCAACTGAGGGCCTCCGACCAGCACCCCTCGCGGAGAGTCACAGGCGCCTCACAGTCCCCCACCGCCCCGGGCCGCCCCTCCCGCCCCGGACGTGCTGGTCAGGGGCCTGCGCACCCCGGCGTGCCGCGAACCGCTCCGTCACGATGTGCTGCACGATCAGACCGTGACCGCAGCAGCCCTCTCCCTCCACGCACCTGAGGACGGCGCCGTCCCGGCCCGTCGTTCCCGCGCGGAGCGGCAGGAGATCGTCCTGGACACCGCCGAGCGTCTCTTCTCGGCGCGCAGCTCCCGCAGCGTGGGGATGGACGAGCTGGTCCGGGAGACCGGCCTGGGCAAGATGACGGTCTACCGGCTCTTCAAGAGCAAGGACGACCTGGTCGGCGCCTACCTCTCGCGCAAGGCCGCCACCGTGCTCTCCTCCATCGACGCCGAGCTGGACCGACACCGGGACGACCCGCGGGCCGCACTCCTCTCCGTCGTCGACGCCGTCGAGGCCGACGTCACCAGCGTCGGCTTCCGCGGCTGCCCGTTCACCAACGTCAGCAGCGAGTACGACGACCCGCAGCACCCCGCCCGCAGCGCGGCCGCCGACTACAAGTTCGAGCTGCACGCCCGGCTCGAGGGCCTGGCCGACCAGCTGATCCCCGGCGGCGGCGACGACCTGGCCGCGCAGGTCCACCTGATCATCGACGGGATGTACCTCTCCGGCGGCCTCCTCGGCCCCGACGGCCCCGCCTCGCACGGGCGCCAGCTGGCCGAGCAGCTCATCGACCTCGCCGTCGCCTGAACCAGGACGACAGACTGGGCGCATGACCGACCGCTCGCGTCCGGACCTGGACGACGCCACCGTCGCCGCCCTCGGCAAGCTCTCCGAGTCCCTCGAGACCGTCGAACAGGCCCGCGGCCTGCTGTACGGCTTCCACCAGCTCACCGGCAAGGCCGACCTCCTCCTGCAGGACGCCGTCACCGGCCTCCGCGACGCCGGGCACACCGAGCTCGCCGACGACCTCGACCGCGACCTCGTCGGCCGCAACGTGATCGCCGACCGGTGGACCTTCCAGGTCGTGGAGGACTACGACGCCAACTACTGGAGCACCTACCGCGCCTTCGACCAGCGCGCCCGCGACGAGCTGGCCGGCGGTGACCGGCACGTGCTCGAGGCGCGGATGAAGCAGGGCGAGCGCACGTCCGGGCACCCTCGCCACGAGGCCGGCCCGGTCCTGGACGACTGACCCGCCGGCTCGCCGCCCGGCCGCGCGCGGTCGAGACTCGGGACATGACCAGCTCAGCGCAGGGACCGCAGGACGACCGGGACGTCGAGCCGCTGGGCGGTGCCGTCTCCCCCACCCAGGGCGAGGACGACGCCGACGGCATGGCCGGCCCGGTCTACCCGCCCCCGGAGACCGAGCCCGACGCGCACGGCAGGGACTGACCCCCCGGAGGGCCGGGGGCGGCGCGGCGCTTGCCCCTGGCGACCGAGCGGTAATAGCGTTTGTTACCCGCGAGTAGGACCTGCTCGCGGGCAACAGCGAGCACGGGAGCACCCTCCATGAGCCACTACACGGCGAACCTGCGCGACCTCGAGTTCAACCTGTTCGAGTTCCAGAGCACCAAGGACAGGTTCGGCACCGGGCCGTTCGAGCAGATGGACGCCGAGACGGCCCGCGGGGTGCTGGCCGAGGTCCGGCGGCTCGCCGAGGGCCCGCTCGCCGCCTCCTTCACCGACGCCGACCGGAACCCGCCGGTGTTCGACCCGGCGACGCACTCGGTGACGCTGCCCGAGTCGTTCAAGGCGTCGGTCCGGGCGGTGAACGCCGGCGAGTGGTGGCGCCTCGACCTGCCGGACGAGCTCGGCGGCTTCGGCGCACCGTTCAGCCTGCGCTGGGCCGCCTTCGAGATGATGCTCGGCGCCAACCCCGCGGCGTTCATGTACGGCTCCGGCCCCACCTTCGCCGCGATCCTGCACTCCCTGGGCACCCCGGACCAGCAGCGGCTGGCCGAGCTGATGATCGAGCACCTCTGGGGCGCCACCATGGTGCTCACCGAGCCCGAGGCGGGCTCCGACGTCGGCGCCGGGCGCACCAAGGCGGTGCAGCAGCCCGACGGCTCCTGGCACCTCACCGGGGTGAAGCGGTTCATCACCTCTGCCGAGCACGACCTGAGCGACAACATCGTCCACCTGGTCCTGGCCCGCCCCGAGGGCGCGAAGCAGGGCACCAAGGGCCTGTCGCTGTTCTTCGTCCCGAAGTACCACGTGGACCTGGCCACCGGCGCGCTCGGCGAGCGCAACGGCGTGTACGTGACCGGCGTGGAGAAGAAGATGGGCCTGAAGGTCTCCACCACCTGCGAGCTGAGCTTCGGTGACGGCCCGGTGCCGGCGAAGGGCTGGCTGGTCGGCGACGTGCACGACGGCATCGCCCAGATGTTCAAGGTCATCGAGTACGCCCGGATGTTCGTCGGCACCAAGGCGATCGCGACCCTTTCCGCCGGCTACCAGGTCGCACTGGCCTACGCGAAGGAGCGGGTGCAGGGCGCCGACCTCACCGCCAGCAGCAAGGACGCCCCGCGGGTGACCATCACCCACCACCCCGACGTCCGGCGCTCGCTGATGCTGCAGAAGGCCTACGCCGAGGGCATGCGTGCGCTGTACCTGTACACCGCGACCTTCCGCGACCAGGTCATGGCGGCCGAGGCCGCCGGCACGGCCGACAGCCCCGAGGCCGTCCTCGCCGCCAAGCTCAACGACCTGCTGCTGCCCATCGTCAAGGGCCACGGCTCCGAGCGGGCCACCCAGCTGCTCACCGCCGAGTCGCTGCAGACCCTCGGCGGCTCCGGCTACCTGCAGGACCACCCGATCGAGCAGTACATCCGGGACTCCAAGATCGACACCCTCTACGAGGGCACCACGGCGATCCAGGGGCAGGACTTCTTCTTCCGCAAGATCGTCCGGGACGGCGGGGTCGCGCTGACCTGGCTGGCCGAGCAGGTCCAGGCGACGGTCACGGCGGAGGCCGGCAACGGGCGGCTCAAGGAGGAGCGGGCGCTGCTGGCGACCGCGCTCGGCGACGTCCAGGGCATGCTGACCGCGATGTTCGGCCAGCTCACCGCGGCCCAGACCGACGTCCGCAAGCTCTACGAGGTCGGCCAGAACACCTCCCGGCTGCTGCTGGCCACCGGTGACCTGATCACCGGCTGGCTGCTGGTCCGCCAGTCCGAGGTCGCGCTGACCGCGCTGGACGGCGAGGTGTCGGAGTCCGACCGGCACTTCTACGAGGGCAAGCTCGCCGCCACCCGCTTCTTCTGCGCCCAGGTGCTGCCGACGCTCACCAGCGAGCGGTTCATCGTCGAGCACACCGACAACGCCCTCATGGACGTCGACGAAGCCGCGTTCTGAACGAGGACCCCCACTGCCGGCCGCCTCCCCGCACCGGGGGAGGCGGCCGGCGGTGCATGAGGCCCGGGGATCGCGGGCATGGGCGGGGGACGACGTCCACGAGGACGCCCGTGCCGACCGGGCTCCTCGCCGGCGCAGCGCGCCCCGTCCTGAACCCCTGATCGAGAGGCCCACCCCATGACCGAACCCACCGGCAGCGGCTACCACGACTCCCCGGCGACCTCCGACCCCGACGGCGACCTGGTCGACGGCACCTCCGGCCACGACCGCGGGGACGGCGGCGAGAAGGACACCGTCCTGCTCACCGACGACGACGCCCAGAGCGAGGACTCCGTCACCCGCCCCGGCAACTCCTGACGGAGCACCCCCTGCCCCCCGGCCCCCGTGCAGGGTCCCGCTGCGGGCGTGCGAGCAGTGGGGGGCAAGGGGGTCCTCCTAGATCCAGCCGTGCCGGCGCGCCGTGTCCACCGCGGCGTGCCGATTCGGCGCACCCAGCTTGGCCGATGCCGCGGACAGGTGGTTGCGGACCGTCCCCGGCGACAGGTGCGCCCGTGCGGCGATCTCCTCCACGGGGGCCCCGCCGGCGGCCAGCTCCAGGACGTCGGCCTCGCGCGGGGTCAGCGGGCTGTCCCCGGCGCTGATCGCCTCGGCGGCCAGCTCCGGGTCGACGTAGCGCCCGCCCCGGTGCACCGTGCGCACCACGTCGCTGAGCACGGTCGCGCTGACCGTCTTCGGCAGGAACCCCCGCACCCCGGCCTCGAGGGCCCGCTTGAGGTGCCCCGGTCGCCCGTGCCCGGTGACGATGACCAGCCCGCAGCCGGGCAGCAGCGTGGTGAGCTCGCCGGCCACGCTGATCCCGTCCCGGTCGGGCATCTGCAGGTCCAGGACGGCGACGTCCGGGGTGTGCGCCCGGGCCATCGCCAGCGCCTCTGCCCCCGACGACGCCTGGGCGACCACCTCGAGGTCGTCCTCCAGGCCCAGCAGCGCGGCGAAGGCGGAGCGGACCAGGTTCTCGTCGTCGGCGAGCAGCACCCGGATCACGCCGCACCCCCGGTGGGCAGCGTGGCGGTGACGGTGAACCGGTCGTCGTCCCGGCCGGCGTGCAGGGTCCCGCCGGCACCGGCCAGTCGCTCCCGCAGCCCGGTCAGGCCGTTGCCCTCACCCGGGTCGGCGGCGACGCCGTCGTTGCTCACGGTCAGCCGCACCTCTCCACTCCCTCGCTCCAGCGTGATCGTGCACTCGGCGGCCTCGCTGTGCCGCAGCACGTTGGTGACCGCCTCCAGCACCACCCAGCCCAGCGCGGCCTGCACGGGCTCGGGCAGGGTGCCGGCGCCGTCCTCACCCTGCACCGTGCAGCCCACGCCGGCCGCGCGCAGCACGGAGCGTGCCCCGGCGAGCTCGCCGGTGAGGTCGGTCCGGCGGTAGCCGCGGACCACCTCCCGCACCTCCTTCAGCGACGCCTCGGCGATCCGGCTGATGTCGGCGACCTCGTCGGCCGCCTCCGGCCGGGACCGGCGCACGAGCTCCCCGGCCAGCTGGCTCTTCACCGCGATCGCGGAGAGGTTGCGGCCCATGACGTCGTGCAGGTCACGGGCGAACCGCAACCGCTCCTCGGCCACCGCCAGCTGCAGCTGCACGCCGCGGCTGCGCTCCATCTCCAGCACGACGTCGAGCACCCACACGGTGAACCGGAAGGCCAGGACCACGAACAGCACCGTCGTGGCCATCACCAGGCCCTGTACGACGGCCGCGGCAGGGTGCGCGTCGCCGAGCGAGGTGACGAAGCCGCTGAGCACCCCGATGCCCACTGCCTGCGGGGCGAGCTGCCGGGTGGTCCAGACCGTCGAGCAGGCGATGAGCACCGCACCGAGAGGCAGGGTGACCGACCACGGCACCGCGACCGACGCATCGCGGTCGGCGAACGCCCAGACCCCGCCGGCCGCCGTCGCCCCCGCGGCGCAGAACGCCAGGACGGCGAGCCGCCCGGGGAGCGGCCGCCCGGCCAGGTGCGCCGCCAACCCCCGCCGGGTCAGCTGCACCGCCACCGCCGCGGTGGCGACCGATCCGGCGACGAACAGCCAGGACCCCGCCGTCGGCGCCGCCCCCTCGACCGCCGCCCCCACCACCGCGAGGGCGAAGAGCGGCAGCCCGGCCAGGAAGAAGTAGAAGGACCAGCGGGTGTAGAGGTCGATCCGCTGCGGCGCCGTCCGGCTGTTCCACCAGCGGGAGACGGTCGGCACGGCGGTCATGCTGCCGTACCGACCGTCCCGGGGGCGGGACCTCACCGGCGGGGAGCCCACCGGAACCCGCGCCGGGCGGCGATCGAGCCCACGACCAGCCAGCCGGCGAGCACCGCCAGCGGCATGCCGGCGTGCGGCCAGACGCTGCCGTCGACCGCGTCGCCTTGCCACGTCTGGCCGGCCAGACCCAGCTGCAGCAGCTCGACGACCGGGGTGAGCGGCAGGAACCGGGCGATCTGGCCCAGCGCCTCGGGCAGCACGGAGAGCGGGTAGAAGACGCCGGACAGCCCGGTGGAGACCACGATGATCGGCAGCGTGGTGATCTGCGCGGACTCCGGCGTCCGGGTGAAGCTCGTGCTCGCCGCGGCCAGCACGACCATCAGCAGCGTCCCCGCGAGCAGGGCGACCAGCGGCAGGACGACGTCGGCGGGGGCCGACCACTCACCGAGCAGCACCACGCCCGCGGCGATGACCACCACCTGGCCGAGCGTGACGAACACGGTGGGCGCAGCGGTGCCGGCCAGCACCTCGACGTCGGTCAGCTCCCCGGTGCGCATCCGCTGCAGCACCAGGTCCTCCCGGCGGGCGACGTAGGTGGTGACCAGGTTGTAGTAGGTGACCATCACCAGGCTGATGCCGACGGCGGTCACCAGCAGCCGGGCACCGTAGGGGAACTCGCCCTCGTCGAGGCCCAGGGCCGGGACGGCCGCGACGAACAGCAGCGGCAGGAGGACCGAGTTCACCAGGGCGGTCCGGTTGCGGACCAGCAGCCGGGTCTCGGCGGAGGCCAGGGACCAGGCCCGGGAGAGCCGGGAGGGGCCGTTCGTGGGGCGGTCGAGGGTGCTGCGATCGGGAGTCACGGTGCTCATCGGTTCTCCTCCGGGGTGCGGTGCGGGTCGGCGCCGTCGGCGACGGCGAGGAAGGCCTGCTCCAGCGAGCCCGCGCGGGCCAGCAGGGTCCGCAGGACGACGCCGTGCTCGGCGGCCCAGGCCAGCAGCTCGGCGAGCACCGGCTGCAGCGCGCGGGTGTGCCACTCGACCCGCCGGCCCTGGGTGACCACCTGCGCGCCGGCGGGCACCGGCGGCGGGGGGGCGTCGTCGTCGAGGGTGAACCGGATGGTCGCCGGCTGGGTCTCGGCGATCTCGGCCTGGGTGCCGGACAGCACGACGTGCCCCGCGCGCATGATCGCCACCCGGTCGGCGAGCTCCTCGGCCTCCTCCAGGTGGTGGGTGGTCAGCAGCACCGCGGCACCGTCGGCGACCAGCCCCTGGACCAGCTCCCAGACCTGCCGTCGGGACTCCGGGTCCAGCCCGGTGGTCGGCTCGTCGAGGACGACGACGTCGGGCCGGCCGAGCAGGGCCAGCGCGAGGTCCAGACGCCGTCGCTCACCCCCGGAGAGGCTGCGCACCCGGACGTCGGCGCGGCCGGTGAGCCGGACCTGGGCCAGGGCCTCCTCGACGGGCCGGGGTGCGGTCAGCGTGCCGGCCCACGTGTGCAGGGTCTCGGCGACGGTGAGGTCGCCGGGCAGGCCGCTGCTCTGCAGCAGCACGCCCAGGTGCGGGCGGACCCGGGCCCGCTCGGCGACCGGGTCCATGCCCAGCACCTGGACGGTCCCGCCGCCCGCGGCGGCGAGCCCTTCCAGCACCTCCAGGGCAGAGGTCTTGCCGGCGCCGTTGACCCCCAGGAGGGCGAGCACCTCCCCGGGCCGGACCTCGAAGGAGACGCCCCGCACCGCCTCGAAGTCGCCGTAGCTGCGCCGCAGGTCCCGCACCTCGATCGCGGGAGCGGCCTCGACGGGCGCGGACACTGGTGGGGCGCTGGGGTGCACGGTCGACCTCCTCGATGCGCCGCCGGCCGCCGTCGGGCCGGTCTGTCGGACGCATCCCCCACGTTGCTGCCACTCCGCGGCCGGCACAGGTGCCGGGGCGCACGACTTCTCCCCGCCGGTGCACGGACGGGCGGTGACACGCGTCATGGGTGGTGCGTGCACGCCTACCCTGGGCCGGTGCTCCCCGTGCTCGCCCCCGCGCCGACGGTGCTGCCCGAGGCGGCGTGGACGGCCCGGGCCGGCGCCCACCGGCAGCGGATGGACACCTGGCTGACCCCGCACCAGGAGCGCCGTCGCACCGGGGTCGCCCACCCGGTGCTGGACTTCCTCTTCACCTACTACTCCGAGACGCCAGCCCGGCTGCGCCGGTGGCACCCCGGGGTCGGGGTCGTGCTGACCGGCGAGGCCGCCACCGAGCGGTTGAGCTGGCCGTTCTACGCGGAGGTCGACGCCCGGGACGCCGCGGGAGAGCCGGTGCGTGGGGTGGGGCTCGACGTCCCGGCGTTCCTGGCCAAGCGGCGGGCATCGGTCGGCTGGGTCGAGGGCCTGCTGCGCGGGACGGCGAGCCGCCCGGGCCAGTTCGGCTGCTTCGGGATGCACGAGTGGGCGATGCTCTACCGCCCCGGCGACGGCGAGGTGCGGCACGAGCAGCTGCCGCTGCGGCTGGGGCAGGCCGGCACCGACGCCGTCGTCGAGTCGCACCGGGTGCAGTGCAGCCACATCGACGCGTTCCGGTTCTTCACCCGGGCCGGCGCCCCGCGGAACACGCTGACGCCGACCCGGGAGACGCAGCAGCAGCTGGAGCAGCCGGGCTGCCTGCACGCCACGATGGACCTCTACAAGTGGGCCTACAAACTCGGTCCCGCGGTGCCCGGTGAGCTGCTGGCCGACTGCTTCGCGCTGGCCGCCGACGTCCGCGAGCTGGACATGCGCGCCTCCCCCTACGACCTCACGAGCCACGGGTACGCACCCGTCGCGGTGGAGACGCCGGAGGGCAAGGCCGAGTACGGCGCCGCCCAGCGCGGCTTCGCCGACCGCGGCGCGGTGCTGCGGGAGCGGCTGCTCGCGGTGTGCCGGGAGCTGCTGGCGCTGGCCTGACGTCGTACGGTCGAGGGCGTGACCTCCACCCGCACCGACCGCTGGCTGCACCTGGACGGGACGACGAACACCCGTGACCTGGGCGGGCTGCCCACCACCGACGGCGGGACGACGCAGTTCGGCCGGGTCCTGCGCAGCGACAACCTGCAGACCCTCAGCGAGGCCGACGTCGCCGCGCTGGTCGAGGAGGTGGGGCTCACCGAGGTCGTCGACCTGCGCACCACCGCGGAGATCCTGCTGGAGGGCCGCAGCCCGCTGCGCGACGTCGACTCGGTCACCCACCGGCACTTCACCCTGCTGGTCGAGCGCGGCATGCGCACCGACGTCTTCGCCGCCGAGGAGACCGACGAGGAGATCCGGGCCCAGCTGCCGGCCGACTGGGCGGAGTCGATCCTCCCCCGCCAGGTCACGCCCGGGGACGCGGGCGAGCCGCCCGCCGTCCGCTCCTACCTCGGCTACCTGACCGACGGCACGGAGAACGTGCTGGCCGCGCTCCGCTCGCTCGCCGCCGGTGGCCCCGGTGCCGCCGTGGTGCACTGCGCCGCGGGCAAGGACCGCACCGGCGTCATCTGCGCCCTGGCGCTCGCGGTGGCCGGCGCGACGCCGGAAGCGATCATCGCCGACTACGCGCAGACCGCCGAGGTCATCGACGCGCTCGTCGCCAAGCTGGCCAGCAGCCCCACCTATGCCGAGGACATGACCCGGCGCGACGTCGGCAGCCACACCCCGCGGGCGGAGTCGATGCGCCGGGTGCTGGAGCTGCTCGACGAGCGCTGGGGCGGCCCGGTCGGCTGGCTGGAGCAGCACGGCTTCGGCGCCGACGAGCAGGCAGCCCTGCGGTCCCGCCTCCGCGACTGAAAGGACCCCGTCCTCCTCACCCCTCGCGAGCTCGGGGCGAGCCTCTGGACGGGGCCGCAGGCCGGCGACAACACGCAACGCATGCACCCACACAGCAGAGGACCCCGGCTCCCAGGGGGAGTCGGGGTCGCGGTGCGTGCCTGCGTCCGCCGTCGTCGTCGACGGCGGGGGTCGATCAGCGCAGGATGTTGGTGAACTGGCTGCTGTTGGCCAGGGTCAGCAGGTCGTCGCGCATCGCGGGGCTGCTGGTGCGGGCCACGGCGGCATCCACTGCCCGCCGCGTACGCGACGCCTGCCGACGCTGACGCCAGCTGGAGGTCACGCTGCTCATGTCACTGCCTTCTTCCGGTGGTCCTGAGTGGGTGTTACGTCTGTATTAAACCAGGCGTAGCGGCTGGTATTCCAACGGATCCAAGGTCGTGTCGCTGGAGTTTCCGATGGAATCTTCACTCGGAGGGGGTGGTGGCCATGGATCCGTCACCTTTGCGCCACTTGTCCAGCGCCTACGGAGTGCAGTCGGTCACCTCTGCGGCGTGATCGACGTCGTCCTGGAGACGTCAGCGCCCCGCCGGTCACCTTCGACCGACGGGGCGCGGGCGCTCTCCCCCTCTGCGGGCCCGCCACGGGCCTGCGCGGACTGGGGACCTCAGTCGCCGGCGAGCAGCACCTCACGCACGGCGGCGCGGGCGGAGGCGGGGTCGGCTGCGGCGAGTGCCGCCTCCGCAGCCCGCTGACAGGTGGCCAGGTCCACCGTCGCCAGCCGCGCACCCACCCCGGCCACCGAGGACGCGGCGCAGGACAGCGAGCTGATCCCCATGCCCACCAGCACGCAGGCCAGCATCGGGTCGGCAGCCGCCTCGCCGCAGACCCCCACCGGCTTCCCCGCCCGCTGACCGGCCGCCGCCGTCGCCTGCACCAGCGCCAGCAACGCCGGCTGCCACGGGTCGGTCAGGTCGGCCAGGTCGGCGGAGAGCCGGTCGGCGGCGAGCGTGTACTGCGACAGGTCGTTGGTGCCGATCGACAGGAAGTCCAGGTGCTCCAGGAACCGGTCGGCGAGCACGGCGACCGAGGGCACCTCCACCATGACGCCGGGCACCATGCCCCGCTCCCGCACCTGGGCGGCGAACTCCGCGGCCTCGGCGACGGTGGCCACCATGGGGGCCATCACCCAGGGGGCGGCGCCGGTGCTGCTGGCGGCCTGCGCCACGGCGTCCAGCTGGTGGGTCAGCAGGCCGGGGTCACGACGGGCGGTGCGCAGCCCGCGCACCCCGAGGGCCGGGTTCGCCTCGTCCGGCGGGGTGGCGAAGGGCAGCGGCTTGTCCGAGCCCGCGTCCAGCGTCCGGAGCACGACCTTGCCCTCGGGGAAGGCCGCGAAGACGCCGGCGTAGATCTCCGCCTGCTCCTCGACCGACGGCTCCTCGGTGCGGCCGAAGAAGGCGAGCTCGGTGCGGAGCAGGCCGACCCCCTCGGCGTGCGCCGCCGCCGCGGCCCGCGCCCCGGCGCCGTCCTGCACGTTGGCCAGCACCTGGACGGGGTGGCCGTCGCGGGTCGTGCCCGGCCCGCGGTACCCGGCGAGCGCCGCAGCGGCCTCCTGGGCGGCGGCCACCCGGGTGCGGGCCTCCTCCGGGTCGGGGTCGACGGTGACGGTGCCCTGCTCGCCGTCGACCAGCACCATCGCGCCCTCGGGGACTTCGGAGAGCCCGCCGACGCCCACCACGCAGGGCAGGCCGAGCTGGCGGGCGATGATCGCGGTGTGGCTCGTGGCCCCACCCAGCCGGGTGGCCAGCGCGACGATCCGGGACGGGTCCAGGCCGGCGGTGTCGGCCGGTGCGAGGTCGTCGGCGAGCAGCACCGACGGTGTCTCCGGCGCGGGCACCCCCGGCTCACCCTGGCCGGTGAGCTCGGCGACGATCCGGTCGCGGACGTCGCGGACGTCGGTGGCCCGCTCGGCCATCACGCCGCCGAGGCTGACGAAGAGGTCGACGAACTGTGCCGCGGCGCCCACCGTTGCGGCCTCCGCCGAGGCGCCGTCGCCGATGCGCTGCTCCACGGCCGACAGCAGCCCACGGTCCCGGGCCAGCTGCGCCGTGGTGTTCAGCACCTCGGCGCTCACGCCGGTCGCCGCCGCAGCCCGGCCGGCCAGCCGCTCGGCCACCGCGTCGGCCGCCGAGGTGAACCGTTCCTTCTCGGCCGTGCGCTGCTGCTCCGGGACGACCGGCCCGTCGGCCGGCGGCAGCTCGATGGCCCCGACCGGGCGCACCACAGGGCCGGCGGCCACACCTGGGACGACCGGGGTCCCGGTGAAGACGGTCGCTCCGGTCAGGGCGTCCGGGGCGATCCGGGTCCCGGTCGGCGTGCTGGACATCGGGGGCCTCACTGTCTGCTCGGGCCGGGGGGTGTCCGGTCGGACGAGCTCCGTCGTAGATGACTGGGGGCGGCGCAACGACAATGCTGCATCCGGTGACCAGAGTCACCAGCAACCCTTGACTTGTCAACTGATCCCACGTAGAACAACATGAAAGCGGGCCGATAGCCACATGATCGGGCATCGGCCCGATCTGTCAGTACAGCGCGACCCCGGGGGTGAGCATGTACGCGGAGGAACGCCAGCAGGCGCTCGCCGGCCTGGTCACCCAGCGCGGCCGGGTCGCCGTCACCGCCGTCGCCGAGCACTTCGGGGTGACCACCGAGACCGTCCGCCGCGACCTCGCCGTCCTCGAGCGTGCCGGGATGCTGCGCCGGGTGCACGGCGGCGCCGTCCCCGTCGGGACGCTGACCGTGGTGGAGCCCGCGCTCGGCGAGCGGCGCGGCACCCGCATCGAGGCCAAGCGCCGCATCGCCACCGCGGCGCTCACGCTCCTGCCACCTGCCAACGGCAGCCTGATCCTGGACGGCGGCAGCTCGACCGCGGCGCTGGCCGAGCTGCTCCCCGGCGACCGGCCGCTGGTGACCGCCACCAACTCGGTGCCGATCGCCGCCCGGCTCTCCGGCTCCCCGGGCATCACCCTGCACGTGCTCGGCGGGCGGGTCCGCGGGATCACCCAGTCCGCCGTCGGGGAGTCCACCCTCGCCGCGCTCACCGACCTGCGGGCCGACGTCGTCTTCCTGGGCACCAACGGGATCAGCGCGGGCTTCGGCTTCACCACGCCCGACGAGGCCGAGGCGGCGGTCAAGCGGGCCATGGCGCGCGCCGGGCAGCGGGTCGTCGTGCTCGGCGACAGCAGCAAGCTCGGCCGTGAGCACCTGGTGCGCTTCGCGGCCATCGAGGACGTCGACGTCCTGGTCACCGACGAGGAGGCCGACCCGGCCGTCGTCGCCGAGCTCGAGCAACAGGGGATCGAGGTGCTCGTCGCATGAGGACGGACTCCGCACCGGGCGGGCGGGTGGTCACGCTGACCGCCAACCCGAGCCTGGACCGGACGCTGGACCTGCCCGGCCCGCTGGACCGCGGCGCGGTGACCCGGTTGGGCGGCAGCCACACCGAGCCCGGCGGCAAGGGGGTCAACGTCTCCCGGGCCGTGGCCGCGGCAGGGGCCGAGGTCGTCTCGGTGCTCCCGGCCGCCGACGACGACCCGATCGTCCGCGCCCTGCACGCGCTCGGCCTGCACCTGGCCAGCGTGCCCATCGACACCCCGGTGCGCACCAACTACACGCTCACCGAGCCCGACGGGACGACGAGCAAGCTCAACGAGCCCGGCGCCCGGCTGGACGAGCCGACGCTCGCCGCGCTGCAGCACGCCCTGCTGGAGCACGCCTCCACCGCCAGCTGGGTCGTGCTCTCCGGATCGCTCCCCCCGGGGGTGCCGCGCGACTGGTACGCCACGCTCGTCCGCGCACTCCGCAGCACCGGCGCCCGCATCGCCGTCGACACCTCCGAGGCGCCCCTGCTGGCGCTGCTGGCCGCCGGCCCGGAGTCGGCTCCCGACCTGCTCAAGCCCAACACCGAGGAGCTGGCCCAGCTGGCCGGCGTGCCCGAGGAGGTCGTGACCGGCGACCCCGCGGCCGCGCTGGCCGCGGTCGCCACCCTGCACCAGCGGGGCGTGGCCGAGGTGCTGCTGACCCTCGGTGCCGACGGGGCGCTGCTCTCCACCGCCGACGGCGAGGTCTGGTCGGCCCGCCCGCCGCGGGTCACCGTCCGCAGCACGGTCGGCGCCGGCGACTGCAGCCTCGCCGGGTACCTGCTGGCCGCCCTCGCCGGTGCCGCGCCCGCCGACCGGCTGCGGTCGGCGGTGGCCTACGGCGCCGCCAGCGCCGCGCTGCCCGGCTCCGCCGTGCCGACACCCACGCAGGTGGACCCGGCTGCGGTCACCGTCACCGCCGGCCCGCCCGACCACCCGACTCCCGCCGAGGCCGTCCCGGCCGCCGGCGCTCGCTGAGAACACCCGGGGGAACCACCATGTCCGCACTCATCACGACCGAGTTGGTGGCGCTCGACGCCGACCTCGGTCACGACAAGGACGCCGTCGTCCGCCGGCTGGCCGGCCTGGTCGCCGCCAGTGGCCGGGCCACCGGCGCTGACGACCTGCACGCCGACGCGATGGCCCGGGAGGCGAAGGCCGCCACCGGCCTGCCCGGTGGCATCGCCATCCCGCACTGCCGCTCCGCCGCGGTGACCCAGGCATCGCTGGCCTTCGCCCGGCTGGACCCGAAGGTCGACTTCGGCGCGCCCGACGGCCCGGCCGACCTGGCCTTCCTCATCGCCGCCCCCGAGCACGGCGACGCCGACCACCTGACCCTGCTCACCGCCCTGGCTCGGGCGCTCGTGCGCCCGGAGTTCGTCGCCTCGCTGCGCGCCGCCGGCTCCGCCGACGAGATCGTCGCGCTGGTGCAGGACGTCGTCTCCCCGCCGGAGGCACCGGCCGCTGCGGCCCCGCAGACCACCGGCGGCGCCACCGCCGCCGGCGCGACAGCGCCCACCCCGGCAGCCGAGCCCGCCCCGGCGACGGCCGGCCGCAGCATCGTCGCGGTCAGCGCCTGCCCCACCGGCATCGCGCACACGTACATGGCCGCCGACAAGCTCACCGCCGCGGCCAAGGAGATGGGCGTCGAGCTGCACGTGGAGACCCAGGGCTCCTCGGGCTCGACCCCGCTGGACCCGTCGGTGATCAGCCAGGCCACCGCCGTCATCTTCGCCGTCGACGTCGGGGTCAAGGACCGGGACCGCTTCGCCGGCAAGCCGCTGGTGCAGTCCGGGACGAAGCGGGCGATGAACGAGCCCGAGGTGATGATCCGCGAGGCGCTGGCCGTCGCCGACGACCCGAACGGCCGCCGGGTGCCCGGCACCGCCGGCGCCGGGGCGGCGGCGCCCGCGGCGAGCGGTGACCGGCCCAGCACCGGGTCGGAGATCCGGCGCTGGCTGCTCACCGGCGTCAGCTACATGATCCCGTTCGTCGCCGCAGGCGGCCTGCTCATCGCGCTGGGCTTCCTCTTCGCCGGTTACCCGATCGTCAACACCGACCCGACCACGGACGGCGCGCAGAGCTACGCGCTGAACTGGGCGCTCAACAACAACTTCTTCGACCTGCCCGGCGACCCCGGGGTCGACTACCTCCGCGGCGGCCTGCTCGGCTACCTGGGCGCGCTGTTCACCGTGCTCGGTCAGGCTGCGTTCGGCTTCCTCGTCCCGGCGCTGGCCGGCTACATCGCCTACGCCATCGCCGACCGGCCCGGCATCGTCCCCGGCTTCGTCGTCGGTGCCGTCTCCCTCACCGTCGGTGCCGGCTTCCTCGGCGGCCTGGTCGGCGGCATCATCGCCGGTTTCGCGGCGCTCTGGATCAGCCGCTGGAAGCTGCCGACCTTCGCCCGCGGCCTGCAGCCGGTCGTGATCATCCCGCTGCTGGCCACGCTGATCTCCAGCGGCATCATGGTGGTCCTGCTGGGCCGCCCGCTGGCCGCCGCGCTCGAGGGCCTCGGCGACTTCCTCAACGGGCTGACCGGCACCTCGGCGGTCCTGCTCGGGGTCATCCTGGGCCTGATGATGTGCTTCGACCTGGGCGGGCCGGTCAACAAGGCGGCCTACGTCTTCGCCACGACCGGGCTGACCGCCGCCGCCACCAGCGGTCCGCTGGTGATCATGGCCACGGTGATGGCGGCCGGAATGGTGCCGCCGCTGGCGATGGCGCTGTCCAGCACGGTCCTGCGGCCGAGGCTGTACACCCCGGCCGAGCGGGACAACGGCAAGGCGGCCTGGCTGCTGGGCGCCTCGTTCATCTCCGAGGGCGCCATCCCGTTCGCCGCTGCCGACCCGCTGCGGGTCATCCCCTCGATGATGCTCGGCGGAGCGACCACCGGGGCGATCGTCGCCGGGCTGGGGCTGGAGCTCCGCGCCCCGCACGGCGGCGTGTTCGTGTTCTTCGCGATGAGCAACGCCGTCCTGTTCATCCTGGCCGTGCTCATCGGTGCGGCCGTCGGCGGCGTCGCGGTGACCCTGGCCAAGAGCATCGGCCGGAAGCCCGCCGCCCCGGCCGAGGACGCCGACCTGACCACCGACCTGGCCGACGACCCCCGCCCGGCCACTGCCGGGCCGGGGGCCCCCGCCGGCCGTCCGGCACACTGACCACCAGCACGCCGACCAGAAAGAAGGCACTGATGCCCTCCAAGACCGTGACCGTCGGCTCCGCCGTCGGCCTGCACGCCCGTCCGGCCGCCCTCATCGCCGAGGCCGTCTCGAAGTCCGGGGTGCCGGTCACGCTGGCCACTCCCGGCGGGAACCCGATCGACGCCGGCTCGCCGCTGATGATCATGACGCTCGGCGCCAAGCAGGGCACAGAGGTCGTCGTCGACAGTGAGGACGAGGCGGTGCTCGACCGGATCGCCGACATGGTCGCCAGCGACCTCGACGCCGAGTAGGACCTCACGGCCCCGTTCGAAGGGCCTGAGACGACGACAGCGCCCGTCCCCCGGCAGGGGGACGGGCGCTGTCGTCGGCGGCTCAGGAGGCCGGCGGGTAGGGCGAGGCCTTCAGCAGCCGGGCCAGGTGCGCGGCGTTGCGGGCCACGGTGGCCGTCGTCGTGGCGGTCGCCTCCGGCGTCTCGTCGAGGTCCTGGTAGTCGGTGCCGTGCATCGCCTCGCCGTTCCAGTACGTGGCGCCCTGCGCCGGGACGGTGAAGCCGACGTCGTCCAGCGCCTGGAACAGGTCGGCACTGATCTTGTGGGCGCCGTCCTCGTTGCCGACGACGGCGACGATGCCGACCTTGCCGAAGGTGTGCGGCCGGCCCTGGTCGTCGGTCTCGGAGATCTCGGCGTCCAGCCGCTCCACGACCCGGTTGGCGACGCTGCTCATCTGCCCGACCCAGGTGGGCGTGGCGATCAGCAGGACGTCGGCGGCCAGGACCTTCTCCCGGATCGACGGCCACGCGTCGCCGTCGCCCATGTCCACCTCGACGCCGGGCTTGACGTCGTGGTCGACGACCCGGAGCAGCTCACCCTCGACGCCGTGCTCGGCCAGGGCGTCGAGCACCTGGCGGGCGATCAGGTCGGTGCTGGAGGGGGCGGGGGACGGCTTGAGGCTGCAGGTCAGCGCGAGTGCGCGCAGCGGGGTCGCTGTGGTCATGACGAACCCATGCCCCATCCGGTCGTGCACTGCACATCGGATCCGACCCCCGGACGAACGCGACGGCGCCCGCCCCCTCGAGCTGAGGGAGCGGGCGCCGTCGGGCCCCGTTCAGACACTCGTCCCGAGCCTGCGAGGGATGAGGAGAACGGGGTGTTCCTTCAGCCCTCGCGCGGCACGTCCCCGCGCCAGGCACCGGTCTCGGTGCCGCGGCTCTCGATGAACTCCTTGAAACGCTTGACGTCGGCGCTGATCTGCCGGTCGTCGACGCCGACCGCCGCCCCGACCTTCTCCACGACGCCGTCGGGCTCCCAGTCGATCTGGACCATCACCCGGGTCGTGGTGTCACTGATCTTGTGGAAGGTGACGACGCCGGCGTGCGACTTGCCGTCGGTGCTCTTCCAGGCCACCCGCTCGTCCGGGTGCTGCTCGGTGATCTCGGCGTCGAACTCGCGCTCGACCCCGCCGATCTTGGTGACCCAGTGGGTGTGCCGGTCGTCGAGCTGGGTGATCCGCTCGACCCCGTTCATGAACTGGGGGAACGTCTCGAACTGGGTCCACTGGTCGTAGACCTGCCGGATCGGCACGTCCACGTCGATCGACTTCTCCACGTTCGCCATGGGGAGCCTCCTCTGCTCAGGGGTCTCGTACGTCCAGTCGCCCCCTACCCGGACGTGGACGATCGACAAACAAGATCCGCAGTTGCCCGACGACCCCGTCGGAACGGTCGCGCTCTCAGCGCGCGGGGCGCCAGCGGGCCGTGAGCACGAGCATCGCCGTGAAGGCGAGCGCGGCAGAGGCGCCCAGGGCCAGCACCAGCCAGCGGAGCCAGTCGAACGACTCGGGCAGGAGCCGGACCGCGAGACCGGGCACGATCGCCAGGAGCCAGGAGGCCGAGGCGATGCCCGCCCAGCGCCGGGCCCGGACGACCTGCGGGTCGTCGGCGACCTCGGGCTCGGCCCAGGCCCGCCGCAGGAAGCTCAGCGCAGCCAGCGCACAGACGAGGGCCGAGACCAGGACGAACGCGCTCACCAGGCGGCCGACGCCGTCCTGCACCACCGCGACGGCCAGGAACCCGAGGACGGCGAGCACCGCCACCGTGCCCGCCGTCAGGCCGATGCGACGCCACCGGAGCAGGGTCGGCATCCCCAGCGGCTCCGGAAGTTGCGCGTGCCGGGCGGTGCGGCCGCTCCCTGCTCCGCTCATGGTCCAGCTCCTCCTCGACGGTCACCCCGACGCCGGACGGCGCCGTGATCTTGGTGCACCGTAGCGGGATCCCGCCTCGGATCAGCGCGACGCGAGGACGGCGGCGGCGACGCTGCCCCGCACCGGGCGTCCGGGCAGCAGCAGCATCTGCGCCAGGTGGTACGCGTCCGGCTTGCCCGCCCAGGTGCCGCTGCCCACCGCGCCCTCCGGGGTGAGCTCGTGGTGCCAGCTGCCCACCGCCGGGTCCAGGAACAGCCGGTCACCCAGCTCCTCCCAGCGCTGCTGCAGCGCCAGTGACTGCGGATCGCCGAGCACGGCGTGGCGGACGGCCGCGGCCGCGATCGCCTCGGTGACCACCCAGTGCATCCGGGCGGCGACCACCGGACGGTCGTCCCAGTCCAGCGTGTACGGGAAGCCCTCGTGCCCGTCGGCCGCCCAGCCCCGCTCGGCAGCGGCCAGGAACAGCCCGTCCGCGTCGGTGTGCAGCCAGCCGGGCGCGTCCTCGCCCAGCGCCGCAGCCAGGTGCAGGCACAGCCGGGCCCACTCGAACTGGTGCCCCACGGTGACGCCGTACGGGCGGAACGGGTCGGCCGGCCGGTCCCGGTTGAACTCGGGCAACGGCTCCCACGAGGGGGTGAAGTGCTCGGGCAGCCGCCAGTCCCGCTCCCGGGTCCACTGGTGCACGATCCGCTCCGTCGCCCGCAGGGCGCGGGTGCGCAGCCGGGCCGCCGCGCCGGGATCGGTGGGGGCCAGCGCGTCGGCCGCCGCCAGAGTCGACTCGACCCCGTGCATGTTGGCGTTCGCGCCGCGGTAGGCCTCGCTGGTGGCCCAGGTGCGGTCGAACGACTCGACCGCCAGGCCCTCGTCGTCGTCCCAGAACCGCTGCTCCCAGACCTCCAGCGCCTCCTCCAGCAACGCGCGGCCGCCCGCGATGCCGGCCACGGTGGCGGTCGAGCCGGCGAGCACCACGAAGGCGTGCACGTACGCGGCCTTGGTGTCGTCGTCGGCGCCGGCCCCCACCGCGGAGCGCCAGCCGCCGTGCTCGGTGTCGTGCAGCGGGCCCTCGCGCAGCGCGGCCACCCCGTGGGCGGCGAGCTCCTCGGCGCCCGGCTCGCCGACGAGCGCGCCGAGGCCGAAGACGTGCGTCATCCGGGCGCTGATCCAGGTCTCCACCGGCTTGCCGGCGAGCACCCGCCCGTCGTCACCGAGGTAACCGAACCCCTCGGGGACCCGGGAGGCGGCGGCGAAGGACAGCAGGGGACCGAGCTGGGTGCGCACGGTCAGAACGTAAGTGCGGTGCCGGGGTCGTGCAGCAGCGCCCCCACGTCGGCCAGGAACCGGGAGCCCAGCTCGCCGTCGACGATGCGGTGGTCGAAGGAGAGCGCCAGCTGGGTGACCTGCCGGGGCACGACCTTGCCCTTGTGCACCCACGGCATCTCCCGGACCGCGCCGAAGGCCAGGATCGCCGACTCGCCGGGGTTCAGGATCGGCGTGCCGGTGTCGATGCCGAAGACGCCGACGTTCGTGATCGTGATCGTGCCGCCGGTCATGTCCGCGGGCTGGGTCTTCCCGGCCCGCGCGGTCTCGGTGAGCTCGCTGAGCGCACCGGCCAGCTCGGCCAGCGACAGCCGGCCGGCGTCCTTGACGTTCGGCACGATCAGGCCCCGCGGCGTGGCGGCGGCGATGCCCAGGTTCACCGTGCCGTGGACGACGATCTCCTGGGCCGCCTCGTCCCAGGAGCTGTTGACCATCGGGTGCCGCTTCGCCGCCAGCAGCAGCGCCTTGGCCACGAACAGCAGCGGGCTGACCTTCACCCCGGCCAGCTCCGGCCGCGCGGACAGGCGCTCGCGCAGCTTCATCGTGCGGGTGATGTCGACGGTGAGGAACTCGGTGACGTGCGGGGCGGTGAACGCGCTGGCCACCATCGCCGCGGCGGTGTGCTTCCGCACCCCCTTGATCGGGATCCGCGTGTCGCCGGCCGCAGCCTCCCGCGACGGCCCTGCCGCGGTCTCCGGCGACGACGGGCCCGCGATGGCCGCGTCGACGTCGGCGCGGGTGATGACGCCGCCGGTGCCGCTGCCGCGGACCGTGGTGAGGTCGACGCCCAGCTCCTTGGCGTACTTGCGCACCGGCGGCTTGGCCAGCGGGCGTGGCGCGCCGCGGCCGGCGGTCGCCGAGGGCGCCGACGTGGTGGGCTCGGCGGGACGGCGGGCCGCCGCTGCCTCGGCCGCACGGGCGGCCTCCAGCCCACCGTGCCGGACCGGCTTGACGGTGGCGTCGGGCGCCGTGGCCAGCAGCGGCGGCCGGTCGCTGCCCGAGCCGTAGTCGGCCTCGGGGAGCACCTGCGGCGCCGTGGCCCGGGCAGCTGCGGCCTCGACCGGCTGCCCCCGGCGGGGACGGCGTTTGGCCTCGGTGCTGCGCGGGCCGTAGCCGACCAGCACCGCCGTCCGGCCGTTGGCGTTGGTCTCCCCGATCAGCCCGGACCCGGTGCTCTCGGCGGCCGGTGCGTCCGCGGCCGGGGCCGCAGCTGCGCCGCCGCCGACGTCGATCGTGATGATCGGCGCGCCGACGTCGACCGTCGTCCCGGCGTCGAACAGCAGCTCGGTGACCGTGCCGGCGAACGGGCTGGGCAGCTCGACGGCGGCCTTCGCCGTCTCCACCTCGCACAGCGGCTGGTTGACGGTGACCGTGTCGCCCACGGCGACCAGCCAGGCCAGGATCTCGCCCTCGGTCAGCCCCTCCCCGACGTCGGGCAGCTTGAACTGGCGCAGCTCGGCCATCAGAAACCCATCGCTCGGTCGACGGCGTCGAGCACGCGGTCGAGGTCGGGGAGGTAGTCCTCTTCCAGCTTCGACGGCGGGTACGGGGTGTCGTACCCGCCCACCCGCAGCACCGGCGCCTCCAGCGAGTGGAAACAGTGCTCGGTCACCCGGGCGGCGATCTCCGCGCCCAGGCCGAGGGTCACCGGCGCCTCGTGCACGACCACGCAGCGGCCGGTGCGGCGGACCGACTCGTAGACCGGGTCGAGGTCCAGCGGGGAGAGGGTGCGCAGGTCGACGACCTCCAGCGAGCGGCCCTCCTCGGCGACGGCGTCGGCCGCCTGCAGCGCCGTCTTCACCATCGGCCCGTAGGCGAGCACCGTGACGTCGTCCCCGCCGCGGACCACCCGGGAGCCGAACAGCGGGTCGGGGCTGCCGTCCGGGTCGACCTCGCCCTTCTCCCAGTACCGCCGCTTGGGCTCGAAGAAGACGACCGGGTCGGGGGAGGCGATCGCCTGCTGGATCCCCCAGTACGCGTCGGCCGGGGTGCTGACGGCGACCACCTTCAGGCCGGCGGTGTGCGCGAAGTAGGCCTCGGGGCTCTCGCTGTGGTGCTCGACCGCACCGATGCCACCGCCGAAGGGGATCCGGATGACGATCGGCATCGGCATCCGGCCCCGGGAGCGGGCGTGGATCTTGGCGACCTGGGTGACGATCTGGTTGTAGGCGGGGTAGACGAACCCGTCGAACTGGATCTCGCAGACCGGCCGGTAGCCGCGCATCGCCAGCCCGACCGCGGTGCCGAGGATGCCGGCCTCGGCCAGCGGGGTGTCGACGACGCGGGCCTCGCCGAAGTCCTTCTGCAGGCCGTCGGTGATCCGGAAGACCCCGCCCAGCTTGCCGATGTCCTCGCCCATGAGCACGACCTTGCCGTCGTCCTCCATGGCCTTGCGCAGGCCGAGGTTGA
Organism: Modestobacter sp. VKM Ac-2978; assembly: GCF_026968025.1. Taxonomy (NCBI): domain Bacteria; kingdom Bacillati; phylum Actinomycetota; class Actinomycetes; order Geodermatophilales; family Geodermatophilaceae; genus Modestobacter; species Modestobacter sp. VKM Ac-2978. The sequence continues at coordinate 219,096 of NZ_JAPVBP010000003.1, read as the reverse complement.
GCGCCTTGCCGATGGTCAGCGTCTCGGTCACTGCTCCCCCTCGAACGAGGCGTGGTAGGCCACGAACTCCTCGCGCTGGCGGGCCAGCTCGGGGGTCTGCTCTGCGTAGACGTGGTCGAACATCTCGGTGCCGGCCGGGTCGGGCATCTCCAGCGTGCCCTTCCGGATCCGGGCGGCCAGCTCGTCGCCCTCGGCGTCGACCCCGGTGAAGAAGTCCGCGTCGGCGATGCCGGCGCGGGACAGGTGCGCCTTGAGCCGGGCGATCGGGTCGCGCAGCTTCCACTCCTCCAGCTCGCTGGCCAACCGGTAGCGGGTCGGGTCGTCGGAGGTGGTGTGCGCGCCCATCCGGTAGGTGAACGCCTCGATGAAGGTGGGGCCGGAGCCCTCGCGGGCGGCGGCGAGTGCCGCCCGGGTCACGGCGAGGACGGCGAGGACGTCGTTGCCGTCGACCCGCACGCCGGGGAACCCGAACCCGGCGGCGCGCTGGTACAGCGGTACCCGGGACTGCCGCTCGATCGGCGCGCTGATCGCGTACTGGTTGTTCTGGCAGAAGAAGACGACGGGGGCGGTGAAGGACGACGCCCAGATCATCGCCTCGTTGACCTCGCCCTGGCTGGTCGCCCCGTCACCGAGGAAGGCCAGCACCGCGCTCTCCGCGCCGTCGCGCTGCACGCCCATCGCGTAGCCGGTGGCGTGCAGGGTCTGCGCCCCGATGACGACGGTGTAGAGGTTGAAGCTGTGGGCGACCGGGTCCCAGCCGCCCTGGTCGACGCCGCGGAACAGGCTCATCACGTGCAGCGGGTCGACGCCCCGGGTCCAGGCGACGCCGTGCTCCCGGTAGGTCGGGAAGGCCATGTCCCCCTCGGCGAGCGCCCGGCCGGCGCCCACCTGGGCCGCCTCCTGGCCGAGCAGCGAGGCCCAGATGCCGAGCTCGCCCTGGCGCTGCAGGGCGGTCGCCTCGACGTCCCACCGGCGGACCAGGGCGAGGTCGCGGTAGAGGGCGCGCAGCTCCTCCTCCGAGATGTCCAGGCCGTAGTCGGGGTGCTCGACCCGCTCGCCCTCGGGGGTCAGCAGCTGGACCAGGTCCGGCTGGCCCGGCAGGTGCGGCGCTCCGGCGCCCGGTACGGGATCGACCACCTCGGTGGTCTTCTGCTGCAACGCAGTCACGCCACTCTCCTCGCCGTCTGGCCTTGCCGCCTCGACGGAGCCCGGGGTCACCGGAGCGCCCGTCGCTGGACGTCCACGCGGCGCCGGGGATGTGGCGCCACTCACACATGGTGGCACGCCGGGCCGTGTGTGGAGAAGATCACTCTGCGGCCGATCTGCGCAACCACCTCCGTCGCCGTTGCGCAGAACGGGCACTACTTGACCGCCCTGCCATGTCAGACTGAGCAACGTGCCCGCCCTGGACGCCACCGACGCGCGGCTGCTGCTCGCCCTCTCCGAGGACCCGCGGGCCACCGTCCTCGCGCTCTCCCAGCGGCTCGGCCTGGCCCGCAACACCGTGCAGGCGCGGCTGGCCCGGCTCGAGTCCAACGGCGTCCTGGACCCCTTCGAGCGCCGGGTGCGACCCGAGGCGCTGGGCTACCGGTTGGGCGCCTACGTCACGGTGCAGGTCGTCCAGCGCAGCCTCGCCGACGTCGGGGAGGCGCTGGCCGCGATCCCCGAGGTGCTCGAGGTCATCGGGCTCTCCGGGGTCGCCGACCTGCTCGTGCAGGTGGTCGCCGTCGACGCCGACGACCTGTGGCGGATCACCGAGCAGGTGCTGGCGATCCCCGGCGTCCAGCGCACGGACACGAACCTGGCGCTGCGCCGGTTCGTCGACCACCGGATGACCCCGCTGCTGGAACGCGCCGCCGGGTCCCTGCCGGTCACCGACGATGGCTGACGACGCAGTGGGCCGAGAGATCGTCGACCTGTTCGTCCGCAAGCTCGACAGCCAGGGGACGCCGGTCTCCCGCGGAGCGGACCGGGACGAGGTGGTCGTCGTGGTCGACGGACGGACCCACCGGCTGTGGATAGACCCCGGGAGGGTGCACGTCGACGAGGACGCCGAGCTGCTCTGGGGCCCCGGCGTCAGCGCGGTGGAGTCCACGGCCCGCCTGATGCTGGTGCACTGGGACGAGTCGCTGGCCGCTCGGGAGCCGCACCCCACCGGCTGGTGGACCCACCAGGGCGGCGGCTTCGACCCCGAGCCGCCCTGGGAGGCCCACCGGATGCGGCGCCGGTGAGCCCCGTCGGCGAGACCTGACCGAGATCCTGCGGGAGCATGCTCCCGGCCATGTCCAGGACGACGACGCTGGTCGCGGTGGTCCTGGCCGCCGTGGCGCTCGTGTTCACCGGCTGGGTCCTGGCGACCCCGGCGTCGGCGTGCAGCTGTGCGGGACTGGCCACCCCCGAGCAGTTCGAGCGGGCCGACGTCGTCTTCGCCGGGCACCTGGTCTCCCGCGAGGTGAACGGCGGGGCGAGCAGCAGCGACCCCGCCCTGCACGTGTTCGCCGTGGACGCGGTGTTCAAGGGCACGGCGCACGCCCGGCAGGGCGTCGTCTCGGCCGCCTCGGGCGCCAGCTGCGGCCTCGAGCTGGCCGGTGACGGACCGTTCCTGGTCTTCGCCGGCGAACAGGACGGCGGCCCCCACCGCGCCGACCTCTGTGGTGGCACCGCGCCGGCCGCGCCAGAGCTGGTCGCCGAGGTCCGGGCGCTGAGCGCGGCGGAGGGCGCGGCCGTCGCAGTCGACCCGCTGCCCGGCGCCGCCGGCACCGAGCTGCGGTCCGCGCCGCAGCGCTGGGCCGGCGTGCTGGTCGTCGGGGGCGCAGGCCTCGCCCTCCTCACCGGCCTGCTGGTGCGCCGGTCGCGGCGCCGCCGCGGCTGATCGGCGCAGCTCAGCCCGGTGCGCTGCCCAGCAGGGTGCGGGTCATCGCGTTGCGGGTGTCGAGCAGCTCGTCCAGCGCACCGGAGAGGTCGGCGGCGGACACGCTCAGCGGCCCCGTCTCGGTCCGCTGGGCCGCCAGCAACGCCGCCCGGCGCAGCAGCTCCTTGAGGAACGACGCGGTCACGCCCTCGGTCCTGGCCAGGACGTCGTCCAGCCCGCTGGTGTCCACCTCCAGCCCGCGCCGGTAGAGCTCGAACAGGGCCCGGCGGGCCTCGGCGTCGGGCAGCCGCAGCTCCACGGCCTGGTCCACCCGCCCCGGCCGCGCCGCCAGCGCCGGCTCGAGCAGGTCGGCCCGGTTGGTGGTCAGCACGAAGACGACGTCGGCGTCCTCGGCCAGCCCGTCCATCTCGTTGAGCAGCTGGAACAGCAGCGGGTGCTGGCCGGGGTGCATGCCGCGGTCCTCGGCGATCAGGTCGACGTCCTCGATGACCAGCATCGCCGGCGCCAGCGCGCGGGCGACCGAGCAGGCCTCGGCGATCAGGTGCAGGGCGTTGCCGGTGAGCTGGAGGACCGTCGTCCCGGTCAGCCTGCTGGTCAGGTACCGCACCGTGTGCGTCTTGCCGACGCCGGGCGGCCCGTACAGCAACACGCCGCGCTTGAGGTGCTGCCCGGCGGCGAGCAGCTGCTCCTTGTGTCGCGCCACCTCCACGACCTGGCGCTGCACCTCCGCGAGCGTGTCCGCAGCCAGCACCAGCTGGTCGGCGGCGAGGGTGGGCCGACGGTGGAACTGCAGCAGCGTCTGGCCGTGGCCGAACACCTCGGCGCCGAAGGACAGCACCTGCCCGCGGAACACGTTCTGCGCCATCGCCGCGGCGCGGATCTCCGTCGCGGCCCGCGCAGCCAGCTCCGGGTCGGTGCTGACCACCTGCACCGTGGTGTTCGGCAGCCCCGACTCCGGCTCCGGGCCGCGCACCAGCACCGCGGTGCGGGCCGGCCCCTCGGTCACCAGGTAGACGCCGCAGCGCACGCACGGCCGCGACTCCCCGTCCGGTCCGGCCGCCCGGTTGACCCGCGAGGCGTTCCCCGGCCGGGGCCCGTACGGGTCCTGCGCCTCCGGTCCCGCCGACAGCAGCTCCCCCAGCCCGAACGGCCGGTGCTGGAAGCCCACGACGCCGACCAGCTGCCAGGCGCGGTCCGCGCCGGCCAGCCAGGTGTCCAGCCCGGCCTGGACGTTCACGTGCTCGTAGCCCGGCCACGCCTCCTCGACGACGTCGAGCTCGGCACCCGCCGGACCGAGATGGGCCAGCAGCAGGCCGGACAGCGTCGTCCGGTCCTCGGCGCGGGCCGCCCCGACGACTGCCCGCACTCCGCGGCGCACCAGCTTGCCGACGTCGGCCAGCTCCGGCCGCGGTGCCGCGGTGGGCGGCGGATCGAACTCGAGCCTCAGCTCGGACCGGTACGCCTGTCCGTCGACCGCCACGCTGCCCCGCTTCCCGTACGCCGGTGGAGACCGCACCGTAGCGACGCACCGGCCCGCGGGGACAGCCGTTTCAGCCGGGCCGGCGGACCCGCACCGGCCCGCGCGCGGTGGCGACGTCGACCACTGCGCCGGACTGGGTGACCTCGACCGTGCCCGCCGCGGCCAGCCGCCCGGCCGCCGAGCGGGCGGCGGGCATCAGGTCCCGCCAGCCGTCGGGGTCGACCGCCCGGGCCGCCTCCGACGGGCAGATGGACGCACCGGGACGACGCTGGTCCAGCAGGGCGTCGATGGTCTGCTCGAGCACCCGGTCGACGTCGTCCACCCGGTCAGGATGCCCCGGACGCCGTCCGGGTGCTGGGATGGGCCCGTGCCCCACGACTCCGTTGCCCAGCTGGGTGTCGGCCTGGCCGCCGTCGGCCGGCCGGCCTACCTCACCCTCGGCCGGGACGCCGACCTGCCCGCCGACCGCGCCCCCGCCGTCCTCCAGGCCCGCACCTCCGAGCTGCTCGACGCCGCGACCGCGCTGGGCATCGAGTACGTGGACACCGCGCGGTCCTACGGCCGCGCCGAGGAGTTCCTCGCCTCGTGGCTGAGCACCACCGGCGCCGCCCCGTTCGTGGCGAGCAAGTGGGGCTATCGCTACACCGCCGACTGGCGCCCGGACGCCACGGTGCACGAGGTCAAGGAGCACACGGAACCCGCCTTCGAGCGGCAGCTGGCCGAGACGACGGCGCTGCTCGGCCCGTGGCTGAAGCTGTACCAGGTGCACTCGCTGACCGCCGACAGCCCGCTGTGGACCGACCGGCCGCTGCAGCACCGACTGGCCCGGCTGCGCGCCGACGGCGTCGAGCTGGGCTTCTCCACCTCGGGGCCGGCCCAGGCCGACGCAGTCCGGCGCGGGCTGGAGCTGACCGTGGACGGCGCACCGCTGTTCACCAGCGTGCAGTCGACCTGGAACCTGCTGGAGCCCTCGGCCGGGCCGGCGCTGGCCGAGGCATCGGCCGCCGGGGCCCGGGTGGTCGTCAAGGAGGGCGTCGCCAACGGCCGGCTGACCGACCGGGGCACCGCGCCGGACTCCCCGCTGGCCGCTGCCGCGCGGGAGCGCGGCGTCGGGGTCGACGCCCTCGCCCTAGCCGCGGCGCTGGCCCAGCCGTGGTGCGAGGTCGTGCTCTCCGGCGCGGTGACCGTGGCGCAGCTGGAGAGCAACGCCGCCGCCCGCACCCTGGACCTGCCCGCGGCGGACCTGACGGCGGCGGGCTGGGTGCAACCCGAGGAGCCGGCGGAGTACTGGTCGGCCCGCAGCCGGCTCAGCTGGCGCTGACGGTCGTTTCGCCCGCCCGGCGGCCCGGGTAGGGCGGCGACCATGGCCACGCACACCCCGTTCGGGACGATCGGCAAGGGCAAGCGCGGGATCAGCACGCTGGGCTGGGTGCTCCGCGGGGCCGCCGCCGGCGCAGCGGGGACGACTGCGCTCAACGCCGTCACCTACCTGGACATGGTCGGCCGGGGCCGGGGCACCAGCTCCACCCCCGAGCAGACGGTCGAGGTGCTCGCGGAGAAGGCCCACGTGTCGATCCCGGGCGACGAGGAGACCCGGCAGAACCGGGTCCAGGGCCTCGGTCCGCTCACCGGGCTGGCGGCCGGCGTCGGGGTCGGGGTGCTCGCCGGGCTCGCCCGGGCGACCGGCTTCCGCTCCCAGCCCCTCGTCGGGACGGCGCTGACCACGATCGGCGTGCTGATCGGCACCAACGGCCCGATGACCGCGCTCGGGATCACCGACCCGCGCACCTGGTCGGCCACCGACTGGGTCAGCGACGTCGTCCCGCACCTGGCCTACGGCGTCGTCGTGAAGACGACGATGGACGCGTTCGACCTCCCCTGACGGCGGACCCGCCGGTTCGCGGTGGGCCTCGGGACAGGTCCGGTGGGCCAGACTGGCGCCGTGGACGAGATCACCACCGAGGCGGAGCTGCGCGAGCTGCTGGGTGAACCGGCGCCGCGCGCCGCCACCAAGGACCGCCCCTGCCTGGACGCGATCGACCGGGACTGGCTGGCCGCCTCACCGTTCTGCCTGGTGGCGACCTCGGCGGCCGACGGCAGCTGCGACGTCTCCCCGAAGGGCGACCCGCCCGGGTTCACCGTCGTCCTGGACGACCGGACGATCGCGCTGCCCGAGCGCGCTGGCAACCGTCGTGCCGACGGGTTCCGCAACATCCTGACCAACCCGCACGTCGGGCTGATCTACCTGGCGCCCGGCCGCAGCGACACCTTCCGGGTGCAGGGCCGGGCCCGCCTGGTGCGCGACGAGGACCTGCTGGACCGGATGCTCGTCCGCGGGCACCGGCCGCTGCTGGCCATGGTCGTGGAGATCGAGTCGGTCTTCTACCACTGCGCCAAGGCGTTCCTGCGGTCGCAGCTGTGGGACCCGGCGACCTGGGATCCCGGGGCGTTGCCCTCCCGGGCCCGGATCGCGCACGCCCAGGAGGCTGCCGCCACGCCACTGGCCGAGCTGGAGCAGTACTACGGCGAGCAGTACGCCGCCGGCCTCTACCCCCGGGGATGAGCGCCTAGGGCGCCGTCCAGCCGCGTTCGTCGACCCCGCCGGGCACGGGTGCCTCGGGGTCGTAGGGCGTACGGGTGAGCACGAACGTCGCCAGGTCCAGGTGGTCGGGAGCGATCCGCAGCGTCTCGCCCGCGTAGTAGCCGTCCAGCCCGACCCACGTGCCGTCCGCGCGGGGAGCGAACCGGCTCGCCCGGCCGGACCGGCCGGGCAGCGGCCCCAGGTGCAGCAGGCCACCGGACTGGGCGCGCAGCACCAGCGGAGCCGGCCCCCAGAACCAGACGCCGAGCGAGTCCAGCGGCAGCGGCGGCGGGGACGGCACCCAGGCGTCGACGATCCGGGGCTCGGCGGCCCGCAGGTCGGCCAGCAACCCGGGCACCAGCGGGTCGAGCCCACTGGTCGTGTTGGCCAGCATCACCGCTCCGACCTGCTCGGACCGGTCGACGAAGACCCCGGCGAGGAAGCCCGGCATCGAACCGCCGTGACCGATGAGGGTGTGCCCGTCGACCCGCAGCACCTGCACCCCCAGCCCGTACGCCGACCACCCGGGGGACGACGAGTCGATCCCGGCCGGCACGGTCATCTCCTCCAGCGTCGCCGGGGAGAGCACGTCGCCGGTGTCGCCGAGCAGGAAGGCGGCGAACCGGCCGAGGTCGGCCAGCGTCGCCCACAGCTGGCCGGCCGCGGCCATGACGCCGGCGTCGTGCTCGGGCTCGGGCAGCACGACGTCTGCCCACGGGTGCACCGCCGCACCCTGCGCCGCCCGACCGGTGGGCCGCGGGGTGGTGCGCTCCATGCCCAGCGGCAGCAGCACCTCGTCCCGGACCACCTCCACCCAGGAGCGCCCACGATGCCGGGCGACCAGCTCACCGAGCAGCCCGAACCCGAGGTTCGAGTAGTGGAACCGCCGGGCGCTGCCCAGGACGACGTCGTCGTCGGTCAGCCGGAGCTCGGCCAGCGACCCGCCGGGGACGCGCTCCCACCAGCCGCCGGGGCTCTCCGAGCTCGCGCCGGCGAGGTGGGCGAGCAGCTGGCCCACGGTGCGCTCCCCGAAGGGGGTGTCGGGGACGTGCTCCTCGAGCAGGTCGTCGAGCCCCAGGCGGCCCTCGTCGCGCAGCCGGAGCACGACCAGGGCCGTCACCGTCTTGCTGATCGAGCCCAGCCGGTACTGCACGTCGGTGTGCGGCTCGGCGACGTCGCCGCGACCGGCCGACCAGGCCAGCCCGCCGTCCCGGACGACGCCCGCGACCAGGCTGGGTGCCCGGCCGTCGCGCTGGACCCGGGCGGTGCGGGCCAGCAGGGTGCGGGCGGTGGCGGGCAGGACGGGGGTGACCATCGGGCGCTCAGCCGGCCCGGACCGGCGTGGTGGCGTCCACCGGCAGCCGGCCGGTACGCCGAGCCCAGCGCTCGAACCAGATGGTCACCAGTGGCGGGATGGAGGCGGCCAGCGCCAGCAGCCCGGTGGCCGGGGTCCAGCGGAGCACCCGCCACGCCAGCAGGGCGACGACGACGTAGGCCACGAACACCGCACCGTGGACCGGGCCGAAGACCTGCACGCCCAGCTCCGAGGCCTGCAGCACCCGCTTGACGAACATGCCGGCCAGCAGGAGCACCCAGGAGACGGCCTCGGCGATGGCGACGACGCGGAAGACGCGGGCGACCCTCGTGGGGTCGATCAGTGCGGCGGGCACGGTGCTCCTCGGGGTGGGCATGGCGTGGGCTGTACCTCATCGTGCCCGGCGGGACGGGGTGCCGGTGCGCGTACCCGGGTGATCGTCGCCACCGGGCCCGGACGCGCCGGTGCCCCGGCCGCCGTCAGGCGACCGGGGCACCGGCGGGTGTCGCGGGGTGGTGCAGCTGTCAGCCGGCGACCCGACGCATGGCGGTGATGGGGCCCATGGCGTCGATGCTGGCGACCTTGACCACGTCACCCGACGTCGGCGCGTGGACCATCTGGCCGTTGCCGATGTAGATGCCGATGTGGCTGACCGGGCTGTAGTAGGCGATGAGGTCGCCCGGCTGCAGCTCGCCGCGGGAGACCGCCCGACCCGACGCCGCCTGCTGCCGGCTGCTGCGGGGCAGGTTGACCCCGGCCGCGGCGTAGGAGTACTTCACCAGCCCGGAGCAGTCGTAGGAGTTCGGGCCGGTGGCGCCCCAGACGTAGGGCTTGCCGCGCTGGGCCATCGCGGTGCTCACCGCGGTGGCGGCAGCGCCGCTGCTGGCCACGACCGGCGCGGCCGGAGCCGGTGCCGGCGCCGCAGCGGCGGCCGGGGCGGGGGCGGCCGCACGGGCAGCGGGGGCCGTGCGCTCGTCGCGCGAGGCGGTCTGGGCGTTGGTGCGCTCCGCCGCCGCGGCGGCCTGGGCCTCGCGCTCGGCTGCGGCTGCCGCCGCTTCTGCGGCCGCGTGCTGCTCGGCCAGGATGCGGGCGCGCTCGCGCTCCTCGGCGGAGAGCCGGTCGTACTCGGCCTGGTACTCGGCGATCTGCTCGTTCAGGTCGGCCTGCTGGGCAGCGACCTCAGCGACCTGGGCCTCCGCGTCGGCAGCGGCCTTCTCGGCAGCGGCCTTCGCCTCGTCGGCGCTGACGGTGGCCTGCTGCGCGACCCCGAGCACCTCGTTGTTGTGCCCGGCGATGCTGTCCAGCGTGCCCATCCGGTCGAGCATCTCGTCGGCGGAGGAGCTGGTGAGCATGGCCTGCAGCGAGGAGAGCTGCTCACCGGTGAAGGCGCTGCGGGCGACCTGGCGCACGTGGTCACGGGCCTCGATCACGGCCGCCTCAGCGGCGACGAGCTCGGCGGCGGCAGCGTCCGAGGCGGCCTTCATGCTGGTCAGCACGTCGGTCGCTTCGTGCATCTTCTCGGTGACGACCTCGAGGTCGTGACCGCGGGCGGCGATGAGCTCGGCCGCCTCCTGCGAGGTGGTGGGTGTTTCAGGAGCCGCCAGGGCGGGCACCGGTGCGAGGGCGACGCCACCCGCGACGAACAGAGTGAGCAGGGCCCGTCGGCCGTTGCGGCCACGACGGACAGAGATGTGCGAACTCGCCATGTTCGGCGGGTGTGTCCTTTCTTCCACCTGCCGCCTACCGAGTTAGCTGACGGGTTCGGGCGGGAAGACGCCCGGCTCCTCGGGCCCGCGAGCGGGCCGTGCGGAGCTTCACCCCAGTGCTGCGGTGGGTCCCCGGTCCACGAGCCCGCGAGTGTTGCGGCGAGCCGTGTGGTTCGGCGGCGGTCCTGTCGGTGGTCACCCGGGTGGGCGACTGCGCTGCCCGTCAGGACCGCTGGTGACCGTACGTGCGTTATGTGCTCGTGACAAACGACTGGGGTCAATTTGTGGAAATCCCCGGGCGTGTGCTCCAACACGCTCACCGAGCGTGACAGGCTCGCCGCGTGAAGGGCCTGGCACAGCGGGAGTTCTGCCTCGTACTGCTCCGCCGCATGGCCGACACGCGACCCGACCTGGTCGCCGAGGCGTTGCCCAGACTCGGCGCCGACCGGGCCGAGGCGCGTGCCGCGCACCGTCGTTGGCGCGCGCTCCATCACACAGAGCGAGCACCGCGCGGGCTCGTGCTGCGCGCTGCCGTGCTCGGTCCACCCGCCGATCAGGAGGACCGCCGGTTCGGTGACGTCGACCTCGTCGTCCGGCGGTGGCCGCTGCCGCTGTGGCCGCACCTGCGGTGGGAGGTGCTGGGCGGCCCGGACGGCGCGGTGCTCCACGAGCAGCTGGTCCGCGCGCCCGGTTCCGCGGTGCCGGCCGCCGCACCGGGGGCCCTGCGCGTCTGGGAGCACGTGGTGGACGACGTCGTGACCCTGCCCGGCGCGGCCGCGGTGGACCCCGGCGTCCCGAGTCACTTCGAGGTGCACCTCCCCGGCCGGGTGCGGGCCCGGTTCGCCTGGGGGCTGCTGCAGCGGGTGGACGACGGCGCGCCAGGATGACCTGGTGCCGACCCTCTCCGCCGCCTCGTGGGACGACCCGGACGTCGCCGCGCTGACCGCCGCCCAGCAGGTCGAGCTGCGGGCCCGCTACGGCGGTGCCAGCGAGCCGGGGGTGCCGCCGTCCGCCGCCGACGTCGCCGTCGTCCTCCTCGCCCGGGACGACGACGGCACGCCGATCGGCTGCGGCGCGCTGCGGCCCCTCGGGGACGGCACCGCCGAGCTCAAGCGGATGTACGTCGTCCCGGCGGCCCGCGGTCGCGGCGTCTCCCGGCTGCTGCTCACCGGGCTGGAGGCGGAGGCGGTGGGTCGGGGCTGGACCACCGTGCTGCTGGAGACCGGGCCGCGCCAGCCCGAGGCGATCGGGCTGTACACCGCGGCCGGCTACCGGCCGGTCCCGGCGTTCGGGCACTACGTGGACGACCCGTTCTCGCTCTGCTTCGCCCGGGAGCTGGCGTGAGCACCGCAGCCCGGTACGACGCCGTCGTGGTGGGCGGCGGCCACAACGGGCTGGTCGCCGCCGCCTACCTGGCCCGCGCGGGCTGGTCGGTGCTCGTGCTGGAGCGGCGGGCCGTGCTCGGCGGCGCCGCGGTCAGCGAGCAGGTCTTCCCGGGCGTCGACGTCCGGCTGTCGGCCTACTCCTACCTGGTCAGCCTGCTGCCCGACCGGGTCGTCACCGACCTGGCGCTGCCGATCACCCTGCTGGACCGGGCGGTCGCCTCCTACACCCCGCTGCGCCGCGGCGGTGCGGCCACCGGGCTGCTGGTCGAGCGGGACGAGGGGCCGGAGACGGCGGCCTCCTTCCGCGCCCTCACCGGCTCGGACGCCGAGTTCGCCGGCTGGCAGCGGTTCTACGGCCGACTGACCACCCTCGCCGAGGACCTGGCCCCCACCCTGACCGGACCGCTGCCCAGCGAGGCGGCGGTCACCGCGCGCCTGCGGGACCCAGCGATCTGGCGCTACCTGCGGGAACGGCCGCTGGCCGACGTCGTCGCTGACCACCTGACCGACGACGAGGTCCGGGGCATCGCGCTCACCGACGGGCTGATCGGCACCTTCGCCGACGTGCACGCCGCCGACGGGCTGGCCGGCCGGTGCTTCCTGTACCACCTCATCGGCAACGGCACCGGCCGCTGGCGGGTGCCGGTCGGTGGGATGGGTGCGGTCAGCGGCGCGCTGGCCGACGCAGCCCGGGCGCGCGGTGCCGCACTGCTCACCCGCGCCGAGGTCACCGCGGTCGAGACCCGGGCCGACGGCGTCACCGTGCACTGGACCGACGCCGACGGGACGGCGCACGCGGCCGACGCCGGGCACCTGGTCAGCGGCGCGGCCCCGGCCGTGCTCGACGAGCTGCTGGGCGCCGCCCCGGCGCCGCGGCCGTCGGGGTCGCAGCTGAAGGTCAACATGGTGCTGCGCCGGCTGCCCGGGCTGCGGTCCGGCGCGGATCCCCGCCGGGTCTTCAGCGGCACCGTGCACGTCGACGAGGCTGCCGGCCAGCTCGACGCCGCGTACGCGCAGGCCGCGGCCGGGCAGCTGCCCGAGGTGGTCCCCTTCGAGGTGTACTGCCACTCGCTCACCGACCCGTCGATCGTCGGCGACACCGGGCTGCACACCCTGACCCTGTTCGGGTTGCACACGCCGGCCGAGCTCTACGCGGCCGACCCCGTCGGGACCCGGACGGAGGCGGTGCGGCGGGTGCTGGCCCAGCTGGACGCCCACCTGACCGAGCCGCTGGCCGACTGCCTGGCCACCGACGGCGACGGGCGGCCGTGCCTGCAGGCGTCCTCGCCGCTGGACGTCGAGGCGTCGCTGGCGATGCCGGGCGGGCACATCTTCCACGGCGACCTCGCCTGGCCGGTCGCGCCCGACCCGGAGGCCGTCGGCACCTGGGGCGTGGCGACGGCACACCCGCGGGTGGTCGCCGCCTCCTCGGGCGGCACGGTGCGCGGCGGTGCGGTCAGCGGCCTGGGCGGCTTCGCCGCGGCGAAGCACCTGCTCGGCGGCCACTGAGCGAAGTGGGGCACTGAGCGGAGTGGGTCACGTCTCAGGCGTGAGCGTCCGCGGAAGTGGGCAGGCACCCGGGACAGCCGCCCGCTCGCCCGAGCAGGCCGGCGACCCGGGGGGACCACGTGTCGGACCGGGGCGCGTACCGATTCCCAGGAGGACCGATGAGCGAGCGACCCGACGGCCGCACTGACCGCAGCGGACAGGGCAAGCTGCCGAAGAACCGGGCCCGCCTGATCATCGTCGGGACCTTCGTGCTGATCCTGGTGGTGGCCTTCACCTTCATGATCCTGGTCGGCACCCTCGGCTGACCTCCGGACCACGGCGCCGGGCGCGCCGCCGAGCGGGACCAGGCCGGACCTGGTCACATGACCCGGTGCAGCTGGCGAGGGAGGCGCGCGGCCTCCTGAGGGCGATCCGGGCCCGCCTGCGCAACCGGGACACCGCACTGATCGCCGCCGGGCTCACCTTCTACGCCGGGATCGCCGTCGTCCCGGCGCTGGTGCTCTCCCTGGGGCTGACCAGCTGGGTGGCCGGGGCCGACGAGGTGCGCGAGCTCGCCACCCGGCTGTCCGAGGTGCTGCCCGACGAGCTGGGCGCCCCGGCAGCGGTGCAGCGGCTGGCCGAGGCGGGCACCGGCCTCAGCGTCGTCGGTGCCCTGCTGACCCTGCTGCCGATCTCGCTCTACGGCGAGGGGCTGCGCCGGGCGCTGCTGCGGTTCAGCCCGGCGCACGACCGGTTCACCGCCTGGCGGGGCCGGGCGCTGGCCCTGCCCCTGCTGGTGCTGGCACCGCTGCTGCTGTACCCGTTGCTGCTAGTCGCTGGGGTGCTCGCGCACCTGGCCGAGACCCCCGGGTTCGGCGCCGCGGTCAGCGGGTTCGCCACCGGCTACTACTCGGTGCTGTTCGCGCTCACCCTGCCGCTGGTGTGGATCTTCCGGGTCGTCGCGGCCAGCCGGCTGGGCTGGCGGGCGGTGCTGTCCGGGGCGCTGTTCACCGCCGCCTGCCTGTCCGGCTTCCTGCAGGGGTTCGTGCTGTTCCTGGCCCTGCCGCTGGACCTCGGCGCCCCGTTCGGCGGCCTCACCGTGGTCGGCGGCGTGATCGCCATCGGGTTCTGGCTGTTCCTGCTCCAGTTCGTGCTCATCGGCGGCTGGTTGTTCACCCAGGCCCTGGACGAGCGCCTCGACCGCGGGACACCGGTTCAGAGCTGACGGACGGCGATGCCCGGGTAGTCGAGCACCAGCCCGGACGGGTCGAACACCAGCTGGCAGCTGAAGTCGAAGGCCGGGGACTTGTAGTGGAACTGCCGGTGGGCCCCGTCGTCGTGCAACCGGGTGTAGGACTGCTCCAGCCGGTCGACGCCCAGGCCCACGGCCCGCACGTAGGCGGCCGGCGCGGACGCCCGCCGCCCCACCGCCAGGTCGAGCCGGTGCACGGGCAGTGCGTTGGTCATGGCCGAGGACTCCAGGTCGACGTCCTGGCAGCCGTCCAGGTCCGGTGCCCGGAGCCCGTCGACGTGCCAGCGGCCGTCGCCGATCGAGTCCAGCGTGGTCCTGCGGGCACCCATCGACGACCGTCCGGTGACCACCGCCCGGCGAGTGGCCCAGGCGGCGTCGAGATCGAGGGTGTAGTCGACGGTCCAGGCCACGCCGGCCTCGACCGCCGTGGTGCAGCCGACCACCTGCCAGCCCCCGCCGGACCGCCGGAAGTGCACCACCTCGAAACCGGTGCGGGCCTGCTGGTGGCGCCATGCGGCAACGGCCGGCGGGTCGACGAAGCTCACGTCGGCACCCCGCTCCTCGGCCCAGCCGGCGCGCGCTCCACCGGGCCGCCCAAGCTACCCGGGCACCCCGTGCTCCACCAGCACTCAGTTGGCGACCGGGTGCTCCTCGATCAGCCGGTCGCGCTGCTCGTCGACGTCCCATTCCGGCTCCGGCAGCCGGGGCTGCAGCTCGGTCAGCGTCTCCAGCAGCAGCCGGCCGACCGCCCAGTTGCGGTACCACTTCCGGTCGGCCGGGACGACGTACCACGGTGCGGTGTCGGTGTCGGTGCGCTCCAGGGCGGTGGCGTACGCCTGCTGGTACTGCGGCCACAGGGCCCGCTCGTCGATGTCCGCGGGGTCGAACTTCCAGCGCTTGCTCGAGTCGTCGAGGCGGGCCAGCAGGCGCTGCTTCTGCTCCCACGGCGACAGGTGCAGCAGCACCTTGACCACCGTGACGTCGTCGGCGACGAGCTGGCGCTCGAACCGCACGATCTCCCGGTAACGCCGCTCGATCACCTCCGGGGTCGCCAGCTCGCGCACCCGGCCGATCAGCACGTCCTCGTACTGCGAACGGTCGAAGACACCGACCTTGCCCGGCCCGGGCAGCGCCCGGCGCACCCGCCAGAGGAAGGAGTGCCGCAGCTCCTCCGGCGTCGGCGCGCCGAAGCTCGCCACCGCCACCCCGTGCGGCTCCATCGCGCCGACGACGTGCTTCACCACGCCGCCCTTGCCGCTGGTGTCCATGCCCTGCAACACCAGCAGGACCCGCCGTCGGCTGCCGCCGCTGCCCTCCGCGTAGAGCCGCTGCTGCAGCTCGGCCAGGTGGGTGGCGTCCAGCCGCGTCGCCTCCCGGGTGCGCTCCTTGTCGCCGGGCGCCAGCGGCGTCGACCGCGGGTCGATCTCGCGCAGCTCGATCGGGGCGGCGGGGACGCGCAGCGCGCGGCGCAGGGAGTCGGGCATGCCCGGGAGCCTAGGGACGCCGCTCAGCAGGACGGGACGGCGGTGATCTCCTCGACCAGCAGGTCGGGCAGGTCGGCGTGGTGGAGCACGACCAGGCTGCTCACCGCCCGGGTGAGGACGACGTAGAGCCGGTGCAGCCCGCGCGGCTCCGCGGCGACGATCGCGGCCGGCTCCACCACCACGACGTGGTCGAACTCCAGCCCCTTCACCAGCCCGGCCGGGACGACGGACACCCGGGCCGGCGCCGAACCGTCGTCGGCCAGCGGCGCCACGTCCAGCCCGGCCGCGGTGAGCACCCCGACCACCTCGGCGACCGACGCGTCGGCGCAGACCACCCCGGTCGACCCGGCTCTGGCCGCCAGCTCGCCGACCACCTCGGCCAGCGGCCCGGCCAGCGTGCCCACCGGCCGCAGCTGCAGCGCCCCCGGCTCCCGGCGTGCCGCGGTGGCTGCGGCCAGCCCGGGGGCGATCGCGGGCAGCAGCCGGTTGGCGAAGTCCAGCACCTCGCCCGGCACCCGGTAACCCCGGGTGAGCGGCCGCACGGTCGTGGCCGGCCGGCCGAGCGCCGTCAGCGTCTGCGACCAGTCCGCCACCGACCAGGGGCTGGTGGCCTGGGCCAGGTCGCCCAGCACGGTCAGCGAACCCGCGCCCAGCCGGCGGGCGACGGCGCGGCACTCCATCGGGGAGAGGTCCTGCGCCTCGTCCACCACCACGTGCCCGTAGCCCGGGGTGCGCTCCAGCATCCCGGCCACCTCGTCGACCAGCACCGCGTCCGCGGCGGTCCACCGCGCGGCGCGCACCGACCGCGGCGGCTTCGGCCAGTGCAGCAGCGCCTGCTCCTCCTCGGTCAGCACGCCCCGGGCCGCCCGGGCCAGCCGCTCGGGGTCGGTGAACAGGTCGTGCACGAGACCGGCGGCGTCCACCGCCGGCCAGACGGCGTCGCAGAAGGCCCGCACCTCGGCGCTGCGGGCGGTCCGCCGGGTCTCCGCGTCGGTCGGGCTGCCCCCACCGGCCTCCTTCAGCCGCCGGGCGTACTCGGCCAGCCCCATCGCCAGCCGCTCCCGGCCGGCGGCGTAGTGCACCAGCTGCTGGTCGTCGACCCCGGAGGTCCCGGCCCGGCGCAGGTCGTCGACGAAGCGCTTGAGCCGGTCCTCACCGATCCGGTACTTCCGCCCGGACAGCGTCACCTGCACCGAGTCCGTCGGCTTGCGGATGCCGCCCCACAGCGCCCGGCGCAGCACCTCGGCCATCCGCGGATCGCCCTTGAGGACGGCGACCGCCGGCTCGTCCTGGGCGCGCACGGTCACCCGGGCGGTGAGGCTCGCGACCGTCGCCTGGTCGACCTCCACCTCGCCCAGCGCCGGCAGCACCTGCTCGATGTACCGCAGGAACGCCCGGTTCGGCCCGACCACCAGCACACCGGTGCGGGCCAGCTGGTCGCCGTGCGTGTAGAGCAGGTAGGCCGCCCGGTGCAGCCCGACCGCCGTCTTCCCGGTGCCCGGGGCGCCCTGCACGCAGATCGACTCGGCCAGCGGCGCCCGGACGATGTCGTCCTGGTCGGGCTGGATGGTGGCCACGATGTCGCGCATCGGGCCGCTGCGCGGGCGCTCGATGTCCTGCCGGAGGAGCTCGCCGGTCCCGCCGTCGTCCTGGCCGTCGGCGAGCAGCTCGTCCTCGTAGCTGGTCAGCTCGCCGTCGGCGAAGCCGAACCGGCGACGGCGCAGCAGGCCCTGCGGTTGTGCGGCGCTGGCCTGGTAGAACGGCCGGCTCATCGGTGCCCGCCAGTCGATGACGACCGGGTCGCCGGCCGCGTCGCGCACGTGGCGGCGGCCGATGTGGAAGGTCTCCGGGTCGGTGCCACCGGCAGCGTCGGTGCGGCCGAAGAAGGCCGGGACGCCCGGGTCGGCGGCGAGCGCGAGCAGTCGCTCGGCGCGGGCGGCGCCGAGTCGCTCGGAGGCCCAGGCGTCGACGCCGGCATCGGCGACCGCGACGGCGGCGGCACGCATGGAGGTCAGGCACCCGGCGGCGTGGGCCAGGTGGTCGCGTTCGGCGGCGAGGACGGGATCGGCGGCGGTGGGGTGGGCCGGGGCGGACGGCACGGACACGATCGGAGGACGCTACGCGCGGACCGTGCTCGGCTCAACCGACTTCCGGCACGACCCGCCGGACGATGTGTAGACCACCGGCATCTGGATCACCCACCAGTCATGGCCAGCGACCCGACTCCCCCCTCTGTCATCGGTGCGATCGCCCACGACCGCGACGGGAAGCCGCTGGGCACGGTCACCGCGGTCTACCTGGACGACGTGACCGAGCAGCCCACCTGGGTGGGCCTCACCCCGGGGACGCACGCCGCCCCGGACGACGACGAGGTCCCGCTCATCGCCCCGGTCACCGGGTCCCAGCTCGCGGAGGACCGGATGCAGCTGGCGGTCGACTCCGCCGCCGTCCACTCCGCGCCCCGGGCGACCCGGCCGGACCACCTGAGCCCGGAGGAGGAGACGGCGCTGCTCGAGCACTACCGCGGGTCGTCGACCACCCCGGCCCGGGGCGGCGACGGGAGTCCCGCCCGGGGCAACGAGAGCGTCCCTGCCCGGGGCGGCGACGGCACGATGACCCTCGCCGAGGAGCAGCTGGACGTCACGACCGTGGTCGAGCCCTGGACCCGGGCCGTGATCCGCATCGAGGAGGTCAGCGAGGAGGTGCTGGTGCCGGTGACGATCACCCGGCAGCGCGCCCGGATCGAGCACCTGCCGCTGGCACACGGCGACCGCGAGCCGGGCCAGGCGGCGACGGGCGAGCGGCAGCCCTCCCGGAGCACCGGCTGGGTCACCCTGTACGCCGAGGAGCCGCGGGTGTCCCTGGAGCGGGTGCCGGCCGAGCGGGTACGGCTCACCACGACGTGGGAGACCGAGCAGTCGTCGGTCACCGAGCAGCTGCGGCACGAAGAGGTCGATCTCTCCACCGCCGACACGCCGCGCGACTGAGCCGCCGCCCCGGCCGGTCAGCCGGCCGGGGCGCCGAGCCACCAGTCCAGCCCGGCGCTCACCAGCTCCGGGGTGAGCACGTGGCCACCGGCGAACTCCTCGTAGGTCACGTCGTAGCCGTCGGCGAGCAGCTCGGCCGACACCCGCCGTCCGCACCGGTCCACCGGCAGCACCGGGTCCTCGGTGCCGTGGCTCAGCCAGAACCTCGCCCGGCCGTACCGGCCCGGCGAGGAGACGAAGCCCGGGGAGAACGCCAGCACGGCGGCGGCCAGGTCGCCGTTGGCCACCCCCAGCGACAGCGCGTAGGAACCACCGTCGGAGAAGCCCGACATCGCCACCTGGCTGACCGGGCAGCCGGCGAAGACCTGCGCGAGCGCCGCGTCCAGGACGGCGACGTCCCGGCCCAGGCCGCCGTCGATCAGGTCCCACGTGGTTCCGGTCGAGGTCGGGGCGAGCACCAGCACGTCCCGGGCGGTGACCAGCTCGGCGACGGCGGCCAGCGACTGCTCCGCCGTCCCACCGGCACCGTGGAAGAACACCAGCAGGGGGCGCGGCCGCGGGTCGCCGGGCGGGACGGCGAGCAGCGCCTCCGCGCCGGGCCCGAGGTCGAGCCGGGTGACCCCCGGACCGGGGGCGGTGCCGGTCGGCTGGTCGGGGCGGCTGTCGAGGCGGCCGTCCGCCGCGCGTGAGGAAGGAGACACCACGCTCCCCTACCCCCGGACGGCGCGCCTGCACGGCCGAGGGCAGGGTGGGGTGGTGCCCGAGACGATCCCTGACTCCATGCTCGCCGGACGGCTGAACGTCCGGACCCGCGACTTCGCCGTCACCGAGGTGCCCGTGCCGACCCCGGGCCCCGGTGAGGTGCTGGTCCGGGTGCGTGCCGCCGGCGTCTGCCTGTCCGACGTGCACCTGATCGAGGGCGAGCTGACCCCGCTGTTCCTCCCCGGGGACACGGTGACCCTGGGCCACGAGGTGGCCGGCACCGTCGCGGCGCTGGGCGCCGGCGTGACCGGCTGGGCCGACGACCAGCGGGTGCTGCTGCAGGCCGGGGAGGACCGGCACGGCGTGGTGCACACCCGCGGCGTCGACTACGACGGCGGATGGGCGCAGTACGCCGTCGCCCGGGCCGACACGCTGGTCGCCGTCCCCGACGACCTGCCGCTGGAGCAGGCCTGCATCGTGCCGGACGCGGTCTCCACCCCGTGGGCGGCGATCACCGCCACGGCCGGGGTCCGGCCGGCCCAGCCGGTCGGCGTCTGGGGCATCGGCGGGCTGGGGGCGCACGGTGTGCAGCTGCTCCGGCTGGCCGGTGCGGCGCCGATCATCGCCGTCGACCCGGTGCCGGCCGCCCGGGAACGCGCGCTGCAGTTCGGTGCGGACCTGGCGCTGGACCCGGCCGAGGACGACCTGGTCGACCAGGTGCGCGCGGCCACCGGCGGCGCCGGACTGGCGTTCGCCTTCGACTTCGCCGGCGTCGCCGCGGTTCGCGAGCAGGCGGTGCGCGCGCTCGGTGCCGGTGGTGCGCTCGTGCTGGTCGGACTGACCAGGCAGCCCCTGACGATCAAGGACGGCACGGCGTTCAGCTACTTCGGGCAGAAGGTGCTGGGCCACTACGGGTCGATGCCCGAGCACGTCGTCGAACTGGTGCAGCTGGTGCGGCACCACCGGATCGACTTCGCCCGCTCGGTCAGCGACACCCTGCCGCTCAGCGAGGCGGCGACCGCGGTCGAGCGGCTGTCGAGCAAGGAGGGCAACCCCATTCGGCTGGTCCTGCAGCCCTGACCTGATGGGGCCGAAGTCGCGATCTTGGCCCCTCCGGAGTCACCCCGTGTGACGTGAGTCATACGGCGGGTGGCGGCGCTCGACGGCCGCCGGGCCGGGTCCCGCGGCGCTCTCTCGTCGGGCGTCGCGGGGGTGGTCAGCTGCACCCGGACGCCGGTCGCGGCGGCCACTCCTCCGACGACGCAGGAGCCGCGCGGTGACCCAGACCCTGGACCCGACCGACACCACGACCACCGACACCGACGATCCGGGCAGCCGGGTCGGGGCCTGGCTGGAGGAGTTCCAGTCGGCCCTGACCGCCCGGGACGTCGACCGGGTGGCCGAGCTCTTCGCCCCCACCTGCTTCTGGCGCGACCTGGTCGCCTTCAGCTGGAACATCACCACGGTCGAGGGGCAGGACGGCGTCCGGGACCTGCTCCGGGCCACGCTCGACCGCACCGACCCGCAGGGCTTCCGGGCCAGCGAACCGGCCACCGGCGCCGACGGCGTCGACGAGGCGTGGATCGCCTTCGAGACGGCGGTCGGCCGCGGCCGCGGGCACCTGCGGCTGCAGGACGGCAGGGCCTGGACCCTGCTGACCACGCTGTTCGAGCTGACCGGGCACGAGGAGCCGGTCCGGGACCGGCGGCCGATGGGCGCCGAGCACGGTGTCCACCGGGACCGGGAGACCTGGCGGGACCGCCGCGAGCGGGAGGCCCGCGAGCTCGGGTACGAGACCCAGCCCGTCGTGCTGGTCGTGGGCGGCGGGCAGGGCGGCATCGCCCTCGGGGCCCGGCTCCGCCAGCTCGACGTCCCGACGATCGTGATCGACAAGCACCCGCGCCCGGGTGACCAGTGGCGCAGCCGCTACAAGTCGCTGTGCCTGCACGACCCGGTCTGGTACGACCACCTGCCCTACATCCCGTTCCCGGACAACTGGCCGGTCTTCGCCCCCAAGGACAAGATCGCCGACTGGCTGGAGTCCTACACCCGGGTGATGGAGCTGGACTACTGGGCGAACACCCGGGCGATCAGCGCCGCCTACGACGAGAAGACCGCCGAGTGGACGGTCACCGTCGAGCGGGACGGCGTGCCGGTGGTGCTGCGCCCGCAGCAGCTGGTGCTGGCCACCGGGATGTCGGGGAAGCCCAACGTCCCGGTGCTGCCCGGACAGGACGTCTTCCGCGGCGACCAGCACCACTCCTCGGCCCACCCCGGGCCGGACGCCTACCGGGGCAGGCGCTGCGTCGTCATCGGCTCGAACAACTCGGCCTTCGACATCTGCGGGGCGCTCTGGGAGAACGGCGCGGACGTCACCATGGTCCAGCGCTCCTCGACCCACATCGTCCGGTCGGACTCGCTGATGGAGATCGGGTTGGGCGCGCTGTACTCCGAGGAAGCCGTGGCCGGCGGCATGACGACGGAGAAGGCGGACCTGACGTTCGCCTCGCTGCCCTACCGGATCATGCACGAGTTCCAGATCCCGCTGTACGACCAGATGCGGGAGCGGGACGCCGACTTCTACCAGCGGCTCGAGGCGGCCGGGTTCGACCACGACTGGGGCGAGGACGGGTCGGGCCTGTTCATGAAGTACCTGCGCCGCGGCTCGGGCTACTACATCGACGTGGGCGCCGCCGACCTCGTCGCGAACGGCGACGTGCGGCTGGTCCGGGGCCAGGTCGACCACCTGACCGAGGACTCGGTCGTGCTGGCCGACGGCACCGAGCTCCCGGCCGACCTGGTCGTCTACGCCACCGGGTACGGCTCGATGAACGGCTGGGCCGCCGACCTGATCAGCCAGGAGGTCGCCGACCGGGTGGGCAAGGTGTGGGGCCTGGGCTCGGACACCGCCAAGGACCCCGGGCCGTGGGAGGGCGAGCAGCGCAACATGTGGAAGCCCACCCAGCAGGAGGCGCTGTGGTTCCACGGCGGCAACCTGCACCAGTCCCGGCACTACTCGCTCTACCTGGCGCTCCAGCTCAAGGCCCGCCAGGTCGGCATCCCGACCCCGGTCTATCGCCTGCAGGAGACCCACCACACCTGCTGAGGGGCCGGAATCGCGATTTCGGCCCCTCAGGTGCGGTCGGTGGGCTCCACGATGTGCACCCGGACGGCCCGGAACTGGGCCGGGGTCTCCAGCAGCACGGCCTTGGTCGGCTCGCCGACCTCCAACGCGGGCAGGCGTGGGAGGTCGGCCAGCCGGCGGAGTCGCGGGTCGGTGAGCACCTCCGCGGCCAGGCCCTTGTCCCCGCCCGGGGCCAGGCCGGCGAGCGTGCCGGCGTGCGGCAGCAGCACCCGGGCGGCGGTGTCCGCGGCATGGCTGACGACGGCGTCGGTCTGGTGCCCGCGCCGCCGGGCGAACCGCTGCTGCGACCACCCGCCGGCGGCGGTGCGGCCCTGCACCTGGCGGGAGTCGACCTTGGAGACGACGAGTTCCGCGCCGTCGAACACCCCGACCGCCCAGCGGCCGCGCCGGACCAGCAGGACGGCGGTTCGCCGCGGCACCTTGGCCGCGGCGCTGAAGGCGGTCAGCGGCGCGGGGCCCGGCGTCCAGCCGTAGGGGGCGGTCAGCCGCACCGTGGTGGTGTCCTGGCAGGTCACCGTGAGCACGCTCGCCTCGTCGGCCCGGACGTCGGTGAACGCGCCGTGCCGCCGGGCGACGCCGTCCAGCCAGCGGTCCAGCCGCTCCGGGGCGACCCCGAGCGATCGCCCGCCACCGGCGGCGGGGCGGGGTGCGGTCACCGGCCGAGCATCCCAGCCGCACGTCGTCCCGGCCTGCTCCCGGGTCCGACCCCAGGCCCCGGAGGAGGGTTCTCCTTCAGTGCGCCAACGCCGGGGAGGCGGCGTGCTCAGCCGGCACGTGCAGGGTCCGCTGCCACAGGGCGACCACCACCGCCGCCAGTCCCGCCGCCACCGTGGCGACCAGGAAGCTGGCGTTGGCGCCGACCGTGTCCACGATCTTCCCGGCGGCCGACGCCCCGATCGCCACCCCGAGGGCGAGGGCGGTGCCGATCCAGGTGAACGCCTCGGTGACCGCGGAGCGGGGCACCAGCACCTCGGCCAGGGTGAAGGCACTGATCAACGACGGTGAGACGGCGATGCCGGCGACCACCACGAGCGGCAGCATCAGCCAGTAGCTGGTGACCAGCACCAGCGGCACGGTCAGCACGGTGAGGACGACGAGGGCGGCGACCAACCGGTGCCGCAGCCGCACCTTCCAGTGCACGACGCCCCAGCCGATGCCGGCGAACATCGAGCCGGCGGCCAGGCCGGCGATGAGCAGACCGGACAGCGAGCGTTGACCGACCTCGTCGGCGAAGGCGACCAGGCCGATCTCCAGGGCGCCGAGGATGGCGCCGACCGCGGCCCCCACCACGAACAGCACCCGCAGCCCTCGCACCCGGATCGCCGACGCCCCGCGCCGGTGCCCGTGCGCGGCCGGGGGCGGCTCGGTGTGCCCCTGCGCGGCGAACAGCAGGCTGCCGACGGCGGCCAGCGTGAACGCGGTGACGACCCCGGAGGTGGTGTGCCCGGTGGTGGACAGGAAGGTGACCAGCACCGGCCCGACGATGAACACGAACTCGTCGACCACCGACTCCATCGCCAGGGCGGTCGGCAGCCGCGGGGTGCCGCGGAGCAGGTGGGTCCAGCGCACCCGGATCATCGAGGAGACCGGCGGGATGCTCGCCCCGGCGGCGGCGGCGGAGAGGAACACCGTCCACAGCGGCCAGCCGCCGCGCACCGACCAGAGGAAGGCCACCCCCGAGACGACGAAGATCGCCAGCACGCCCAACAGCACCCGCCGCTGGGCGTGGGTGTCGGCCAGCCGGCCGATCACCGGCCCGGCGATCGCGGTGGCGATCGCGCCGACCGCGGCCACCGCACCGCCCAGGCCGTAGGAGCCCGTCTCGGACTGGACGAGCAGCACACTGCCCAGACCGATCATCGACAGCGGCAGCCGGCCGATGAACGCGGCCAGCACCATCGGCAGGGCATGCGGGGTCCGCAGCACGTGCAGGTAGGGGTTGGGCACGAGCGGACTGGCCTCCGTCACGGGGATGGGCACGCCCCCGCCACGCTAACCCGGCGGCATCGCCACCCGCGGGACGGGCACGGGAGCGTCGCCGGACGGGATCCCGGACGCGACGAGGTCCCGCCCCCCGACGACGCTGTCGGTGAGCGGGACCTCGTCCGAGGGTCGGCCACCGCGACGGCCGACCCGGTCCGTGGGCCCCCGGAGGGGCGTGCCGCTAGGCCAGGCGGCTCTTGAGGATCTCCAACTCGTCCCACATCGTGCTGGGCAGCTTCTCGCCGAACTTCTCGAACCACTCGGTGATCTGCGGGACCTCGGCCTGCCACTCCTGCTTGTCCACGCGCAGCGCCTGCTCGACCTGCTCGCGGGTCATGCCCAGACCCGAGACGTCGAGGGAGTCCGGCGTCGGCACGTGCCCGACGGGGGTCTCCTCGGCGGCCGCGGTGCCCTCGAGGCGCTCGACGACCCACTTGAGCACGCGGCTGTTCTCCCCGAACCCGGGCCACAGGAAGCCGCCGTCGTCGTCCCGGCGGAACCAGTTCACGTAGAAGATCCGGGGCAGCTTGCTGGCGTCGTGCTGCTTGCCGGTGTCGACCCAGTGCTGGAAGTAGTCACCGGCGTTGTAGCCGATGAACGGCAGCATGGCGAAGGGGTCGCGGCGGACGACGCCGACGGCACCGGTGGCCGCCGCGGTGGTCTCCGAGGAGAGCGTCGCGCCCATGAACACGCCGTGGTTCCAGTCCCGGGCCTCGCTGACCAGCGGGATCGTGGTCTTGCGGCGTCCGCCGAAGAGGATCGCCGAGATCGGCACGCCCTTCGGGTCCTCGTACTCCGGGGCCAGGATCGGGCACTGGGTGATCGGGGTGCAGAAGCGGCTGTTCGGGTGGCTGGAGGGCTCGTCGGAGTCCGGCGTCCAGTCCCGGCCCTTCCAGTCGGTCAGGTGGGCGGGGGCGTCGTCGGTCATCCCCTCCCACCAGATGTCGCCGTCGTCGGTCAGCGCGACGTTGGTGAACACCGAGTTGCCCTGGTCGATGGTGCGCATGGCGTTGGGGTTGGTGTCCCAGCCGGTGCCCGGGGCGACGCCGAAGAGGCCGTACTCGGGGTTGAGGGCGTAGAGCCGGCCGTCCTCGCCGAAGCGCATCCAGGCGATGTCGTCGCCGAGGGTCTCGACCTTCCAGCCGGGGATGGTCGGCTCGAGCATCGCCAGGTTCGTCTTGCCGCAGGCCGACGGGAAGGCCGCGGCGACGTAGTACGTCTTCTGCCGCGGGCTGGTGAGCTTGAGGATCAGCATGTGCTCGGCGAGCCAGCCCTCGTCCCGGGCCATGACCGAGGCGATGCGCAGCGAGTAGCACTTCTTGCCCAGCAGGGCGTTGCCGCCGTAGCCGGAGCCGTAGGACCAGATGGCCCGCTCCTCGGGGAAGTGCACGATGTACTTGGTGTCGCTGCACGGCCAGGGGACGTCGTTCTGGCCGGCCTCCAGCGGGGCGCCGAGGGAGTGCATCGCCGGCACGAACGGCCGGTCGGACCCCATCGCCTCGAGCACCCGGCCGCCGATCCGGGCCATGACCCGCATCGAGACCACGACGTACTCGGAGTCGGTGAGCTCGACGCCGAACATGGGGTTCTCGGCCTCGACCGGGCCCATGCAGAACGGGATGACGTACATCGTCCGGCCGCGCATGCACCCCCGGTACAGCTCGGTCATGACGGCCTTCATCTCGGCCGGTTCCATCCAGTTGTTGGTGGGACCGGCGTCGGCCTCGTCGACCGAGCAGATGAAGGTGCGGTCCTCGACCCGGGCGACGTCACTGGGGTCGGAGGCGCAGTGGAAGGAGTTGGGCTTCTTCGCCAGCCGGGTGAACGTGCCGGCGTCCACGAGCCGAGTGGTGAGCCGCTCCCACTCCTCGTCGGAGCCGTCGACCCACACCACCTGGTCGGGCTGGGCCAGCTCGGCCATCTCCTGCACCCAGGCGAGGAGTCGGGCGTGCGTGGTGGGGGCGTTCTCGAGACCTGGGATGGCCACGGAAGTCACGGCGTCTCCTCCTTCGGGTGCCGCCGGCGTGGGTGTCGCACCGGCGCTGGCGCTGTGTCGGCCCCCCGGCCGCGACGCTGGGGCCGGGGGATCGGGCCAGGCTACCGCCTGCCAGGCGTACGTCTAGAACGTCTACCTGAAGTGTGACGTACCTCCCCCCGGGATGCCATCGGGCCCCTCTCGGGTTGTCGGCGGTCGTGAGCACCCCTCAGCTCCTGCAGCCCCTGACCCTGCGCGGGGTCACCCTCCCCAACCGCCTCGCGGTGGCCCCGATGTGCCAGTACTGCGTCTCCGACGGGGTGGTCGGCGACTACCACCTGGTGCACCTGGGCCGGTTCGCCCTCGGCGGCTTCGGCCTCGTGATGGTGGAGGCGACCGGGGTGACGGCCGACGGCCGGATCAGCCCCGGGGACGTCGGCCTGTGGAACGACGAGCAGGTGCCCGGCCTGGCCCGGGTGGCCGCCTTCCTGCGCGAGCACGGCAGCGTCGCGGCCATCCAGCTGGCGCACGCCGGCGGCAAGGGCAGCACCCTGCGCCCGTGGGACGGCGACGGCCCGGTGACCGCGGAGAACGCCCGCCCCGGCGACGTCCCGTGGACGCCGGTCTCCCCGAGCGGCGTGCCGATGGGCGAGGGCTGGCCGGCCCCCCGTGCGCTCACGACCGAGGAGCTGCCCGGTGTGCGCGACGCGTTCGTCGCCGCCGCCCGCCGCGCGCTGACCGCCGGGTTCCAGGTGGCCGAGGTGCACACCGCGCACGGCTACCTGCTCAACGAGTTCCTCTCCCCGCTGACCAACACCCGCACCGACGCCTACGGCGGGTCGCTGGAGAACCGGATGCGGTTCCCGCTCGAGGTGGTCGAGGCCGTGCGCGCCGTCTGGCCGGCCGACCTGCCGCTGATGGTCCGGGTCTCCGCCGTCGACGCGACCCGCGAGGGGACGACGCTGGCCGACACGATCGCCTTCTGCCGGGAGCTCAAGGCCCTCGGGGTCGATGCGATCGACGTCTCCGGCGGGGGCATCGGCACCGGCTGGGAGCACCCGATCGGCTACGGCTACCAGGTGCCCTTCGCCGCCGCGATCAAGGAGCAGGTCGGCATCCCGACCATGGCCGTGGGCCTGGTCGTCGACCCGCAGCAGGCCGACGCCGTCGTCGCCACCGGCCAGGCCGACCTGGTCGCCGTCGCCCGCGAGGCGCAGGACGACGCGAACTTCGCCCTGCACGCCGCCCGAGCGCTGACCAGCTCCTACGACGCCTACCCGGTGCAGGCCGGCCCGCGACTGGCCTCCCGCGACCGCCTGCTGGGCCGGCTGGGCCCGTGGACCGGCCCGGACCCGGTCCGGGTCCATGAGCCGGCCTCGACGCCTCGAGGCTGACCCTCGGGGCTGAGCCACCTGCTCGACCGTGGAGCCGCGGCGCACCCCGGCTCCACGGTCGGCCGGCTCAGGCCTGCGGCGAGCGCCCGTAGGCGGGCCCGGTGCCGGCGAGGAAGCCGTCCCAGTCACCGGGCGCCGGCCGGTCGCCCACCTCGGCGTCGAACTTGTCCAGGTACCAGTGCCAGCCCAGCACGTAGTCGGTCACCTCGGTGCCCGGGGCGAACAGTTGGGTGAACAGCAGCACCGTCTCGCCGTCCTGAGCGGTCAGGTCCAGTTCGACCCGCCAGCCCTCCTCGGTGTCCCAGTCGACCACCAGCCGGTGCGGCGCCGCGCACTCCACGATCCGCATCGGCTCGCCGATCGGCGCCTCCTCGTGCGTCATCGTGAAGGTGCCCGAGCCGCCGGCCCGGCGCTCCCCCTCGTACGTGCCGATCCAGCGAGCCATCCGGTCGGGCTCGGTGAGCGCCGCCCAGACGTCCTCGATCGGGTCCGGCCAGCTGCGGCGGAACTGCAGCCGCACGCCCTCGGGCAGCTCGGTGACCTGCCCCAGCCGCTCGTCCGGTGTCGTCATCGACCGTCCTCCTGCGTTCGGGCCCGCCGTCCGCGGGCGATCTCGGTGTCCAGCGCGTCCAGCCGCTGCGCCCACAGCCGCCGGTAGGGGGCCAGCCAGGCGTCGAGCTCCGACAGCGGCCGCGGGTCCAGCGCGTACACCCGGCGCTGCCCCTCGGCCCGGACCTGCACCAGCCCGGCCTCGCGGAGCACCCGCAGGTGCCGGCTGATCGCCGGGCGGCTGACCGGGAACTGCCCGGCCAGCTCACCTGCGCCCTGCTCCCCGGCGGCGAGCAGGGCGACGATCTGCCGCCGGGTCGGGTCGGCCAGGGCCGCGAGTGCCTCCACGGCCAGATATGTAACAGGTGGCTTACTTAACTGTCCAGTTACGCACGTTCGGACGGCGCACCACCGGGGCACGGTCGGACCATGACCGTCACCGATCCCGACGTCCCCGACCCCCTCAACGACCCTCGCACGCTGCAGGCCGACCCCGGCGCCCTCGGCGAGGGCGAGGACCTCGCCTCCACCGAGGACGACCAGGTCTCGACCGGCGAGGACGAGCTCGCCTCGTCCCGCACCGAGGCCGACGAGGCCGGCGGCGGTGACGTGACCGGCGGCTTCGCCGGCGCGGTGGGCGAGGCGCCGACCAACGACCAGACCTGAGACGGAACGGTCCGACTCGCGTGTCACCCGCCCGTGGGCGGGGTAGCGCGACGAGGTCAGATCCCGAGGCTCAGCAACGGCCCCATGCGCACTCCTGAGGAGGACCCATGGCCACCGGTGAGACCGGCTTCGCCGACGTCACGTTCGACCTGATCTCCGTCCAGTACCACTCCCTGAAGGCCGGGCACGACTACGGCCAGTACGTCCGGGATGCCGAGAACGCCAACCTGGACGACGTCGCCTCGTTCTTCCGCGAGGTGATGGAGCAGGACTCGCAGCGCGCCGAGCGCGCCCACGAGCTGCTCCGCACGCTGGCCGGCACCGAGCACGGCGGCCCAGCCACCACCTGACGCCGTGCTCCACCAAAATGGCCATTTTGGTGGAGCGCAGGCGCCGGGAAATCCGGGTGCGACGGGACGGGCGCGGTACGTAACCTCTGCGGCCGTCCCGTCCCGACGCCCCTGGAGGCTCCCGTGCACGCCCTGACCGAGGCGGCCATCCGCCGCTCGATGGTCAACTGCTCCCGGAGCGAGGCCGCCGCCCTCACGCCACCCCGCGACCTCGCCGAGCTGGACTGGGCGTCGCTGGACGTGCTCGGGTGGCGGGACGCGAAGGCCGAGCTGCGCGGCTACCTGGTGCACGAACGGGACGGCGAACCGGTCGGTGTCGCCCTGCGCGCCGCGGACACGAAGATGTCCAGCCGCCGCTCGGCGATGTGCCTGCTGTGCCACTCGGTGCAGTCGGCCGCCGACGTCTCGTTGTTCACCGCCCGGCGGGTCGGCGCGGCCGGGCGCAACGGCAACACCGTGGGCACCTACATCTGCGCCGACCTGGACTGCGCGAGCCGGGTGACCGCCGTCCCGCCGTCGGCCCTGCACCTGGACGAGGAGCTCCAGGCCCTCGCGGTCGAGGAGCAGGTCGTGGGGCTGCACAAGCGGCTGCAGGCCTTCACCGCCGACGTCACCCGCCGCTGACCGCCCGCTGCACTCCCCGAGCCGAGGGACGACGATGGGCCGGTGATCAAGACCCCGCTGACCCGCTGGTTCGACCTCGACGTCCCGGTCTTCGGTGCTCCGATGGCCGGGGTGGCCGGCGGCGAACTCGCCCGGGCCGTCTCCCTCGGCGGCGGGCTCGGCATGATCGGCGTCGGCTCGGACACCCCGGTGGAGTGGGTCGCCGAGCAGGCGCGGCTGCCCGCGGAGGCTGACGTCTCCTTCGGCGTCGGCCTGATGGCCTGGGCCCTGGAGCAGCGCCCCGAGCTGCTGGCCGCGGCGATCGCCACCGAACCGGCGCTGGTCTCGGTCTCCTTCGGCGACCCGGCGCCCTTCGTCGGGCCGCTGCACGACGCCGGGATCGCGGTGGCCACCGCGGTGAACTCACGCGCCGACCTGGATCGCGCCCTGGAGGCCGGGGCCGACGTGATCGTGGCACAGGGCACCGAGGCCGGCGGGCACACCGGGCAGCGGGCCACCCTGCCGTTGCTGCAGGAGGTGCTGGCCGCGACCGACCGGCCGGTGCTCGCCGCCGGCGGGGTGGCGACCGGTGCCGGCCTGGCCGCCGTCCTCATCGCCGGCGCCGCCGGGGCCTGGATCGGCACCCCGTTCCTGTCCTGCACCGAGGCGGCCAACACCCCGGCCGCCCGGGCGCGTGTCCGGGCCGCCGGGGGCGACTCCACCGTGCTGACCAGCGCCTTCGACGTCGCCCAGGGTCTGCCCTGGCCGGCTCGCTGGCCCGGGCGGGCACTGGCCAACGAGTTCACCCAGCTCTGGCACGGCCGGGAGACCGAGCTGCGCGGCGACACCGCGGCGGCCGACCTGGTCCGGCGGGCCCGGGAGGAGGGCGACCTGGACCACGCCCCGGTCTACGCCGGGGAGTCGGTCGGGCTGGTGACCACCGAGGAGTCGGCGACCGACGTCGTCCGCCGGCTCGCTGGCGGTGCCCGCAAGGCCCTGGAACGCGCTCCCCGCCTGCTCGGCTGAGCGGCGCTCTGCACGCGCTTCCCCCACTCTGCACGTGCTGCGACGCATGCGAAGTGGCCGGAACGCGTGCAGAGCGACCTAGACGGCGCAGCTGCCGTCCGCGCAGCCCTCGGCGGCGGGGACGGTGGTGAGCGGGTGGGTGTCGGCCCAGGCCCGCTCGAGCAGCTGCAGGAGCGTCTCGGCCGGCTGCGCCCCGGAGGCGCCGTAGGCGCGGTCGACGACGAAGAAGGGGACGCCGGTCGCGCCGAGCGCCCGGGCGGTCTCGATGTCCTGCTGGACGGCGGGCAGGTACCGGTGGTCGGCCAGCGCGGCGCGCACCTCGGTCTCGTCCAGCCCCACCTCGACGGCGAGGGGCACCAGCGCGTCCACGTCGAACACCGAGCGGCGCTCGGTGAAGTGCGCGTGCAGCAGCCGCTCCTTCATCGCCCCGCCCAGGCCCCGCTCGGCGGCGAGGTGGAGGAGCTGGTGGGCGAGGAGCGTGTTGCCGCTGACCCCCTGGACGAGGTCGTAGTCCAGCCCCTCGGCGGCGGCGACCTCCTCGACCCGGCGCATCTGGCCGGCCATCTCCTCGACGCTGCGGCCGTACTTGGCCGCCAGCGCCGGCAGCGTCGGCTCGGTGTGCCCCTCGGGCACGCTCGGGTCGAGCTGGAAGGAGCGCCAGACCACCTCGACCTGGTCGGCGTGCGGGAAGCGGGAGAGCGCCGTCTCCAGCTTGCGCTTGCCGATGTAGCACCACGGGCACACGACGTCGGACCACACCTCGACCTGCATGCCTCCCCAAACCCCCGGCCTGGCCACGGCATTCCGACTGCTCAGCCGGCGCGCTCCGCCAGGTGGACCTGCACCGGGGCGCCGGCCTCGCTCTTGCCGATCTGGGCGCAGAGCGCCTTCTTCAGCGGCAACCAGTGCGGCCCCCGACCCGAGGGCATCAGGGTGGCGGCGAACGGGTGGCCGTCCAGCGTCCCGGCGACGCGCACCGCCCGCCGGGTGCCCAGCACCTCTGCCGAACCGGGGAGCTCCAGGTAGGTGGGGAAGGCGCCGTCCTTGGCGATGACGCAGGAGAAGGCGGCGTCGACGGGCTGGGATGTGGTGGTCATGCAGGAGAGGACTGCCGACCCGCCGAGAACTCATCGGCGTCGCGTCAGGAGGCGGCCTCGACCGCCGGCACGTACTCGGCACCGATGCGGATGATCTCGGCCAGCCGCTCGCGGGCCCGGGTGAGCTCGGCGATCTGCCGGTCGATGCCGTCGAGCTGCTCGACCAGCCGGTCCATCATCGCCGGCGTGGCCACGCCGGTGTGCACGCACGGCAGCAGCTCCAGCACGTCCTTGCTGGTCAGCCCGGCGGCGTAGAGCTGCTGGATGAAGTGCACCCGGTCCACCGCGCCCTCCGGGTACCGGCGCTGACCGCTGGGGCTGCGCTCGGCCTCCAGCAGCCCCTGCTCCTCGTAGTAGCGCAACGCCCGCACGCTCACGCCCGCCGCGGCAGCGACCTCACCGATCCGCACAGGTCCTCCCGGTGGCCCAGATCACCCTTGCCTCTGACGTCAACGTCAGGTCTTAGCGTCCCTCACAGATCCCGCCGACACAAGGAGAACACCATGGACATCACCGGATCGGTCGCCCTCGTCACCGGCGCCAACCGCGGCCTCGGCCGCCACTTCGCCCAGCAGCTGCTCGAGCGCGGGGCCACGAAGGTCTACGCGACCTCCCGCCGCCCCGAGCTCGTCGACGTCCCCGGTGTGGAGGTGCTGCGGCTGGACGTCACCGACCCGGAGTCGATCGCCGCCGCCGCAGCAGCCGCCGGCGACGTCACGCTGCTGGTCAACAACGCAGGCCTCACCACCCGGGCCGACCTCGTCACCGGTGACCTGGCCGACGTCCGGCTGGAGATGGAGACGCACTTCTTCGGCACGCTGGGCGTCATCCGGGCGTTCGCTCCGGTGCTCGCCCGCAACGGCGGGGGCGCGATCGCCAACGTGCTCTCGGCGCTCTCCTGGTTCTCCACCGCCGGCGCCAACGCCTACAGCGCCGCCAAGGCCGCGGAGTGGAGCCTGACCAACGGCGTCAGGATCGAGCTCACCGAGCAGGGCACCTCGGTCACCGGGGTCGTGCTGGGAGCCGCCGACACCGACATGATGGCCGGCTACACCGGCCCGATGAGCAACCCGGCCGACGTCGTCCGGGCTGCGCTCGACGGCGTCCAGGCCGGCGACTGGGAGGTGCTGGTCGACGACTGGAGCCGGGGCGTCAAGGCCGGCCTGGCCGCCGACCCGCGCGACTTCTACAGCCAGCTCGCGATCTGAGGCAGGGCCCGCGGCCCCACCGCCGAGCCCGGGCGGCCCCGTTGCAGGGGCCCGCCGCAAGCCTGCGAACGGTGGGGCCGTCGGGGCCCTTCCTCAGCGGACGCCGACGAGGTCGACGACGAAGACCAGGGTGGCGCCGGGCTTGATGACGCCGCCGGCGCCACGCTCGCCGTAGGCCTTGTGCGGCGGGATGGTCAGCCGGCGGCGGCCGCCGACCTTCATGCCGACGATGCCCTCGTCCCAGCCCTGGATGACCATGCCGACGCCGATGCGGAACTCCAACGGGTCGCCGCGGTCCCAGGAGGCGTCGAACTGCTCGCCGCCGTCGTGGGTGACGCCCACGTAGTGCGCACTCACCAGGCTGCCGGCGGTGGCCTCGGGGCCGTCACCGACCACCAGGTCCTCGATCACCAGGTCGGACGGGACGGGTCCGGTGGGGGGCTCGACGTCGGGGCGGGTCAGCTCTGCCACGGGGGTCTCCTCGGGGTCGGCGCCAGGGCTCTCCCGGCGGTTCTGCCCCCATCCAACCCGCCCGGCGGCCTGGGGGCACAGCTGGCCTCCGGGGCCGGGCAGACCCCCGGAGGTAGGTTGCACGTCGCGGGTGGGTCGCTGGTGACCGCCGCCGAGTACAGCCCTGCCCGGGCTGTCCGGGTCCGCAGGCGTGCTGGTGTCCAGGCTGGAGGTGTGCGTGGCCCCCGATGCGACCTCGGCTGCGTCGGGTGCTCCCGGTGCCGCCGACATCTTCGCCGGTGGCGGCGAGACCGGCCGGCTGATGGCCGGGCTCGACTGGTCCGCCACGCCGGTGGGCCCGGTCGAGGGCTGGCCGGCGAGCCTCCGCTACGCCGTCCGCACCATCCTGGCCTCGCGCTTCCCCATGATCCTCACCTGGGGCCCGCAGTACACCCAGCTGTACAACGACGGCTACGCCACCCTGATCGGCGCCAAGCACCCCGGGGCCCTCGGTGGCGACCTGCGGGTCACCCAGGCCGAGGGGTGGGACGTCCTCCAGGGCCCGGTCGAGCACGCGATGACCACCCGGGAGGCCACCTGGCTGCCCCGGCTGCCGCTGCTGCTCGAGCGCGCCGGCTACCGCGAGGAGACCTACTTCACCGTCTCCCACGCCCCGGCGTTCGGCGACGACGGGCTGGTCGCCGGGATGCACGCCGTCTGCACCGAGGTGACCAACGAGGTGCTCGGCGAACGGCGTCAGCAGCTGCTGCACGAGCTCTCCTGCACCGAGGCCGAACGGGGCGACGAGCAGGCGGTGCTCGCCGCCCTGTGCCACACCCTGGGCAGCGATCCGCTCGACGTCCCGTTCGCGGCGGTCTACCTCGACGGGGGCGACGGCCTCCGGCGGGCCGGCACGGTCGGCTGCTCGGCCGAGCTGCTGCCCGCCTCCGTCGCCGACGCCGCCGAGCTGCCCGGACCGGTCGCCGGGCTCGGGCTGGTCGGCGGGTTCTGGCAGGACCCGGTCGGCGACGCCGTCGTGCTGCCGCTGGGCGGCGCCGTGGACGAGGAGCGGATCGGCGTCCTGGTCGCCGGGGTCAGCCCGAACCGCGCCCTGGACGCCGAGTACCGCACCTTCCTGGACCTCGTCGCCGGGCAGTTCACCAGCGCGTTGGGCAACGCCCGGGCGTTCGAGGACGAGCGGCGGCGAGCCGAGTCGCTGGCCGAGCTCGACCGGGCGAAGACGGCGTTCTTCTCCGACGTGAGCCACGAGCTGCGCACCCCGCTCACCCTGCTGCTCGGGCCGATCAGCGACGTGCTGGCCGACACCACCAGCCCGCTGCCCCGCGCCACCCGCGACCAGCTGGGCCTGGCCCTGCGCAACGGGCAGCGACTGCAGCGCCTGGTCAACGACCTGATGGACTTCGCCAGCATCGAGGCCGGCCGGGCCGGCGCGGTGCGCGTGCCGACCGACGTCGCCGCCTTCACCGCCGAGCTGGCCGGGGTGCTGCGGGCCGCCGCCGAACGGGCCGGACTGAGCCTGACCGTCGACTGCCCCCCGTTGGACCGCCGGGTGCACGTCGACCCGCGGATGTGGGAGAAGGTGGTGCTCAACCTGCTCTCCAACGCGGTCAAGTACACCTTCGTCGGCGGGATCGAGCTGACGCTGCGGGGCGGGGCCGATGCGGTGGTGCTCACCGTCGCCGACACGGGGATCGGCATCCCCGCAGCCGAACTGCCGCTGGTGTTCGACCGCTTCCACCGGGTGCAGGGGTCCCTGGCCCGCAACCGGGAGGGGACCGGCATCGGTCTGGCCCTGGTCCGCGAGCTGGTCGGCCTGCACGGCGGCACCGTGACGGTGGACAGCGAGCCCGGCGCCGGGAGCACCTTCACCGTCACCATCCCCTACGGCAGCCCCGACGCCCCCGCCGACCCGGCGTCCTCGGTCGCCCCCTCGGCCGCCGCGCACGGCACCGCCGCCTCCTGGATCGCCGACGTGACCCCCGACCAGCTGCCCGCCACCCCCGCAGGCGCCACCGCCACGGTGCTGGTCGTCGACGACAACGCCGACATGCGCACCTACCTCACCCGGCTGCTGGCGCCGATCTGGCGGGTCCGCACCTGCACCAACGGCGAGGAGGCGCTGGCGGCCGTCGCCGAGCAGCAGCCCGACGTCGTCCTCACCGACGTGATGATGCCGCGCGTCGACGGCTTCGAGCTGCTCCGCCGGCTGCGGGCCGCCCCGGCCACCTCCAGCATCCCGGTGATCATGCTGACCGCCCGGGCCGGGCAGGAGGCCGCGGTCGAGGGCTTCACGGCCGGGGTCGACGACTACCTCGCCAAGCCGTTCCAGGCCGCTGAGCTGATCGCCCGGGTGCGCGTCGCGGTCGAGCGCAGTGCAGGCGCCCGCGCCCGCACCGACGCCGGTCCCGTCCCCGCCCTCCCGCTCCCACCGTCGCCGGTCGTGCCGGCCGGACCGGCCGAGGTCCGCGCGCTGGTGCCGGCCTGCCGGCCGCCGGCCACGACCCCGGCACCGACGGCCGCACCGGTGCTCCGCGAGCACTGGCGGTTCCCCGCCACCCCCCGGGCGATCCCCGGGCTCCGGCGGGCCCTGCGCCGGGTGCTGATCGACGCCGGGCTGGACGAGGACCAGGTCTACGACCTGCTGCTGGCCGCCTGCGAGGCGGCCACCAACGCGGTCGAACACGCCCAGGACCCCACCGAGCCCGTCGTCGACGTGACCGTCGAGGCGTCCGTGGACGGCGTGGAGATCACCGTGCGCGACCACGGGCAGTGGCGGGAACGGGTGCCGAGCATGGACCGCGGGCGCGGCTCGACGCTGATGAGCGCGTTCGCCGACATCACCGTCGTCCCCAGCCCGGAGGGCACCACCGTGACCATCAGGAGTCGCCCGGCG
This sequence comes from Modestobacter sp. VKM Ac-2978, assembly GCF_026968025.1. Taxonomy (NCBI): domain Bacteria; kingdom Bacillati; phylum Actinomycetota; class Actinomycetes; order Geodermatophilales; family Geodermatophilaceae; genus Modestobacter; species Modestobacter sp. VKM Ac-2978. The sequence goes on along the minus strand of NZ_JAPVBP010000003.1, from coordinate 182,484 downwards.
CCTCCGCCGCTCCACCCCGGCGGCTAGCTCCTCCGCTGCCTGCGCCGTCCCCCGCCGGCCGGCCCGCGGCAGCCGACACCTCGCGCCGGGACGCGCCGCCGGGCCCGAACCGGAGCCGGAGCCCACGGGGCCGCGGGTCGGCGTCCTCCTCGCCGTGCCGACCGGCCAGGGCCACGGCGATCGCGTAGAGGACGGCGGTCAGCGGGACGGCGACGACCGCCCCGGCGATCCCCCACAGCAGGCCGCCGACCGTGAGCGCGTAGACGATCCCCAGGGGGTGGAGGAACACCGTCCGCCGCATGATCAGCGGCTGCAGGAGGTTGCCCTCGACCTGCTGCACCACCACCACCGCAGCGAGCACCCACAGCGCCTCGGTCAGCCCACCCGAGGCGTAGGCCACCAGCACGGCGGCCAGCCCCGCCACGAAGGCGCCGACGACCGGGACGTACGCACCGAGGAAGGTGAGCACGGCCAGGGCGAAGGGCAGCGGCACGCCGATGAGCACCAGGGCCAGGCCGATGCCGACGGCGTCCATCAACGCCACGATCGTGGTCCCCCGCAGGTAGCCACCCAGGGTCTTCCAGGCGCCGTTCCCGGCGGCGTCGGCAGCCGCACGCCGGTCGGCCGGCACGAGCCGGAGGCACAACCGCCAGATCCGGGCCCCGTCGTAGACCAGCCAGAAGGCGGTGAACAGGGCGAGGACCAGCGCGGCCGCGACGGAGATGGCCGCCGTGGCGCCGCTCAGCAGCATCCCCGGCCCGGGTGCACCGGCCCCGGCCCCACTGGGGGCCACCTGGCTGATCAGCCCGTCGATGAGCGAGTTGACCCGCTGCGGGGACAGGCCGACCGTCTCGACCAGACTGCTGCGCAGCCGGTCCAGTCCGCTGGCGAGGGTGGGCCGCAGGCTGGCCAGCTGCCCGGCGACCTGCTGCTGCAGGAAGTAGACGACCCCGCCCAGCAGGGCGAGGAAGACCACCATCACCAGCCAGGTGGCCGCAAGGCGGGGCAGCCCGCCCCGGTCCAGCCAGGAGACGACCGGCCGCATGAGCGCGGTCAGCAGCAGACCGGCCAGGAAGGTGAGCACCACGGTGCCGAGCACGACGGCCAGCTGCACCGCGAAGTAGACGACGGCGCCGATCGCGAGGGTCCAGACGCACCACATCCCGGCGGTCCGGACCCCGGCGGGCACACCTGCGTCGGTCGCCGTCCCCGCCTGCCCACCGGCGGGCGGGTCGGTCGGCGAGCCTGCCGACGGGCGCTGATCGGGGTCCGCTGACACGTGCATCTCCTCCACCGGGGCGACTCGGGTCGGTGCGGGCCTCCCGTGGCTGAGGAGGTGGGCGAGTCGGGGCACCGGGCGGAGGCGTCTGCGACGTCGCCGGTCCCGGCACCCTTCCTGCCCGACCGCGCCGCCGCCGACACGCACGGCCGCAGCCGGTCAGCCCAGCGGGCTGCGCGGCAGCATGGTGTTGCTGATGATCCGCTTCTGGATCTCGCTGGTGCCCTCGAAGATCGTGGTCAGCCGCGCGTCCCGCCAGTGCCGTTCGACCTGCCGCTCGGTGGTGTAGCCGTTGCCGCCGTGCAGCTGCATGGCCTGGTTGGTGACGCGCACCGCCATCTCGGTGGCCTGCAGCTTCACCATCGCCGCCTCCTTCTCGCACGGCACGCCCTCGTCGAGCAGGTGCGCCACCTGGCGGTAGAACGCCCGCGCCTGTTCCACCTGGGCGGCCATGTCGGCCAGCGTGAAGCGCAGCGCCTGGAAGTCGCCGATCGGGTGACCGAACTGGGCGCGCTCCTGCAGGTAGAGCACGCAGTCCTCGACCGCGGCCCGGGCCAGGCCGACGGCGCGGGCGGCGGTGTGCACCCGGGCGGTGTTCAGGAAGGCCTGCGCCTCGCGGAAGCCGGCGCCGGAGTCGCCGCTGCTGTCGGACCCGCCGCCCTCACCCGGGCCGACGATGAGGTCCGCGGCCGGGATGCGGACCCCGTCGAAGGTGAGGTCCCAGGTCAGGAAGCCGTGGTAGCCGACCTTGTCGATGGCGTAGCCGGACAGCCCCGGCGGGAACGAGCCGCGCTCCTTGACCAGCAGCAGGTTCCGCAGGCCGCGAGAGCGGGACTCCCCCGGCTGCGGGTCGGCCACCCGGACCAGCACCTGGATGAAGTCGGCGGCCTTGGCGTTGCCGCACCAGCGCTTGTGCCCGGTGACCACCCACTCGTCGCCGTCGCGCACCGCGCGGGTCTGCACGTTGGCCAGGTCCGACCCGGCCTCGGGCTCCGACAGCGCCACCGCGCCGATCCAGGACCCACCGGCGCTGCGCCGCAGCAGCTCACGGCGTCGGTCGGGGTCGGCGACCGCCGTCCCCATGCCCTGGGACCGGGCCAGGATGCTGGCCACGCTCATCCACGCCCGGGCCAGCTCTTCGCTGACCATGCAGTACTCGAAGACGCCGAGCCCCAGCCCACCGTCGGCCGCGGGGACGGTGACGCCGAACCACCCCAGCTCACCGAGCCGCTCGAGGAGGCGCTGCGGGATCTCGCCCTTCTGCGGGTCGAGCTCGTTCGCGACCGGCAGCACCTCGTCCATGGCGAACCGGCGGGCCTGCTCCATCAGCGCGGCCCGCTCGGGCGTGTGCCACGGGGAGCGCAGGACGGGTGGCTCGGGCAGCCAGGTGTCGTCGGTCTCGGCGGGGCGGCTGGCGGTCGACGTCATCGTCGGTGCCTCCTGGGTCGGGTTCCGGTCCGCCCTACTGTCGGGTAACAACGTGCCCGACGCACCCCTACGTGACCGAGGCAACACAGCCATCGCGTGACGGACCGGCCCGCTCAGCGAGCGCGGGAGCGCGCCCACCGGGTGTCAACGCCCCTGTCGTCCCTGGACAGCTCGCGCGGTGAGGAGCACCGAGGTCACCAGGACGGCACAGGCAGCCGCGGTGAGGACGAAGCTCGCGAGGCGGCTCCCTGGTGGCGCCTGCAGGGTGGTCATGACCGTCAGGAAGACCGAGACGGCCAGACCGGCGATCATGGCCCGTCTCGTGTGCAGCGTCCGTCTGGTCATGGGTGCTCCTGTTCGGTGGGTGACAACGTAGGCCGCATCTCGCCCGGCCGCCGGTTCCACGACGATGTCCATCCGGTGCGTCACGACGCGCCGTCACGCTCCGGGGCGGGGGCCTCCCCCGGATCCCCATCGCCTTGACCCCCTCCGGTGGGCGGGACGAGCGTGCGCCTGGTCCGGAGGGCCCCGTGCCCCTCCGCCGGTGTGACCGGAGGTGCGACATCGCCGTCTACCTGTACCGCTGCCCCGACCACGGCACGACCGAGACCCGGTGCGCGATGGGCGCCGCCCCCGCTGCGGTCGAGTGCCCGGCCTGCGGGTCGACCGCCGCGCGGGTTTTCACCGCTCCCCGCCTCTCCTTCGGCTCCCCGGTGCGCCGGGCCCTGATCGAGCGGACCGAGCGCACCGGCGACCAGCCCGACGTCGTCTCCGCCCCGCCTCCGGGGCCGCGTCCCGGCCGACGGGCCGACGTGCTGCGCAACCCGGCGCTGAGCCGGCTGCCCCGGCCCTGAGGGCGGGCCCTCCGCAGATCCCGATCGACTGCACGAGAGGGGAGGGGCCGAGATGGCCAGTGTCGGCCTGCTGTACGTCGGAGCGGTCCTGATCGTCAACGGCCTGATGCTCCTGGGCCGGGTGGACGCCCGGGCGGCCGCACCGCTGAACTTCTTCGTCGGCGCGCTGCAGGTGTTCACGCCCACCTACCTGATCATCACCTCCGGCGGCGACCCGGACGTGGTCCTCGGCGCCTCCGGGCTCTACCTGTTCGGCTTCACCTACCTCTACGTGGGCCTGAACCTGACCCGCGGCCTGGACGGCACCGGGCTCGGCTGGTTCTCCGCCTTCGTGGCGGCCTGCGCCGTGGTCTACGCGGGGCTGAACTTCGGCCGGCTGGACGACCCGGCCTTCGGGGTCATTTGGCTGTACTGGGCGGTGCTGTGGGCGCTGTTCTTCCTGGTGCTCGGGCTGGGGCGGGAGGAGCTCACCCGGTTCACCGGGCTGGTCGCCGTCGTCGCCGGGGTCTTCACCTGCGCCGTCCCCGCGTTCCTGCTGCTGACCGGCGTGTGGGCGGAGAACGTGACGACAGCGGCGATCGTGCTCGCCGTCGTCCTGCTGCTCTCCCTGGCCCTGTTTCCCGCGTTCCGCGACCGGCGCAGCACACAGGTGCACGGCAACGTCGTGGAAGAGCAGCCCGTGCCGGACGCGCCCGCCGACCGGCGGAGGTGAGGCCCGCCCCCGAGCCGTCGGCCGACCGCCCCGCAGCCAGACCCGAGCCCAGGAGCCAGACCATGCCCGAGCGCCTGTTCCCCCTCGACTCCAGCAAGCCGTTCACCGAGCAGCAGCACCTCGGCCACAACCGCTGGCACCCCGACATCCCCGCCCAGGTGACCGTCCGCCCCGGGGACACCTTCCGGGTCGACTGCCGCGAGTGGTTCGACGGGGCCATCCACAACGACGACTCCGCCGACGACATCCGGGACGCGCCGCTGTCCACGGTGCACGTGCTGAGCGGGCCCTTCGCCGTGGAGGGCGCCGAGCCCGGTGACCTGCTGATCGTCGACATCCTCGACGTGGGGCCGATCCCGCAGGAGGACTCCGGCCCGCTGGCCGGGCAGGGCTGGGGGTACACCGGGATCTTCGCCCGGCAGAACGGCGGCGGCTTCCTCACCGACCAGTTCCCGGACGCCTACAAGGTGATCTGGGACTTCTCCGGGCAGACGGCGACCTCGCGGCACGTCCCGCACGTCTCGTTCACCGGCATCGTGCACCCGGGCCTGATGGGCACCGCGCCGTCGGCGGAGCTGCTGGCCCGCTGGAACCGCCGCGAGGGCGCCCTGATCGCCACCGACCCCGACCGGGTGCCCCCGCTGGCCCTGCCACCCCTCCCGCAGGACGCCGTCCTCTCCGGCCTGACGGGCGCGGAGTACGACCGGGTCGCCGGCGAGGCCGCCCGCACCGCGCCGCCCCGGGAGAACGGGGGCAACCAGGACATCAAGAACCTGACCAAGGGCAGTCGGGTCTTCTACCCGGTGTTCGTGCCCGGGGCGAAGCTGTCGCTCGGCGACCTGCACTTCTCCCAGGGCGACGGCGAGATCACCTTCTGCGGCGCCATCGAGATGGGCGGCTTCATCGACCTGCACGTCGACCTGATCAAGGGCGGCATGGAGACCTACGGGGTCAGCGAGAACGCCATCTTCATGCCGGGCAACGTCGACCCCCGGTACGAGCGGTGGCTGGCCTTCTCCGGGACGTCGGTGACGCTGGACGACGAACAGCGCTACCTGGACTCGCACCTGTCCTACCAGCGGGCCTGCCTGCACGCGATCGACTACCTGACCAAGTTCGGCTGGTCGCCCGAGCAGGCCTACATGATCCTCGGCGCCGCGCCGATCGAGGGCCGGCTGTCCGGGGTGGTCGACATCCCCAACTCCTGCTCCACCGTCTACCTCCCCACCGGCATCTTCGACATCGACGTCACCCCCTCGGCGTCCGGACCGACGCGGATCGACCCCGGCATGGGCGTCCCCCGGTCGAGCTTCTGACCCGCCCGACCGTCCACCCGACCCGAGGAGCCTCCCGTGCCCGAAGTGATCTTCGAGATCAACCGCGACTTGAGCGTGTCGATGCGCGACCAGACGGTGCCCGGCCACAACCGCTGGCACCCCGACATCCCGCCCGCCAACACGGTGGCCCCCGGCGGGACCTACCGGATCGAGTGCAAGGACTGGACCGACGACCAGGTCCGCAACACCGACGACGCCGACGACATCCGCGACATGAACATCGACCCGTGCCACATGCTCAGCGGGCCGTTCGCCATCGAGGGCGCCGAACCCGGTGACCTGCTCGTCGTCGACATCGTGGACATCGGCCCCTTCCAGGAGCAGGAGTGGGGCTACACCGGGATCTTCGCCAAGGAGAACGGCGGCGGCTTCCTCACGGACCACTCCCCCCAGGCGTCGAAGGCGATCTGGGACCTCGACGGCATCTGGACCAGCAGCCGGCACGTGCCCGGCGTCCGGTTCATCGGCAACTCCCACCCCGGACTCTTCGGCTGCGCCCCCTCGCCCGACCTGCTCGCGGAGTGGAACCGGCGGGAGCAGGCGCTGATCGACCAGAACCCGGACCGGGTCACCGGTGACGTCCCGGCACACGACGGCGACGTCCCCGGGGCGCCGCAGGTCCCGGCGCTCGCCCTCCCCCCGCTCTCCAAGGACGCGCTGCTGGGGACGCTGCGCGGCGCGGACCTGGACCGGGCGGCCGCCGAGGCCTGCCGGACCATCCCGCCGCGCGAGCACGGCGGCAACGTCGACATCAAGGACCTCGGCGTGGGCAGCCGGGTCTACATGCCGGTGTACGTGCCCGGGGGCAAGTTCTCCATCGGTGACCTGCACTTCGCCCAGGGGGACGGCGAGATCACCTTCTGCGGGGCGATCGAGATGCCCGGCTTCATCGACCTGCACTTCGACCTGATCAAGGGCGGGATGGACCGTCACAAGCAGTCCATGCCGTTCTTCAAGCCCGGCCGGGTGGGCCCGAACTACTCGGAGTTCCTCACCTTCGAGGGGATCAGCGTCGAGGACGGCCGCAACTACTACATGAACGCGACGGTCGCCTACCGCCAGGCCTGCCTCAACGCCATCAACTACCTGATGCCGGCCATGGGCTGGACCTTCGAGCAGGCGTACCTGTTCCTCGGGGCAGCACCGATCGACGGCCGGATCGGCGGGGTGGTCGACATCCCGAACAGCGCGGTCTCGATCAGCATCCCGCTGTCGATCTTCGACCGGAACATCCTGCCCGACGGTGCCGGCGGCGGCCGGGACCTGACGGCCGACTGACGCTGGTGCGGGGCGGGCCCGGCCCGCCCCGCACCTCCTTCCCCCGAGAGGAGCACCGCGTTGCCGCTGTACGAGTTCCGCTGCCCCGAGTGCGGCCCGTTCGACCTGCACCGCGACATGCGGGACGCCGCCGCCACGGCACCCTGCCCGGCCTGCGACCGGACGGCGCAGCGCCACTACCGCGTGGGGGTCGGGCGCTCTCCCGCCGGGGCGCTGCGCGACGCCGGCCGCGCCGACCGTGCCCGCGTCGACCGGGCCCGCAGTGGCGAGCCGGTGGTCACCGGCCCACCCACGGGACGCCGCCTGCCCGGCGGTGGGGCCCACCGGCACTGACCCGGCAGCGGGACCGCCCGACCCCGGCTACGGTCCAACGCACCGGCACCAGCACCGCTCCGGACGGAGGGCCATGCCGCTCGTCTCCCGACTCTCGACCACCCCGGTCAAGGGCACCGCCCTGCACGGTCCACGCACCGTGACGGTCACCCGGAACGGCGTGCCGGAGAACCGGCGCTTCCACCTGGTCGACGCCCGACGGCGGTTGTTCAACGGCAAGCAGCACGGCCCGCTCGTGCAGCTCACCGCCGAGTTCGACCCCGGCGACGACCAGCTCCGACTGCTCTTCCCCGACCGCCCGCCCGTGGCAGGCCGGACCACCGAGCTCGGCGAGGCGGTCCGCACGGACTTCTACGGGCGCCCCGTCGACGGGCACCTCGTCGAGGGGCCGTGGTCGGCCGCGCTCAGCGACTTCGTCGGGCGCGAGGTGCACCTGGTCGCGGTCGACCGGCCCGGTGACGCGGTCGACGTCCACCCGGTCACGCTCATCTCCACCGCGACGCTGGAGCACCTGCGGCGGGTCACCCCCGACGGCGAGCGGCTGGACCACCGCCGCTTCCGGATGCTCGTGGAGGTGGACGGCTGCGACGTCCACGAGGAGGACACCTGGGCCGGCCGGCGGGTGCGGATCGGCGGCGCCACCGTCCAGGTGGTCGGGCCCGTGCCGCGCTGCGTCGTGACCAACGAGAACCCCGACAGCGGGGTGGTCGACTTCAGCACGCTCAAGGCGATCGTGCGCTACCGCGGCGAGCTCGCGACCGACCTCAGCACGCCCGTGGCGCACCTGCCGGACAACGGCGCGGTGATCCTCGGCATGTACGCCACGGTCGAGCAGCCCGGCGAGATTTCCCTCGGCGACCCGGTCGAGCTCGTCGACGAGACCGCCGTCCAGCCCGCCTGACCCGTCCGTCTCCGCAGCCCCGAGGAGCACCGATGCCACGGCCCACCGACCACGAGCTCTTCGACCTGGGGGACGTCGTCCTGCAGGGCGGCGCGACGCTGCGCGGAGCCCAGCTCGCCTACAAGACGTACGGCACGCTCAACGCGGACAAGTCCAACGTGATCGTCCACCCCACCTGGTACAGCGCCTGGCACGACGCCAACGAGTGGTCGGTCGGGCCGGGGAAGGCCTGCGACCCCGAGAAGTACTTCATCGTGATGCCCAACCAGCTCAACAACGGCCTGTCGACGTCGCCGAGCAACACCCCGCCGCCCTACGACGGGCCGAACTTCCCGCACGTGACCTTCCACGACCAGGTCGAGGTGCAGCACCGGCTGCTCACCCAGCAGTGGGGCATCGAGTCGGTGGAGCTGGTGGTCGGGTCCTCCATGGGCGCCGGCCAGACCTACCAGTGGGCGGTCAGCCACCCCGAGATGGTCAAGCGGGCCGCGCCCATCGTCGGCTCGGCGATCACCAGCGAGCACAACCAGGTCTTCCTGAAGAGCCTGCGGGCCGCGCTCACCCTCGACCCGGCGTTCGCCGGCGGGCGCTACCGGCCCGACGCGCTGCCCACCGCCGGTCTGCGGGCCTTCGCCCGGATCTACGCCGGCTGGGGCCTCTCCCAGGCCTTCTACTGGCAGCGGGAGTACCGCAACCTGGGCTTCTCCTCCCTCGAGGACTTCCTCGTCGGCTTCTGGGAGGGCTACTGGCTCGACGAGCGCGACCCCAACGACCTGCTGGGGATGCTGTGGACCTGGGAGCACGGCGACGTCGGGAAGACCCCGGGCTTCGACGGCGACACCGAGGCGGCGCTGCGCTCGATCCGCTGCCCACTGGTGGCCATGCCGGCGAAGACCGACCTGTACTTCCCGCCGGAGGACGAGGAGTGGGCCTCGCAGTTCATCGAGAACGGTGAGGTCCGGGTCATCCCGACCGTCTACGGGCACTTCGCCGGCCTGGGGCAGAACCCCGCGGACAACGAGTTCATCGACCGCGAGCTGGGGGAGCTGCTGGCCCGCCCGGCCTGACCGGGCTCAGAGCTCTTCGGCCGGGTGCGGGTCGTTCACCGAGGGCTCGTCGGCGAACAGCGGCGGCAGGTACCGCAGCATCAGCACCGACCAGGTGGCGTGGGTGAGCATCGGCGCCTGGATGCCGCCGGTGACCCGCCGCTGGAGCGCGAACAGCAGGCCCATCGGCACCGAGGCCAGCACCAGCGCCGGGTTGCGGGTCGCGACGGTGGCCAGCGTGTAGACGGCGGAGGACTTGAGCACCGGGTGGTGGACGCCGGCCGCCGCGTACAGCGCGCCGCGGAAGAAGACCTCCTCGGCGAGGCCGTTGGCCAGCGTGGTGGTGAGCACCAGCGGCGGTGAGCCCTGCTGGGCGTACCGCAGCACCCGGGACACCGCCGCGTCCAGCGGCGGGATGCGCTTGGCCACGAGCGCGGCGCCGTAGAACCCGGCGAAGGCCGCCGCCCCGGCCACGACCGGCGTGAGCAGCGGGCGGCGCAACGTGGCCTTCGGGGTCTGCACCCAGCCCAGGTGCAGCGGCCCGGAGGCGAGCCCCCCGGCCACCCAGGTGCCGGCCACGCCCATGGTCAGCGCGTAGAACGACGTCGAGTTGGGCTTCTGCGACAGCGACACCCCGAGCAGCCCGGCGCCGGCCAGCGAGACCCCGGCGGTCACCCGGCGGCGGCGGCGGAAGGCCTCGTCGGACTCCCGGTGGTCGCGCGGCACCTTGTCCACCAGCCAGGACGGCGCCCGGCGCAGCAGCCGGGCCAGCCGGGCGTCGGACAGCAGCGCCTGGCCCGGCCGCCGCGTGGTGCGGGTCATCCCACCAGCCCCGTGGTCGACGCCCGGGCTTCCCGGCGAGCGCGCGCCCGTTCACCCAGCGCGGTGAGCACCGCCTCGTCGTAGGTCATCGGCTCGAAGGGGACGACCCGGCGGATCGAGTCGTCCTTGACCACCACCTCGTTGGTCATCGAGTCGATCAGCGACCGGCCGGTCTGCACGTCGACGTCGGTGACCAGCGACAGCCAGTAGGAGGAGAGCTTCGGGCTCAGCAGCGGCACCGGGACGATCAGCAGCCGGCGGCCTTGGATCTCCGCGACCCGGGTGAGCATCTCCAGGTACTCGAGCACCTCGGGGCCACCGACGTCGAACGCCCGCCCCTCGGCCTCCGGCGCCTCCAGCACCCCGACCAGGTACCGGACGACGTCGGCGATCGCGATCGGCTGGGTGCGGGTGTGCACCCAGCGCGGGGTGACCATCGCCGGCAGGTGGGCGACCAGCTGGCGGGTCATCTCCCAGGAGACCCCGCCGTGCCCCACCACGATCCCGGCCCGCAGGGCGGTGACCGGCACGCCCGTCTCGCCCAGCAGCCGCTCGACCTGGCGGCGGCTGCGCAGGTGTGCGGAGAGGTCGTCGGAGTCGCTGCCGAGCCCGCCGAGGTAGACGATCCGGCGGACCCCGGCGTCGGCTGCGGCCCGGGCGAAGGCGCGGGCCGCAGCGGCGTCCTTCTCCTGGAAGTCCGCGGAGTCCAGCGAGTGCACCAGGTAGTAGGCGGCCTCGCAGTCGGCCAGCGCGGTCCGCAGCGACGCCTCGTCGCCGACGTCCCCCGGCACCGGCGTGCCGGCGCCGGAGTAGGTGTCCGGGTGCCGGGTCATCGCCCGGACCTCGTGCCCGGCCTCCTCCAGGGCAGGCGCCAGCCTGCTGCCGACGAACCCCGACGCCCCGGTGACCAGTACTCGCACGCCCCCAGCCTCCCGGTGCGGCCGGTCGGGCGCGACTCAGAAGCGCACGGCCCACCCGGCGCGCCGGCTCCGGCGGCGCGATGATCAGGCCCATGAGCGCCCCCGGCGAGGACCGCAACGTGCTGGGCGGTCCGTTGGAGCCGTGCGGCACCGACCCGATGACCGGCTTCACCCGGGACGGGTCGTGCCGCACCGGGCCGGCCGACCTGGGCAGCCACACCGTCTGCGCCGTGGTCTCCGCCGAGTTCCTGGAGATGCAGCGCGAGCTGGGCAACGACCTGATCACCCCGCGCCCGGAGTACGACTTCCCCGGGCTGCGCCCCGGCGACCGCTGGTGCATGGTCGCCGTCCGCTGGCTCCAGGCGCTCCAGGCGGGCACACCGGCCGGGGTGGTGCTGGCCGCGACCAACGCCCGCGCCCTGGAGGTGGTGCCGCTGGAGGCGCTGCGGTCCCAGGCCGTCGACGTCCCGGACGACCTCTCCTCGCTCTGAGCTGCGGACCGGGCCAGGATGGTCCGGTGACCGACCGCCCGCCGCTGCCCCCCTTCACCGCCGAGACCGCCGCCGCGAAGGTGCAGGCGGCCGAGGACGCCTGGAACAGCCGGGACCCCGAGCGGGTGTCACTGGCCTACACCGAGGACTCGGCCTGGCGGAACCGGGACACCTTCGTCACCGGCCGGGCCGAGATCGTCGACTTCCTCACCGCCAAGTGGGCCCGCGAGCAGGACTACGTGCTGCGCAAGTCGCTGTGGGCGTTCACCGACGACCGGATCGCCGTCCGGTTCCAGTACGAGTGGCACGACGCCGACGGGCAGTGGTGGCGCAGCTACGGCAACGAGAACTGGGAGTTCGACGCGCACGGGCTGATGCGGCGACGAGAGGCCAGCATCAACGACGTCCCGATCACCGAGGCCGAGCGGCGACTGACCGGCCCCCGGACGCCGGACGAGCCGGAGATCCCGCTGCGCTGAGCCACCGACCGGCGACCTGCGCACGCCTCGCCCGCCGGGGAGGCGTGCACAGGTCGCCACTCGACGGGGCGGGTCAGCCCTCGAGGGCGGCGGGGTCCATCCACGCCGCCTCCCAGACGTTGCCGTCCGGGTCGGTGAAGCTGGTGCCGTACATGAAGCCGTGGTCCTGGGCCGGCTGCCAGGGCTTGCCGCCCGCGGCCAGCGCCCGGGAGAGCAGGTCGTCGCACTCCGCCCGGTCGGCCGCGGAGATCGCGTTGAGCACCGAGGTGGCCTGCGCCGGGTCGCCGACCTCGCCCGCCACGAACCCGGCGAACTTCTCCCTGGTCAGCAGCATCACCATGATGTTCTCCTCGACCACCATCGCGGCCCCGGTCTCGTCGGTGTACCGGGCGTCGTTGCGGAAGCCCAGCGCCGCGTAGAAGGCCGTGGCCCGGTCCAGGTCGGTGACCGGCAGGTTCACGAAGATGGTGCGCACAGGGAGCTCCTCGGTTCGTGGGACCACCGTCCGGTCCCGTCATGGGTCAGACCGGCCACCGCCGGGGAACTCATCGGCGGGCGGTCGCGGCGAGCACCAGGGCGACGGTCTCCGCGGGCACGTCCCACATCGGGAAGTGACCGGACCCGTCGAACCAGTGCAGCTCGGCGTCGGGGAACGCCTCCAGCGCCCGCGCCGCCTGGCGGGCCAGGGTCACCCGGTCCCGCCGTCCCCAGCCGATGGTCAGCCGGCCGGGCAGCGACCCGGCCGGGGCGCCCTGCTGGCGGGGCCCGCGGGCGAGGTCGGTGAGCACGGCGTCGAAGGACGGCGAGTCCGCGTACCCGGTGAGCTCACGGGTGACCACCTCGCCGTCCAGCGCCCACGGGCGGGCGGAGAACTGGGCCAGCAGCGCCGTCCGCCCGGCCGGGTTGCCCAGCAGGGTGGGGAGCGCCGGCCGGACCCGGCGGACCAGCGCGATCGAGGCGCGCAGGCTGGCCAGGAACACCGCGGCCTCCCGGTCGGTCCAGAACCCGCCCGGGTCGAGGGCCACGGCGTCCCCGCCCAGCCCGCGCCGGGACAGTTCCAGCACCATCCGGGCGCCCAGCGAGCTGCCGACCAGCGGGGCGTCGGCCAGCCCCTCGGCCCGTAGCCAGTCGGCCACCGCGTCGGTGAGCGAGCGGAAGCCGGGGTCGGCCAGCGGCGGGGTGTCGCCGGCGAAGCCGGGCAGGTCCACGGCCACCACCTCCCGCGCCGCGGCCAGGCCGGGGAGCACCGGGTCCCAGGAGCGCCAGGAACCGCCCAGGCCGTGCACGAGGACGAGGGGGTCGCCGGAACCGGTCCGGTGCGCTGCGAGGTCCATCCCCGGCCCCTACCCCCGTCGCGGTCCGGCACCCGCGTGCGGCGGACGCCGCCTGGGCTGCGGATCCGGGGATGATGCGAGGGGGCGGGTGCACGGCAGGACGCCGGGTCCGACAGCATGTGCGGTCCGGGGACACGGTGGACGCCCAGGTGAGGAGCGCGGACGGTGAGCACGTCGAGGAGCAACCGGGTGCGGGCGGCGATCGGCACGGTCAGCCTGACCGGGGCGGCGATGGGCTTCCTGTCCGCCTGTGGGGTCGCAGGTGAGGAGGAGCAGGAGGCCGAGCGGGTCTACTGCGTCGACGAGCAAGACCAGGTCGTGGACGAGGAGCAGTGCGAGGAGGCCGAGCGCAACGGCGGCTTCATCGGCGGGGTGCCCTACTTCTTCCTGCTGGGCGGCTTCGGCGGCAACCGGTACGCGGTCGGCCAGACCATCCCGCAGCAGTACACCGGCGCGGCGACCCGGGTGAACCCCGCCGACACCACGGCGCGGTCCCGGGCCGGGCTGCCCGGCAGCGGCCGGGTCACCTCCGGCACCCGGATCTCCGGCGGCATCGGCTCGGGCCGGGTCGGGAGCGGGAGCGTCGGCTCGTGAGACGGCTCTACGGCACGGCCCGGCTCGGCTGGGAGGCCGAGATCGAGAGCCAGGGGCTGGTCTACAACAAGACGACCGTCCCCGGCGGCGAGACCCGCTCGTACTGGCGCGAGGACGTCTTCTACGACTTCACCTCCGCCGAGATCGACCACCTCGCCGACGTCACCGACCAGCTCTTCGCCGCCTGCGTCGAGGCCGGTGACGTGGCGCTGGCCGACGAGCGGCTGCTGGACCGGATGCGGATCCCGCACGACGCGCGGGAGGTCATCAAGGCCACCTGGGACTCCGAGCCGCCCAGCGTCTACGGCCGCTTCGACCTGTGGTGGGACGGCGAGGGCGCCCCGAAGCTGCTGGAGTTCAACGCCGACACCCCGACCTCGCTGGTCGAGGCCGCGGTCGTGCAGTGGGCCTGGCACCTGGAGACCGGCCAGGGCCGCGACCAGTGGAACCAGCTCGACGACCGGCTGGTGGACGCCTGGCGGCGCAACCTGTCCCGCTGGGAGGCCGAGCACGGCCGCCGTCCCCGGGTGCACCTGGCCTGGACCAACGGCGACCGCAGCGGTGAGGACTGGATGACGGTGGCCTACCTGGCCGACACCGTCCAGCGGGCCGGCTACGAGACGGTGGTGCTGACCACCGAGGAGCTGGGCCTGGACACCGGCGACGCCCGGTTCTACGACCCCAAGGGCAACCGGGTCGACGTCGTCTTCAAGCTCTACCCCTGGGAGTGGCTGCTCGACGACGCCTACGGCCCCTCGGTGATCGCCGACCTGTGGACCCCCGACGGCACCACCTGGATCGAGCCGATCTGGAAGATGCTGTGGTCGAACAAGGGGCTGCTGCCGGTGCTCTGGCAGCGCTACGCCGACGACCCGGTGATCGCCAAGCACCTGCTCCCCGCCTACTTCGCCGACGACCCGCGCGCCGCCGAGCTGGAGCGGACCGGGTACGCCCGCAAGCCGCTGTTCGGCCGGGAGGGCAACAACGTCGAGCTGTTCGCCCCCGGCGGCGCGCCGCTGGCCTCGCTCGGCGGGAAGTACGGCGCGGAGGGCTGGGTCGTGCAGCAGCTGTGCGCGCTGCCGGACTTCGCCGGCCCCGACGGCCCGCACCACCCGGTGCTCGGCGCGTGGGTGGTCGACGGGGAGGCGGCGGGCCTGGGCATCCGGGAGTCCGACGGGCTGATCACCGACGACCTGTCCTACTTCGTCCCGCACACCATCGACTTCCGCCGCCCACCGAACACGACCTGGTCGGCCTGAGCCCCGCGCTCCGCTCAACTCCTCCGCCCCGCCGCCGAAGCTGGACAGAGGAACCGGCACGAGGGGGACGCAGCAAACGTGGGGACGGACACGCTGCCGGAGCGCGCGCAGCCGCGGCACGGACGGCGAACGGTGCAGCCGAGCGGCGTGGAGCGCCGACTGGAGCCCGATGACCTGATCGTGTCGAAGACCGACCTGCGCGGGGTGATCACCTACGCCAACGAGTCGTTCCTCCGGGTCTCCCGGTACGCCGAGGACGAGGTGCTGGGGCAGCCGCACAACCTGATCCGGCACCCCGACATGCCCCGCGGGGTCTTCGCGCTGCTGTGGGACACCGTCGCCGCCGGCCAGGAGGTCTTCGCCTACGTGGACAACCTGGCCGCCGACGGCGCCAACTACTGGGT
Source organism: Modestobacter sp. VKM Ac-2978 (assembly GCF_026968025.1). Lineage (NCBI taxonomy): Bacteria > Bacillati > Actinomycetota > Actinomycetes > Geodermatophilales > Geodermatophilaceae > Modestobacter > Modestobacter sp. VKM Ac-2978. The sequence continues at coordinate 167,013 of NZ_JAPVBP010000003.1, read as the reverse complement.
GCTCGCCAACGTCACGCCCACCTTCGACCCCGGCGGCACGGTGATCGGTTACCACTCCAGCCGCCGGGCGCCGGCACCGCAGGCGATCGCCGGGGTGCGCCCGGTCTACGACCTGCTGCTGACCGAGGAGCGGCGCCACCCGAACGCCCGGGCAGCGACCGCGGCGTCCTCGGCGCTGCTGAGCTCGCTGCTGGCCGAGCGGGCGATGAGCTACGACGAGTTCGTCTGGTCGCTGATCGGTGAGGGAGGGCCTCGGTGAGCGCGCTGCCGAGGAGGCGACGGAACGGCGGGGGGCCCCGGGGCGCCGAGGAGGAGCTGGCGGTCTACCGCGCCTTCGTCCGCGAGCTGAGCGCGGTCTGCCGGGCCGCGGCGGCCGGTGACCTGGAGGCCCGCAGCCGTGCGGTGGACGGCTCGGCGGACGTACCCGAGCTGCGCGAGCTGCAGCACGGGGTGAACCAGCTGCTGGACGTCTCCGACACCTTCGTCCGGGAGGCCGGGGCCGCCCTGACCTCCGCCGCGAGCGGCCGGTTCCACCGTCGGGTGCTGCCCGCAGGGCTGCCCGGCACCTTCCGCCGCAGCGCCGGCGTGCTCAACCAGGCGGCCGAGGCGATGCGCGCCTCCGCCGGCCGGGTCACCGAGGCGCAGGCCACCCGCCTGCAGCTGGCCGACGAGTTCGAGTCGGTCGTGCTGGCCATGTCCGAGCAGGTGGCCACGGCCTCGACCGAGCTGAGCGCCTCGGCTGCCGGGCTGACCGGAGCCGCCGGTTCCGCGAGCACCGAGGTGCGTCGGGCCGGGGAGACGATCACCTCGCTGGAGGCCTCCTCCACCGAGATCCAGCAGGTGATCGCGCTGATCGACGCCGTCGCCGCGCAGACCCGGTTGCTGGCGCTCAACGCCACCATCGAGGCGGCCCGCGCCGGCGAGGCGGGCAAGGGCTTCGCCGTCGTCGCCTCCGAGGTCAAGGACCTCGCCGACCAGACCGCCAGTGCCACGGAGCGGGTCACCGCCCAGGTGGAGTCGGTGCGTGCGGCCTGCGACGACGTCGCCGAGGTGATGAGCAACGTCGGGACGACGGTCGCGGACATGACCGGGCTGGTCGACGGCATCACCACGGCCGTGGACGGCTCACCCGCACTGGGCCAGGACGGCGGCGCCTCCCCCGGCCTCTCCCAGCTGGCCGAGCAGCTGCGGTCGCAGATGACCGGCTTCCTCGGCGAGATGCGCGGCTGACCTCCACACCCGCCCGGAGTCAGCTCGTGCGCGAGGCCAAGCTCGTCTCCCGGCGCCACAGCCGCAGCACCAGCAGGCCGCCGATCGCCGGTACCAGGGCGCGCAGCCGCACCCGGGTCGGCACCGGCAGCTGCCAGGCCAGCACGATCACGACCAGGTAGCAGAAGCCGTGCACCGGGCCCAGCGCGGAGGCGACCGCCGGCAGGTGCACCGTCGCCAGGTTGGCCAGCAGGAGGACGAGGGACGCCGTCTCGACCGCCGCGGCGACCGTCAGCCAGCGGGTCTGCACCTCAGACCCCCGTGGTCGACCCGGGGCGCAGGATCATCAGCACCACGACCACCGCCCACAGCAGGTTGAAGGTGCCGGAGGCCATGGCCAGCCGGCGCACCAGGACGGCGGCGTCCGTCTGCCGGGTCGTCGGCGCGACCAGTGCACCCGCGGCGGACGTCGGCCCCGGGCCGCCCTCGGCCAGCTGCAGCAGCTGTCGCTGCCGGGGCAGGACGACGCCACCCAGCAGCAGCCCCGCGGCGAGGGTGAGCGCCATGGAGACCAGCACCCAGGGCTCGCCGAGCACCCCGAGGGCCGACCCCACCGCGATCCCGAAGACCGGGACGGCGAGCGCCAGCACCGCGTACACCCGGCTGATCCGGTGCAGCAGGTGCACCGCCGGGAGTGCTGGGGCCGCGGTCTCCTCCTCCAGCGCGAGCCGGGCGTAGCGGGGGAACAGGCTCACCGCCACGGTCACCGACCCCACGAACACGATCGCGGCCACCACGTGGACGCTCAGCAGGAACCCCGCCATCGACTGCTCCTCTCGGTCGCCGCGGATAGTATCAGCCCGACTGAAACTAGGGACGGTCTGCGGTGCTGGAGGCTGCAAGGATGGGGCGCTCCGCCGTCCGGGCGGTGGACCGAGGGAGACCCACGTGACCGACCCGACCGCGCCGGGTGCCGCGGAGCCGCCGGCGACGAGCCCGGCCGTGCTCCTCGTCGCCCTGGGCCGGGAGGTCGAGTCACGGCTGGGTGCGGCGCTGGAGGCCAGCGGCCTGTCGCTGCGGCTGATGGGCGCGCTCGGCCATCTGGCCCGGCAGCCCGGGCTGTCCTACACGGAGCTCGCCCGCCGGGCCCGGGTGACCCCGCAGAGCATGCACGCCACGGTCGCCGCGCTCATCGAGGCCGGCGCGGTCGCACCGGCGGGGCCGGGCCGGGGGAAGCGGGCGCTGCTCGAGGTGACCGAGCAGGGCCACCGGCTGCTCGCCGCCGGCCAGGCCGCGATCACCGCCGTGGACGTCGAACTGCGCTCGCTGGCCGCGCTCCCCCCGGACGGCGACCTGTTCCGGCTGACGACGGAGCTCTCCCGCCGTCCTCCGCCGGCCCCCTGACCCGCCTCGGGGACCTCAGCCGAGGGCGGCCGCGGCGGGGAGCCAGTCGATCCGGCCGCCGTGGGCGGCGGTGTACGCCAGCGGCTCGCCGTCCAGGGCCAGCAGGAAGCGGGCCTCGTCGTCGGCCGGCGGCGCGGGCAACCGCTCCCGGACGGCGGGCAGCACGCCCACCCCCTCCTGGGAGACCCAGCGCACCGGCAGCCCGGTGACCAGCTCGGTGAACGCCTCCTTCGCCGGCGTCGGCAGGTAGGCCAGCACCGCGGTGTGGAAGACGACGACGGTGGCCTCAGCCGGCATCGCGGCGACCAGCCCGGGCAGCTGCTCGACCAGGTCGCCCCGCCGGATCTCCGCCGGCTCCCGGGCGGCGATCGCGGCCGCGGCGGTGAGCCGGTCGCGTCGCTCGTCCATGCCCGGCCAGATCAGCGCCTGCAGCCAGGCGACGTCGTCGGGGTCCGCGGGGTCGAGCGGGTTCAGGTCGATGCCGGCCCGGCGGACGACCTGCGGCACCTCCGTCGGCACCGGCCCACGCCCGGTCACCGCACACCGCAGCTGCACGGGGCTCGAGGCGGGCCCGACCCGGACGTCGTCGTACGCGTAGCCGTACCGGTCGGGGTACAGGCACAGCCCGGCCGACGCGCCCACCTCGATCAGCGCCAGCGGCCCGGGCAGGCCGGCGAGCACCGGCAGCAGCGCTGCGCAGCGGGCGGCCTCGTTGGTCTGGGTCGCCCGGGCCAGCATCGTCGCCCGCAGCCGGTCGGCGTCGCCGGTGACCCGCTCGTGCAGCTGCCCGCCGTCGGCCGGCGGGCCGCCGTACAGGTACTGCAGCGCGCCGAGCAGCAGGTTGGCCTGCCGCTTGGGCCGCGGCAGGGTGCCCAGGAAGGCCAGCACCTCGGCGTCCTCGGCGACCGCGGCAGCGAGCTCGGCGTACCGCGGCGAGACCGGCGCGGCCTCCACCTGGGCGAACCACCGGTAGTGGTCGGCCAGGTCGGTCAGCTCCTCGTCCAGGGACCTCATGTGGTGGTCAGGTCGCGCGGGGCGGCGGCGAAGCGGGCCAGGTCGTCGCGGGTCGGCTCCACCAGCACCCGGCCGTCGGGGGTGAGCACCACCGGCGCGGACGCCTCCTCGACCCCGAGCTCGGCGAGCAGCCGGGCGGCGGCGTCGTCCTCGGCCGGGTCCAGCCAGGTGTGCGGGACCCCGTCCTCGGCCAGCTGGGCCCGCAGCTCGGCGCTGGCCGGCCAGCGCCGGTCGCCGACCACCCGCAGCCCGCTCGCCTGCCCGATGAGCATCGCCCGGCGCAGCAGGAACGACCGGGTGATGACGTCGGCCAGCCCCCGGTCCCGGGTGAAGACGGCGCGCAGCTGCTCCAGGCTGAGCACCAGCACCTCACCGTCCTCGGCGGCCACCAGCGAGCGCACCGGTCGCTGCCCGGCCAGCATGTTCAGCCCGCCCAGGAACCGCCCCGGGCCGTGCACGGCCACCACCCGCTTGCCGCCGTCCGGCCCGCCGTCCAGCGGCCCCTCGACCACCGCGACGGCGCCGGCGAGGACGACGAAGAAGTCGAACTCCGCCTGCCCCGAGCGCAGCAGCACCTGCCCGCGGGTGGTGCTCAGCCGGCGCCCCACCCGCCGCAGCACGGCGGTGTGCCCGTCGGACAGCCGTGGCGAGGCGCCGTCCTCCGGCGTCTCGGCGAGGCGCTCGCCCGGCAGCACGTCCATCGCGGGCAGCTGGGCGGCCGGGGAGAGGGCCACCGACGACCGCGCCGGGGTGACCAACTCGGCCGCCGGCAGCAGGCTGCCGTGGCCGGGCCCGCGCGGGTCGGAGGCGACCAGCGCGGCGGCGAGCGCCTCGGTGGTGGTCGGGCCGTCGTGCCCGACACCGTTGACGAAGAACGTCGGGGTGCCCTGCACCCCGCTGGCCTCCGCACCGACGACGTCGGCGCGGACCCGGGCCGCGTGCGTGCCGCTGCCCAGCTCCTCGGCGAAGCGGCCGAGGTCCAGCCCGAGCGCGGCGGCGTGGTCGAGCAGCTGGTCGGCCTCGAGCTGGTCCTGGTGGGCGAACAGCCGGTCGTGCATCGCCCAGAACGCGCCCTGGGCGCCGGCGGCCTCGGTGGCCTCGGCGGCGAGCTCGGCGTGCGGGTGCACGTCGGGCAGCGGCAGGTGCCGGAAGACGTAGCGCAGGTCGTCGCCGAACCGGCGGCGCAGCTCCTCGACCACCCCGGTCGCCCGGCCGCAGAACGGGCACTCGGCGTCGCCGTACTCGACCAGGGTCAGCGGCGCGTCGACCGGGCCACGGAGGTGGTCGACCTCCGGGTCGACCGGCGGGTCCAGCTGCCGGGGCCCGGTGCTGGCCACCTGCGGCGAACGTCGTCCCAGCGCCCAGAACCAGACCGCGCCCAGCGCGGCGGCGGCGACGCCGGCGGCCAGGACGCCGACCATCGCCTCCTCGCGCAGCACCGGGTCGTCGAAGGCCAGGTCGGCGACGAACAACGACACGGTGAAGCCCAGGCCGGACAGCGCCGCCCCGCCCCACACGCTGCCCAGCGACACCCCGGGCGGCAGCGAGCCCATCCCGAACCGGACGGCGAGCGTGGACGCCAGCCCGATGCCGACGAACTTGCCGACGACCAGGCCCACGAAGACGCCGATCGTGATCGGGGAGGTGAGCGCCCGGTCCAGCAGCTCGGTGTTGAACTGCACCCCCGCGTTGGCCAGCGCGAACACCGGGACGACGACGTACCCGCTCCACGGCACCAGCAGCGCGCCGATCCGCTCGTTCGGCGAGATCGCCCGCTCCACCGACAGCTTCGCCCGCCGGGCCAGCGCGACGTCGGGTGCCTGCCGGAAGGCGCGGGCCAGCGTGCCGGCGGACTCCACCTCGTCCCGGCGCGGCCGGTAGGCACTGACCAGCAGGCCCAGCACCACGCCGCCGATGGTGGCGTGCACCCCCGAGGCGTGCATCGCCAGCCACATCACCACGCCGACGGCGAAGTAGGCCGGCCCGCGCCACACCTTCAGCCGGGTGAGCAGTCCGAAGGCGACCACGCACAGCGCGGCGACACCGAGGGCGACCAGGTCGATGTCGTCGGAGTAGAAGACCGCGATCACGGTGAGCGCGCCGATGTCGTCGACGACGGACAGTGAGAGCAGGAAGACCCGCAGCTGGGTGGGGCAGCGGGAGCCGACCAGCGCCAGCGCACCGAGGACGAAGGCGGTGTCGGTGGCCATCGGGATGCCCCAGCCCTGCGCGCCGGGGCCACCGGCGTTGATCGCCAGGTAGAGCCCCGCGGGCACCACCAGCCCGGCGACCGCGCCGAGCGCCGGCACCGAGAGCCGGCTGCGCTGGGTCAGCTCCCCCATCGACAGCTCGCGGCGCACCTCCATGCCGATGAGGAAGAAGAAGAACACCATCAGGCCGTCGTTGACCCAGTGCCGCAGGTCCATGGCGACGGCCATGGAGCCCAGCTCCAGGCTGAGCTCGGTGTGCCACACCCGCTCGTAGGAGTCGCCCCACGGGGAGTTGGCCCACAGCAGCGCGGCCAGGGTGCCGACGACGAGCAGCGCCGCGCTGGACGCCTCGGTCTGCAGGAACCGGCGGGCCGGGGTGGACAGCTGGGCGAGCAGGTGACCGGTCCGGGAGGCTCGGCTCGAGGTGCGGGACGGGGACGTCACGCGCTGTTCCTACCCTGCCGATGTGACGGCGCGGAATCCGCCGGACGACCCGTCCGGCGGAACCGGCCTGCCCGCCGGACGACCGTGCGGCGGCACGGACCACCAGGAGGACCGACATGGCGGACCACGGAGCTCTCGAGGGCAAGGTCGCGGTGGTCACCGGGGCGGCGCGGGGCATCGGCCGGGCGATCGCCCTGGAGCTCGCGTCGGCCGGCGCCGACGTGGGCCTGGGCCTCCGGGACGTCGCGTCCGACGGCGGGCTCACCGGGGAGATCGCCGCGCTCGGACGCCGGGTGGTCGCCGTCCCGATGGACGTCACCGACCTGGCCCAGAGCCGGGCGGCGATCGACCGGGTGGTCGACGAGCTCGGGTCGGTCGACGTCCTGGTGAACAACGCCGGCGGCGGGGTGATGGCCTCGGCGCTGGAGCTGACCGAGGCGGACTTCGACGCCGTCTGGTCCCGCAACACCCGCTCGACGTTCTTCCTCGCCCAGCACGCCGCCCGGCACATGGCCCGGGCCGGCGGCGGGGCGATCGTCAACGTCGCCTCACAGGCCGGGCTGGTCGCGCTGCCCGGCGAGTCCGCCTACTGCACCGCGAAAGCAGCCGTCATCCACCTGACCCGGTGCCTGGCCGTCGAGTGGGGCGAGCTGGGCATCCGGGTCAACGCGGTTGCGCCGACCTTCATCGAGACGCCGGGCACCGAGCCGGCGCTGTCCGACCCGGCGTTCCGGGCCGACGTCGTCGACCGGATCGCCGCGCTGCACCGGATCGGCCGGCCGGAGGAGGTCGCCACCGCGGTCGCCTTCCTCGCCTCCCCGGCGGCCTCCCTGGTCACCGGCCACACCCTGACCGTGGACGGCGGCTGGACCGCCCGCTGAGGCCCGGGTCAGCCCAGGACGACGAGCAGGTCACCGCCCTCGACCTGCTGGACGGCGCCGATCGCGACCCGGGAGACCGTGCCGGCCCGTGGCGCGGTGATCGCGGCCTCCATCTTCATCGCCTCGATGGTGGCCAGCTGCCCGCCCGCCTCCACCGTGTCGCCCTCGGCGACGGACAGGCTGACCACCCCGGCGAACGGTGCGGCCACCTGCCCCGGGTCGCTGCGGTCGGCCTTCTCGGCGGGCTGGACGTCGGACGTGACGGACCGGTCCCGTACCGACACCGGCCGGAGCTGGCCGTTGAGCGTGCACATCACCGTGCGCATCCCCCGCTCGTCGGCGTCTGAGATCGCCTCGATCGCGATGAGCAGCCGCACGCCGGGCTCCAGGTCGACCGAGTGCTCGACCCCCTGGCGCAGGCCGTAGAGGAACTCCTTGCTCGGCAGCACCGAGGTGTCCCCGTAGGCCTCCCGGTGCTCCTGGAACTCCTTGGTCGGGCCGGGGAACAGCAGCCGGTTCAGCGTCGGCCGCGGCGCCTCCGCCAGACCCGCCAGGTCCTCGTCCGAGAGCTCCGCGGGCGGCTCAGCGGGGCGCCGTCCCTGCAGCGCCTTGGTGCGGAACGGCTCCGGCCAGCCACCGGGCGGGTCGCCCAGCTCGCCGCGCAGGAACCCGACCACCGAGTCGGGCAGGTCGAAGCGCCCCGGGTCGGCGGCGAACTCCTCGACGTCCACCCCCGCACCGACCAGCTGCAGCGCCAGGTCGCCGACCACCTTCGACGACGGGGTGACCTTGACCAGCCGGCCGAGCAGCCGGTCGGCCGCGGCGTACATCGCCTCGACCTCCTCGAACCGCTGCCCCAGCCCGAGGGCGATCGCCTGCTGGCGCAGGTTGGACAGCTGCCCGCCGGGGATCTCGTGGGTGTAGACCCGCCCGGTCGGGGCCGGCAGCCCGGACTCGAAGGGCGCGTAGACCCGGCGGACCGACTCCCAGTAGGGCTCCAGGTCGTTGACGCGCGTCAGGTCCAGGCCGGTGGCCCGCTCGGTGTGGTCGGTGGCGGCGACGATGCTGCTCAGCGCCGGCTGGGACGTCGTCCCGGCCAGCGCCGCGCTGGCGCCGTCCACCGCGTCGACCCCGGCCTGCCAGGCCGCCATCAGCGTCGCCAGCTGCCCGCCGGGGGTGTCGTGGGTGTGCAGGTGCACCGGCAGGTCGAACCGCTCACGCAGCGCGGTGACCAGCGTGGCCGCCGCCGGCGGGCGGAGCAGCCCGGCCATGTCCTTGATCGCCAGCACGTGCGCCCCGGCCTCGACGATCTGCTCGGCGAGCCGGAGGTGGTAGTCGAGGTCGTACAGCTGCTCGGCCGGGTCGGAGAGGTCGGCGGTGTAGCAGAGCGCGACCTCGGCGATCGCCGTCCCGGTCTCCCGGACGGCGTCGATCGCCGGGCGCATCTGGCTGACGTCGTTGAGCGCGTCGAACACCCGGAAGACGTCGATCCCGGTGCGGGCGGCCTCGGCCACGAACGTCGTCGTCACCTGCTCCGGGTAGGGGGTGTAGCCGACGGTGTTGCGCCCGCGCAGCAGCATCTGCAGGCAGATGTTGGGCACCGCCTCGTGCAGCGCCGCCAGCCGCTCCCACGGGTCCTCGTGCAGGAACCGCAGTGCGACGTCGTAGGTCGCCCCGCCCCAGGCCTCGATCGACAGCAGCTGCGGGGTCGCCCGCGCCACATGCCCGGCCACGGCCAGCAGGTCCTTGGTGCGCACCCGGGTGGCCAGCAGCGACTGGTGCGCGTCCCGGAAGGTGGTGTCGGTGACCGCGAGGGCCTTCTGTGCGCGCAGGTCGGCGGCGAACCGCTCGGGCCCCAGCTCGCGCAGCCGGTCCCGGGAGCCGTCCAGCGGGTGCAGCGCCAGGTCCAGCCGCGGGAGCTTCTGCACCGGGTCGACCAGGTGCGGGCGCTCACCGTGCGGGGCGTTGACCGTGACGTCGGCCAGGTAGGTGAGCATCTTGGTGCCGCGGTCGGCGGAGCTACGGGCGGTGAGCAGCTCGGGCCGCTCCTCGATGAACGACGTCGTCACCCGGCCGGCCTGGAAGTCCGGGTCGTCCAGCACCGCCTGCAGGAACGGGATGTTCGTCGACACCCCGCGGATGCGGAACTCGGCCACGGCGCGGCGGGCCCGGGCCACCGCGATGTCCCAGGTGCGACCCCGGCAGGTGAGCTTGACCAGCATCGAGTCGAAGTGCGCGCCCACCTCGGCGCCCAGGGTGGCGGCGCCGTCCAGCCGCACCCCGGCCCCGCCGGGCGAGCGGTAGGCGGTGATCCGGCCGGTGTCCGGGCGGAAGCCGTTGGCCGGGTCCTCGGTGGTGATCCGGGTCTGCAGCGCCGCCCCGCGCAGCACGATCGACTCCTGGGTCAGCCCCAGGTCGGCGAGGGTCTCCCCGGCCGCGATCCGCAGCTGGCTGCCCACCAGGTCGACGTCGGTGACCTCCTCGGTGACCGTGTGCTCGACCTGGATCCGCGGGTTCATCTCGATGAAGACGTGCCGGCCCTCGCGGTCGACCAGGAACTCGACCGTGCCCGCGCAGCTGTAGCCGATCTCCCGGGCGAAGGCGACGGCGTCGGCGCAGATCCGCTCGCGCAGGGCCGGGTCCAGGTTCGGCGCCGGGGCGATCTCGATGACCTTCTGGTGCCGGCGCTGCACCGAGCAGTCGCGCTCGTACAGGTGGATGACGTCCCCCTGCCCGTCGGCCAGGATCTGCACCTCGATGTGCCGGGGGTCGATCACCGCCTGCTCCAGGAAGACCGTCGCGTCCCCGAACGCCGACTCCGCCTCCCGCATCGCCGCCTCGATGGCACTGCGCAGCTGGTCACGCTGCTCGACCCGGCGCATGCCGCGCCCGCCACCACCGGCCACGGCCTTGACGAAGACCGGGCCCTCGATCGCGTCCGCGGCGGCCAGCAGCGCGTCGACGTCGTCGCTGGGCTCGGTGCCCTGCAGCACGGGGAGGCCGGCCGCACGGGCCGCGGCGATCGCCCGGGACTTGTCCCCGGTCAGCTCCAGGACGGCGGCGCTCGGGCCGACGAAGGTGATCCCGGCCCGCGCGCAGGCCTCGGCCAGGTCGGGGTTCTCCGACAGGAACCCGTAGCCGGGGTAGACGGCGTCGGCGCCGGCGCGCTGGGCGGCCCGGACGATCTCGGCGACGTCGAGGTAGGCCCGCACCGGGTGGCCGGGCTCGCCGATCTCGTAGCTCTCGTCGGCCTTCAGCCGGTGGACGGAGTTCCGGTCCTCGTGCGGGAAGACGGCGACCGTCCCGGCGCCCAGTTCATAGGCGGCGCGGAAGGCGCGCACGGCGATCTCGCCGCGGTTGGCGACCAGGACCTTCTCGAACACGGGCGCGTCCTCTCGTGTCGGGGGAGGGCCGGCACGCGCGCCCTCGGGGGCCGACGCTAGCGGCGCGCCCGGCTGCCTGACTGCCGGACGTTTCTGTTGTGCGCAACGCGCGTGCCCCGGCGCTGCGCCGGGTAGCCCCCCGGCGTGACCGCCCAGAGCCCGGCTGACGACGTCTCCTCCGCCCGCGAGCTGAGGGAGGTCGTGCTCGTCCTCGGCGCCTCCAGCGGCATCGGCCGGGCCAGCGCGATCGGGTTCGCCCGGCGCGGTGCCTCCCTCGTGCTGGCGTCCCGCAGCGCCACCGCCCTCGCCGACGCCGCGGCCGACTGCCGGGCCGCCGGCGCCGCGGCCGTCGAGTGCGTGCCCGCCGACGTCCTGGACGCCGAGGCGGTGCAGGCCGCCGTCGACCGCGCGACGGGCACTTTCGGCCGGCTGGACGTCGTCGTCCACTCCGCCACCGTGATGGCCTACGGCCGGATCGAGGACATGGACCCCGCCGTGTTCCAGCGGGTGGTCGACACCGCCGTCCAGGGCACCTTCCACGTCTTCCAGGCGGTCGTGCCGGTGTTCCGCGCCCAACGCCGGGGCTCGCTCGTCGTGGTCAGCTCGCTGCTCGCCTCGATCACCGCCCCGACCATGAGCGCCTACGTCACCGCCAAGTGGGGCCAGCTCGGGCTCATCCGGACACTGCAGCAGGAGCTCCGCGAGCTGCCCGACGTGCACGTCTCCGCCGTCGCCCCCGGCGGCGTCACCACACCGATCTACGACCAGGCGGCCACCGTGCTCGGCAACGGCGCCCACCCGCCGCCGCCGGTCTACACCCCGGAGCGGGTCGCCCGGGCCGTGCTGGACCGGGTGGCGAACCCGCGCCGGCTCAAGCAGTCCGGCTTCGCCAACCCGGTGATCATCGCCGGGTTCCGGCTCTTCCCGCCGGTGTTCGACGCCCTGGTCGGCCCGCTGCTCAAGGCGTTCAGCATGGGCCGCGATCCGGTGCCGCCGACCACCGGCAACGTGTTCGCGCCGGTGCCGGAGAAGGAGGCGACGCGCGGCAGCTCCTGGGGCATCTGACCCCGGTCAGAGGAGCCCGGCGACGTGGGCCAGAATCGCCACCTGCACGCGGTTGGCCGTGCCCAGCTTGGTGAAGACCCGCGAGACGTGGGACTTCACCGTCGCCTCGCTGAGGAACAGCTCCTTGCCGATCTCGGCGTTGGACAGGCCCCGCCCCACGGCCAGCAGCACCTCGCGCTCCCGGTCGGTGAGGGTCTCGATCCGCGCCCGCGCCTCCTGGCGGCGGACGTCGGCGCCCGTGTCGGTGTAGCGGGTGATCAGCCGCCGGGTGGCGGTCGGGGAGAGCATGGCCTCACCGGCGGCGACCACCCGGACCGCCTGGACCAGCTCCCGCGGTGGCGTGTCCTTGAGCAGGAAGCCGCTGGCCCCGGCCTGCAGCGCACCGAAGACGTGCTCGTCCAGGTCGAAGGTGGTCAGCACCAGCACCCTGGGGGCGTCGGAGCGGGCAGTGAGCGCGGCCGTGGCGGCCAGCCCGTCCATCCGCGGCATCCGCACGTCCATCAGCACGACGTCCGGCCGGTGACGCAGCACGGCCTCGATCGCGTCCGCGCCGTCCCCGGCCTCACCGACCACGCGCAGTTCCGGGGCGCTGGCCAGGACGGCGCGCAGACCGGCGCGCACCAGCGCGTCGTCGTCGACCAGCAACAGGCGCACGGGCTCGGCCGCCGACCCGCTCATGGAAGGTCTCCGTCTCCGCGATCGGGCCAGGGCAGGTCGGCGTGCACCAGGAAGCCGTCGGGCTGCGCTCCCGTGCTGAGCCGGCCACCCACCAGCTCCACCCGTTCGCGCAGCCCCAGGAGGCCCAGGCCGGCCCCGGGCACCAACGGTGCCGCCGCCGTCGCCGGGGCGCTGTTGTGCACCCGCACCTGCAGACCGCCGCCCGGTTCCCCGGCCAGCAGCACGGTGGCCGTGCCACCGGCGGCGTGCTTGTGCACGTTCGTGAGGGCCTCCCGCACGACCCGGTGCGCGGTGCGGCCGACCAGCGGGGGCGGGGTCTGCCCGGTCGGCAGGTCGGTGTGCAGCTGCACCGCGACACCTGCCTCGGCGCTGGCCCGGACCAGCCGGTCGACGTCGGCGAGGGTGGGCTGCGGCAACAGCTCCGCCTCGGCCGGATCGACCGGCTCGGGCAGGCTGGTGTCGGCGCGCAGCACCCCCAGGACCGTGCGGAGCTCCTCCAGGGCCTGCCGGGCGGTCGTGCGGATGAGGGCGGCCGACTCCTCGACCTCCGCCGGGCCGGCCGCCGGGTTCACCTCCAGGCCGCCGGCGTGCAGCGCCACCAGGGACATGCGGTGCGCCAGCACGTCGTGCATCTCCCGGGCGATGCGGGTGCGCTCGGCCTGCCGGGTCTGCTCGACGCGCAGCCGCTGCTCGGCCTGGGTCTGGGCGACCCGCTCCTGCAGCGACTGGACCAGGTCGCGGCGGGCACCGAGGTAGGCACCCAGCAGCGCCGGGAACCCGATCATGACCACCGCGAAGGCCGCCGTGACCGCGGCGTACAGGGGATCGGCGAACACCAGGTCGAGCCCGATCTCGGTCGCGCCGTTCACCACCAGGGCGACCAGCGCCGCGGCCACCACCAGCGCCAGCCACCGGTCGCGGTGCCGGATGGCCACGGTCAGCAGGGCCAGCCAGAGCGGCAGCCACGAGCCCCCCACGGCCACGACGACGCAGCCCAGCAGCGCCACGCGCACCGGGTACCGCCGTCGCCACCACAGGGCGACGGCGACCGTCAGCGTGCCCAGGGCCTGCAGCCACGTCCCGGTGGGGATGTCCGCCACGGGCCCCTCGCCGACGAACAGGGTGGCCGCCCCGAGCACACCGAGCGCCACGAAGGCCAGGTCGCGCAGCCGCGCCCAGGGCCACCGGCGGCCACCGGCCACCTCGACCACCGACCCGTCACCCGTCTCCACGGGCAGTGAGCCTAGAGATCATCCGGCTCCGCGACGTCCACCGACGGGCTGAGGAGCGGGCCGATGACCTGCGACTTTCGTAGTAGGGAGCCGTGTACCTACGGGCGATGCCCACACCCCCCGGCGCCGGACAGGCTCGTGCCATGCACGACACGCAGACGTCCACCGTCCACCTCGACCCGGAGAACTGGCCCGTCCGCGCCGTGGGCACCGACGCCATGGCCGTCCTCGGTCTGGTCTTCGCCTTCGTGTTCTTCCCGCTCGGCATCGTCTTCAGCGCCCTGGGCCTGCGCAACACCCGCCGGGACGGCACCCGCGGCCGCGGTCTCGCCCTCGCCGGGATGACCATCTCGCTGCTGCAGGTGGTCGCGGTCGTCGGGCTGGTCCTCTGGGCCGCCTTCGGTGCCGGCTCCTGATGGCCGGGTACGACGCGGCCTGGAGCGGTACCGAGAGCGCCAGCGTCCTGGCCGCCCGCCAGCTCGCCGAGGAGGCCCGGCAGCAGCGGCACCACCCCCGCCGCCGCCCGCCGCGCCGTCGCCCGCTCGGCCGACGGGCTCCCGACGAGTGCGCAGTTGTGGTCGTCGACACGCGCCGACGCGCCGGGCTCGGCGACCGGTACTGACCTCTCGGCGCCCGCGGGGCGTCGGGGAGGATGGGCCGGTGACCTCCCTCCGCACCGCCTTCTCCGCCGAGGTCACCGCCGCCGCCACCCGGCTGGCCGGCGTCGCCGAGCGGACGCCGCTGCAGCGCAACGCCCGGCTCTCCGAGCTCACCGGCGCCGCCGTGTGGGTCAAGCGCGAGGACTTGCAGGTCGGCCGCTCGTACAAGGTGCGCGGCGCCTACAACACCATCAGCCAGCTGGACGCCGCCGGGCGGGCCGCCGGTGCGGTCACCGCCAGCGCCGGCAACCACGGCCAGGGCGTCGCCTACGCCTGCCGGGTGCTCGGTGTCCGGGGCCGGGTCTTCGTGCCCGGGACGACGCCGCGGCAGAAGCGGCAGCGGATCGCCGCGCTCGGCGGGGACATGGTCGAGCTCGTCGTCCACGGCGACACCTACGACGACGCAGCGGCCGCCGCGACCGAGCACGCCACGATGACCGGGGCCGCCCTGGTGCCCGCCTTCGACGCGCTGTCGACCGTCGCGGGCCAGGCCACCGTCGCGTGCGAGCTGCTCGAACAGCTGGACAGCCCGCCGGACGTCGTCGTCCTGCCGGTCGGTGGCGGCGGGCTGCTGGCCGGCTGCGGCACCTGGCTGCGCGAGCACGCGCCCGGCGTCCGGCTGGTGGGGGTCGAACCGGCCGGGGCGGCGAACATGGCCGCAGCGCTGGCCGCCGGCCGGCCGGTGGAGCTGGCCGAGATCGACACCTTCGTCGACGGCGCGTCGGTGCGCCGGGCCGGTGACGTGACCTTCCCGCTGGTGCGCGACTCGGGTGCGGAGCTGGTGACGGTGCCCGAGGGGCAGGTCTGCACCGAGATGCTCGACCTTTACCAGGTCGACGGGGTGATCGCCGAGCCCGCCGGCGCGCTCGCCAGCGCGGCGCTGACCGGCGGTCAGGTCGTCGTCGAGCCCGGCCAGACCGTCGTCACCCTGCTCTCGGGCGGCAACAACGACGTCAGCCGGTACGCCGAGGTGGTCGAGCGGTCACTGGTGCACCGTGGCCTCAAGCACTACTTCCTGGTCGAGTTCCCGCAGGAGCCCGGGGCGCTGCGCCGGTTCCTCGACGAGGTGCTCGGCCCGGACGACGACATCGTGCTGTTCGAGTACGTCAAGCGGGACAACCGGGAGACCGGGGCGGCGCTGACCGGCATCGAACTGGGCAGCGTCGCTGGCCTGGCCCCGCTGCTGGCCCGGATCGAGGCCGGTCCGCTCAAGATCCAGCACCTGGCGCCCGGCACGACCGCCTACCGCTTCCTGGTCTGACGAAGGGCCCCCGTTCTCTGGGAACGGGGGCCCTTCCAGCAGGTCACCAGGTCAGGGCTCGACGGTGACCTTGATCGCCTCGCCGTTCTTCACGATGGAGAAGGCGTCGAGGACGCGGTCCAGCGGCAGGCGCGCGGTGATCAGGTCCTTGACCGGCACCTGACCGGTGGAGATGTACTCCAGCGCCCGCTTGTTGTGCTCCGGCGCGGACCCGTTGGCGCCGTGGATGTGCAGCTGGCGGTAGTGCACCACGTTGGAGTCGCAGGTGATCGTCGGGTTCGTCTTCGGCAGGCCGCCGAAGAAGGAGATCCGGCCGTTGCGGGCGGCCATCGCGATGGCCTGCTCCTGGGTGACGTTCGCCGCCGTCGCGGTGATGATCACGTCGGCGCCCCGGCCGCCGGTGAGCTCCAGGACCCGGGCGACCACGTCGACCTCGGCGCCGTTGATCACCTCGTCGGGCTGGACGGCGTCGGCCGACATCTTCAGCCGCTCGGCGTTGACGTCGACCAGGATGACCGTGCCGACCTTGTGGACGCCGCGGGCGATGCGGATGTGCATGCACCCGATCGGGCCCGCGCCGAAGACGACGAGGGTGTCCCCCTCCTCGATGTCGAGGAGCTCCTGGGCGTTGATGGCGCAGGCGAACGGCTCGGCGGCCGAGGCCTCGTCGTAGCCGACGTTGTCCGGGATCCGGTTGAGGCCGTCCACCTTCAGCACCTGCTGGGGGACGATCATGTACTCGGCGAACCCGCCGTCGTACTGGTAGCCGACCGAGGTCTGGTTCTGGCACACCGCCATCCAGCCCTTCCGGCACTCGTGGCACTCCCCGCAGGGCACCGCCGCGATCACCTGCGCCCGGTCGCCCGGGGCCCAGTGGCTGCCGTAGGTCGCATTGACGTCGGCGCCGACCTCGACCACCTCACCGGCGATCTCGTGCCCGATGGTGCGCGGCGGGGAGAGGTTCTGGTGGCCGTTGTGGAAGATCTTGACGTCGGTGCCGCAGGTGGAGCAGTTCTTCACCTTGAGCTTGATCTCGCCCGGGCCGCACTCGGGCTCCGGGACGTCCTCGAGGCGCACGTCTTCAGGGGCGTAGAACCGCAGGGCCTTCATGTCGTCCTCCGAGTGCTGTGTCAACGGGTGGTGTGTCGACGGGTGTCGTGTGGACCGAGGGCCTGCCGACGCCGTCCCAGGTGTGGCCCACTGCTGGTGTCTCTGGTCACTCTAAGACCCCTCTCCACGCCCGGTTGCATGGTTCTCCGTGCGAACGTGTGGGTTTCATGCCACTTGACCCCGGTCTCCGGGGTCTATATACAGACATTCACAGATTCTCGTGACTCCGCTCACAGAGTTCGGAGCACGTGTCAACCCCCGGCCGGCTGCGTGCCGCTCGCCGACGCCGCAGCTCGAGGAAAGGTCCACTCCATGGCCACGACGACCCACCCGGCCGCCCGTTCGGGCGGGGCGCGGATGCACGTCCAGCGGTTCGGCACCTTCCTGTCGAACATGGTGCTGCCCAACATCGGCGCCTTCATCGCCTGGGGCCTGATCACCGCCCTCTTCATCGAGACCGGCTGGATCACCCTGATCGGCGACGCCCTCGGCTACGAGGGCGGCTACGGCTTCGTCGAGGACCTCGGCGCCTGGGGTGACGGCGCCGAGGGCACCGGGATCGTCGGCCCGATGATCACGTACCTCCTGCCGCTGCTCATCGGCTACACCGGCGGCCGGATGATGTACGACGACAACCTGCGCGGCGGCGTCGTCGGCGCCATCGCCACCATGGGCGCCATCACCGGCTCCACCGTGCCGATGTTCCTGGGCGCCATGGTCATGGGCCCGCTCGGCGGCTGGTCGATGAAGAAGCTCGACGCGCTGTGGGCGCACAAGATCCGCCCGGGCTTCGAGATGCTGATCAACAACTTCTCCGCCGGCATCTGGGGCGGGTTCCTGGCCGTCGTCGGCTTCGTGATCGCCGGCCCGTTCGTGCAGGCCTTCAGCGACCTGGCGTCCAACCTCGTGGACGTCCTGGTCGAGAACAACCTGCTGCCGCTGACCTCGATCTTCATCGAGCCGGCCAAGATCCTGTTCCTGAACAACGCCATCAACCAGGGCATCCTGACCCCGCTGGGCACCACCGAGGCGGCCCAGGCCGGCCAGTCGATCCTGTTCCTGCTCGAGGCCAACCCCGGCCCGGGCCTGGGTCTCCTGCTCGCCTTCGCCCTGTTCGGCCGCGGCGTGGCCAAGGCCTCGGCGCCCGGCGCGATCCTGATCCAGTTCGTCGGCGGCATCCACGAGATCTACTTCCCCTACGTGCTGGCCAAGCCGAAGCTGATCGCCGCGGTCATCCTCGGCGGCATGGCCGGCGTGGCCACGAACGTCCTCTTCGGCTCGGGCCTGCGCTCGCCGGCGTCCCCTGGCTCGATCATCGCCGTCTGGGCGGCGTCCCCGCCGAGCAGCCTGCTGGGCGTCACCGCCTCGGTGCTGGTCTCCGCCGGCGTCACGTTCCTGGTCGCCGCCTTCCTGCTGAAGCTGGACAAGGACGACGACGGTGACCTGACCGCGGCGACCGCCGCGATGGAGGCCAACAAGGGCAAGAAGTCGTCGGTCTCCTCCGCGCTGACCGGCGCTGGCGCCGCCCGCACCGACGGCCCGATCCGCTCCATCGTGTTCGCCTGCGACGCGGGCATGGGCTCCTCCGCCATGGGCGCCTCGGTGCTCCGCAAGAAGGTGCACGGCGCCGGGTTCGACGACGTCACCGTGGTCAACAAGGCCATCTCCAACCTCACCGACGACTACGACCTGGTGGTCACCCACGAGGACCTGACGGAGCGGGCGGAGCAGCGGACCGGCTCGGCGGTGCACGTGTCGGTGTCGGACTTCATGTCCAGCCCGCGCTACGACGAGATCGTCGAGATGCTGCAGCGGACCAACAGCGCGCCGACCGCCGAGGAGGCCACCGCCGCTGCCGCTCCCGACGGCGCCGCCGTCCCCGGGCGCCAGGCGACCGCCCCCGCCGCGGCCGGCGGCGTCGCACGACTGAGCGACGACGGAACGGACGAGGACACCGACGTCCTCGCCGTGGAGAGCATCGTCCTGGACGGCTCCGCCACCACCCGCGACGAGGCGATCCAGGAGGCCGGCGAGCTGCTGGTCGCGGCCGGCGCCGTCGACGCCTCGTACGTGCAGGCCATGCACGAGCGGGAGAAGTCCGTGTCGACCTACATGGGCAACCGGCTGGCGCTCCCGCACGGCACCAACGAGGCCAAGCCCGCCATCCGGCGCACGGCGATCTCCTTCGTGCGGCACGCCCGGGGCGTCGACTGGAACGGCAAGGAGGTCTCGTTCGTGATCGGCGTCGCCGGCGCCGGGGACGACCACCTCAAGCTGCTCGGCCGGATCGCGGAGGTCTTCGTCGACCCGGCTCAGGTCGCTCGCCTCGAGGAGGCCCGGACGCCCGCCGACGTCCTGGCCGTGCTCGGTTCGCTGCAGCCCGCGTAGGCGACCAGCCCCCACGACGGCCCCGGCCGACCCACACGGGTCGACCGGGGCCGTCGTGCGTGCTCAGCGGGTGTAGCGGACGGCGGCGCGGGCGCGGGCCTGGGCGGCCAGCACCTCGCGGTCCTTGGGCGGGGCGGTGGTGACCAGGTCGGCGAGCAGGTGCTCGGTCGCGTGCGCGATCTCCTCGACCGCCCGGTCGAACGCCGCCTGGTTGGCCTGCGACGGCTTGGTCGACCCGCTCACCTTGCGCACGTACTGCAGCGCCGCCGCCCGGACCTCGTCGGAGGTGGTGGCGGGCTCCAGGTTGTGCAGGACGTGGATGTTCCGACACATGCCCGGCAGCCTAGGCCCGCCCCCCGACCACCAGGATGGCCATTGTGGTGGTCCCCAGGGGCCAAACTCGCGACTTTGGCCCCCCTCCCCGCCCCGCTCGACGCCGAGTGACAGCTGAGCGGGCGTACCGGCGGGCGGATGCCCGCTGGGCTGTCACTCGACGAGGCGGGGCCCTAGGGGACGACGGTGGTCACCGGGGCGCCGCCGCGGGCCAGGGCGCGGCTGATCACCAGGCGCTGGATCTGGTTGGTGCCCTCGAAGATCTGCATGACCTTGGCCTCGCGCATGTACCGCTCGACCGGGAAGTCGCGGGTGTAGCCGTACCCGCCCAGCACCTGGACGGCGTCGGTGGTCACCTTCATCGCGTTGTCGGTGGCCACCAGCTTGGCGATCGAGGCCTGCTGGCCGTAGGGCTGGCCGGCGTCGCGCAGCCGGGCCGCGAACAGGTACGTCGCCCGCGCGGTCTCGACGGCGGCGGCCATGTCGGCGAGCAGGAAGCCCAGCCCCTGGTGCTCGATGATCGGCTTGCCGAAGGTCTCCCGTTCCTGGGCGTAGGCGACCGCGTCGTCCAGCGCGCCCTGGGCCAGGCCGGTGGCGACGGCGGCGATCCCGAGCCGGCCGGCGTCCAGCCCGGCGAGGGCGATCGACAGCCCCTCGCCCTCCTCGCCCAGCCGGCGGTCGGCGTCGACCCGGACGCCGTCGAACCGCATGGTCGCCGTGGTCGAGCCGGTCAGCCCCATCTTGCGCTCGGCGGTGTCGGCGGACAGCCCGTCGCTGTCGGCCGGCACGAGGAAGCAGGAGATGCCGCGCGCGCCGTCGTCGGAGGTGCGGGCCATGACCTTGTAGAAGTCCGCGTGCCCGCCGTGGGTGGTCCAGGCCTTCTCGCCGGTGAGCACGTAGGAGTCGCCGTCCCGCACGGCGCGGGTGCGCATCGCCGCCGGGTCGGAGCCGGCGTGCGGCTCGGAGAGGCAGTAGGCGCCCAACTGCTCGCCGCCGAGCATCTCCGGCAGCCACTGCTGCTGCTCGGGCGTGCCCCGGGTGGCGAGCCCGAAGCAGGACAGCCCGTGCACGCTCACCCCCACGCCGACGCTGGCCCAGGCGGCCGCGATCTCCTCGAGCACCTGCAGGTACACCTCGTAGGGCTGCCCGCCGCCGCCCAGCTCCTCGGCGTAGGGCAGGCCCAGCAGCCCGGCCCGGCCGAGGGTGCGGAAGACGTCGCGGGGGAACTCCTCGGCCGCCTCCGCCGCGGCCGCCCGGGGCGCGAGCTCGTCGCGGGCCAGCTGCCGGGTGAGGTCGAGCAGGTCGGCGGCCTCCTGCGTGGGGACCAGGCGACGGACGGGCACGGTGCACCTCCAGGCGGGTCGGGACGACGCCGTCCCGACCGGGTTGCAGTACTCCCGGACGGTACGCAGTACTGGACTCCCCAGCGCAACACCTCCTCCGCCGCCGCCCACCGGGAGCTCGCCGACCTCGTCGTCGCCCCGCGCTGCTGACGGACCCCGTCCTCCGCACCCCTCGCACGCTCGGGGCGAGCCTCGGGACGGGGCCGCGGAGGACGACGGTGCCGAGGTGGGCCAACGCTGGGTAAGGTCAGCCTCACCTGCTCGGCCGGCGACCCGGCCTGCCCGCCGTCCCCAGGAGTCGCTCGTGGTGCAACGCACGGCGACCTGGCCTGCCGGGGAGGTGAGCCCTCCGCCGCGCCGGGGTCTGCTGCGGGGCATGGCCCCGCGGGTGCTGGGGCTGTGGTTGCTGCTGGCCGTCGTCGTGGCGGTCTGCGCGCTGAGCATCGCCGTCGGCACCAGGCCGATCGGCCTGGGCACCGTGTGGCAGGCGCTGATCGACCCGAGCACCCCCGGCGACGAGACGGTGATCATCCGCGAGCTACGGGTGCCGCGGACCCTGCTCGGTGTGCTCGCCGGTTCTGCCCTGGCCGTCTCCGGGGCGCTGATGCAGGGCCACACCCGCAACCCGCTGGGCGACCCCGGCCTGCTCGGCGTCACCGCGGGCGCCTCGTTCGCCGTCGTCCTCTCGATCTGGCTGCTCGGCATCACCACGGCCGGCGGGTACGTCTGGTTCGCCTTCGCCGGCGCGCTGCTGGGCAGCGTGGCGGTCTTCCTGATCGGCTCGGCCGGCCGGGGGGCGCCCAGCCCGGTGAGCCTGGCCCTCGCGGGGGCGGCGATCACCTACCTGCTCTACGCCCTGGTGCAGGCGGTCACCATCCGCGAGACGACGGCGCTCGACGCCTACCGGTTCTGGGTCGTCGGCGCACTGGCCGGGCGGGACGTCGAGGTCGTCACCCAGGTCGCCCCCTTCATCGTGGTCGGCCTGGCGCTCGCCCTGGTCAACGCCCCGGCGCTGAACCTGCTGAGCCTGGGGGAGGACGTCGCCCGGGGGCTGGGCCAGCGGGTCTGGCTGGCCCGCGTGGTCGGGCTCGCCGCCATCACCCTGCTCACCGGGGCCGCCACCGCCGCGTGCGGCCCGATCGCCTTCGTCGGGCTGGTCGTGCCGCACGTCGCCCGGGCGATCACCGGCCCCGACCACCGCTGGCTGATCCCGTACTCGGCGCTGCTCGGCGTGGTCTTCCTGCTGCTCGCCGACGTCCTGGGCCGGGTGCTGGCCCGGCCGGGTGAGCTGCAGGTCGGCATCGTGCTCGCCGTCGTCGGTGCGCCGTTCTTCATCGCGCTGATCCGCCGCCGCCGGCTGGTGCAGCTGTGAGCACCACGGCGCCCACCCGGGCCACCACCCCCCGGTCCCGGCCCCGCCGGCCGCTGCGGGTCGGCCCGGTCTCCGCCACCTACCGGCTGCGCGACGTGCTGGTGCCGATCGCGGTCGTGCTGGTGCTGGTGCTGGCCGCCGCGACCAGCCTCGGCCGCGGTGACTACCCGATCGGCGTGCTCGACGTGCTCGGCACGCTGGTCGGGCTGGGCGACGAGACCCAGCGGTTGATCGTGTTCGAGCTGCGCGCACCGCGGATCGCGGTGGCCGTGCTCGTCGGGGTGGCGCTCGGCCTGTCCGGCGCGCTCATCCAGACCTTCGCCCGCAACCCGCTCGCCAGCCCGGACATCCTGGGCGTCACCGGTGGGGCGGCGATCGGCGCGGTGAGCGTGATCGTGCTGGGCGGCACCGGCACCACCGCGGCCGGGCTGCTCGGCGGGATCGGCATCCCGGCCGCGGCCCTGCTCGGCGGCATGGTCGTGGCCTTCCTGGTCTTCGGGCTCGCCTGGCGGTCGGGGGTCGACGGCTACCGGCTGGTGCTCATCGGCATCGGGTTGTCCGCGATGGCCCAGGCGATCGTCAACTACCTGCTCACCCGCAGCGCCCTCTGGGACGCGGCCGCCGCCAACGTGTGGATCACCGGGTCGCTGAACGGGCGCGGCTGGGAGCAGGCGCTGCCCCTGGCCCTGTCGCTCCTGGTGCTGGTCCCGGCAGCCCTCGCGCTGAGCCGGGTGCTCGGCGTCCTGCAGTACGGGGACGAGACGGCGCGGGCGCTCGGGGTGCGCGTCCCGCTGGCCCAGGGCGTCGTCGTCGTGGTCGCGGTCTGCCTGGCCGCGTTCGCCGTCTCGGCGGCCGGGCCGATCCAGTTCGTCGCCCTCGTCGTCCCCCAGATCGCCGTCCGGCTGACCGGCGGGTCACGCCCGCCGCTGGTCACCTCCGCCCTGCTGGGCGCACTGTTGCTGGTCAGCAGCGACCTGGTCGCCCGGACCGCACTGCCCGAGTCGTTCCCGGTCGGCGTGATCACCGCGATCGTCGGCGCCCCGTACCTGCTCTGGCTCCTCGTCCGCGGAAGGCGGCGATCCACCCTGTGACCGTGACCGAGCACCGCACCTCCTCCGCCGGTGCCGAGCAGCCCCCGTCGGTGCGGCTGGCCGCCGACGGCGTCCGGCTCGCCTACGGCGACAAGGTCGTCGTCGACGGTCTGGACCTGGAGCTCACCGACGGGTCGTTCACCGCGATCGTCGGCCCCAACGGGTGCGGCAAGTCCACCGTGCTGAAGGCGCTGGGGAGGTTGCTGCGCCCGACCTCCGGAACCGTCCTGCTCGACGGCCGGGCGATCGGCGCCACCTCGACCCGCGACGTCGCCAAGGTGCTGGGCCTGCTGCCGCAGACGCCGCTGGCACCCGAGGGGCTCACCGTCGCCGACCTGGTCGCCCGGGGGCGGCACCCGCACCAGAGCTGGCTGCGGCAGTGGTCCTCCGACGACGAGGCCGTGGTCACCGAGGCGCTGACCTGGACCGACATGGCCGACCTCGCCGACTCCCCGGTCGACGCGCTGTCCGGGGGGCAGCGCCAGCGGGCCTGGATCTCCATGGCGCTGGCCCAGGGCACCGACCTGCTGCTGCTCGACGAGCCGACGACCTACCTCGACCTCGCCCACCAGGTCGACGTGCTGGAGCTGGTGGGCCGGCTGCACGCGGAGAAGGGCCGGACCGTGGTGGTCGTGCTGCACGACCTCAACCTGGCCGCCCGGTACGCGAAGCGGCTGGTCGCGATGAAGGACGGCGTCCTGGTCGCCTCCGGGACCCCGGAGGAGGTGCTCACCGAGCAGCTGCTGGCCGACGTCTTCGAGCTGGAGGCCCGGGTGGTGCCCGACCCGGTGACCGGCACCCCGATGGTGGTCCCGGTCCGCCGCCTCCGCTAGCCCGCCTGCCCACCCCCTCCGCAGACGATCATGGAGCTGCGGTGGCGACCCGCCGTTGCGCACCGGCGGGTCGCCACGTCAGCTCCATGATCACCCCGAAGAGGGGCGGGAGAGGGGAGGGGTCAGGGCCGCGGGGCCCGGGGCTCGGGCTGGACCGCCTCGCTGTGGCCGTTGGGGCTGTGGCGGACGACCAGTTCGAAGTCGTCGCCGTGCCGGGTGATCCCGTCGACGACCGCGGCCTCGACGGCCTCGCTGGCGTAGGTGCTGCGCAACACCATGGGGTCCGAGCGGAGGTCCTTGGTCAGCGCGACCGCCAGCCCGATCATCACCAGCGCGAAGGGGAGCGCGGCGATGATCGTCAGGTTCCGCAGCCCCTGCAGCGCCTCGTCACCGCCGACGAGCAGCATCACGGCGGCGACGCCACCGGTCAGCAGCCCCCAGAAGACGACCATCTTCGACGTCGGCTCACGGGTGCCGCGCTCGGACAGCGACGCCATCACGATCGAGGCCGAGTCCGCGCCGGTGACGAAGAAGATGCCGACCAGCAGCATCACGATGACGCTGGTGACGGTGGTGAACGGCAGCTCCTGGAGCAGGCCGAACAACTGGCCCTCGGCCGTCGACTGGCCGGCGAGGTCCTGGCCCGACTGCTGGGCCCCGATCCCGGCACCGCCGAAGATCGCGAACCAGAACAGGGTGACGACGCTGGGCACGAGCAGCACGCCGGCGATGAACTCCCGGATGGTGCGGCCGCGGCTGATCCGGGCGAGGAAGACGCCGACGAACGGCGTCCAGGAGATCCACCAGGCCCAGTAGAAGACCGTCCAGCCCGAGAGCCACTCGGCCATCTCGTCGCCGCCGGAGGCGTTGGTGCGCGCAGCCATCTCGGGGAGCTCGGCGGCGTAGGAGCCCAGCGCGGTCGGGATGAGGTTCAGCATCAGGACCGTGGGGCCCACCACGAAGACGAACAGCGCCAGGGTGAACGCCAGGCCGACGTTGATGTTGGACAGCCACTGGATGCCGCGGGCGACGCCGGAGAAGGCGGAGGCCACGAAGGCCGCGGTCAGCACCGCGATGATGCCCACCGTCGCCGCGTTGCCCACCGGACCCAGCCAGCCGAGGATCTCCAGCCCGCTGCCGATCTGCAGGGCCCCGAGCCCCAGCGAGGCGGCCGTGCCGAAGAGCGTGGCGAAGATGGCGAGGACGTCGATCACCTTGCCGGCCGGCCCTTCGGCGACGCCGCGCCCGAACAGCGAGGTGAAGGCCGAGGAGAGCAGCTGCCCCCGGCCCCGGCGGTAGGTGCCGTACGCGACGGCCAGCCCGACCAGGGCGTACAGCGCCCAGGGGTGCAGCGTCCAGTGGAAGAGCGTCGTGGCCATCGCCGTGGTGACGGCCTCCTGGGTCTCGCCGTCGACGGTGCCCGGCGGCGGGGAGACGTAGTGCGACAGGGGCTCGGAGACGCCGAAGAACATCAGCCCGATGCCCATGCCGGCGCTGAACATCATCGCGATCCAGCTGATCGTCCGGAACTCCGGCCGTTCACCGTCCCCGCCGAGCGGGATGCGGCCGTAGGCGCTGGCGGCGATCCAGAGCACGAAGAGCACCACGGCGGTGCCGAGCAGCACGAAGAACCAGCCGAGGTTCAGCTCGATCCAGCCGAGCGCGCTGCTGCTGGCCGAGCCCAGGCCGCTGGGGGTGAGGAACCCCCAGGCGAGGAAGGCCAGCGAGAGGAGGGCTGCGACCCCGAAGACCGTCCGGTCCAGCCGCGGCTTGCGCTCCTCGTCCTGCACCGGGGGCTGAGCGATCGCCGGGTGCGTCTGGCTGGGGACGTCGGGGTCGAGCACGTCGTCGATCGTCTGGCCGGTCGCGCCGGCGTCGTCGACGGCCGGGGCCTGATCGGCAGCCGGGGCCTGGTCGGCGCCCGGGGCCTCGCCGCTGCGGGTCGAGCCGGACGACGGCTGCCCAGGTGGGTTGTTCGGTGGGTTCGTCACGTGGCGTGGCGCCTGATCGGCGCCCCTCCCTTCGGGTCGGCGCGCAGGTCGAGCGAGCTGCCCCACACTCAGGACAACTCGTTGTACGGACCACCGTCCTTGCCTCCGGGCCCGGATGCAAATCCGTGGCGCGCGCACCAGCGGCCCCACCGAACCCACCCACACCACCCGCGCACCCCACGCACAGGTCCACGGGCCACACTGGGCGGTGATGAACGTGCTCGCCGCCGGCCCGGTCACCGACTTCTTCTACTGGCTCCGCGGACCCGCCCTCGACGCACTCCTGATCGTGCTGGGCGCGCTGCTGGTGGCCCGGCTGGTCAGCTGGGCCGGGAACCGGATCACCGACCGGATCGACGCCGCCGCGACCGACTCCGACGCCCTGGTGCGCTCCGAGGCAGCCAAGCACCGGCACTCGCTGACCCAGGTGCTGACCTGGGCGGCGATCGTGCTGATCTGGTCGATCGCGGTCATCTTCGCGCTCGACCGGCTGGGGCTCCCGGTCACCGGCCTGGTCGCCCCGGCCACCGTGCTCGGCGTCGGGCTGGGCTTCGGCGCCCAGCGGGTCGTCGGTGACGTGCTGGCCGGCTTCTTCCTGATCACCGAGCGGCAGTACGGCTTCGGCGACGTCGTCTCCATCCAGGTGGTCGGTGGCATGGAGCCCGCGTCCGGGACGGTCGAGGACGTCACCCTGCGGATCACCCGGGTGCGCTCGGTCGACGGAGAGGTGGTGATCGTGCCCAACGGCCAGATCGTCAAGGTCACCAACCTCTCGCGCGACTGGGCCCGGGCCGTCGTCGACGTGCCGGTGCCCGCGACCGCCGACGTCACCCGGGTGCAGGAGGTGCTGCGGGAGGTCGGGCAACGCGCCTTCGCCGACCCGCGGCTGCACAAGCTGCTGCTCGACGAGCCCAGCGTGATGGGCGTGGAGAGCCTCTCGCTGGACGAGGTGAACCTGCGGGTCGTCGCCCGCACGCTGCCGGGCAAGCAGTTCGACGTGGGCCGCGACCTCCGGGCCCGGGTGGCGCTGGCGCTGTCCCGGGAGGGCGTGTCGCTCCGCGCCACCAACGTGCAGGACGGCGTGAGCATCCAGGACGAGGCGTTGGCCGAGGACCGGGCACGGACGGGAGGGGCCGCATGAGCACGTCGTCGGACGATCAGCCCACCAAGGTCCTGCCGCAGGCCGCCACCGAACAACCGTCCGCGGTCGCCGCCCCGGCCACCCGGCGCTCGCCGACCTGGCACGAGCGGGTGCCCTCGCACATCGGGCGGGCCCGCACCTCGACCGTGGTGCTCGGCGGCCTGTTCGTGGTGCTGTTCGTGCTCAACCTCTTCCTGCCGAGCCGGGACAGCGGGACCACGCCCGTCACGCTCCCGAACGGGGAGACGGTCGACGTGCCCAACTCCGCGCTGCCCAGCGACGTGCCCACGGACACGCCGACGCCCCCGGAGCCGGAGACGCCCGTCCCGGTCGTGCCGACGAGCCCGGTGCCGCCGGACAACGGGGAGGACGAGGAGCCCGCGGGCACGCCGCCCCGCACGACCACCCCCCGCGCGCCGTCCGCGACCCCGACGCCGACCCGGACCCCGTCGCCCACCAGCGAGACGACGGAGCAGGATGAGGAGACGACGGACTCCGACCCGACCGGCACCACGACGGTCGAGACGACGGCGGACCCGACCGACTGATCCCTCAGAACGAGGTGACGACGGCGATCCCCGGCTCGCGGCCCACCGCGGCCAGCGCGGCACCGGCGTCGTCCAGGCCGAGCTCGCGGGTGACCAGCAGCTCCGGGTGCAGCCGGCCGGCGGTGATCAGCGAGAGCATCGCCGGGTAGTCGGCCGCCGCCATCCCGTGGCTGCCCAGCAGGGCGAGCTCGCCGGCGATCACCCGCTCCATCGGGATCTCCGGGCGGCCGAGCACCGGCGGCAGCAGCCCGACCTGCACGTGCCGCCCCCGCGGGCGGAGGCTGCGGATGGAGTTCAGGCAGGTCACGGCGGCGCCGAGGGCGTCCAGCGAGACGTGCGCACCGCCGTCGGTCAGCTCGGCGATCGCGCCGGGGACGTCGCCGGCGCCGTCCACGGTGTGCTCCGCACCGCAGGCCCGGGCCAGCTCGAGGGCACCCGGGGCGATGTCGACGGCCACGACCCGGGCCCCGGCCGCCACCGCGACCTGGACCGCGGACAACCCGACCCCGCCGCAGCCGTGCACCGCCACCCACTCCCCGGGCCGCACCCGGCCGACGCCGGTGACGGCCCGGAAGGCGGTGGCGAACCGGCAGCCCAGGCCGGCCGCGGTGGCGAACGGCATGCCGTCGGGCAGGGCGACCAGGTTGACGTCGGCGGCGTCGAGGGCGACGAACTCGGCCAGTGAGCCCCAGTGCGTGAACCCGGGCTGGGTCTGGTTCAGGCAGACCTGCCCGGCCCCGTCCCGGCACGGCCCGCAGTGCCCGCACGCGCAGACGAACGGCACGGTGACCCGGTCGCCCACCGACCAGGTCCGCACCCGGTCACCGACCGCGGCGACGGTGCCAGCGAGCTCGTGACCGGGCACGTGCGGCAGGACGACGTCGGGGTCGTGGCCGGACCAGCCGTGCCAGTCGCTGCGACAGATGCCGCTGGCGCCCACCCGGACGACGACGCCGTCCCGGTCGGGGGTGGGGTCGGGCACCGACCGGACCGCCAGCGGGCCACCGAACTCCTCGAACACCAACGCGCGCACCCCGACAGCCTCCCCCGAGGGGCCGAAGTCGCGACTTTGGCCCCTCGGGGAGGCTGTCGGCGTGGGCTTCAGCGGGCCAGCAGCTCCTGGAGCGCAGCGTCCGTGCCGCCGTCCACGTCGACCACCTTCGAGCGGGCCGTGGCGCCGGTGACGAGCGTGACCGCGGAGCGGCGGACGCCGAACGCGGCAGCGACCGCGGCCAGCGCCGCCTCGGTGGCCTTGCCGTCGACCGCCCGCGCCGACACCCGGACGACGAGGGCACCGCCGTGCTCGCCGCCGACCTGTGTCCGCCCCGCCCCCGGCCGCACCCTGATCGCCACCCGCACGGCCCGCAGTCTCCTACCCGCGCCTCAGGTGCGGCTCCACCGCGGCGGCCACGTCCGGCGCATCCAGCAGCGGGAGGGTGTGGTGCGTGGCGTCGGCCAGCCGGACGACCGTGGTGCCCGGCAACGCGGCCGCACGCCGGGCCACCCGGTCGGGGTCGTGTGCCCGGCTCCTCCCGGCGACCACCACCAGCGTCGGCACCGCCAGCGCCGACAGCTCGGCCGCGCTGGGACGCCGGGTCCGCACCAGGGGACCGTGGTCGCGCAGCGCGCCCCGGACGTGGGTGTCGACCCAGGCCTCCGGGAGCGCGCGCCCCGCCGTCTCCCAGTCCAGGAACCGGCGCACCCGTCGCTGGGTGGGCCGCA
Organism: Modestobacter sp. VKM Ac-2978; assembly: GCF_026968025.1. Classification (NCBI taxonomy): domain Bacteria; kingdom Bacillati; phylum Actinomycetota; class Actinomycetes; order Geodermatophilales; family Geodermatophilaceae; genus Modestobacter; species Modestobacter sp. VKM Ac-2978. Next base: position 137,701 of record NZ_JAPVBP010000003.1, on the reverse strand, counting down.
CCAGCGACGGGACGGCCCGCACCAGGTAGCCCGGGCGGAAGCCGGCGACGACGGCCGTCGGGTCCAGCAGCGTCAGGGTCGCCACCCGGTGCGGAGCGGCCAGCGCCGCGCGGAGACCGAGGTGCGCCCCCGCGGAGTGCCCGACCACGTGCCAGCGGGGGCACCCGACCGCGGTCTGCAACTCCGCCAGCCAGGACACGAGGTCCGCGGACGAGCGCGGCGGCCGGCTGGTCGCGCTGAGCCCGACGTCGCCGGGCTGGTCTGGTGCCAGCAACCGGCACCGGCCGGCGAGCTCGCCGGCCAGGTCCGCCCAGGCGGTGGCGGTCGCCCCGCCGCCGTGCAGCAGCAGCACCGCCGGCGCGTCGAGGGGCCCGGCGGCGAGCAGGTGGGTCCGGCCCCACGACGTCGGGACGTCGGTCTGCGTCGCGCCGGCGGGCCAGCGCCCAGCGGCGGCTGCGTAGCTCTCGGCGAAGGTCGAGGTCACCCCCGTGAGTCAACTAGAGTGTCTAGCTACCTGACAAGCTGGATACCTTCGCGCCATGCGAGAGGACGCCCCCGGCACCGTGCACCGGCTGCGGGCGCTGACCGTGCTCCTCGATCAGCACGGCGGCGCCTTCGCCGCGCAGCACGGCCTCGGCGGTACCGACGTCCGGGCGCTCATCGCGCTGCTGGACATGGAGCGCGGCGGAGTGGACGCCAGCCCCACGCGGCTGGCCCGCGAACTCCGGCTGACCACCGCGTCCACCACCGTGCTGCTCGACCGGTTGGAGCGAGCCGGGCACGTGCGCAGGACGGCGCGCACCGACGACCGGCGCCGGGTGGACGTCACCGTCACCGACGCCGCCAAGCAGCTGGGGTGGACCTTCTTCGGGCCGCTGATCACTGCCACCCGCGCGGTGCTCGACGAACGCACCGCAGCCGAGCGCGCGGTCATCGACCGGTTCCTGGACGACCTGGTCACCGCCCTGGAGGCCGGACCGGAGGACGGGCCGACACGGGACCACCGGTGACCGACAGCCGCCCTCGCGAATACCACCGCACGGGACCCGCGTGGCACAGGCGTGCCCCGTCGCCTACCGTCGGCGCTACGCGGTGCTCCAGCCAGACGTAGCGCGGCCCCCTGTCGTCGCCGGTCACCCGGCACAGCCCGGAGCAGCCCGGGACCCAGTCTGAGAGAGCAGATGACCGCAACCACGCTGGAGGGCTCCACGCCTCCCCCCGCCCGGGCGCCCCGCCCCGAGCGAGCCCGCGACCGTCAGGTCAGCGTCTACGCCGAGCTCTCCCAGCAGGTGAAGGACGCCGGGCTGCTGAACCGCCGCCGCCCGTACTACGTGGTGTCGATCGCGCTGACCGTGGCCGCCTTCGCCGGGGTCTGGGTGGCGATCGTGGCACTGGGCGACTCCTGGTGGCAGCTGGGCCTGGCCGTCGTGTTCTCGCTGGTCTGCACCCAGTTCGGCTTCCTGGGCCACGACACCGCGCACCGGCAGGCCTTCGGCTCGCACCGGGCCAACGAGTGGAACGCCCGGGTGCTCTCCTGCGGCTTCGCCGGCATCGGCTACGGCTGGTGGATGCAGAAGCACAACCGGCACCACAACGCCCCGAACCAGATGGGCAAGGACCCTGACATCGAGTCCGCGGTGCTGGCCTTCACGCCGGACGACGCCGAGGACCGGATGAGCGGCCTGCGTGGCTGGTGGACCCGGCACCAGGGCTGGGCGTTCTTCCCGCTGCTGTGCTTCGAGGGCGCGGCCCTGCACGCCAACAGCCTGGCCACCCTCGCCCGCGAGAAGACGATGCCGCACCGCCGGCTGGAGATCGCGATCATCGCGGCCCGGCTCGGGCTCTTCGTCGCCGCGGTCTTCCTGATCATGCCGCCGCTGCTGGCCGTGGCCTTCATCCTGGTCCAGCAGGCCGTGTTCGGTCTGCTGCTGGGTGGTTCGTTCGCGCCCAACCACAAGGGCATGCCGGTCGTCCCGAAGAACGCCAAGGTCGACTTCCTGCGCCGTCAGGTGCTCATGTCGCGCAACATCAAGGGCGGCCGGGTCACCGACTTCATGATGGGCGGCCTGAACTACCAGATCGAGCACCACCTCTTCCCGAGCATGCCGCGGCCGAACCTGAAGAAGGTGCAGCCGATGGTGCGCGCGCACTGCGCCCAGCACGGGATCAGCTACACCGAGACGTCGCTGGTCGGCTCGTACCGGATCGTCGTCCAGTACCTGAACCGTGTCGGGCTCGGCGAGCGCGACCCGTTCGTCTGCCCGCTGACGGCCTCGACCCGCAACTGACGTCGGGCCCGCTGCCCCACCCCCGGCAGCGGGGCCTCACCCTCCGTTGAACAGCACCAGCAGGGCGACGAGGACGAAGAACGCCGCCAGGGCGAGCAGCCCGGCCCGGTGCCGGCGCTGCGACCGCTCGCCGTCGAGCACCCAGCCGTGGACGTCGCCGGGGCCGGCGGGGGCCCGCCCGGCGAGGTCGCGCACCTGGACTGCCGCCGCCGCGCCGTCCACCTCGAGGAGCTCGCCCAGCCGGCCGAGCCCGTCGGCGATGAGCGCCCGGACGTCGGCCACCGGCGCGTCCAGCGCGTCGGCGACCGCCGCCTCCGGCAGGTCCGCGCCGTACCGGAGTGCGAGGGCCGCGCGCTGCCGCGGGAGCACGTGGGCCAGCGCGGCTGTCGTCTCGTCCGACGGGACCGGAACCGGGTGCGGCGAGGCGAAGCCGGGGAGGCCGGTGGTGCCGGCCAGCAGCCGGGACTCGGCGAGCACCGCACCGACCCGGCTCCACCGCCGGCCCAGGTGCCCGGCCACCAGCTCCCGCCGGACGGCGGCCGTCGCCCCCTCCCGGTCCGCGAGCTGGTCCCAGCGGCGGTGGACGGCGATCAGCGCCTCCTGCAGCAGGTCACCGGCCGCGCGACCGTCACCGGTCAGCAGGTACGCCACGCGGAGGGACGGCGTCGACTCCGCGGCGACGAACTCCTCGAACGGCCCTGCGGTCACGCGCTCCCCGGCGACGCCACCGGCTCGGACCAGCCGGCCAGGTGCCCGATCCAGGCGAGCCCCAGCCACGCGCCGGTCAGCGACCCGTGCGCCGACCCGTCGCTGACGGTCAGCGTCCACTCCGCCTCCGGGTGGCGGGGCGAGCGCGAGCCGGTGCCCGGCACCGCCGCCACCACCCGCCACGCCTCCACCGGCAGCCGTCGCGCCGGCCTCCCCGCCGGGGTCGCCCAGACCCCGGTCCGCGTCGCCTGCACCGGCTCGGACGGGCCTGACTCGGGCAGCCGCAGGGTCAGCGGCCCGAGGTCCAGGTAGTCGTCCGGGTCGGCCGGCAGGGTCCACCCGGGTCGACGAGCCCCGATCCCGGCGTCCGCGCCCAGGGTCGCCACCGCGGAGACCAGGTGGACGACCCCGCCGAGGAACCGGCCGGCCCGCCGGGCCGCTGAGGTGTCATCGACGGTCCAGGAGACCTGACGGCGCAGCTCCTCGGCGCTCATCCGCTCAGCCCTCCTGCTGCACCCGGCGGACGGCGCGGTGCTGGTCGAGCCGGTCGGTGTAGCTCTTCGCGTTCAGCTCGATCGCCGTGCGGTCGTCCTCGGTGGTCTCCCGCCGCACCTTGGCCGGCACCCCGGCGACCAGGGAGTTCGGCGGGATCTGCGCGCCCTGCATGACCACCGCGCCGGCGGCGACGATCGAGCCGGAGCCGATGTGCGCGCCGTTGAGCACGGTGCTGCCCATGCCCACCAGCACGTGGTCGTCGACCCGCGCGCCGTGCAGCACGACGTTGTGGCCGACCGTCACGCCGCGGCCGATCACCAGCGGGTGCCCGGGGTCGCTGTGCAGGGTCGAGCCGTCCTGGACGTTGGAGTCCGCACCGATCTCGATGACCTCCGAGTCGGCCCGAGCGATCGCGCCGTACCAGATGCTGGCCCGCGGGCCCATGGTCACCTTGCCGACGACGACGGCCGTGGGGGCGACGAACGCCTGCTCGTCGATCTCCGGGGCACCGAAGTCGAGGGCTCCGATGTAGCTGTCAGCCACGTTGCTGCACTCCTCACCGAGGGGGCGGGCGGTTCCCGCTGCTGGGCGCAGCAGATCACACCGGCTCGTCGGCGCCCCACTCGGCGAGGAAGTCGGCGGGGGAGCGCTCCGCCAGTTGCCGCCGGACCTGCGCCAGCATGTCGCCGGGGTCCATCGGGTCACCGGCCCAGACGCGCAGCACCTCGGCGCCGTCGGCCCGCCGGGTGACCACCACGTCGTGCAGGGACGGCCCGGGGACCAGCCCCCAGGCCAGCTCGGACACGAACGCGGCCGCCAGCCGCGCACTGCGCAGCACCCGCCCGCCGGGGCGCGGCTGCAGCGTCGCCTCGTAGACCTCTGCCGCCCGGACGCCGTCCGTCGCGCTGTCCGGGTCGGTCACCGACCCAGCCTGCCGAAGACCGATCGCGGTGTCACTCCTCGTCGGGAGTGAAGACGTCCTCGATCCGGCAGTCGAAGAGCGCGGCGATCCGGAACGCGAGCGGCAGGCTGGGGTCGAAGCGCCCCTTCTCCAGCGAGATCACCGTCTGCCGGGACACGCCCAGCTCCTCCGCCAGCCGCCCCTGCGACCAGCCGCGGGCCTGCCGCCGGTCGGCCAGGTCGTTGCGCACTCAGGCGGCGCGACGGCGCAGCACGGTCAGCCGCACCGCGACGTCGGCGAAGGCGAAGAGCAGCAGCCACATGAGCACCGAGGAGGCCGCCAGTTCCAGGTCCGTGACCGCCAGCGCGAACGCGCCCAGCCCGGCGACGATCAACAGGTCGAGGAAGGCGGCGGAGGTGCTCCGCTGCAACCACTGGTGCTCGATCGTCTCCTCGACGTGCGCCGGCGGGTCCTCCCCCGTCACGCCGGAGAGGAACACCAGCCAGCCCACGCCGTACGCCGGCCCGACCGTGCAGCTGGCGAAGACGACGGCACGCAGCCAGAACTCGTCGGGTGCGAAGGCGCCCGCGAGCAGGCCGATCCCGCTGGCGATCAGCAGTCCGGTCAGTGCGGCGGCGACGTGCCGGCGGACCATGGCGAACCCCCGAGTGACAAGTGAGCTTGACAGTGGGGCCAGCTCACCAGCTCCGCGAGCACCCTGTCAAGCTCACTTGTCACCCAGGAGGCGTCAGAGGTCGACCTCGGCCATCACCCTGGGGATCTCCGGCGGCAGCTCCCGGGCCAGGAAGCCCAGCTGCCCGACCGTCGCAGCCAGCCGCTCACCGGCCCGGCCGTGCAGGTGCGCGGTCCAGACGGCAGCCTGGGCCGGCTCCGCGCCGCGGGCCAGCAGCCCGGCGACGATCCCGGCGCGCACGTCTCCGGAGCCGGAGACCCCGAGCCCGGCACCGCCGCTCTCGTCCGCCCAGAGCCGGCCGTCGGGGGCAGCGATCCAGCTGGTCACCCCGCCCAGGGCGACGACGGCGCCGGTCTGCTCGGCCAGCCGCCGGGCCGCCCCTGCCGGGTCGTCCTCCAGCTCCTCTTGTTCCACGTGCAACGCGATCGCCAGCTCCATGGGGTTGGGGGTCAGCACCACGTTGCCGCCAAGGTGCTCCAGGCAGGCCGGGTCGGCGGTGACGGCGGCCAGCCCGAGCGCGTCGAGGGCGACCGGCCCCTGGAGCTCGGGCAGCAACTGCTCGACCAGGCGCCGGGTCTCGGGCTCGTCGGCCATGCCCGGCCCGATCAGCACCGCGGAGGCCTGCTGAGCCAGGTCCAGGAACAGCTCGGCCGAGGAGCCCTGGATGGCGCCGGCCTCGGTGGACGGCACGCCGCGCACCAGCGCCTCGGGCAGCGAGATGGAGACGTGCGGGGCGACCTTGGACGGGACGACGACCTGGAGCTTCCCCGCCCCGGACCGCAACGCGGCCTCGGCGGCCAGCAGGACGGCACCCACGGTCTCGGTGCTCCCGCCGACGACCAGGATCGAGCCGCGGGCCTCCTTGCCGCCGGTCGGCTCGGGCAGTCGCCAGTCGCGGAGCACCTGGGGGCTGACCAGGGTGTGGTCAGGCCGGGGACGGGACATCGGTCTCCTCGGTCACGGGGGCTCCGTCGGCCCGGTCGGCGTCGTCCAGGTGGTCGACGCCGTTGAAGCCGGCCAGCCGGAACAGCCCGCCGTCGGCGGACTCGTAGCGGGTCACGGACGTGTTGGCGACCTGCTCGGCCCGGTCGATGTCCAGCAGCTGCTGCTCGGAGAGCTCCTCCAGCACGTACCGGAAGACCATGATCACGGCCTGGTGCGAGACGCAGAGCAGCCGCTCACCGTCGTGCCGCAGCGCCTCGGTGGCCAGCAGGCTGCGCACCCGCAGCGCGACGTCGGCCCAGCTCTCCCCGCCCGGTGGCCGGTAGTAGAACTTGCCGAGCAGCTCCCGGCGGCCGGCCTCGTCCGGGTGCTCCTCGCGGATGCCCTGCCCGGTCATGCCGTCGAAGACGCCGAAGTCCCGTTCCCGCAGCCGCTCGTCGTAGCGGATGGTCAGGTCCAGCCCGCTGGCCGCCACCGCACGCCGGGCGGTCTCGGCCGCGCGGCTGAACGGCGAGCTCAGCACGGTGGTGGGTCGCTCGTCCTCCGGCAGCCCCGCCAACCACGCGCCGAGGGCGTCGGCCTGGCGCTCGCCGGTGTCCGACAGCGGGACGTCGGGGTCACGGACGTCGAGCTCCAGCCGGCCCGACCCGGTCTCGTTCGCGTGCGCGTCGGCCAGGTTGCCCACGCTCTCGCCGTGCCGCACCACCCACAGGGCGGTGGGACCAGGTGCCCGTGCCATCGGTCGTCCCGTCCGTCGTCGCGGCACCCCTGCTGGGCGCCGTCCGCCCTGCGGTAGCCGACCGGTCGCCCGGACAAACCGGACGCCGGGCCCCCTGGACGGCGCGGGTGCGGCTGCGGACGATGACCGGCGTGGCCGACGAGAGCACGTTCGAGACTCGGGCGTTCGCGACCCCCGCCGACTTCGACGCCTGGCTGGCCAGCGAGCACGACCGGGCGCCGGGCCTGTTCCTGAAGATCGCCAAGAAGTCGGCCGGCATCCCCTCCCTGACCGCGGCCGAGGCGGTGGAGGTGGCCCTATGCCACGGCTGGATCGACGGCCGGGGCAACCGGGTGGACGACGACTGGTTCACCGTCCGGTACACGCCGCGGCGGCCGAAGAGCGTCTGGTCGCAGAAGAACGTGGAGACGGTGGCCCGGCTGATCGCCGACGGCCGGATGCGCCCGGCGGGGCTGGCCGCGGTCGAGGCCGCCCAGGCCGACGGCCGCTGGGACCGCGCCTACGCCGGGCCCGCCACGATCACCGTGCCCGACGACCTGGCCGCCGCGCTGGCGGCCTCACCTGCGGCCCAGGAGGCGTTCGCCGGGCTCGACGGGGCCAACCGGTACGCCGTGCTGTGGCGGGTGCACACGGCCGCCACCCCGCAGACCCGGGCCAAGCGGATCGCGGCCTGCGTGCAACTTCTCGCGGAGGGCCGCCGCATCCACGACTGAGCCCCGGCCCCGCTGCCGGGGCCCGCCGCGAGCTCGCGAGCGGTGGGGGCAGCGGGGTCCTTCCTCAGCCGGTGACGCGGCGGGCGCTGACGTAGCCGCCCTTGTCCACGCTGGTGACCGCGACCGGGCGGCCGGAGACGCTGGCGTGCACCATCTGGCCGTTGCCGATGTACATGCCCACGTGGCTGATCGGCGAGTAGAAGAAGACCAGGTCGCCGGGCTGCAGGTCCGCCCTCGACACGGCGACGCCCAGGCTCGACTGGGCGCGGCTGGAGTGCGGCAGCGAGATGCCCGCGGCGGCGTAGGCGTACTGGGTGAGTCCGGAGCAGTCGAAGGAGTCCGGGCCCACGGCGCCGATGCCGTACATGTCGCCGATCTGGGCCAGCGCGGTCTGCACGGCGACGCCGGCGGCCGCGGTGGGGGCCGGCGCGGGGGCGGGGGCGGCGACCTCGGGCCCGGAGATGACGTTGTGCACCCGGACCTGGTCGGCGGCCGACAGGCGGGCGAGGTCGGCCTGGTAACCGGCGAGCTCGCCCTCCAGCTGCTCCTTCTGCGCCCGCAGCTCGGACTCGGCGGCGGCCGCGGTGGCGGCGGCCGCAGTGGCGTCCTGCTGCGCCTGCTCGGCGGCGGACCGGGCGGTGGCTGCCGTGGCGACGATGCCGTCGGCGTGCGTGGCCAGCTGGTCGAGGGTGTTCATCTGCTGGATCAGGTCGTCGGCCGAGCCGCTGGTCAGGAAGGCGGCGAGCCGGCCGCGGGTGGTGCCGACGTACCCGGCCTGCGCGATCGACCGCAGCTGCGGCTCGAGCGCGTCCAGCTGCGCCTGCGCCTGGACGGCCGCGGCAGCGGCGGCGTCCGCGGCGGCCTGGTGCTGCTCGGCGGCGGCCTCGGCCTCGTGGACCTGCTCGTCCAGAGCGGTGAGCTCGAGCCCGGCGTCGGTGACGGCCTGCCGGGCCTCGGCTGCAGTGGTCGGCGCCGCGACACCGACCGACGGGGTCAGGACGACGGCCGCGCCGACGGTCAGCGCGAGAGCGGCAGCGCGCGTCCACCGCCGGTTGGTCGATCGGTTCACTGGGCCTCCGTCTGCGCACGTTCCGCCCGGGGAGGGGCGAGGGACTCCGTGCACGTCTCGACGGACGGTAGGGAGATCGCGCTCTTGTCAAGAGGCGCGGCACGCCGGGACCGATCGGTCCACAGTGGACCTCAGTCCCACAGGCCCCGTGCGCCCCTCCTGCCCCGCGCCGGCGCGACGAGGCGGTCGGCGACGGCGCCGGTGGCGAAGGCGTAGACGGCCTTGTGCGCCACGTCGACCACCTGGTCACGTCGGGACCAGGTCCACGGCGGCGCGCCGACGCCCGTGACGTTCTCCAGGGTCTGGTCGACCGCCAGCCGCACGGAGGTGTGCCAGGCGGAGGCGCGCACGCCGCGCAGCCCGGCCGCGGCCCAGACCCCACGCAGCGCGCCGACGGCGGCGCCGGTGCCCCAGTGCATGAGGTGGTTGCGCACCGGTGGGCGTGCGGACCCGGGGAGCCGCCGCCCGGTGGTCAGGGCGGTGAGCGTCCGGGCCGGGACGTAGGAGTCCGGGCGACCGGTCACCTGCTGTTCGAGCTTCTCCCCCGCCGTCATGACCGCCACCCCGGCCAGCCCGGCCACCGCACCGCGTACCGCTGCTCTCGCCCACATGGGCTCCGGGCTACCCGGGGTGCGGGCCCGGCAAAGACGACGAGCCGCCCACCGGTTCCCCGGTGGGCGGCTCGGTCGGATCTGGCGGGCTCAGCCGGCGGCCGGCTCCGAGGCGTCCAGGGCCTCGACCGCGGCGACGTCGCGCAGGATCGCGGACAGCTCGGCCGACGTCCACGCCTCACAGCAGTCGCAGGTGCCGGTCGGGGTGAAGCTGCGCAGGCCGAGGCTGCCGCCGGCCTGGTCCTCGGCGAGGGACAGCTGGCCGTCCTCAGGGTTTCGGTGGCATCGACACGACGAGGCGCACATGCCCAGGCCCCAGCCCGAGACGATCACGGACGGGCCGTTGTCGTGGACCTTGCCCACCTGGAAGATCGAGGGCTTCTGGCAGTACGTCATGTAGAGCTCCCCTCGCCGTCCTGCCGGGGAGGCAGGGGGTCGTCGTCGGCGTTCGTGGGGAAGTAGACACGAATCGCGTTTCATGTCCGTGACAGACGGGCACGAAACGCGGTTTGGTCGTCGAGTTGCGCACACCCGCCACACCCACCCCGCCCATCCCGGCCGCCCCGCGGACCGCACCCCGCCCCAGCAGTGCCGGGGCGAGGGCGTCCCAGCGCGCGTGCATCCGCCGGCGACCGGTGGGGTAGGGCCCGGCCATGTCGATGAGCGCACCCATGGAGCCGAACCTGCCGAACGCGGACGACGGGATCCCTGCGGCCGATCCCGGGGCCGGTGCCCCGCCGACGGCCGAGGGCTTCGGCGTCGGTGGCGAGGAGCCGGACGCCCCCGAGGAGGGCGCGGACGACGCCGAGGCCGCGCCGCCGACCGAGACGGCCTTCCGAACCCCCGAGCCCGACGACGTCGGCCGCGGACCCGTCACCCCCTGACCGTTCCGGCCGGGTTCCACGGGGTACCCGGTCGCCATGACCGAACCCGCCGGCTCCGACCCGGCCACCGAACCCACCTCCACGGACGCCGACACGCAGGGCCCCGAGCCGACCGGCGACCCGGTCGACCCGGCGGTCGCCACGTCGAGCCCCGACCCCGGCCAGACGGGCCGCGACCGGCGCGAGCACTGACCGGGGTCGGCCGCCCGGCCGGCGTCAGCTGGCCGGGCTGACCGAGCTCATGTTGAAGTCGGGCACCCGGAGCATCGGCATCGAGGCCCGGCTGAACCAGTCGTTCCACTCCCGCGGCAGGGTCCGCTCGGTGCGGCTGGCCTCGGTCGCCCGGGCCAGCAGGTCGACCGGCGACTCGTTGAACCGGAAGTTGTTCACCGCACCCGTCACCTCGCCGTTCTCGACGAGGAAGACCCCGTCGCGGGTCAACCCGGTGACCAGCAGCGTCTGCGGGTCGACCTCGCGGATGTACCAGAGCGTGGTGAGCAGCAGTCCGCGTTCGGTGCGCGCGATCATCTCCGCCGGCGAGGCGGTGGCGGTGGGGTCCTCCAGGATGATGTTGTCCACCGCGGCGGTCGCCGGTGCCGTCGTCCGCAGCGCCCAGGCCCGCGGCCGGATCAGGTTCGTCAGCACCCCGTCACGGATCCAGTCGACGGCGGGCGTCGCCATGCCGTTGTCGAAGACGGAGGCGGACCCGGACGAGCCGCCGACCACCTGGAACGGCGCGGTCTCCAGCCCCGGGGCGTACGGGTCGCTGCGCAGGGTGAGCGGGAGCTGGGCCAGTCGGTCCCCGATCCGGTTGCCGCCACCGGTCCGGGCGTAGACGCTGCGCCCCTCGTCGGCGTCCCGGGCCTCCATCGCCCAGTAGGTGGGGATCATCAGGTCGCTGACCGTGGACGGCGGCAGGAGCGTCTCGTACCGCCCGGCCGGCAGCTCCACCCGGCGCTGCGACCAGGCCATCTTCTGCTGCACCTCGGCCGCGAGGCCGGCCACCGAGACGTCGGTGAAGTCGCGGGTGCCGACCCCGGCCCAGACGGAGCGGCCGAAGTCGGCGCTCTTCCCGTTCAGCTCGACCCGCCCGGTGGGCTGGTCGTGCCGCAGCCGCAGCCCGGTCGAGGTGCCCAGGTAGGTCGTGGCCAGTTGGTGCTCGGCGAACCCGAAGAGCAGCTCGCCCCGGTCGCGGGCGCCGCCGAAGGCCTCGCCCAGCGCGGGCGCGAAGTCGGCGAACACGTCGATGGAGGTGGTGGACGCCTCGGCGTCCCAGTCGCCCGACCCGGCGGGGGCCTCGCTGATCAGCGGCATCGCGTCCTCGGCCGGCCCGGCGTCCCGGGCGGCCCGCTCGCTGGCCGCGACCAGCTCGGCGATGTCCGGGGTGCCGGTGCGGGCCACGGTGCCGGTGGCCATGCCGGCGCCGCCGTCGACGAAGGAGATGACGACGACCTGCCGGGAGCGCATCGCGCCGTTGGTGGTCAGGCTGTTGCTCGCCCAGCGGAGGTTGGCCTCCGAGCTGTCGGTGACGTAGGTGATCTGCCCGTCCACCGTGGACGCCGCCAGGGCGGCCTCGACGAGCTGCTGCGGGGTCTGCGAGCTCATCGCCCACCCTCCTGCTTCGTGTTGAGGATGGTCGTGTTCTCGAACAGTGCCGTCGGGCAGCCGTGGCTGACCGGGGCCACCTGGCCGGGCTGGGCCTTGCCGCAGTTGAAGGCGCCGCCGAGCACGTACGTCTGGGGCCCGCCGACCGCCGTCATCGAGCCCCAGAAGTCGGTGGTCGTCGCCTGGTAGGCGACGTCGCGGAGCTGGCCGGCCAGCCGGCCGCCCTCGATCTTGTAGAACCGCTGCCCGGTGAACTGGAAGTTGTACCGCTGCATGTCGATCGACCAGCTGTTGTCGCCGACGACGTAGACGCCGCGCTCGACCCCGCCGATGACCTCCTCGGTCGAGGGGCCGCCGGGGGCGGGCTGCAGCGACACGTTCGCCATCCGCTGCACCGGCACGTGGGCGGCGGAGTCGGCGAACGCGCAGCCGTTGGAGCGCTCCATCCCGCGCAGCCGGGCCATGTTGCGGTCGACCTGGTAGCCGACGAGCACGCCGTCCCGGACCAGGTCCCACTGCTGGCCGGCGACGCCCTCGTCGTCCCACCCGACGGTGGAGAGGCCGTGCTCGGCGGTGCGGTCGCCGGTGACGTGCATCAGCGGCGAGCCGTACTGCAGCGTGCCGAGCTTGTCGACGGTGGCGAAGGAGGTGCCCGCGTAGGCGGCCTCGTAGCCGAGTGCGCGGTCCAGCTCGGTGGCGTGCCCGATCGACTCGTGGATGGTCAGCCACAGGTTGGACGGGTCGACGACCAGGTCGTAGCGGCCCGGGTCGACCGAGGGGGCCTTGACCTTCTCCCGCAGCAGCTCGGGGAGCTCGGCCAGCTCACCGCGCCAGTCCCAGCCGGTGCCGGTGAGGTACTCCCAGCCGCGGCCCACCGGCGGGGCCAGCGTGCGCATCGACTCGAAGGTGCCGGTCGTGCGGTCGACGGTGAGCGCGGTGAACTCCGGGTTCACCCGGACACGCTGCTGGCGGGTGCGGGTGCCGGCCGTGTCGGCGTAGAACTTCTGTTCCTTCACCTGCATCACGCTGCTCTGCACGTGCTCCACGCCGTCGGCGGCCAGCAGCCGCTCGGAGAGCTCGACCAGCAGCGCGGTCTTCTCCGCGTCCGGGACGGCGAACGGGTCGACCTCGTAGGCCGACACCCACTCGCCGTCGGCGTACACCGGCTCGGGCGCCAGCTCGACCCGGTCGGTGTTCATCGCCGCCGACACCTGGGCGACGGCGACGGCCTCCTCGGCCAGCCGCACCGCCTCGGCCGCGGTGAGCACCACACCGGCCGCGAAGCCCCAGGTGCCCTCGTGCACCACGCGCACCGCCAGGCCGAGGTCCTCGCCGTCGGCCAGCGCCTCCAGCCGGGCGTCGCGCAGCCGGACGGTCTGGGTGCGGATCCGCTCGACCCGCAGGTCGGCGTGCTCGCAGCCCAGGTCGACCGCGCGGGTCAGTGCCGCATCGGCCAGCGCGGACAACGGGAGCGCGAGGAAGGACTCGTCGACGGAACGGGGCTGTGCCACGGCCCCGTGTCTACCAGCCCGACGCGACGCGACGCACCGGAGTTGCTGAGCCGCGCTACAGGTCCCCGGCCCCCGGACGGCGTCAGTGCAGGTGCAGCTGCCAGTCGGCCGGCACCCGGCCGGCGGGGCCCGGCACCGGCTGGTCGGCCGGCCGGGCGTGCGGCGGGGCGAGCGCCGGCCCGGCACCGAACTGCGCGGCGCCGTAGTCCCAGAACCAGTCCTCGCCCGGCTCGTAGCTCTGCGCGATGCGGTGGCCGGTCTCCGCGGCGTGGTGCGAGGCGTGCTGGGACGGCGAGGAGTCGCAGAACCCGACCTGCCCGCACGCGGCACAGCGCCGCAGGTGCAGCCACCAGCTGCCACTGCGGTCGCACTCGAGGCACCCGGCGCCGCTCGGCGGCACGGTCGGGTCGATCTGGTCCATCGGGGCTCCTCGCGTCCGGCGTCCGGGCGCGGCGATCGTGCCCCGCCCGGGGCGACGAGGGCAACGCCGCCGTTGTGCACCTACCGCTGGTCCCGGGGTCCAGGACCGACGATGCGGGCACACCGGCCGGTTGCGGACGCTCCCCGGAGGGGTAACCCGGCCGGCATGACCACACCCGGGGACGACGTCACGCTCACCTTCGGTGGCACCGCCACCACGTTGCTGCGGATCGGGCCGTTCACCCTGCTGACCGACCCGAACTTCCTGCACCGCGGCCAGTGGGCGCACCTGGGCTACGGGCTGCGCAGCAGGCGACTGACCGACCCGGCGCTGGTGCCCGCGCAGCTGCCCGCGCTGGACGCCGTCCTGCTCAGCCACATGCACGGCGACCACTGGGACCGGGTGGCCACCCGGTCCCTGCCCAAGGAGACCCCGGTGGTGACCACGCCGGAGGCGGCCGGCTGCCTGGAGAAGCGGGGCTTCACCGCGACCGCCGACCTGCGGCCCTGGCAGACCCACGAGCTCACTCGGGGGACCGACACCCTGCGGATCACCAGCGTCCCCGGGGTGCACGGCCCCGGACCGCTGGCCCGGCTGCTGCCCCAGGTGATGGGCAGCGTGCTGGAGTTGGTGCGCGACGGGCAGGTGACCTGGCGCGGCTACGTCAGCGGCGACACCCTCTACCGGCCGTACCTCGGCGAGGTGCTGCAGCGCTGCGGGCCGCTGGACGCGATGGTCCCGCACCTGGGTGGCACCAAGGTCGCCGGCATCACCGTCACCATGGACGCCCGGCAGGGCGCCGACCTGGTCGAGCTGCTGCGCCCGCCGGTCACCGTGCCGGTCCACTACGACGACTACGGCCTGTTCAAGAGCCCGCTGGGCGACTTCGTGGCCGAGGTCGCCGCCCGCCGGGCCCCCGGCGAGGTGCGCACCGTGGGGCGCGGCCAGACGATCTCGCTGCGCGCCTGATCCGCCCCGGGGATGACCCGCTGACCTGGGCGGATCAACCCGACGGGCGACGCCCGCTGACGACGTCCGGCCCGATGCTCGTACCGCCACCGACCGGTGGCGCGGACGAGTGGAGGCACCCCCGGTGGTCAGCACGAAGAAGGTCCTGCTCGGCGCCGTCACGGCGATCGTCGGCGTGGTCGGGGCGGGGTCCGCCGCGCTGGCGGTCACCATGCCGTCCGGGGTGGACGGCCCCGGCGCCGCGCTCGCCGAGCTCCAGGGGCACACCGCGACGTCCGACCACGACACCGCCGACGCCGCACCCCGCGACGACGTGCCGGACTGGACCCGCGCCGTCGGCTCGGACGTGACGGTCGTCCGGCCGGGGGAGGCCGCGGGCGACGACGGCGGCAGCATCCGCGTGCACATGACGCTGGCCGACGGGACGTCGCTGCCGGCGGACTGCACCCCGCTGGACCAGGTCGGCATGCCCTTCGACGGCGGAGGCCGGTGGCCAGACCTGGGCGACACCGCCCAGCTGTGCGACGGCTGGGTCACCGTGGTGCTGGACGACCAGCTCTACGCCTGGACCGACGACCAGACGCGGGGCTGATCCCCGCCGCGGGGCTTGCGCGGGCCACGTCCCGGGCACCCCCGGGCGATGGAACCGGTGATCCGCCACAGCGCCGACGTCGACCTCGAGACCTGGGACGACCCGGTGCGCGGCACGGTCGCCTTCCGGGTGCTGTTCAGCCAGGACCGGACGCCGACCGCCGCGCTGTACACCGGACTGGGTGAGCTGGCCCCCGGCGGCTGGCTGGGCCTGCACCGGCACAGCGCGACCGAGGTCTACCACGTCATCGAGGGCAGCGGCGTCGTGGCGCTGGACGGGGTGGACCACCCGGTGACCGCCGGTTCCGCGGTCTTCATCCCCGGCGACACCGAGCACGGCATCCGCAACATCGGCGAGGGCCCGCTGCGGCTCGTCTACGCGTTCCCGACCGACTCGTTCGACGACGTCCGCTACCGCTTCTCCGCGGAGGAGTGACCTCCCTGCTCAGCGGCCGGCGAGCCGCATCGCGCGGGTCTGCACGTCGGCCCGCAGCTCGGCCTCGTCGACCGTCGTGGACACCCCGTCGCGGACGACCTGCCGCCCGGCGACCCAGGTGTCGCGCACGTGCCGGGAGCCCACCGACCAGACCAGGTGGGTCAGCAGGTCGGTGACCTCGCCGACCGGCACGAAGGCGATGTCGTCGGTGTCGACGTGCACCAGGTCCGCCCGCCGGCCGACGGTCAGCTGGCCGAGGTCCTCACGGCCGATCGCCGCGGCCGCCGCGCCGGTGGCCAGCCAGAAAGCCTCCGGGGCGGTGAGCGCGGTGGCGTCCCGCTCGCGCAGCCGGGCCAGCTGGGCGGCCAGCCGGAGGTCCTCGAAGAGGTCGAGGTTGTCGTTGGACGCCGGGCCGTCGGTGCCCATGCCGACCCGGATGCCGAGGTCGAGCATGTCCCGCAGCCGGGCGGTGCCGCTGGCCAGCTTGGTGTTGCTGCCCGGGCAGTGGGCCACGGCGACGTCGTACTCGCGCCACAGCTCCAGGTCGCCGTCGTCCATGTGCACGCAGTGGTTCGCCAGCACCCGGCCACCGAGCACGTCGTGCGCGGCGAGCAGCTGCGGCACGCTGAGGCCGTGCTCGGCGAGCAGCCCGGCGCCCTCCGTCGCGGTCTCGGCGACGTGCGTGGTCAGCAGCAGGCCGTGCTCGCGCGCCACCTCGGCCGCCTGGGAGAGCACCGGCAGCGGCACGGTGTAGGCCGAGTGCGGGCCGATGCCCCACTCGACCTGGTCGTCACCGGTGCCCGCGGAGTCGGTGGCGCGGGCCAGCTGCTCGTCGAACGTGCCGAAGCCGGGCAGGCCGATCAGCGGGTGGGTGATCACGCCACGGGCGCCGGTGCGCCGCACCGCGGCGGCCATCCGCTCGGGGTGGAAGTACATCTCCACGCTGGTGGTCACGCCGTGCCGCAGCATCTCCGCCGACGCCGCGGTCATCGCCACCTCGACGTCCTCGGGGGTGAGCTTCGCCTCCCGGGGCCACATCACCTCGTTCAGCCAGCGGTCCAGCGGCAGCCCCTCGCCCTGGCCGCGGAACAGCACCATCGGCGCGTGCGAGTGGGTGTTGACCATGCCGGGGGTGAGCACCCCGGGCAGCGCGGTGACCTCGGCGTCCCCGGCCGGCGGCGCCTCGGCGGCCGGGCCGACCCAGCTGATCAGGCCGTCCTCGACGTCCAGCACGGCATCGGGGACGACGGTGCCGGCGTGGTCCCCGACCACGACGGCGCGGGCGGTGAAGCGGTGCACCATGGGGACAGACCCTACGGTCGCCCCGGCCCGGCAGCAGGGCGGCGCACGGCGACCGCCGATACCGTGGGGCCCATGTCCGTCCTCGCCGCCGCTGCATCCGACGAAGGCGGGATCACCGGCTTCCTGCTCGACCTCATCGAACGGCTGGGGGCGGTGGGCGTCGGCCTGACGATCCTCATCGAGACGGTCATCCCGCCGATCCCCAGCGAGGTCGTGCTCGGCGCGGCCGGGGTGCTGATCAACGACGGCCGGATGTCCCTCGTGCCGGTCATCCTGTGGGCCACCGTCGGCTCGGTTCTCGGGGCGATCGTCCTCTACTGGGTCGGCCGGCTGTTCGGCCCGCGCCGGTCGCACGCCTTCCTCGACCGGCTGCCGCTGGTCGAGACCGCCGACGTGGACCGGACGTTCGAGTGGTTCGCCCGGCACGGTCGCGCCGCGGTCTTCTTCGGCCGGATGGTGCCGATCGTGCGCAGCTTCGTCTCGGTCCCGGCCGGCGTCGTGAAGATGCCGATGCCGCAGTTCCTGCTCTTCACCGCCGCCGGCAGCCTGCTCTGGAACAGCCTGCTCATCGGCCTGGGCGTCGCGGCGGGCGACTTCGTGCAGGCCAACCTGCAGTACCTGGACTACGTGGTCGTGGTGGCCGTCGTCGCCGCGGTGGCCTGGTTCGTCTACAAGAAGGCGACCGGTAGGTTCCAGCGTCCGCCGGACGCCGGCACCGACCTCCCCGTGGAGGCCCCCGCCGAGGAGCGGGACCAGGCATGACCGCGCCGCGGACGCGGCCGGCCGTGGTCGCCTTCGACGTCAACGAGACGCTGCTGGACCTCGCCCCCGTCCAGGCCACGCTGATCGAGAACGGCGAGCCGGGGCACCTGCTGCCGACCGTCTTCAGTCGCACCCTGGCCCTGGGGTTCGCCGCCGCCACCGCCGGCACCCGGTGCCGCTTCCGGGACGCGTTCGAGGCCGCGCTGGCCCAGCTGACCGCGCTGTCGGCGGCACAGCGGACGGCGGTGGCCGACGCCTTCGGTGAGCTCAGCCCGCACCCCGACGTCGAGCCCGCGCTGCGCCGGCTGACCGCCGCCGGGGTGCGCGCGGTGACGCTCAGCCAGGGGACGCCCGGCGTCGCCGAGGCCGGGCTGTCCCGCGGCGGGGTGACCCCGCTGGTCGAGCGGACCCTGACCACCGAGTCGATCGGCGTCTGGAAGCCCGACCGGGCGGCCTATCTCTGGGCGGCCGGGGTGTGCGACGTGGCACCGGAGGAGCTGGCGCTGGTCGCCGTCCACTCCTGGGACGTGCACGGTGCCCAGCGCGCCGGCCTCACCGGCGGGTGGTGCTCCCGCGCCGAGTCGGCCTACGCCGCGGTGTACGAGCCGCCGCACGTGCAGGGCAGCTCCCTCGTCGAGGTCGTCGAGGCGCTGCTGGCACTGCCCCCGGCGTGACCGCCGCGGAGGTCCCGACCCCCCTCGGCCCCGCCCGCGTGCACCGCGCCGAGCCGGCGGGCGACGTCCGCGGCACCCTCGTGCTGGGTCACGGCGCCGGCGCCGGGTCTGACTCCGCCGACCTGCTCGCCGTCTCCGCCGCCGCGTGCGCCGCCGGCTGGCGGGTCCTGCGGGTCGACCAGCCGTGGGTGGTGGCCGGCCGGCGGATCGCACCCGCCCCGGCCCGGCTGGACGAGGGCTGGACGGCCGTGCTCGACGCGCTCCGCACCGACGGGCTGCTGACCGGACCGCTGGTGCTGGGCGGGCGCAGCGCCGGCGCGCGGGTGGCCTGCCGGACCGCGGCCGCGCAGGGAGCCGCCGGGGTGCTGGCCCTGGCGTTCCCGCTGCACCCGCCGGGCAAGCCGGAGAAGAGCCGCGCGCCCGAGCTGCAGCAGGTCGCCGTCCCGCTGCTGGTCGTCCAGGGCGCCACCGATGCGTTCGGTCGCCCCGATGAGGTGGTCGCCGCGCTCGCCGGTCACCCCGGGGTGGTCGCGGGGGTACCGGGCGACCACGGGCTGAAGAAGGACCCCGCCGCCGTGGCCGGCGCAGCCGTGGACTGGCTGCGCCGGCACTGAGTCCCCCCCGGGCGCCCCGGGGCGGGCCGATGCGTCAGCGCCGGCGGCGGCGCACCAGCAGGGCGACCAGGAGCGCCAGCACGGTGACCCCGGCCGCCGGGGCGGCGTAGCGGGTCAGCGCCGCGCCGCCGGCCACCTCGAGCAGGTCGATCGGCTCCGGCTCGGCCGGGGCCACCGGCCGCCGCGGCGCGCTGGGGGTGGTGCGCACCGGGCCACCACCGGCCGGGCGGTTCGGCGGGGCGGTGGTGCCGGTCGGCGGCTTGCTCGGTGCCTTGCGCGGGCCACCGGCCGGCGCGTCGGCCGCCGTCGTGGAGGCCGGCTCGGCGTCGGCTGCCTGGTCCTCGACCGTCCCGGTGCCGGTGAACGGTGCCGCATCGCCGGCAGCCGGGGCGGTGTCGCCCGCGGCCGGGGCCGTGTCGCCGGCAGCCGGGGCGGTGCCGGTGGCGGCCGGCGTGCTCTTCGTCGGCGGGGCCAGCGGATCCGGGACCGCGGCCGCGGCCGGGGCGCTCGTGGCGGGAGCGGCCTTCTTGGCCGCCTTCGCCGGCGCCGCCGCCTCCGCGTCGGCTGCCTTGTCCGCCGCCGCAGCGGCGGTCTTCTTCGCCGCGGCGCCGGCCTTCTTGGCCGCGCCGGCCGCCGGGCTGTCGCCCGCGGAGCCCTCGACGCTCGCCGCGGCCTCCTCGACGACGCCGGCGGTGGTTGCGGCGGCCTTGGCGGCAGCGGCGGTGGCCGTCCCCGCCACGGTCGGCTCCTGCGTGCCCGCGGCCGCTGCGGCCCGAGAGGCGTCACCCTCGGCGTCGCCGCTGGCCAGCTGGGCGGAGAGCTTGTCGGCGAACTGGCCGAGCAGCTTGTTGCCGACGTCGGTCATGACGCCGCGGCCGAACTGGGCCGGCCGCCCGGTGATGTTCAGGTCGGTCAGGACGTCGACGCGGGTGGTGTCGCCCTCGGCCGCGAGCGTGGCGGTGATGACGGCCGCGGCGGTGCCGTTGCCGCGCTGGTCCTTGCCGCGGGCGTCGATGACCGCACGGTGGGCCGCCTCGTCCTTCTCCACGAACGACGCCTTGCCCTGGTAGGTCAGGGCGATCGGCCCGAGCTTCACCTTGACCCGGCCGGTGAAGTCGTCACCGGTCACCGAGTCCAGGGCGGCCCCGGGCATGCAGGGCGCGATGCGCTCGATGTCCAGCAGCACCCGCCAGGCTTCGTCGATCGGCACCGGCACGGTGAACGCGTTCTCCAGCTGCACTGCAGGACCTCCGAGAGTGGGCAGCCCGGGCGGGAGGCGACGAGTCGGCGACAGCCCGTCCGGGTCGTGCGGTGATCGAGGCGAGACGGCGACGCTACCGCGCCCCTGCCGGCGCCGCCGGACCGGTCACGCCACGGATGTGACGGACCGGTCCGGCGCTACGCCCCTACAGGCCCACCGCGGCGGCCAGCGCCCGCCGGGTGAGCACCTGGGCGAGGTGCTGCCGGTAGTCGGCCTGGGCGTTCAGGTCGTTGCTGGGGCTGGTGCCCTCAGCTGCCTGGGCCGCCGCCGCGGTCACCGTCTCCATGCTGACGTCCACCCCGACCAGCGCCGCCTCGGTGGCCGACGCCCGCAGCGGGGTCGGTCCCATGTTGGTCAGCCCGATCCGGGCCTCCGCGATCCGGCCGCCCTCCCGCCGAACGGCCGCGGCCACCGCCACGATCGACCAGGCCTGGGCCACCCGGTTGAACTTCTCGTACCGGACCCCCCAGCCCTCGCCGAGCTTGGGCACCCGGATCTCGACCAGCAGCTCCCCCTCCTCCAGCGCGGTGGTGAGGTAGTCGACGAAGAACTCCGCGGCGGGCACGGTGCGCCGCCCGCCCGGCCCGACGAGCACGAACTCCGCGTCCAGGGCCAGCGCGACCGCCGGGAGGTCCCCGGCCGGGTCGGCGTGCGCCAGCGCGCCGCCGAACGTGCCGCGGCGGCGCACCTGCCGGTCGGCCACGGTCTCGGTCGCCTGCACGATGAGCTGGCCGTACTGGGCCAGCAGCGGGTCGGCGAGGACGTCGGCGTGCGTGGTCATCGCCCCGATGACCAGCGTGTCGCCGTCCTCCCGCACCCCCCGCAGCTCCTCGACCCGGGTGAGGTCGACGAGCACCTCGGGCGCGGCGAGCCGCAGCCGCATGACCGGGATCAGCGACTGCCCGCCGGCCAGGACCTTGACGTCCTCACCGCCCTCGGCGATCGCCTGCAGGGCCTCCTCGACCGTCGTCGGGCGGGCGTACGCGAACGGTGCGGGAATCACAGGTGACCTCCGGAGGACGACGGATCGGTGGACGCGGCAGCCGTCTCGCCAGCGGTGGCGCCCTGGGCGTTGGAACCGGCGGCGGCCCGGTCTCCGCCGTCGCCGCCCTGGTGGATCGCCCGCCACACCCGTTCCGGGGTGAGCGGCATCCGGATGTCGGTGACGCCCAGGTGCCGGACGGCGTCGAGCGCGGCGTTGACCACGGCCGGGGTGCTGGCGATGCAGCCGGCCTCTCCCACGCCCTTGGCGCCCAGCGGGTTGCTGGTCGCCGCGTGCACGGTGTTGCCGGTGTCGAAGTGCGGCAGGTCCGAGGCCGCCGGCACCAGGTAGTCGACGAAGCTGCCGGTGGTCAGGTTGCCCTCGGCGTCGTAGATCGCCTCCTCGTACATCGCCTGGGCGATCCCCTGGGCCAGGCCACCGTGCACCTGGCCCTCGACGATGAGCGGGTTGACGATCGTGCCGACGTCGTCGACGCAGGCGTACTTCCGGATCTTGGCGAACCCGGTCTCGGTGTCGATCTCCATCGCGCAGATGTGCGTGCCGTGCGGGAAGGAGAAGTTCTCCGGGTCGAAGGTGGCCTCGGCGTCGATGGAGGGCTCGATCCCCTCCGGGTAGTCGTGCGCGGCGAAGATCGCCAGGGCGACCTCCTGGATGCCGACCCCGGCGCCCGGCGTCCCGCGCACGGAGAACTTCCCGCCGGTGAACTCGAGGTCGTCGGCGTTGGCCTCCAGCAGGTGGGCGGCGATCACCCGGGCCTTCTCGACCACCTTCTCCGCGGCCTTCACGACCGCGGTGCCCCCGACGACCAGCGACCGGGAACCGTAGGTGTCCAGCCCGCGCGAGGAGATCGCGGTGTCACCGTGCAGCACCTCGACGTCCTCGAACGGCACGCCGAGCTGGTCGGCGACGATCTGGCTCCACGCCGTCTCGTGCCCCTGGCCGTGCGGCGTGGAGCCGGTGACCACCTCGACCTTGCCGGTGGGCAGCATCCGGATCGACGCCTGCTCCCAGCCACCCGCGCCGAAGGCCAGCGAGCCGAGCACCCGAGAGGGGGCCAGCCCGCACATCTCGGTGAAGGTGGAGAAGCCGATGCCCAGCTGGACCGGGTCGTTCGAGTCGCGGCGACGCTTCTGCTCCGCCCGCAGCTCGTCGTAGCCCAGCAGCTCCAGCGCCTGCTCGGTGGCCTGGTGGTAGTCGCCGGAGTCGTACTCCAGCCCGGCGACCGTGGTGAACGGGAACTCCTCGGCGTTGATCCAGTTCTTCCGGCGCACCTCCAGCGGGTCCATGCCCAGCTCCACGGCGAGCTCGTCCATGATCCGCTCGATCGCGAAGGTCGCCTCGGGCCGGCCGGCGCCGCGGTAGGCGTCGGTGGGCACCTTGTTGGTGAAGACGCCGTCGCACTCGAACCGGTAGGCCGGGAACTTGTAGATGCCCGGGAACATGAACGCGCCCAGCGCCGGGACGCCGGGGGTGATCAGCCGCAGGTAGGCGCCCATGTCGGCCAGCAGCCGCACCCGCAGGCCCTTGACCGTGCCGTCACGGTCGGCGGCGACGTCGATGAACTGCACCTGGTCGCGGCCGTGGTGGGCGGTCATCAGCGACTCACCGCGGGTCTCGGTCCACTTGACCGGCTTGCCCAGCCGCCGCGCGATGAGCAGGCAGAGGATCTCCTCCGGGTTGACCTGCAGCTTCCCGCCGAACCCGCCGCCGACGTCGGGGGCGATCACCCGCAGCTTGTGCTCCGGGATGCCGGTGACCATCGCGGCCATCACCCGCAGGATGTGCGGGATCTGGGTGGCCGACCACATCGTGTAGTTGTCGCCGGAGGGCTGGACGACGACCGAGCGGGGCTCCATGAACGCCGGGATCAGCCGCTGCTGGACGAACCGGCGGCTGACCACGACCTCGGCGTCGGCGAACGCCTGGTCGGTGTCCCCTCCGGTGCCGGCCTCGCCGGCGTCGAAGACGAAGTGGTAGCTGGTGTTCGACGTGGTGTGGTCGTGCACCAGGGGCGAGCCCTCCTGCACGGCCTGCTCCATGTCCAGCACGACCGGCAGCGGCTCGTAGTCGACGTCGATCGCCTCGAGGGCGTCGGCGGCGGCGGTGCGGCTGCGGGCCACGACGATCGCGACCGCCTCGCCCACGTGGTTGACCTGCTCGACCGCGATCGAGGGGTGCCCCGGGTTGACCATCTCGGGGGTGACCGGCCAGGCGCAGGGCAGCGAGCCCTGCTCCTCGGCGAGGTCGGCCCCGGTGTAGACGGCGACGACGTTCGGCCGCTCCTTGGCGGCGCTGACGTCCAGGTGGGTGATCCGGCCGTGGGCCACCGGGCTGCGCAGCACCGCCAGGTGCAGCATCCCGGGCAGCACCATGTTGTCGGTCCAGGTCGTCTTTCCGGTGATCAGCCGGGCGTCCTCCTTGCGGCGACGCGCCTGCCCGACCTCCTTGGCCGGCGGCAGGTCGACCGCGGCCGGGTCCTCGACGGCGGTCATGCCTGCACCGCCACGTGCTCGGCGGCCGCGGTGTCGACGGCGGCCGGCTCGGCCTGCGGGTCGTCGGCGGCCTTCCCCGACATCTCCGCCGCCGCCTGGCGCACCGCCCGGACGATGTTCTGGTACCCGGTGCAGCGGCAGAGGTTGCCCTCGATGCCCTCCCGGACCTCCTCGTCGCTGGGGTCGGGGTTCTCCTTCAGCAGGTCGATCGAGGCCATGATCATCCCGGGCGTGCAGAACCCGCACTGCAGACCGTGCATCTCGTGGAAGGCGCGCTGCACCGGGTGCAGCGTTGCGCTCTCGCCCTCGCCGGTGGCGACGCCCTCGATCGTGGTGACCTGGCAGCCGTCGGCCTGCACCGCGAACACGGTGCAGGACTTCACGGCCTGACCGTCCAGGTGCACGGTGCAGGCACCGCAGTTGCTGGTGTCGCAGCCGACGACGGTGCCGACCTTGCCGAGCTGTTCCCTCAGGTAGTGGACCAACAGGGTCCGTGGCTCGACGTCGTCCGTGTAGGACGCCCCGTCGACCCGCACGTTGATCTGGGTCACGAGTCCTCCGCTCCGTTGCAGGGCCGTTCGTGGCCGAGAGCACCCGGCCTCGGCGTGAGTGTGTCAACGGACACACTCAGGCGCCAGACCGAGTTCCCCGCTCCGGCGAGCGGAGCGTCGCGCGCGAGACGGCCCACTCCGGTGGTCCCGGCCCTACGCTGCCGCCGTGAGCCGAGCGAGCAGTCGTGCCCTGCAGGCAGCCGGTGGCGTGGCCATCGCCGGTGGCCTCCTCCTCGGGGGTGCGCCGATGCCGCTGGGCGACTACGGCTGCGGCGCGGCGTTCGCCGGCTCCCCGTACATCACCGACAACACCATCGACGTCGTACTGGCCTGCGCCGAGCAGCGCGCGGACCGGCAGGAGGTCGCGATCGGGTTCCTCGTGCTCGGGGTGGCGACCGCCCTCGGTGCACAGGTGCACCTCTGGGCCAGCCGCGCCCCGGTCCAGCCGCGGCGGACGCAGCCCAGCTCGACGACCTGACCGGCAGCGCCGGCAGGTGGGCTCAGCCCGCGCCGAGCTCCCGGCGACGCAGCACGGCCGACGCGGCCAGGAAGCCCAGGCCGAGGACGGCGAGCCCGGCGCCCACCACGCTCGGCGCCCGGTAGCCCAGGCCGGCGGCGATGACCAGACCACCGAGCCAGGCGCCCAGGGCGTTGGCCGCGTTGAGCGCCGAGTGGTTCAGCGCGGCGCCGAGCATCTGCGCCTCACCGGCGACCTCCATCAGCCGCAGCTGGAGCAGCACGACCATCGTGGAGGCGGCCGCGGCGATGGCGAACACCGTGACGATCAGCGCCAGGGCGTTGCCGGCGGCCACCGCCATCACGCCGAGGAGCACGCCGGTGGCGACCGTCGCCCCGACCAGCGAGCGGAACAGCGCCCGGTCGGCGAGCCGCCCGCCCAGCACCGTCCCGAGGACACCACCCACCCCGAAGGCCAGCAGCACGACCGGCACGAAGCCCGCCGACCGGCCGGCCACCTCGGTGACGATCGGCGCGATGTAGCTGTACATGGCGAACATCCCGCCGAAGCCGACGGTGGCGACCAGCAGGGTCAGGACCACCTGCGGCCGGCGCAGGGCACCCAGTTCGGTGCGGATCGTCGCCTCCGAGCGCCCGGGCACCGAGGGGACGACGGTGAGCACGGCCAGCAAGGTCAGCGCGCCGATGACCACGACTGCCCAGTAGGCCGAGCGCCAGCCCAGCTGCTGGCCCAGCCAGGTCGCGGCGGGCACCCCGGCGACGTTGGCGGCCGCCAGCCCGAGCATCACCGAGCTGACCGCGCGGCCGCGCAGGTGGGCCGGCACCAGAGACGCGGCGATCAGCGAGGCGACGCCGAAGTAGGCGCCGTGCGGGAGGCCGGCGACGAAGCGGGAGAGCACCAGGGAGCCGTAGCCGGGGGCCAGCGCGCTGAGGGTGTTGCCTACGACGAACGCCACCATCAGCCCCATCGCCAGGCGCCGGCGTGGCAGCCGGGCGCCCAGCGCGGCGAGCACTGGGGCGCCGACGACCACCCCGAGGGCGTAGGCGGAGATGACGTGCCCGGCCTCGGGGATCGTCGCGTCCACCCCGCGGGCGATGTCGGGCAGCAGTCCCATGGTCACGAACTCGGTGGTGCCGATGGCGAACCCGCCGAGCGCGAGGGCGACGATCGCCAGGACTGCGGTGCGGGTGGACGGTGCGGTGGGGACCGACGTCGTCGAGACGGCGGGGGCTGCGCTCACAGCTGGCCCAAGACGTCGCCCGCCGCGACCATTCCCACCGCCGTCGCGACCCGTTCGGGTGGTTCGGCGCGAGCCGGAGGCCCTCCGTGCCGATGCTCACCTGAGGACCGGGAGGAGGCTGTCATGGCCGAGCAGAGACGACGCACCGCGGGCAGCAGTCCCGTGGCGCGGCGGCGTGCCCCCGCCCGGCGGCGCACCCCGGCCCGGCGCCGGGACCACACCCGCTGGCTGGTCCCGCTGCTGGCCGTCACCGTGGGCGCGGTCGTGCTCGCCCCGCAGCTCACGCCGGTGCTGGTCGACCTGACCGCCACCAACGCACCGGTGGTGCAGGAGACCGTCGCCGCCCCGGCCCCGGTCGCTGCTCCCGCGCCCGCGGAGGTGCCCGTGCTCGCACAGGGCGTGGACACCCTGGCCGACGTCGCCGCCGCCCGCGCCGAGACCCGCTCGCGCGCCCAGGTGGCCGCCGGTGGTGGCGGCCTGGTCGTCCCCCAGCCGCCGCGCCCGGGTCGGATCTCGATCATGCCCAACGCGTCGGTCGGCAGGTCGCCTGTCTACAAGCTGCGGCCCGACGGCTGCGGTGGCGCGGGCACCACGCCGCGCCGGATCGTCCCCGGCGTCGTCCCCGGGCCGGGGTCGGCGACGCTGGACTGGATGTCGGACAACCGGCCCGAGGTGGTCGGGTACCGCGTCCAGGCGGTCAGCCAGCGGCTCGTCGGCGGGCAGCAGCCCCCACCGGTCGTGCGGGCCGTCGACCAGGTCGAGGGCTGCCAGCCGATGACCGTGACGGTCGACGGGCTGACCCCCGGCGAGCCCTACGTCTTCTGGTTCGAGGAGCAGGTGACCAGCGCCAGCACCGGGGTGACCCGGACGGTGCAGGTGGGCACGACCGCCGCCGTCGTCATCGGCTGACCCGCGCCGCCGCTCAGTGAGCGGCGACGGCAGCCGTCTCGGGGTCGGGCTCCTCGAGCTGCCACGGGCGGACGACGACGACCAGGACGACGATCGCCAGAACCAGCGAGCCGACGATCACCGCGCCCATCGCCACCGCGTCGTTGCCCAGCAGGCCGACCAGCGGGGAGACCGCAGCGCCCACGCCGAACTGCACCGCGCCGAGCAGCGCCGCCGCGGTACCGGCCGAGTCGCCGTGCCGGGAGAGGGCGAGAGCCGGGGCGTTGGGCAGCGCCAGGCCGCAGGCGAACAGCACCGCCCACAGCGGGATCGCCACGGCGAACAGGCCGCCGGTGCTGGTGGCGGCGAGCCCGAGCAGCACCGCGCCGGCGGCCGCGCCGCCCACCGTTCCGGCGACGAGCACCTGCGCGGGGGAGAACCAGCGGAGCAGCACCGGGTTGAGCTGGGTGGCGGCGATCAGCCAGAACGCGCCGGCGCCGAACAGCAGCCCGAACTGCTGCTCGTCGAGGCCGAACTGGCGCTGGTAGACGAAGGAGGAGCCGGAGACGTAGGCGAACAGCCCGGCCATGGTCAGGCCGGCGACGAGCACCAGGCCGACGTAGGCGCGGTCGTGGAACAGCGACCGGTAGCCGCGCAGCGTGCCGCCGACCCCCTCGGTGCTGCGGCGCTCCGGCGGCAGGGTCTCCCGGATGAGGAAGAAGCCGATCGCCAGCAGCGCCACGCCGTAGAGCGCGAGGATCAGGAAGACCCCGCGCCACGAGGTGAAGCGGAGCACCTCCCCGCCGATCGTGGGCGCCAGCACCGGCGCGGCACCGAGCACCAGGAAGAGCCGGGAGAGCATGGTGGCCGCCGCGCGGCCGACGAACAGGTCGCGGACGACGGCGATCGCGATCACCGCACCGGCCGCGGTGCCCACGCCCTGCAGCACCCGCAGGGCACCCAGGACGGCGATGTTCGGGGCGAGCAGCACCAGCAGCGACGCGACCACGTGCACCGCCGTGCCGGCCAGCAGCGGGCGGCGGCGGCCGAAGCGGTCGGACAGCGGGCCGAGCACCAGCTGGCCCAGGGCGAGGCCGATCAGGGTGCCGGTGAGCGTGAGCTGCACCGCCGCGGACGTCGTCTCCAGCTCGGTGGCGATCGTCGGCAGGGCCGGCAGGTACATGTCGATGGTGAGCGGCCCGAGGGCGACGAAGGCGCCCAGGGTCAGCGCGAGGCGCGCGGTCTTCGGCTTCTCCACCTGCGGGTCGGGCAGCCCGGAGACGTCGACCCGGGCGGGGGCGTCGGCCTGGGCCGGCGCGGCTGGATCTCGTCGTGCGGAGTGCTGGGTGGCGGTCATCGGGTCCCCCTGGTCGGTGCTGTGCTCCCGCGGGACCGACGCTGGCCACGTTCGCAGTACCTGGGCGACAAGGCTGCGTGATGCAACTGCATTCCGGCTGGACGGGGTGTTCAGCCGCACGTCACCCCGAGGTCACCCTCGTGGGGCGACCGGCTCGGGTGCGGCGGGCAGCAGCGCCCGGCCGTTGCGGGCCCGCAGCGCGCCCCACCAGAGCCCGGCCCCGTACGCCAGGTCCTCCAGCCGGCGGCCGGCCGCGAAGGCGGGCAGGTCGATCTCCCGGCGGTGCGGCCACCAGCCGGCCACCGCGTCGGCGACCGCCACCGCACCGGCCGCCCGCCGCGCCCGGCGGGAGACCAGCGCCGCGGCCACGGTCAGCGGCCAGTGGTGCCGGGTCACCGTGCGGGCCAGCGCCCGCCCGGACGACGCCGTCCCGCGCAGCACCAGGCCGGCCGCCCAGCCGATCGGCAGCGGCCGGCCGGGCACGGCCACCCGCCGGGCAAGCAGCACGCTGGCCCGGCCGAGCACGCCGAGGGAGCCCAGCAGACCCCACCGGCCGGCGAACGCCGGGAGCACCCAGGCCGCCAGCGACCAGGGCGAGATCACCAGCGGGGCGACCGCGGCGCCGTGCCGCTGGGCGAGCAGCGCCGCGCCGGTGCCGTAGAACGCCCGGCGCCGCAGCCAGTCGCCGAGCTCGACCCGGTGGTCGTGGGCGACCCGCGCGGCCGGCTCGTAGCGCACCCGCCAGCCGGCGCCGGTGAGCCGCCACACCAGGTCGACGTCCTCGGCGACCGGCATCGCCTCGTCGAAGCCGTCCGCCAGCGCGGTCCGCCGGGCCAGCAGCGCCGCGCTGGGCACGTAGGAGACCCCCGTCCCCGGGGCGACCCGCGCGGCGGCCGGGCCCATGTCCAGCGCGCTGTCCAGCGCCTCGTACCGGGCCACCCAGCCGGGCTGGGCCGGGTCGAGGGCGGTGATCCGGGGCGCGACCACGGCCAATCGCGGATCGGCCAGGTGCCCGGCGAGCGTGGCCAGCCAGCCGGCCTCGGGCACGCAGTCGGAGTCGACGAACGCCACCGCGTCGGTGTCGGCGACCCGCAGCCCGGCGTTGCGGGCCGCGGCCGGTCCGCGGGCGTGCTCGTGCCGGAGCAGCCGCGTGCCGGCGGCCACCGCGGCCACCGCGGCCGGGTCGGCCGAGCCGTCGTCCACGACCACGACCGGGCAGCCGGCCGTGCCGGGATCGGCGCGCAGGGCGGCCAGCAGCCGGGCCAGCCCGTCGGTCCGGTCCTTGACCGGGACGACGACCGTGACGTCGGGCCGCGGCATCGCCGGCACCTCGGGGACGGCGACACCGGCGTCCAGCAGCCGGGCCGCCAGTGCGGCGCTGCGGGCGTCGGTGACCTCCAGCCGGTCACCGACCAGCAGCTCCTGCGCGGCGGGGGCGAGCCGGAGCAGCCGGGCCGGGGAGCCGCCGAGCAACGCCGTCCCGCCGTCGCGGCGCTCGACGCCCGGGCCGAGCACCACGGTGAAGCCGTCGCGCAGCCGGTCGGTGGGGGGCGGGTTCATCGCCCGGCGAGCACCGCGTCGGTGGTGGTGAGGGTGATCAGCGGCGCGTAGAGCGCCATCGCGGCCAGCGCGCGGTCGTGGTCGGCGTCGCTGGCGCCCGCGCAGGCGTCGGTGACCACCTGCACCGGCACCCCGGCGTCCGCGGCGGGCAGGGCGGTGGAGAGCACGCAGCAGTCGGTGGAGACGCCGGCCAGCACCAGCGGCCCGGCCCCGACCAGGACGGCGAGCTCGGCGCCCCACTTGCCGAACGTGGTCGCGTCGAGCACCGGCGCGTCGCCCGGGTCGTCGACCAGCGCGTACAGCGGCGCGTCCGGGGGCTGGAGGGCGAAGGGGAACTGCGCGTAGTAGGGCACCCAGGCCCCGGCCGGTTCGGCCGGGGCGACGAACCGGGTGTGCACCACGCGGCCGGCGAAAGCCGTGGTCAGCCGGCGGATCGCCGGGTGCACCTCGGCGAACCGGGGCGCGCCCCACGGGGAGTCCCGGTCGGCGAAGACGTGCTGGGCGTCGACCACCACGAGCACGCCCTCGGTCACGCCGCCTCCTGCCGGCGCACCGCGCCCCGGCGCAGCAGCAGCGTGCCGGCGAAGCCGACGGCCAGGGCGACCAGGACGCCGAGGTTGGCGAAGGCCCAGTCGCCGTCCTTGCCGCCCAGGCCCACCGGGCCGAGCAGGTAGCCCTGCCAGGTCAGCCAGGTGGCGTAGGTGTTGGTGACCAGCCCCCAGCCGAGCAGCGTGCCGAGCCCCAGGAGCGTCAGCGGGACCGGCGGGACCGAGCCGTAGCGGCCGCGCGGGTCGTACAGGTCGGCCTCGGCGTAGTCGCGGCGGCGCAGCAGCAGGTCGGCCAGCACGATCCCGCACCAGGCCGCGACCGGGACCCCGAGGGTGATCAGGAAGCCCTGGAACTGGACGAAGAAGTCGCCCTCGGCGAGGAAGACGACCCAGATGGCGCCGAGCACCATGAGCAGGCCGTCGATCGAGGCGGCGACCGGGCGGGGGACCCGCACGCCGGCGGCGAGCAGGGACAGGCCGGAGGAGTAGATGTCCAGCAGGGCGCCGCCGACCAGCCCCAGGACGGCGACCAGGGCGAAGGGCACCAGGAACCAGGTGGGCAGCAGGGCGGCCAGCGCGCCGATCGGGTCGGCGCTGATCGCCGCCGCCAGGTCGGTGGACGAGCCGGCCAGCAGCAGCCCGACGACCAGCAGGACGACCGGGGCGAGCGCGGAGCCGAACGTCGTCCAGCCCACGACCCCGCGGGTGGAGGCGGTGCGCGGCAGGTAGCGGGAGTAGTCGGCCGCGGCGTTGACCCAGCCGAACCCGTAGCCGGTCATGACGAAGACCAGCGCACCGATGAACGCCTGCGTCGACCCGGCGGGCAGGTCGCTGACCACCGCCCAGTCGATCTCGTCGGCGACCAGGAGCAGGTAGCCGACGGTCAGCACGCCGGTGATCACGGTGATCACCGTCTGCATGCGCATGATCAGGTCGAAGCCGAGCACGCCGCCGACGACCACCAGCGCGGCGACCACCAGCAGGGCGACGACCTGGGTCGCCGTCCCGCCGCCCCAGCCGAGCTGGGTGAACACGGTGGCGGTGGCGAGGGTGGCCAGCGAGGCGAGCACCGTCTCCCAGCCCACCGTGAGGATCCAGGACAGCACGGCGGGCACCCGGCCCCCGGTGACCCCGAAGGCGGCGCGGCTGAGCACGAGGGTGGGCGCCGAGCCCCGCTTGCCGGCGATGGCGATGAGGCCGCAGAGCCCGAAGCTGAGCACGATCCCGACGACACCGGCGACGACGGCCTGCCAGAAGGAGATGCCGAAGCCGAGGACGAACGCGCCGTAGGCCAGGCCGAGCACGCTGACGTTGGCACCGAACCACGGCCAGAACAGCTGGCGCGGGGTGCCCTTGCGCTCGGCCTCGGCGATCACGTTGATGCCGTTGGTCTCCACCGCCACCCGCGGGGTGGCGGCCTCCGCCGGGGGCCCGGCCTCCCCCGTTGCCTGGTGCGCCATCGGTGCGTGCTCCGTCCTCGCCGGCGGGTGCTCGCGCCCCGCTCCCGGTGCCGGACCCTAACCGCGGCCACCGACACCGGCGGGACTCCGGGCGCCGATGCATCGACAGCCGATGCATGGAGCCGCTACCGTCCGGCCATGGACGTCCGGCCGCTCACCGAGCCGACCTTCTTCGTGCTGGCGGCCCTGGCTGACCGGCCCCGGCACGGGTACGGGGTGATCGCCGAGGTCCAGGGCCTGTCCGACGGCCGGGTAACCCTGCGGGTCGGCACCCTCTACGGGGTGCTGGACCGGCTGGTCGCCGAAGGGCAGGTGGCGCCGGACCGGGAGGAGGTGCACGCCGGCCGGCTGCGCCGCTACTACCGGCTCACCGACGCCGGCCGGCTGGCCCTGGAGGCCGAGGTCGCCCGGCAGGAGGCCAACGCCCGCGCGGTGCGGACCCGACTGGCGGTGCGGCCGGCATGAGCCCGCTGGAGCAGCGCTACCGGCGGCTGCTGACCTGGCTGCCCGAACCGGCCCGGTCGCGCTGGGCCGACGACATGACCGAGACCTATCTGCAGGTGGAGACCGCCGACGACCCGGAGTACGCGGAGTTCGGCAGCCCGTCGCTGACCGACCGGCTCGACGTCGCCCGGCTGGCGCTGCGGCTCCGGCTGGGCGCGCCCGGCGCCTCGGTGCGCGCCGTGGCGACCGGGCGGACGGTGCGGCTGGTCGCCGTCGCCGGCACGGTGGCGCTCGCCTCGCTGGCCCTGCTCGGGCTCTTCTCGACGGCGTGGCTGCACGGCCGGCTCCCGTTCATCGACGCTCCGGACCTCGGCGACCGGCTGCTGTGGGGGCCGGCGGACGCCGTCCGCACCGTGGTCAGCGCGCTCACCGTCGCCCTGGCGGTCTGCGCCGTCCGCGGGCTGGCCGCGACCCGGCCACTGGCGGTCGTCGTGCTGGTCGGGCACGTGGTGCCGGCGCTCGTCGCGGTGATCCGGCCGGTGGAGCTGCTGGTCCAGCTGACCATCGCCGTCCCGCTCGTCGCCGCCGCGCTCATGCCCACCGGCGCTCCGCTGCACCGGCCGCTGTGGCTGGTCCCGATCCCGCTGGTCGCCTCGGGATCGGTGGCGGCCCTCCGCCCGGAGCCACCCCCGGAGTGGACGCTGGCGCTCTTCGACCCGATGGTCCAGTGGGCGCTGCTGACGGTCGTCGTCGGCGCCGTGCTGGTGCTGCGCCGCGGGCGGGTGCGCGGCCCGGCCGAGCTGGCGGTGGCGGTGCTCGCTGTTGCCACCCTGCCGGCGCTGCTCGTCCGCTGGCCGTACGAGAACCCGCCCGGCTACGCGACCGTCGTGGTGGTGGTCACCCTCGCCGCCGTCGCGATGGCGGTCGTCACCGGCGTCGTCGGGCTGCGCGCCGTCCGCGCCCTGCCGGTGGTGCCGGCCGACCGCTGACACGACGACGCCCCCGCCGGCCCGGGTGGGCCGACGGGGGCGTCTGACGAACGGTGCGTCAGCTGCGGGTGCGCGCGCCGTACCGCTGGTTGAACCGCTCGACCCGGCCGGCGGTGTCGAGGACCCGCTGGTTCCCGGTCCAGAACGGGTGGGACGACGCGCTGATCTCGACCGGGACCACCGGGAGCGTCTCGCCGTCCAGCTCGATCGTCCGGCTGGTCTGCACGGTGGAGCGGGTGCGGAACGTGGCCCCGGTCGCGGTGTCCTGGAAGACGACGGTGCGGTACTCGGGGTGGATGCCGTGCTGCATGGCTGGTCCTCTCGGTCTGCGCGGGACGTCCACCCCCGTTGGGGCGGGCTGATCGCGACTGTCTGGGTCAACCACCCCGACGGGCCCGCTGTTCCCGGCCCAGCGCCGCAGGGGAGCCGCCAGCGGTGACCGGACCGTGACCTCCGTGTGCTTAGGTCAGCCTCACCTGACCCACCGAAGGAGCTCGAATGTCCCGCCTCCCCCTCCGCCGCAGGGCCGTCCGCGGCACCGCGCTGCTGGCCGCCGCGCTCGTCCTCACCAGCTGCGGGGGTTCCGACTCCGGCGAGGACACCGCGGCCGAGGGCACCGACCCGGCGACCGGTTCGTCGGACGCCTTCCCGGTCAACGTCGAGACCGCCTTCGGCGACGTGACGGTCGAGGAGGAGCCGACCCGGGTCGTCGCCCTCGGCTGGGGCGACGCCGAGATGGCGCTGGCGCTCGGCGTCCAGCCGGTCGGCGCGAGCGACTGGCTCGGCTTCGGCGGCGAGGGGGTGGGCCCATGGGCCGAGGGGCTCTACGACGAGGCGCCGGAGATCATCGAGACGCTGGAGCCCAGCCTCGAGGCGATCGCCGCGCTGGACCCCGATCTGATCCTGGACACCAAGTCCCCCGCCACCGAGGAGCGGTACGAGGCGCTGAGCGCCATCGCGCCGACCATCAGCCAGCCGGTGGGCACCGACCCCTACGTCGTCCCCTTCGAGGAGCAGCTCGACCTGGTCGGCCAGGCCCTGGGCAAGACCGAGGAGGCCGAGGAGGTCGAGGCCGAGGTCGACGAGGCCTTCGCCGCCGCGGCCGAGGCGCACCCGGAGTTCGACGGCACCGAGGTGGCGGTCGCCGCCTACACCGCCGAGGGCTTCGGCGCCTACGTCAGCGGCGACGCGCGGGTCGACTTCATGGAGCAGCTCGGCTTCGTGAACGAGCCGGCCATCGAGGAGCTGGCCACCGACAGCTTCTACGTGCCGGTGAGCGAGGAGCAGCTCCCGTTGCTCGACTCCGACCTGACCGTCGCCTTCCCGATCTTCGTCGAGGCCAGCGAGATCACCGACAACCCGCTGTGGCAGGCGATCCCGTCCGTGCAGGCCGGCAACGCCGTGGTGCTCGACGACGAGACGCTGACCAACGCCTTCTCGATCGGCACGCCCCAGGGCATCCAGTACGCCCTGGACAACGCCGTCCCGCAGTTCGCCGACGCGCTCGGCTGACCTGCCGCACCACCTGATCGGACCGGCGCCGCCGGGCAGCACCTGGCTCAGCCCAGGAGCCGCCCGGCGGCGTCGGTGTCCCAGGCCCGGACGGCGGCGACCAGCCGGCCGGTCAGCGTCTGCAGCAGGTGCGCCCCCTCCGCCGCCGAGGCACCGGCCGGGTCACCGAGCACGCCGTCCCGGCTCACCGCCCGCACGCCCTCCGCGCGCAGCCGGGGCAGCAGCTCCCCGATCGGCGCCGTCTCCCCCGCCGCGGCGAGCTCTGGGCGGACCCCAGCAGGTTCCACGTGCAACATCAGTGACGTCTCGGTGCGCCCGGCGTGCGCGTCGCCACCGGGCACCCCGCACGGGAACCAGACGACGTCGCGGCCCTCGCCCCGCAGCTGTGGCACGGCCGCCCGCAACGCCTCGATGTTGCCGCCGTGCCCGTTCACCACCAGCAGCCGGCCGGCCCACCGTCCGGCCGAGCGCCCGTACTCCACCAGCAGGGTGGTCAGCGCGGCGGTCCCGATCGAGATCGTGCCGGGGAAGTCCTCGTGCTCACCGCTGGCGCCGTACGCCAGCGCCGGGGCGAGCACCGCGCCGTCCAGCTCGCCGACGGCGGCCTCCGCCACCGCCTGCGCGACCGCGGTGTCGGTGGTCAGCGGCAGGTGGCGGCCGTGCTGCTCGACCGACCCCAGCGGGACGACGAGCAGCGGCCGGCCCTCCAGGTCGGGCCAGGTCGCCCCGGTCAGCCGCACGACGTCGTCCACGGCTGGGCACCCTGCCAGAGACCGTGCGTGTCGTCCGCGGCCGTTGCGGGCAGGGCAGGACCATGACCGACGAGACCCGCGCTGATGACACGCGCAAGGTGGCCGAACTGCTGAAGGACGAGCGGATCGCCGTGTTCACCACGATCACCGCCGACGGCACGCTGATGAGCCGGCCGATGTCCATGCAGCAGGTCGAGTTCGACGGCGACCTGTGGTTCTTCGCCAGCCGGAGTTCCCGCAAGGTCGCCCAGGTGACCGCGAACCCGCAGGTCAACGTGGCCACCTCGGGCAGCGACAGCTGGGTCTCGCTGACCGGTCACGCCGTGGTCTTCGACGACCTGGCGAAGAAGCAGCAGCTGTGGAACCCGGTGGTCGAGGCCTGGTTCCCCAACGGCCCCGAGGACCCCGACGTGGTGCTGATCCGGGTGGACGCAGCCTCCGCCGAGTACTGGGACTCCCCCGGCGGGCGGCTCGCCAGCGCCTTCAGCTTCGCCAAGGCGAAGGTCACCGGGCAGCCGTACTCCGGCGGGGAGAACGAGACCGTCCGGCTCTGACCGGCACTCCCAGCAGGCGCACAGGGAACCCACCGTCGACGTCCAGCGGGTGGGAGGACGGTGGGGCTCCGCCCACCCCTGGAGGTCCTGATGCTCTCCGTCGCCGTGCTCATCGCGTTCTTCGCCCTGCTCACCGTCGCCGACCTGCTGCCCGGCTCGGCCGACGCACCCGGGTTGGTCGCCCCGCTGCGCTGAGCCCGGCCGGGTCGTCGATCCGGCCGGGCTGGGGCGTCAGCCCAGCTGCAGCCCGGCCAGCGGCGACTCGTCGCAGATCTTGGCCGGCGGGACGCTGGGCATTCCCAGCAGCGTGGGCTGGCCGCGCACCGGGCCGGTGTGCGAGTGGTCCAGGTGGCTCTTCGGCGTGACCGTCGCCGCGTCGCGGGCGGCCAGCGCGGTCTCGCCGTACCCCTGCACGCACTCGGGGTCAGGGCCGTCCAGCGGGAGGCCGGTGAAGAACTTCGCCGCCATGCACCCCCCGCGGCAGGCGTCGAAGTGGGCGCACTTGGTGCACGCGCCGCCGGTCTGCGGGCTGCGCAGGTCGGCGAACAGCTCCGACTGCTGCCACACCTGCTGGAAGCCGCCGGGGGACCGCACGTTGCCGGCCAGGAAGTCCTCGTGGATGGCGAACGGGCAGGCGTAGACGTCACCGACCGGGTCGATCAGGCAGACCACCCGGCCGGCGCCGCACAGGTTCAACCCCGGCAGTGCCTCACCGAACGCGGAGAGGTGGAAGAACGAGTCGCCGGTGAGCACGTTGTCGCCGTTGGCCAGCAACCAGGCGTACAGGTCCTTCTGCTGGGCCATCGTGGGGTGCAGCTGCTCCCAGACGTCGGCCCCGCGGCCGGAGGGCCGCAGCCGGGTGATCCGCAGCTGGGCGCCGTAGGAGTCGGTGAGCGCCTTGAACTCGTCCAGCTGCCCGGCGTTCTCCCG
This sequence comes from Modestobacter sp. VKM Ac-2978, assembly GCF_026968025.1. Classification (NCBI taxonomy): domain Bacteria; kingdom Bacillati; phylum Actinomycetota; class Actinomycetes; order Geodermatophilales; family Geodermatophilaceae; genus Modestobacter; species Modestobacter sp. VKM Ac-2978. The sequence continues at coordinate 100,753 of NZ_JAPVBP010000003.1, read as the reverse complement.
GGTGACGACGACGGAGACCTTGAAGTCCTTCATCCCGGCCTCGGCCAGGTTCTCCAACGCCTTCGTGGCGGTGGCGAACGAGCCGGTGCCGCGGACCCGGTCGTTGACCTCGGCGGTGGCGCCGTCCAGGGAGATCTGCACGTCGACGTAGTCGGTGCGGGCCAGCTGCGCGGCGCGGGTCCTGTCCAGCTTCACGCCGTTGGTGGAGAACTTGACGCCGACGTCGTGCCCGATCGCGTAGTCGAGCAGGTGCCAGAAGTCCGGGCGGACGGTGGGCTCGCCGCCACCGACGTTGACGTAGAAGACCTGCATCCGCTGCAGCTCGTCGATCACCGCCTCCGCCTCCGCGGTGGACAGCTCCCGGGGGTCCCGGCGCCCGGAGGAGGACAGGCAGTGCACGCACGCCAGGTTGCAGGCGTAGGTGAGCTCCCAGGTCAGGCAGATCGGGGCGTCCAGGCCGTACTCGAACTGGTCGATCAACCGCCCACCGGTCGGGCGCTCGGCGGGGCGGGAGGGCAGGACGGCGGTCATGCTGAACGCCTCTCGATCATCTGGGACCGGGCCAGGTCGGCCAGCGCCTTGACGTAGGTCGGGCGCTGAGACTCCGGCACCTCGCACGCGAGGAGGGCGGCCGTGGCGGTGGGGTGGTCGGCGAGGGTCTCCACGACCCGGACCAGCGTCTTCGACTTGAGGAAGGAGAGCTTCCGGGTGCCGAAGTGGTAGACCAGCGCCCCGAAGGGCTCCGGCCGCAGCGCCACCGACCGGGCACGCTGCCAGGGCAGCTCCGGGTCGAACACCGCTGGGTCGGCCCCCGCTGGGGCCGGAGCAGGCGAGGTCATCGGGCGCGGATCAGTAGACGCCGCACATGCCGTCGATGGAGACCTCCTCCACGAGGGACTCCTCGACCAGGGCCTCCTCGGGGGCCGCGGGGGTCTCGACGGTGAGCTCGTCCTGCGTCGTCTCGGGCACGGTGCCTCCGGGTGAGCTGGGTCACGGACCTGACCCGGCAGACCGTAGGTGACACCCAGTGCCACCGGCAAGCGCTGCGACCGCTGAGCGCGGCGCCGGGCGATCACCGCGCTGCCGAGGAGCAGGATGGGGACCGTGACCGAGACGATGGTCGCGGCCGACGCCCGCGAGGAGACCCGCGCCCGGATCGAGCAGGCCGCCCTCGACCTGTTCACCGCGCAGGGGTTCGAGGCGGTGACCATCGACGAGGTGGCCGACGCCGCCGGGATCAGCCGGCGCACCTTCTTCCGCCACTGCGGCACCAAGGCCGACGCGGTCTGGGGCCAGTTCGACGGCCACGTCGTCCGGCTGGAGGGGATGCTCGCCGCCGCTGCGGCCGACCAGCCGGTGCTCGCCTCGGTCTATGCCGCCTACGTCGAGGTGAACGACTACGCACCGGCCGACCTGCCGATGCTGCGCCAGCGGATGCGGCTGATCCTGACCGAGCCGGCGTTGCTGGCGCACTCCCAGGTGCGCTACGCCGACGTCGACCGGGTCGTCGCCGCGCACGTGGCGCGGCGGACCGGGGTGGCGCCGGACGCGCTGGTGCCGCGGCTGGTCGCGACGAGCACCCGCGCCGCCGCGACGACGGCCTTCGAGCTGTGGCTGGCCGACGGCCGGATCACCCTGGGCACCGCGCTGCACCAGGCCTTCGACGAGCTGGCCGCCGGCTTCCCGTCGCTGCGCCTGCCCGGCTGACCGGGCAGCCGGGGGCGTGGGGCAGCCGAGCTGCGCCCACGCCCCGGGCTCGGGTCAGACGGTCGCGGGCTTCACGGTGACGCCGCGCAGCACCTCGGACGGGCGCTGCTGCTCCCCCGCGTAGGAGCTGACGACGACGAGCGCCCCGGTGATCGCCGGCACGACCCACTGCAGCTGGTCCAGCCGCAGCTGCGCGGCCGCGACCTCGCCGCGGGCCCGCTTGGAGGGCCTGGTGGCGCGCTTGGACGGGGTGGCGCCGCCCTGGTCGACGATCTTGCCGAGCAGCCGGCTGTAGGCGGTGACGCCGAGTGCGGCCGCCGTCAGCGCCGTCTTGGCCGCCGACATGGCCTTCACGCCCTGCTGCTGGGCGACGCGCTGCTTGTTCGCCTGCAGCTGGCCGACGCTGCCGATCAGGTGCGCGCCGATGGCGGCGGCGTTGACCGGCGTCCACCGGTTCCAGCCGGCGTTGGCGACGGCGCGGGTGGCGCGGGCGCTGCCCGCCTCGCCGGAGGCGGGGTTCAGCGCGACGGCGTTGGCGAGCGTGCCGCCGAACCAGGCGGCGAGGCCGACGTCGTGCAGGGAACGGGACAGGGTGTTGCGGGCCATCGTTGGCTCCTCGGATCAGGGATGTGTCGTGGTCAGCGACCGAGGAGGGTCGACGACCTCGATCTGCATGGACCCCCGGTACCCGCCGGTGCCGGATGCACCCGTCCGTCGGCCAACGGGTCTGCGGCCTGCCCACTCGGCGCCGCACAGCCGGGTGACCGGTGCGCTGACCCGGTTCGTCGCGCCGGCCGACCGCTGCGAGGATGCCGGGATGGACAGCCTCACCCATGCCGGCTCCGTCGTCGTCCGGTCCTCACCCGAGGCGCTCTACGCGCTGGTGTCCGACGTGACCCGGACCGGTGAGTGGAGCCCGATCTGCACCGCCTGCTGGTGGGACGAGGGCGCCTCGGCCGAGGTCGGCGCCTGGTTCACCGGCCGCAACCAGGTGCCTGGACGCACGTGGGAGACCCGCAGCCAGGTGGTGGCCGCCGAGCCCGGCCGGGAGTTCGCGTTCCTGGTCGGCGGGAAGCTGGTGCGGTGGGGCTTCACGATGGAGCCGGTCGAGGGCGGCACCCGGCTGACCGAGTCCTGGGAGTTCCTCCCGGCCGGCCAGGAGTTCTTCGCCGAGCGGTACGGCGCCGACGCCCAGGCACAGATCGACGACCGCACCCGCGCCGCCCACGCGAGCATCCCGGCCACCCTCGCCGCCCTCAAGGCCATCGCGGAGGCCGAGCCGCGCTGACCTCGAGGCGACCGGGGAACCCTGGACCTGCCGGGTGGCGTCCTCCGGCCCAGGATGACCACGTGCCTGCACCCCCGCTCCCGCGGCTGATGGACGAGGACACGGTCGACAAGATCGCGTCCCAGGTCCAGCTCTCCGGCAGCTTCCTGCTGTTCATGGCCACCTCCGGGGTGCTCGCCTCGGTGGCACTGCTGTCGGACTCGGTCCCGATCCTGATCGGGTCGATGATCGTGGCGCCGCTGATGCCCCCGTTGGCCCTGGTCCCGTTCGCGCTGGTGGTGAATCGTCGCGGCGAGGCCGGGCGCGGGCTGCGCATCGCGCTGATCGGCCTCGCGCTGGCCTTCGCCGCCGCGTGGGCCACCACCGCGGTGATGTCCGCCCTGGGGGTCGTCGCCCCGGACGCCGTGCTGATGGAACAGCCCCTCCTGCAGGAACGTGTCCACCCCGGCTGGTGGTCCATGGCCGCAGCGCTGGCCGCCGGCCTGGCCGGGACCGTCGCCCAGGCCAGCGAGAAGACCGACACCCTCATCGGCACCGTCGCGGCGTTGGCCCTGGTCCCCGCCGTCGGTGCGTCGGCGATCGCGGTACACGTCGGCGAGCTGGCACCAGCCCTCGGCGGGCTGCTGCTGCTGGGCATGAACGTCGGCCTGATCGTCGGGATGGGGATCGTCGCCCTGCTCGCCTCCGCGGGACGACCGGGGCTGCGCCCGCTGGCGCTGGTCCCGGTGGTCGTCGTCGTGGTCGTGGGCCTCCTGCTGGCCTGGGCCCAGTCGACCGACACGGTCTCCGAGACGCCCCCGAACACCGGGGTCACGTCGAACGCCGGGGCTGCCCCCCGTTGACCCGTGGGTGGTCAGCGGCGGCGGAAGACGTAGCCGCCGTGGTGGAGCACGCCGTCCCGGAACCGGCCGTAGGCCCAGAAGCCGAGGTCGTCGCGGTAGACGATGCGGTCGCCGTCGAGCCAGAACGCACCCTGGTAGGCGTGCGGGCGGCCTCCCCGGGTCTCGTCGTACCGGCCGTCGGCGGTGAGCTCCTGGTGGATGGAACCGGTCTCGTCGACCCACGTCCCCAGATGCGGGCTGTCGGCCGGGGCGCGTCCCGGGCCCGTCTCGTCGATCGGGGCGGCGAGCCGGCGCCCGTTCCACCGCTGGACGACGCCGTCGGCCACGATCGCCGCAGCGCCGGCGGTGTACCAGACCAGCTGCTCGATCGGCCCGGTGCCCGCGGACGGGACCACGCCGAAGGTGGCCGGGTCGCCCGGCGTCAGGCTGCCGCCCCGGTCGCGCCGCCCCGCCACCGCCCCGGTCTCGATGACCGCCGGGGCGATCGTGAACCCGGTGCAGTCGACGACCAGGGCGTCGTCGTCCTCAGCGGCGGTGTGCAGGCCCGGCCCCACCCGCACGATCTCGGTGCAGCGGAGCAGCAGGTCGGCGTCCGTCAGGTCGCCGAGCAGGGGGTCCATCGTGCGCACCGTCGCGTGCGCGAACAGCAGCGGGCGGTGTCCGCCTGCCTGGTTGGCGAGGAGCGCCGGGAGGACGTCGTCGCTCAGCTGGTGTGTCGTGGTCATGCCCCGACCCTGCGGGCCGGACCGGGGGCCATCCAGGCCGCGCCGGACCTGGGTGCGGCGCACCCAGGGTCGGCGGGCGCGGTCAGGAGGCGAGGAACTCCTGCAGCCCAGCGAGCAGCCGGTCGACGTCGGCGTCGTCGCTGTACGGCGCCAGCCCGACCCGCAGTCCGCCGGTGTCGCCCAGCCCCAGGTGGCGGCTGGCCTCGAGCGCGTAGAACGAGCCGGCGGGGGCGTTGACGCCGCGCTCGGCCAGGGAGCGGTACGCGTCGGCGGCGTCCCGGCCGGCGAAGGTGAGCAGCAGGGTCGGGGTGCGGTGGGCCGCGCGCGACCACAGGGTCACCCCGGGCAGCGCCCGGACGCCGTCCTCGATCCGCTCCCGCAGCCGGTCCTCGTGCTGCTCGATGGCGGCCATCGCGGCCACCAGCCGGCTGCGGCGGTCGCCCTCGGGACCGGCCTGGGCGGCGAGCAGGTCGATCGCCGCCGTGGTGCCGGCCAGCAGCTCGTAGGGCAGCGTGCCCAGCTCGAACCGCTCCGGGACGGCGTTGCTGGAGGGCAGCAGCTTGTCCGGGTGCAACGTCTCCAACAGCTCCGGTGCGGCGACCAGGCAGCCGCAGTGCGGGCCGAGGAACTTGTACGGCGAGCAGACGAAGAAGTCCGCCCCCAGCGCGGTGACGTCGACCGGCGCGTGGGCGGCCAGGTGCACGCCGTCCACCCAGGTCAGCGCGCCGGCCTCGTGCGCCAGGGCGGTGATCGCGGCGACGTCGGGGCGGGTGCCGATCAGGTTGGAGGCACCGGTGACGGCGACGAGCCGGGTGCGCTCGGACAGCAGGGCCCCGACGGTCGCGGGGTCGAGCTCGCCGGTGGCGGGGTCGAAGTCGGCCCAGCGCACCGTGGCGCCGCGGGCCTCGGCGGCCTGCACCCACGGGCGGATGTTGGCGTCGTGGTCCAGCCGGGTCACGACCACCTCGTCGCCGGGCCCCCAGCCGGCGGACAGCACCCGGGACAGGTCGTAGGTCAGCGCGGTGGCGCTGCGCCCGAAGACGACGCCGCCGGGGTCGCCGCCGGTCAGGTCGGCGACCGCCTGCCGAGCGGCGACGACGATGGCGTCGGCGTTGCGCTCGGCCTGGGTGACCGAGCCGCGGTTGGCCATCGGCTGGGTCATCGTGGCGGCGACCGCCTGCGCGACGACGTCCGGCGTCTGCGAGCCGCCGGGGCCGTCGAAGTGCGCGGCACCGTCGGTGAGGGCGGGGAAGTGGGCGCGGAGTGCTGCGACGTCGAAGCTCATCGCCCGCTCACGCTAGCCGCGCGCTGCGTCCCCCACGAGCCGGCCGCCGCCGACACCGCGTGGCCGTGCCGGCGGGGACGTGCCGGAGCACGCCTGCCCTTCGCCTCCTGGGCCAACTGGCGGGCGGCGATGACCGAGGGAGGCTCTGCGGGTGGGATCAACGCGACGCCACGGAGGAGGCGGCGGCCGCGTTCTCGTCGGCGGCGCTGCCCAGCGCCCACCACCGGGCGATGCCCAGTGCGACGGCGATGGCGAGCAGCACGACCAGCACCTGCCCGGTGACGGTGGCCCCGGTGGTGAGGTCCTGCTGCGCGACGGCGACGGCTCCGGCGATGCCGACGGCTGCGCCGACCGGCAGGAGCTGGGCGGTCCTCGTCCGGGTCGCCCGGGCGGCCGGCCGGCCGGCCGACAACCGCGCGACCCCGAGGAACGTGCCCAGCAGTCCGACCAGCGCGATCCCCACGTACGCCACGATCGGCCCGGCCGTGGGGTAGCTGCCGTCCAGGGTGAACCAGGAGGCGAGCAGCGGGGTGAGCACCTCGACGACGAGCAGGTAGGCGACGACCACGGCGACGATCGCGGTGAGGACGCCACCGATCACCAGGCGGGGGTAGCCGCGCGGCCGCGGGCGGTACCCACCCGCCTCGACCGTCTCCCGGGCGAAGGCATCGACGTCCGGTCCGACGAGCGCCGCTGGGCTCACCCCGTCGGCCGCGGCGGCCTGGAGGTCGGTGCGGACGTCCGCCACGATCGCTCGCCGATCGGCGCGGGTCAGGTGCAGGCGCTGCAGGCTGCGGTCCAGTTCCGTGAGGGCGGCGTGGACCTGGCGGTCGAGATCTGCGTTGTCAGCCGTGGGCACGGGGGCTCACCTCGGGGGTGTCGAGGGCTCCGGCGGAGGCGAGGAGCCCGGTGATGGCGGAGGTCGAGTCGACCCACTGCTGCGTCCACTCGGTGAGTGCCTGGGTCCCGGCCGGCGAGACCTCGTAGACCTTGCGGGGCGGCCCGCTGGGACTGGGTTCGGTGCGCTCGCTGACCAGGCCCTGTCGGCGCAGGCGTCCCATCAGTGGGTAGACGGTGCCGTAGCCGACGCCGGGCAGTCCGTGCTTCTCGAGCTGGACGACGAGGTCGTAGGCGTGGGTGGGCCGGTGGGCCAGCAGGGCGAGCAGGCAGGTGTCCAGCGCACCGCGCAGCAGCTGGGTGCGACGATCCGGATCCGGTGCCATGCGAGACACAGTAGCGACAGTAGTTGGTCTCGCCTAGTACCGGAGTGGCGTCGCGTTGCCGCCGTCACCTGCACAAGGAGGCGGCGTTCGGATTACGGTCGTCGCTCCACAGCTGATCCCGTCGTGCAGCAGGTCGATTCCGGGGAGCGTCGTGTCGGTCAGCGCCATGGGCAGCAGCAGTTCGGTGATCGCTGCAGCGTTCCGCCAGTCCCAGGTGGCCGTTGCCCGCACGGGCGCACAGCTCCGGCCGAGTGGAGCCTCTGCGCAACCCGCCGATGGGGCTCGGGCGCCACCTGCAACGCTGCAGGGCATGGAGCTGGACCGGACCTTCGACTGGCGGGGGCGGCAGGTCCGCTGGACCCGCTCCGGCACCGGACCCGCGGTGGTGTTCTGCCACGGCACCCCGTGGTCGTCCTGGCTGTGGGCTCCCTACGCGGACGCCCTGGCCGCGCACTTCACCGTGCACCTGTGGGACATGCCCGGCTACGGGGCGTCGTCCAAGGACCCTGAGCACGCCGTCTCCCTCGACGTCCAGGGCCAGCTGTTCGCCGACCTGCTGCAGCACTGGGACCTGGACCTGGCCCTCGACACGGCCCCGCACGTCATCGCGCACGACTTCGGCGGCGCCGTCGCGCTGCGGGCGCACCTGCTGCACGGCGCCCGCTACACCTCCCTCGCCCTGGTCGACGTGGTGGCCCTCGCCCCGTGGGGGTCGCCGTTCTTCCGCCTGGTGCACGACCACGCCGACGTGTTCGCTGCCCTGCCGCCCGCGGTGCACGCCGGTGCGGTCCGCGCCTACATCGCCAGCGCCAGCCACCGCGGGCTGAGCGCGAGCCAGCTCGATGCCCTCGTCGAACCGTGGACCGGGCCGGAGGGGCAGTCGGCCTTCTACCGCCAGATCGCCCAGGCCGACGAGGCCTTCACCGACGTCCTCGAACCGCGCTACCCCGCCCTCGATCTCCCGGTGCACGTGATCTGGGGGCGCGAGGACAGCTGGATCCCCGCCGACCGCGCGCACCGGCTGGCCGACGCCATCCCCGGCGCCCAGCTGACCCTGGTGCCCGACGCGGGTCACCTGGTCCAGCTCGACCAACCCGTACACCTCGCGACCACGCTCCGCGCCTGGCTGACGGCCCAGGCCTGAGCGCTGGCCGCCGGTGACCTCACCCGTGGGCGGCGGCCACGATCCGATCGGGACGCACCAGCACCGAACGCCCGCCCAGCCATCGGACCAGCTCCGGCGAGCCGAGCTGGTCGCCTCGCACGACGGGACCCGGCCAGTCATCGGGCACCGGCCCGCCGGAGCTGAGCACCGCCCAGCCGGGGCCGAGCAGGTCGTCCAGCCGCTGGGCGCCCTCGACCGGGGGCTGCGGTACGAGCGACCCGACCGGCGAGGCGGGCGCGACGAGGGGCCGGCGCACCAGCGGACCGCGACGCAGCGGCGGCGTCCGGCTGGCGGCGGCGAAGGCGGCCAGCCGCGGCAGCCGGCGCACCCCGGTCAGCACCGCCCGGCGCACCAGCGCGGCCCGGTCGCCCCCGCCGGTCATCAGCCGGCCGAGCAGCACCGCGACGCGGATCAGCGCCCTGGCGTGCGGCGCCCGCTCGGCCTGGTGGGTGTCGAGCAGCGCGTCGTCCGCGCCGTCCAGCACCGCCGCCAGCTTCCAGGTGAGCTGGTGCACGTCCCGTAGCCCCAGGCCCAGCCCCTGGCCGATGAACGGCGGGGTCAGGTGGGCGGCGTCGCCGCAGAGCAGCACCCGCCGGTCCCGCCACCGGTCGGCCACCTGGGCGGCGTAGGTGTACTCCGCGGTCCGGACGACGGTGCAGCCCCGCGCGCCGAACCGGCCGAGCAGCGCCGGGAGGTCGAGGTCCGCGGCCGACTCCCCCGCGGCCAGCCGGAACTCCGCGCGGTACCGGTCGCCGGCGATCGGCATGAACGTCGCCGGGCGGACCGGGTCGCAGACCTGGTGCACGCCGGGCCAGACGTCCAGCGGGGCGTCGGCGGCCAGGTCGACCACCAGCCAGCGCTCGGAGGGGCCGAGGTCGTGCATCCACGAACCGATCAGCCGGCGCACCGTGCTGTTCGCGCCGTCGCACCCCAGCACGGCGTCCGCGACCAGCTCCTCCTCGACGCCGGTGGCCCGGTCGCGGACGGTGAGACGAACCGGTCCGCGTTGTTCCACGTGCAACACCTCGACCCCGCCGCGCAGCTCGGCCCGGGGCTCGGCGGCCAGCGCGTCGCGCAGCACCGCCTCCAGGTCGGGCTGGCTGAACATCGACGCCTGCGGCCAGCCGTGCTCCCCGTCCCCCCGCCCGAACTCGACGAGCGTGCGGTGCTCGCCGTCCAGCAGGCGCAGCCCGGCCATCGGCCGGCTGACCGCGGCGAACGCCTCGGCGACGCCGGCGGCCTGCAGCACCCGCAGTGACTCGTCGTCCAGGTGCACCGCCCGCGGCTGCGGGTAGGCGGCCGGGTGCCGGTCGAGCACCAGGACGTCGATGCCCCGGCGGGCCAGCAGCAGCGCCGCCGTCACCCCGACCGGCCCGGCGCCGACCACCACCACCGTCACGGCGATGAGTCTGCCCGTGGCCCGACCCCAGGACAGACGGCAGGCCACGGGCCAGGATGCCGGGCATGGACCTGCACCTGACGGCGCCGTTCACCATCGACACCTGGGACGCGGTCCCCGACCCGGAGACCGCCGAGCCCGGCGCACCGGCCACTGCGCGGGCCGTGCTGGTGAAGACCTACGAGGGTGACGACCTCACCGGCTCGGCCACCGGCCACGCGCTCACCACCCAGGGCGAGCGCGGCGCCTCCTACGTGGCGCAGGAGCGGATCACCGGCGCCCTGGCCGGCCGGCGGGGCAGCTTCGTGCTGGAGCACGGCGCCGCCATGGGCGAGGGCGTGGAGACCACCCAGTGGGCCCGGGTGGTCGCCGGTTCGGGCACCGCCGCACTGGCCGGGTTGAGCGGAACGGGCACGGTCGCCCACGAGCTGCTCACCCTGGACGTCGTCCTGCCCGACTGACACCCCGCCCCGGCGGGGGCGGGGTGTCGGTCGATCAGCGGTCGTCGCGGGTGGCGTTGGGGTCGGGGACCATGTCCGTCTGGTCCCGGCCGTCGCCGGGCGCCCCACCGGTCGTGGCGCTGTCCGCCGGCGAACCTGCCGTGTCGACGAGCTCGTTGTTCGGCTTCCCGGGCGAGCGCCGCATCGCGACGATCAGCGCGGCGACGGCGACCAGCAGGACGGCCAGCCACAGCGTGCTCAGGTTGGCCCCGAACCCGTAGATCAGCACCAGCGAGATGCCACCGGCCATCAGGCAGTAGTAGATCGTCGGCAGGACGGTCTTGCGGATCAGGTCGCCCTCCCGCCCGATCAGGCCGACGGTGGCCGAGGCCGCCACGATGTTGTGCACCGTGATCATGTTCCCGGCCGCGCCGCCGACCGCCTGGGTGGCGACGACGGTCTCCGGGGTCACCCCGATCTGCTCACCGGTGGAGAACTGGAAGAGCGAGAACATCAGGTTGCTGACCGTGTTGCTCCCGGCGACGAACGCCCCCAGTGCACCGATCCACGGGGCGAAGGCCGGCCAGGTGTCGCCCGCGATGGACGCCGCGCCCTCGGCCAGGGTCAGCGGCATCGACGCCAGCCCGGAGTCGTTGAAGTCGGCCCCGGAGTTGATGAACACCCGGACCAGCGGCAGCGCGAACAGCAGCGCCACCGCCGCGCCGGCCAGCTGGCTGCCGGCCACCTTCCACGACGCGGCGATGTCGGCCGGCCGCATCCGGTGGATGGCGTAGGTGATCAGGCAGGTGAGGATGAACAGGAAGCCGGGCAGGTAGACCATCTGCAGCGCCTGGGCGATGCCGGTGCCGAAGATGTCGTCCACGGTGACGACCCGCCAGCCGGTGGTCAGGAACTCGGTGATCGGGTCGATGGTCCGGCTCAGCACCAGCAGGGCGGCGACGATGACGTACGGCGTCCAGGCCAGCCAGATGCTCATCTTCTTGCCGGCGACGTCCTTCTCGTCCTCCGGGGAGAGGTTGCCCATCCAGTTGGTCGCCCACCGCTCCCGGGCCGGGAAGTCCCAGGTCTCCTTCGGCATCAGGAAGCCCCGGCTGGACGCGAACATCACGATGACCAGGCCGATCAGGCCGCCGAGCAGGGACGGGAACTCCGGCCCGAGCACCGCGGCGACGGTCACGTAGGGCACGGTCATCGCGAAGGCGGCGAAGAGCGCGAACGGCCAGATCGCCAGGCCGTCGGCGAACCGCTTCCGCTCGCCGAAGAAGCCGCACAGCATGCAGGCGAGGATCAGCGGGATGAGCGTGCCGATGGTGGCGTGGATGGCGGCCACCTGGAAACCGATCCGCTCCAGGAACTCGGGGAACTCGATGCCGAGGAACGCCGTCCGCTGCTCGACGGCGTCCGAACCGGTCAGCCCGCCGCTGACGCCGACCAGGATCGGGGTGCCGACGGCGCCGAAGCTCACCGGCGTGCTCTGGATGATCAGGCCCACCATGACCGCGGCCATGGCCGGGAAGCCCAGCGCCAGCAGCAGCGGGGCGACCACGGCGGCGGGGGTGCCGAAGCCGGACGCGCCCTCGATGAAGCTGCCGAACAGCCAGCCGATGATGATCGCCTGCACCCGGCGGTCGGGGCTGATGCTGGTGAACCCGGCGCGGATGGTCGCCATCGCGCCGCTCTTCGTGAGGGTCTCCAGCAGCAGCAGCGCGCCGAAGACGATGTAGAGCAGTGTGAGGGCCAGCAGCAGCCCCTGGACCGCCGATGCGGCGATCGCAGTCGGGCTCATCTCCCAGGCGAACAGGGCGACGAGCACCACGACCACGAAGCCGATCGGCATGGCCCGTTTGGCGGGCCACCGGAGGCCGGCCAGCAGCACGCCGACCACCAGGATCGGGAGCAGGGCCAGCAGGCTGAGCACAGCGAGGTTGTCCACGTTGACGCCTCTCGTCGGCAGTGTCCGCACCATCGAGGGCGTGCGGAGTCGCTGCACTGTGACGCACCGCACGGTCGCCCGCCACCCCTGTGGACACGGGCAGGGACCGCCATCCACCCGGGATCCCCGCCATCCCGCCTTGACGGCACCCACCCGCCTCCTCAGGCTGTGAGAGAGACCACATCAACGACGACGTGGTCGCTGCAGACCTGGAGGACATGAGTTGAAGACCAAGGGCGCCATCCTGTGGGGAATCGGCCAGGAGTGGTCGATCGAGGAGATCGAGATCGGGGACCCTCGGGCCAACGAGGTCACCGTGGAGCTCGCGGCCTCCGGGCTGTGCCACTCCGACGAGCACCTGGTCACCGGCGGCACCCCGGTCGGCTCCTACCCGGTGCTCGGCGGGCACGAGGGCGCCGGCGTCGTGACCGAGGTGGGCCCCGGTGTCACCGGGCTGGCGGTCGGCGACCACGTCGTCACCGCGTTCATCCCGGCCTGCGGGCAGTGCCCGCCCTGTTCCAACGGCCACCAGAACCTCTGCGACCTCGGCGCCAGCCTGCTGGCCGGGACGTCGATCTCCGACGGCTCCTACCGGGTGCAGACCGGAGGCAAGGACGTCGTCCCGATGTGCCTGCTGGGCACGTTCGCCCCCTACATCACCGTGCACGAGGCCTCGGTGATCAAGATCGACCCGAACATCCCGCTGGAGGTCGCCGCGCTGGTCGGCTGCGGCGTGACCACCGGTTGGGGCTCGGCGACCAAGGTGGCCGACGTCCGGCCGGGCGAGACGGTCGTGATCATGGGCGCCGGCGGCGTGGGCATGAACGCGATCCAGGGCGCCGCGGCCGCCGGGGCGCTGCGGGTGGTGGTGATCGAGCCGGTCGTCGCGAAGCACCAGTGGGCCAAGGACTTCGGCGCCACCCACGTGTTCTCCAGCGTCGAGGAGGCCACGCCGGTGGTCAACGAGATGACCTGGGGCCGGATGGCGGAGAAGGCGATCATCACCGTCGGCGACATCCAGGGGGAGGACATCCAGGCCGCGGTCTCGATGATCGGCAAGGGCGGCCGGGTCGTCGTCACCGGCATGGGCAACGCGGCCAACATGGACGTGAAGCTCAACCTGTTCGAGTTCACCCTGCTGCAGAAGGACCTGCAGGGCGCCATCTTCGGTGGCGCGAACCCGCGCGCGGAGATCCCCGCCCTGCTCGCCCTCTACCAGGCAGGTCAGCTCAAGCTCGACGGGCTGGTGACGCAGAAGTACTCCCTGGCCGAGATCAACCAGGGGTACCAGGACATGCGCGACGGCAAGAACATCCGCGGGATGGTCGTCTACACCGACGCCGACCGCTGACCGGACCCGCGCCCCGTCGGTGGACGGGGCGCGGGCCGCACGGCGGCACCCGCCTGCGCCGGGTCCAGCGGGACGGCGGTGCGCAGCACGGCCGGGCCCAGCCGCAGGACGCCGTCCGACCGTGGTGCGCAGCGGATCCCCGCCCGCCCGCGCAGCCCGCGGTGTGCGCCGGGGCTGAGCGCGAGGTCCAGCCAGGCGCACGGGTGGGCCGGCCGCCCACCGGCCAGGACGACGACCCCCTCCCCGCAGTCCAGGCTGAACGGCTGCCCGCGCAGCGCCTCGACCTCCGCACCCCGCAGGACCACGTTGCGCCGGGCGGCGAGCGGGTCCAACGGCCCGCTGCCCAGCTCGCCGGCCAGCCGCTCCAGGCCCTCGGCGGCGAGCACCGTCACCGAGGCGTCCCGGTGGGCGGGCCGGCCGAAGTAGCGGTCGCCGACGATGCCCAGCCCGGCTCGCACCTCGACCCGGTCGGTGCGCTCGACCGGTCCGGCCAGTGCCGGGTCGGGCCGGCCGTCCCAGCGGTGCGCCGGCGAGGCGAGCAGCCCGACGACCTCGACGTCGTAGCGGTACGGCAGGTCGTCGTCCGTCACCCGCCGATCGTCCCCCAGGGGCCGAGAGCGCGGGCCCCCGCCGTCCCACCCCTGACCCACCACCACCACAATGGCCATCCTGGTGGCCCGGCTCAGGGGCCAAAGTCGCGAGTTTGGCCTCTGCTAGCGGTCGGCGGTGCGGTGGATGGGGCCGGCGACCTCGGCCAGCCGCTCGCCGGTGCCGCCCCAGCGGCCGGCGATGATCTCGGCGGCGATCGAGACGGCGGTCTCCTCGGGGGTGCGGGCGCCCAGGTCCAGTCCGATCGGTGAGGCGAGACGGACCAGTTCGTCCTCGGTCAGCCCGGCCTCGCGCAGCCGGGCCAGCCGCTCGTCGTGGGTGCGCCGGGAGCCCATCGCGCCGACGTAGGCGACCGGCAGCCGCAGCGCGACCTCCAGCAGCGGGACGTCGAACTTCGGGTCGTGGGTGAGCACGCAGAGCACCGTGCGCTCGTCGAGCGCCCCGGCGTCCACCTGGGCCTGCAGGTACTTGTGCGGCCACTCCACGACCACCTCGTCGGCGTCGGGGAAGCGGCGGGCGGTGGCGAACACCGGCCGGGCGTCGCAGACGGTCACCCGGTAGCCGAGGAAGGACCCCACCCGGGCCACGGCGGCGGCGAAGTCGATCGCGCCGAACACCACCATCCGGGCCGGCGGGGCGAAGGAGGAGACGAACAGCGTGAGCTCGTCGCCGCGCCGCTCGCCGTCGTGGCCGTAGGTGAGGGTCGCCGTCCGGCCGGCGGCGAGCATGCCGCGGGCGTCGTCGGCGACGGCGTCGTCCAGCCGCTGGGCGCCGAGCGTGCCCGAGGCGCGGTCCGGCCAGAGCACCAGCCGCTTGCCGAGCCGGTCGGCCGGGCCCTTGACGCAGGTGACGACGGCGACCGGCTCGTGCGCGCCCACCGACGCGGCCACGTCACCGAGCTCGGGGAAGGACTCCCGGGAGATCGCCTCCACGTAGACGTCGAGGATCCCGCCGCAGGTCAGCCCCACGGCGAAGGCGTCGTCGTCGCTCACCCCGTACCGCTCCAGGGTGGGCTCGCCGCTGGCCAGGACGTCCTGCGCCTCCGCGTAGACCGCGCCCTCGACGCAGCCGCCGGAGACGCTGCCCACCGCCGTCCCGTCCGGGCCGACCAGCATCGACGCCCCCGCCGGGCGCGGCGCGGAACGCCAGGTGCCCACCACGGTGCCCACGCCGACGGTCTCCCCCGCCTGCCACCAGCCGACCAGGTCGTCAAGAACGTCGCGCATCTGCGTCCTCCTGTCGGTCGGCCTCGGTCGGAGGCTCGCCGCGAGCTTGCGAGTGGTGAGGGGACCGAGGTCCTTCAGGCATGAAGATCCTCCTGTCGGGTCCGGGCAGCGGCCCGCCGCGAGCGTGCGAGTGGTGAGGAGCCCGGGGTCCTCTCGATCACCCCTGCCAGTTCCTCGAAGGCGGCCAGGCTGTGCCCGGCGACGAAGCAGTCGATCGACGGCAGCGCCGCCACCATCCCGCCGGTCAGCGGCTCGTAGCCGGCCCGGCCCTTGTGCGGGTTCACCCAGACGACGGCGTGCGCCAGCCGGGCCAGCCGGGCCATCTGCTCGCCCAGCAGCTCCGGGCCGCCGCGCTCCCAGCCGTCGCTGCAGACCACCACGATCGCGCCGCGGGCGGTGCCGCGCTGGCCCCAGCGGTCGAGGAACGCCTTGAGCACCTCGCCGATCCGGGTGCCGCCGGACCAGTCGGGGATCGCCGAACCGCTGGCGGCCAGGGCCTTGTCCGGGTCGCGCAGCCGCAGCTCGCGGGTCACCCGGGTCAGCCGGGTGCCGATGGTGAAGACCTCGGTGCTGGCCGGCCGGGCGCGGACGGCGGCGTGCGCGAACCGCAGCAGTGCGTCGGCGTAGGGGCTCATCGACCCGGAGACGTCGATCAGCAGCACCACCCGGCGCGGGCGCGGGCGGGCCCGGTGGTGCACCAGCCGGGTGATCTCGCCACCGTCGCGCAGCGCCCGCCGCACCGTGCGCGCCTGGTGGATCGCCCCGTGTGCCGACGGGCTGCGGCGCCTGGACGCGCGCATCGGGCTGGCCGGGACCAGCAGGGCGAACAGCCGGCGCAACTGGTCGCGTTCGGCCACGGTCAGCTCGGCGACGTCCCGGTGCCGGAGCACCTCCTCGCCGCTGGCCTGGGTGGCCAGCTCGGTGGGCTCCCCGCCCTCCTGGCTGCCCTCACCGGTCTGCAGCGGCGCGGACTGCGCGACCCGCTGCTCCTCCGCCCCCGACGGCCGCCGGGCCCGCGGCGCCTCGCCCCCGAAGTAGGCGGCGAAGCCGGCGTCGTAGCGCTCGAGGTCGTCGGGGCTGGCGCAGAGGGTCAGCCGGCCGGACCAGTAGACGGCGGTGGGGTCCAGGACGTCGAGGTGCGCGACCGCGGCGAGCATCGCCTCGACCCGGTCGGGGGAGGCGTCGACGCCGGCGTGCCGCAACGTGCGGGCGAACCCCAGCACGGTCGTGACGACGTCCCGCTGCTCACCCGCCACCGAACAGCGCTCCCCGGGCGAGGGCCTGCACGCGGTCGGTGTCCTCCCGGTACTTCAGCACCGCCCCGAGGGTGCGGGCCGCGGTGTCCGGGTCGAGCTCGCGGGCACCGAGGGCGTGCAGCGCGGTCGCCCAGTCCATCGCCTCGGCGACCCCGGGCGGCTTGAGCAGGTCGAGCTCCCGGAGTCGGGCCGTGGCTCGCGAGACCTGACGGGCCAGCTCCTCGGTGACGTCCGGGAGCCGGCGGCGCAGGATCGCCACCTCGCGCTCGAAGTCGGGGTGCTCCAGCCAGTGGTAGAGGCAGCGGCGCTTGAGCGCGTCGTGCACCTCCCGGGTGCGGTTGGAGGTGAGGACGACGAGCGGCGGCGTCTGCGCGCGGATCGTGCCCAGCTCCGGGATGGAGATGGTGAAGTCGCTGAGCACCTCGAGCAGGAACGCCTCGAACTCGTCGTCGGCCCGGTCGACCTCGTCGATGAGCAGCACCGACGGGGAGTCCTCCAGGGCCTGCAGCAGCGGGCGGGCCAGCAGGAACCGGCGGTCGTAGAGCGAGGCCTCCAGCTCCTCGGCGCGCTCGGCGGTACCGGCGGCCTCGGCGGCGCGCAGGTGCAGCAGCTGGCGGCCGAAGTCCCAGTCGTAGAGGGCGTGGCTGGCCTCCAGGCCCTCGTAGCACTGCAGCCGGTAGATCGGCCGGCCGGTGACGTCGGCGAGTGCCCGGGCCAACGCGGTCTTGCCGACCCCGGCCTCGCCCTCCAGGAACAGCGGGCGGTGCATCACCAGCGCCAGGTAGGCCGCCGTCGCCAGGCCCTCGTCGGGCAGGTAGCCGGTGCCCTCCAGCGCAGCGGCCAGCGCCGCGGGGTCGGCGGGCAGCGTGGGCTCGGTCACAGGTGGCAGCATCCCATCCGCACCGCGGTGGTGATCAGTCCGCCGTCATCACCGTCAGGTACTCGTCGTAGCTGGCGATGACGTCCTCCAGGTCGACGGCCTCCGGGAAGTCGGCGACGTCCTGGTGCCTGCGCAGGAACTGCACGGTGCGCAGGACCACGTCCTCCTCGTCGTCGGCGCCGAGTTGGTCCATCACCTCGGGGGTCACCTTGAACCAGGTGCGCACGTCCTCCAGCTCGCTCGGCTGGGTCACGAGGTAGCCGTGCTCACCCTGGGCATCGATCTCGATGTCGTCGGCCATGCACCCGACCTACCCGCGCGCCGCCAGCCAAACGCGGGTCGACCCGCCCCGACCACCGTTGAGCCGCGCCACGGCACGGCGCAACGGTCGGTCCAGCGGCTCAGGGTCGACGGAGCGGCTCAGGTCGGACGGGTCCGGGCCGGTCGAGCAAGATGGGCCCATGCCGGACCTCTCCCTCGGTGACGACCTGCGGGCCTTCGTCGACACCTCCCCGTCCCCGTCGCACGCCGTCGCGGAGCTGGCCCGGCGGTTGCGCGCGGCCAGCTTCACCGAGCTCGCCGAGGCCGACCGGTGGGAGCTCACCCCCGGCGGGCAGCACTTCGTCGTCCGGCACGGCAGCCTGATCGCGTTCCGGGTCGGCAGCGCCTCCCCGGCCGAGGCGGGGCTGCGGCTGGTCGGCGCGCACACCGACTCCCCCACGTTCAAGGTGCGGCCGCGCAACGACGTCCGGCAGGCCGGGTACCGGCTGGTCGGCGTCGAGCCCTACGGCGGCGGGCTGTGGCACACCTGGCTGGACCGGGAGCTCACCGTGGCCGGCCGGGTGGCACTGCGCGGCGGCGGCACCGCACTCGTGCGGTTGCCCGGTGCGCCGCTGCGGCTGCCGTCGCTGGCGATCCACCTGGACCGCAGCGTGCGCGACGGCCTGAAGCTGGACCCGCAGCGGGAACTGGTGCCCGTCTGGTCCCAGGACCTGGGCACCGAGCCGGGCCTGCGGGAGGCGCTGGCCAGCGAGGTGGGCGCGGCCGTGCAGGACGTCGTCGGGCACGACCTGGTGCTCGCCGACACCCAGCCGGCCGGCCGCACCGGCGCCGACGGCAGCTGGATCGCCGCGCCGCGGCTGGACAACCTGGCCAGCTGCCACGCCGGGGTGACGGCGCTGATCGCCGCGGCGGCCACCAGCCGCACCCAGCTGCTGGTCGCCAACGACCACGAGGAGGTGGGCAGCGGCTCGATGTCCGGGGCGCGCGGCAGCTTCCTGGAGGACGTCGTCCGCCGGCTGGTGGCGGTCCTGGACGCCGGTGACCCGCAGGCGCTCCCCCGGGCACTGGCGCAGTCCCGGCTGGTCTCGGCGGACATGGCGCACGCCGTCCACCCGACCCGCTCCGACCGGCACGAGCCCGGCCACCAGCCGCAGCTGGGCGGCGGGCCGGTGCTCAAGGTGAACGCCAACCAGGCCTACGCCACCGACGCGGTGACCAGCGGCTGGTTCGCCGAGCGCTGCGCGGAGGCGTCGGTGCCGGTGCAGTGGTTCGTCACCCGGGCCGACCTGCCCTGCGGGAGCACGATCGGTCCGCTGACGGCGACCCGGCTGGGCATCGCGACCGTCGACGTCGGCGCACCCATGCTGGCCATGCACTCGGCCCGCGAGCTCGCCTCGGCCCTCGACGTCCCGCTGGTGGTCGGCGCGCTGACCGCCTGCTTCGCCGACTGATCGCGCCGGGGGAGGGTCAGGCGTCGATGCGCCGGCGGCCCGGGGCCCGGCCGATCCCGACGGCGACCAGGAACGAGCCGAGGAACAGGCCCACGGCGATCAGCAGGGCGCCCACCATGAAGAGCCCGGTCTCGTCCTGGCGGCCTGCGTCGACCGTCCAGCAGAGCGTGAACGGCACGGTCACCACCAGCGCCGCGACGAGCGGCCGCTGCACCCACCCGACCAGCACCGCGGCGGCCAGCAGCGTCAGCACGCAGCCGACGACCTGCCACGTCTCGTAGGGGCCCGAGGTCGTGCTGGTCTCCGGGTCGAACTGGTACTCCCGGTCCCAGGCCAGCCACGCGACCCAGGCGAGCACGCTCAGCCCGGCCGCGCCGGCGGTCAGGGCGGTTCGACGTCCGGTCATGCGCCGGAGGATAGGGCGCGCGGTGGCGGATCGGGCCCGGTCAGGCGCGCGCCGCGATCGCGGCGAGGTCCAGGCCTGGGTCCAGCGCCCCGTACTCCAGGCTGCGGTCGGCCCCGAGACGGGCGGAGACGAAGGCATCGGCGACGGCGGCCGGCGCCTCCCGGATCAGGACGGCGCCCTGCAGGGCGAGCGCCAGCGCCTCCACGACCCGGCGGGCGTGCTGCGGAGCGTTCCCCGGGTCGGCCTGCACCCGGCCGATGAACGCCCGGGTGGTCTGCACGTGCGCGTCGAAGGCCCGGTGCTGGCCCAGCGCCGAGCCGATCTCCTCGTCGACGGCGGCCACCGACTCCGGCTCGCGGGCCAGCGCCCGGAGGACGTCGAGGGCGATCACGTTGCCCGAGCCCTCCCAGACCGCCATCACCGGCTGCTCCCGGTAGCGGCGGGCCAGCGGGAAGACCTCGGTGTAGCCGTTGCCGCCCAGGCACTCCAGCGCCTCGTAGGCGTGGTGCGGCCCGCGCTTGCACACCCAGTACTTCGCCACGGGGGTGGCGAGCCGGCGGAACGCGGTCGACTCGGCATCCTCGCTGTCGTACGCCGCGGCCACCCGCAGCGCGGTCCAGGTGGCGGCCTCGGCCTCCAGCTGCAGGTCGGCGACGACGGCGGTCATCGCCGGCTGGTCGATCAGCGGAGCGCCGAAGGCGCGGCGGTGCCGGGTGTGCCAGGCGGCCTCGGCGACGGCCTGCCGCATGCCGGCGGCGCTGCCCAGGACGCAGTCCAGCCGGGTCTGCCCGACCATCTCGATTATGGCGCGGACTCCGCGTCCCTCCTCCCCGACCAGCCAGCCGACCGTGTCCTCCAGCTCGATCTCCGAGGAGGCGTTCGACCGGTTGCCCAGCTTGTCCTTGAGCCGCTGGATGCGGAACATGTTGCGGTCACCGCCCGGCAGCACGCGGGGCACCAGGAAGCAGGAGAGGCCGGTGCCGGTCTGGGCGAGCACCAGGAACGCGTCGGACTGCGGGGCCGAGCAGAACCACTTGTGCCCGGTCAGCCGCCAGCTGCCGTCGCCGGCGTCGACCGCCCGGGTGGTGTTGGCCCGCACGTCCGAGCCGCCCTGCTTCTCGGTCATCGCCATGCCGAAGACCGCGGAGGACTTGGTGGCCGGGTCGCGCAGCTCGGGGTCGTAGTCCCGGGAGAACACCTTGGGCAGCCACACGTCGGCCAGCTCCGGCGCCGCCCGCAGCGAGGGGACGACGGCGTGGGTCATGCTCACCGGGCAGGCGTGCCCGGGCTCGACCTGGGCGAAGAGCATGAACGCCGCCGCCCGGGCGACGTGCGCACCGGGCCGCGGCTCCGCCCAGCAGCTGGTGTGCGCGCCGTGCGCGACCGCCGCGGCGCTGATCCGGTGGTAGGCGGGGTGGAACTCGACCGCGTCGACCCGGTTGCCCCAGCGGTCGTGGCCGGCGAACACCGGCGGGTGGGTGTTGGCGAGCTCGGCGTCCCGCTGGAAGTCGGCCTGCCCGACGAGCGACCCGACCTCGGCGAGGTGGTCGGTGGCCCAGCCGGCGCCGTGGCGCTCGACCGCCTCGGTCAGGGCCGGGTTGGTCGAGTACTCGTCCAGGTCGACCCTCGGCGGCGCCTGGTTGAGGACCTCGTGCGTGCGGCTCACCGCGCCTCCTCACCGACGTGGTCCCGGTTCCCCAGGAGTGGACCACGGCCGTGCGCCGGATCGGCGGATCAGGCGTCCCGGGGTTCAGGGCTGCGAGCCCTGGGCAGGGCGCGGAGGGGCCTGCGGACGGCGGGCCCGCCACGACGACGGAGAGGACGACGATGCAGGCGACCCTCGTGGTGCTGGGCGGGACGGGTGACCTCACCGGCCGCCTCCTCCTCCCGGGGCTGGCCCAGCTGGTCCAGGCAGATGCGCTCGACGGCGACGTCGACGTGCTGGCGGTGGGCCGGGACGACTGGTCGGAGCAGGAGTACCGGGAGTGGGCACGCGCCCGGCTCGCCGAGCACGCCACGCACGTGCCCGAGGAGGCCCAGGGCCGTCTGGTCGACCGGCTGGGCTACCAGCGCGGCGACGTCACCGCCCCCGATGACCTGCGGCAGGTGCTGGCCCGCGTGCCGGGCCGCCCGGTGGTCTACCTGGCCCTGCCGAACACCGTCTTCCTCCCCACCCTGGAGGCGCTGACCGAGGTCGAGCTGCCCGAGGGGACGACGATCGCCGTGGAGAAGCCCTTCGGCCGCGACGAGGCCGACGCCCGGCAGCTCAACGCCGTCCTGCACCGGCTGGTCCCGGAGGAGCGCGCGTTCCGCACGGACCACTTCCTGGCCAAGCAGACCGTGCTCAACGTCCTGGGGCTGCGCTTCGCCAACCGGCTGTTCGAGCCGGTGTGGAACGCCTCGCACGTCGACCGGGTCGAGATCGTCTTCGACGAGACGCTGGGCCTGGAGGGGCGCGCCGGCTACTACGACACGGCGGGCGCACTGCGGGACATGCTGCAGAACCACCTGCTCCAGCAGCTGGCCCTCGTGGCGATGGAGCCGCCGAACGCGGTCGACGGCGCCAGCCTGTCCGCCCGCAAGGCCGACGTCCTGCGGGCGGTCCGCCCCCCGGCCGACATGGCCCGGGACACCGTGCGCGGGCGGTACACCGCCGGGACCGTCCAGGGCCGGGAGCTGCCCGACTACACCAGCGAGGAGGGCGTCGACCCGGCGCGGGAGACCGAGACCCACGCCGAGTTCACCGTGACGATCGACAACTGGCGCTGGGCGGGCGTGCCGTTCCGGCTGCGCAGCGGGAAGGCGCTGGGCGCGGGCCGGCGGGAGATCGCCATCTGGTTCAAGCCCGTGCCGCACCTGGCCTTCGGCGACCAGCAGCTCCAGCCGGACGTGCTGCGCCTGGGCCTCGACCCCGACCACGTCACGCTGGAGCTGAACCTCAACGGGGCCGGCGAGCCGTTCGACCTCGAGCGCCGCGCCCTGGACATCGGCCTGCCCCCGAACGACCTGTCGGCCTACGGGCTGCTGCTGCGGGAGGTGCTGGCCGGGGACTCCACCCTGTCCATCAGCGACGTGGAGGCCGAGCAGTCCTGGCGCATCGTCGAGCCGATCCTGGCCGCCTGGTCGGCGGGTGAGGTGCCGCTGCGGGAGTACCCGGCCGGGTCGGCCGGCCCCGACCACGGCTGAGCCGCCCCTACGTCGGGGGCTCCAGCAGGAACAGCCGGTGGACCACCTCCGACCAGGCGGCCCGGACCTCCGCGGGCCGGTCGGCGACGAGGTCCCGGATGCAGGCGAGGACCTCGCGCCCCTCGCTGACGACCCCCTGGAAGGCCAGGCCGAACACCAGGGACCGGATCTCGTCGAGCGGCAGGCCGGCATCGAGCAACGGCTGGACGACCCACTGGTGATCGTCCCGGGCGAGCGACTCCACACCAGACGTTCGCCGGCAGGTGCCGGGTCGGATGCAGACGCGCCGGGACCGGCGGCAGCTCGCCGGTCCCGCGCACGTAGCGTGAAGGGCATGAGCCGCTCTCGCCGCGACCCCGGCACCCCTCCGGCACTGGCCCCCAACGGCCTGCGGGTCGTCGCCCTCGGTGGCCTGGGTGAGATCGGCCGCAACATGACCGTCTTCGAGCACGCCGGCAAGCTGCTGATCGTCGACTGCGGCGTGCTCTTCCCCGAGGAGCACCAGCCCGGGATCGACGTGATCCTCCCGGACTTCACCTCCATCCGGGACCGGCTGGACGACATCGTGGCCGTCGTCCTGACGCACGGGCACGAGGACCACATCGGCGGCGTCCCGTACCTGCTGCGGGAGCGGCGGGACATCCCCGTCATCGGGTCGAAGCTGACGCTGGCCTTCATCGAGGCCAAGCTCAAGGAACACAAGATAACCCCGGTGACCGAGCAGGTCGCGGAGGGCGACGAACTGCGGCTCGGCCCCTTCGACCTGGAGTTCCTGGCGGTCAACCACTCCATCCCCGACGCGCTCGCCGTGGCCATCCGCACCGCGGCCGGCCTCGTGCTGCACACCGGCGACTTCAAGATGGACCAGTTCCCGCTGGACCAGCGGATCACCGACCTGCGCGGCTTCGCCCGGCTCGGCGAGGAGGGCGTCGACCTCTTCCTCACCGACTCCACCAACGCCGACGTCCCCGGCTTCACCACGTCGGAGGGCGAGCTCACCCCGGCGATCGACACGGTCTTCCGGACCGCCCCCAAGCGGGTCATCGTCTCCAGCTTCGCCAGCCACGTGCACCGCATCCAGCAGGTGCTCGACGCCGCGCACGAGCACGGCCGCAAGGTCGCCTTCGTCGGCCGGTCGATGGTCCGGAACATGGGGATCGCCCGCGACCTGGGGTACCTGCGGGTGCCCAAGGGCCTGGTGGTCGACATGAAGGTGCTGGAGAAGCTGCCCGCCGACCAGGTGTGCCTGGTCTGCACCGGCTCCCAGGGCGAACCGATGGCGGCGCTGTCCCGGATGGCCAACCGCGACCACGTCATCCGGATCTCCGAGGGCGACACGGTGCTGCTGGCCAGCTCGCTGATCCCGGGCAACGAGAACGCCATCTACCGGATCATCAACGAGTTCACCCGGATCGGCGCCAACGTCGTCCACAAGGGCAACGCCAAGGTGCACGTCTCCGGGCACGCCAGCGCCGGCGAGCTCGTGTACTGCTACAACATCGTCAAGCCGCGCAACGTCATGCCGGTGCACGGGGAGGCGCGGCACCTGCGGGCCAACGCCGACCTGGCGATCCGCACCGGCGTCGACCCGAGCCGGGTCGTCATCGCCGAGGACGGCTCCGTGATCGACCTGGTCGACGGCCGGGTCTCGATCACCGGCAAGGTGTCCGCCGGCAACGTCTACGTCGACGGCTCGACCGTCGGCGGCGCGACCGAGGCCTCGCTGAAGGACCGGCGCACCCTCGCGGAGGAGGGCGTGATCACCGTCGTGGCGATCGTCGACGCCAACACCGGGCAGCTCGTGGAGGCCCCTGACTTCCTGGCCCGCGGCTTCGTCCACGAGGCCGAGTCCTTCGACGCCGCGGTGCCGTTGATCGAGCGGGAGCTGGCCCGCGCGGCGGCCGACGGGGTCAAGGACGCCGCCCAGCTGGAGTCGCTGATCGCCAAGGCCGTCGGCAACTGGGCGAACCGGTCCCACCGCCGCACCCCGATGATCATCCCGGTGGTCATCGACGCCTGACGGGTCGTCGGCCCGGGCCCCTCTGGCGAGCCACCAGAACGGCCCGGGCCTCGACAGGTGCTGAGCCCCCGGGCCGGCACACCGGTTCGCGCCGGGCGGTCGGGCACCCGTGTCGAATGGACTCTTCCTTCACGTAAGGGTTATGTTGTGGAGGACCACGACGGCCGCACGGCCGTCTGATCCGGATCGCTGCCGCTCCGGGCGCCTCGATGGCCGGCCCGAGTTGCCGACCTCCCCCACATCGCCGTGGTCCCCGGGTGCGCTGCGCACCCCTCCTCGCCCTGCGGTCCCCACCGGGACCGTCTCACCTGCGCCTCCACGGCGCCCGACCGGAAGACGGTGGCATGCCCTCACCCCTCCCGGTGCTGCCCAGGCCGCACCTCACCCGCCCGACCTGGCTCTCCCCGGACGTCGCCCGCACCGAGGTCCTCGCCGGGATCGTCGTGGCCCTCGCGTTGATCCCCGAGGCGATCAGCTTCTCCATCCTGGCCGGGGTCGACCCCCGCGTCGGCCTGTTCTCCTCCTTCGTCATGGCCGTGGTGATCTCCTTCACCGGCGGCCGGCCCGCCATGATCACCGCTGCCACCGGGGCGATCGCGCTCGTGGTCGCACCGCTGGCGCTGCAGTACGGCGTCGAGTACCTGCTCGCCGCCGTCGTGCTGGGCGGCGTGTTCCAGGTGCTCCTGGGCCTGTCCGGCTTCGCCCGGCTGATGCGGTTCATCCCACGCAGCGTGATGGTCGGCTTCGTCAACGCGCTGGCCATCCTGATCTTCACCGCGCAGCTGCCGTACCTCACCGACGTGTCCTGGCTCGTCTACCCGATGGTCGCCGCCGGCCTGGCGATCATCTTCCTGCTGCCCCGGGTGACCACCGCGATCCCGGCCCCGCTGGTGTCGATCGTGGTGCTCACCGGGCTCACCGTCGCGGCCGCCCTGACCGTGCCGAACGTGGGCGACCAGGGCGAGCTGCCCGACAGCCTG
This sequence comes from Modestobacter sp. VKM Ac-2978, assembly GCF_026968025.1. Lineage (NCBI taxonomy): Bacteria > Bacillati > Actinomycetota > Actinomycetes > Geodermatophilales > Geodermatophilaceae > Modestobacter > Modestobacter sp. VKM Ac-2978. Next base: position 75,078 of record NZ_JAPVBP010000003.1, on the reverse strand, counting down.
CCGTTCTTCGGCATCCCGGACCTGCCGCTCACCTGGGAGACGCTGACGATCATCGCCCCCTACGCGTTGGGCGTCGCCTTCGTCGGGCTGATGGAGTCGCTGATGACGGCGAAGCTCGTCGACGACCTCACCGACACCGCCTCGAACAAGACCCGCGAGTCCTGGGGCCAGGGTGTCGCGAACATCGCCTCCGGGTTCTTCGGCGGCATGGGTGGCTGCGCGATGATCGGCCAGACGATGATCAACGTGAAGTCCGGCGCCCGCACCCGGCTGTCGACCTTCCTGTCCGGCGTCTTCCTGCTGGTCCTGGTCGTCGTCCTGGGTGACATCGTGGCGCTCATCCCGATGGCCGCCCTGGTCGCCGTGATGATCTTCGTGGCGATCGCGACCTTCGACTGGCACAGCCTGCGCACCATCCACACGATGCCCCGCAGCGAAACGATCGTGATGGTCTCAACCGTGGCGGTCACCCTGATCACCCACAACCTGGCCATCGGCGTCGCCGTCGGCGTGCTGGTCGCCTGCGTGCTCTTCGCCCGCCGGGTCGCCCACCTCGTCGAGGTCACCAGCGTCACCGACCCGGACGGCGACACCCGGGTCGACTCGGTCCACGGGGCGCTCTTCTTCGCCTCCAGCAACGACCTGTACACCCAGTTCGACTACGCCGGCGATCCCGGGAACGTCGTGATCGACCTGTCCGGCGCCCACGTCTGGGACGCCTCCACGGTCGCCGCCCTGGACGCCATCACACACAAGTACGCGACCCGCGGGAAGCGGGTGGAGGTCATCGGGCTCGAGGGGCACTCCGCCTCCCGCTACGAGCGGCACAGCGGGCAGCTCACCGGCGCGCACTGACCAGCGCACCGCCGGCGGCGCGGCCTGATGGTCGCTGTGACCAACCACCCGTCGCGGTGACGCAACAACTACCTCACGTCAGGTTAGATTGACCCGGGCGTTCGCGCGGAGGAGCCCGCGCCCGGGTCGCTGCCGACCTGCGGCCGATGCCCTCCCGGCCCCCGGTGCACCGCCGCACCACCCCTCGTAGGCACGCGCTCGCGCGGACCCCCGCGCCGACGGCGCACGACCCGAAGACGGTGGCATGTCCCTCCCGACCACACTCTCCGCACCCGGCCGCCCCGCGTGGCTGGCGCCGAAGGTGGCCCGCACCGAGGTGCTCGCCGGCCTCGTGGTGGCCCTGGCGCTGATCCCCGAGGCGATCAGCTTCTCCATCATCGCCGGGGTCGACCCCCGGGTCGGGCTCTTCGCCTCGTTCACGATGGCGGTGGTGATCGCCTTCACGGGTGGCCGGCCAGCCATGATCAGCGCCGCCACCGGGGCGATCGCGCTGGTCATCGCCCCGCTGGTGCGTGACCACGGGCTGGAGTACCTGCTGGCCGCCGTCGTCCTCGGCGGGGTGTTCCAGGTGCTGCTGGGCCTGGCCGGCTTCGCCCGGTTGATGCGGTTCGTGCCGCGCAGCGTCATGGTCGGCTTCGTCAACGCGCTGGCGATCCTGATCTTCATGGCGCAGCTGCCGTACCTGGTCGACGTGTCCTGGCTGGTCTACCCGATGGTGGCCGCCGGGCTGGCGATCATCTTCCTGCTCCCGCGGCTGAGCAGCGTCGTCCCGGCCCCGCTGGTGTCGATCGTGGTGCTCACCGGGCTGACCGTGGCGGTCGGCCTGACCGTGCCGAACGTGGGCGACCAGGGCGAGCTGCCCGACAACCTGCCGCTGTTCGGCATCCCGGACCTGCCGTTCACCTGGGAGACGCTGACGATCATCGCGCCCTACGCCCTCGGCGTGGCGTTCGTCGGGCTGATGGAGTCCCTGCTGACGGCCAAGCTGGTCGACGACCTGACCGACACCCACTCGGACAAGACCCGCGAGTCCTGGGGTCAGGGCGTGGCCAACATCGTCACCGGCTTCTTCGGCGGCATGGGCGGCTGCGCGATGATCGGCCAGACGATGATCAACGTGCGCTCCGGCGCCCGCACCCGGCTGTCGACCTTCCTCGCCGGGGTGTTCCTGCTGGTCCTGGTCGTCGTCCTGGGCGACATCGTGGCGATCATCCCGATGGCCGCGCTCGTGGCCGTGATGATCTTCGTGTCGATCGCGACCTTCGACTGGCACAGCCTGCGCACCATCCACCGGATGCCGCGCAGCGAGACCGTCGTGATGCTCTCCACCGTCGCGGTCACCCTCGTCACGCACAACCTCGCCATCGGCGTCGGCGTCGGCGTGCTGGTCGCCTGTGTGCTCTTCGCCCGCCGGGTGGCCCACCTCGTCGAGGTCACCAGCACGACCAGCCCCGACGGGACGACGCGCTTCTACGCCGTCCACGGCGCGCTGTTCTTCGCCTCCAGCAACGACCTCTACCAGCAGTTCGACTACGCCGACGACCCCGCCGACGTCGTCATCGACCTGTCCGGCGCCCAGGTCTGGGACGCCTCCACCGTCGCCACCCTGGACGCGATCACGCACAAGTACGAGACGCGCGGCAAGACCGTGCAGATCGTGGGGCTGAGCGAGCACTCGGCCGACCGCTACGAGCGGCACACCGGCCAGCTGGCCGGGGGGCACTGAGGTGGCCGGGCACGGCGAGCTGATGCAGATCGGCCAGGTGGCCGAGCGGATCGGGCTGAGCCTGCGGACCATCCGGTTCTACGAGGAGAACGGGCTCGTCGTCCCCACGAGCCGCACCGAGGGGGGCTTCCGGCTCTACAGCGAGGCCGACGTCGCCCGCTTCGAGGTGATCAAGCGGATGAAGCCGCTCGGCTTCTCGCTGGAGGAGATGCAGGAGCTGCTCAGCCTGCTGCACGACCTCGAGCACGGCACGGGCGACCGCGAGCAGCTGCTGACCCGGCTGCGCGCGTTCCACGAGGCGGCCACGGCCCGGGTCGCCGCGCTGCGCGACCAGCTGGCCGTCGCCGAGGGGTTCGCCGGCACGCTGGCCGACCGGCTGGAGACCCACCGCTAGGACGCGACACGGGTCACCCGCCCCGGCTTTGCATGGTCATACAGTGCAATGCATACTCGTGTCCATGTCCAAGGTGCTCACGTCCCTGCCCGTCGGCGAACGCGTCGGCATCGCCTTCTCCGGCGGCCTCGACACCTCCGTCGCGGTGGCCTGGATGCGCGAGAAGGGCGCCGTGCCCTGCACCTACACCGCGGACATCGGCCAGGCCGACGAGCCCGACATCGGCTCGGTGCCCGGCCGCGCCAGCGCCTACGGCGCCGAGCTCGCCCGGCTGGTCGACTGCCGGGCCGCCCTGGTCGAGGAGGGGCTCGCGGCGCTGACCTGCGGCGCCTTCCACATCCGCTCCGGCGGCCGCAGCTACTTCAACACCACCCCGCTCGGCCGCGCGGTCACCGGCACCCTGCTGGTGCGGGCGATGCTGGCCGACGGCGTCCAGATCTGGGGCGACGGGTCGACCTACAAGGGCAACGACATCGAGCGGTTCTACCGCTACGGCCTGCTGGCCAACCCCGGGCTGCGGATCTACAAGCCGTGGCTGGACGCCGACTTCGTGACCGAGCTCGGGGGCCGCAAGGAGATGTCGGAGTGGCTGGTCGCCCACGGCCTGCCCTACCGGGACAGTGCGGAGAAGGCCTACTCCACCGACGCCAACATCTGGGGCGCGACGCACGAGGCCAAGACCCTCGAGCACCTCGACACCGGCATCGAGACCGTCGAGCCGATCATGGGCGTGAAGTTCTGGGACCCGGCGGTCGAGATCGCCGCCGAGGACGTCACGATCGGCTTCGAGTACGGCCGGCCGGTGACGATCGACGGCAAGGAGTTCGCCACCCCGGTCGACCTGGTGCTGGAGGCCAACGCGATCGGTGGGCGGCACGGCCTGGGCATGTCCGACCAGATCGAGAACCGGATCATCGAGGCGAAGAGCCGGGGCATCTACGAGGCGCCGGGGATGGCCCTGCTGCACGCGGCGTACGAGCGGCTGGTCAACGCCATCCACAACGAGGACACTCTGGCCACGTACCACTCCGAGGGCCGTCGGCTGGGCCGGCTGATGTACGAGGGCCGCTGGCTGGACCCGCAGGCGATGATGCTGCGCGAGTCGCTGCAGCGCTGGGTCGGCATGGCGGTCAGCGGTGAGGTCACGCTCCGGCTGCGGCGCGGCGAGGACTACTCGGTGCTGGACACCTCCGGCCCGGCCTTCAGCTACCACCCGGACAAGCTGTCCATGGAGCGCACCCAGGACTCCGCCTTCGGGCCGGTCGACCGGATCGGCCAGCTGACCATGCGCAACCTGGACATCGCCGACTCGCGGGCCAAGCTGGAGCAGTACGCCCGGATGGGCATGGTCGGCGGCGCCACCCCGACGTCCATCGGGGCAGCCCAGGCCGCCTCGACCGGGCTGATCGACGCCACCCAGCAGGGCGGCGCCGAGGCGATCGCCTCGCGCGGCCGGGTCTCCGAGCACGACGAGCTGCTGGACCGCGCGGCGATGGAGGCCGGCACCGACTGACCCGGCCCTGGGAGACTCAGGGCGTGCCCTCCGCCCGCTGCCCGTGCGGCACCGGCCTGTCCTACGCCGAGTGCTGCGGCCGGCTGCACGCGGGCCCGGCGACCGCGGCGACGGCCGAGCAGCTGATGCGCTCGCGCTACAGCGCCTTCGCGGTCGGGGACGCCGGGTACCTGCTGAGCACCTGGCACTCCAGCACCCGCCCCCGCACCCTCGACCTCGACCCCGCGGTGCGCTGGACCGGGTTGGAGGTGCTGGCCACCACCGGCGGCACCCTGCTGGCACCGGAGGGCACGGTGGAGTTCCGGGCCCACCACCGCGCCGGCGGGGTGCGCGGAGCCCAGCACGAGCACAGCCGGTTCGCCCGCGAGGACGGCCAGTGGCGCTACGTCGACGGGGTCTCGCTGGACTGAGCGCCGGATGCTCCACGTGGAACATCCGCCCCGACCGACGTCCCGACGCCCGGCACTGCTTGGGTGGGTCCCGGCGACCCCGCCCATCCCCAGCCCCGGGAGGCCCCGATGCCGCACCTGCTGCACCTCGACTCGTCCGCCGATCCGCGCACCTCCGCCTCCCGCGAGGTCACCGCCGCCTTCGTCCGGGGCTGGCAGGACCGTGGCGCGGAGTTCACCGTGGCCTCCCGGGACCTGCAGGCCGACCCGCCGCCGCACCTGCCCGACGCCGCCCTGCACTGGACCCCCCGGCTGCGCACGCCCGAGGAGGTCGTCGACCCGGCCGCCGAGGCGCAGCAGCACGTCTACCTCGATGAGCTGCTGGCCGCCGACGTCCTGCTGGTCGGCGCCCCGATGTACAACTGGTCGCTGCCCTCCACGCTCAAGGCCTGGCTCGACCACGTGCACGTGCTGGGCGCGACGGTGCCCTTCGGCGACTACGAGGCCCGACCACTGGCCGGGCGGCACGCCGTCATCGTCTCCAGCCGGGGGGCGAGCTACGACGCCGGCGGCGAGCAGGCCAGCTGGGACCACACCGTGCCGCCGCTGGAGCTGGTGCTCGGGCGCTCCTTCGGCATGACGGTCTCGGTCATCACCCTGCAGCTGACCCTGGCCGACCGGGTCCCGGCGATGGCCGACCTGCGTGAACGCGCCGCCGCCGAGGCCGACGCCGCCCGCAGCTTCGCCGAGGAGCTCGCCGAGCGCATCGTCCCCTGACCGGTCACCCGATCGGCGGACACCCGGGGCGGGATTCGCCCGTCCGCCGGGGACACGCCAGTCCGCGGCCACCCACCGGACACCTCGGCCGCTGACGCTGGCGGCGTCCGGGCCTCGTCCAGGGGCCTCCCGACACCCGAGGTGTCGCCGTGACCGCAGCTGTGACCACAGCCCTGCCGGCCTCCCGCCGCAGCTACACCACCGCCCTGGCCACCCACGCCGACGACGTCGCCGCCGCCCAGCGGCTCCGCTGGAGCGTGTTCGCCCAGGAGGGCGGCGCCCTGCTGGCCCCCTCGGCCGCCGCCCTCGAACGGGACGTCGACGAGTGGGACGAGCTCTGCGACCACCTGCTGGTGCGGGACGTGGCGACCGGCGAGGTCGTCGGCACCTACCGGCTGCTGCCGCCCGAGCGGGCCGCGGCCGCCGGCCGCAGCTACGGCGACGGCGAGTTCGACCTCTCCCGCCACGCCGCCCTGCGCCCCGGGCTGGTCGAGGCCGGCCGCAGCTGCGTGCACCCCGACCACCGCACCGGCACCGTGATCACCGCGCTCTGGGCCGGCGTCCTCCGCTACGTGCTGGAGCGCGGCGCCACCCACCTGGCCGGCTGCGCCTCCGTCCCACTGACCGACGGCGGCGCCACCGTCGCCGGGGTCTGGGAGGCGGTGCGCACCCGGCACCTCGCCTCCGCAGACCTCCGGGTGGTGCCGCACCTGCCCTTCGACGTCATGGCGCCACCGCAGCCGGAGCGCCTGGTGGTGCCCCCACTGCTCCGGGCGTACCTGAAGCTGGGCGCCCGGGTGTGCGGCCGCCCCGCCTACGACCCCGCGTTCGGCACCGCCGACCTGTACGTCCTCCTGGCCGTCGCCGACATCCCCGACCGGGTGCTCGCCCGGCTGCTCGGCGACGACCGATGAGCTGGCTGCCGGTCTCCGCCTGCACCACCGCCTGCGCGGCGGACCCCGTCCCGACCGTGGACGCCGCGACGCGACGGCGCCGCTGGCTCCGCCTGGGCGTCGCGTTCGCCGGCACCGGGGCGGCCGCGCTGCGGGCGCCGTGGACCGGCGCACGGGGCCGCCGGCGGCTGGTCGTGTGCGCCGCGGCTAGGGTGCTCACCGCCGCCGGGGTGCGGGTCGAGGTCACCGCGCCGTCCGCGGCCTGGCCGCGGGCAGGTGCCGGGCGCGGCCCGGGCCACCTGGTGGTCAGCAACCACGTCTCCTGGGTCGACGACCTCGCGATGCTCACCGTGGTCCCGGGGGTGCCCGTCGCCAAGCGCGAGGTGGGCGACTGGCCGGTCCTCGGTGGCCTGGCGCGCCGTACCGGCGTCGTCCTGCTCGACCGGGCACGCATCCGGACCCTCCCGGCCGCGGTCGCCCAGGCCGCGGGCCTGCTGCGGTCCGGCACGGCGGTGACCGTCCACCCGGAGGGGACGACGGCGTGCGGGGTGGAGCTCGGCCGCTTCCGCCCGGCCTTCTTCCAGGCCGCCGTGGACGCCGCGGCACCGGTCTGCCCCGTCGCCGTCCGGTACCGGGTCGACGGCGGCACCCCCACCGCGGTCGCCGGCTACCTGGCCGACGAGCCGCTGTGGCGCAGCATCGCCCGGGTGGTCGCCGTCCGCGGCCTGGTGGTGGAGGTGCACCTGCTGCCGGCACTCGACCCGGCCGGCGCCGACCGCCGGGAGCTGGCCGCGCTCGCCGAGTACGCCGTCGCGGCGGTCACCGAGGCCCGGCGGCCCGTCGTCGCGGCCCACCCGCGCCGGCCGCGGGTACCCGCCCGCCGGCTGCCGGTCCGCCGCCCCACGGGCATCCCGCCCCACCCCGGAGCAGCGCGTGTTGCGTGAGGACGTCGACGTCGCACCGGCGGACGCCGTCGCGCACGTGGACATCGCGCTGCCCGCGCCGGTCGTGGCCCCGACGCCGTCCGGCGGCGTGGGCATGCGGGTCGCGGTGGTCGCCGAGACCTTCCTGCCCGCCGTCAACGGGGTGGTCAACTCGGTGCTGCGGCTGGTCGACCACCTCGCCGTCCGCGGCCACGACCCGGTGGTGGTGGCCCCGTCCGGCGCCGGCTACGAGTCCCGCTGCGGCGCCTGGGTGGACGTCGCCACCGTGCCGTCGATGCGCCTGCCCGGCTACCGGCAGCTCTCCGTGGCGCGCCCGGTCAGGGACCTGACCGAGGTGCTCCGCCGGCTGGCCCCCGACGTCGTCCACCTGGCCTCCCCCGCCGTCCTCGGCCTGGCGGCGGCCCGGGCCGCACGCGCGCTCGGGGTGCCGTCGGTCGCGGTGTTCCAGACGGACCTGGCCGCCTACGCCGAGCGCTATCGCCTGCCCGGCGGCCCGGCGGCGGCCTGGCGGTACCTGCGCTCGGTGCACGAGACCGCCGACCTCACCCTGGCCCCGTCCACGGCGAGCCTGGCGATGCTGGCCCGGCACGGGATCGGCCCGGTCACGCTGTGGCGGCGGGGCGTCGACCTCGACCAGTTCGCCCCGTGGCACGGCGACCCCGGCCTGCACCGCGAGCTGGCGCCGGCCGGGGAGCTGCTGGTGGGCGTGGTCGCCCGGCTGGCGGTGGAGAAGCGGCTGGAGCTGCTGGCCCCGCTCAGCGAGCTGCCCGGGGTCCGGCTGGTCGTCGTCGGCGACGGGCCACAGCGCCGGCAGCTGGCCCGCCGGATGCCGCGCGCCCACTTCCTCGGCCAGCTCGGTGGGGCAGAGCTCGGCGCCGTCGTCGCCTCGCTGGACCTCTTCGTGCACCCCGGGGCCGACGAGACCTTCTGCCAGGCGGTGCAGGAGGCGCTGGCCGCGGGTGTCCCGGCGGTCGTGGCCGCCTCGGGCGGCCCACTGGACCTGGTCCGGCACGGGCAGAACGGCTGGCTCTGGGCCGGGGACGACCCCCATCTGCTGGCTGCCATGGTCGCCGGACTGCGCGACGACCCGGCCGCGCTCCGCGCCGCCGCCGACCGCGCCCGGCCGTCGGTGGAGGAACGGACCTGGGGCCGGATCGGGGACGAGCTGATCGGCCACCTCCGGCACGTGCGCGCACGGGTCGGCGCACCCTGACGACCGGCTGGGCAGGACGAGCCGCATCCGGGCAGGATCGGGGCGAGCACCTGGCACCTTGCACCGGGCACCTGGCACCCGGAGACCGGAGACGACGTGACCCAGCAGATGCGTGACCGTGCCCCGGAGGGCACACCGTCGCCTGTCCTCGACCTGTCCCGGTGGCGGCTCAACGCCCTGCCGGACACGCACTCCGACGAGGACTGGGACGACGACCGGGAGCTCTTCGACGCCGACGGCAACCGGGTCGACACCTGGCGCGAGGGCTACCCGTACAGCGAGCGGATGGAGCGGCGCGAGTACGAGATCGAGAAGCGCAGGCTGCAGATCGAGCTGCTGAAGCTCCAGGGCTGGGTGAAGGAGACCGGCCAGAAGATGGTGCTGGTGTTCGAGGGCCGCGACGCCGCCGGCAAGGGCGGCACGATCAAGCGGTTCACCGAGCACCTCAACCCGCGCGGGTCGACGGTGATCGCCCTGGACAAGCCGTCGGAGCGCGAGAAGACCCAGTGGTACTTCCAGCGCTACGTGCAGCACCTGCCGGCAGCCGGCGAGATCGTCATGTTCGACCGCTCCTGGTACAACCGCGCCGGCGTCGAGCGGGTGATGGGCTACTGCACCGCGGAGGAGTACCTGCGCTTCATGCGGCAGGCCCCGGAGTTCGAGCAGCTGCTCGTCGAGAGCGGCATCCACCTGGTCAAGTTCTGGTTCTCGGTGACCCGGGGCGAGCAGCGCAGCCGGTTCATCGTGCGGCAGATCGACCCGGTGCGGCAGTGGAAGCTCTCCCCCACCGACCTCGCCTCGCTGGACAAGTGGGAGGCCTACACCGAGGCCAAGGAGGCGATGTTCCTGCACACCGACACCGGCCACGCCCCGTGGACGGTGATCAAGAGCAACGACAAGAAGCGCGCCCGGCTGGAGGCGATGCGGCACGTGCTGGCCCGCTTCGACTACACCGGCAAGGACCTCGCCGCCGTCGGCACGCCCGACCCGCTGATCGTGGGCTCGGCGGCCGAGGTGCTCGAGGAGGAGGCCGGCGCACCGGTCATGCCCCGCCCCGGCGACCCGCTGCCCCCGACCGCCCACTGACGGAGGGCCTCGGCCGCCCCGGGGTCATCCGTGGCCGGACAGCACAACGCCCGCCCCGGCGGACCGGGGCGGGCGCGTGGTGTGCTGCGGGGATCAGCGACGGTTGGTGTCGGTGACCTCGTCGGTGTCGACCTGCTCCTTGCGGACGGTCTCGCTCACCTGCTGCTGCTCGGTGACGGTCTCGGTGTTCAGGCGCACGCGCTCGACCGGGACGGCCTCCTTCTCCACGACGGGACGCTCGGCGTGCAGCGTCACCTCGTGCTCCTCCTCGGAGATCGCCGGGCCGTCCAGGGCGTCGCCGCGGTTGGCGTCGGTGATGGGCTCACGCTCGACCCGGACCTCCTCGTGCGACACGGGGACGGTCTCGGTGACGTTCTCGGTCACGACGTACTTGCGCAGCCGTGCGCGGCCGGTCTCGACGTGCTGGGTGCCGACCTTGACGCGCTCCTCGGAGAGGGTCATGGCGTCGTCGGTCGTGGGACCGGAGGTGTCGTGGCCCACGGTGCCGTGCTGGTTGGTGTCGGCCGTGGTCGTCGTGCTGGTGTCGGCCGTGGTCGTCGTCGTGTCGGCGACGGGGGCACCGGCGGCCGGCGCGGCGGCCGACTCGGTCATGTTGTAGTGCCGGTACAGCTCGGTCTCCTCGGCCGGGGAGAGGTGGCCGTCGGAGTCGATGCGCGGGGCGTCCTTCACCGCGCTCTTGCTCACGGGGACACGCAGGCCGTCGCCGGTCAGGTCAGCATCCCGGATCGGGACGAACGACTCCTTGGTGCCGAACATGCCGGTCTTGACGGTGACCCACTCGGGGGCGCCCGACTGGTCGTCGAGGAACACCTCGGAGGCCGTACCGATCTTGTTGCCGTCGGCGTCGATGACGTCTGCGCCGATCACGCGGTCGAGGGTCTCGGTGCCGATCATGTGTTCCGCTCCTCTGTTCGTGTGATGCTGTCTCGCTCTCTGCACTGCCCGCCACGGCGCGTTGCAAAACGGCGATCGCGAGATCGATCCAGCGCCGTGGTAGGGCGTGTCGCCGGGCCGACACCGACCACGGGCCCCGTCCGCGCAGGTCGACGCGGGTTCCGGCAGGCGACGCACCGCCCGTGCGGACACGCCGTGGAGCTGGGCGAACCTGTCGCACCGGGCGTGTCGCGACCGGATCGGGCGGTGAGCGCGCCGAGCATGGACGGGTGCCTCCTCGTTCGCCCTACGACAACCTGGTCCACCCGCGCACCCAGAAGAAGCCCTCACCCCAGGTGGAGGCTCTCAAGGACGTCGTCGTCGAGGACCCCAGCAGCGGGTTCGTCGGCGCCGTCGTGCGGTGCGAGAAGGACGTCGTCCACCTCGAGGACCGCCACGGCCGCGTGCGGGCCTACCCCCTGGGCCCCGGCTTCTGGGTCGACGGGCGACCGGTCGTGCTGGTGCGGCCGAAGCAGAACGCGCCCTCGGGCCCGCAGCGCAGCGCGTCGGGCTCGACCTACGTGGTCGGCGCCCGCGCGCGGGTCGCCCGCGAGGGGCGGATCTACGTGGAGGGCAAGCACGACGCCGAGCTGGTGGAGAAGGTCTGGGGCCACGACCTGCGGATCGAGGGGGTCGTCGTCGAGCCGCTGCACGGCGTCGACGACCTGCCGGGCATCGTCAAGGAGTTCCGCCCGTCGTCGGGACGGCGCCTGGGCGTGCTCGTCGACCACCTGGTGACCGGCTCCAAGGAGTCCCGGATCGCCGCCCAGATCACCGGCGACCACGCCCTGGTCGTCGGGCACCCCTTCATCGACATCTGGCAGGCCGTCAAGCCCTCGGTGGTCGGCATCAAGGCCTGGCCGACGGTCCCCCGGGGCGAGGACTGGAAGACCGGCGTCTGCAAGCGGCTGGGCTGGGAGGACGACACCGGCTACGTCTGGGCGCAGCGCATCCTGGCCCGGGTGAGTGTCTGGACCGACCTGGAGCCCACGCTGATCGGCCGGGTCGAGGAGCTCATCGACTTCGTCACCACCGAGTAGCCGGAACGCCGCCGCGGCAGGCTTGTGCACCGCGCCGCCGTGCGTCATTGTGTCAATCACTTGATTCAATGACTCATGGAGGCCGTCGTGGCGTTGGTACCGCTGCTCGCCGTGCTGGTGCTGGCCGGCGCCGTCGCGCTCGGCGTGGGCATCGTCCGCCGGTCACCGCCCAGCCGGGAGGCCTCGGTGGCGGCCGCCCGCCGGCACGCCCGCTCGGCCTCCGTCGCGGCGGTGGCACTCGGGGCCGCCGCCGCCCTGGCCACCGCGGCTCGCGAGGTGGGGAACACCGCCCCCGGCGGCCTGGGGGTCACGGCCCTGCTGGTCCCGATCGTCTTCGGCATCGTGCACACCCTGGTCCTCGCCGCCGGGGAGCTGACCTGGCCCCGACCGGAGGGCGAGGTACGGCGGGCGCAACTGGTGCGGCGGGGTGTGCTCGACGCGGCGCCCCGCTGGCTGGTGCGGACGGCGGCCGTCGCGGCCGGGCTCGCCGCAGCGGTCCTCGCCGGCGGTGCCCTCCTGGCCGACGAGACCGGCCGGCGGGTGACCCACGGCTCGACGGCCTACGGCAACCCGGCCTGGTCGACGGCCAGCCCGTTCCCCGGCCTCTTCTACGGCCGGCCGGCGGCGATCGGCCTGCTCCTGCTCGCCGTGGTCACCGTCGGCGCGCTGTGGGTCGTCGCCAACCGGCCCGCCGTCGCCACCGAGGACGACCGGATCGAGAGCGCCCTCCGCCGCGCCTCGGCGCACCGGGTGCTCCGGGCGGCCGTCGCAGCGACCCTGGTGGTGGCCGGTGGCCTCCTGCTGGTCGGCGGGATGGCGGCGGCCAACGTGGGCGCGCTGCCGCTGCCCGGGTGGGCCGGCGCGCTGCCGGGCCTGCTGACCGCGCTCGCCGGCCTCGTCGTCGGGTTCGTCCGCGCGCCCGGGGTGCCGGCGGACCAGCCGGCGTCCGTCTGACGTCCATGGGGCTGGACATCACGGTGGACGTCGTCAGTCCGACGCCGCCCTACGAGCAGATCCGCGGCCAGATCGCGACGTACGTGCAGAGCGGCGTGCTCGCCGACGGCGCTCGGTTGCCCACCATGCGCGCTCTCGCCGCCGACCTGGGCGTGGCCACGGGCACGGTGGCCCGGGCGTACGCCGAGCTGGAGGCCGCCGGGCTGGTGGCCAGCCGCCGGCGCACCGGCACCGTGGTCACCGGCGGGGCCGCCGCGCCCGCGCCGGGGGAGCAGCGGGTACGCGCACTGGCGGCCGAGCTGGCCCGCACCGCTCAGGAGGACGGCGTGGAGCGGGACACCGTGCTCGCCGTCGTCCGGGCCGCGCTGCTCACCGCTGCGCCCCGCTGAGGCTCGTCACGGCGCTCTGACCGCGTCCTGCGCGCATCGCACGGCCTGCGGCACGTGCACAGCGCACGAACGGCGCGCGATGGCCCCGGACAGGCCAGCGGCCGCCGTCCCCGAGAGGACGACGGCCGCTGGCGACCCGCTGGAACGGCCCCCTCGCAGGGTCCCGCCACGAGCTCGCGAGTGGTGGGGGGCGAGGGGGTCCTTCGATCAGCTGGGGATGTAGTTGAACTCGTCCGGGTTCGGGCCGTTGCGGCCGTCGGCGCGGTCGAGACCATCGATCTCGCGCATGTCGTCCTCGGTGAGCTCGAAGTCGAACAGGTCGAAGTTCTGCTCGACCCGGGCGCGGGTGACCGACTTCGGGAAGATGATGTCGCCCCGCTGGACAGCCCAGCGGAGAGCGGCCTGGGCCGGGCTCTTGCCGTACCGCTCGCCGACCCGGATGAGGGTCGGGTCGTCGAGGACCTTGCCCTGCGCGATCGGCGCCCAGGCCTCGGTGCGGATCTCGTGGTCGGCGTTGAACGCCCGCAGGTCGTTCTGCGCGAAGTAGGGGTGCACCTCGATCTGGTTCACCACGGGGCGGACCTCGGTCTCACCGAACAGCTTGCGCAGGTGGTGGGCGTTGAAGTTGGAGACGCCGATCGCCTTCACCCGGCCGGAGTGGTACATCTCCTCCATGGCCTTCCAGGTCTCGACGTAGTCGACGTCGATGCCCGGCAGCGGCCAGTGGATAAGGAACAGGTCGAGGTACTCGAAGCCGAGCGCGTCCATCGTCCCGTCGAAGGCCTTCAGGGCGTCGTCGCGGGCGTGGAAGCCGTTGTTGAGCTTGGAGGTCACGAAGACCTCCTCGCGCGGCACGCCGGACTGGCGCACGGCCTCGCCGACCTCCGCCTCGTTGCCGTACATCTCGGCGGTGTCGATGTGCCGGTAGCCGACCTCGAGGGCCGTGCGGGTGGCCTCGACGGTCTCTTCGGGCTTGACCTGGTACGTGCCGAAGCCCAGCTGCGGGATCTGGACGCCGTTGTTCAGGGTGATCGTGGGCACGGTGGCCATGGGGGGTCCTCCAAGCGTCGGACGGTCTGGGTGGCGGCGCGCGACCTCATGGGGCGCGACCGGCCTGTCACACCCTTACCCGGGCTCACGGTCGCTACCCGCGACTGATCTCACCGATGAACCGGGAATGCGGCTCAGACCACGGTGCGGGCGGCCCACAGGTCCGGGAAGACCACCCGGGCGGCGCTGCGCTCCAGCCAGGCGAGGCCGGCCGAACCGCCGCTGCCGGGCTTGGCGCCCATCGCCCGGCGGACGGCGGTGACGTGCCGCTGCCGCCAGGTGGTGAACACCTCGGCGACGTCGGTGAGCGCCTCGCCGAGGGTGAACAGCTCGTTGCCCGGCCGCGGGTCGGTGTAGACCTCGGCCCACAGCGCCGTGACGGCGGGATCGGGCTCGTGGGTCACCGTGCGGTCCCGCTCGAGCACGGTGGCCGGCACCGGCAGGCCGCGGCGGGCCAGGTACGCCAGGACGTCGTCCTCCAGGGACGGCGCGGCCAGCGCACGCTGCAGGTCCGCGTGCACCACCGGCAGCCCGCGGTGCGGCCGGACGACGGACTCCGCCTTGAGCCCGAGCAGGAACTCCACGTGCCGGTACTCGTAGGACTGGAAGCCCGACGCCTCGCCGAGCTGGTCGCGGAAGCCGTTGAACTCCGTCGGGGTGAGCCAGAGCAGCGAGCCCCAGCTGGCGTCCAGGGACCGGAGGTGGTGCACCGACCGGCGGATCGAGCCGATCGCGGCGTCCAGGTCGTCGGCCCGCAGCTGCCGCTGGGCCAGCTCCCACTCCCGGCGCAGCAGCGTGAACCACAGCTCCATCACCTGGGTGACCACCAGGAACGCCGGCTCGGCCGGGTGCTCGGTCACCGGCCGCACCAGCGCCTCCAGCTGGCGGACGCCCACGTACTGCTCGTAGGGAGTCGCCTCGGCGAACTCGACGGTGGGCTCGCCGGCGTTGCCGGCGGCCCGGGCGGCCCGGGTGCCGGCGTCCAGCGGAGCCGGGGGGCTGGGGGACTGGCGCGTGGTCATCGCGACAGTCTGTCGCCTCAGCTCAGCTGTGCGGCCACCATCGGCTCCAGCGTCAGCTCCGGGCTGCGCTGCTGGAGCGAGCGCAGGTCCCACTTGTCCATGAACAGCGCCAGCAGCTCGCCGTCCTCGCGCTCGAAGACCTCCACCCCGCGGGCCGCGGCCACGGCCGGGGCGGAGGCGGCGTCGGTGCGCACCGCGACCTGGTAGGGCAGGTGGTCCAGCTCGACCGGCGCGCCGAACTCCTGCGCCATCCGGTGCGCGGCCACCTCGAACTGCATGGGGCCGACGACGGCGAGCACCGGCGCCTGGTCCCCGCGGCGGTCCGAGCGCAGCACCTGGGCCACGCCCTCGGAGCCGAGCTGGCCGACCCCGCGGCGGAACTGCTTGAACTTGGCGGTGTCCTTGCCGCGCATCACCGCGAAGTGCTCGGGCGCGAAGGTGGTCAGCGGCGGGAAGGTGACCTTCGTGCCGGCGTAGAGGGTGTCGCCGACGTGCAGTGCGTTGGCGTTGACCAGGCCGACGACGTCGCCGGGGTAGGCCGTGTCGACGCTCTCCCGCTCGCGGCCGAACACGTGCTGGGCGTACTTGGTGGCGAACGGCCGGCCGGTGGTGGCGTGGGTGACGACCATGCCGCGCTCGAAGACGCCGGAGGCGATCCGGATGTAGGCCAGCCGGTCGCGGTGGGCGGCGTCCATCCCGGACTGCACCTTGAACACGAACGCGCTGAACGACGCCTCGACGGGACGCGGGGCACCGTCGGCGTCGGGCCGCGGCGCGGGCGGCGGGGCGAGGTCGACCAGCACGTCCAGCAGCGCGCCGACGCCGAAGTTGGAGACCGCGGAGGCGAAGATGACCGGCGTCGTCTCACCGTCCAGGAACCGCTGCTGGTCGTGGTCGGCCTCGGTGGCGTCCAGCAGCTCGTTCTCCTCGACCGCCCGGGTCCAGTCGATGCCCTCCCGGGCCTCGGCGGCGGCGGGGGTGAGCGTCTCCTCCGGGGCGATGGTCGCCCCGCCGGCGGTGCGGGTGAACCGCCGGTAGGTGCCGTCGCGGCGGTCCAGCACCCCGCGGAAGTCACCGGAGATGCCCACCGGCCAGGTCAGCGGGGTCGGGGCCAGCCCGGTGCGCTCGGCGACCTCGTCCATCAGCTCCAGGGCGTCCTTGCCCGGCCGGTCCCACTTGTTCACCACCGTGATCACCGGGATGCCGCGGTGCCGGCAGACGGCGAACAGCTTCATCGTCTGGGCCTCCAGGCCCTTCGCCGCATCGATGAGCATCACCGCCGCATCGACGGCGGTCAGCACCCGGTAGGTGTCCTCGGAGAAGTCCGCGTGCCCGGGGGTGTCCAGCAGGTTCACCACGGTGTCCCGGTACTCGAACTGCAGCGCGGCGGAGGTGATGGAGATGCCGCGGGCCTTCTCCATGTCCATCCAGTCCGACACCGTGCCCCGCCGACCGGCCTTGCCGTGCACCGCACCGGCCTGCCCGATCACCCGCGCGTGCAACGCCAGGGCCTCGGTCAACGTCGACTTGCCGGCGTCGGGGTGGCTGATCACCGCGAACGTCCGCCGCCGGGCGGCCTGCGCCAGCACCTCACCGGTGGCGGCGTCGGGACGGAGCTCCGTGCTCGGGACGGTGCTCATCGTGGTGCCGGGTCTCCTCAGGTGGCGCGGACGGTCTGTCCGATGGTACGGCGACGGTCCCGAGCGGGCCGGTCAGTGCGACGTCGCGGGGGCCACCTCGGCGGCCAGCCCGGTCGGCCGGCGGAGCACCGCCCATGCGGCCACCCCGAGCACCCCGGTGAGCGCCGCCCCCAGGGCCGGGACGGCGAACGCCGCCTCCGCGCCCCACCGGTCCACCGCCGTGCCGGCCAGCGCCGAGCCGGCGGTGACCCCAACCGTCAGGCCGGTCGACGTCCAGGTCAGGCTCTCGGTGAGCGCCGCGCGCGGCACCCGGGACTCCACCAGCGACATCCCGGCGACCAGCACCGGGGCGATCGTGAGGCCGGCGAGGAAGGCCAGTGCGATCAGCAGCGTCAGGGAGCTGACCAGGTACAGGGTCTGCGCGGCGACGGCGAACAGCAGCGCGCAGCCGAGGAACCGGGTGACCAGCGCGCCCGGCAGCCGGACGACGCCGTAGACGAGCCCGGCGACCAGGCTGCCCGCGGCGTACGCCGACAGCGCCACCCCGGCCATGGCCGGCCGGCCCTCCGCGTCGGCGAAGCCGACGACGACGACGTCCATCGCGCCGAAGACCGTGCCCATGGCCAGGTAGGTGACGGCGACGGCGACGAGCCCCGCGGTGAGCACCCGGATCCGCACGTGCGGCTGCCCGGCCACCCGGGGGGTGACCGGCGGCGCGGTCGCCTCCAGCCGCGACATCACCAGCCCGCCGATGACGCCGACCAGCAGCCCGGTCAGGAACCCGGCGGGCGGGGAGACCAGCGCGGCCAGGAAGGTGACCAGCGGGGGTGCGGTGACGAACACGACCTCGTCGGCGACCGACTCGAAGGCGAAGGCGGTCTGCCGCTGGGCCGGGTCGTCGAGCGCGTGCGCCCAGCGGCTGCGGACCACCGAGCCGATGCTGGTGCCGCTCGCCCCGGCCAGCACGGCCAACGCGAACCACGTCCAGACCGGGGCGCCGGCCACCACCACCGCGACGAACGACAGCCCCAGCACGAGGTAGGCCAGCGCCGTCCAGCGCAGCACCTGGCTCTGGCCGTACCGGTCCATCACCCGGGCCCACTGCGGGCTGGCGACGGCGAAGGCCAGCGACAGGGTGCCGGCGATGGCACCGGCGAGGGCGTAGCTGCCCGACTCCGCCTGGACGAGGAGCACCGACCCCAGGCCCACGGTGGCCATCGGCACGCGGGCGAACCAGCCGGCGAGGGAGAAGGCCCGGGCCCCGGGGACGGTGAAGAGCCGGGCGTAGGGGCTGAAGACGGCGTGGGACACGGCTGCTCGCGCTTCCTGGCCACAGGCGAGTGCGGGGGTTCCCGCCGGACCCTCGGGTGGCCCCGCGAACGTAGCAGCCGCCGTCCGGGCGAGACGGCGTCCGCCACGACCGCACCCAGCTGCCGTTCCGGCACTACATTCGGGCCGTGACGACTCCCAGCCCACTCCCCGACCCGCGGGTGCGCCCGCAGGTGACCCCGGGCAGCGGCGGGCTCGTCGACCGGCACGGGCGCACCGCCACCGACCTGCGGGTCTCGCTGACCGACCGGTGCAACCTGCGCTGCACCTACTGCATGCCCCCCGAAGGGCTCCAGTGGCTACCCAAGGTCGAGCAGCTGACCGACGACGAGGTCGTCCGACTGGTCCGGATCGGCGTCGAGCACCTCGGCATCCAGGAGGTCCGGTTCACCGGCGGCGAGCCGCTGCTGCGCCCCGGGCTGCCCGGCATCGTCGCGGCGACCACGGCGCTGCGCCCCCGCCCGGAGGTCAGCCTGACCACCAACGCCATCGGGCTGTCCCGGATGGCACCGGCGCTCGCGGCCGCCGGCCTGGACCGGATCAACGTCAGCCTGGACACCCTGGACCGCGAGCGGTTCAAGCAGATCACCCACCGCGACCGGCTGCCCGACGTCCTCGCCGGCATGCAGGCGGCCCGGGACGCCGGCCTGACGCCGGTCAAGGTCAACGCCGTCCTGATGCGCGGGATCAACGAGGACGACGCCGTCCCGCTGCTGGAGTACTGCCTGGAGCACGGCTACGAGCTGCGCTTCATCGAGCAGATGCCGCTGGACGCCCACCACGCCTGGACCCGCGGGGAGATGGTGACCGCCGAGGACATCCTGGCCCGGCTCACCGCCACGCACACGCTGACGCCGGACGTCGAGGAGCGGGGCGCCGCCCCGGCCGAGCGCTGGCTGGTCGACGACACCGGGCTGACCGTCGGCGTCATCGCCTCGGTGACCCGGTCGTTCTGCGGTGCCTGCGACCGGACCCGGCTCACCGCCGACGGGCAGATCCGCAACTGCCTGTTCGCCCGCGAGGAGTCCGACCTGCGCAGCGCGCTGCGCGGCGGGGCCGACGACGCCGAGATCGCCGACCGCTGGCGGATCGCGACGCTGTCCAAGCTCCCCGGGCACGGCATCGACGACCCGAGCTTCCTGCAGCCCTCCCGTCCCATGTCCGCGATCGGGGGCTGAGGTGAGCGCACCCACCGTCACCGTCCGCTACTTCGCCGGCGCTCGCGCCGCGGTCGGCGTGGACACCGAGACCCGGCAGGCCGGCACGTTGGCCGAGCTCGTCGGCCAGCTCGCCGACGCACACGGCGAGCGGCTGGAGCGGGTCCTGACCGCCTGCTCCTTCCTGGTCGACGGAACCTCCACCCGGGACCGCGCGTTGGTGCTCACGCCCGGCACGGTGGTGGACGTCCTGCCCCCGTTCGCCGGCGGATGAGGAGGCTCCGATGAGCGTGTTCGACAAGGCCAAGGCGAAGGCCGAGGAGCTGTTCGGCCGCGCCGAGCAGGTCTACGGCGAGTCGCACGGCGACGCCGCGGCCACCATCGACGGTGAGGCCCGCCAGCTGGAGGCCGAGGCCGAGGAGGAGCGGGCGGAGCGCGAGCGCCGTGGCCGGGACGACGACGGACTGGCCGGCGCCGGCGCGCACTGACGCGCCGGTCGGCCAGCCGGTCGCTATCCGCGCAGGCGGATGGCGACCAGGGCGACGTCGTCCTCGGGCTGGCCGTGCACGAGCCGGTCGAGCAGCTCGTCGCAGAGCTCGTCCAGTGACCTGTCGGCCAGCTCCGCGGCGGCCGACCGCAACCGGGCCATCCCCTGGTCCAGGTCGCCGCCGCGACTCTCGATGAGCCCGTCGGTGAACAGCAGCACCGTCGTCCCACCGTCCAGCGTCACCACCGACTCCCCGCGGGAGGTCTCGGCGTCGACGCCGAGCAGCAGCTCGCCCCGCCAGTCGGCCAGCGCGGCCAGCGTGCCGTCGGGGTTGATCACCAGCGGCGGCAGGTGCCCGGCGTTGCTCCACCGCATCCGGGTGACCCCGCGGGTCAGCTCGTCGGGGGTCTGCTCGAACCGCGCCACCGCCGCGGTGGCGTAGGTGCCGACGTCCAGCTGGGCCATCGACGCGTCCAGGCCGCGCAGCACCTCACCCGGCCCCGCGTCGCTGTAGGTCGCGATGCCGCGCAGCAGCGAACGCAGCTGGCCCATCGCCGCGGCCGCCGCGGTGTCGTGGCCGACGACGTCGCCGATGACCAGCATCGTCGCCCCGCACGGCTGCAGGAAGGCGTCGTACCAGTCGCCGCCCACCCGGGCCGCCTCGGCGGCCGGGGTGTAGCGGACGACGACCTCGGCCTGGTCGTGGGTGAAGGCCCCGGTGAGCAGGCTGCGCTGCAGCTCCTCGGCCAGCTGCCGCTGCTGGGAGAACAGCCGCACGTTGTCCAGCGCCAGGCCCGCCCGGTCGGCCACCTCCTGGGCGGTGGCCAGGTCGGCCTCCTCCATGACGCGGTCGCCGTCGAAGTACAGCGTCAGCGCACCGAGCGTCCGCCCCCGCCCGCGCAGCGGCAGCGTCACGCCGGAGTGCGGGCCGAGCAG
Organism: Modestobacter sp. VKM Ac-2978; assembly: GCF_026968025.1. Taxonomy (NCBI): domain Bacteria; kingdom Bacillati; phylum Actinomycetota; class Actinomycetes; order Geodermatophilales; family Geodermatophilaceae; genus Modestobacter; species Modestobacter sp. VKM Ac-2978. The sequence continues at coordinate 54,330 of NZ_JAPVBP010000003.1, read as the reverse complement.
CCCCAGCAGGTCCCGGGCCTCACCCTCGGGCATCAGCGCGGCCACGTCACCGGCCGCGGCGACGACGGTCTCGCCGAGCAGCGCCCGCACCACGGGCGAGGTGACCGGCATCGAGGTCAGCCGCACGGCGGCGTACCGCTCCACCAGGGCACGGCGGGACGGGTCGACGTGCCACCAGCCGACGTCCCGGGGGCGGCCGTCGTCGTCCAGCACGGTCAGCACGCACCAGTCGCCCAGCACCGGGACGATCAGCCGTGGGATGCGGGCGGCCGCAGAGTCGACGTCCAGGGTGCCGGCCAGCTCGGCGCTGACCCGCGCCATCATCGCCAGCCGCTCCCGGCCGGTGCGGCGGTCGGTGACGTCGGAGAAGTAGCAGAGCAGACCACCCTCGGCCGGGATCGCCTGCACCTCGAACCAGCGGTTCAGCGGCGCCGGGTAGAAGCCCTCCACGCTGATCGGCTCACCGGTGGCGACCGCGCGCCGGTAGGCCCGGCCGAACTCGTTGTCCACGTTGGCCGGGAAGGTCTCCCAGAAGTCGGCGCCGACCAGCTCCTCGCGGGATATGCCGAGGATCGCCACCCCGGCCTGGTTCACGTAGGTGATCCGCCAGTCGGCGTCCATGGACAGGAAGCCCGAGGGCATCGCCTCGACGACACGTTCGCCAGCCCGCCAGGGCATGTGGGACCTCCCGGTCATTCCGCCACCTGCGGTACACCGGAGGAGCACTCGCCCCACGGGTTGGAGTCGAGTCGATCAGTTATGCCATGCCGGTGAACGGCGGGCAAGGAGCGACGTCACAGGCGGCCCACCCGTCACGGGCAGGCGACCCACTCCTCCTCGCCGTCGGAGAAGACCTGCCGCTTCCAGATCGGCAGCCGCGCCTTCACCTCGTCGACGAGCTCCGCGCAGGCGGTGAACGCCTGGCCGCGGTGCGCGGCGCTGACCGCGCAGGCGAGCGCGACGTCACCGATGCCCAGCAGGCCGATCCGGTGGGAGACGGCGACCGCCTGCACCTCCGGCCGGGCGGCGAACTCGGCGGCGATCTCGGCGATCAGCTCCGGCGCGGTCGGGTGCCCGGTGTACTCCAGCTCGGTGACCGAGCGGCCACCGTCGTGGTCGCGGACCACGCCGGCGAAGGAGACCACCGCACCGGCCGCCTTGTCGGCGACGGCCGCCTCGTGCTCGGCGACCGACAGCGGCTCCTCGGTCACCCGGGCCAGGATCGTCTCCACGGCCGCGAAGGTACTCGCCGGCCGGGCTCGGGCGGGCCATCACGCCGTCGGCGGGACGTCCAGGTCGGTGGGGTCGGCCAGCCCGGTGCAGTCGACCTCGGTGACGTCGTGGGCGGCCAGGTAGGCGCGGGCGCCCTCGTCGCCGGTCGCCGTCTCGGCCACCCCCGCCCAGTGCTCGCGGCCCAGCAGCACCGGGTGCCCGCGGACGCCGTCGTAGCTGGCGACGGCCAGGGAGTCGGGGGCCGCGTGCTCGGCCAGCCGGGCCAGCGCCGCCGGCGTCATCCCCGGCATGTCGACCAACTGCACCAGCACGGCGTCGACCCGGCCGGGCCAGCCGCGCAACCCGTCCAGCCCGGTGCGCAGGCTCGAGGCCATGCCGGTCTCCCAGTCCCGGTTGGCCAGCACGGTCGCACCGGTCAGGTCGGCGGTGCGCCAGACGTCGACCGCCTGGGCGCCGAGCACGACGAGAACCGGGTCGCAGACCGCGGCCGCCGTCCGCACCGCCCGCTCGACCAGCAGGCTGCCCTCGTACTCGACCAGCGCCTTCGGCATGCCGTACCGGCGGCCACCGCCGGCGGCGAGCACGAGCCCGGCAACGGGCGCATCCGACGTCACGCCCCCACTCTCTCAGCGCGGGTAGACGGTGAGCTCGCTGGCCTTGACCGACGCCCACACCTCGGCGCCGGGGGCCAGCCCCAGCTCGGCGAAGGACGTCGCCGTGACGTCGGCGGTCAACGGCACCTCACCGGCCAGGTCGCAGCGCACCACCGAGCCGTGCGGGGTCGCCGCGGCCAGTCGGAGCGGCCACACGTTGCGCGGACTGCCGACCGGCCGCTGCAGGTAGAGCGCCACCGACTCGGGCCGGACGGCGACGAACACCGGCCCGGCGACGTCCTCGGCGACCGCGACCACACCCCCGCCGTCCAGCGCGACCTGGGTCCCGGCGCCCTGGCCGGCCAGCAGCACGAGCCCGACCAGCCGGGCCACGTAGTCGGTACGTGGCCGGCGGGCGACCTCGGCCGGGGTGCCGGCCTGCACGACCCGTCCCTCCTCGATGACGACGACCCGGTCGGCCAGCGCCATCGCGTCGACCGGGTCGTGGGTGACCAGGACGGCACTGCCGGCGTAGTCGGTGAGGTGCCGGTGCAGCTCGGCGCGCACGGTGAGCCGGGTGCGGGCGTCGAGCGCGGACAGCGGCTCGTCGAGCAGCAGCAGCTGCGGCCGGCCGACCAGGGCCCGGGCGAGCGCGGCGCGCTGCGCCTGCCCACCGGAGAGCTGTCCGGGACGCCGGTCGCCGAGCCCGGCCAGCCCGACCCGCGCCAGCCAGTCCTCCGCCGCGGCCCGCGCCGCCGGCCGGGGAGTGCCGCGGGTGCGGGGCCCGAAGGCCACGTTCTCGGTGACCGAGAGGTGGGGGAACAGCAGGTGGTCCTGGAACACCATGCCCAGCGACCGCGCGTGCGCGGGCAGGTGCACGTCGGAGGAGTTCCAGACCTCGGCGTCGACCTCCACCCGGCCGGCGTCCGGGCGCAGCAGGCCGGCGAGCACCCGCAAGACGGTGGACTTGCCGGCACCGTTCGGCCCGAGGACGGCGAGCACCTCGCCGTCGGCCACGGCCAGCTCCACGTCCAGCGTCAGCGTCCCGCGCCGGACGACGACGTGCGCGGCCAGGCTCATGTGACGGTTCCTCGCCCCAGCCAGCGGTCGCGCAGCAGCAGCAGGGTGGCCAGGGAGACACCCAGCAGCACCAGGCTCAGCACGATCGCCGCCTCCGGGTCGCGCTGCAGGGTCAGGTAGACCGCCAGCGGCATGGTCTGCGTCGTCCCCGGGAAGTTGCCGGCGAAGGTGATCGTGGCGCCGAACTCCCCTAGTGCGCGCGCCCAGCACAGCACCGCGCCGGCCGCGATCCCGGGTGCGACCAGGGGCAGGGTGACCCGGCGGAACGTCGTCCACCGGTCGGCGCCGAGGGTGGCGGCGGCGTCCTCGAAGCGGGCGTCGGCGGCGCGCAGCGCGCCCTCGACGCTGATCACCAGGAACGGCATCGCCACGAACGTCTCGGCGATCACGACCGCGGCAGTGGTGAACGGCAGCGAGAAGCCGGTGGCCTCGTACAGCCAGCGACCGATGATCCCCTGCCGGCCCAGCACCAGGAACAGCGCGACCCCGCCGACGACCGGCGGCAGCACCAGCGGCACGGTCACCAGCGCGCGCAGCACCGACCGGCCACGCAGCTGCGACCGGGCCAGCACCCAGGCCAGCGGGACGCCGAGCACCAGCGAGACGAGGGTGGCCAGGGTGGCCGAGACGAGCGACAGCCGCAGCGCCTCGCCGACACCCGGCCGGGCCAGCTGCGGGCCGAGGTCCGACCACGGCGCGCGCACCAGCAGCCCGAACAGCGGCAGCACCAGGAACGCCACCCCGAGCAGCGCCGGGACCAGCAGCGGCGCCGGCACCCCGCCGTCCCCTTCCCCCTTCCGGGGCCAAAGTCGCGACTTTGGCCCCACGGGGTGGGTCACGGGAGGCGGAAGCCGGCGTCGGTGAGGGCCTGGCGGCCGGTGTCCGAGCGCACCAGGTCGACGAACGCCTCCGCCGCCAGCGGGTTGGGTGCCCTCTCGAGCACCATCAGCGGGTAGCGGTTGACCACGTCGGCGGCCTCCGGGACCTCGATCGCCTCCACCGCCGAGCCGGCCGCCGCGACGTCGGTCGCGTAGACCAGCGCGGCGTCGACCTCGCCGAGCTGCACCTTGGTCAGCGCCGCCCGCACGTCCTGCTCCAGGGTGTCCGGCGCGGGGGCGAGGCCGGCGGCGTCGAACACCCGCGCGGCGGCCGCACCACACGGCACCTCGGCGGCGCACAGGGCGACGGTCAGGCCCGGGTCGGCGAGGTCGGCCAGGCCGGTCACGCCAGCCGGGTTGCCCGCCGGGACGGCGATGAGCAGCGTGTTCTCCGCGAAGACGGCGGGGTCACCGGCCCCCAGGTCGGCGACGGCGGCCAGAGCCTCCTCGTCGGCGGAGGCGAGGACGTCGGCCGGCGCACCCTGGGTCACCTGGGTCGCCAGCGCGGAGCTGCCGGCGAAGTTGAACTGCACGTCCAGGCCCGGGTGGTCGGCCTCGAGCTGGTCCCCGAGGTCGGTGAACACGTCGGTCAGCGAGGCCGCCGCGAAGACGGTGAGGGTGCCGCCCAGCTCGCCGTCCGTCTCGATCGACCGTCCGCCGTCGTCGACCCCGCAACCAGCCAGGGCCAGCAGCAGGGCACCGGCGACCAGCCGCCTCACGGCACGTCCACGCTGACCTGGGTGGCCTTGACCGTGGCCACCGCCCGGACGCCGGGCTCCAGCCCCAACTCGTCGGCGGCCTCGCGGGACATCAGCGAGACCAGCCGGAACGGCCCGGCCTGGATCTCCACCTGCGCCATCACGGTGTCCCGCACCACCCGGGTGACGATCCCGGTGAGCCGGTTGCGGGCCGAGGACGAGCGGGTGGCGCCCGGCTGGGGCGCCTCGTGCAGCTCGGCGGCGACCCGGGCCAGCTCCGCGCCGTCGACCTGCGCCGGGCCCCCGCCGCGGGTGGCGGGCAGCCGGTCGCTGTCTATCCAGCGGCGGACGGTGTCGTCACTGACGCCGAGCAGCGCAGCGGCCTCGGCGATCCGGTAGGAGGTGGACACGCCGGCACCCTAGTTCCGCAGTTGCGGACGGACAACCAGCAGATGGCCCGCAACCGCGGACCACGGGGTGGTCAGGCGGCGACCCGGTGGACCAGCCGCTCGCCACCCGTGGCCGCCGGCCGCACCGCGGCAGGCGTGGGGCGCCGCGTGGTCAGCGACCAGGCGGTGACCCGGACCAGCGCCTCCCGGATGATCCGCGAGCTCATCTTGCTCTCGCCGAACTCCCGGTTCACGAAGAGGATCGGCACCTCCACCAGCCGCAGGCCCCGTGTCCACACCTGCCGGGTCATGTCGATCTGGAAGCAGTAGCCCTCGCTCTGGACGGCGTCCAGGTCCAGCCGCTCCAGCGCGTGCCGGCGGAAGGCCCGGAAGCCCCCGGTGGCATCGCCCACCGGCAGCCGCAGCGCGGCCCGCACGTACCGGTTGGCGGTGCGACTGAGCAGCTCCCGACTGCGCGGCCAGTCGGCGACGGCCCCGCCGGGCACCCAGCGCGAGCCCAGCACGGCGTCGGCTCCGGCCAGGGCCGCCAGCAGCCGGGGCAGGTCCTCGGGGCGGTGCGACCCGTCGGCGTCCATCTGCGCCACCACGTCGAAGCCCTCGGCCAAGGCCCAGCGGAAGCCGGCGATGTAGGCCGGCCCCAGCCCTCCCTTGCCCGGGCGGTGCAACACGTGCACCCGCGGGTCGTCGGCGGCCAGTCGGTCGGCGAGCTCGCCCGTGCCGTCGGGGCTGTTGTCGTCGATCACCAGTACGTGGGCGTCCGGGACAGCGCGCAGCACGCCGGCGAGCGTGCGCGGCAGGCTCTCCCGCTCCTGATAGGTGGGGATGCAGACGCACGTGGACCGAGGATTCACCGTCCCGCCATTACCAGTCCCGACCTCTCGGACACTCCGTTCTTCAACATCATTTGGGCGACACTCGCCGTTACCGGATCGTTGTGCGAATCCTGTGCAGAGAGACAGTTCACCTGCTGTGACCTGATCGTTATGCCCATTCGGTGTGTGAGGGCGGCGATATGCGGACATGCCTTTGACCGACCGCTTCCCCCGAACACAGGAGCACCCCATGAACAAGCTCGTCCGCGGCGTCTCTGCCGCCACCTTCTCCGGCCTGCTCATCTTCGGTGCCTCCGCCTGCGGCGCCGAGGAAGAGGGCACCGTCGAGGTCACCGAGACCGAGGAGATCACCGAGACCGAGGAGATGGAGACCGAGGTCACCGAGACCCTCGAGCCGACCGAGACCGAGGTCGAGACCGAGGAAGAGGTCGTCGAGACCGAGACCGAGGTCGACACCGAGACCGAGACCGAGTTCAGCACCGAGACCGAGGGCTGAGTCCTCGACTGACCGCTGGGGCACTCGACCAGTGAGCGCAACCGCGTCCTCGGTTGCGGAACAGAAGACGGGCGGCGCCTCCAGGCGCCGCCCGTCCTCCGTTCCAGGGCGACTGCCCGAATTCCCTCAGTGGATGGTGGCACTGACCCTGCTCGGCCTCGCCGCCGCCATCCGGCTGTGGGACCTCGGCGACCCGGACCGCCTCTACTTCGACGAGAAGTACTACGCCGTCGACGCCTCCGACTACCTGGCCCAAGGGGTCGAGGAGGGCCGCCCGGCCCACCCGCCGATGGGCAAGTGGGTGATCGCCGCCGGCCTGGAGCTGTTCGGCTCCACCCCGTTCGGCTGGCGGGTCGGCGTGGCCGTCGCCGGCTCGGTCACCGTGCTGCTGACCTACCTGAGCGGGCTCCGCCTGTTCCGCCGCACGGCGCCGGCCGCGCTGGCCGCCGTGCTCGTCGCCCTGGACGGTCTCGCGGTGACGGCCAGCCGGATGGCGATGCTCGACGCGGTCCTCGCCCTGTTCGTCGTCGCCGCGTTCTGGCTCGCGCTGCTCGACCGGGACGCCCGCCGCCGCACCCGCGAGGCCGGGGAGGGGCTGCGCCGGTCCTTCGTCGGCTCCCGCTACCGCTGGCTGGCCGGGGTCACCCTGGGGCTGGCGGTGGCCACCAAGTGGTCCGGCCTGCTCGCCGTCGGCCTGGTTGGGCTGCTGGTGCTGGGCACCGAGCTCAGCGGCCGGGGCGAGCCGTTCCGCCAGGCCACCCGCCGCGCCGTGGCGGTCACCGGCGGCGCCGTGCTGAGCCTGCTGATGGTCCCCGCCGCCGTCTACCTGGCCACCTTCACGGGCTGGTTCGCCAACTACTCGGAGAGCTACGCCGCACAGCGGGCCTGCGAGGCCGGGGAGTGCGGCACCTCGGTGGGCGACCGGCTGGAGACCTGGGCGCAGAGCCAGGTCGACCTGGTCGACTACCACGTGGGGCTGGAGGCGAGCCATCCCTACCGCTCCAGCCCGCTCGGCTGGCCCTGGCTGGAGCGGCCGGTGCTGGTCTACGCCGAGAGCTGCACCACCGCGCAGCAGGAGGCCGGGGAGTGCGAGGTGCCGCCGGACACCCGGGCGCGCATCGTCATGCTCGGCAACCCGGGCCTGTGGTGGCCGGCCCTGCTGGCCTACCCGGTGCTGCTCTGGCGGGCGGTCGCCCGCCGGGACGGCGTCGCGGCCACCGTCCTGGTCCCCCTGGTGCTGCTGTGGGCTCCGTGGCTGGCCGCGAACAAGCCCGGCTACTTCTTCTACATGGTCCCGGTGGTGCCGTTCATCGCCCTGGGCCTGGTCCGTGCGGTGCAGGCGACCCGCCGGCCGCGGCTGGTCGGTGCCGTGGCGCTCGCCCTGTCCGTCGCCGGGTTCGCCTTCTTCGCCCCGGTCTGGCTGGGGCTCCCGCTGGAGTCCGACGCGCTGGAGCTGCGGTTCTGGCTCGACTCCTGGGACTGACGGTGCCGTGCGGCCTGCGGGTCGTTTGTCGATCTCGGTGGTCGGGAAGTCGCGCCCGGTGACCCAGACCGCCCACCGCTCTGCCGCCTCCACGACCGCCGCCGGGGGGTCGGCCTCCGTGCGCACCCGGCGGATCCGGGAGACCGCGCGGGAGGTGCTGGGGTTCGACGGCTTCCGCCCCGGCCAGGAGGACGCCATGAAGGCGGTCGCGGCCGGCCGGGACACCCTGGCCGTGCTGCCCTCCGGGGCCGGCAAGTCCGCGGTCTACACCGTCACGGGTTTCCTGCTGGACGGTCCGGTCGTCATCGTCTCCCCGCTCATCGCCCTGCAGCGCGACCAGGTGCAGCGCCTGGCGGAACTGGGCCAGGAGCGGGTCGGCCGGGCGGCGGTGCTCAACTCCGGGCTGTCCGCGCAGGAGCACCGGGCCGTGCTGGACGGCGTGGGTGACGGAACGGTCCGCTACTGCTTCCTCGCGCCGGAGCAGCTGGCCAAGCCGGAGGTGGTCCAGGCGTTGCGGGCGGCGTCACCGGCGCTGTTCGTCGTCGACGAGGCGCACTGCGTCTCCGCCTGGGGGCACGACTTCCGCCCGGACTACCTCCGCCTGGGCGGGGTCGTCCAGCAGCTGGGCCACCCGACGGTGCTGGCGCTGACCGCGACCGCCGCGCCCCCGGTCCGGGCCGAGATCGTGGAACGGCTGGAGATGACCGACCCGGAGGTCGTCGTGGCCGGGTTCGACCGTCCGGAGATCCGGCTGGAGGTCGAGCAGCACGCCGATGCGCACGCCAAGCACACCGCCGTCCTGGACCGGGTCACCGCGCTGACCGAGCGGGGCAGCGGGATCCTCTACAGCGCCACCCGCCGCAGCACCGAGGAGCTCGCCGAGGCGCTGGCCGACCGCGGGCTGCGTGCCCGGGCGTACCACGCCGGGCTGAAGAAGAGCGACCGCGACGAGGTGCAGGGGCAGTTCAAGGCCGACGAACTGGACGTCGTCGTCGCCACCACCGCCTTCGGCATGGGGATCGACCGGCCGGAGACCCGGTTCGTCGTGCACGCCGAACCGGCCGACTCGGTCGACAGCTACTACCAGGAGATCGGCCGGGCCGGCCGCGACGGTGAGCCGGCGGTGGCGGTGCTGGTCTACCGCCAGGAGGACCTCGGGCTGCGCAGGTTCTTCGCGGCGGGCGCCCCGGCCGAGGAGGAGCTGCAGCAGGTCGCCGGGCTGGTGCAGGCCGGGGCGGCAGCCGGGATGGACGGCGTGGACGTCCGCGACCTGCGCGAGGAGACCGGCCGCCCCGCGACCCCGCTGGTCCGCGACCTCAACCTGCTGGAACGGGCGGGCGCCGTCGTCCTGGACGAGGAGGGGACGGCGTCACCGGCCCCCGACGCACCGCGTCCCGGCCAGGCCGCCGCTGCCGCGCGAGAGCTCGCCGAGCACCACGTCCGGGTCGACGAGAGCCGGATCGAGATGATGCGTGGCTACGCCGAGACCACCGGCTGCCGGCGGCAGTTCCTGCTCGGCTACTTCGGCGAGCAGCTGGACCACCCCTGCGGTAACTGCGACAACTGCAGCGCCGGGCTCTCCCAGGAGCACGCCGCCGACGCGGACCACCCGTTCCCGGTGGACGCGACCGTCGAGCACACCGGGTGGGGCCCCGGCGTCGTCATGCGGCACGAGGAGGACCGCATCGTCGTCCTGTTCGAGGAGGTCGGGTACAAGACCCTCGGCCTGCAGGCCGTGCTGGACAACGACCTGCTGCGGCAGCGCTCCCGCGCCTGAGGACCCGGGCTCAGAGGAGGCCGCGACGGCGCTGCTCGCGCAGCTCGGCGAAGACCAGGCGTTCCCACCAACCGGGTGATCCCTGCCGCTCACCGTGCAACGCCCGACCTCCGGCGTGATCATGAACAGGGACCGGGCCGCTGGAGCCCGGCCGGGAGGAGTGCACGTGAAGGTCCTGGGCATCAACGCGATCTACCACGACCCGTCGGCGGCGCTGGTCGTCGACGGGAAGGTCGTCGCCGCAGCGGAGGAGGAGCGGTTCAGCCGGCGCAAGCACGGCAAGCGCCCGCTGCCCTGGAGCGCCTGGGAACTGCCCGAGCTGTCCGCGGCCTGGTGCCTGCGCGAGGCCGGCATCCGCCCCGAGGAGCTGGACGCGGTCGCCTACTCCTTCGACCCGGCGCTGATGGGCACCCCGGAGGAGTCCGGGCTGTTCGACGACGGCGACGTCATGCGCAAGAAGTACGCGGAGATGGCCCCGGACTTCCTGGCCCACGCCCTGCCCGGCCTCGACCCGGCGAAGGTGCGGTTCGTCAAGCACCACGTCGCGCACGCGGCGTCCGCCGGCCTGGGCGCCCCGCAGCGGGACAACGCGGTGCTGGTGCTCGACGGCCGCGGTGAGGCACACAGCCACCTGGCCGGCCGCTACGTCGACGGCCAGCTCGAGGTGCTCGCCGGCCAGGCACTGCCGCACTCGCTGGGCCTGATGTACGAGGACCTCACCGACCACCTGGGCTTCCTGCGCAGCTCCGACGAGTTCAAGGTCATGGCGATGGCCAGCTACGGCAAGCCCCGCTTCGTCGGCGAGCTGAGCGAGCTGATCCGGGCCACGGACGACGGCGGTTTCCGCACCGAGCAGATCGACTACACCGAGTTCGCCCCCCGCCTGGGCAAGGGCGACCAGTGGACGTCCGACCACGCCGACCTGGCCGCCAGCGTCCAGCAGCGGCTGGAGGAGGTGCTGATCGACCTGGCCCGCTGGGTGCACGAGCAGACCGGCGAGAAGACCCTCACCCTGGCCGGCGGCACCGCGCTGAACTGCGTGGCCAACACCCGGATCCTGGCCGAGAGCCCGTTCGAGCAGGTCTGGGTGCAGCCGGCCGCCGGGGACTCCGGGACGGCGCTGGGTGCCGCCCTGCACGTGGCCCGCGAGCTCGGCGAGGACACCCAGCCGATGCCGGGCGCCGCACTCGGCCGGGGCTGGTCCGACGACGAGATCGAGCAGGTGCTGATCACCGCGGCGATCGACTACGAGCGCCCGGACGACGTGGCCGAGGCCGTGGCCGAGGTGCTGGCCGACAACGGCATCGTCGCCTGGTTCCAGGGTCGCAGCGAGTACGGCCCGCGCGCGCTGGGGCACCGCTCGCTCATCGCCCACCCCGGTTTCGAGGCCAACCTGGAGCGGATGAACGACGTCAAGGGACGGGAGCAGTTCCGCCCGGTGGCCCCGATGGTGCTGCTGGAGAAGGCGCCGGAGATCTTCAGCCGCGGGCCGATCCCCTCGCCGTACATGCTCTTCGTGCACGACGTGGCGCCCGAGTGGCGGGAGCGCATCCCCACCGTCACCCACGTCGACGGGACGGCGCGGATCCAGACCATCGACCCGGAGACGTCCCCGCTGGTGCACCGGATGATCTCGGCGTTCGAGCGGCGCACCGGGCTGCCGGTGGTGGTGAACACCAGCCTGAACACCGCCGGTCGGCCGATGGTCGACGACCCCCGGGACGCGCTGGAGTGCTTCGGCTCGGCGCCGGTCGACCTGCTCGCGATCGGCCCGTTCGTCGTCCGGCGACCGAAGGCGACACCCCGCCCTTCTTGAGGTGACGATTCGGCAACGGCCGCCACCCGTTCGGGTGACGGCCGTTTTCGTGCCGGAGGCCTGGGAACTCCCTGTGTGCGCTCGCTGAGCACCTGGCGGCGCACGACCACACGGAGGCACCCATGTCCAACGCAGACCTGCCCGGCGCCGGCCGCCGAGGCATGACCTGGCCGCAGATGCTCGCCATGGCGATCGGTGTCGTCTACACGCTCGTCGGCATCGTCGGCTTCTTCATCACCGGCTTCGACGACTTCGCCGCACACACCGACGAGACGATCCTCGGGTTCGGCATCAACCCGCTGCACAACATCGTGCACCTCGTGATCGGCCTGGCCGGCATCGCGCTGGCCCGGACGCTGAGCACCGCCCGCACGTACGGGTGGCTGCTGGCCGTCGGTTACGGGGCGGCCTTCGTCTACGGCCTGTTCGCCGCGGGCGAGGACGAGCCGCTGAACTTCCTGAGCATCAACTGGGCCGACAACTGGCTGCACCTGGCCAGCGTCATCGCCGGCCTGGCGATCGCACTCGGCCCGGTGAAGACCGTGGACACCACGCACGGGTCGGACCAGTCCCTGCGCCGCTGAGCCCAGCGGCCGGGGCCTGACCCGGTACACCAAGCACCACCTCGACCGCCCGGACACCACCTGGTGTCCGGGCGGTCGCGCGTGGCACCCAGTGCCGACCCCGATGCGTCCTGCGTCACGTCCGGCGCTAACGTCCGTCCATGGACTTCACCCTCTCCGCCAAGGCCGAGGACGTCAGTGGCCGGATGTGGGACTTCATGCGGGAACAGGTCTTCCCCGCTGAGCCCGTGTACGAGGACTGGCGCGCCGCGCGCGGCCACGACGACCACGCCCACCCCCCGATCCTGGAGGACCTCAAGGCCGAGGCGCGCACGCGCGGCCTGTGGAACCTCTTCCACCACGAGCTCGGCGGCATGACCAACCTCGAGTACGCCTCGATCGCCGAGATCATGGGCTGGTCGCCGGTGCTCGCGCCGGAGGCGACCAACTGCGGGGCCCCGGACACCGGGAACATGGAGACCCTGATGCTCTTCGGCACCGAGGAGCAGAAGGCCCGCTGGCTCACCCCGCTGCTGGAGGGGGAGATCCGGTCCGGCTTCGCGATGACCGAGCCGGACGTCGCCAGCTCCGACGCCCGCAACATCCAGACCTCGATCGTCCGGGACGGCGACGAGTACGTCATCAACGGCCGCAAGTGGTGGACCAGCGGCGCCGCCGACGAGCGCTGCGAGATCTTCATCCTGATGGGCAAGACCGACCCGGACGGCCCGCCGCACCGGCAGCAGTCGATGGTGCTGGTGCCGCGGGACACCCCGGGCCTGGAGATCGTCCGGCACCTGCCGGTGTTCGGGTACCAGGACCAGCACGGCCACTCGGAGCTGCGGTTCACCGACGTCCGGGTGCCGGCGTCCAACATCCTCTCCGGCGAGGGCGACGGCTTCATGATCGCCCAGGCCCGGCTCGGGCCCGGCCGGATCCACCACTGCATGCGCGCCATCGGCATGGCCGAGCGGGCGCTGGCGCTGATGGTGGAGCGGGCGAAGTCCCGGGTCGCCTTCGGCCGGCCGCTGGCCGAGCAGGGCACCGTGCGGGAGTCGATCGCGCTGTCCCGGATCGAGATCGACCAGGCCCGGCTGTACGTGCTGCAGACCGCCGACCTGATCGACCGGTTCGGTGCCAAGGGCGCCCGCACCGAGATCTCCGCGATCAAGGTGGCCGCACCGCGGGTGGCCCTCGACGTCATCGACCGGGCCATCCAGCTGCACGGCGGCGCCGGGGTCAGCGGCGACACCGTGCTCGCCCGGTTCTACGCCAGCGCCCGCACCCTGCGGATCGTCGACGGCCCGGACGCGGTGCACATCCGCGGGGTCGCCAAGGAGGAACTGGCCCGCGAGCGCCCCTTCGCCGGCTGATGCCGGTGGGCCCGCCGCACACCGGCGGGCCCACCGGTCACGGGGCCAGCGTGCCCCCGAACGCACCGCCGGCCAGCTTGGCCATCAGCTGGGTGCGGTCCAGCCCGGCTGCGGCCAGCGCGTCGCCGTCCCGGTCGGTGTCGATCTGCTCCGGCAGGTCTCCCTCCACCTTGTCCGCGGTGTCGTTGTCGCCCTCGGTGCGCAGCACCTGGACCAACTGCTCCCTGCTGATCTGCACGGCCACCTCCACTGCTCGACGTGTCGTGGGTCACAGTGCCGTCTGGCCGCCGAGAACGCCAGATGGTCACGATCAGGTCACGGAGGCACCCCTCCCGGGCGGCGCATCGCGTCCTAGGGGGTGACGACGGGGGGAGACCGGTGAGAGCCGAGCACGAGGCAGCGTTCGAGGCGTTCGTCGCCGCGCGCTCCCACGACCTGCTGCGGGTCGGCTTCCTGCTGACCGCCGACCGCGGCCACGCCGAGGACCTGCTGCAGACCGCCCTGCTCAAGGCCTACCGGCACTGGGGCCGGATCTCCGGCGAGGACGCCTACCCCTACGTGCGCAAGGTGCTGGTCACCAGCGCCGCGAGCTGGCGCCGCCGCCGCACCACCCAGGAGATCGTCTCCCTCCCGGCACACGACGCCCCTGAGCCCGACCAGACCGACGTGTTCGCCGAGCGCGACGTCATGGCGACGGCGCTGGCCGCCCTGCCGCCGCGGATGCGCGCGGTCCTGGTGCTCCGCTACGGCGAGGACCTCGGCGAGGCCGCCACCGCGGCCGCACTGGGCTGCTCCGTGAACACCGTGAAGAGCCAGACCACCCGCGGCCTCGCCCGGCTGCGCGCCGTCCTGGCCGACCAGCTGCCGATGCCCGCCTTCGAGGAGCGCTGAGATGGACCTGATGGACGTCGAGACCCAGCTCCGGTCCCACCTGGCCGCACGCCCGGCCCTCCGCGCCCCCGACGACCTGGCCGAGCGCACCCGGGTACGGCACCGGCGGCAGCGCCGCCAGCAGGCAGCGGTGGTCGGCATCGGGCTGGCCGTGGTGCTGGTCTTCGGCTCGGTGCCGGTGCTGCGCGGCCTGCTGCCCGAGGTCGGCTCGTCCGACACCGCGGCCCCGTCCCGTGGTGTGACGTCCCAGAGCCTCTACGACGTGCCGGTCCGGGGAGCACTCGCCGGCGACGACGCCTGGCTGCAGGCGGTGGCCGCGCTGCCGTGGCTGGCCGACGGGTTCGCCCCCGATGCGCCCCCGCCCGTGGACAGCCACAGGGTGGCCTGGGCCGGCGACGAGGCCGGGCTGCGGATCGCCTTCGTGCTGGGTCAGGTCGACGGCCGGCTCAGCGGGACCTGGTTCACCGGCCCGGCCGGCGCCGAGCCCGGCCAGATGACGCAGGCGACCGGTGTCCAGCGCCTCATCCGCAACCAGCCGCTGGCGTTCGTCGACACCCCGGACGGCGGGTCGTCCGGGGTCCTCGTCGTGGTCGGCCTCCCCGGCGACACCGTGGAGCACGTGGACGGCACCACGGTGACCGCGGACGGCGAGGAGCAGGTGGACCGGCGCCCGCTGCCGGGGGAGGACGGCGTCGCGGCGGGCGAGTTCAGCGGCCCGGCGAGCAGCGTGCGGGCCGTCGTCTCGCGGAACGGGCGGGAGCTGGACTCGATGAGCCAGGTGTTCAGCGACCGCGCCTCGGCGATCGCGCAGGCCCCGGTCGCGGGGCTGACCGACCCCCGGGAGCTACGCCCCCGGGCCTCCGCGGAGACGGTGCAGCTGGTGCTGCACATGGCGGTGGACACCTACGGTGCCGGCCTGGACGGCGCGACCCCGGTGCTGCTCGCCGCCGGACCGACCGGGAGCGGCCGAGCGGAGATGGTGCTGGTCGGGTACACCTTCCGCTCCGGAGCGACGGTCCTGGTGGTCGGGCACACCGAGCTGACCGAGAACGGGACCAGCAGCTCGGTCTCCACCCTCGATCCGCAGCCGGCCGGGACCCCACTGGCCGACCAGCTGCTGGCGGTGCCGATGGACGGCAACCTGGCGCTGAGCGGCCCCCGCGAGGCCGCCACGGCGGAGCTGCTGGACGCCGGCGGGGCGCTGCTGACCTCCCTGCCCCTGGTCGCCGGCACCGGCGTCGGCCGCGCGGGCGACGGGCCGGCCGTGGCCGCGGTCCGGTTCCTGGCCGCGGACGACACCGTGCTCGCCGAGACGCCGGTCAGCGAGACCGGCCGGTGACCGGGGAGCCGGCGTCGGTCACCGCGATGCGGCAGCTGGCCGCCGAGGCGTGGGGACGGCGGGGGTCAGCGCGGTGGCGCCCGGCGTACGACGACGGCGCCCACCACCGCCGCCACCAGGGCGACCGCCACCTGGGCGATGCCGATCCCGCCGCGGTCGCTGCCGAACCACGTGACGCTGGAGACCAGCAGGACGAGGGCGACGCCCAGCAGGAACAGGCCGATCAGCCGCTGTCGATTGGCGCGCGGCTCCGGTGACGTCATGCCACCGACCCTCTCAGACCCGGCTGAGAACGGTTCCAGTGCGCTGATCGCCCCGGCACCGGCCGGCCGGTGACAGGGTGGGCGGCATGCGTGAGGACCACCGGCCTGCGGTGACCATCGAGCACGTGGCCCGTGCTGCCGGGGTCTCCCGGGCCACCGTCTCCCGGGTGCTCACCGGCTCCGGCCCGTCCTCCGCCGACGCCGGGCAACGGGTGCGTGCCGCGGCCGAGCGGCTGGGCTACACCGCCGACCCGGTGGCCCGCGCGCTGGTCCACGGCCGGGGCACGCGCCTGGTGGTGGCGGTGACCAGCGCGTCCCCGACCGAGCTCGTCGACTGCCCCTACGTCTCCCGGGTGGTCGGCTCCACCGCGCAGCGGTGCGCCGGCGAGGGGCTCGGGGTGGCGCTGCAGTGGCTGCCCCTGGGCGCACCGGAGCCCACCCTCGAAGCGCTCGCCCGGGACCGCTCGGTCGCCGGGGTGGTGCTGGTGAACACCACCCGCCGGGTGCTCGCCGCCGTGCCGCCCCGACTGGCCGGGCGGGTGACCTCCATCGGCGCGGGCTCCCCCACCGTGCCCCTGGTCGACGTCGACACCAGCGCCGCCGCAGCAGCGCTCACCGCACACCTGCTCCGCTCGGGCCGCCGGCGGATCGCGATGCTGGCCGGGCCGCCGTGGCTGCCCTGCGCCGAGCGCCCGGTCGCCGCGCACCGGGCCGCGGTCCGTGCCGCGGGCCTGCCCGAGCGGGTGCTGGCCGGGGACTTCACCACCGAGAGCGGTCGGCGGGGCGCCGTCGAGGCGCTGCGCCGCTGGCCGGACACCGACGCCCTGTACGCGATCTGCGACGAGACCGCCCTCGGTGCGATCCAGGCGGTCCGCGCGCTGGGCCGCCGGGTGCCGGACGACGTCGCCGTGACCGGCTTCGACGACCTGCCGCTGGCGGCCTTCAGCGGGCCGACGCTGACCACGGCGACGCACCCGGTCGAGCAGATCGCCGCCCGGGCAGCGGGCAGCCTGCTCGACCGGGACCGCACCCCGGTCACCCTGTTCCCCTCCGAGCTGGTGGTCCGGCAGAGCGCCTGAGCGGGGCGTTCAGATCGCGGCGGGGTACCGCGAGTGCTCGGGGAAGTTGCCGTGCAGCAGCTCGTTCTCAGCGCCCTGGGTGACCGCCTGCACCAGCAGCTCGCCACCGACGAAGCACCCCAGCCAGGAGGCGCCGCGGCCACCGAACGGCTCGGCCCGGTCACCACGGGAGCGGGGCTCGTTGATCCCGACCTTGAACGCCTGCACCTCCCGGGCCAGCCGGCGGGCCTTGTCCTCGTCGTCGCAGGCCAGGCTGGCGACCAGCGCGCCGTTGGAGGCGTTCATCTGGGCCAGCAGCTCCGCCTCGGAGTCGACGACGACGATCGTGTCGATCGGCCCGAACGGCTCGGCGTGCATGAGGGAGCTGGCGCCGGCGGGGGACAGCAGCGCGGCCGGCGCGACGTAGGCCGAGGTGTCCTGGCCGGTGATGAACCGGCCGTCGGAGACGCTGCCCCGGTACAGCGGCACCGCGCCCCGGTGCATCGCGTCGGAGACCTGGCGGCCGAGCTCCTGGGCCTTGGCCGCGCTGATCACCGGCCCGAAGTCCAGCGTCGGGAGGTCGTCGCCGTCGGCCTCGACGGCCAGCGGGTGCCCGAAGCGCAGCGACTGCACGACCGGCAGGTAGGTGGCCAGGAACTGGTCGACGAGCTCGCGCTGGACGACGTAGCGCGGGTAGGCGGTGCACCGCTGCTTGCCGTACTCGAAGCCCTTCTTGAGGTGCGCGGCCAGCCCGGCCCAGTCGGAGAACTCCCAGATCCCCCAGGCGTTGAGCCCCTCCTGCTCGAGCATGTGCCGCTTGCCGGTGTCCAGCAGGTCGGCGGCGACCTTCCCGCCGTTGGAGCGGCCGCCGACGAAGGCCAGTGCGCCGATCTCCGGGGAGCGCACCAGCACGCTGGACAGCTCCGCCCCGCCGCCGGAGAGCAGGGTGACCGGCAGCCCCTCCCGGGCCATCAGCGCGTGGGCCAGGGTCAGGCAGGCCGCACCGCCCTGCGACGGCGTCTTGGCCAGCACCGCGTTGCCGGCCAGCAGCTGCACCAGCTCGGCGTGCACCAGCACCGACATCGGGTAGTTCCAGCTGGCGATGTTGGACACCGGTCCGGCCAGCGGAGCCCGGTCGCCGAGCATGGTGTCGATCTCCTCGACGTACCAGCGGACGCCGTCCAGCGCCCGGTCGACGTCGGCGCAGGCCAGCTTCCACGGCTTGCCGATCTCCCAGGCCAGCAGCAGCGCGAGCTCGTCGCGGGCGGCGGCCATCGCCTCGACGGCGGCGGTGACCCGGGCCTTGCGCTCGGCGAGCGGGGTCTGCGCCCACTCGCGGTGGGCGGCGGCCGCGGCCAGGACGGCGTGCTGCGCCTCGCCGGCCGACAGCCGGGGGAGGCCGATCAGCTTGGTGCCGTCGACCGGGGTGACCAGCGGCTCGGGGCTGCCGATCGGTCGCCAGGCGCCGTCCACGAGGTTGTGCAGCCGGTCGGTGCCGAACGCCTCGGGCGCGAGGTCTGCGGCACGGCCGAGGACCGCGGCCCACTCGGTGCCGGGCTTGACGTGCAGGGCGGGGGGCGACGACGAGGCAGCCATGGCGGCACTCTGCCAGTCGTCTTGGACGTCTGGAGAGTGAACTGGCTCACACGGGGCCGGGGATCGTTGCCCGACCGTGATCCAGCGGCCGGGCGACCCCCGGCGAGTCAGGGCACAGTGAGCCAGGCCACTGCCCTGGGACACGCGCCCTCGAACACGACGGAGGTAACCGATGCAACGACGCCGGCTCACCCTTCCCGCACTCCTCGCCGCATCCGCACTGACCCTGGCCGGCTGCGGCGGCGCCGAGGACGAGCCCACGACCGGGGGTGGTGGGGGGGACGACGCCGCCGCGGCGGACTACCCGACCGACGACATCACCCTCTACGTGCCCTACGCCGCGGGCGGCCCGACCGACCTGGCCGCACGGACGATCGGCGACTGCCTGTCCACGGAGTTCGGGCAGACCGTCGTGGTGGAGAACCGCGAGGGCGCCTCCGGGGCCATCGGCATGCAGGCGATGCTCGCCGGCGGCGCCGACGGCTACAGCCTGTCGCTGATCGCCGTCCCGGCCACCGCGACGAACCCGCTCCAGCAGGACGTCGGCTACACCAACGAGGACTACCTCCCGGTCGCCGCCGTCACCGAGATCCCCTCCGTCCTCGCGGTCGGCGCGGACTCCGAGTACGCCGACGCCGAGGCGTTCTTCCAGGCCGCCGAGGAGAACCCCGGCCAGCTCAACATCGGCGTCCCCGGGGCGACGACGTCCCAGGCGATGGAGGTGCAGCGGATGGCGGAGGAGTACGACGTCCAGCTGACCGCGGTGCCGTTCACCGGGAACGCCGAGATGACCACGGCGCTGCTCGGCGGCAACGTGGACGCCGTCTTCATCAACGCCTCGGAGGACGTGCTGGCGAACATCGAGGCCGGTGAGTTCGTGCCGCTGGCGGTGAGCCCGCCCGAGCAGGTCGACTACCTGGAGGGGGTGCCCACGCTGGCCGAGTCGGGCTTCCCGGAGCTGACCAACAGCGTGTCGGTGTTCGGTCTCGCGGCCCCGGCCGGCACGCCCGACGACGTCGTCACCACGCTGGAGGAGACGGTCAACGACTGCCTGGAGCAGCCCGAGGTGATGGAGCGGCTCGGCGAGCAGTACGTGCCCGACGAGTTCATCGGCACGGACGCCTTCGCCGACCGGATCGACGAGATCGTCGAGACGTACGGGCCGATCCTGCAGGAGTGAGCCCCGGTGGCCGGCGCGTCCGCAGCTGGGGACGGCGCCGGTCACCGCTCGCCTGGTGGCGGGCTGGGCAGCACCTCCTCGGCGGTGGCCAGGAACCCGGCCAGCACCGGGGAGGGGTCCTCCCGTCGCCAGGCCAGCGCGATCGGCACCCGCACGTCGACACCTCCCGCGATCGGGCGGAAGACCACCCCTTCCAGCTGGAGCCGCTCGGCCGAGGCGGGCATCAGCGTCACGCCGACCGCGGCTCCGACCAGGGCGACCACCGTGTGCGTGTCCGGGGCCTCCTGGACCACCCGCGGGGTGAACCCGGCGGAGAAGCAGGCGTGCACCGCGGCGTCGCGCAGCGCCGAGCCGTGCCGCGAGGGGTAGGTGACGAAGCCCTCGCCGGACAGGTCGGCCAGGTCCACGGCGTCCGCACCGGCGAGCGGGTGGTCCATCGGCAGCACGGCCATCAGCGGCTCGTTGAGGATGACCCGGCTGGCCAGCGGTCCGTCGGGCACCGGCGCCCGGAGGAACCCGACGTCGATCCGCCCGTCCAGCAGCGCGCTGACCTGGGCGCCGCTGAACACCGCCGGGTGCAGGTCCAGCCGCACCAGCGGGTAGCGCAGCCGGTAGGCGCGGGCCATCCGCGGGAGCAGTCGCCAGGTGATCGCACCGGTCACCCCGACCCGGATCTCACCGCGCGCGCCCCGCTCCGCCGCCAGCACCGACTCCCGCGCCCGGTCGACCTCGGCCAGCACCCGGTGCACGTGCTCCAGGAACACCACGCCCGCCGCGGTCAGTCGCACCTGCCGGGTGGTCCGCTCCAACAGCAGCGTGCCGACGTCCTGCTCGAGCTGCTTGATCTGCTGGCTGAGCGCCGGCTGGGCAGTGTGCAGCCGGAGCGCCGCCCGCCCGAAGTGCAGCTCCTCGGCCACGGCGGCGAACGCACGCAGGTGTCGCAGCTCCATCGAACCCCTCCGCCACTCATGCACAGCCGCTCTCGATCAGCGGGTCATTCCGTATTGGACCACTCTCAAAGCCGGCCCTAGTGTCCTGGCTCACACGCGGCGTCAACGAGGACGAGGTGAGCACGTGCACGGCTCGACATCTGCGTCCCGCGCCCCCACCGAGGGGACGGCGGACCGGGGGCACCGGTGGCGCCAGCTGCACCGGATCGCGCCCCTGCTGCTCCTCGCCTTCGGGGTGGCCGCGGTCATCGGCTCCCGCCGGCTGGGCCTCGGGGAGCTCACGGCCCCGGGGCCGGGGCTGTGGCCCTTCATCGTCTCGGTGCTGCTGACCGGCACCGCAGCCGTTCTGGTCTTCATCGACTCGGCCGAGGACTACGAGCGGTGGACCGGCGGCACGGTGCGGATCATCGCCGGGCTGGTCAGCCTCGGGGTCTTCATCCTGCTGTTCCAGGCCTTCGGCTTCGTCGTCTCGGCGTTCCTGATGCTCGTGCTGTGGCTGCGGGTCTTCGGCGGCGAGTCCTGGCGGTGGACGCTGGGGCTGGCCGTCAGCGGCACGGCCGTGATGTACCTGCTGTTCGTCGAGCTGCTCGGCGTGCCCTTCCCCGACGGTCTCGTCGACACCGTGATCGGGGGCTGACGTGGACAGCTGGGACGGCATCCTCCAGGGCTTCTCCGTCGCCCTGACCCCGACCAACCTGCTGTACGTGTTCTTCGGCGTGCTGATCGGCACCGTCATCGGGGTGCTGCCCGGCCTCGGGCCCACGGCGTCGATCGCCCTGCTGCTGCCGATCACCTACACGGTCGAGCCGGTGACCGCGGTCATCCTGCTGGCCGGCATCTACTACGGCTCGATGTACGGCGGCACGATCACCTCGGTGCTGCTGCGGCTGCCCGGTGAGGCGGCGTCGGTGGTGACCACCTTCGACGGCTACCAGATGGCCAAGCAGGGCCGGGCCGGGCCGGCGCTGGGCATCGCCGCCATCGGCTCGTACATCGGCGGCACGGTCTCCGTGATCGGGATGATCCTGCTGGCGCCCCCACTGGCCGACCTGGCGGTCTCCTTCGGGCCACCGGAGTACGTCGCGCTGACCATCCTGGGCATCCTGCTGGTCACCTACCTGGGCACCGGCTCGGTGCTGAAGAGCCTGTGCATGGCCGCCCTGGGGCTGCTGCTCGCCACGGTCGGCCTGGACCCGATCACCGGTACGGCGCGCTTCACCTTCGGCGAGGTGGCACTGTTCAACGGCCTGGACTTCGTCGCGGTGGCGATGGGCCTGTTCGGTGTCGGGGAGATCCTGCACAGCCTCGAACGCACCGACAAGGTCCAGGCGGTCACCTCCAAGATCAAGGGCATCTGGCCGACCCGGAAGGACTTCCGCGACTCCTCCGGCGCGATCGGCCGCGGCTCGCTGCTCGGTTTCGTGATCGGGGTGCTGCCCGGCGGCGGCGGGGTGGTCTCCTCGCTGGCCTCCTACGCGATGGAGAAGCGCCGGGCCAAGGACCCGAGCCGTTTCGGCAAGGGCGCCATCGAGGGGGTCGCCGGCCCGGAGACGGCGAACAACGCCTCCTCCACCTCGGCGTTCATCCCGCTGCTCACCCTGGGCATCCCGCCCAACGTGGTGCTGGCGCTGATCTTCGGCGCCCTGATCCAGCAGAACATCACCCCGGGGCCGCAGCTGATCGAGCAGGAGCCGGAGATCTTCTGGGGCGTCATCGCCTCGATGGTGATCGGGAACCTGATGCTGCTGGCGCTGAACATCCCGCTGGTCGGGATCTTCGTCCAGATGCTCCGGGTGCGGGCCGGCATCCTCGCCGCGTTCGCGCTGCTGGTCACCATGGTCGGCGTCTTCTCGGTCAACAACAACGCGTTCGACATGTGGGTCGTGCTCGGCTTCGGGATCATCGGCTGGCTGATGAAGAAGACCGGCTTCGAGCCGGGCCCGCTGGTGCTCGCCTTCGTGCTCGGGTCGATCCTCGAGCGGGCGTTCCGGCAGTCGATGCTGCTCTCCGGCGGCGATCTCGACATCTTCGTCACCCGCCCGATCTCCGGCGGCATGTTCGCCTTCATGGCGTTGATCATCATCGTCAGCGCGATCATGAGCCGGCGGCGCAAGGCGGTCTTCGGCCGGGTCGACCCCGCCGACGTCGACGAGACCGACGAGTCGGCCCCGGACGCCGACCGACAGGTGGCCGCCGAGGGCAGCCCCGGCGCCGACTCGACCACCGACACCGCCGCTGACACCCCCACCGACGGCCCCTCGGGGTCCACCTCCACCACCCCAGGAGAACGATGACCACGCGCCGCACCCTTGCTGTCCTGCTCGTCACCGGCGTCGCACTGACCGGCTGCGGCGGCGCGGAGGAGACCACCGAGGCCGGCGGGTCCGCGGACGGGTACCCGACCGACGACATCCGGCTGCTGGTGCCCTACACGGCCGGCGGCCCGACCGACATCGCCGCCCGGGCGCTGGCGCTGCACATGGAGGGCGAACTCGACCAGAGCGTCGTCGTGGAGAACGCGCCCGGGGCCTCGGGGGCGACCGCCTACCAGCAGCTCATCAACGCCGAGGCCGACGGCTACACGCTGTCGATGACGGCGCTGCCCACGGCGGTGCTCAACTACCTGTCCAACGAGGTCGGCTACACCCGGGAGGACTTCGCGCCGGTCGGCGTGGTCACCCAGGTGCCCTCGGGGATCCTCGTCCCGGCCGACTCGCCGTACCAGTCGCTCGAAGACCTCTTCGACGCCGCCCGGGAGGACCCCCAGGCGGTCACCGTCGGCACGCCGGGGGCCACCAACACCCACGCCGCGGAGACCCAGCGGATCACCGCGCTCTACGACGTCCCGCTCACCGTGGTGCCGTTCAACGGCAACGCGGAGGTGCAGACCGCACTGCTGGGCGAGAACGTCACCGCAGGCTTCGCCAACCTGTCCCAGGACATCCTGCCCGCGATCGAGTCCGGCGATCTCCGGGTGCTGGCCGTCGGCAGCCCGGAGCCGCTGCCCTACGTGGACGCCCCCACCTTCGTCGAGCTCGGCTACCCCGAGCTGGTGCAGAGCACCACGACCTTCGGGGTCATCGCCCCGGCCGGCACGCCGGAGGAGGTGGTGCAGACGCTGGAGGACACGCTGCGCAGCGCGACGGAGGACCCCCAGGTCGTCGAGGCGCTGGACGAGCGCTACGTGCCGGAGGAGTTCATCGGCGCGGACGGGCTGGGCGAGCTGTTCGTCGAGACCGAGGAGACGTTCGGCGATGTCCTCGGCGACTGAGGTCGTGCCGCGGGCGACCGGCGTGCGCACCGGCGCCGACGACCTGGTCGCCGCCCTGCAGGAACTGGGCGTGAAGATCGCCTTCGGCCTGCCCGGGGTGCACAACCTGGCGATCTGGGAGGCGGCGGCCGCCGCAGGGCTGCGGCTGATCGGGGTGCGGCACGAGCAGACCGCGGTCTACGCCGCCGACGGGTACGCCCGCGCCACCGGCCGGCTGGGCGTCGCCGTCGTCACGACCGGCCCCGGGGCGGCCAACACCCTGGGCGCCACCGGTGAGGCGATGGCGTCGGGCGTGCCGGTGCTGGTGGTCGCCACCGACATCCCCAGCACGCTGCGCCGCCCCGGCGTCCACCGGGGCGTGCTGCACGAGACCCGGGACCAGGGTGCGATGTTCGCCCCGGTCACCAAGACGACGGTCACCTGCGACGCAGCCGATCAGCTGGCGGCGGAGACGGTGCGGGCGGGCGCGATCGCGCTGACCCCCGCCACCGGCCCGGTGTACCTGGGGGTGCCGACCGACCTGCTCAGCGCCCCCGTGGACGGCGACCGGCCGGCCGCCCCGACCGTCCCGCCACCGGCTCCCGCTCCCGAGGCGGACGTCGCCCGCGCGCTGGAGCTGCTGGCCGCCGCCCGACGTCCGCTGCTCTGGGTGGGTGGCGGTGCGCTCCGCAGCGGCGCCGGTGAGGTGCTGGGCCGGCTCGCCGAGCAGCTCGCCGCACCGGTGGTCACCACCTACAACGCCCGCGGCGTGCTCCCGCCCGACCACCCGTGCCTGGCACCGGGCCTGGCCCACGTGCCCGACATCGGGGCGCTGTGGGACGACGCCGACCTGGTGGTCGCCGTCGGCAGCGACCTCGACGGTCTGTCCACGCAGAACTGGGCGATGCCCCAGCCGGCCACCCTGCTGGCGGTGAACGTCGACGCCGCCGACGCGAGCAAGAACTACCCGGCCGACCTCACCCTGGTCGGCGACGCCACCGCGGTGGTCGGCCAGCTCCTCGACGGCGCCCCCCAGCGCGAGGGCCTGCCCGAGCTGCGGGCACGGCTGGCCCGCCTGGGCAGCCGGGTGCGCGAACTGGTGGCGGCCGACGAGCCGCAGGCCGCCCAGCTGCTCGACGTCCTGGACCGGGTGGCCGTGCCGGACGGGGTGCTGGTGGCCGACATGTGCATCGCCGGCTACTGGGTCGCGGCCTTCGGGCGGATCCCCGGTCCGCGCCGGCTGGCCTTCCCGATGGGCTGGGGGACGCTCGGCTACGCCTTCCCGGCGGCGCTGGGTGCGGCGCTGGCCGGGCAGGGCCGCACCCTGGCCCTGGTGGGCGACGGCGGTTTCCTCTTCGCCTGCGGCGAGCTCGCGACGGTCGCCCAGGAGCAGCCGGAGCTGACCGTGGTGATCGTCGACGACGGCGGCTACGGGATGCTCCGCTTCGACCAGGTGCACAGCGGGACACCGACCCGCGGCGTCGACCTGGTCACCCCGGACTTCGTCGCCCTGGCCCGCTCCTTCGGCGTCCCCGCCGAGTCCGTCGACGGCTTCGGGCCGGAGTTCGAGCAGCAGCTGACCGCGGCCCTGGCGGCGACCGGCCCGAACGTGCTGGTGGTCCGGGCCGCCCTCACCCCGCCGCCGTCGACGTCCCCGCGCTGGTACCGGCGGCAGGGTCCGCGGTGATCGACAAGCGGGTGGCGACCCTCGCCGACGCCGTCGCCGGGATCTCCGACGGCGCCACGGTGCTGGTCGGGGGCTTCGGGGACTCCGGCGTCCCGGTGGAGCTGGTGCACGCCCTGCTCGACCAGGGCGCCCGGGACCTGACCGTGGTCACCAACAACGCCGGGGCGGGGGAGAGCGACGTCGCGGCGCTGATCCGGGAGCGCCGGGTCCGCCGGATCGTGTGCTCCTACCCCCGGTCGATGGGCTCGATCTGGTTCGAGGAGCTGTGGCGGGCCGGCGAGATCGGGCTGGAGCTGGTGCCCCAGGGGACGCTCAGCGAGCGGATGCGGGCCGCCGGCGCCGGGCTGGGCGGCTTCTTCACCCCGACCGGCGCGGACACCCTGCTGGCCGAGGGCAAGGAGGTGCGCACCATCGGTGGGCGCCCGCACGTGTTCGAGCACCCGCTGCCCGGCGACGTCGCACTGGTCAAGGCACACCGGGCCGACCGGTGGGGCAACCTGGTCTACCGCAAGGCGGCCCGCAACTACGGCCCCACCATGGCCACCGCAGCGACGCTGACGGTGGTGCAGGTCGAGGAGTTCGTCGAGCTCGGCGACCTGGACCCGGAGACGGTGGTCACCCCCGGGATCTTCGTGGACCGGGTCGTGCAGGTGGCGGCGTCGTGATCGACCCGCTGAGCGACGTCGCGGTGGCCCGCCGGGTGGCCCAGGACATCCCGGACGGCGCCTACGTGAACCTGGGGATCGGCATGCCGATCCTGGTCGGCGACGTGGTCGGCCCGGACAAGGAGATCGTCTACCACAGCGAGAACGGGATCCTGGGGATGGGACCGGCCCCGGCGCCCGGCGAGGAGGACCGGGAGCTGATCAACGCGGGCAAGCAGCCGGTCACCCTGCTGCCCGGGGGCTCCTACTTCCACCACACCGACGCCTTCGTGATGATGCGCGGCGGGCACATCGACATCTCCGTGCTCGGCGCCTTCCAGGTCTCCGAGGGCGGGGACCTGGCCAACTGGATCACCGACGTCGCCACCATGCCGCCCGCGGTCGGCGGGGCGATGGACCTGGCCGTGGGCGCCCGACGGGTGCTGGTGATGACCACGCACACCACCCGGGACGGCCGGCCCAAGCTGCTGCCCCGGTGCACCTACCCGCTCACCGCCGCGCGGGTGGTGGACCGGGTCTACACCGACCTGGCGGTCCTCGACGTCGGCCCCGACGGGTTCGTCGTCCGGGAGATGGCCCCCGGGCTGACCCGCGCGGAGCTGCAGTCGGTCACCGCCGCCCGGCTCACCTTCGCCGACGACGTCGTCGAGCTCGACCCGCACTGACCGGCCCCACCCCACCACCGGAGGCAACGATGCCCCTGTCCCGCACCGCCCGCGCACTCGCCACCGTGACCACGCTCGGCCTGCTCACCGCCTGCGGTGGGGCGGAGGAGACGTCGTCCGGCTCCGCCGACTCGGCCGAGGAGTACCCGACCGAGGACATCCGGCTGCTGGTGCCCTACGGGGCCGGCGGGCCCACGGACCTGGCCGCCCGCGCCTACGGCGCCTCCCTGGAGGAGCAGCTGGGGCAGACGGTCGTGGTGGAGAACCTGCCCGGAGGCTCGGGTGCACTCGCGACCCAGGAGCTGATCGGGGCAGATCCCGACGGCCACACGCTCTCCTTGGCCACCGCTGGGACCCTGGTGGTGACCCCGCTGGCCAACGAGGTCGGCTACACCAAGGACGACGTGACGCCGATCGGGGTGATGACCGAGGTGCCCTCGGTGCTCGCCGTGGGTGCGGACTCGCCGTACGCCACCGCCGAGGACTTCTTCGCCGCCGCCCGCCAGCAGCCCGGCACGCTGAACGTCGGTACCCCCGGCGCTTCCACCCCGCAGGCGATCGAGCTGCAGCGGCTGGCCGAGGAGTACGACGTCGAGGTCACCGCCGTGCCGTTCAACGGCAACGCGGAGATGACCACCGCCCTGCTGGGCGGCAACGTCGACGCGGTGCTGATCAACGCCTCCTCCGACGTGACCGAGAACATCGACGCCGGCCAGTTCCGCCCGCTGGCGGTCTCCTCCGCGGAGCCGCTGTCCTGGTTGCCGGACACCCCCACGCTGGCCGAGTCCGGTTTCCCGGAGCTGACGCTGGCCGGGTCGACGTTCGGCCTCATCGGGCCCGGCGAGCTGCCCGAGGAGATCGTCACCCAGCTGGAGGACGCGCTGCAGACGGCGTCCGAGGACCCGGCGGTCGTCGAGCAGATCGGCGAGGAGTACGTGCCGGAGGAGTTCCAGGGCGCGGAGGAGTTCCAGGAGCTGCTCGACCGCACCCAGGAGGTCTACGAGCCGATCCTCGGCGGCTGACCGCCGTCCCTCCGGGGGCCGATCCGATGGGCGGGGCGCGACACGATCGCGCCCCGCCGCGCCCGCCTGCTTTCGTTCGACGCGATCACGGTTTCGGATCATCTTCACTTGTTGACGTTCAGTTTCGTTCTCCTTAGCTTTGCGGCCTGCATCACAACGCTCCACCCACTCGCCGCTGACGCCGAGGAAGGAACGACCCGTGACCTCACTCGACGAGTTCGCCCGTTCCCGGGCGATCCTCGAGCAGCTGGACAGCCACGGCCGTGTGCTCGTGGCCAGCCTGGCCGACCAGCTGGGCGTGTCCACGGTCACGATCCGCAAGGACCTCGAGGCGCTGGAGCAGCGGTCGGTGCTGCGCCGGGTCCGCGGTGGGGCGGTCCCGGCCGCGGTCTCCGACGAGGGCTCGTTCGAGAGCCGGCTGCGGCACCGGCGGGCCGAGAAGGAGGCGATCGCCGACGCGGTCGCCCCGCTGGTCCGGGACGGCGACGTGATCGCCCTCGACTCCTCCAGCACCTGTCACTACCTGGCCCAGCAGCTGCTCGACCGTCGCGGGCTCGTCGTCGTGACCAACAGCCTGCCCACGGCCACCCTGCTCTCCGAGCGCACCGACGCGAACGTGCTGCTCCCCGGCGGGGTCGTCCGCCGCTCCGCCCGCTCGCTGGTCGGGCTGGTCGGCGACGTCCTCGCCGGCCGCGGCCGGATCGACCGCGGCTTCCTCGGCGGTCACGGCATCTCCGTCGAGCACGGGCTGCTCGACCTGGCGAACGAGGAGGCCCAGGCCAAGCGCTACCTGGCCGACGCCTGCACCGAGGTCTACGGGCTCGTCGACTCCGCGAAGTTCGGGGGCTTCTCCATCCACCCGTGCGTGCCGATCGGCCGGCTGACCGCCGTCTACACCGATGACGGGGTGGACCCGGCCCAGGCCGCCGCGATCACGGCCGCCGGCGTCCCCGTGCACGCCGTGGCGATGGAGCGTCGGTCATGAGCGGCCGGCCGGGCACCGGCCAGACCGTCGCCGCCGTCGACCTGGGCGCCGAGAGCGGTCGGGTCGTCGCGGCCACCTTCGACGGACAGCGGCTGGACCTCGACGTCGTCGGCCGGTTCCCCAACGGGGCCCGCCCGGTGGACGGCGTGCTCCGCTGGGAGTTCGAGCGGCTGTGGGGACACGTCGAGGATCAGCTGGCCGCACTCGGGCAGGACCGGTCGATCGCCTCGGTCGGCGTGGACACCTGGGGCGTGGACTACGGCCTGCTGCGCGCCGACGGCACGCTGCTGGACGAGCCGACCTGCTACCGCGACCCCCGGCAGGTCCGGGCGATGGCCGAGGCCATCGGCATGGTCGGGCAGGAGGCCCTCTACGCCGCCACCGGCTGCCAGACCATGGAGATCAACGGGGTCTTCGCCCTGCTGGACGACGCCCACCACACCGACCGGCTGGCCGGTGCGGCGACGCTGCTGATGGTGCCGGACCTCTTCCACCACCGGCTCTCCGGCCTCCGCGCCACCGAGCACACCGCCGCCTCCACCTCCGGCATGTACGACACCGCGACCGGCAGGTGGGCGACCGGGCTGCTCGACGCCCTGCAGGTCCCCACCCACCTGCTGCCGGCGGTCGTGGCGCCGGGCACCGACGTCGGCCCGGTGGTCGGCCCGCTCGCCGAGGGGCCGCTGGCCGGCACCCGGGTCGTCGTCCCGACCGGCCACGACACGGCCGCGGCGGTGGTGGGCACCCCGTTCAGCGGCCCCGGTGGGCTCTTCATCTCCTCGGGCACCTGGTCCCTGATGGGGGTCGAGCGGGACGACGCCCTGGTGACGCCGGAGACGTCGGCCGCCAACCTCACCAACGAGGGCGGCTACGCCGGCACCGTCCGGCTGCTGCGCAACGTCATGGGGCTGTGGATCCTGCAGGAGTGCCGCCGGCAGTGGGCACGCGAGGGGGCCGACCTCAGCTACACCGACCTGGTCGAGCTGGCCACCGCCGAGCCGCCGCTGCGCAGCATCGTGAACCCCAACGCCACCGACTTCCTGGCCCCGGGCGACATGCCCAGCCGGTTGCGCGCCTACTGCGCGCGGCACGGTGACCCGGTGCCGGAGACGGTCGGCGCGGTCGTCCGCTGCGTGATCGACAGCCTGGCCCTGACCTACCGCGCCACGGCGGAGGACCTGGTGGCGGTGACCGGGCAGCCGGCGACCTCGATCAACGTCACCGGAGGCGGCTCGCAGAACGCCCTGCTGGCCCAGGCGACGGCCGACGCGACCGGCCTGCCCGTGCACTGCGGGCCCGTCGAGGCCACCGCGCTGGGCAACGCCGGCGTCCAGCTGATCGCCCTGGGCGAGCTCGCCGACCTGGCCGATCTCCGCCGGGTCGTCGCCGCCTCGGGCCGGCTGCGCACGTACGAGCCGAGGTCGTCCTCCGCGTGGGACGACGCCGCGGCCCGGCTGCGGCAGCTGATGACCGCCGACGACCAGGCCCGCGGCCTCCGCGGCGGCTGATCCACGACTCCCGGGCAGGTGCCCGGTCCCCGCCTCTCTCCCGAGCGGCGGGCTCACCGCGGGGAACACCCCGCATCACGATGGAGTGAAGATGAGCGCAAGGCGTAACAGGGCCACGGTCGCCGTGGTCGGTGTCGGGATGGCCCTCACCCTTGCCGGGTGTGGCGAGGGCAGCGGCGGGTCCGCTGGAGGCAGCGGCGGATCCGGTGGTGGGGACGACATGCCCACGATCGCCTTCGTCCCCAAGTTGCAGGGCATCCCCTACTTCGAGGCGATGAACGCCGGCGGCGAGGCCGCCTGCGAGGAACTGGGCTGCGAGTGGCTGTACCAGGGCCCGGTCGAGGCGGATGCTGCCGCTCAGGCCGACATCGTCCGTTCCTTCATCCAGCAGGACGTCGACGTGCTCTTCGTCGCGCCCAACGACCCCGACTCGATGGCCCCCCTGCTGCAGGAGGCCGCCGACGCCGGCATCGCGGTGGGCACCACCGACACCGACGCGCCGAACTCGGTCCGCGAGGTCTTCGTCAGCCAGGCCTCCACCGAGGGCATCGGCCAGACGCTGACCGACCAGATGGTCGAGGCGATGGGCGGCGCCGGCCGCTACGCCATCGTGTCCTGCGGTGAGACGGCGGAGAACCTGAACAGCTGGATCGAGGTCCAGCGGGAGTACACCGCCTCGGAGTACCCCGAGGTGGAGATCACCGAGGTCGTCTACGCCGGTGAGGACCAGGCCGCGGCCACCCAGATGGCCACCGACCTGATGAACTCCGACCCGACGCTGACCGGGCTGGTCGGCGAGTGCACCTCCTCGGCACCGGGCGTCGCCCAGGCCGTCCGGGACGCCGGCCGGATCGGCCAGGTCTCCACCGTCGGCCTCGGCACCCCCAACTCCATCGCCCCGTACCTGGAGGACGGTTCGGCCTCCTCCAGCGTGCTGTGGGACGTCGAGGCGCTGGGCTACCTCACCGTCTGGGCCGGCATGCAGCTGGCCGAGGGCGCCGAGTTCGAGGCGACCAACGACGTCAACTCCGACCTGTCCGCGGTCGAGTACGACGAGGAGACCAAGACCCTGCTCCTCGGCCCGCCGCTGGTCCTGACCACCGAGAACGTCGGCGAGTTCGACTACTGAGCCACCGAGGCCCCGCTGCGGGCGGGCCGGCCGGCCCGCCCGCAGCACCCCTCCGCCCCCCTCGACCCGTGGAAGCCGTGAGGTCATGACCACTCCCCAGCCCAGCACCCCGAGCAGGGACCGGGCCACGCCCGCCCGCCTCTCGGTGTCCGGCGTCTCGAAGCGCTTCGGCGCGGTCCGGGCCATCCGGCACGCCGACATGGCCGTCCAGCCAGGCACGGTGCACGCCCTGGTCGGGGAGAACGGCGCCGGCAAGTCCACCCTGATCAAGATCCTCTCGGGCGCCGAGACCGCCGACGCCGGGACGATCACCTTCGACGGCGCACCGGTGTCCATCACCTCGACCCACGACGCGATGGCCCTCGGGATCGCGACCGTCTACCAGGAACCCCAGCTGTTCGCCGAGCTGACCGTGTCCGAGAACGTCTTCACCGGCCGCGAGCTCACCCGCGGCGGCCGGGTCGACTGGGCCGCCCAGAACGCCAAGGTCGTCGAGCTGCTCGACCTGCTCGGCCTCCCTGCCCGGTACGCCACCGCCACCGTCGGCGGGCTCTCCATCGCCGAGCAGCAGCAGGTCTCCATCGCCAAGGCACTGGCCGGCGACGCCAAGGTGCTGATCCTGGACGAGCCGTCCGCCATCCTGACCGACCGCGAGGTCGAGGTCCTGTTCAGCGTGGTGCGCCGGCTGACCGCCGCCGGCGTCTCGATCATCTACATCTCGCACCGCCTCGACGAGCTGTTCGTCATCGCCGACGAGGTCACCGTCATGCGGGACGGGCAGACGATCGGCACCCACCCGATCGCCGACCTCGACGTCCGCCAGATCGTCGAGCTGATGGTCGGCGGCATCCTGGACGACGCCCGCCCCGACCGCACCGTGCCCCCGGGCGACCCGCGGCTGGAGCTGCGCGGCCTCGGGCTCACCGGGCACTTCCACGACGTGGACGTCAGCATCCGGCCCGGCGAGATCGTCGCCCTCTACGGCCTGATCGGCTCCGGGGTGGCCGAGATCGGCGCCACCGTCTACGGGATGGCCCAGGCGACCGCCGGCACGATCCTCGTGGACGGGGAGGAGGTGCGGCCCCGCTCACCACGGGAGGCCAAGGACCTCGGCATCGCCCTGCTCCCGGCCAACCGCAAGCAGCAGGGGCTGTTCAGCTTCCAGCCGATCTCGTTCAACATCTCCGCCGGCCACCTGCCGCTGCTGTCCAAGCTGCGGGTCTGGGTCGACCGGCGCCGCGAACGCGAGGTCGCCCGCTCGATGATCAGCCGGTTGTCGGTCAAGACCCCGCACGAGCGGCAGCCCGTCTCCGCCCTCTCCGGTGGCAACGCCCAGAAGGTCGTGCTGGCCCGTCAGCTGGTCGACCGACCACGCGTCCTGGTCCTCGCCGAGCCCACCCAGGGCGTGGACGTGGGCGCCAAGGAGGAGATCCACCGCATCATCACCCAGCTCGCCGACGAGGGGACCGCCGTGCTGATCGTCACCTCCGACCTCGCCGAGGCGATCCGGATCGCCGATCGCCTGCAGGTCGTCCGAGCCGGCACCACGACGACCGAGTTCGGCCCGGGCGCCACCCAGGTCGACGTGCTGGCCGCCGCGGCCGGCGCCGAGGAAGACCAGGAGGTCACGGCGTGAGCAGCTCGACCCTCACCCCGGCCGGACGGCCGGACGGCGAACCGGCCGCGGCAGCGCCGGCGGACCGGGGCAGGCAGCGCCTCCTCCCGCCCCCGGTCACCGGGCAGGAGATGGTGCTGATCGTCGTCATCGCCCTGCTGTGGCTGGCCCTGAGCCTGGCCACCCCGGCGTTCTTCACCTCCGGTTCGATCGTCCCGCTGCTGGTCGGGATGACGCCGATCGCGTTGATCGGCGTGGGCATGACGATCGTGATCATCACCGGCGGCATCGACGTGTCGGTGGGCAGCATCGTGATGGTCTGCTCGGTGATCGTCGCCCAGACGATGGTCGGCAGCGGACTCCCGCTGCCGCTGGCCGTGCTGCTCGCGGTCGCCATCGGCGGCGTCCTCGGCCTGGTCAACGGCGTGCTGATCGCCTACGGCCGGGTGCACGCGATCATCATCACCTTCGGCACGCTGAACCTCTTCCGGTTCATCGGGCTGCAGGTGTTCGGCTCCTCGACCGTCGAGGGCATCCCCCGCACGCTGAACTTTTTCGGCCGTGGGGAGGCCGGCCGCACCCTGGGGATCCCGCACAGCTTCGTGATCATGCTGGTGATCGCCGCGCTGGCCTGGTGGTACCTGCGGCACACCGCCGGCGGGCGGCACTTCTACGCGATCGGCGGGGACTCCCAGGCCGCGCGGCTGGCCGGGATCTCGGTGCGCACCCGGGTGCTGATGGCCTACGTCGTCACCGGGCTGCTCGCCGGACTCGCCTCCTGCTTCGTGCTCGCCCAGGGCACCTCCAGCCTGGCGGCGAACGTCGGATCGGGTCTGGAGCTCGCCGTCATCGCCGCCGTCGTGATCGGTGGGACGTCGATCATCGGCGGCCGCGGCTCGGTACTGGGCACCGTGCTCGGTGCGCTGCTGGTGCAGACGGTGGCCACCGGCGTCACCCAGCTGGGCTGGCGCTCCCAGCTGTCCGACCTCTTCGTCGGGCTCTTCATCCTCATCGCCGTCGGCGCCGACCTGATCCGCCAGCGCACCCGGAGGGCCTCGTGAGCACCCAGACCACGCCCGGAACAGAGCCCGCCGCGGACTCCGGCAGCACCGTCGCGGAGGTCGCCGGCCGCAAGGAGAGCCTGCCGGCCAAGGTGCTGCGCATCCTGCTCACCCAGCGGATCGCCCTGCTGGTGCTGCTGCTGGCCACCGTGCTGATCACCATGAGCCAGCTCAGCGCCAACAACTACCTGAGCGCGCCGTACAGCACCTCCTACCTGGCGGCGACGCTGATCAACGCCGTGCCCCTGGTGATGCTCGGGCTCGCCGAGCTGCTGGTGATCACCTCCGGCCGCGGCGGGATCGACCTCTCGGTCGGGGCGATCGTCTCGCTGACCGGCATGGTCTTCGGCTTCGCCTACGGCGAGTGGGGCTGGTCGCTGCCCGCGGCCCTGGTGCTCGCCGTCGTCTTCGGTGGGCTGTGCGGCGCGGTCAACGGCGGCCTGATCGCCTACCTCGGCTTCCCGGCCCTGATCACCACGCTGGCCACCTACTACGGCTTCAGCTCGCTGGCCCTCGTGGTCAACGACCAGCGACCGATCAACAGCCAGCCGGTCCAGGACCTGTACTCCACCGCCTCGGCGGTCTCCCTGCCCTTCCTGCCCGAGGCGTTCCCCCGCATCCCACTGGGCGTGTTCACGTTCCTCATCCCGACCGCCCTCGTGGTGTGGCTGGTCCTGGCCCGCACCACCTACGGCCGGCGGCTGTACGCGATCGGCACCAACGACGTCGCCGCCGAGTGGACCGGCATCAACGTCGCCCGCACCCGGTTCACCGCCTACGTCGCCGCGGGGGCCATCTCCGGCCTGGTCGCGGTGGTCACCGTCGCGCAGTTCGCCTCCGCCCGCCCCGACTCCGGGGTGGCCGGCAACGGCATGGCGCTGCCGGCCATCACCATCGCCGTCCTCGGCGGGGTCGCCATCACCGGCGGCATCGGCCGGGTCGCCGGCGTGGTGCTGGCCACGCTGCTGATCGTCTGGCTGAACGCCGGGATCCTGCTGGCCGTCCCGGGCAACGCCGGCAGCCAGCTCCAGCTCTTCGCCCTGGGCGTCGTGCTCATCTTCGCCGCCCTGCTCAACGGCTTCTCGAACCGACGCTACGGAGGAACCTCATGACCGCCACCTGGGACCCGTCCCTGGTCAGCACCGAGCTCGTCCAGCTCACCCGGGCCCTGGGCGAGCCGGGCCGGGACCTGGCCATCCTCGCCGAGGGCAACACCTCGCAGCTGCTGGACGACGGCCGGGTGGTCGTCAAGGCCTCGGGGTCGGGCATGCGGGACGTCGACGCTCAGGACTTCGTCGTCGTCGACGTCGACCCGCTGGTCGAGCTGATCCGGGACCCGCGGAGCACCCAGGCCGACCTCACCGCGGCGCTGGACGCCGGGGAGCACGAGGGCCGGCGCCGGCGGGCCTCCATCGAGACGCTGGTGCACGTCGCCGCCCAGGCGTTCTCCCCCACGCCGTTCGTCGGCCACACCCACCCGACCGCGGTGGTGGCGCTGCTGGCCAGCGTGCACGCGGCCACCGCCTACGACACCTACGTCTACTCCGACGAGGCCGTCGTCATCGGCCGGCCGCTGTTCGTGCCCTACGCCCAGCCGGGCGTCGAGCTCGGCCGGGTCTACCTCGAGGGCCTCACCCGGCACTGGGAGACCCACGGCGAGCTGCCGCAGCTGGTGCTGCTGGGCAACCACGGGATCGTGGTGAACGCGCCCAGCGCCGCCGGCATCGAGGGCGTCTCGCAGATGGCCGTCAAGGGCGCCCAGGTCCGTTCGGCGGCGTACGCCATGGGCGGGGTGGTGCCGCTGCCGGCCGCGTCGGTGGAGACGTTCTTCGCCCGCGACGACATCGAGGAGCGGCGCCGGATCCTGGCCGGCGGCTCCCGATGACCCTCCCGCAGGACCTGCGGGCGGTCTTCCTGGACGTGGGCGGGCCCGTCTACGACGACGAGAACTTCGTCGTCGCCGTGCTGCAGGCGCTCGACGAGCTGCGGGCCGACCAGGGCCGCGGACCGGTGGACCGCAGCGCGTTCCGCGCCGTCTACGACCGGATCCGGGCCGAGCAGGGCGGCTCCCTGCGCCGCGCGCTGGCCACCGAGCTGCTCGGCGACCCGCAGCTGCGCGACGCCCTGCACGAGCGGACCCGGGCGCACTGGCACCACCCCGCGGGCACCCTGTACGCCGACGTGCTGCCGTTCCTGGCCCAGCTCCGCGGCCGGGTGACCGTCGGCGTGCTGGCCAACCAGGAGCGCGCCGTCGTCGACGCGCTCACCCGCGACGGGGTGGCCGACTCCGTGGACGTCTGGGGCGTCTCGGCCATCGTCGGGCACGAGAAGCCCAGCCCCGAGCTGTTCACCTGGTGCCTGGCGCAGGCCGGGGCGCGCCCGGAGCAGGCCGTGCACATCGGCAACCGGCTGGACACCGACGTCCGCCCCGCCGCGGCCCTGGGCCTGGGCACCGTCTGGGTGCTGCGCGGCGAGGCCCCCGACGAGCCGACCCCGGAGCAGCTGGCCGAGCCGGACCTCGCGGTCCGCAGCCTGGACGGCCTGGCCGCCCGGCTGCTGGCGGGCACGGCGGTCTGACCGTGGGCACCGACCCGATCGTCCTCGGCATCGACCTGGCCACCGCAGCGGTGCGGGTGGTCGCCGTGGACGCCGGCACCGGCCAGGTGCTGGCCACCGCCGACACCGCGCTGCCCGCGCCGGTCACCCCCCGGCCCGGCTGGGTGGAGCAGCGTCCCGAGCACGCCGCCGCCGCGCTGCGGTCGACGGCCGACGTGGTGTCTGCGCTGGGCCGCCGGGCCGCCGCCGTGTGCGCGCTGTCGGTCACCGGCACCTCCGGCACGGTGGTGGCCGCCGACGCCACCGGCCGGCCGGTCGGCCCCGCGCTGCTCTACTCCGACGACCGCGGCCGGGCGCTGACCGCGGCGCTGGTCGAGCGCACCGGCGCCCGTCTCGGCTCGGCCGGCACGGTCGGCCGGCTGCTGTGGCTCGCCGGCCAGCCGGAGACGGCGCCCGCCCCGGGCCGGCACTACCTGCACAGCGCCGACGTCGTGGTCGCCGCGCTGACCGGGCAGCTGGTCAGCGACACCTCCCACGCCCTCAAGGCCGGTATCGACCCCGCCGCCGCCCGCTGGCCGGAGCTGCTCGCGGACGGCGGCGTCCCGGCCGGCACGCTGCCTCCCCTGGTCCACCCGGGCGCGGTGATCGGCACCGTGCTGCCCGACGTCGCCGCCGGGCTGGGGCTGCCCCCCGGCGTGCTCGTGGTGGCCGGGATGACCGACGGCTGCACCGCACAGGTCGCCGCCGGCGCCGTGCGCCCCGGCCAGACGATGGGCGTCCTCGGCACCACCCTGGTGCTCAAGGGCGTCAGCGACCACCGGATCGACGCCGGCCCGGTCTACTCGCACCTGGCCCCCGGCGGCCGCTGGTGGCCCGGCGGCGCCTCCAACTCCGGCGCCGGGGTGCTGACCGCGACCGGTGACCTGCCCGCCCTGGACGCCGCCGCGCTCGCCACCGGCCCCTCCCCGCTGATCGCCTACCCGCTGCCCCCGCCGCCGCGCACCGGCGAGCGCTTCCCCTTCGTCGACCCCAACGCCGTCGGCTTCCTGGTCGACCCCCGGCGGCCACCTGGTCCGCCCCCGTCGCCGGTACAGCGCCACCGCGCGGAGCTGGACGGGGTGGCCTTCGTCGAACGGCTGGGCCTGGACCGGCTCGCCGAGCTGGGTGTCGTTTCGACCGACCACCGGGTGGCCGGCGGCGGTAGCCGCTCCCTCCCGTGGCTGCAGGTCCGCGCCAGCACCCTGGCCCGCCCGGTGGCCCGGCCCCGTGACCCCAGCAGCGGTGTCGGCGCCGCGCTGCTGGCCGCCACCGGCTGGACGGCGACCACCCACCCCGGTGACCTGGGCCACCTGCTGGCCGAGGTCGTCGCCCGCGCCGTCCACCCCGACCTCGTCGTCGACCCCGACCCGGCCGAGGTGCCGCAGCTGGAGGAGGGCTACCAGCGGTTCCTGGCCGAGCTCCGCCGCCGCGCCCTCCTGCCCGCCGCCGGCGCGGCATGACCACCCCGGATCAGCACCAGCGGCAGCCCGGCTGCCAGAACGGAGACCCCGTCCCATGAGCGACACCGACCTGCCCGAGGGCGTCCGCGAGCTGCTCGAGCGGTCGCACCGCTACGGCAGCGACCCGACCGTGACCAACTACGGCGGCGGCAACACGTCGGTCAAGGTCACGGTCCCCAGCCCGGCCACCGGCAAGGACGTCGAGCTGGTCTACGTGAAGGGCTCCGGCGGCGACCTGGGCACCCTGCGCGCGGAAGGGCTCGCCGTCCTGCGGCGGGAGCCCTTCCTGGCCCTGGACGACGTCTACCGCGGCGTCGAGCACGAGGACGAGATGGTCGGCCTCTTCCCGCACGCCGCGTTCGGCACCGGGGGGGCGACCCCCTCGATCGACACCCCCATGCACGGCCTGGTGGACTGCCCGCACGTCGACCACCTGCACCCGGACTCGGTGACCGCGCTGGCCTGCGCGGCCGACGGTCCGGCCCTGGTGC
This sequence comes from Modestobacter sp. VKM Ac-2978, assembly GCF_026968025.1. Lineage (NCBI taxonomy): Bacteria > Bacillati > Actinomycetota > Actinomycetes > Geodermatophilales > Geodermatophilaceae > Modestobacter > Modestobacter sp. VKM Ac-2978. The sequence goes on along the minus strand of NZ_JAPVBP010000003.1, from coordinate 15,687 downwards.
AGGAGCTGTGGGGCGGCGCCGTGGCCTGGGTGCCGTGGAAGCGGCCCGGGTGGGAGCTCGGCCGGCAGGTGTCGCAGCTCGCCCAGGACCCGACCGTGATCGGCGCCGTGCTCGGCGGGCACGGGCTGACCAGCTGGGGCGCCACCTCGGCGGAGGCGCAAGAGCGGGCGCTGCGGATCATCGACGAGGCGGCCGAGTTCCTCGCTCGTCGGTCGGTGCCCGAGCCGTTCGGTGCCGTGGTGCCCGACCGGGTGGCGCTGCCCGAGGGGCAGCGGCGGGCCCGGGCGGCCGAGCTGTTCCCGTCGCTGCGCCGGATCGCCTCGGCGAGCAGCCGGCAGGTCGGGCACTTCACCGACTCCGACGTCGTCCTGGACTTCCTGTCCCGGGAGAAGCTGGCCGACCTGGTCGCGCTGGGCACCTCCTGCCCCGACCACTTCCTGCGCACCAAGATCCGGCCGATGGTGCTCGACGTCCCCGTCGACGCCCCGCTGGCCGACGTCGACGCGCGGCTGGCCGAGCTGCTGGCGGAGTACCAGGCGGAGTACAGCGCCTACTACCAGCGGCACGCACGCCCGGAGTCGCCGGCGATGCGCGGTTCTGCCCCCGCGATCGTGCTGGTGCCCGGCGTCGGCATGTTCTCCTTCGGCGCCGACCACCAGACCGCCCGGGTGGCCGGGGAGTACTACGTCAACGCGATCAACGTGATGCGCGGCGCCGAGGGCGTCTCCTCCTACGCACCGATCAGCGAGGCGGAGAAGTTCGCCGTCGAGTACTGGCAGCTGGAGGAGGACAAGCTCAAGCGCCGGCCGAAGCCGAAGGCACTGTCCGGCCGGGTCGCTCTGGTCACCGGCGGCGCGTCGGGCATCGGCCTGGCCACCGCCCGGCTGCTGCACGAGCACGGCGCCGACATCGTCATCGCCGACCTCGACCTGGCCCGCAGCGAGGAGGTGGCCACCGAGCTCGGTGGCCCGGACCGGGCCGTCGCGGTGCGGATGGACGTCTCCGACCCCGCTGCGGTCGCCGCCGCGGTGCAGGAGGCGGTGCTGCGGCTGGGCGGCATCGACATCGTGGTGAACAACGCCGGGTTCGTGAAGCCGGGCTCGCTGGAGGACACCACCCTCGCCGACTGGGACGCCCAGTTCGCGGTGATGACCCGCGGCAGCTTCGTGGTCACCCAGGCCGCGGCCCGGGTGCTCCGCGGCCAGGGGCTGGGCGGCGACGTGATCAACATCTGCTCGAAGAACGCGGTCTTCGCCGGGCCGAACAACCTGGCGTACTCCTCGGCCAAGGCCGCGCAGGCCCACATGGTGCGGCTGCTGGCCACCGAACTGGGGGAAGATGGCATCCGGGTCAACGGCATCAACCCCGACGGCGTGGTCCGCGGCTCGGGGATCTTCGCCGGCGGCTGGGGCGCCTCCCGGGCGAAGACCTACGGCGTCGAGGAGGAGGACCTGGGCAAGTTCTACGCCCAGCGCACCGTGCTCAAGGAGGAGGTCCTCCCCGAGCACGTGGCCGGCGCCGTCCTCGCGCTGACCAACGGCACCCTCGCGGTGACGACCGGGCTGATCGTCCCGGTCGACTCCGGGGTCGCCGCGGCGTTCCTGCGCTGACCGTCAGGAGCCCGGCCTCCGGGCCGGACTCCTGACCTGGCGAGGACGAGCTGACGCACCACCTGTCGCACGCCCCGGTCCCGGGGCACGAGGAAGGAGTCCCATGCCTGTCACCCACGGTGTCCACGCACTGGTCTGGACCGGGGGCTGGTCCCCGGAGGAGGCCCGCCGGGCCGTCGCCGCCAGCGCCGAGGCCGGGTACGACCTGATCGAGATCGCCCCGATCGACCCGACCGGGTACGACGCCGACCTGACCGCGCGGCTGTTGCAGGAGCACGGGCTGCAGGTGAGCGCCTCGCTGGGGCTCGGCGCGGACACCGACGTGTCCAGCGAGGACCCCGACACGGTGGCCCGTGGCCGGGAGCGGCTGGCCACGGCCCTCGGAGTGCTGCGGGACAGCGGCGGGACGACGTTGTGCGGGGTGCTCTACTCCAAGCTGGGCAAGTACGACGCCCCGGCGACCGAGCGCGGCCGGGCGAACTCCCAGGAGGCGATCGCCTGGCTGGCGGACAAGGCCGCCGCTTCGGGGATCACCCTCGCGCTGGAGTTCTGCAACCGGTACGAGACGAACGTCCTCAACACCACGCAGCAGACGCTGGAGTTCATCGCCGCCGTGGACCGGCCCAACGTCATGGCCCACCTCGACACGTACCACATGAACATCGAGGAGCACTCGTTCACCGAGGCGGTGCGGGCGGCCGCAGCGGCGGGGCGACTGGGCTACGTGCACGTCGGGGAGTCCCACCGCGGGGCCCTGGGCACCGGCTCGATCCCCTGGGCGGAGTTCTTCGGCGCCCTGGACGAGGTCGGTTACGACGGCATCGTGACGTTCGAGTCCTTCTCCTCCGAGGTCGTGCACCGGACGCTCTCCAACGACCTGGCGATCTGGCGCAACCTGTGGACCGACAACCACGCCCTGGCCCGGGACGCCCTGGCGTTCACCAAGGCCGGGCTGGCCGGGGCGGCGGCCCGGCGGGGCGCACCGGGCTGAGGCGCTGGCCGCCAGGAGCCCGGTAGCCGGGCCGGTCTCCTGGCGGGGCTCCTGGCCGCGTTCAGCGGGTGCGCCGGACCCGGTCCTCCGCGGCCTGCCACGCGGCCTCCTGGCACGGGGTGGGGTCGTGCCGGGCGACCTGCTGGGTGGCCCGCAGCAGCGTCCGGAGCTCGGCGAGCCCCCCGCTGAGTGCGCCCCCGGCGCGGGCCTGGACCAGCACGTTGCCCAGCGCCGCCGCCTCGACCGGGCCGGCCAGCACCGGCAGGCCGCAGGCGTCGGCGGTGAGCTGGCAGAGCAGCGTGTTGCGGGCGCCGCCGCCGACCAGGTGGACGACGTCCACCGACCGCCCGGACAGCTCGGCCGCCTGGCGGACCGTGCGCCGGTAGGCCAGCGCCAGGCTGTCCAGGATGCAGCGGACCGTGGCCGCCTGGCTCTGCGGCGGCGTCTGCCCGGTCTCCCGGCAGACCTCCGCGATCCGGGCCGGCATGTCGCCGGGCGGCAGGAAGCGGTCGTCGTCGCAGTCGACGACCGCGCCGAAGGCAGGCTCCCGGGCCGCGGCGTGCAGCAGTTCGGTGAGGTCGGCCGGCAGGCCGGCCAACTGCCAGGTGCGCAAGGACTCCTGCAGCAGCCACAGCCCCATCACGTTGCGCAGGTAACGGACCGTTCCGTCCACCCCGAGCTCGTTGGTGAACCCGGCCTCCCGGCTGGCCTCGGTGAGCACCGGGTCGGGCAGCTCCACGCCGACCAGTGACCAGGTGCCGCAGGAGACGTAGGCGAAGCGCTCGGACTCCGCCGGCACCCCGACCACCGCGGAGGCGGTGTCGTGCGAGCCCACCGCCGTCACCGGCACCGGCCCGGTCAGCCCGGTCTCGGCGAGCACGTCACCGGTGAGCTCACCGAGCCGGTCCCCGGGTTGCCGCAACGGCGGGAACAGCTCGTGCGGGAGGCGGAGCCGGTCGATGAGGTCGGTCGACCACTGCCGGGTGGTGGCGTCCAGCAGCCCGGTGGTGGACGCGTTGGTGAGCTCGGCCCCGACGGCGCCGGTGAGCCAGTACGCCAGCAGGTCGGGGATCAGCAGCGCGTGCCGGGCCAGCCCGAAGCCGGCCAGCTGCCGCATCGCCGCGAGCTGGAAGACCGTGTTGAACGGCAGGTGCTGCAGGCCGTTGACCCGGTAGAGCTCGGCCGGTGACACCAGTTCGTGCACCCCGGGGACGGCGGTGGCGTGCCGGGCGTCCCGGTAGTGCACCGGGTTGCCGAGCAGCGCGCCGTCGGCGTCGAGCAGCCCGACGTCGACCGCCCAGCTGTCGATGCCGACGCCGTCCAGCGGCCCGACGTCCCGGCCGGCGGCCCGCAGGCCGTCGAGCACCCCGGCGTAGAGCGCCAGCACGTCCCAGTGCAGCGTGCCGGCGACCCGGACCGGCCGGTTGGCGAACCGGTTGACCTCGTGCAGCTCCAACCGCCCCGGGCCGACCCGCGCCGTCATCACCCGGCCACTGGAGGCCCCGAGGTCGACAGCCGCCAGGGTCAGCTCCCGACCACCAAAATGGCCATTTTGGTGGTGGGTCGTCATCGGAGGAAGGCGGCGGCGACGCCGGAGTCGACCGGGACGTGCAGCCCCGTCGTCCGGGTGAGCTCGCCACCGGTCAGCGCGAAGACGGCGTCGGCGACGTGGTCGGGCAGCACCTCGCGCTTGAGCAGGGTGCGCTGGGCGTAGTACTTGCCCAGCTCCTCCTCCGGGACGCCGTAGACCGCGGCCCGCTTGGCGCCCCAGCCGCCGGCGAAGATCCCCGACCCGCGGACGACGCCGTCGGGGTTGATGCCGTTGACCCGGATCTCGTGCTCGCCGAGCTCGGCGGCCAGCAGCCGCACCTGGTGGGCCTGGTCGGCCTTGGTCGAGGAGTAGGCGATGTTGCTCGGGCCGGCGAAGACCGCGTTCTTGCTGGAGATGTAGACGACGTCGCCGCCCATGCCCTGCTCGATCATGATCCGGGCCGCCTCGCGGGAGACCAGGAACGAGCCCTTGGCCATCACGTCGTGCTGCAGGTCCCAGTCCTGCTCCGTGGTCTCCAGCAGCGGCTTGGAGATCGACAGCCCGGCGTTGTTGACCACCAGGTCGACCCCGCCGAAGGCCAGCACGGCCGCCCGGAACGCCGCGGCCACCGCCTCGGCGTCGCTGACGTCGGCCGCCACGCCGATCGCGACGTCGGCCGAGCCGATCTCCGCGGCGGCGTCGGTGGCCTTGGCCAGGTCGAGGTCGGCGACGACGACGCACGCGCCCTCGGCGGCCAGCCGCTGGGCGATCGCCTTGCCGATCCCGCTCGCCGCGCCGGTGACCAGCGCGACCCGGGTGGCCAGCGGCTTGGGCTTCGGCATCCGGGCGAGCTTGGCCTCCTCCAGCGCCCAGTACTCGATCCGGAACTTCTCGCTCTCGTCGATCGGCGCGTAGGTGGAGACCGACTCGGCGCCGCGCATCACGTTGATCGCGTTGACGTAGAACTCACCGGCGACCCGGGCGGTCTGCTTGTTCGCCCCGAAGCTGAACATGCCGACGCCGGGCACCAGCACGATCGCCGGGTCCGCGCCGCGCATGGCGGGGGAGTCCGGGCTCGCGTGCCGGGAGTAGTAGGCCGCGTAGTCGGCGCGGTAGGCCTCGTTCAGCTCCTTGAGCCGGGCGACGACGTCCTCGACCGGGGCGGACGCCGGCAGGTCGACCACCAGCGGGCGCACCTTGGTGCGCAGGAAGTGGTCGGGGCAGGAGGTGCCCAGCGCGGCCAGCCGCGGGTGCTCGGCCGACGCCAGGAAGTCCAGCACGACGTCGGAGTCGGTGAGGTGCCCGACCTGCGGCTTGTCCGTCGAGGCGAGCCCGCGGACGACGGGGAACAGCGCGGCGGCCTTCGCCCGGCGCTCGGCCTCCGGCAGCGCCTCGTACCCGGGCAGCGGCGCACCGAAGGGCTGCGGCCGGCCGCGCTCGGCGAGGAACTGCTCCGCCGTCCGGATGATCTCCAGCGAGTTGGCCTCGCACTGCTCGCTGGTGTCGGCCCAGGCGGTGATGCCGTGCCCGCCCAGGACGGCCCCGATGGCCTGCGGGTTCTTCTCCGCGATGTCGGCGATGTCCAAGCCGAGCTGGAAGCCGGGACGGCGCCACGGCACCCAGGCCACGCGGTCGCCGAAGCACTCCCGGGTCAGCGCCTCACCGTCGGCCGCGGTGGCCAGCGCGATGCCGGAGTCGGGGTGCAGGTGGTCGACGTGGCCGGCGCGGACCAGGCCGTGCATCGCGGTGTCGATGGACGGCGCGGCGCCACCCCGGCCGTGCAGGCAGTAGTCGAACGCGGCGACCATCTCGTCCTCGCGGTCGACGCCGGGGTAGACGTCGACCAGCGAGCGCAGCCGGTCCAGCCGGAGCACCGCCAGGCCGGGCTCCTTCAGCGTGCCCAGGTCGCCGCCGGAGCCCTTCACCCAGAGCAGCTCGACCGGCTGCCCGGTCACCGGGTCGGTCTCGGTGCCGGCGGCGGAGGTGTTGCCGCCGGCGTAGTTGGTGTTGCGCGGGTCCTCGCCCAGCCGGTTGGAGCGGGCGAGCAGGTCACTGACCACGGGGTTCGTCATGTCGTCGTCCTCCAGTTCTTCAGGCGCCCCAGGAGGCCTGCTGGCCTCCGACGCGCTCGGTGGCGATCCGCTCCTGGTGCCCGGAGGCGGCGTAGGCCCGGTAGGGGTCGGCGGGCAGGCCCTGGGACTCGCGCAGCTCGGCGAGCAGCGGGCGGACGTCGGTGTTGTAGGCGTCCATCAGCGCGCCGTTCGCGCCGAGCACGTCACCGCTGCGCTGCGCCGCCCGCAGCGCCTCACGGTCGACCAGCAGCGCCTTGGCGGTGGCTTCCTGCACGTTCATCACCGAGCGGATCTGGCCGGGGATCTTCGGCTCGATGTTGTGGCACTGGTCGAGCATGAAGTTGACGCCGGAGTCCGGGCGGAGCGCGTCGGCCCGGACGATCTCGTTCATGATCCGGAACAGCTGGAACGGGTCGGCGGCGCCCACGATCAGGTCGTCGTCCCCGTAGAAGCGGGAGTTGAAGTCGAAGGCACCGAGCCGGCCGACCCGCAGCAGCTGGGCGACGATGAACTCGATGTTGGTGTTCGGGGCGTGGTGGCCGGTGTCCAGCACGACCTTGGCCTGGTCGCCGAGGGCCAGGCAGTGCAGCAGCGAGGTGCCCCAGTCGGGGATGTCCATCGTGTAGAAGTACGGCTCGTAGAACTTGTACTCGAGGATCAGCCGGTGCTCGGGGTCCAGCTCGGCGTAGATCTGCTGCAGTGACTCCGCGAGCCGCTCCTGGCGGTCGGTGATGTCGTCCTGGCCCGGGTAGTTGGTGCCGTCGGGCAGCCAGATCTTCAGGTCGGTGGAGCCGGTGGCCCGCATGACGTCGATGCACTGCACGTGGTGGGCCACGGCCTTGGCCCGCACGGCCGGGTCGGCGTGGGTGAGCGACCCGAGCTTGTACTCGTCGGCCTGGAACAGGTTCGAGTTGATCGCGCCGATGGAGACGCCCTCGTCGGTGGCGTGCTGGGCGAGCTTCCCGAAGTCGTCGACCAGGTCCCACGGGATGTGCAGCGAGACCCGGGGGGCGGCGCCGGTGTGCCGGTGCACCTGGGCGGCGTCGCTGATCTTCTCGAACGGGTCGCGCGGGACGCCGGGGGTGCTGAAGACCTTGAAGCGGGTGCCGGCGTTGCCGAACGCCCAGGAGGGCAGCTCGATCGTCTGCTCGGCGAGGGCGGCGAGCGCCTGAGCGCGCAAGTCGGTGGTCACTGGGTCTCTCCGTTCGTGGTGGTGTGCTCCCCGGCGGCCCGCAGCTGGGCGTCGAGGTCGAAGACGAGGTCGAGCGAGGACTTGCCGCGGCCGTCCCCGGTCTCGAAGAAGGGGGCCATCTCGGTCTCCCAGCGGGCGCTGACCGCGGCGGCGTCCACGGCGGCTTGGGCGGCGTCGAGGTCGTCGGTCAGCACGGTGCCGACGAGCAGTCCGTCGTCGCGCAGGAAGAGCTGGTAGTCACGCCAGCCGGCGTCGCGCAGCGCACGGAGCATCTCCGGCCAGACGGCGGCGTGCCGTTCGCGGTACTCGTCGAGCCGGTCGGGCCGGACCTGCAGGGTGAAGCAGACGCGGGGCACGACCCCTCCTCGCTGAAACGATTCACAAGGTGCTGTGGGCCACAGTAGGATGCTGCGTGCGAGCGGTCAACGGGCCGGCCGGGAACCGAGGGGGCAGCGCTGACCGCCAGCATCCGCGACGTCGCCGTCCACGCCGGCGTCTCGGTCGGCACGGTCAGCAACGTCCTCAACCGGCCCGACACCGTCAGCCCCGGGACCCGCGAGCGGGTGGTCACCGCCATCACCGCGCTGGGCTTCGTGCGCAACGAGTCGGCCCGGCACCTCCGCGCCGGCCGGAGCCGCACGATCGGGCTGGTGGTGCTGGACATCGCCAACCCGTTCTTCACCGACGTCGCCCGCGGGGTGGAGGAGGTGGCCAACGCGCAGGGGCTGTCGGTGATCCTGTGCAACTCCGACGGCCGGCCGGCCAAGGAGGCCGCCCACCTGGACGTGCTCACCGAGCAACGGGTGCGGGGCGTCGTCCTCACCCCCACCGCGGAGCTCTCCCCGCAGATCGAGACGCTGCGGCAACGAGGCGTCCCGGTCGTGCTGCTCGACCGCCGCGCACCCGGCCCCGACCAGTGCGCCGTGGCCGTCGACGACGTCCTCGGCGGCCGGCTGGCCGCCGACCACCTGCTCGAGCGCGGGCACCGCCGGATCGCCTTCATCGGCGGCCCCGAGGGGCTGCCCCAGCTGCAGGAGCGCTACCAGGGGGTCGTCGCCGCCGTCCGCGAGGGCACCGGGTCCGACGACGCGCTCGCCGTGATCACCCCCGAGACGCTCACCGTCGCCGGTGGCCGCGAGGCCGCGTCCCGCATCATCGGCCTGCCGGCCGGGCAGCGCCCCACCGCCGCCGTCTGCGCGAACGACCTGCTCGCGATGGGGGTGCTCCAGGAGATGGTGCGCCACCAGGTCCGGGTGCCCGACGACTTCGCCATCGTCGGCTACGACGACATCGACTACGCCGCGGCCGCCGCCGTCCCGTTGACCTCGGTCCGCAAGCCCCGCCAGGAACTCGGTCGCCGCGCGGCGGAGCTGCTGCTGGACGAGGCTGCAGCCGAGGGCCACCAGCACGACCAACCCGTCTTCGAGCCGATGCTCGTCGTCCGCGAGTCCAGTGCGGTCCGGCGACTCCGCCCGACCGTCGCGAGCTGAGAGGAGGAGCCGCCCGTGAAGGTCGCGCTCTTCGCCACCTGCCTGGTGGACACCCTGACCCCCTCGGTGGCCCGGGCCACCGCCACGCTGCTGCAGCGGCTCGGACACGAGGTCGTGGTCCCACCGGGGCAGTCCTGCTGCGGGCAGATGCACGTCAACACCGGGTACCGCCGGGAGGCGGTCCCGATCGTCGCCAACCACGTGCGGGCCTTCGCCGGCGCCGAGGCGATCGTGGCGCCGTCGGGGTCCTGCGTAGCCTCGATCCACCACCAGCAGGCCGCCGTCGCCCGCCGGGCCGGCGAGCACCGGCTGGCCGACGAGGCGGAGGAGCTGGCCGGGCGCACCTACGAGCTGTCCCAGTTCCTGGTGGACGTGCTGGGGGTGACCGACGTCGGCGCCTACTACCCGCACCGGGTCACCTACCACCCGACCTGCCACTCGCTGCGGCTGCTCAAGGTGGGCGACCGGCCCTACCAGCTGCTGCGGGCGGTGCGCGGGCTCGAGCTCGTCGAGCTGCCCGGCGCCGAGCAGTGCTGCGGCTTCGGCGGCACGTTCGCGGTGAAGAACGCCGACACCTCCACCGCGATGCTCACCGACAAGATGGCCAACGTCCTCGGCACGCACGCCGAGGTCTGCACCGCCGGGGACGCCTCCTGCCTGATGCACATCGGCGGCGGCCTCTCCCGGCTCCGGGCCGGCACCCGCACGGTGCACCTGGCCGAGATCCTCGCCTCGACGGAGGAAGCAGTGACCCCCGACCAGCAGACCCGACCAGCAGTCGCCCGCCCCACCACCCCGACGGTGTCGGCATGACCGCCACCGTGCCCCCGAAGGCGCCCACGTTCCTCGGCCTCCCGACCGCCCCCCGCGGCGTGGGCCACCTGCGCGGCGACCAGTCCTTCCCGGACGCCGCCCGGGGCGCGCTGCGCGACGGGCAGCTGCGGGCCAACCTCGGCCACGCGACCAGCACGATCCGCGGCAAGCGGGCCAAGGTGGTCGACGAGCTGCCCGACTGGGCGCAGCTGCGCGAGGCCGGCCGGGCGCTGAAGGCCGCGACCATGGCCCGGCTCGACGAGCACCTCGAGGAGCTGGAGCGCCAGGTCACCGCCCGCGGCGGCGTCGTCCACTGGGCCCGGGACGCGAACGAGGCCAACGAGATCGTCACCCGGCTGGTGCAGGCCACCGGCACGTCCGAGGTGGTCAAGGTCAAGTCGATGGCCACCCAGGAGATCGGCCTGAACGAGGCGCTGGAGGCCGCCGGGCTCGACGTCTTCGAGACCGACCTGGCCGAGCTGATCGTGCAGCTGGGGGAGGACAAGCCCTCGCACATCCTTGTGCCGGCGATCCACAAGAACCGGGCCGAGATCCGGGAGATCTTCGCCCGCACCATCCCCGGCGTCGACCCCGACCTCACCGACGACCCCCGCCAGCTGGCGATGGCCGCCCGCACCCACCTGCGCGAGAGGTTCCTGCGCGCCCGGGTGGCCGTCAGCGGCGCGAACTTCGCCGTCGCCGAGACCGGCACGCTCACCGTGGTGGAGAGCGAGGGCAACGGGCGGATGTGCCTGACCCTGCCGGAGACGCTGATCACCGTCATGGGCATCGAGAAGGTGGTGCCCACCTGGCGCGACCTCGAGGTCTTCTTGCAGCTGCTGCCGCGCTCCTCCACCGGCGAGCGGATGAACCCCTACACCTCGACCTGGGCCGGCGTGACCCCCGGCGACGGGCCGCAGGAGTTCCACCTGGTGCTGCTGGACAACGGCCGCACCGCGGTGCTCGCCGACGAGGTGGGCCGGGAGGCGCTGCACTGCATCCGCTGCTCGGCCTGCCTGAACGTCTGCCCGGTGTACGAGCGGGCCGGTGGCCACTCCTACGGCTCCGTCTACCCCGGGCCGATCGGCGCGGTGCTCTCGCCGATGCTGACCGGGGTGGAGGACAACGCCTCCCTGCCGTTCGCCTCCTCGCTCTGCGGCGCCTGCTACGACGTCTGCCCGGTGGCGATCGACATCCCCTCGATCCTGGTGCACCTGCGCGCCGAGCACGTCGAGGCGCAGGAACGGCCGACGGCGGAGGCGGTGGCCTTCCGCGGTCTGGCAAAGGTCATGTCGCACCCGCGGCTGTGGCACCTGGCCCAGCGGGCGTCCCGGCTGGGCCGGCTGATCGCCCGCGGGAAGCCCACGTTGCCCAACGCGCTGCCCCCGCCGGTCTCCGGCTGGACCCGCAGCCGCGACCTGCCCACCCCGCCGAAGGAGACGTTCGTGGAGTCCTGGGTCCGGGAGCACGGGTCGTGAGCGGGCGACGTTCCACGTGCAACACGACGGGAGGACGACGGTGAGCGCCCGCGACGAGGTGCTGTCCCGGGTGCGCCAGGCCCTGGGCGCGGACCGGACGACGCCCGACGAGGTGGTCCGCGACTACCGGCAGGCCGACGGCCGCCCGGCCGGCGACCCGGAACTGCTGGAGCTGCTGGTCGACCGGGTGGAGGACTACCGGGCCACGGTGCTGCGCTGTTCCCCCGCCGAGGTGGGCGCCACCGTGCGGGCCGCCCTGGACCAGGGACTGGGCACCGGGTGGGCGGCCGGCGACGTCGTCGTCGCCCCCGGGCTGGCCGGGGACTGGCGGCCGTCCGGCTGCGACGTCGACGACGACCGTCCGGCGGTGCAGCTCGCCGACCGGGCCGCCTCGGTCACCGCGGTGGCCGTGGCGATCGCCGAGACCGGCACCCTGGTGCTCGACGGCTCACCGGCCTGCGGACGGCGGGCGCTGTCGCTGCTGCCGGACTGCCTGGTCTGCGTGGTGACCGCCGACCAGGTGGTGGGCAGCGTGCCCGAGGGGCTGGCCCGGCTGGACCCGCTGCGGCCGCTCACCATGGTCAGCGGCCCCTCGGCCACCAGCGACATCGAGCTGCAGCGGGTCGAGGGCGTGCACGGCCCGCGCACCCTGCTGGTCGTGCTGGCCGGCTGACGGCGTCAGCCGTTGCGGGTCGGGGGCTCCCCCTCCGCGCGGGCGGCCCGCGCCTGCGCCGGGTCGTAGGCGCAGGCGTCGCCGACCTCGGCGGCCGGGTCCGGCTCCGCCGGCGCGGCACTGGTCGCACCGGCCGACGGCGTGGGGGACGGCGCAGCCCCGTCCTCGGTCGCGTCCTCCTCGGCCGGGGTGCTCTCGGCCGGGGTGCTCGGGGCCGGCGAGGTGTCCGCGGACGGGGTGTCCGACGAGTTGCCCAGCGCCTGCTGCACCAGCGCGCGGATCCGGTCGTAGTCCGGGTACGCCGGGTCGATCACCGTGTCGTCGAAGACGACGCTGCGGATCTCGGCGTCCTTCACCTTGAACGCCAGGTCGACGAGGTCGTCCAACCGGGACTGCGGCACGTCGGTGGACACGATGTCCTGCGTGGTCGCGGCCAGCTGCTGGAACCGGCTGAGCAGGGTCATCGGGTCGGCGGCCTCGACGATCTCACTGATCACGCACCGCTGGCGGTCCATCCGCTGGTAGTCGGTGAGGCCGAACCGGCCACGGGCGTAGTCGAGTGCACGCTCGCCGTCCATGTGCTGGTCCGGGCCCGGCTCGATGTAGTCGTCGGGCAGGATCTCGAGCGTGGGCTCGCCCCCGATCGGCACGTAGTAGTTCACGTTCACGTCGATGCCGCCGAGCGCGTCGACCAGCCGGCTGAAGCCGTCCAGGTTGACCAGCACGTAGTAGTCGATCTGCAGGCCGAGCGCCTCGCCCACGCCGAGCTTCAGGAAGTCGGCGCCCGGGTCGTCGGTGGGGCCCAGGACGTCGGGGTACCAGGCCGGGCCGTTGCGGTAGACGGCGTTGAGCAGGCTCTCGCTCTCGCTGCCGGCGTCGAACCCGTCGGGGTACACCTCGCCCAGCGGGCTGTCCTCGGGGAAGGGCAGTTCCTGCAGGTTGCGGGGCAGGCTGAACAGCGTGGTCTCGCCGGTGTCGGTCTGCACGTTGGCGACGATCACCGTGTCGGTGCGGACCCCCTCGCGACCCTCGCCGCCGTCCCCGCCCAGCAGCAGGAAGTTGACCTCCTCCCGGTCGCCGAACGGGTCGGCCCCGTCGGGGGAGTCAGTGACGGTGGCGCTGTCCCGGTCGGCGAACACGCTGTCGAGCAGCTCGGCCTGGGCGTTGGCGATGCGGACCGCCCACACGGCGGGGACGACCACCGCCGCACAGAGGGCCAGCACGACGACCGCACCGACCACGTGCTGCCAGCCCCTGGTGCGGCGCGGCAACAGCAGCGCGTAACCGATCAGGACGACGAGCAGCCACGCCACCGCGAGGGCGATGATGCCGCCGACCACCCACCGCAGGGCCGCGGAGTCGACGGCCACCTGGATCACGTCGCGCAGGCCCGTGGTGGCCAGGTAGGCCACTGCGCCGAGCAGCACCATGAACACGACGACGACCACCGCACCGAGGCGTCGCCGTCCGGTGGCCAGGAAGGCGGACCCGGGCACCAGGGCACCGACCACGGTGAGCAGCAGGGCCGGCCCGAAGCCGCGGACGGTGTGCCGGCCACGCCGTCGGCCCTGCTGGGTCGCTGAGTCGTCGCTCACGCGGCAGCCCCACGCGTCCCGGATCCGGTCATCTGGCCATGATCGCACCGTTTCGGCCACCCATCACGGGGCTGCGGGACGGTCTCACCCCCCCGGGAGAGCGAGGTCGTGAGGCCGGTCACAGCCGGATGTCTGGTGTGGGCGTCCTCGGGTACGGGAGGGTCAGGTGTGATCGCGATCGGCTGCGCCGCCGTCACCGTCCCGCAGGTCACCCCACCGCAGGTACCAGACCGAGGAGGTCGATCGTGTCCCACACGTCGCGCGAGGCAGCACTGCTCACCGAGCTCGAGCCGGTGGTCGAGGAGAACCTGAACCGGCACATCGGACTGGCCCAGGAATGGCACCCGCACGACTACGTCCCGTGGTCCGAGGGTCGGGACTTCGCCTTCCTCGGCGGCGAGGACTGGTCGCCGGAGCAGTCCCGGCTGGACGAGACCGCCAAGGCGGCCATGTTCACCAACCTGCTCACCGAGGACAACCTCCCCAGCTACCACCGGGAGATCGCCACCCGCTTCGGCCGGGACGGCGCCTGGGGCACCTGGGTCGGCCGCTGGACGGCGGAGGAGAACCGGCACGGCATCGCGCTGCGCGACTACCTCGTCGTCACCCGCGGAGTCGACCCCGTCGAGCTCGAGCGGGCCCGGATGGACTACATGACCTCCGGCTACGACTCCGGGGACAAGACCCCGCTCGAGGCGGTCGCCTACGTCTCCTTCCAGGAGCTCGCCACCCGGGTGAGCCACCGCAACACCGGCAAGGCCACCGGCGACCCGATCGCCGACAAGCTGCTCGCCCGGATCGCCAAGGACGAGAACCTGCACATGGTCTTCTACCGGAACATCGTCTCCGCGGCGTTCGAGATCGAGCCGGACAAGACCATGCGGGCGGTCGCCGACGAGGTCATGCGCTTCGAGATGCCCGGCGCCACGATGGCCGGCTTCCGGAAGAACTCCGTGCTCATCGCCAAGGCCGGCATCTACGACCTGCGACTGCACCACGACGAGGTCATCCAGCCCGTGCTCCGTGCGTGGAAGGTGTTCGAGCGCACCAACCTGGGCCCCGAGGGCGAGCAGGCCCGCGAGGAGCTGGCCCAGTTCCTGGCCGGACTGGACGCCCAGGCCACCAAGTTCGTGGAGAGCCGGGACCGGATGCGCACCCGCATGCAGGCCCGCCAGGACACCGCGCTCACCCCCCTGCCCCAGGCCTGAGGGAGGAGCACGCTCGCCTAGGCTCGGCGTCCGTGCGCCTGGCCACCTGGAACGTCAACTCCATCCGCAGCCGAGTCGACCGGGTGGAGGCCTGGCTGCAGCGCAGTGACGTCGACGTCCTGGCGCTGCAGGAGACCAAGTGCAAGGACGAGCAGTTCCCGGAGGACCGGTTCCGGGCGCTGGGCTACGACGTCGCGCACGTCGGCCACTCGCAGTGGAACGGCGTCGCCCTGCTGTCCCGGGTCGGGCTCAGCGACGTCGAGGTCGGCTTCCCGGGGATGCCCTCGTGGTCGTCGAAGGAGGGCGTCGAGCCCGCCCAGGAGGCCCGGGCGCTCGGCGCCACGTGCGGCGGCGTGCGGGTGTGGAGCCTGTACGTGCCCAACGGCCGCACGCTCACCGACCCACACCTGCAGTACAAGCTCGAGTGGCTGGAGGCGCTGCGGGTGCACGCCGGCGGGTGGCTCACCGAGGACGCCGAGGCGCAGGTCGCGCTGGTCGGCGACTGGAACATCGCCCCGCAGGACGACGACGTCTGGGACATCTCGGTGTTCAGCCACTCCACGCACGTCTCCGAGCCCGAGCGGACCGCCTTCCGGGGTGTGGTCGAGGCCGGGTTCACCGACGTCGTCCGGCCGTACACCCCGGGGCCGGGCGTCTACACCTACTGGGACTACACCCAGCTGCGCTTCCCCCGCCGCGAGGGCATGCGGATCGACTTCGTACTCGGCTCACCGGCGCTGGCCCAGCGGGTCACCGGCGCCCGGATCGACCGCGAGGAGCGCAAGGGCAAGGGCGCCAGCGACCACGCCCCGGTCGTCGTCGACCTGGCCGACTGACCCACCCCACTCGCGGTGCCGGCGCCAGCACGTGCTGGCCGGTCCGGTGGTCCAGCAGGTCGCCGTGGTGCCCAGTGGCTGGATCCGGCCACTGACAGGGCCGCACGGGTCTGACGTGTTCGGGGGGGGGGGGGGGGGGGGGGGGGGGGGGGGGGGGGGGGGGGGGGGGGGGGGGGGGGGGGGGGGGGGGGGGGGGGG